>NZ_CP083950.1:4205000-5405000 GCF_006439395.2 Mesorhizobium sp. B4-1-4
TTCAAGCGCGAGCGCGAGCGCATCGACGATCTCTTGAAGCAGGAAGATGGCAATTCGCTGAAGGTTGCCAGCGCCAAGATCGAAGGCTGAGCCCTTCGCCTTTCAGTCCTGCTCGGTTTCTGCGCGCCGCGACCACGGCAGCGCTTCGCCGGGAATCGTTGTCCATGCGATGGCGGCTGAAAGCAGGCAAAGCAGCGCCGTCACCGAGGAGACAGCCGAAAAGGCTGCGTCGCTGGCGGCAAGCCTTGCCGCATCGAGCGCCGGCGCCAAGCCGGCCGGTGCCAGTTCACCGAAGCCAGGCACGCTTGAAATCGCATTCCCATCCAGTGCCTTGGCATAGACCCAGGCCGCCAGCGACCCCATCGCCGCCACCGCGATCAGGCCGCCAATGCGCGAGACGGCATTGTTGATGCCGGAAGCGGCCCCCGTGTCCTTGTCTTCCACCGCCGTCATGATCGCGGTCGAGAGCGGCGATACGACCAGCGCCATGCCGAGCCCCATCAGCGCCATCAGTGGAAATGTTCCGGTCCAGAAATGGTGGATGCCGGCATGGGTGAGCAAGGCAAGTCCGGCGAAGGCGAAGGCCACGACCAGACTGCCGCAGGCGATCGGGAAACGCGGTCCGATCCGGTCCGACAATTGCCCGACCGGTCCCGACAGAAGCGCGATCGATGCCGACAGCGGCAGGAAGATGAAGCCAACTTCGGCCGTGCTCAGACCCCAGCCGGCGATCATGAGCATCGGCAGGTAGAAAAGATTGGCCGACAGCGCGAAATAGAGGAAGAAGGTCGCCACATTGGCGCCAGCGAAAGCGCCGATGCGAAACAGGCTGAGGTCGATCATCGGCTCGCGTTGCCGCTGCTCGAACAGGATGAAGACGGCAAGCAGCACAGCGCCGGCGGCAATGCTCGGTCCCGCCATGTGGCCCCCGCCGCTGGCGCTCATCGAGGTCAGCCCATAGGCGAGCGCGCCGAAGGCCAGTGTCGCAAGCCCGCCGCCGCCCAGATCAAGGCTGCGTTTCTCAGTCGGCTCATCGGCCGGAATTTTGGCAAGCAGGAGATAGATCGAGATCAGGCCAAGCGGCAGGTTGACGGCGAAAATCGCCCGCCAGATGCCACCGCCGAAAGCCGAGAGCACCAGGCCGCCGAGTACTGGGCCGAGCGCGGTGGTCAGCGCGGAGGCCGCCGCCCAGATGCCGATCGCGCGGCCCCGCTCTTTTTTCGGATAGGCCTTGGCGATGATGGCGAGGCTGCCCGGCACCATGATCGCCGCGCCAATACCCTGGAGGGCGCGAAACGCGATCAGCACGATCGCGTTCGGCGCCAGCGCACAGGCAAGCGAGGCCGCGACGAACAGCGCAATGCCGGCCACGAAGGCGCGGCGCAGCCCGAACCGGTCGCCGGCGGCTCCGCCGGCAAGGATCAGCGCCGAGAGCGTCAACGCATAGGCATTGGAAATCCACTGTGCCGCGGCAAGGCTGGCACCGAGATCGACGCGGATCGCCGGCATGGCGATGGCCAGGATCGAGCCGTCGATGAAGCCGAGCGCCGAAGCCAGGATCGCCGCAACCAGCACGTATCGCCGCAGCGAAGGCGGACAGAAAGTTCCGTTCGTGACCGGATTGGTCAGCGGGATTGCGGAGGCTTTATCTGGTGAATGCATGACACATTGCTTAGACCGTCGGTGTTTCGGCAACAACCGGCCAGCGGCTCGCAGTCACTGAGCCCAGCCAACTGGGCAGGGTCGCGCCGCACCGGATGCAAACGGCGGCAGTCATGCTAAGTTCCGGAGAGCCGCAAGCGGGGAGAAATCTATGAAGCGTCCACTCGAAGCATCAGCGGAGGGACGCGGCCGCATTGTCGGCATCACCGACGGCGTCTTCGCCATCGCGCTCACCCTGATCGTACTCGAGATCAGGGTGCCGGCGCATGAGACGATCCATTCCGAGCATGAACTGCTCGCTGCGATCGCGGCATTGGCGCCGCGCTTTCTGACCTATGCCTTGAGTTTCCTGACGCTGACGATCTTCTGGTTCGGCCAGCAGGCCCAGCATGGGCTGATCGCCAAGTCCGACAGGCGGCTTGCCACGCTGAACCTCTGCTTTCTCGCCTTTGTCGCCTTGCTGCCGTTCTCGACCGACCTTCTGGCGGACTTCCTCGAATTCAGGACCGCGGTGCTGGTCTACTGGCTCAACCTGTTGATGCTCGGCGTCACGCTGTTCGCCAGCTGGCATTACGCGGAGAAGAACGGCTTTGTCGCGGAAGACGTCGACGCTGAAGCGAAGCGCACGGTCTATCTGCGTATCGTCAAGGCGCAGATCCTGTGGGCAATCGGTGCCGCACTCTGCCTGGTCACCCCATTGCTCAGCGTCGGCTTCATTCTGGTGGTGCAGCTGATCTATGCCGCCGCGCTGCGCGGCTCATTGCTGCGCAAAGTCATCGGCTGAAGATCCCCCGACGAATTCCACGGTGACGCCTGGCGACACCAACTTGGCGAGCTCGCGCGCGTCCCAGTTCGTCAGGCGCACACAGCCATGGCTTTCGGTCTTGCCGATCTTCGATGGGTCCGGCGTGCCGTGGATGCCGTAGGTCGGTTTGTCCAAGGCGATCCAGACCGACCCGACAGGTCCGTTGGGGCCTGGCGGAATGGTGAGAATCTTGTCGTTCTGGCCCTGCTTGAAATTGATGTTCGGGTTATAGGTGTAGTTCGGGTCGAGCGCGACACGCGACACCGCGTGTATCCCGGTGGGCGACGGCGTGTCGGCCGAGCCGATGGTCGCGGGATAGGCTGCGACCAGCTTGCCGTCCGCATCGTAGGCGTACACTTCCTTCTTGGCTTTGTCGGCGACGATACGCGCGACCGGCGTTGACACCAGCTTGCCGAAATTGGCGACCTTGATGATCGTCCCGGGGCGATTGAAGTCGAGGCCCTTGTTGATCGACTTCAGATAGGTCTCATCCATGTGGAAGCGCTCGGCGAGTGCCTCGGTGACGGAGGTGTAGCCCATGCGGTCGAGCTTGGCCTTCTGGCTGTAGTCCTCCGGGATCGAGGCTACATAGGGGCCAGCCGCGTCTTCGGGGGTGATCGTGTAGGAAGCGAAAGCGTCGCCGCCGGTCTGGGCAAGGGCCGCCTGGATGCCGACCGCGTCGGTCGATTTCAGATTGCTACCGGTGATCTGGTTGTAGGCGGCCAAGGCCTTGTCGACGTTAGAGCCGAAGCGCCCGTCGATCACCCCCGGCGAAGCGCCGCCGCGGTCGAGCAGCACCTGCAGCGCCGCCACGTCCTGCCGCGCGCCGAGCGACAGCGACGGATCGATGGTGGCCTTGCCGCCAGTGTCCGGCGGCAGGGACGTCTGCGTTTCCGGATTGGCCGGCTGCAGTTCGGGCTGGCCCGGCTGGGCCGGTTCTATCGAGGCCTCATTGAGGGGCTGGCGTTTGATGGTCTGCGGTTTTGCCGGCTGCGGCGCCTCGGGATAAGTGTTGTCGTAGCTGCCGTCATCCTGCTGCGAAGGCGGATAGGCCTCAACCGAATTGTCGCCATAGGGGTCGGCCTCGTCCGCCGGCGGGGGGATGACCCGGCCTTCTTCTTCCAACTGCTTGCGGCGGAACCGCGCCATGTCTTGCGGATCGTCGAGATAGTAGCGGTCATCGTCGGCTGGGGCACGGCCCAACTCGCGCAGTCTTGTATCGCGGCGCAGCGCGCGCCGGTCGAGTCTCGTCTGCGGCGGCTGGATGGCGATCACCTTGCCCGTATCGGCGTCAACGATGACGCGATTACCCCTGGCGTCGTAGTAAATATCGAGATTGCCGTCCTGGGCGACAAGGATGCCACCGTCGCTGGCGGTGCGGCTAACCCTGGGTGCATTGTCTTGCGTCGGCGCTGCGAGCGCGCCGCAAGAAAGCATCCCGGCTGCGAGGGCCGAAAAGACGAAGATCGTGCGGAACATGGTGGCCAAAACTCTCCGGTCCGTAGATTGCCGTCGCCCGGCGTTGTCCCTGTGAGGCGAACCCCTTCGCCAGCAAACCAGCTATCCACAATATGGTTCCAACATGAACCGGGCATGAAGATGGCGGTTTTCCGGCACCTCTGGGAATATCAGCTAATGCATGTCGCCCAAAAGTGACCTCGGTTTTGGGACAACGACATGCATCAAAACAAAGAACCTAAAGGGCGTCGCATGACTCCGTTTTCACGAGACGCGCTTTAGCCTGCGCCAAGCCCCAACTCCTTGCGCGCCTGCTTCGTCAGCTTGAGCGCAACAAGGCGGTGGCTCTCGCGCAGATAGTCCTGCAACGCGTCATCATCCATGCTCTGGCTTGTCTGACGCTGGATCCATTTCATGCCGCGCGAGGCAAGATACGGCGCGGGCCGCAAGCCCGGCTGTTCCTTCAGCACGTCATAGGCAATGTCGGAGCATTTGAAGGTGACGAAGAGCTGCGCGCCTTCGTTCCAGCCACCAATGGCAAAGACCTTGGTCCCGACCTTCCAGACATGGGCGCCACCCCACTGCACGACATGGTTCGTGGCAGGCAGAGAGGCGCAGAAGTCGTTGTAGTCATCCAGCGTCATCCGCGTCCCATGCTTGCTATGAAAAACGCCTCGCGCCCAAACTGGGCGCGCGGCACTCCGAAGCGCGACGCGCTTCAGATCTTTTGTTTTTAATGCATGTCATTGTCCCAAAACCAAGGCCGGTTTAGGCGACACGCATCGGTCAGGCCGCCGCCTCGGTCGCGACAACAGTCGGCTTCGAGCGGAAATTCAGCCGGTCGGAACCGGCGGTCACCTTCACCGTCGAGCCATCGAGGATCTCGCCGAGCAGGATCTTCTCCGCCAGCGGGTCCTGCAGTTCCTTCTGCATCACCCGCTTCAGCGGCCTGGCGCCATAGGCCGGATCGTAGCCCTTGGCCGCAAGCCACTCGATCGCCTCGTGATCCAGCGACAGCGCGATCTTGCGATCGACAAGCAGGTTCTCCAGCCGTTTGAGCTGGATCTCGACGATGCGGTCCATGTCCTGACGGCGCAGCCGATGGAACAGGATCACCTCGTCGACGCGGTTGAGGAATTCCGGCCGGAAATGCGCCCTCACCACGCCCATCACCTCGTCGCGTACGGCGTCGACATCCTGGTCTTCGCCGAGATTGACCAGATATTCGGCGCCGAGATTCGACGTCATGATGATCAGCGTGTTGCGGAAGTCGACGGTGCGGCCCTGGCCATCGGTCAGCCGGCCGTCGTCGAGCACCTGCAGCAGCACGTTGAACACATCCGGGTGCGCCTTCTCGATCTCGTCGAAGAGCACGACCTGATAGGGCCGGCGCCGCACCGCCTCGGTCAGCGCGCCGCCTTCCTCATAGCCGACATAGCCGGGAGGCGCGCCGATCAGCCGGGCGACCGAGTGCTTTTCCATGAATTCCGACATGTCGATGCGCACCAGGGCGCTCTCATCGTCGAACAGGAAGCTGGCCAATGCTTTGGTCAGTTCGGTCTTGCCGACGCCCGTCGGTCCGAGGAACATGAACGAGCCGATCGGCCGATTCGGATCCTGCAGGCCGGCACGGGCACGCCGCACCGCCTTGGAAACGGCCTGCACCGCCTCGCCCTGGCCGACGACGCGCTTGCCGATCTCGTCTTCCATGCGCAGCAGCTTGTCGCGCTCGCCTTGCAGCATCTTGTCAACGGGAATGCCGGTCCAGCGCGACACGATATGGGCGACGTGGTCGGGGGTGACCACTTCCTCGACCATGCCGGCCTTGCCGTCCTGGGCCTCAGCCTCCTTCAGCTTCTTTTCCAGTTCCGGAATCTTGCCATAGGCAAGCTCGCCTGCGCGCTGGAATTCACCCTTGCGCTGGGCAATGGCCAGTTCGTTGCGCGCCTCGTCGAGCTGCTTCTTCAGGTCGGCGGCAAGCCCGAGCTTCTGCTTCTCGGCCTGCCATTTGGCGGTAATCTCGGTCGATTCCTCCTCGAGACCGGCGAGTTCCTTTTCCAGGCGGGCAAGCCGATCCTTCGAGGCCTCGTCCTTCTCGACCTTCAGCGCCTCGCGCTCGATCTTGAGCTGCATGATGCGGCGGTCGATCTCGTCCAGCGCCTCGGGCTTGGAATCGACCTGCATCCTGAGCCGCGAGGCAGCCTCGTCGACCAGGTCGATCGCCTTGTCCGGCAGGAAACGATCGGCGATGTAGCGGTTGGACAGCGTCGCCGCCGCCACCAGCGCCGAGTCGGAGATGCGCACCTTGTGGTGCTGCTCGTATTTTTCCTTCAGACCGCGCAGGATCGAGACGGTGTCCTCCACCGTCGGCTCGTCGACAAAGACGGGCTGAAAACGGCGGGCCAGCGCCGGGTCCTTCTCGACGTGTTTTCTGTATTCATCGAGCGTGGTCGCGCCGACGCAGTGCAGTTCACCGCGCGCCAGGGCCGGCTTCAGGAGGTTGGACGCATCCATCGCGCCATCCGCCTTGCCGGCACCGACCAGCGTGTGCATCTCGTCGATGAACAGGATGATGCTGCCGTTGGCCGAAGTGACTTCCGAGAGCACGGCCTTCAGCCGCTCCTCGAACTCGCCGCGATATTTGGCGCCAGCGATCAGCGCGCCCATGTCGAGCGCCATCAACTGCTTGTCCTTCAGCGATTCCGGCACGTCGCCATTGACGATGCGCAGCGCCAGGCCTTCGGCGATGGCCGTCTTGCCGACGCCGGGCTCGCCGATCAGCACCGGATTGTTCTTGGTGCGGCGCGACAGCACCTGAATGGTGCGGCGGATTTCGTCATCACGGCCGATGACCGGATCGAGCTTGCCGGCACGGGCATCGGCTGTGAGGTCACGCGCGTATTTCTTCAGCGCATCATAGCCCTGCTCGGCGCTCGCCGAATCGGCGGTGCGGCCCTTGCGGAGATCGTTGATGACCTGGTTCAGCGCCTGCGCGGTGACGCCGGCCTTGGCCAGGATTTCGGCTGATTTGGCCGATTTTTCCATGGCAAGCGCCTGCAGCAGCCGCTCGACGGTGACGAAGCTGTCGCCGGCCTTCTTGGCCAGTTCCTCGGCGGTCGAGAACACCTTGGCCAGAGGCTGCGCCAGATAGAGCTGGCCATTACCGCCTTCCACCTTCGGCATCGCCTCAAGTGCCGCCTCGACACCGAGCTTGACGTCGCGGACATTGCCGCCGGCGCGCTCGATCAGCGATGCGGCTAGGCCCTCATCATCGTCGACGAGTACCTTCAAGATGTGTTCGGGGGTGAATTGCTGGTGATTGCGGGAGAGCGCCATGGTTTGCGCGGACTGGATAAAGCCGCGCACGCGCTCGGAGTATTTCTCAAGATTCATATCTGTCTCCTTCCGTCACCGACCCGCTTTGCGGCACCGGATCAGATTGCGGTGACGGACCCGCCCATTCGAGCCGGATCCTGTTCAGCCGAGATATGGTGCATAGGCCATGCTGTCTCAAGACGCCTTGATGTCGGTCAACGCATAATATTCCACAGGCGCAAAAAACGAAAACGGCGGAGATTTCTCCCCGCCGTTCAACGTCTTCAAGTGCTGCTCGATCAGTTGTCGATGTCTGAGATCACGGGCTCTGCGCTGCCGCCCTCGGCAGGGGCCGCGGCCACCTCGCCGGCATCCGCATTGCGGCCGCCGCCGTCTGCCTGGTCGGCAGTGGCGCGCGGGCGGCGCGGTCGCCGCGGGCGGCGGGCAGCGCCGCTCTCGGCCGCCGCCTCATTGAGCTCGGCCTGGGCGGCCAGACCGGCTGGCGAAAAATTCTCGAACAGCGGAGCCGGTTCGGTCGCCGCGACGGTTTCGGCCGGCGAAGCGGACTCTGCCTGCACCTCAGCCTGTCCCGGGGCCTCGTTGCGCTGCTGCTGGCCGCCTTGCTCGGCGGACGAAGCATAATCGCGCTGGCCGTTCTGGCCATAGCCGCCATTGGGGCGGCGATCGCGATGGCGGCCGCCATGGTTGCGTCCACTATTGTCACGGCCAGCATTGTCACGATTGTCGCGGCCGCTTTCCCGGTTGAGCGCGACCTCGGCCGGCATACCTTCGATCACTGGCTGCGGACCGGCGCCATGGTTGATCACCGGAACTTGCGGATCGGAAATGGTGTTGCCGCCGCTGCTTGCTCCGCTGTTGCCGGCCCCGACGTTGCCCGCATTGTCGAACTCGTCGCGGTCCTCGTCGCCATCATCGTCGAAGTCGTCGCGGTTCTGCTGGACGTTCTGGATCGGCATCTGCGCTTGCGCGGCGGCAATGATTCGATTGTAGTGTTCGGCGTGCTGGAGATAGTTCTCCGCCATGACCCGGTCGCCGGAGCTTTGCGCATCACGGGCAAGGGTGGCATATTTTTCGGCGATCTGCTGAGCCGATCCACGGATCTTCACGTCCGGGCCGTTGCTCTCGTAATTGCGCGTCAGCGGATTCGGGCCTTTGCGGTTGTTGTTATTGTTGTTGCCACCGCCGCCGCCATTGTTGTTGCGACCGCGCATGCGCCTGTTCTGCTGTTGTGGCCTCATTCGACTCTCTTCATCTTGAAATTTTCGAAAACTCGTTACGAACGGAGGCGCTCATGCAGCCAGCCGTTTCGTTTCTTCACCGGCGTTCGCCCGCATCGATTGCGTTGGCGCCACGTGCCATCCTGTTCCGGTTACATCACTTGCCGGACGATTCCCGCACGAAGCTTGGGCGTCGTTTGCGCAAGAAGGCAGCTATTTCCAAGGAAACCGAATCGCTAAGAGCACTGCCTGCTTCGTCTCATCCGGTTGAGGCGACCCTAGCCGCATTCCCCGGCATTGCCAAGCGGTTTTTTCGCACTGCGTCAAGGCTTTCCCCGTTGAAAGACAAGAACCCTGTCGTTTCCGCCGAGATCGCCGAACACCTCACCGGCGGCATAGCCGGCTACGCTAAACATGTCGTTGACCTCGTTGCGTTGCGTGTGGCCGATCTCGACCGCTATCACGCCTTCGGCTTCCAGAAATCTTGCCGCCTCGGCGGCGATGATCCTGTAGGGGGTAAGCCCATCCGCACCGCCGTCAAGTGCCAGGCGCGGATCGAAATCGCGAACTTCGTTCTGCAGATTTCCAATATCCTCCGACCGTATATAGGGAGGGTTTGCGGCAATTACATGGTATCGGCCGGAAACTTTTTCGAACCAGTCCGACTGCAGTGCCGTGAACCGGCCGCCGAGCCCCAATTGCCCGGCATTGCGGGTCGCTGTCGCCAGCGCGCCTGCGGAAATGTCGACGCCGATGGCGGTCGCGGCCGGCACCGTGCTCAGCAGCGCCAGGGCGATCGCGCCCGTCCCGGTGCCGAGGTCGAGGATGCGGCATGTGCCCTCCCGTGCGGCCGTTGCCTTGACGAAGGGCAGCACCGCCTCCACCAGCGTCTCGGTGTCCGGCCGCGGCTCCAGCGTTTCCGACGATAGCGATAGGCGCAGACCGTAGAATTCACGATAGCCGAGGATGCGATGCACCGGTTCGCCACCGGTTCGCCGTTTCAGCGCGGCCTCGATTTCGGCGATGGCGCCCCCGTCGACCTTGCGCCCGGGTTCGGCAATGGCCTGTGTACGCGTCGTGCCGGAATAATGTTCGACGATCAGCCGCGCATCGAGCGCCGGATCGTCGATCATGGCCGCCGCAAGCCTGGCCCGCGCCTCCCGCAGCAGCGGCCCCAGTGCCTCGGGCAGAGGGTCAGCCATCGAGGCCTATATCGGCCAGCAGCTTTGACTGGTGATCGGCGATCAGTGCGTCGACGATTTCATCGAGTTCGCCCATCATCACCCGGTCGAGCTTGTAGAGCGTCAGATTGATGCGGTGGTCGGTGACGCGGCCTTGCGGAAAATTGTAGGTGCGGATGCGCTCGGAGCGATCACCGGAGCCGACCTGCGACTTGCGCGATTCGGAACGCTCCTCGTCAGCCTTGCCGCGCTCCAAATCATAGAGCCTGGCCCGCAGGATCTGCATGGCCTTCGCCCGGTTCTGGTGCTGCGACTTCTCCGCCTGCACCACCATGATGCCAGTCGGCAAATGCGTGATGCGGACCGCCGAATCGGTGGTGTTGACGTGCTGCCCGCCGGAACCCGAGGCTCGCATCGTGTCGATACGGATGTCCTCGGCGCGGATCTCGATGTCGACCTCTTCCGCTTCCGGCAGCACGGCAACGGTGGCGGCCGAAGTGTGGATGCGGCCGCCAGCCTCGGTTGCCGGCACGCGCTGCACGCGATGCACACCGGATTCGAACTTCAGATGGGCAAACACGCCCTTGCCGGACACGGTGGCGATGATTTCCTTGAAACCGCCGGCATCGCCGTCGCTGGCCGACACTGTTTCGAACCGCCAGCCGCGTTCGGCGGCATAGCGCTCATACATGCGAAACAGGTCGCCCGCGAAGAGTGCCGCCTCGTCACCGCCGGTGCCGGCGCGAATTTCAAGGATCGCGTTCTTGTCGTCGGCGGCATCCTTGGGCAGGAGCAGGATCTGGATGTCCTTCTGCAGTCCTTCGATACGCTCCTCGACGCCGGGCAGGTCGGCTTCGGCGAGAGCCCGCATCTCGGCGTCGGTGCCTTTGTCGGCGAGCATCGCTTCGAGGTCGGCCTGCTCGTGCTCGGCCGAGCGCAGCGCCCGAACCTTGGCCACCATGTCCTGAAGCTCGGCATATTCCGACGCCATCTTCACATAGGCATCCGGCGCCGGGCCGGCCGACATCTGCGCTTCGAGCATCTCGAAACGCTTGACGACTTGATCCATGCGGTCGCGGGGCAGGTTGATCATGACAAATGCTACAGCGGAATGGAGCGGTCGTCGGCAAAGGCCTGCAGCAACGCCCGCATTGGCAGCCCCTGCGCCGGCGCCATCAGATTATCGTCGAAGAAGGCTTTCAGCTCGTCCAAGGGCAGTTCCGTCAACATGGCTTTGACCGGGCCGATCGAGGCCGGCGACATCGAGATCGAGCGGAACCCGAGGCCGATCAGCGCCATTGCCGAGATCGGCTTGCCGGCGAGTTCGCCGCACAGCGTCACGGGCGTGTGGTTGCGAGCGCCGGCGTCGGCGATCTGCTTGAGCACACGCAGGAACGGCGCCGACAGCGTATCGAAGCGGTTCGCCAGTTGCGTGTTGCCACGGTCGACCGCCATGACGAACTGGAACAGATCGTTCGAACCGACCGAGACGAAGTCGACGGCTTTCATCAATTCGTCGAGCTGGAACAGGAGCGACGGCACTTCCAGCATGGCGCCCAGCTTGAGGCTGGTCGGGAGGTGGTGGGCGAAGCGCGAGAGATGCCGCACCTCGCGGTCGATGATCTCGCGCGCCTGGGCGATCTCGCCAAGCTCGGTCACCATCGGCAGCATCAGCTTGAGTTCACGCCCACCGCTGGCCTTGAGCAGGGCGCGGATCTGGGTCCTAAGCAGACCCGGACGGTCGAGCGTCAGCCTAATCGCCCGCCAGCCGAGCGCCGGGTTCTCTTCCTGGATGGTGCCCTTGAAGTAGGGCAGCACCTTGTCGCCGCCGATATCGATGGTGCGGAAAGTTACCGGCTTGCCGCGCGCGGCCTCGAGCACGTCGCGATAGAGTTTCTCCTGCGCTTCGGCGCGCGGAAAGGTCGAGGCGACCATGAACTGCAATTCGGTGCGGAACAGGCCGATGCCGGCCGCGCCCGCCTCGGCCAGCTGCGGCAGGTCGACGGCAAGCCCGGCATTCATCAGCAGGTCGACCTGGACGCCATCCCTGGTCATCGACGGCTTCTTGCGCAGCTCGCGGTAGACTTCCTGCCGGCGTGCCCTGAACCGCACCTTTTCGGCATAGGCTGCCTCGAGATCGGACTGCGGCCGCAGATGGATCGCGCCTTCCTCGCCGTCCACGATGATGGCATCGCCGTTTTCCGCCATGGAAACGGCGCCCTTCATCTGGCCGGCGACCGGAATGCCCATGGCGCGCGCGACGATGACGACGTGGCTGGTGGCCGCGCCATCCTCGAGCACCAGTCCACGCAATTTGTCCCGGGGATAGTCGAGCAGTTCGGCGGCGCCCATGGAGCGCGCGACGATGATGGCATCCTTCGGCAGCGATGCCGCGACATCCTCCGGCCCGCGTCCCATCAGCTGCCGCAGCAGCCGGTTGGCGAGATCGTCGAAATCGCTCATCCGCTCGCGCAGATAGGGATCGGTCATGTGCAGCATGCGGGCGCGCATGTCGCTCTGCACCTTTTCCACCGCCGCTTCCGCCGTCAGGCCGTTGCGGATCGCCTCTTCCAGGCGCCGCACCCAGCCACGGTCGTTGGCGAACATGCGGTAGGCTTCCAGCACCTGGCGATGCTCGCCCTCGAAAGCGACGTCGCGGCGCTCCAGCATGTCGTCGATGGAGAGCCGCAGCGAGCCGAGCGAGCTTTCCAGCCGCCGGACCTCTTCCTCGCTGTCCTCGTTGAACAGGTTGGTGACGACGATGCGCGGCTCGTGCAGCACGACATGGCCAAGCCCGACGCCATCGTTGAAGGACAGGCCGGTGAAGCTCACCGGGCGGCGCAGGTCGAGTTCGAGACCTGGCCGGGTCAGCCGCGCCAGATCACCGGTGGCGATCATCTCGGCGATCACCATGGCGGTCGTTTCCAGCGCCTCGACCTCGTCGTCGCGGTAGTGGCGCATGGTCTTGTTCTGGACAACCAGGACGCCCAGCGTGCGCCCTGCCCGCAGCACCGGCACACCAAGGAAGGAGTTGTAGATCTCTTCCCCGGTCTCCGGCAGGTAGGCGAAGGCCGGGTGCTCCTGCGCGTTGGAAAGGTTGAGCGGCCGCGCGCTGGCGGCGATCGTGCCAACCAGGCCCTGCCCTAGCCTCAGTTGCGCCAGGTGGACGGCGTTGGGGTTCAGACCTTCGGTGGCATAGAGCTCGAGCACCGAATCGGCGCGCAGCACATAGAGCGAGCACACTTCGGCGACCATGTTGGAGGCGATATCGCGCACGATCCGGTCAAGCCGCTCCTGCGGCTCCAGCGGCTCTTGCATGAGCTCGCGGAGCCGTTTCAGCAGAACGCGCGGGCCAACGGCCGTCTCACGCATCGCGGCTTCTTCTCCAATGAAACACTTGCCGGCGCAGTTTCCGCCGCTGCCGGCACGCGCGCAACAACTGATTCAGTCTTACAACTGCTTATCCAGACCGTAGACGGAATGCAAAGTGCGAACAGCAAGTTCCGTGTACGGACCGTCGATCAGTATCGAAATCTTGATCTCGGAGGTGGTGATGGCGCGAATGTTGATCGCCTTGTCCGCCAGCGCCTTGAAGGCGGTGGCCGCGACGCCGGCGTGGCTCCTCATGCCGATGCCGATGACCGACACCTTCGACATGCCGGCTTCCGACTGCACGACATCGTAGCCGACCTCGGCTTTCATCCGATCGAGCACGGCAAGCGCCTTGTCGACGTCTCCGGACGGCACCGTGAAAGTCATGTCGGTGAACTTGCCGTCCTCGGAAATGTTCTGGACGATCATGTCGACATTGATGTTGGCCTCGGCCAGCGGCCCGAAGATGCCGGCGGCAACGCCGGGGCGGTCGCCGACGCGGCGCAGCGAAATCTGGGCCTCGTCCTTAGCGTAGGCAATTCCGGTGACGACCTGCTGTTCCACGATCTCTTCCTCGTCGCAAATGAGCGTTCCCGGAGGATTGAGCAAATCCCCCATTCCGGGCGCGTCGGGATCGTCGAAGGACGACCGCACGAAGGTACGCACCCTGTGCACCATGGCAAGTTCGACCGAACGCACCTGCAGCACCTTGGCGCCGAGCGAGGCCATTTCGAGCATTTCCTCGAACGATATCTTGCCCAGCCGCCGCGCCTTGGGCTCGATGCGCGGATCGGTGGTGTAGACCCCGTCGACATCGGTGTAGATGTCGCAGCGATCGGCCTTGACCGCCGCGGCTATGGCCACTGCACTGGTATCGGAACCGCCGCGGCCAAGCGTGGCGATGCGGTTGTCCGGCCCGATACCCTGGAAACCGGCGATGACAGCAACCTGGCCCTCGCCGAAACGCTTGACCAAGAACGCGCCGTCGATGTCGAGGATGCGCGCCGCGCCATGCGCGTTGTCGGTTTTGATCGGGATCTGCCAGCCCTGCCAGGACCGCGCATGGATGCCCATGTTCTGCAGCGTGATCGCCAAAAGTCCGGCGGTGACCTGCTCGCCGGAAGCGACAACGGCATCGTATTCGCGTGCGTCGTGCATCGGCGAGGCCTCGCGCGTCCAGGCGACAAGTTCATTGGTCTTGCCGGCCATTGCCGAAACCACCACCGCCACCTCATGGCCGGCGTCGACCTCGCGTTTGACGTGACGCGCCACATTGCGGATGCGGGCGATGTCGGCGACGGAGGTTCCGCCGAATTTCATCACGATGCGCGCCATGGAAGCGAATTGCCTTTGACTGAAGCCGGACCCCAACTCAGAAAGCGGAATCCCGAAAAGCGGAAAGACACGTCCGGCTGCGCCGGCCGCTGAATGCGCGGCCTCCTTAGCCAAATGCTTTCGGTTTCGCAAGGCTGGACGCGGATTGCCGGCTTCAAGAAGACGGCATATTGCCTTGCAGGCTGCCGCCGCTTACCAAATGCTGCCCGCGGGAATTCCTTTTGGTTCGGCAGAACAGATGATTGCTCGTCTTCGACGTGCCATGCGATGGCAAACGTTTCCGATTGTCACCGGTTTCGCGGTGCTGGCGCTGATCGTCGGCTCCCGCGCCATGCTCGTCGAAAGCCAGAGGGCCAATCGTGCCGCCGCGCGCGCCACAATTGAGTATCAGCAATTGCTCTCCGGCCTGCTTTCGCTGGCGCAGGACGCCGAGAGCGGTCGGCGCGGCTATCTCTTGACCGGCGAGAGAGCCTATCTCGAACCCTACCGGAAGGCGGTCGATGCAATTCCGGGGCAGCTCTCCCGCATCGACGCCATGGCGGCTTCGGACAGCCCTTTCGTCCAGCAGATCAGTCATATCAAGGACGCGCTTTCGCGACAGCAGGCTGAACTGGCCGAAACCATCGCCCTGTACGACAAGGGCGACGCGGCCGGAGCGCTGCAAAGGTTCCGCAGCGGCCAGGGCAAGTCCGCCATGGACGAAATCCGGACCAACATGGATATGATCCGGCGCATCGACGCCGCCGACATCGCTGCGCGCGACGAGCACACGGACCGGGTCGAGGCGTGGCTGCGCATCGGTTCGCTGGCGGCGCTCACCGCGATCTTCCTGCTCGGCGCCTACACCATTCGCGAATCCCGCCGCCGCTTCCGCGAGGTCGCCACCGCTCAGGAAGAGCTCATGCGCAAGAACATCGAACTTGGCAACGAGATCCAGACGCGTGAAAAGGCCGAATCCCAAATACGCCAGATGCAGAAGATGGAGGCCGTGGGGCAGCTGACCGGCGGCATCGCCCATGATTTCAACAACATGCTGGCGGTGATCCTCAGTGCCATGAACCTTGCCCAGCGCAAGCTGAAGCGAGGCGAGAACGACATCGAGAAATTCATCGAGGCCGCGACGGATGCGGCCAGCCGCGCCGCCAACTTGACCTCGCGGCTGCTTGCCTTCTCCCGTCTGCAGCCGCTGGCGCCGCAGGTCGTCGATACCAACCGGCTGGTGACTGGCATGTCCGACCTCCTGCGCCGGGCTCTGGGCGAGGGCATACGCATCGAAACGGTGCTGGCGGGTGGCCTGTGGAAAACTCACGCCGATCCCAGCCAGATCGAGAACGCGATCCTCAACCTGGCCGTCAACGCCCGCGATGCCATGGATAATGACGGCAAGTTGACCATAGAGACCGCCAACAGCTACCTCGACGAGGCCTATGCCTCGACGCATGCCGAAGTCGCTCCGGGCCAATATGTGATGATCGCGGTGACCGACACCGGTGCCGGCATGTCACCGGAGGTCATTGCCAAGGCCTTCGAACCCTTCTTCACCACCAAGCCAGTCAACAAAGGCACGGGACTGGGGCTGAGCCAGGTGTTCGGCTTCGTCAAACAGTCAGGCGGCCACGTCAATATCTACTCCGAACCGGGCGAAGGCACGACGATCAAGATCTACCTGCCACGGTTCTTCGGCCCCGAGGAGCCGGCCGCGCCCGCTGAGCGTGGCAAGAGCGTCTCCAAGGTCACCGAGACAATCCTCGTGGTCGAGGATGACGCCCGCGTGCGAGCCGCCACAACGGACACCATGCGCGAACTCGGCTACACTGTCATCCAGGCCGGAAGCGGCCCGGAGGCTCTTCAGAAGCTGGCCGCGACGCCTGGCATCGCCCTGCTTTTCACGGATATCGTCATGCCGGTGATGAACGGTCGCAAGCTTGCCGAGGAAGCGGTCGCGCAACAGCCCGGGCTGAAAGTCATCTTCACCACCGGCTTCACCAGGAATGCCGTCGTCCACAACGGTGTGCTCGACCATGACGTGCATTTCCTGGCCAAGCCGTTCACCATCGAGCAACTGGCCGCGAAGCTGCGCGACGTGCTGGACACGAAGTAGGCGGGCCCTGAAGCAGGGAGAAAATGTTGCCTTGACATTCGAGGCCTCACGCCCGACTTCCTAGCGCATGACCCCGAAATCGACTTCGGTTTCGGAAAAGGATCATGCGCAGAATCAAAGTGCTACAGCGTCCTTTGCGCATCCGAAGGACGCGCGGCGCTGTAGTGTCGAGGAGACCAACCGATGCCAGAGCCCCGACGATCGACGATCGATGCCGGAGAAGTGGAACGCTTTTCCGCCCTTGCCGCCGAATGGTGGAACCCGAACGGCAAGTTTCGTCCGCTGCACAAATTCAATCCGGTCCGGCTGTCCTATATCCGCGACCAGATCGCGGCGCGCTTCGGCCGTGACCCGCGCGCGGCACGGCCGTTCGAAGGCCTGCGCATCCTCGACATCGGCTGCGGCGGCGGCCTTTTGTGCGAGCCGATGGCGCGGCTTGGCGCCGAAGTGGTGGGAGCGGATGCCTCGGAAACGAACATCGAAGTGGCAAAACTGCATGCCGCCGAAGGCAATGTGAGCGTCGACTATCGCGCCACGACGGCCGAGGACCTCGCCGACGCCGGCGAGACATTCGACGTCATCCTGAACATGGAAGTGGTTGAGCATGTCGCCGACATCGACCTGTTCGTCGCCAAATGCGGGCAGATGGTCCGGCCCGGCGGCATCATGTTCGTGGCCACCATCAACCGTACGCTGAAGGCGCTGGGGCTGGCCATCATCGGCGCTGAGTACGTGCTGCGCTGGCTGCCACGCGGCACCCACCAATTCGGCAAGCTGGTGCGCCCGGAAGAACTGGAAAAGGCGCTTGGCGGCGCCGGCCTGACTGTCATCGACCGCACCGGCGTCACCTACAACCCGCTTGCCGACCGCTGGTCGCGATCGAAGGACATGGACGTCAACTACATGGTGCTGGCGGAAAAGGGATCGGTCTGATCCTGTCTCTCGATTCGGCATCGAGCGGACGGGAGCCGCCTCGCCAGTATGGCGGCAAGGGTGAAGACGTTTAGGCGGCCTGGCCCTGCGCTCTCATGCTGGTCTGGCTCTGCGCCCTGGTGGTGATGAACACGCCGGCGGTGATGATGACGGCGCCGGCCCAGGTCAGCAGCTGGTAGTGCTCGCCAAGGAAGACCGTGCCGGCAAACAGCCCGACCGCGGCCGCCACATAGCCGATCTGGCTGAGATAGACCGGGCCGCCGACGGCCTGTAGCCGGAAGAAGAAGGCGAACATCGCCGATGCGGATGCGACTTGCGCGACGACCACCAGCGGCACACCGCCGAGCGGGGCGAAAGCCCTGAAGCCGAACAGAGCGAGAATGCCGGCGAGCAATAGCGTCGCCGACGCCAGATGGCTGCCGACGGCAAGCTCGATCGGGCCGGTGCCTTCCGGCCAGTCGACGGTGCGGTAGATGTTGCCGGCGGCGAGGCTGATCGGAATGAGCAGCCCGACGGCCACCCAGAAATAGTCGGCCGGCTGGCCGGCCTCGCCGCGCGTAAGAGCCACCATCACCGCACCGATGAAGCCGACGGCAATGCCTGATATGCCGAGCATATTGGGGCGCCGGACACCGAGCAGGATCGAGAACACCAGCGTGACGACGGGCGAAAGCGTGAACATGATGCCCGTATAGCCGGCGCCGAGATGCGGGAGGGCTGAAAACATCAGGAGATTGGGAAACGCGTAGGACACCGCCGCAGTGACGAAGAAATAGCGCAGCTTGTGCGCCGTCAGCCGGATCTTTTGCCTGCTGAGCAGCAATGCGCACAAAAGCACGCCGCCGGCGCCGAGCGAAATGATGAAGGCCCAGACCATGGCCGGCACGCCGGCCGCCGTGGCGAGCTTGCCGAAGGGCAATGTCAGGCCAAGCAGGCCGCCGGTGACCACCAGCAGGCCGAGCGCCGAATCCCAGAGAAATTTCATCGGACGGTCCCGTCGTTGATGGCAGCGCTTGGCCGCCGGGATATCTTGCGATAAGATAATGAAAAGATTCTTAGTGTCAAGATATTTGATGGTGAGATATATGGATAGAGCAGCGAAGGCCATCGAACAGTGGCGGCGGGAACGGCCGGATCTCGACGTGTCGCCGATGGGTGTGATCGGCCGGCTGAACGAGGCGTCCTCGCTGATCGCGCGTGACCGCCTTGCGCCGGTTTTTGCCCGCTTCGGACTCCAATCGGGGGAATTTGATGTGCTCGCGACGCTGCGCCGCTCCGGCCAGCCTTATACGCTGACCCCAACCGAACTCTATGAGGCGACGATGGTGACCTCCGGTGCCATGACCGCCCGGCTCGACCGGCTGGAGAAGGCCGGACTGATCCAGCGCGCGCCGCACCCCAGCGACCGGCGCGGGGTTGTTGTTCAATTGACTGAAAAAGGTCTCGCGCTGATCGACGAGGCTGTCACCGCCCATGTGGCCAATGAACACGAGATTCTTTCGGGCCTGACGAAGGCCGAGCAGGAGACGCTTTCGAGCCTGCTCGAGAAGCTGATCGGCAACGTGAGTTGATCATTCAGTTGCGATCGTCCGGAAATACCGGGATCGGCATGAAATCGACGCCGTCCTCGGCCAGGCTCTTGGCCTCTTCCAGCGTCGCTTCACCATAGATGCCGCGCGGGTCCGTCTCGCCAAAGTGGATTTTTCGCGCTTCCTCGGCGAACTTGTCGCCGACATAGTCGGCATTCTCGCGCACCTTCTCGGCCATCGCCTTCAGTTGCGCCATGGCCTGCTTCTGCGCCTCGCCCATGGCCAGCGCAATGGTTTCCTGCTTGCGGGCGGTCGAGACGGCGGGCGCCATCAGGGCCTTCTGCACCTTGTGCGAGCCGCAGCTGGGACAATCGACAAAACCGCGCTTCTTCTGCGTATCGAAATCGTCATTGCCGCGAAACCAGCCCTCGAACTCGTGCTCGTTTTCGCAGATGAGGGAAAAGCGGATCAAGAGGCGGCACCCCTGAGACGCGGCGCCTCCACCGTGCCGGCGTTGATGGTGAAATCCCGCGCATTTCTGAGGTTCGGAATCTTCTTGCGCGCCGCAAGCGACTGCGCCGGATCGATCTCGGCAATGATTACCGCCGGCTCGTCATGCGCGGCTTCGGCGATGATACGGCCCCACGGATCGACGATCAATGAATGACCGTAGGTCTCGCGGCCGTCCTCATGCAGGCCGCCTTGCGCGGCGGCGACGACATAGGCGCCATTCTCGATGGCGCGGGCCCTCAGCAGCACGTGCCAGTGTGCCTCGCCCGTCTGACGGGTAAAGGCCGCGGGCACGGTCAAAAGGTCGGCGCCCGCCATCGCCTCGGCACGGAACAGCTGCGGGAACCGCAGATCGTAGCAGACCGCGAAGCCAAGCTTCGCGCCCGCGATCTCGGTCACGACGGCCTCGGTGCCTGGTTCATAGGCGGCGGATTCGCGCCAGCTCTCGCCATTGTCGAGATCGACGTCGAACATGTGGATCTTGTCATAGGTGGCAAGCGTGGTGCCGTCCGGGCCAAACAACAGCGCCCGGTTGGCGAGCTTGCCGTCGGCGCGCAGGATGGCGGTCGAGCCGATATGCAGGCAGACGCCGAGTTCGCGCGCCAGTCCGCGCGCGGTCGCAACGACGATGTCTTTGTCCTCGGAGGTAAACGAGGCGGCACGCGCTTCCTTGTCGCGGATCAGCGCCCCGGTCATTTCAGGTGTCTGGATGTAGGTGGCACCTTGCGCCGCCGCTTCACGCACCAACCGTTCGAGATCGATCGCATTGCGCTCTGGACTTTCGCCTGAGCGCATCTGGATCGCCGCGGCCTTGAAAACATCCATGATCATACCCTCAAATCGTCGTGCCGTTAGCGAGCAGTTTGTCCAGCCGGCCTTCGGCCTCCAGATCATGGAGGTCGTCGCAGCCGCCGACATGCCTGTCGCCGATGAAAATCTGCGGAAAGGTCGTACGCCCATGAGCACGCGAAATCATCTCTTGGCGCAGTTCCGGCGAAAACGAGGCGTCATGCTCGGTATAGGCGACACCCTTGCGCTCCAGCAGCCGCTTGGCTGCCGTGCAATAGCCGCACATCATGCGGGTGTAGATGGTGACATCGGCCATGACGTTTCCGTTCTCTGTTGCCGACTTATATAGTCACGGACTCGTCCGCCCGGAAGTCCCCCGGCAACACGCGGGCAAACGTCAGCACGTCGACGGCGGCCGCACCTCCTCTTTTCAGCGCCTTGGTGGCGGCACGCACCGTGGCGCCCGTGGTGTAGACATCATCGATTAGAAGCACCCTGCGGCCGGCAATCTCGATTTCCGCTTCCGCCGGCACATGAAACGCGGCCCGCACATTCTCCTCGCGTTCCTGTCGCTCCAGCCCGACCTGCTGGCGGGTGAGTTTCACGCGCCGCATGGCCGAGGGCGCGAAGGACAGCCCGCTGAGTTCGCAAACCGCGCGCCCCAATTCCGCCGACTGGTTGAAACGCCGCCTGAAAAAGCGCCGCCAGTGTAGCGGCACCGGAACCACCACATCGGCCTCGGCAATGAGATCGGCGCCCGCGCGCACCATCCAGCGCGCCATCCAGGGCGCGAGATCGGTACGGTCCTGGTATTTCAGCCCTTGCACCATCTGACGAGCCACGCCCGAATAGGCGACGGCCGCCCGTGCTCGCTCGAAGGGCGGTGGATCGGCGATCGCCTCGGCCGACAGAAAGCCCTCGCCCATATGGTGGATGAATGGCGTACCCATCACCGGGCACCAGGGTCGTTCCAGCAGCCTGAGCTTCGGCCAGCAGGCGCCGCACAGTACGCCGGGCTGCGAGACATGCCGGCGACAGCCGGCGCAGACAGGCGGAAACAGGATGCGCGACGGCCAACCGAGAGCCGATCGGGCCAGGCTCCTGATGTCGATGGACTTGATCTTGGACATCGGATCGGCCACCTGCATGCCATTATACCAACTAGATCAGTGCCCAACCATATCAGGGCAGGGACAAACAAGGATCCGCCCCTTGCAGCCTATAATGGATACCTCACTATGGCTGGCGCACAAGCGGCGCGCGCTTGCTCATCCTGTCGACGGCGCCGATTTCCTGATGAACCGTGCCGCCGAGGACCTTGCCGACCGGTTGGGTGCGGTCGAACGCCGGTTCGGCAAGGCGGCGGTGCTGTTTTGCCAGACGCAGGCGGCAGCCGACGTTCTGGCCGTGAGCGGCAAGGTTGGGGACATCGTCCGCGTCGAGACAGACGCCGCCTTCCTCATCGGCAGCGCCGGCTTGATCGCACCCCTGGAGACCGTGCCGTTCGAACCGCAAAGTCTCGATCTGGCCGTGTCGCTTCTGTCCTTGCAGGCGATGAACGATATCCCCGGCATGCTGATCCAGATCCGCCGCGCGCTGCGGCCGGATGGGCTTTTCCTCGGTGCCTTTGCCGGTGCAGGTACGCTCGGCGAGCTGCGCGAAAGCCTGCTTGCGGCCGAGACCGAGCTTTACGGCGGTGCCAGCCCGCGCGTCATCCCGTTCACCGATGTGCGCGACGCCGGTGCGCTGCTGCAGCGCGCCGGTCTCGCCCTGCCGGTCGCCGACGTCGAGACGGTGACGGTGCGCTATGCCAACCTGTTTGCCCTGATGGCCGATCTGCGCGCCATGGGCGAAACCAGCGCACTGGCCGATCGCAGCCGGCGACCGGGGCTTCGCAGGCTGTTTGCCCGCGCCGCGGAAATCTACGCCGAGCGTTTTTCCGACCCCGACGGTCGGATCCGGGCAAGTTTCTCGATGGTCTGGATGTCCGGCTGGGCACCCGATGCGTCACAGCAAAAACCGCTGAAGCCTGGTTCAGCCAAGGTCTCGCTGAAGGCTGTGCTGGAAGGACCTGAAGGGCATTGATCTGTCCGCCGCGCGGACAGCCAGGGTCAAGGCGCGAAGGCGTTCGCAAGCCGGCTGGTGTTGTCGCTGAACAGCCAGGTAATCGAGTTGAAGACCTGGCCGATGCCGCCGATGATGGTCAGGGACAGCACGGTGACGATCAGGGCGTATTCGACGGCGGTGGCGCCGGTGTCGTCCTTCAGAAAACGCAGCAGCACTGTTTTCATGGCCTCGATCCCCGTTGCCAGGACCTTACCGCCGATCTGTTAAGAAAGGTTAATAGCAAAGGCTTAACAGGCGGTGAAACAGCCGCTCCCGTGAAAATGTCTTAACCATCTCAACAGTCGCCGCTGGTCTTGCCGTCCGACCCGATGATGCAGACCGAACCGGGCTCCGGCTGCAGCACGCTGCGGCGCACCGTATAGGTGCTGCGATGGCTGATCGAACCGGTGGCCGTCATGTCGAGACCGGGAAAACCGTCGCGAGCCGACTGCGAGCGCGTCTGACTGTCGAGGAAAGGCGTCGCGATCAGCGCCAGCGCCACCGCGGCCGATCCGAACAGCAACGTGACGCGCAAGATGCCCATCCCGGCATCGGCGGCACGGAAGCCGCGGTCGGGCCGGATCGAATCCCAATCCCTGTCCAGGCTCATGCTATCGCTCCCTGCGATTCGGCGGCGACCGCGACAAATACGGCCATGCATCAATTTTTCATGATGAGATAAATCTTCCATTAACGCTGGCTGACATGGACCGTGGTACCGATCAGTTCACCGATCCTCAGAGGAGATCGATGAGGAACGGAATCAGCGGCGCGTCGGCCGGCGGCATCGGGTAGTCGCGCATCTGCTTTGGCCGCACCCATTTCAGTGCCTGCCCTTCCCTGGGCTGGGCGATGCCGCGGAAGCGGCGGCAGACAAACAGCGGCATCAGGAGATGGAAGTCGTCATAGGAATGGCTGGCGAAGGTGAGCGGCGCCAGACACGGGATCTCGGTCTCGATGCCGATCTCCTCATGCAGTTCGCGGATGATGCATTGTTCCGGCGTCTCGCCGGGCTCGACCTTGCCGCCGGGAAACTCCCACAGGCCGGCAAGCTGCTTGCCTTGCGGCCGCTGCGCCAAAAGCACGCGACCGTCGGTGTCGACCAGAGCACAGGCAGCAACCAGGAGCAGGCGCTTGCCGGGATCGACCAGATCATTCATGGCCGGGCGGCCGGCGGTAGTGATAGCGATAGACTTCCTCGAAGCCGAGCGAGCGGTAGAGCGCCAGCGCCGGCGCATTGCCCGCCTCGACCTGCAGCCACGCTTCCCGCGCGCCGCGCAGCCGTGCCCATTTCAGCGCCGACAGAATCAGGTTGCGGCCGTGCCCCTTGTTGCGCGCCGACTTGTCGGTGGCGACCTCGAACAGTCCGGCGAGATCGCCATCATGCACGCAGATCAACGTCGCCAGCGGCTCCGCGTCATCCTCGAGGGCGAACAGCCCGGCCTCCGGCTGGATGGCGCCGATGATCTCCGACAGGCCAGGCCGCAGCGAAACGTCGGAGCCGCTGACCTTGAGCGACGCGCCGATGAAGCGGCTGATGTCCTTGAGCGGAATCTGATCCATGGCGGCGTCGAGATGGGCATCAGCCAGCGACAGCCGCATGACCAGCGATTCGTCGAACCGGCTCCAGCCCTCCTTGTCGAGATGGCTGGCCAGATCGGGACCCGACAGTGGCGACATGCGGAACGTCAGCGGCCGGCCATAGGCATCGAAGCGGCGGCTGGCGCGGCCGATGCGGTCTGCGATGTGCTGGGTGTCGCCGGGATCGAGCGGATTGACCGAATTCAGCCGCTTGGCCGGGTGGCCGGCGGTCAGCCGCACCACCCAGGTGCCGTCATAGTGGACGGCGGCCGCCGGCCACGCGCGAAAGCCGGCCGCTTCGTAGCGGCGCACGGTTGCGAGCATGCTTGCCGGATGGCGCGAGACCAAGGCGATCAGCTCCGGTAGTCGCCGTTGATGGCGACATATTCCTTGGTGAGATCGCAGGTCCACACCGTCGCCTTGCCGCGGCCGATGCCGATGTCGGCGCGGATGCGGATATCGGCGCGCTTCATGTAGGCCGAGGTCTTTTCTTCCGAATAGGCCGGGTCGCGCTCGCCCTCATGGGCCAGCCGGTTGTCGCCGAACCAGATCGACAGCCGGTCGCGATCGGCGGGCTCGCCGGCCTTGCCGACGGCCATGACGACGCGGCCCCAATTGGCATCCTCGCCGGCAACGGCGGTCTTGACCAGCGGCGAATTGGCGATCGACAGCGCGATCCGCTTGGCCGATCGGGCCGATTTCGCGCCGGTGACGGTGACTTCGACCTGCTTGCGCGCGCCCTCGCCGTCGCGCACCACCTGCAGCGCCAGCGACTTCAGCACCTTGCCGAGCGCCCGACGGAACGCGCCGAGCCGGGCATCCCTAGGGTCGGTGATCTCAGGCGCGCCGCGCTTCGCGGCCTTGCCGGTGGCAAAGAGCAGCAGCGTGTCGCTGGTCGACGTATCGCTGTCGACGGTCACCGCATTGAATGTCTTGGCCGTGCCACGCGACAACAGATCCTGCAGCACCGGTGCGGCGATCGGCGCGTCGGTCGCGATGAAGGAAAGCATCGTCGCCATGTCAGGCGCGATCATGCCGGCCCCCTTGGAAATGCCGTTGATGGTGACGTCGGTGTCGCCGAGCTTGACGGTCTGCGTCGCCACCTTCGGATAGGTGTCCGTGGTCATGATGGCCTTTGCCGCCTCGGTCCACAGGTCCGGCTTGCCGTCGCTGACCAGCCCGGCGAGCAGATGACTGAACTTGGTTGTGTCGAGCGGCTCGCCGATAACACCGGTCGAGGCCAGGAAAACCTCGCCCGCCGTGCAGCCGGCCGCCTTGGCCGCCGCCTCGCCGGTCAGCGCGGTGGATTCGCGGCCTTTCTTGCCGGTGAAGGCGTTGGCATTGCCGGAATTGACGACCAGCACCCGGGCCTTGCCGGCGCCAAGGTTCTGCCGGCAGAAATCGACCGGCGCCGAGGGGCATTTCGACTTCGTGAACACGCCGGCGACCGTGGTGCCCGCGTCGAAGACCATCGCCAGCAGATCGGTGCGGTTCTTGTACTTTATCCCCGCTTCGGCGGTGGCGATGCGCACCCCTTCGACGACAGGCATCTTGGGATATTTCTTCGGCGCGAGCGGTGAAATCGTGGTGGACATGGCAACCTCGGGCGGGAAAATCGCAAGGGGAAGGCCGGTTTGCCCGATACAGCGCGCCGGCGCAAGGGCGTTTTCGCCACGCCTGCGGGGCGGAAAACCCGCTCCGTTCAAGACCGACGAGGGATGGCGCATCCTGCCGGAGACATCGCAGACGATGTGAGGACCGGCGTCCTGATCACGGACGCGCTCTCACGCTAAAAAACGGGTCGTTTCGTTTCGTCGCCGGATCACTTATCATTGCCGGGAAATTGAAACGAGGACGACAGGAATGGCCGAGGAGACGGATACGGCGCGCAAATCGATCGGTGCGCGGCGCAATCCTGACAGTGCGGATGCCATTCTGGAGGCCGCCGAGGCAGTGCTTGTCGAAGCCGGCTATGCCGGCTTCTCGATCGAGGCGGTGGCGAGGCGCGCCCGCGCCGGCAAACCGACCATCTATCGCTGGTGGCCAAGCAAGGCCGCGCTGCTGCTCGAAGTTTACCAGCGCCAGAAGCGCGTCGACGTTCCCGATACCGGAAATCTGGAAGAGGATCTCGTCGGCTTCCTGCAGAATCTGTTCTTCCACTGGCGCGAGACATC
This sequence comes from Mesorhizobium sp. B4-1-4, assembly GCF_006439395.2. NCBI lineage: Bacteria > Pseudomonadati > Pseudomonadota > Alphaproteobacteria > Hyphomicrobiales > Phyllobacteriaceae > Mesorhizobium > Mesorhizobium sp. B4-1-4. The sequence continues at coordinate 4,231,090 of NZ_CP083950.1, forward strand.
GTCGGGCAGCGTGTTCAGGTCGCTGATCGCGGAGGCGCAGTCGGATGAAGCCGCGGCCGCGGCCCTTGCCGGCTATGCCGGCGGGCGCCGCGCCCACACCGGTCAGATCATCGAGCGCGCCAAGGCAAGAGGTGAGGTCGCGGGCGACATCGATCCGGCCATGGTCGCCGACCTGCTGGCTTCCTATGCATGGCGGCATCTCCTGACCAACCGGCTCGACGAGCCCGAGGCAACGATACGCACGGTGGTCCGCTATCTCCTGAAAGGCATAGCGGCCGCCCAATAAACAAAGGGCGCGGCAACCTTCGCTGCCGCGCCCTTTTTGAAAAAGCCTTTAAGGCTTACTTGCCGCTTTCCAGCGTATCGACGGCCTGCTTCAGCTTGGCGTCGGGGATCTCGACCTTGGCGCCCGCGCGCAGCGACTTGACCAACGCGAAATACTTGTCGCGGATGACGGCCTGCTTGGCCTGGTCCTTGACGTCGTCAAAAGCCGGCGGCTGCTTGGCGCGCTTGTCCTCGAGCTTGATGACATGCCAGCCGAATTGCGACTGCACCGGCTGCTTGGTGTATTTGCCGACCTCGAGCGCAAAGGCCGCCTTGTCGAACTCCGGCACCATCTGGCCAGGTCCGAACCAGCCGAGGTCGCCGCCATTGGACTTGCCTGAAGGATCGCTGGTGTGCTCGTTGGCGAGCTTCTGGAAATCGGCGCCGCCATCGAGCTGCTTGATGATGGCCTCGGCCTCTTCCTTCGTCTTCACGAGGATGTGACGGGCATGCACCTCGTTGACCGGCGGCGTGTTGGCGATCTCCTGGTCGTAGCGGGCGCGAACCTCGGCGTCGGTGACCTTGTCGACAACACCCTTCTCGACCATCTCGCCATGCAGGGCGCGCTGCTGCAGGAAGGCCATGCGGCGCTGGAAGTCTGGATCCTTGTCAAGACCGTCGGTGACGGCCTTGGCGGCCATGACGCGGATCTCGATGGCAGCGGAGAGTGCGGCGGCGCGGCGCTGTTCGGGCGGCAGTTGCGCGAATTGCTGCGACAGCTCGCCTTCGGCAAGCACCAGATCGGCTTCAGTGAGCGATTGGCCATTGACGGTGGCGACGACGGCATTCGGATCGACCGGCTTCGCCGCGGGTGCCGCCGCGTCGGCCGGAGCAGCAGGAGCGGTCTCCTGGGCCATCAGCGGGGAGAGGCAAAGAGCCGACAGGCCGAAGGCCAGGCCAAGGCTGGCAAGCGACGCACGGCGGAACAACAAGGGCATTGGAATGACTCCGGTGAAGGATTGTAAGGAGGATGGGTTCCAGATCAGCCAGATTGTGGCGGAATTTGGCGCGACCGCCAGGGCCAGCGCGGCGTTGACATCAGTTGAGCCCCCTCTTATCTGTCCAACGACTTGGCGTCCAGAACCGTTTTCCGGGCGCTTTTTGTGTTTGCCCGTATTCAGGCGGCGCGTTCACGCGGATTTGATGGGGCCGGCCGGCGCCCATCTCAAGATTGAGAATTCTATCGAAAGGGCCATTGAATGGTCAGTCTCGGCGGTCTCGCCCGTAAGGTTTTCGGTTCCTCCAACGACCGTCGGGTCAAATCGACCCGGCCCCGTGTCGAGGCGATCAACGCCATGGAAAACGAGATGCGGGCGCTCTCCGACGCCGAGCTTGCCGGCCGCACGGAGAAATTCCGCCAGGACATCGCCAACGGCGCCAGCCTTGACGACCTTTTGGTACCGGCCTTCGCCACCGTCCGCGAGGCGGCGCGCCGTGTGCTGGGCATGCGTCCCTTCGACGTCCAGCTGATCGGCGGCATGGTGCTGCACAATGGCGGCATCGCCGAAATGCGGACCGGCGAAGGCAAGACCCTGGTCGCGACGTTGCCGGTCTATCTCAACGCGCTTGCCGGCAACGGCGTCCATGTCGTCACCGTCAACGACTATCTCGCCACGCGCGACTCCGAATGGATGGGCCGCGTCTACAAATTCCTCGGCCTCTCGGTCGGCGTCATCGTCCACGGCCTGTCCGACGAGGAGCGTCGCGTCGCCTACGCATCCGACGTCACCTACGCCACCAACAACGAGCTCGGCTTCGACTACCTGCGCGACAACATGAAATACGAGCGCGCCCAGATGGTGCAGCGCGGCCACAATTACGCGATCGTCGACGAAGTCGATTCCATCCTGGTCGACGAAGCGCGCACGCCGCTGATCATTTCCGGTCCGCTCGAGGATCGTTCGGAAATGTACAACACCATCGACACCTTCATCATCCAGCTGCAGCCGCAGGATTATGAGATCGACGAGAAGCAGAAGACCTCGATCTTCACCGAGGAAGGTACCGAGAAGCTGGAGAACCTGCTGCGCGATGCCGGCCTGCTGAAGGGCGAATCGCTCTACGATGTCGAGAACGTCGCCATCGTCCACCATGTCAACAACGCGCTGAAGGCGCACCGGCTGTTCCAGCGCGACAAGGACTATATCGTGCGCAACGGCGAGATCGTCATCATCGACGAGTTCACCGGCCGCATGATGCCCGGTCGCCGCTATTCCGAAGGCCTGCACCAGGCGCTCGAAGCCAAGGAGCACGTGGCGATCCAGCCGGAGAACCAGACGCTCGCTTCCGTCACCTTCCAGAACTACTTCCGCCTTTACAAGAAGCTTTCCGGCATGACAGGCACGGCGCTGACCGAGGCCGAGGAATTCGGCAACATCTACGGCCTCGAGGTCACCGAAATCCCGACCAACCTGCCGGTCATCCGCAAGGACGAGGACGACGAGGTCTACCGGACGGTCGAGGAGAAATACAAGGCGATCGTCAAGGAGATCCGTGAAGCCAGCGCCAAGGGCCAGCCGACACTGGTCGGCACGACCTCGATCGAAAAGTCCGAGCAGCTGGCCGAGCGCCTGCGCAAGGAAGGCTTCAAGGATTTCGAGGTGCTGAACGCCCGGCACCACGAGCGCGAGGCGGCGATCGTCGCCCAGGCCGGCAAACCCGGCGCCATCACCATCGCCACCAACATGGCCGGCCGCGGCACCGACATCAAGCTTGGCGGCAATGCCGAGATGCGCATCGCCGAGGAACTGGGCGACATGCCGGAAGGTCCCGAACGCGAAGCACGCGAAAGGGAAATCAACGCCGACGTCGAGCGCCTGAAGGAAAAGGCGCTGGCCGCCGGCGGCCTATACGTTCTCGCCACCGAGCGCCATGAATCGCGCCGCATCGACAACCAGTTGCGCGGCCGCTCCGGCCGCCAGGGCGACCCCGGCCGCTCGAAATTCTTCCTGTCACTGCAGGATGACCTGATGCGCATCTTCGGCTCCGAGCGCATGGACGGCATGCTGCAGAAGCTCGGCCTCAAGGAAGACGAGGCGATCATCCATCCCTGGATCAACAAGGCGCTGGAAAAGGCGCAGAAGAAGGTCGAGGCGCGCAACTTCGACATCCGCAAGAACCTCTTGAAATATGACGACGTCTCGAACGACCAGCGCAAGGTGGTGTTCGAACAGCGCATCGAGCTGATGGACGGCGAAGGCCTGTCGGAAACCATTACCGAGATGCGCGAAGGCGTCATCGAGGAGATCGTCGCCAAGGCCATCCCCGAAAATGCCTATGCCGAGCAGTGGGATGTCGCTGGCCTGAAGGCAGAGGTCGCCGAATTCCTCAATCTCGACTTGCCGGTCGACGAGTGGGCCAAGGAAGAAGGCATCGCCGAGGACGACATCCGCGAGCGCATTTCCGCTGCCGCCGACGCCGCCTCCAAGGAGCGCGCCGAGCGGTTCGGGCCTGAGGTGATGACCTATGTCGAACGTTCGGTCGTGTTGCAGACGCTCGACCATTTGTGGCGCGAGCACATCGTCAACCTCGACCACCTGCGCTCGGTCGTCGGCTTCCGCGGCTACGCCCAGCGCGATCCGCTGCAGGAATACAAGAGCGAGGCATTCGAGCTGTTCCAGGCGATGCTCGGCAATCTGCGCCAGGCCGTCACCGCGCAGCTGATGCGCGTCGAACTGGTTCGCCAGGCCGCCGAAGCCCCGCCTCCGGAAGCGCCCGACATGTTCGGCACGCATATCGACGGCAGCACCGGCGAGAATGATTTCGACGGCGGTGAGACTGCCCTTCTGGTGCGCCAGGAGACCAGCGCCATCGTCGCCCCGGAAGACCGCGACCCGAAGAACCCCGCCACCTGGGGCAAGGTCGGCCGCAACGAGGCCTGCCCCTGCGGTTCCGGCAAGAAATACAAGCACTGCCACGGCGCCTTCGCATAACGGCGCAGCGCTTTCCTTCTCCCCGTCCCTATACGGGGAGAAGGTGCCCGAAGAGCGGATGAGGGGCGGCGCGAAGTCCCGCGATTATCGCATGTCCCCAACCGGGAGATGACATGCCGGACTGCGCAAGCCGGTTCGTCTATAGTTAATCTAATTCTCCTCACCCGGCCCATCAGCGCAATCTCCGTAGGCTTGCGCCGCCCCTCATCCGCCTGCCGGCATCTTTTCCCCGTGGAGTGACGGGGAGAAGGAAGGCTCTCCGCCCACGTTTTCTTAAGGTGTCTCCGCTACACCAAGGTCCGAAAAAGAGGCGGAAAACGGAGAGTAATCGGGGTGCGCTTTTCCGCGGCCACGACTGCCGGGCGGTTCTTGCCGCAGCGTTTGGCGCTGCGCGTGGGGCCGCTGCTTGACCGCATCGATGCCGTCCTGTTCACCGCCGACGAGCGCGGCGAGGCGGGCCGCATGTCGGTCATCGCCTTCTCGGTCCGTATCGTCAGCGCCGTCATCGCCTTCGTCAGCCAGGTGCTGATGGCTCGCTGGATGGGCTCGTTCGAGTACGGCATCTTCGTGCTTGTCTGGGTGACGATGGTCATCGTCGGCAATCTCGCCTGCCTCGGCTTCCACACCTCGGTCATCCGCTTCATCCCCGAGTACCGCGAGCGCGGCCGGATGGACGAACTGCGCGGCATCGTCGTGGCCAGTCGCCTCTTCGTGCTGATTGCCTCGACGATGATCGCCGGGCTCGGCGCGCTCGGCGTCTGGCTGGCCGCTCCCTGGATCGAGAACTACTACGTGATACCGTTCATCCTTGGCGTCATCTGCCTGCCGATGATCGCGCTCTCGGATCTGCTGCAAGGCCAGGCAAGGGCGAACAGCTGGGCGCTGTTTGCCCTGTCGCCGACCTACCTGGTGCGGCCGGTGCTGATCCTGCTGTTCATGGCGCTGATGCTCTTCGCCGGCTACGCCCCTGATGCCAGAACCGCGATCTTCGCCTCGATCGCCGCCACCTACGTCACCACGCTCGCTCAGTTGATCGGCGTCACCCAGCGCATGGAAAGGCAGATCCCGGCCGGGCCGATGAAGGTGCATTTCGCGCAATGGTTCATCGTCTCGCTGCCGATCTTCCTGGTCGAAGGGTTCTTCTTCCTGCTCACCAACGCCGACGTGCTGATGGTCGGCGCCTATATGGATCCCAACGACGTTGCCGTCTATTTCGCCACCGTGAAGACGCTGGCGCTGGTGCATTTCGTCTATTTCGCCGTCAAGGCGGGTGTTGCCCAGCGCTATGCGCAGTTCACCCATGGCGAGCCGGAAAAGCTCGCCGCTTTCGCCCGCGAAACGGTGTCGTGGACCTTCTGGCCTTCGCTGCTGATGGCGCTCTTGGTGCTGGCGCTCGGCGAACCCATGCTGGTGCTGTTCGGCCCCGAATTCACGACAGGCTATCCGCTGCTGTTCCTACTTGTCTTCGGCGTCGTGGCGCGGGCGGCCGTCGGCCCTTGTGAAAGCCTGCTCACCATGAGCGGCAACCAGAATATCTGCGCCGCCGTCTATGCCATGACGCTGGCCTTGAACATCGGCCTCAACGTGGTGCTGATCCCGCTTTTCGGCCTGTGGGGCGCGGCCATGGCCACCGCCTTTGCCATGATCTTCGAGGCCAGCGCGCTGTCCTTCACGGTCTGGCGCAAGCTCGGCATCGTCATGGCGATCTTCGTGCCAGCCGAAGGAGCCACCTGATGGCCGCCATCCCGTTGCTCGAGGAAACCAGCGGCGGCCCCGCCGGCGCCATGGTGTCGGGCCTTGCCGGGCTGGCGCGCGACCCCGACCCAGCCCATATCGAGATCCTTGCCAACAACCGGCCCGAGCGCAAGCTTGCCATCTATCCGGCGTCGGCCGGCTTCGACCTGGTGGAGGAACTGGATTACCTCTGTACCCGTACGATCGAGCCGAACGTCTTCTTCAACCCGCGTTTCCTGGCGCCGGCCATGCCCCGGCTGGAGGACCGCGAGGTGCGCCTGGCGGTGATCCGCGACGGCGACGAATACCGCAACCGGCTGCGCCTTCTGGTGCCGTTCTCGGTGGAACGGCCGGTGGTGCCGCTCGGCGTGCCGGCCATGCGCACCTGGTCGAGCCTGTTCGGCCCGCTCGGCACGCCGCTGATCGACCGCGACGATCCGGTCGGCGTCCTCGAGGATTTCTTCTCGATGCTGTCGCGCCCGCATCTCAAGCTGCCGAAAGTCTTCGTCCTGCCCGACATCAGGCTGGACGGTCCGGTGGCGAGCCTGCTTGGCACGGTGGCCGAGACGCGCGGCCTGACGCTGATCACTACCGGTGAGACCCCACGCCCCGTGCTGGAGAGCGAAGCCGACGGCGACGCCTATCTGAAGACCTCACTGCGCGCGCACCATTATCGCGAGCTCCGCCGCCTGAAGCGACGCCTTGCCGACCTCGGCAGGCTGGAGCACATCGTGGCGCGCGGTCCCGAAGAGATCCGCCACGCAATCGAAAGCTTCCTGACGCTGGAGGCGGCCGGCTGGAAGGGCCGCGAGCGCACCGCCATGGCGATCGACCGCTACCGCGCCGCGTTCGCCCGCGAGGCCGTGCACAGGCTCGCCGAACAGGACATGTGCCGCATTCATTCGCTGACGCTCGACGGCCGCACCATCGCCTGCCTGATCGTCTTCGTCGAGGCCGGCGTCGCCTATACCTGGAAGACGGCCTATGACGAGACGCTTGCCACCTATTCGCCCGGCACGCTGCTGATGATCGAGGTGACCAGGCAGCATCTCGACGACCCCAACATCATGATGACCGATTCCTGCGCCGTGCCCGACCATCCGGTGATGAGCAGGCTGTGGAGCGAGCGCAAGCCGATCGGCACACTGGTGATCGGGCTGACGCCGGACGCCGACCGCCTCGCCCGCCAGGCCGCCTCGCAGCTGCACCTCTACCGCGAGACTCGCAACATGGCGCGTCTGCTGCGCAACCGGATGAAGAGCCTGCTGAGGCGGCGCTGAGCCAATCGAATTCGCCGAAGGCGTGCGAAGGAATTTGGTGCCCCTAGCCGGGATCGAACCAGCACTCCTTGCGGAACTCGATTTTGAGTCGAGCGCGTCTACCAATTCCGCCATAGGGGCTCAGGCCGGGCGGCCTGGATGGGCGCGGACTATACGGTTGGAGGGCTGTTCGTCAACTGTCCAATTTGCAGACCAGCTCACAGCCGCGACCAGACGGCACCTTTCCAATTTGTAAGACCGCGGCCATTGTGCGGCGCGAAAAACCTTTCTAGACAGACGAGCCGTTCCATAGGAGAGCCGATGCTTCGCGGACTGTACGACTGGACGCTGTCACTGGCGGCGCGCAAATCCGCCGAATGGTGGCTGGCCTTCATCGCTTTCGTCGAGAGCTCGGTGTTCCTGGTGCCGGCGGACGTGCTCTATCTGCCGATGGCCCTGTCGCGGCCGGATCGCGCCTATCGCTATGCCTTCGTCGCCACCGTCGCCTCGGTGCTGGGCGGCATTGCCGGTTGGTTCATCGGCCACTACGCCTATGACGCCGTGGCGCGCCCCATCCTTGAATTTTATGGCAAATACGACGAATTCGAGCAGTTGCGGGCGTCGTCGGGCGTAAGCATTGAGTTCATCGCCCTGATGCTGGTCACCTCGGGTGCCGCCCATCTGCCGCCGATCAAGGTGGTGACGATCCTGTCCGGCGCTCTTGGCGTCAACCTGGCCCTGTTCATCGTGCTGGCCATCGTGGCCCGCGGCGGCCGCTTCCTGCTGCTGGCCTGGCTTTTGCGCCGCTATGGCGAACCGATCCGCGAATTCATCGAAAAGCGTCTCGGCCTCATCGCCAGCGCCGCCGCGGTCGCCCTGATTTTGCTTTATATCGTGATCAAGTACGCCCTCTGAACCCTCTCTCTCGAACCGCGCAATGCTTTTGGAAGAGCGGCAACCGGACTGGCGGGCGGCGAACACAATGGACGAAAGACCCATGACAGCGACGATGAATGCCGATACCGGACGCCAGCGCATGCGGACCGCCCTGTTTCTCGCCGTCGCCATGGCCGCCACGGTGGGTTCGGCGCTCTGCTTCCAGTATATTGGCGGCTACATCCCTTGCCACCTCTGCCTGGAACAGCGCACCCCCTACTATATCGGCGCGCCTTTGATGGTGCTGGCAGTGATTGCATCGCTGCTGCGTGCGCCCGCATGGCTGACGCGCGGCCTGCTGGGCATTGCCGGCCTGCTGATGCTCTACGGCTTCTATCTCGGCGTCTACCACTCCGGCGTCGAATGGGCCTGGTGGCAAGGTCCGGCCGATTGCACGGCGGGCGCCGGTCCGGTCGACACTGGCGGCAAGGGCGTGCTTGACGCGCTCGACAAATTCGTGCCGCCCTCTTGCGACAAGGCCGCGCTGCGCATCCTCGGCCTGTCGCTCGCCGGCTGGAACGCCATCGCCAGCCTGGTCCTTGCCGCCGTCGCCTTCCGCGGCGCGCTTGCCCGCGATTGAGCACTTAATTGAGCTGCTCGACGCAGAGTTCGAGCAAAAATTCGGCAGGCTGAGTCGCATGGCTCGGCTTTCGAGAACCGGAGCGGAGCGTACTTGAGTATGTGAGCACCGGAAGCGCAGAAAGCCGCGCCAGACGGCCGGCATGGCGGATTTGTGTCGAACTCTATGGTTCGAGTTCGACATCCCAGTAGAGATAATCCATCCAGCTTTCATGCAGATGGTTCGGCGGGAACAGGCGGCCGTTATTGTGCAGATCGTGCACCGTCGGCTGATAGGGCTTCTGCAGCGGCCACATCTTGGCTTGCGACGGCATCATGCCGCCCTTCCTCAAATTGCAGGGCGAGCAGGCGGCGACGACATTCTCCCATGTCGTGGCACCGCCACGATGGCGCGGGATGACGTGATCGAAGGTCAGATCCTCGGGCGTGCCGCAATACTGGCACTGAAAGCGGTCGCGCAGGAACACGTTGAAACGGGTGAAGGCCGGATGCCTGGAGGGCTTCACATAGGCCTTCAGGCTGACCACGCTCGGCAGCTTCATCGAGAAGGTCGGCGAGGAAACCGCATGCTCGTATTCGGCGACGATATTCACCCGATCGAGGAACACCGCCTTGATGGCGTCTTGCCAGGACCAGAGCGACAAGGGGTAATAGCTGAGCGGACGGTAATCCGCATTCAGCACCAGCGCTGGAAGCCCATCCGGAGATACGGCAACCGTCACCTTGTTGACCTCCTTGGTTCGCACATGACCCCGAAAATCGAATTCGACTTTCGGAAAGGGTCACGTGCAGCTTCAAAAGACCCACCGTTCGGCGCGGATACTGTAAGCCCGACATGACAGGGATGTGAAGCGGATTGTCGTTTGCCCGAAGTGCCAAAAATGCGTGATTTTCATGCCTTTTTGCGGATTCAGGCAGGCGGCGTGGCGTCGCGTCCCTTGGTTTCGCGATAATAGGACCAGAAAAGCCGCGATGCGACACCTCGCCACGGGATCCATGATTCGGCCAACGCGATCAGCGTTTTCTCCGGCGGACGCGGGTCGATGCCGAGCGCATGGCCGACAGCAGCCTGCAGGGCGACGTCGCGCGCCGGGAAGATGTCGGGGTGCCCCGCGGCAAACAAAAGGTACACTTCGGCTGTCCAGGGTCCGATGCCGGCCACAGCGGTCATCGTGGTGATCGCCTCGGTTGCGTCGAGCGAACACAGGTGATGGAGGTCGAGACCATCGGCCACCGCCTGGGCGACCGCGATCAGGCCGCGCTGCTTGGGCCGCGACAGGCCGGCCTCGCGAAACATGTCCTCGTCGGCGGCCAAGATCGCCTGCGGCGTCAGCGGATCGACAAGCCTTGTCAGCCGGCCGAAAATCGCATCGGCGCTTGCGCGGGAGACCTGCTGCGAGACGATGATCGAGGCCAGGCTCCTGAACCCCGGCTCGGAAAGCCTGAGCGGTACCTCGCCGGCCATGCCGCGCACCTTTTCCAGGCGCGGGTCGATGATGCAGAGCGCATCCAGCCCGCGCGCAATGTCGTCCAGTGTCGTGATGCGTTGCATGGTATCCTTGTCCGCGAATGTGCCGCAAAGTAGCAATTGCCAAAACCGCCGCACAACCCGATCGCCGCCTGAGACATGACGCTCCTGACATTCCGCTTCGCGCCCAGCCCCAACGGCGACCTGCATCTCGGCCACGCCTATTCGGCGCTGCTCAACCAGAGGCTGGCAAATACCTCTCGCGGACGCCTGCTGCTGCGCATCGAGGACATCGACACGACGCGCTGCACGCCGCGATTCGAGGCTGGCGTGCTCGCCGATCTTAAATGGCTGGGCCTTGGCTGGGAGGAGCCGGTGCGCCGCCAGTCCGAACATTTCGCCGAGTACGAGGCGGTGCTCGACCGGCTGATCCGCGAGGAGCTTGTCTATCCCGCCTTCATGAGCCGTGGTGAGATCCGCGCCTTTATCATTGGCTGCGAAAAGCGCGGGCGCGACTGGCCGCGCGATCCCGACGGCGTCCCACTCTACCCTCCGACCGACAGGGCGCTGCCGATGACAGAGCGCAAGCGGCGCATCGCCGATAACGTCCCTTTCGCCTGGCGGCTGGATATCGGCGCCGCCTTGGCGCATGTCGGCAAGGACCTCGCATGGGCCGAATTCAGCGACGAGACGCTGTCGGCGACGCACTCGGTCGAGGCCCGCCCGCAAGAGTGGGGCGACGTGATCGTGGCGCGCCGCGACATCCCGACCAGCTACCACCTTGCCGTCGTCATGGACGACGCCCTGCAAGGCGTCAGCCATATCGTGCGCGGACAGGACCTGTTCTCCGCGACAGGAGTGCAGCGCCTGCTCCAGGAATTGCTTGGGTTGCCGCAGCCGGCCTATTTCCATCATCGGCTTATCCTCGGGCCGGACGGGCGGAAGCTGTCGAAGAGTCTCGGCGATACCGGCCTTGCCGCGTTGCGCGATGCCGGAGCATCGCCGGACGATATCAGGCGGATGGTTGGTCTCTGAGCCTGCGAAGTACTGGAAAGCCGCATATCGCACGCACCAGCCGTTGAATTCCGGTGATGCATGGATCAATCGTTTCGTTTTGCGCGACGGCCTGAACCGGACTAGAGCATCGCCACGGTTCAAGTCTCACCAGCGTGGCGGTCCCCGGAACATGCACAGCATCAAGCGGTTCATCCCCGCCACCTTCGTCGTCCTGTGGGCGACCGGCTTCATCGGCGCCCGCTACGCCATGCCGTGGGCGGAACCCTTCACCTTTCTCGCCGTGCGCTTCGTCCTGGCGGCGGCGCTATTCGCTGTCCTGACGGTCGTTCTGGGTTCGAAAAGAGCCACCCGCGAAGAGGCGCTGCATGCGGCCGGCGCCGGCATCCTCATGCATGGCGTCTATCTCGGCGCCGTGTTCTGGGCCATCCACAGGGGTATGCCTGCAGGGCTTTCGGCGCTGATTGTCGGACTGCAGCCGCTGATCACGGCGGTGCTCGCGGGCAAATTCTTGGGCGAGGCCATTCTGCCGCGCCATTGGGCCGGCCTCGCCGTTGGTCTGATCGGCGTCGTCATCGTGCTGTGGCCAAAACTTGGCGCGCTCGGCGGCGGCGTGACATCGGCGACACTGACCGCCTCGCTCATCTCCGTGCTCGGCATGGCCGCCGGCACCATCTGGCAGAAGCGTTTTGCCTCTGGCGGCAACCTCGTGGCGGCGACGATGTGGCAATATGTCGGCGGCGCGGCGCTGATGATCCTGGCCGCGCTTGCCTTCGAAACGCACACCGTGGTCATCAATGGCGAGTTGATCTTCGCGATGGCCTGGCTGGTGCTGGTGCTGTCGGTCGGCGCCATCTTCCTGTTGATGGTGATGATCCGCGACGGCGAGATGTCGAAAGTGGCCTCGCTGTTCTATCTGGTGCCCGCGGTGACCGCTGTCATCGCCTGGGCCCTGTTTAATGAGCAGCTCAACGCGCTGCAGATTGCCGGCATGGCGATCACCACCTTCGGCGTTGCCCTGGCAACTGCTCGGCAGACCAAGACACAGGCTGAGCCGATCAAGGCATGATCCCGAAAGGTGGGAACCGGTTTTCGGAACAGATCATGCTCGGCTCAGCCGACTCTTGCCCGTGCCTCGAGATAGCGGCTGATGGCGGCATTGAGCTCGCCGCCAAGAATGAAGATCGCCGAGACGATGTAGAGGAAAACCACCGCGATCATGATCGAGGCCAGGCCGGCATAGGTCGTCACATAGGAGGAGAAATGATCGAGATAGGTGGCGAACATCGTCGAGCCGATAAGCCACGCGGCCAGCGTGAAGATGATACCCGGCACCAGCGACACGAAGCGGCGCTTGCCGGCCGGCAGCCAGTAATGCACGGCAAACAGCCCACCGATGATGACGGTCGAGGCAATGACATAGCGCCATAGCGTGATCGTCCCCGTATAAGGCTTTATCCATTCGAAATGGGCTTCCGCCAGCCGCGCCAGCAAGGGCGCGAACACCAGCAGCACGCTGATCGCAAGAAAACCGGCGGTGGCGATCAGCACGAAGAAGATGCTCTGCACCCGGCGATGGATGATGCCGCGCGTTTCCGTCACGCGATAGGCCCGGTTGAGCGACGTGCGCAGCGCCTCGATGCCGTTCGAAGCAAAGTAGGCGGCAAGCAGCACGCCATAGGTCAACAAATCGCTGCGCCTGACGGTCAGCACGTTCAGCACCTCACGCGCGATCGGCTTGGCGATCTGCTCCGGCCAGGTGTCGAAGACCAGATGCACGGCCGTGTCGGCGAAGGCCTGGGCGCCGAGGAAGCTGGCCAGCGTCGTGGCGAAGATCAGGAACGGAAACAGCGCCATCAGCGAGGTGATCGCCAGATGGCTGGCCATCGCCCAGCCATCATCGGTGGTGAAATGGCCGATCGCGTCGTAGAGCACGCGGCGCAGGGCGACAATATTCCGCAGCAAGAACGCGCGCTCCCTTCGATTGTCTCGACGCCGCGAATATGGGAAGTGAATGCGGCAAATGGCAACCCTTCTTCAAACCACGAATCCTGCAGCGGCGCAGTTGCGCACCGTCATCGTCACCGGTGCGTCTTCAGGCATAGGCGCCTATTGCGCCCGGGCATTGAAGGCCGAGGGCTGGCAGGTATTTGCCACGGCGCGCAAACCTGAAGACATTGCCGCACTCGAGGCTGACGGCATCGAGGCCTTCTATCTCGACTACAGCGAGCCGGATTCGATCGCCGCCCTGGTGCCAGCGGTGCTCGGCCGTACCGGCGGCCGGCTCGACGCGCTGTTCAACAACGGCGCCTATGCTCAGGCAGGCGCGGTCGAGGACTTGACCGTCGCGGCGCTCAAGGCGCAGTTCGAGGCCAATTTCTTCGGCTGGCATGACCTGACCCGCCGCATCGTGCCGGTGATGCGCCGCCAGGGCCACGGCCGCCTCATTCATTGCTCATCGATTCTCGGCCTGGTGCCGGTGCGCTTTCGTGGCGCCTATTCGGCATCGAAACATGCGCTTGAGGCACTGATGCTTTGCCAGCGTCAGGAACTGACAGGCAGCGGTGTCCATGTCTCGCTGATCGAGCCGGGGCCGGTGAAATCGAAGATCGCCAGCAATGGCCTGCCCTGGTTCCTGAGGAATATCGACCACGAGAATTCCGTGCATCGGCTGGACTATGAGGCGCAGTTGAAGCGGCTGCGCGCCGGCGGCAGCCAATCGGCGCTGAAGCCCGGGCCGGAGGTGGTTCACAAGGCTCTGCGTCATGCACTTCTGTCACGGAGCCCGCGCCCGCACTATGTGGTAACGGTGCCGGCCAGGATCGGCGCTGCGCTCAAACGCATCCTGCCGGCATCGATACTCTACCGCCTGATGGCCAAACGCGCCTGAACAACAAGAGAACTGGAAACGCAACAATGGCATCCGTCTTCAACATCCTCGCCATTCTGGTCATGGCCGCCGTGGTGATCGTTTTGATCCGGGGGCTCATCAACATGATGCGCGGCGGTTCCGGCGTCACTTCGAACAAGCTGATGCAAGCACGCGTCATGCTGCAGGCCGTGGCGCTGGCGCTGATTCTGCTGGCCGTCTATTTCACCCGCAAGTGACGGCCTTTCGGGAGGCGACGTGGTCAAGCTCAACAAGATCTACACCCGCACCGGCGACGACGGCACCACGGGGCTCGGCACCGGTGAAAGGCGGCTGAAATCCGATCTGCGGGTGGATGCCTACGGCACGGTCGACGAAGCCAATGCCTGCATCGGCATGGCGCGCGTCCACACCGCCCAGACCCATCCGGCGATCGACGCCATGCTGTCGCGCATCCAGAACGATCTCTTCGACCTCGGCGCGGATCTAGCGGTGCCCGACGACGGCAAACCGCTCGGCTATGAGGCGTTGCGGATCACCCCCGCGCAGACCGATCGCGTCGAGAAGGATATCGACCTTCTCAACAAGGATCTCCAGCCACTCAAATCCTTCGTGCTGAATGGCGGCACGCCGGCCGCCGCCGCCCTGCATCTCGCCCGCACGGTGGCGCGGCGGGCCGAGCGGCTGATGGTCGCGCTCGCCCAGGATCCGGGGGAACATGTCAACCGCGACGGGCTGAAATACGTCAACCGCGTCTCGGATTTCCTGTTTGTCGCCGCCCGGGCGGTCAATGACAATGGAAATGCCGACGTGCTATGGATTCCCGGCAAGAACCGCTAAAATATCCGAAAGGCGGAAGGGGACCGGGGACCGGGGACCGATGTTCATCCCGCTTTACGACACCAACAGGCTGCGCCACATCCGCCTGCAATATGTCACGATCGGGCTGATCGTGGCCAATGCGCTGGTCTATTGCGCCACCGCGCTTGGCGGCGAGAACTTCACCAATGCCGCCGTGCTCGGACTCGGCTTCATCCCCGCCGTGGTTCACGACACGGCCGAACTCGATCCCCGCTTTGTGGTCATTCCGGAAAGCCTGAGCTACCTCACCTATTCCTTCCTGCATGCCGACATCTTCCACCTCGGTGGTAACATGCTGTTTTTGTGGGTGTTCGGCGACAATGTCGAGGATGCGCTCGGTCACATCCGCTACCTCATCTTCTATCTCCTGTGCGCAGTTGCCGGAGCAGCCTTCCAAAGCCTCGTCGCCTGGGACTCGCAGGTGCCGCTGATCGGTGCCTCGGGCGCCATCGCCGGCGTGGTCGTCGCCTACCTGATCCTCTATCCCAGGGTGAAGGTCTGGGTGCTTGCCTTTGCCCGCATCCCACTGCGCATTCCGGCCTTTATCCCGCTCATCCTGTGGGTGCTGTTTCAGATCGTCATGTTCGCCGCCGGCGGCGAGGACCAGATTTCCTGGGCCTGCCACATCGGCGGCATCATCGCCGGGGCGATTCTGGTGCTGGTCTTGCGCAGTCGCGGCGTGCCGCTGTTTGCCGCTGCCGACGAGGATATCGTGGCTCCCCTATCCGACCAGCCGCCGGTTCCCGCTGAGCCAGTGGCGGCCGAACCGCCGGCCACCGCGGCGCGCTGGGGCCGGGGAAACCCTTCTGGCCCGAACTGAACCGATTTGAGCCGCCTTCAGCGTATTGACGCGCAGGATTACCACAACTACGGAAACGTCTCCGTCGCAGCCCAAGGCGGTCGGAGACCAGAATTTCCATCCGGAATGTCGGCTTTCGACAACTCAGAAAGGGCGCAGGCTGCTATAGCGCGCCCAACTAGCGTGAAGAGGTGACAGGCAAATGAAGATCCTTGTGCCCGTGAAGCGGGTTGTCGATGCGAATGTGAAGGTTCGCGTCAAGGCTGATGGTTCAGCGGTGGAACTCGCCAACGTCAAGATGGCGATGAACCCGTTCGACGAGATCGCGGTTGAAGAAGCGATCCGGCTGAAGGAAGCCGGCAAGGCCGAAGAAATCATCGTTGTTTCGATCGGCCCGCAGCAGGCGCAGGAAACGCTCCGGACCGCGCTTGCCATGGGCGCCGACCGCGCCATCCTGGTGAAGACCGACGAGCAGACCGAGCCGCTCGGCGTCGCCAAGGTGCTGAAGGGCGTGGTCGAGGCAGAGAAGCCTGGCCTCGTCATCCTCGGCAAGCAGGCGATCGACGACGACTCCAACCAGACCGGCCAGATGCTGGCGGCCCTGCTCGGTTGGGCACAGGGCACCTTCGCCTCCAAAGTGGTGCTTGAAGGCGACAAGGCCAAGGTGACCCGCGAGGTCGATGGCGGCCTGCAGACCGTGGAACTGAAGATGCCGGCGATCGTCACCGCCGACCTTCGCCTCAATCAGCCGCGCTATGCCTCGCTGCCCAACATCATGAAGGCCAAGAAGAAGCCGCTCGACGAGAAGAGCCCGGCCGACTACGGCGCCGACGTCAAGCCGCGCCTCAAGGTCATCAAGACCGAGGAGCCGGGCGGCCGCAAGGCGGGCGTCAAGGTCAAGAGCGTCGCCGAACTGGTCGACAAGCTGAAGAACGAAGCCGGCGTGTTGTAAGCGATCGGGAAAGGAACAGATAAAATGGCAATTCTCCTCATCGCCGAACACGACAACGCCGCCCTTTCGGACCAGACCGCCAAAGCGCTCTCGGCTGCATTGCAGATCGGCTCGGACGTGCATGTGCTGGTGGCCGGCAAGGGCGCCAATGGCGCGGCGGATGCAGCCGCCAAGCTCAAGGGGGTCAGCAAGGTGCTGCTCGCCGAGGCCGACGAACTCGCCGAGCGCCTCGCCGAACCGATGGCGGCTCTCGTTGTGTCGCTCGCCGGCGGCTACGACACCATCATCGCGCCTGCGACTTCCACCGGCAAGAATGTCGCCCCGCGTGTCGCGGCGCTGCTCGACGTCGCGCAGGTTTCCGAGATCATTGAGGTCGTTTCGCCTGATACCTTCAAGCGGCCGATCTATGCCGGCAACGCCATCCAGACCGTGCAGTCGACCGACGCCAAGAAGGTCATCACCGTGCGCACCGCCTCCTTCCAGGCGGCTCCCGAGGGTGGCTCGGCCGCGATCGAGACCGTCAAGGCCGCGGCCAATCCCGGCCTGTCCACCTTCGTCGAGAACAAGCTGTCGGAGACCGACCGTCCGGAACTGACCTCGGCCAAGATCATCATCTCGGGCGGCCGTGCGCTCGGCTCCTCGGAGAAGTTCCAGGAGGTCATCCTGCCGGTCGCCGACAAGCTCGGCGCTGCCGTCGGCGCATCCCGCGCGGCCGTCGATGCCGGCTACGCCCCGAACGACTGGCAGGTCGGCCAGACCGGCAAGGTCGTGGCTCCCGATCTCTACATCGCTGTCGGCATTTCCGGCGCCATCCAGCACCTCGCCGGCATGAAGGACTCCAAGGTCATCGTCGCCATCAACAAAGACGAGGAGGCACCGATCTTCCAGGTTGCCGATTATGGCCTCGTCGGCGATCTCTTCGTTGTCCTGCCGGAGTTGCAGAAGGCGCTTTGACGCTCTCTGCCAAAGCGTATTAAATTGTCAGGGGCGGGGTAGACTAAGTCGCCCCGCCCTTTTAGTTTGCACTGCACAAAAAGCGGGCCAGAAGGGCTTAGTGCAATTCCAGCAAACCCGCAGCGGTTTTGCGTCTGGAATTGCGGAAAAACAAAAGATGGAGCATTTTCGCGATTCAAGCGGAAAGCTCCGGACGGGATCGGGGTCATGAGCAAGATCGAGACGATCGGCATCATTGGCGCGGGCCAGATGGGCGGCGGCATCGCCCACGTCTCCGCGCTTTCGGGCTACAAGGTGCTGATCTACGATATATCGCCTGACCGTATCGAGAAGGGCATCGCCACCATCAGCGGCAACATGGCTCGTCAGGTGGGGTCTGGCAAACTCGACGAAAAGCTGCGCAACCAGGCGATGGCGCGCATTGCGTCGGCACCGGCCATGGCCGATCTTGCCGGCGCCGATCTGGTGATCGAGGCGGCGACCGAGGACGAGACCGTCAAGCGCAAGATCTACGCGCAGCTCTGTCCGCAGCTCAATCCCGAGGCCATCCTGGCGACCAACACCTCGTCGATCTCGATCACGCGGCTTGCCGCGCAGACCGACCGGCCGGAGCGTTTCATCGGCATACATTTCATGAACCCGGTGCCGGTGATGAAACTGGTCGAGCTGGTGCGCGGTATCGCCACCGAGGACCAGACCTTCGAGGCCGCCAAGACCTATGTGAAGCAGCTCGACAAGACGATCACCGTGTCGGAGGATTTCCCGGCCTTCATCGTCAACCGCATCCTGCTGCCGATGATCAACGAGGCGATCTACACGCTCTATGAAGGCGTCGGCACGGTCGATGCCATCGACACCGCCATGCGGCTCGGCGCCAACCATCCGATGGGGCCGCTGCAGCTCGCCGATTTCATCGGCCTCGACACCTGCCTGTCGATCATGCAGGTGCTCCATGACGGCCTGTCGGATTCGAAATACCGGCCTTGCCCGCTGCTGGTCAAATATGTCGAGGCCGGCTGGCTCGGCCGCAAGACCGGGCGCGGCTTCTACGACTATCGCGGCGAGCACCCCGTTCCGACGCGCTAGTCAAAGTCGAGAAATGGAAGGGTTCGGCGTTTCGGTGAAACGATGAACCGCTTCGACGCGTCCGCAGCCTACGATGCCACGGCGAGCGGCTTGGGCGGTTCCGACCTGTCGTTCATGAGGTTGCCATCCGGCGCCACGGAAAGGCATCCGCGGCCGGCCGCCTTGGCCGCATAGCAAGCGGCGTCGGCCCTCGCGATGATCTCATCGACCTCGCCGCAATTGGCGCGGATCGCCGCCAGCCCGATACTGGCGCCGATCGCATGCGGCCGACCATCCCAGGTGAAGTTCAGGCCGGCTATCGCATCGATTATGGAGCGCGCCGCGATCCTGGCGCCCGCGATCGAGCCCGATTTCAGGATGACGGCGAATTCGTCGCCGCCCAGGCGTGCGACGATGTCTTCAGGGCCAAGCACGCCGCGCATGGCCTCGGCGACCCGCTTCAGCAGTGCGTCTCCAGCGGCGTGGCCGCCAGTGTCGTTGACCAGCTTGAAATGGTCGAGGTCGATGAACATGAACTGGTGGATGCCCCCAGCCATCGTGCCGTCCTCCTTGCGCGCCTGCTCGACCAGCCCCTCCATGGTGCGGATGAAGCTCGATCGATTGGCAAGGCCGGTCAGCGCGTCATGCGCGGCGGCATGGGCAAGCTGCCGCTGCAACGCACGCGCATCGGTGAAGTCCTGGAAGACAATGACCAGGCCGCAGAATTCATTGCGCTCGTTCATGATCGGCGACACGACCTGACGGATGCTGCAGCGTGTGTCGTCGCGGCGGATCAGCACGGCCCGGCTGTTCTGGTCGGAGGGCGCCTCCGCGCCGATCGCGGGCCGCGTCGCACCAATCCTGTGGCCCGTCTCCTCGTCAACCGCCCGATAGACATGGCCGAGCGTCTTGCCGAGAGCGGCCTCGCCGGAAATACCGGTCAGCTTCTCGGCAACCGGGTTCATGAAGGTCACACGGTTCGCCGCATCGGTGCAGATGACGGCATCGCCGATCGACTGCAGCGTCACCCTGAGCCGCTCCTTCTCGTCGGCCAGCATTGCCGCCGACACCGTCAGGCGCTCTTCGGCCTCCTTGCGCCGGGTGATATCGGTCAGGCTGCCAATCGCCCGGATCGGCCGCCCGTCCTCGTCGCGCTCGATGGCTTTGCCGCGGTCGAGGATCCAGATCCAGTGACCGTCCTTGTGGCGCATCCTGAACTCGGCTTCGAAGAACGGCGTCTGGCCATCAAGATGCGCGCGGTCCGCTTCGGCGACGGCCTGGCGGTCGTCGGGATGGATCATCGTCAGCCAGCGGTCCGGATCGCCGTCGAGTTCGCCTTCCTCGAAACCGAGCATCTTGACCCAGGTCGAGGAATAGGTCGTGCCGCCCTTGCGCTTATCGAAGTCCCAGACACCCTGACCCGCGCCGGCGAGCGCGAAATTCCAGCGCGTTTCGGCTTCGGCAATGCGCGCCTCGGCCTGCTTGCGCGCGTCGATGTCCTCGATCTGCGAGACGAGATAGAGCGGATGCCCGCTTCTCTCATCGCGGATGACGGAGCCGGCAAGACGCGCCCAGACGGGTGTGCCGTCCTTGCGCAGATAACGCTTTTCGAAGTGGAAGGCGTCGACGTTGCCCGCCCTCATGGAGTCCATCGTTTCCCGCCCGATATGCAGATCGTCGGGATGCGTGATCTGGAAAAAGGTCAGCGCCTCGATTTCCTGGCGGCTGTAGCCAAGCATGGCGGCAAAGGCTGGATTGGTCTGAAGGATGCGCCCGTCAAGCGCCACGATGGCGATGCCGATCGCCGAGTCCTCCATGGCCCGGCGGAAGCGCTGTTCGCTCTCCGCGATCTGGCGCCGGTCGTCGGAGATGCGAACGATAAACAGGTAAGCGAAGAACAGTGCGCATACTGTCAACGCGACCGATATTTGAAGGCAAACTCTCAGTGCTTCCGCGCCAAGGTTCAGCCTCGACACCACGAACGGCGCCCCCACCACGGCAAGAGCGGCCACAAGCAACGCCAGCGCTGCACGCTTGTGGAGCCTCAGCCCGATCAATCCCCGCAATATCACGACCCGTGCCACCCCCGTGGGCAATCGCTTTTTCCCGTCAAAACCCTGAAGGATCGATTTTAAGGAATGGTTGCGCCGGGGTATTGGCGAGATCGGGAACCGGCAAACAATTGCCGGCATGATTAAGGATCAGTGTGCACGGCTTGCGGTTGCTTGGAGTATGCTACCAGCGCACGAAAAAACGCCCGCCAAGCGCACCAAGCAAAGCGAGAGCCGAGATCGCGATCGTGTACCAGGTGGCGACAAAGAGCGGCGAGTCGTCGAAACAGTGTGCGGCATAGAAGGTCGCCGCCAGCCCGCCGGCAAGCAGCCCCGCCACCGCGCCGGCAAGCACCGGCCGTGTCGGCGCGCCATAGCGCAGCATTCCCAGGAAGATGGCCAGCGGGCCAATGCCGATCAGCGGGATGAAGCTCATGCAGATCATCATGTTGGAGCCGATCATCCTGGTACTCCAATCGGCCTCGGGCACTGCGAACAGTTCCAGAACCACCGCCACCGCGACCAGCAGCGGCGCGGCGATCATCCCCGCCATTGCCGGGCCCGTCGCCGCACCCGGCGTCGACAGGGCGCGGATCGAGGCGAAAGCGCTGATGGCAAGCACGGTGGTGAAAACAAACTTGGACAGGAAGCGCATAGTATGCGCGGCCGCCATGAAATCGGGGCGCGGACCGATCGTCGACAGGAAAACGATCGCGGCGATCACGACGGCCGCGCCGGCGGCCAGCCACCAGGCCGAGCGCAATGGCATCGCCTTGCTGCGGGCATCGGCATCGAGCGCCTTGATG
This sequence comes from Mesorhizobium sp. B4-1-4, assembly GCF_006439395.2. Lineage (NCBI taxonomy): Bacteria > Pseudomonadati > Pseudomonadota > Alphaproteobacteria > Hyphomicrobiales > Phyllobacteriaceae > Mesorhizobium > Mesorhizobium sp. B4-1-4. The sequence goes on from NZ_CP083950.1 coordinate 4,252,693, forward strand.
AGATCGTCCGTCCTCATGTCATTCCCGCCCGGATCGCCCCTGACCGAATCGCTTGGCTATCGCGGCGAGCCCACGATGCAGCGACACGCGCACCGCCGTCTCGCTGATGCCGAACTTCGCCGCCGTCTCGCCGATCGAGCGGCCATCCACCGATATGGAAGACACCACGGACCGTTGGGCTGGCGGCAGCCCGTCCAGCGCCCGATTGATATCGCGCTCGCTGACGGTCTCGGTCTCCGGTTCGGCGAATGTCTCGGCGATGTCGTCAACATCGATCTCGATGCGCCGTCCGCGGCGCCGGAATGCATCGATCAGCTTGAAGCGGGCGATCGCGTAGATCCAGGGCAGCACCGGCGCGTCCTGGCGCCAGGTGTGCCGTTTAACATGAATGGCCAGCAAGGTTTCCTGCACGACATCCTCGGGATCGACCCCGCCCTGCACGATCTTGCGCCTGACAAAGCCGCGCACCAGCGCGGCAATTCGGTGGAGAAAGTCGGCATAGGCCTTTTCATCTCCCGCGATGGCGGCTCGCAACAGCCGGGAAAGCTCGGCCTCGTCCTTGCCGCTCACAAGAGTTCACTCCCCGGTTTTCGCGCCTCGGCGTTGATTTGTTACGTGGCCGGCGAAATAATGTCCAAGCCAAACTACGGGCAAGTCACGAAAGTGTGCGGGATGGCCCACCGGAATGCCATGCCGATTTGTCAAACTCCCGATCGCCACGGCCCGTTGAAGCGTGTAGTCCAGAGGCCCGCCATCGCCCCCCGGTATCGGGTGATACCCGTCACTGACGTCTTGACATGCGAAACAGATCAGCCGGACGCCTTTCAATCTTGACTAGCGCATTCATGATTTGATACTCGGGCGCATCCGCAATGTGGGAAACCCGAGGAGCACCTTATGAAATCCCCCCTTCTTGCCCTTGCCGGCGCCACGGCACTTGCAATCGGCCTCATCGCCGGTCCGGCGATGGCCGAAGATGCCGGCATCGTCGTGTACAACGCCCAGCATGAAAGCCTCGCCAAGGAATGGGCCGAAGGGTTCACCAGGGAAACCGGCATCAAGGTCACCTTGCGCAATGGCGGCGACAGCGACTTCTCCAACCAGATCGTCGCCGAAGGTGCTGCTTCGCCCGCCGACATCTTCCTGACGGAGAATTCGCCGGCCATGGCGCTGGTCGAGAATGCAGGCCTGTTCGCCCCGGTCGATGCCGACACGCTGGCTCAGGTCCCACAGGACTTCCATCCGGCAAGCGGCAAGTGGGTCGGCGTTGCGGCGCGCAGCACCGTTTTTGCCTACAACAAGACCAAGCTGACCGCCGACCAGCTGCCGAAGTCGATGCTTGATCTCGCCGATCCTAGCTGGAAGGGCCGTTGGGCCGCCTCGCCGTCGGGTGCCGATTTCCAGGCGATCGTCAGCGCGCTTCTGCAGCTCAAGGGTGAGGCCGCTACGGCCGATTGGCTGAAGGCGATGAAGACGAACTTCACGGCCTACAAGGGCAACAGCACGGTAATGAAGGCGGTCAACGCCGGCGAGATCGAAGGCGGCGTGATCTATCACTACTACTACTTTGGCGATCAGGCCAAGACCGGTGAAAACAGCAAGAATGTCCAGCTGCACTATTTCAAGAACCAGGATCCGGGCGCGTTCGTCTCGATTTCCGGTGGTGGCGTGCTCGCCTCGAGCAAGCATCCGAAGGAAGCACAGGCCTTCCTGAAGTGGGTCACCGGCAAGGGCGGCCAGGACGTTCTCAAGAACGGTGACTCCTTCGAATACGCGGTCGGCAAAGGTGCCGAATCCAATCCGAAGCTGGTGCCGCTGGCCGATCTGCAGGCGCCCAAGGTCGATCCGACAACCTTGAACTCGAAGAAGGTCACCGACCTGATGACGGCAGCCGGCTTGCTTTAGTTATCGTTCGTCCTAAAAGGACAACCGACCATGCTCCCGCCGGAATTCATTTTCGGCGGGAGTGCTTTTGTTTTTCGAGATGGCATTCGTCGATGACGACACGCTGTATTCCCGACCGCGATTGCGGTCCTTCGATTGCTGCCACCGGGCGGCAACGGCGCGGTGCCTGACCTGATGCAGTCCGCGATCGATCTCGAACACTCGGGCCTGCCTGCGCGCATGGGCCGAAAGGCTCGGCGGCGGACGGCGCCGTGGCTCGTCACCGCCGCCATCTTCGTCTCGCTGCTGTCGCTGCTGCCGCTTGCCTTCATCATGGGGGTCGCGGTGCAGACCGGCTGGGACACGGTCTCGGCATTGGTTTTCCGGCCCCGTGTCGGCGAACTGCTGGTCAACACCGGCCTTCTGGTGCTGCTGGCCGTGCCGATCGCCATCATCCTGTCGGTGGCGCTGGCCTGGCTGACCGAACGCAGCGACCTGCCCGGCGCCCGGTTCTGGGCCTGGCTATGCGTGGCGCCCCTCGCCATTCCCGCTTTCGTCCACTCCTATGCCTGGATCACCATGGTGCCCGGGCTGCACGGTCTGTGGGCCGGCGTGCTGGTGTCCGTGATCGCCTATTTCCCCTTCCTCTATTTGCCGGTGTCGGCGGCGCTGCGCCGCCTCGATCCCGCCCTGGAGGACGCGGCCGCGGCGCTTGGCCTTGGACCCTGGCGCGTGTTCTGGCGTGTCGTGTTGCCGCAGCTCAGGCTCGCCATCTGCGGCGGCTCGCTGCTGGTCGCATTGCACCTGCTGGCCGAATACGGCCTCTACGTCTTCATCCGCTTCGATACCTTCACCACGGCGATCGTCGACCAGTTCCAGTCGACCTTCAACGGACCGGCCGCCAACATGCTGGCCGGCGTGCTGGTGTGTTGCTGCTTTGTGCTCCTGGGCATCGAAGTGCTGGTGCGCGGCGAGGAGCGTTATGCCCGTGTCGGCTCCGGCGCGGCGCGCTACCAGCAACGCAAGGGCCTCGGCCGCGCCACCATTCCGAGCCTCGCCTTGCTTATGGTCATCACGCTGCTGGCGCTTTGCGTACCTTTCATCACCATCGGCCGCTGGCTCGTCGCCGGCGGCGCCGATGTCTGGCGTCTCGATGAAATTGGCCTGGCGCTTGGCCAGACGCTGTTCCTGTCGCTTGCCGGCGCGTTGCTTGCAACGGTCGCCGCCATGCCGATGGCCTGGATCTCGATCCGCGCGCCGGGACCGTTGCAGCGCCTGCTGGAAGGTTGCAACTACATCGTCGGCTCGCTACCGGGTATCGTCATCGCGCTGGCGCTGGTCACCATCACCGTGCGCATCGCCCTGCCGCTCTACCAGACCCTGTTCACCATCCTGGTGGCCTATGCCCTCATGTTCCTGCCGCGTGCCCTGGTCAGCCTGCGCGCATCAATCGCCCAGGCACCGGTCGAGCTCGAACGCGCCGCGTCCAGCCTTGGCCGGCGTCCGCTCAACGCACTCTGGTCGACGACGATCCGCCTGTCGGCGCCCGGCGCCGCGGCCGGCATGGCGCTGGTGGCGCTCGGCATCATGAACGAACTGACCGCGACCCAGATGTTGGCGCCAAACGGCACCCGCACGCTGGCAATGGCATTCTGGTCCTACAGCGGCGAGATCGACTATGCCTCGGCGGCGCCTTATGCCTTCATCATGGTGGCGATGTCGCTGCCTTTGACCTGGCTGCTCTATGTCCAGTCGAAACGGATGGCCGGACGATGAGCTTTCTCGAAATCAGCGGCCTGAAAAAGCACTACGGCCCGGTCGCGGCCCTTGACGGCGTCGACCTCCATGTCGCCAGCGGCAGCCGCACGGCGATTGTCGGCCCGTCCGGCTGCGGCAAGACCACCCTGCTGCGGCTTATCGCCGGCTTCGAGGCGCCGGACCAGGGCCGCATCGTGCTCGACGGCGAGGTGCTGGCCAATGGTGGTGCGGCTGTCCCGGCGCATCGCCGCGGCATCGGCGTGGTGGCGCAGGACGGCGCCCTCTTCCCGCATCTGACCATATCGGACAATATCGGTTTCGGTATGGACCGCGGCGCGGACAAGCGCGCCGAGCGCATCGTCGAACTCGCTTACATCGTCGGGCTGGACAAGGCCGTGCTCAAGCGCCGCCCGCACGAGCTCTCCGGCGGCCAGCAGCAGCGAGTGGCGCTTGCCCGCGCCATGGCGATGAAGCCGCGGCTGATGCTGCTCGACGAGCCGTTCTCGGCGCTCGACACCGGTCTGCGCGCTTCGATGCGCAAGGCGGTGGCCGAGCTTCTGGAAGCGGCCGGCATCACCACCATCCTGGTCACGCACGACCAGGCCGAGGCGCTGTCCTTCGCTGCCCAAGTGGCGGTGATGCGCGAAGGCAAGTTTTCGCAGGTCGGCACGCCGCGCGAGCTCTATTTCAAGCCGAAGGACAGGATGATCGCCGAGTTCCTCGGCGACGCCATCATCCTGCCGGCAAAGGTGGCAGGCGGTTTCGCCAACTCACCGCTAGGCCGCATCGCGGTCGACACATCAGATAGACGCGATGTCGCCCGCATCATGCTGCGGCCGGAGCAGATCGGATTGAAGAGGACATCGCGCGAGGGCATGTCGGGCACACCGGAGATGCTGTTTGGCGAGGTGGTGGAATCCGAATTCGCCGGCTCGATGTGCACCATCGCGGTGCGCCTGATGAACAATCCCGATCCGCCGGACGCCGCCGCCATCGGCAACACGCCGCTGATCCTGCGCAAGCCGGGCATGGATGCACCCGCGGTGGGAGAGATCGTGCGGCTCACCGTGTCGGGAAAGGCGCATGTGCTGGCCTGAACGGCCGAGTGCCTGATGTGCTCGGGCCGCGGCAGGTTCGGTCACCGCTCGCGCGAAGTTTTGGAAATTAGAGTGCCGGCTCGGGAACGGACGCCTTGAAGACATCGAGGCGGTTTCCCGTCTCCGACGAGAAGAAATGCATGTCCTCTGGCGAAAGCTTCAGACCGACCGTGCTGCCCGGCTCCGGGTGCACGGCTTCCGATGTCATCACCGAAAACGGCGCGCCGTCGAGGTCGACGTAGATGACCCGCCCCGCGCCGAGTTCCTCGACCAGGTCGACGGTGGCCTTGAGCGCGCCGGCCGCGTCTGGCGCCACCAGCCGGACGGCTTCCGGCCGGATGCCCATCGCGACCTTCGTGCCGACCGGCAGACCTGCGCGCGGAACAACGATACGCCGGCTGCCGCCGAGCAGCGACAGCCCATCGAGTTCGACCGTGCCTTCCAGAATGTTCATCGCCGGCGCGCCGACGAAAGTGGCGACGAAGCGGCTGGCGGGCCTGCTGTAGATTTCGCCCGGCGTGCCGACCTGTTCGACACGTCCGGCATTCATCACCACCAACCGGTCGGCAAGCGTCATCGCCTCGACCTGGTCGTGGGTGACGAAGACGGAGGTGGCGTTGAGCCGGCGGTGCAGCTTGCGGATTTCCGACCGCATCTGGACGCGCAACTTGGCGTCGAGATTGGACAGCGGTTCGTCGAACAGGAACACTTTCGGTTCGCGGATCATGGCGCGGCCCATGGCGACCCGCTGCCTCTGGCCACCCGAAAGCGCCATAGGTTTGCGGTCGAGCAGATGTTCGAGTTCCAGCGTGCGCGCAACCGCCTGGATGCGCTGGTTGCGTTGCGCGGAAGGAACGCCTGAGACCTTCAGCGAATAGCCGATATTCTGGGCGACGCTCATATGCGGATAGAGCGCGTAGTTCTGGAACACCATGGCGCAGCCACGCTCACGCGGCTCGAGCTTGTTGACCACGGTGCCGTCGATGGCGATCTCGCCACCGGAAATCTCCTCCAATCCGGCGATCATCCGCAGAAGCGTGGACTTGCCGCAACCGGACGGCCCCAGGATGACGACGAATTCGCCCGAGGCGAAATCGAGGTCGACCCCGTGCACGACCTGCGTCCTGGCGTAGTTCTTCGTGACGCCGCGTATGGCGATGGAGGCCATCTTCTGTCTCCCGTTATTTCTCGGTGGCGATAAGGCCACGCACGAACCAGCGCTGCATCAGCACCACGACGATCAGCGGCGGCAGCATGACGATCAGCGTGCCCGCCATGGCGATGTGCCATTCCGGCGCGCCGCCGACATTAGGAATGAGCTGCTTCAGCTCGGTAACCGCAGTCGCATGCGACTGATCGGTGGTAATAAGCAGCGGCCATAGATACTGGTTCCAGGCCCACAGGAACATGATGGTGCCCAAAGCGGCCATGTTGTTGCGCGACAGCGGCAGCAGGACATCAATGAAGAAGCGCAGGGCGCCGGCGCCGTCCATGCGCGCGGCCTCGGTCAGTTCATCGGGCACCGTCAGGAAGAACTGGCGGTAGAGGAACGTGCCGGTGGCCGTGGCGACCAATGGCATGATCAGACCGGTATAGGAATTGAGCAGTCCGAGGCTGAGCGAGACCTGCACGCCCGACACTTTTTCGATCAGCCAGCTCAGGCCCGTCACGTCGAGGATGGCCTTGTAGGGTGACAGCACATTGGCGACGACCGCGTAGGTCGGCACGATGCGGACTTCGAGCGGCAGCATCAGTGTGACGAAGATCAGCCAAAAGATGAACGTGCGCCCGGGGTAGCGGAAATAGACGATCGAAAAGGCGGTGAGCGCCGAGATGATCACTTTGCCCGCCGCCACGCCGGCAGCCATGACGAAACTGTTAAACAGCTTGGGACCGAGATCGGCGGTCGTCCAGGCCGTCTTCATGTTGATCCAGAAATCGCTGCCCGGCAGCAACGACATCGGCACATCGTTGACGTCCTTGAGGTTGTGCGACGCGGCGATCGCCACGACCGCGAACGGCGCGATGCAAAAGATGAACCCGACGAACAGGATCAGGTGCGTGAGGAAATTGAGGAACGGGGTGCGCTCGACCATGTCTATCTCACCTGTAATGCACGCGCCGCTCGATGAAGCGGAACTGGAAGATGGTGAGCACGATGATGAGCAGCATCAGGATGATGCTCTGCGCGGCGGCGCCTGAATAATCCAGGCCTTTGAAGCCATCGGAATAGATCTTGTAGACCATCAGATTGGTCGCGTTCGCCGGGCCGCCGGAGGTCATGATGTCGACGATGCCGAAGGAATCCTGAAAGCTTTCGGTGATGTTGATGACCAGCAGAAAGAAGATCGTCGGCGTGATGAGCGGGAACTGGATGTCCCGGAAGCGCCTGACGACGCCGGATCCGTCCATCGCCGCCGCCTCGATCAGCGAACGCGGGATGGCCTGGAAGGCGGCGAGGAAGAAGATGAAGTTATAGCCGACATATTTCCAGGAGAAGGCGACGATGATCGAAGCCATGGCATCGGCGCCGTCGAGACCAGGGTCCCAGAAGCCGGGCCAGACTTGGTTGAGGACGGCCATGAAGCCGGCCTCCGGCGCCAGGATGAAGCGGAACGCCATCGCCAGCGCGGGCGCGGCAATACCGTAGGGCCAGATCAGCACCACGCGATAGAGGCGTGAGCCGGCGAGCTGGCGATCGGTCAGGGCGGCGAGCACCAACGCGATGAACATCGCAAGGCCGGTGCTGATCCCCGCAAAGACAAGGCTGGCGGTGATCGAGTTCCAATAATCGGCGTTGGCCAGGATCGACCGGAAATTGTCGAGCCCGACCCAGATGTTGCCGCCGCCCCAGGGCTGTTGCAGCGTCAGCGACCAGTACACGGCCTGGCCTGCCGGCCAGTAGAAGAACGTGAAGATCAGAAGGAGCTGCGGCACCGCGAACAGGATGCCGATCGTCGATCTGCTGAAGGTAACGCGTTTTTCCATCGGTCCGCCGATGCCGCTTCACAGCTGGCCTGGAGCAAGGGTGAGATTAATATGCGAAACGGCCGCCCGTCGACCCAAGCATGATCCCGAAACACGGAAATCGTTTTCGGAAGTGATCACGCTTGGAACACGGGCGGCCTTTGGCAATTCGGCTATCAGGGCAGGGTCTTGCCCGGATAGGTCTGCTGGAAGCGGTCGAGGATGGCGTCGCCGTTCTTGACCAGCGTGTCGAGGCCTTCCTGGACGCTGACCTTGTTGGCGAAGATCGCCTGCATCTGCGTGCCAAACTCGGCGCGGATCTGGGTGAAGTTGCCCAGGCGCACGCCGCGGGTGATTTCGGTCGGCTCCGAGGCGGTCAGGCTGGCGATCGCGACTTCACGGCCCTTGTAGGGCGCCTTGTCGTAGAAACCGTCGGCCTTCATGTAGTCGAATCCCGACTTGGTCACCGGGATGTAGCCGGTGTTGGTCGACCAGAACAAAGCGGTCTTGGGGTCGTGGATGAAGTTGAGGAAGGCAGCCGCGCCCTTGTATTCGGCGTCCGACTTGCCGGAGAGCACCCACAGCGAAGCGCCGCCGACGAGCGAATTCTTGCGCTCGGTGCCGGCATAGACCGGCAGTTCGGCGACGTCCCACTTCATGCCTTCCTTCTGGGTCCTGCCGACGGTGCCGTGGTCGCCGACGGAGGTCAGGATCATCTGGCAGGTGCCGGAGGCGAAGGACTGGACCATGTCCTGGCCGAGATCCTTCGACTTGATCTTGATCAGGCCGGCATCATACCACTTCTTGAGGTCGGTGACGTACTGGACGAACTTGGTCTTGTTGACCTCCAGGCGGGCATCGAGCCCGTCATAGCCATTGTTCTTGGTGGCGATCGGCTGATTGTGGATCGCGGAGAACTGCTCCATCAACTGCCAGCTTTCGTTGGCCGAGATGTTGATTGCCATCGGGCATTCGTAGCCGGCGTCCTTCATCGCCTTGAGGTCGGCGCCGACGTCTTCCCAGGTCTTGGGCGCTTCGGTCTTGCCGATTTTTGCGAAGGCGTCCTTGTTCCAGTACATCAGGGCAGTCGAGGAGTTGAACGGGAAGGACAGCATCTCGCCCTTCGAGGTCGCATAGTAGCGCGCAATGCCGGGGAAATAGTCGGCGTAGTCGATCTTGTAGCCGTTTTCCTCCATCAGCTTGTCGGCGGGCTTGTAGGCGCCCGACAGCATCATGGTGGCGGTGCCGACGTCATAGACCTGGACGATGGTTGGCTGCTTGCCGGCACGGAAGGCGGCGATGGTGTTCTGCAGCGTGGCATCGTAATTGCCCTGGCTGGTGCAGACGACTTCGTAGTCCTTCTGCGACTCGTTGAAGTTCTTGCACATCGTGTCGACGACGCGGGCGAGGTCGCCCGAAAGGCCGAACCAGAAATCGAATTTTACCGGTTCTGCAAAGGCAGGCATCGCCAGCGCGCTACCGAGCGCACCGACGGCAAGGGCAGCGAGGCCCCGCTTGATCATGGTCATGGTTTTTCCCTCTTGAGTGGCTGATGACAAGGGTCTTGCGCAAGTCCTTGCCCGCTCTCTTAGAGAAGGTATGTGACAGTTCTGTTGTGGCTCCCAGGCCTTTGCACAGCTGTTCGTTCCTCCCCACGGCGGTTGCGCCGGCATGAAAATGTCGTACCGGCGCCTTAGGTAGCCAGGGTGATCGTCGCCGGCGTAAAGCCCGAGACGGATCGCCATGATTAGCCGGCTAAATGGATGAATGCTGCTGGTGCTGACGCACGAACGACCAGCTCGCGGCAATCGTGCGCGCTGTGCTGGGGACGGGATGTGGGCTCGGCCTGCCTGTGCTGGCGAAGGCTTAGAAACGCCTGGCGAGTTGAACTTCCCGGACGCGGAGGCCTGTGAGATCGGCCAGAGCTACTATCTCGGCAAGCCGACGCCGATCGAGACGTTCGACGAACTGAAGGGCAACGGCAAGCGTACTCCGGTGCGCGTCGCTGACCACCAGGACGACAACCCTATATTGCTCAAGCCAAGCGTGCGCTCAGCCTAGCCTCTTGCTCACGATCCCAGCGCCGTCTCGACGAGCCGCTTGGCGTCAGGCCCCGACCATTCGGCCGGACCGTTCATGTGGGCGATCAGGCAGCCTTCGCCGTCGATCAGCATGGTGACCGGAAGGCCGAGCGCCAGGCCGCGCGCCTTGAGGTCGTTGAAAAGCGTCATGGTCGAATCCCGATAGTAGCCGAGCGTCTCGACACCGGTTTCCTTGAGGAACTTCTTCGGCTTCACATCGTCGCCGGCATCGACATTGACGGCGACGACCTGAAAGGCGTCGCTGCCTTTCTCCTTCTGCAACGCGTCGAGCGCGGGCATTTCTGCACGGCACGGCGCGCACCACGTGGCCCAGAGGTTGAGCAGCACCGTCTTGCCGGCGTGGTCGGCGATGGTCATCGGCTTGCCGTCCGGGCCGTTGAAGGCCAGGCGCTTCATCGATTGCGGCGGATCGGCGGGCAACAGGGCGGCGACCTCGCCGGTGGCGGCAGCCGCGACCTTCTTGGCGCGGTCACTCTTGGCGGCGCAGGCGACGTCGTCGCTGCTGCCGGCGACCGCCGCTTGCGGCGCGGCGTTGTTGCCAGACCGGCTCTCGCTGACATATACCGCGACCGCGCCGGCCAGCACTCCCGCCACCAGGGCGGCGAGGATCAGGCGCGGGGCCGGGAAAAATCTGTTTCCGTCTGCCATTTTTCTCAAACTGCTCCGAAGCACGGGTTTATAGCGATGAGCGACAAGAAGACCAGCAACCAGATGTGGGGCGGACGATTTGCCTCGGGTCCGGCCGCGATCATGGAAGCGATCAACGCGTCGATCTCGTTCGACCGCAAGCTCTACGCGCAGGACATCAGAGGCTCGATCGCTCATAGCGAGATGCTGGCGCAGACGGGCATTATTTCGGCGGCCGATCAAGAAAAAATCGCTCACGGGCTGAACACGATTCTGAAAGAGATCGAGGCTGGCAGCTTCGAGTTCTCGACCAAGCTGGAAGACATCCACATGAATGTCGAGGCTCGCCTCGCCGACCTGATCGGTCCGGCTGCCGGCCGGCTGCACACCGCGCGCTCGCGCAACGATCAGGTGGCCGTGGATCTGAGGCTCTGGGTCAAGGACGAGTGTTTTCGCGTCGCCGAAGCGCTGAAAGGATTGATCAGGGCATTGCTGGAGCGGGCCGAGGAGCATGCGGCGACCGTGATGCCGGGCTTCACCCACATGCAGGCGGCCCAGCCGGTGACGTTCGGGCATCACTGCATGGCCTATGTCGAGATGTTTTCGCGCGATCTGTCGCGCGTACGCGACGCCATCGAACGGATGGATGAAAGCCCGCTGGGTGCCGCCGCCCTTGCCGGCACCAGCTTCCCGATCGACCGCCACCAGACCGCCAGGGCGCTTGGCTTCCGCGAGCCGATGCGCAATTCGCTGGACAGCGTTTCCGACCGCGATTTCGCGCTGGAATTCTTAAGCCTGGCGGCGATCTGCGCCACGCATCTGTCGCGGCTGGCCGAAGAGATCATCATCTGGTCGACGCCGCAGTTCGGCTTCATCAGGCTGTCGGATAGTTTCTCCACCGGCTCCTCGATCATGCCGCAGAAGAAGAATCCCGACGCCGCCGAACTGGTGCGCGGCAAGACCGGACGTGTCAACGGCCATCTGGTCGGCCTGCTGACGGTGATGAAGGGCATGCCTTTGACCTATGGCAAGGACATGCAGGAAGACAAGGAATCGGTGTTCGACGCAGCCGAGACGCTCGACCTGATGCTGGCGGCCACGACCGGCATGGTCTCGGACATGACGGTCAACGCAGTGGCGATGAAGAAGGCCGCAGGCTCGGGCCACGCCACCGCCACCGATCTCGCCGACTGGCTGGTGCGCACGCTCGGCCTGCCCTTTCGCGAGGCACATCATGTCACCGGCCGCGCCGTGGCGCTCGCCGAAGAGAAGAAGGTGGGCTTGGAGAAGCTGTCGCTGGAGGACCTGCAGTCGATCAATTCCGGCATCACTTCCGATATCTTCTCGGTGTTGGCGGTGCAGAACTCGGTCAAGAGCCGCACCAGTTTCGGCGGCACGGCGCCCTCGGAAGTGAGGAAGCAGATCCGCGCCTGGAAAAAGCGCATCGCAAAGGCATGATGCCGGATTGCGACGAGCAATATCCGGATGTTGCGATCAGCAATATCCGGGGTGCAATGCGCTGAGAACTCGGCTAAAAGCGGCGGCTGGCAAACGTTTCGGACGGATGGATCGATGACCGGAAGCAGGATTTTGGTGACGCTGACGCTTCTGGCGGCTCTTGCCTCCGTGACCGCCTGCGGTCGCAAGGCCGGCCTCGACACGCCCTATGAGGCGGCCGTCCAGGCGCGCAAGGATGCCGAGAAAGCCAAGCAGCCCCTGCCGCCGGAGCCGGAAAAACCGGTCCGGGACAAGAAGTTCATTCTCGATCCGCTGATCTAGAGCCGACGCGATCGGGTCAGGTCTTCCAAACCCGATGTCGTCGTGCCCCAACTTTCCGGAACCACTCTCGTGAACCATTTCGACTACCGCGACGGCGTGCTCCATGTCGAGGACGTGGCCATCCCTGATATCGCCGCCCAGGTCGGCACGCCGTTCTACTGCTATTCGACGGCCACGCTGACCAGGCACTACCGCGTCTTTGCCCAGGCCTTTGCCGGGCTGGACGCGCTTGTCTGCTACGCCATGAAGGCCAACTCCAACCAGGCGGTGCTGCGGACCTTGACAAAGCTCGGCGCCGGCGCCGACGTGGTCTCGGAAGGCGAATTGCGCCGGGCGCTGGCCGCGGGCATCCCGGCCGGCAAGATCCTGTTCTCGGGCGTCGGCAAGACCGCGCGCGAAATGGACTTCGCCCTCGAAGCCGGCATCCTTTGCTTCAACGTCGAATCCGAGCCGGAGCTTGAACTCCTCTCGGCCCGCGCCACCGCACTGGGCAAGGTGGCGCCGGTCTCGCTGCGCATCAATCCCGATGTCGACGCCAAGACCCACAAGAAGATCTCCACCGGCAAGGCCGAGAACAAGTTCGGCATTCCATGGCAGCGGGCGCGCCAGGTCTATGCCCGCGCGGCAACGCTTCCGGGCATCAAGGTTACCGGCATCGACACCCATATCGGCAGCCAGATCACCGAATTGCAGCCCTTCGACGACGCCTTCGCCCTGCTGGTGGATCTGGTCGGCGCGTTGCGCGCCGATGGCCATGCCATCGAGCATGTCGATCTCGGTGGCGGCCTCGGCATTCCCTATCGCGTCGACAACAGCCCGCCGCCTTTGCCCGACGCCTATGCCCAGATCGTCAGAAAGCACGTCACCAAGTTGGGCTTGAAGGTGATGTTCGAGCCGGGCCGGCTGATCGTTGGCAATGCCGGCATCCTCGTCTCGGAAGTCATCTTCGTGAAGGAAGGCGACGCGAAGAACTTCCTCGTCGTCGATGCCGCCATGAACGACCTGATCCGGCCGACGCTCTACGATGCCTTCCACGATATCAGGCCGGTCGTGCAGCCGCCGGCCGACACGCCCCGCATGATGGTCGACGTGGTCGGCCAGGTCTGCGAGACCGGTGACTATCTCGGCCTCGACCGCGACCTGCCCAGGCTGAAGGCCGGCGATCTCGTTGCCGTGTCCACTGCCGGCGCTTACGGCGCCGTGCAGGCCGGCACCTACAACACCCGCCTGCTGGTGCCGGAGGTACTGGTCGACGGCGACCGTTTCCACGTCGTGCGCCCTCGCCTGACCTATGAAGACCTGATCGGGCTGGATTCGGTCCCCGACTGGCTGAAGTAGCCGGCCCGCCAAGGGAAAACGTCAAGGGAGGAACCATGCCAGACAGCACCGTCACACGCGAGCGCATTGCCGCGATGGAACCGCGCATCCGTCCCTATATCAGACACACACCGGTGCTGCGCGTCGACATGGCCGACTTCGATGGCCCGCCTTTGGCGATCGACCTCAAGCTCGAATGCCTGCAGCATTCCGGTTCGTTCAAGGCGCGCGGCGCCTTCACCAATCTTCTGGAGCGGCCGGTTCCCGAGGCCGGCGTCGTCGCCGCATCGGGCGGCAACCATGGCGCGGCGGTCGCCTACGCCGCCATGCGGCTCGGCCACAAGGCGACCATCTTCGTTCCCGAAGTGAGCCCACAGGCGAAGCTGGAGCGCATTCGCGGCTATGGCGCCGATCTGGTCGTCGGCGGCGCGCGCTATGCCGAGGCACTAACCGCCAGCGAACGCTTCGCCGAGGACACCGGCGCCTTGCAGATCCATGCCTTCAACCAGGAGGAGACGCTGATCGGCCAGGGCACGCTCGGGCTCGAGATCGAGAACGACCTGCCTGAGATCGACACGTTGCTAGTCGCCGTCGGTGGGGGCGGCCTGATCGCCGGCATCGCCGCCTGGTATGCCGGCCGCATCCGCATCGTCGCCGTCGAGCCCGAGGGCGCGCCGACGCTTCATCGCGCCTTCGAGGCCGGCCATCCCGTCGACGCGCCGGCGGAAGGCATCGCCGCCGATTCCCTGGCGCCAAAGCGCGTCGGCGAAATGATGTTCCCGATCGCCGAAGCCTTCGTCGAGCGCTCCATCCTGGTCAGCGACGACGACATCATTGCCGCGCAGAGGGCGCTGTGGAACCGGGTGCGCATCATCTCCGAACCGGGAGGTGCCGCCGCCTTCGCCGCGATCCTGTCCGGCCGCTATACGCCCGCATCAGGCGAGCGCATCGCCGTTCTGGTCTGTGGCGCCAACGCAAACCCCGCCAATTTCTGATTGCAACCATTTCGGCCGGGTTCACGTTTTTTCAAACTGCCTCGCCTTTGCCGTGTTTGCTGGTATTCTTTCGAGTCGTAAGGCTTAGCTGGCGTCCGCCCTACGGCTGGAAAAGCGGAACCCGCTTTTCATGCTTGGCGAGATGGAGCGCCGTCCCGGTTCTTTGGAACTGGAACAGGCGCTGGAGCAATTCCGGCAAAAGTGCATGGCGGTTGCGGGATTGCGTGAAAAAAGGTTGGAGCGGGTCAAAAACGCTGAACCGTTCTAGGAAGGGCCGATGACGGAACGACCCATCTTCAGCAGCGATCGCGGACTGGCCGGACGCCTGGCCTTGAGCCGGCTGGCGACGCGGATCTCGATGGTGGTCGAGCGCGGTTGGCCGCTGCTGCTTCCGCTGGTCATCGTCGCCTGCCTGTTCCTCAGTGCCTCCTGGTTCGGCATTTTCTCCCGGCTGCCGGATGCGGTACGCATCGGCCTTGTCGCCGGATTCGGCTTGGCAGGGCTTGCCGCACTCTATCCACTGCGCTTCTTCCGCGTACCCGGTGCCGCCGAGGTCGACCGCCGCATCGAGGCCGCCAACAACCTGCTGCACAGCCCCGTTCTGACGCAGGCCGACCGGCCAAGCGGCCGGGAAAGCAGCTTCTCGCAGGCGCTGTGGCGCGAGCACCAGAAGCGCATGGCCGCAAAGCTCGACAGCCTCGGCGCCGACGTGCCGCGCACGCGGGTGCCGGAGCGCGACCCCTGGGCGCTGCGCGCTGTAGCCGCACTTTTGCTCGTCACCGCCTTTGCCTTCTCGTTCGGGCCGACAGGTGGCCGAATAGGCGACGGGTTCAGCGCCCTTGGCATGCACGACGCGGTGCCGCCGCGCATCGACGCCTGGGTGACGCCGCCGGCCTATACAGGCAAGCCGCCGATCTTCCTGACCGCCGACGCCAACCAGGCGACGCCGACGTTTCATGTCCCCGAGGGTAGCGACGTCTCCTTGCGCGTCACCGGTGGCTCGGGCGAGGAAACGCTTGCCTATGCCGACAAGGATGGCAGCGCGCGCAGCATCGATCCGGCCAGCCCTCAGGCAGCCTCGGCCAAGCCGGCCGCGGGCCCGGCGGTGCCATCAAAGGTGCGCCAGTACACAGGCAAGCTGACGAGCGACGGCATGTTGACGCTGAAATCGGGCGAGGACGAACTCGGCCGCTGGGCCTTCGCCGTGATCCCTGACAAGCCGCCGCAGATCCGCTTCGTCGGCGAGCCGAAGCGCGCCGCCAATGGCGCTTTCGAACTCAACTACCAGATCGACGACGACTATGGCGCCGCCACCGCCAAGGCGGTCTTCGCGCTGGCCGATCCGCAAGCGCCGGGTGCGCATCCGCTCTATGGCCCACCCGATATGCCGCTGACGCTGCCGCGCCGCGGCGGCAAGTTGAATGCCGCCAGGACCACGAAGGACCTGACCGAGCATGTCTGGGCCGGCAGCAGCATCAAGCTGACGCTGGTCGCCACGGACGACGCCGGACACACCGCGTCCAGCGAGACCAAGACGCTGGTGATGCCCGAGCGGCCGTTCACCAACCCGTTGGCGCGGGCGGTGATCGAACAGCGCCGCCTGCTCGCGCTTGACGCCAATGCCAAGCCACACGTGCTCGATCTGATCGACGCCATCACGCTGCGGCCTGAAGACACGTTCGACACCATGTCCCACTACCTCGCCATCATGAGCGCGCGCAGCCGGCTGAAGCTGGCCGGGAACGACGATCAGCTGCGCGGCGAGGTCGCCTATCTCTGGGAAATCGCGCTTGGCATCGAGGAGGGCAACCTCTCGGCCGCCGAAAAGCGGCTGCGCCAGGCGCAACAGGCGCTGCAGGACGCCATCAAGAACGGCGCCAGCGACCAGGAAATCGAGAAGGCGATGAAGGAACTGCGCGAGGCGATGAACCAGTTCCTGCAGGAATTCGCCGAACGCGCCAAGCAGAACCCGAATGCGCCGCAGATGCAGCAGAACGGCCAGGAACTGCGCCAGAGCGACATCGACCGCATGATGGACCAGATCGAGAACCTGGCGAAGTCGGGTGATCGCGACAAGGCGCAGCAATTGCTGTCGCAGTTGCAGGACATGATGAACAATCTCCAGGCCGGCCGTCAGCAGCAGGGCGGCGAGCAGGACAGCCAGATGCGCCAGCAGATGGACAAGCTTGGCGAGATCCTGCGGCGCCAGCAGGAGATGATGAACGATACTTTCCGCATGGACCAGATGCAGCGCGGCGAGCGCCAGCGCGGGCAGAACCCTGACGAGCAGCTTGGACAAGGCAGTGGCGAGAATCAGGACAGGCAGGGTCTGGGCCAAGACCAGGATCCGCGCGCCAGGCAAAAGCCGATGACGCCGCAGGAATTCGCTGATGCGCTGAAGCAGTTGCAGGAAGGCCAGGGGCAGCTGAAAAGCGATCTCGAGCAGTTGAAGAAGGGCCTCGAAGGCATGGGCATGGAGCCCAACGAGGGATTTGGCGAGGCTGGTAAATCCATGGGCAGCGCCGAGCAGGCGCTCGGCGAAGGCCAGGGCGACGAGGCCGTCGGTCATCAGGGCCGGGCGCTCGAGGCGCTGCGCAAGGGCGCCAAGGACATGATGAAGCAGATGCAGGCCATGCAGGGCGACCAGGGCGGCAGCCAGGAAGGCGGCCGCCAGCAGAATGCCGACCGCGATCCGCTCGGCCGGCCACGCGCCAGCCAAGGCCCCGATTTCGGCGATTCGGTGAAAGTGCCCGACGAGATCGACGTCCAGCGCGCGCGCCAGATCCTGGAAGCGATCCGCAAGCGGCTCGGCAATGCGCTGAGCCCCGATATCGAGCGCAGCTATCTCGAACGGCTGTTGGAGCTGAAGTAGGGCGATACCAGAAAAAGTGTGAGCCGTTTTCCGTCCGGAATTGCGTCAGAAGCGCGAGGTGATCGCCGGTCCATTCGGCAACCGGCTGCATTTCCATCAAGACGGATCCTGAAGCGGAAGAAGCCGTCAGCGGCTGTCGAGCATTCCGGCCGCCTGCGCCATCTCATATTCCCTTTGCGAATAGCGCTGGAATGCCGGACGGGCGGCAAGACGATCCATATAGGCTCGGAAGACCCGATGCTCGGGCAGCACGCGCAGCACGTTTGTCGCAAAATGGACGCCACTGCCGATTTGCGTGTCTGCCGCCGTAAATTTGTCGCCGGCGATATACGGCCGCGACGAAAGCGTCCTCTCCAGATTGGCAACCATCTCGGAGAAGGACCCGTAGGAATAGCGGCTGCCCATGAATTCTTTGCCATGTGCCTTGGCGGCCACCACTGGATCCAAGACGGAATCCGAATAGACCAGCCAGGTCAGATAAGTGGCCCGTGCACGATCGCCGATGGCGGGCGCGAGGCCGGCTTCGGCGAAGGTATCGGCGAGGTAGATGGTTATCGCGGCGCGTTCGGTGATGATGGTGCCGTCGTGGTCGATGGCCGGCACCTTCTTGTTCGGCTGGATTGCCCGGTAGGATTCAGGAACGCCCTCTTTCGCACGGATGTCGACGCGCGAGAATTCGAACGGCACACCGAGTTCCTCGAGCAGCCAATGGACGCCGGAGGCGCGTGACCAGGGATTGTGGTAGAAGACGATCATTCATCATTCTCCAGTTGGCGACGGGCCTTTCTATCATGCGGCTCCTGACAGCTTTCCGTCAGGACGGACAACAGAGGACGCGAAGCGGCGGCGATCGGCCGAAGCATTCAGACATCTTGCCTGAACGCTTCCCGGATCGCCTCTTGCATGCCGTCGATCGCCTCGCCGGATGCGTTCGGGTTGCGATGCATCACCACATTCGAGGAATCGATGGCGCCGAACCCATCGACGGATGACAACTCACGGCAGCCGTCCGGAATGTTGCTGCGTGAAATCGGCGCGATCGCCAACCCCGAGGTGACGGCAAGCTTCAGCCCGCCATTGGTGTCGCTCGTATAGGCGACGCGGTAGGCAAGGCCGCGCTGCTCCAGCGACTTGATGGCGAAATCCTTGCACCAGCCTGCCCGGTTGTAGAGGGCGATCGGCACCGGACGTTCTTCATGCATGTGATGCAGGTTCGAGGTCACCCAGACGGTCGGATCGTGCATCAGCACCTCGCCGCCGGACGGATCCTGCCATTCGAACATCACGCACAGATCGAGTTCACCGGCCGCGAGCGCCGCGATCTGTGCCCCCGAATGCGCGTAGCGAACGGTAACCTCGACCTGGGCGTGGCGTTTCGAAAACGCGCCGAGCGCGCGTGACAAGATGGCGAGGCCATATTCCTCGGGAATGCCGATGCGCACCGGCCCGCCCAGCGGCGCCGCGGTGATCGACGCCGCCGTCTCGTCGAGCAGCGAGACGATGCGGCGGGCATTGACGATGAGTTCGCCGCCCCGCCGCGTCAGCACGACGCCGCGTGAACCGCGCTCGAACAGGCTGTCGCCGACCAGTCCTTCAAGCTTTTTCATCTGCATCGACACGGCCGACTGGGTGCGGCCCGCCTGCTCCGCCGCCTTGGTGAAATTGCCGGTCTCGGCAATGGCCACGAAGGTGCGCAGGAGATCGCTGTCGAGGGTCGGCCGCATGGAAATCCGCCATAAGAAAACTTGATTGCTGGCATCATTCCAATTCGTTTGCAACATGTCAAACGCCGAACGATAGTCGCCTCACCCATTGGATATGCGGCTGCGAAATCAGCTGCGGACCAATCTAAAGAGTCCTCACTCGTGCCCGCTACCCGAAACGGTGGCGGGTTCTTTTTGATCCGGAGTCGGACGCTTCGGATCGTACGCGCAGGAGCCTGAACGCAGATGCACAATAGGATGGCGCGCGGCATCCTGAGCCTGTGTCTGGGTGTGCTGGTCTTCTCGCTGCAGGACCCGCTGGTCAAATCCGTGTCGAGCGGTTACCCGGTGACCGAGGTGATGGCGATCCGTTCGATCGTCGCCTTGCCTATCCTGATCGTTCTTGTCCACGCCGATGTCGGCCTGCGGGCGATCCTGTCGAAACGGTTCGGCCTGCTGACGGTGCGTGCCTTCATCCAGTTCACCTCCTACACGGTGTACTACCTGGCCATCGCCGCCCTGCCGCTGGCCGACGCCGTTGCGCTCTATTTCATGGCGCCGCTTTTCATCATGGCGCTAGCCGGACCCTATCTTGGCGAGCGCGTCTCCTGGCAGACGCTGGCGACCGTATTGATCGGGCTGCTCGGCGTTGTCGTGATGGTGCGGCCCGGCGCCGGGCTGTTCGACGGGGCAGCGCTGTTGTCGTTGGGCTCGGCGGCGCTCTACGGCTTGTCGCAGCTGATGACGCGCAAGATCGGCGACACCGAATCGTCCACCGTCATGGCCTTCTATCAGAACGGCGCTTATTTGGTCGGCGCCGCCGTGGTCGCCGCCACATTTCACCTTGCCGGCGTAAGCCACGCCGTTCACCCGAGCCTGGAGTTTCTGGTGCGACCGTGGATATGGCCGACGCTGCCGGATTTCCTCAAGATGGCCGCCTGCGGTCTCGTCGCCTCGGCCGGCATGATCCTCTTGTCGCAGGGCTACCGGCTGGCGCCGGCAAACCGCGTTGCCACCTTCGAATACACCGGCATCCTGTGGTCGCCGCTCTGGGGTTTTCTGTTCTTCGCCGAAGTGCCGCGGCCGACCACCGTGATCGGTGCCGCTCTCATCATCGGCGCCGGCCTGCTGGCGCTCAACGCAGGGCGGCGCCGGAGCACGGCGCCGGCGCTCGCCGCCACCGATCCAGCCTGATCAGGCGAAGCAGATCAGCGCCTTATCCACGCGTGAACGGATCTCGGCCAGTGTGAACGGCTTCTGCACGACATCTAGGATGATGCCGTTCAGTTCCTCGGCGCGCTCGCGCTGGTCGGCATAGCCGGTCATCAGCATGATCTTCATCGCCGGAAAAAGGGCGGCCGCCGCGATCGCCATCTCGATACCGTCCATCTCCGGCATACGGATATCGGAAACGACGAGGTCGTAAGCGCCATTCGCGGCCCGGATCAGCGAAAGGCCTTGCGCGCCATCCGCGGCGATATCGATTGTGTGGCCGGCGCGTTCGAGCGCGCGGGCTGCGAGGGTGCGGACGGACTCATCGTCCTCGACGATCAGAAGCTTTGCCATGGCCGGCATATTTGGCGGGCAAAAGTTGACTTTTCCTCAACCGGAAACGCAGCGGCGGCGAAATCCATCACCGCCGCATCGAACAATTACCGCGACGATTTTTGAGCACGCCTACAGGTTCGCGATAATGCTCCCACAAATCCTAAGCGTCGCCTTTCACAACACCCACGAACGGCAGTTCGCGAAAGGCGTGGGCGACGTCCATGCCGTAGCCGACAACGAAATAATCGGGGCAGTCGAAGCCGACATAATCGGCATTGAGCGCGGTCTGGCGGCGCATGCGCTTGTCGAGCAGCACCGCTATGGAACAACTCCTGGCGCCACGCGACAGCATCAGGTCGCGCGTGAAGGTCAGTGTCTTGCCCGATTCCAGAATGTCGTCGATCAACAGCACGTCGCGGCCGGCAACCTCGTTGTCGATGTCGCGCAGCACTCTCACCTCGCCACTGGTGGTGCCGGCGCCGTAACTGGAAATGAAGATGAATTCGACCTCGGGCGACAGGCCGACATCGTGCATGGCGCGGATCAGGTCTGCCGCGAAGACGAACGAGCCTTTCAGCACCGAGATCACCAGCAGATCATGGTAATCGTGCTCGGCGATCTCCTTGGCGAGCTCGAGATTGCGCCGCGCGATCGCCGATGCCGAAAACAGGACTTCGATGTCCTTGTTGCGTACGATGGGCATTGATGGCCTTCCCGATGATCGCCTACTCGGCGAAAGTGACCAAAACGGTTCTTACGCCGTTCTTAGGCACGTCGAGCCGGCTGGCAAAGCCGAATCTTTCGCCCGAGGCCAGCGCGTGGCCGGATGTCCCCAATGTATAGCGGGTTGTGCGCCCGTCATTGCCCGTCACCCGGATTTCGAGCGGCGGCAGGGTCGCCGGACCCGTCCCGTCATTGGCGGCCTCGCCATCGACGAACAGCACAGGATTCGCGCCGGAGGCGTCGACGCGCGAGGTGACGCCTGAAATGGTCAATGCCGAAGCTTGCGCGCCGGTCAGTAACGGCGCCTGGCGCACCAACGCATGTCCGCCGGAGATCCAGAAGGCGGCAAGGGCGGCGCCGATGCCGACGATCCAGAAGATCGGTCCGCCGCGCGAGGCCGGCGGCCGCACCGCCGGCGCCTCTGGCTTACGCAGCATATCCATGCCCTCTACGGGCGGCGTAATAATCGGGGGCGGCTGCGGTTTGGCTTGCGTGGCCGCGGCTGTCCGCGGCATCACGACATAATCGGCATCGACGATATCGGGCGCCGGACCGCGCCAGATTCGGTGCGCCACGGCAATTGCCGGCGGATCGGTCATGATTTCGCCGGAAACCGGGCGCGCGGTTCGCTCGTCAGCCGTCATGGCCCAGTATTGCACCTGTTCGCTTTTCGTTTCTTTTGCGTAAACACAAATGGTTAACGTTTCACCACCGGAGCCCTCGTGACGCGCCGAAAGAGCATAGAAATTAACCGCCGGTTAACCATGCCGGCCGATGGTCTTTTCCCAGAACGGGCCGGCTCGCCGCCGGCAGAGCCGGATGATTTCAGGTCGAATCGACGTGAAATTCGAATCCGGCTCTAAATCAAAGAGGTGGAGCATGATGTCGTCCGAAAGCCGCTTCACACTTTTCGGCATCATGCTCTAGGAATTTCAGGTCGCCGAAATTGATTCGCTTCGAAAATGTCGGCCTCCGCTATGGCATGGGTCCGGAGATACTCCGCGACATTTCCCTGCACATACCGGAGCGCTCCTTCCAGTTCCTGAGCGGCCCTTCGGGCGCCGGCAAGACGACATTGCTGCGCCTGCTCTTCATGTCGTTGAAACCGACGCGCGGCCTGATCACCATCTTCGGCAAGGACCGCTCGCGCATCTCTCGCACCGAATTGCCGCATCTCAGGCGCCGCATCGGCGTGGTGTTCCAGGATTTTCGCCTGCTCGACCACATGACCACCTATGAAAATGTCGCGCTGCCGCTGCGCGTGCGCGGGCGCGAGGAAGCGAGCTACCGCACCGATGTCACCGAGCTGTTGAAATGGGTTGGGCTGGGCGAGCGCATGCATGTGCTGCCGCCGGTCCTGTCGGGCGGCGAGAAGCAGCGCGCCGCGATCGCCCGCGCCCTGATCGAACAGCCCGAGATCCTGCTGGCGGACGAGCCGACCGGCAATGTCGATCCGCCCCTGGCGCGGCGCCTGCTGCGGCTGTTCATCGAGCTCAACCGGCTCGGCACCGCCGTGGTCATCGCCACCCACGATCTTGGCCTGATGGAACAGGTCGACGCACGCCGCATGATCCTGGCTGGCGGAAGGCTGGATGTCTATGACTGAGCTGTCCGCAGAACACCTGGAAGACCGTGACGCCGAGTTGGCCGAGGCAAGGCCGCGCGCCCAGCGCCGGATGGCGCCGATCGTGCCGGCGCAAAACATCGCCGGCCGTGCGCTGGTCCTGGTCATCGCCATCATGACCTTCCTGTCCTGCCTCACCTTCGGCGCGGTGACGCTGGTGCGCGACACCGCCTCGGTCTGGGAGAACCAGATCTCGCGCGAGGCGACGATCCAGATCAAACCGGTCGATGGTCTCGACATGGAAGCAGCGCTTGCCCAGGCTTCGCGGATCGCCGGCGAATTCCCCGGCGTGCGGTCGACAAAGATCATCGACCGTGAAGCCACGGCAAGGCTTCTCGAACCGTGGCTGGGTTCAGGCCTCAACATCGACGACCTGCCGGTGCCGCGCCTGATCACCGTCACCATTGACGAGAACAGCCCACCCGACTTCGCCACCATGCGCGCCGCGATCGCCCCGAAGCTGCCGAGCGCATCACTCGACGATCACCGCACCTGGGTCGACCGGCTGGTGGCTATGGCCCGCACCACGGTGACCATCGGCATCGCCGTGCTGGTCTTGATGCTGTCGGCGACCGTGCTGACCGTGGTGTTCGCAACCCGCGGCGCCATGGCCGGCAATGGTCACATCATCGAGGTGCTGCATTTCGTCGGTGCCGAGGCGCGGTTCATCGCGCGCGAATTCCGCCGGCATTTCCTGGTCACCGGCATGAGGGGCGCGGCCGCCGGCGGCGCGGCGGCGGTGCTGGTCTTCGTCGCCTTTTCCTGGTGGTCGTCGCGCAACATGGCGACGCCCCAGGCCGATCAGGCAACCGCCCTGTTCGGCAATTTCGCCATCGGCTCGGCAGGCTATCTGGGGGTGGTCATGATGGTGCTGGTGATCGGCGCGCTGACGGCGGCGACCTCGCATGCCACGGTCGTAGCCTATCTCAGCGACATCGACGTTCGCCAACCCGATGCATGAAAAAGGGGACGCGCTTTGGGTGGACGGCCTGGATGAACGCAGGGCGATCACGGATAGAGAATATGCGTAACGCAAAGTGCGACTTTTACCTACCAAAGGCCGCATTTCGGGATTAACCATATGGTTATGGACGTGCGGGATTCGACCGGGACGGTTGGACAGATGCCGGTGGTGGCTCGTTCGCGCGCCCACGGCAGGGTCAGCCGTTTGCGGAGCGCCCTGCGTCTCTCCGCCCTCTCCCTCCTGATCCTCGCAACATTGTTCGCCGGCGGCTTCGGCTGGTTTGCCAACAAGGTCAGCCATTTGACCACACCAGCCAACCCGGCCAAGGCCGATGCCATCATCGTGCTGACCGGCGGCCAGTCTCGCCTCGACGCCGCGATGGACCTGCTGGCGTCCGGCAAGGGCGAGCGTCTCCTGATCAGTGGCGTGCATCCTTCTGCCAGCCGTCGCCAGCTCCAGGCCGCGACCGGCGGCGACAAGAAGCTGTTTTCCTGCTGCGTCGACATCGACCGGGCCGCGCTCGACACGATCGGCAATGCCGAGGAAAGCGCCAAATGGGTCGAGAGCCATGCCTACAACACGGTGATCCTCGTCACCAACAACTACCATATGCCGCGCAGCCTCCTGGAAATGGGCCGTCTGCTGCATGGCGCCAAGCTGGAACCCTACCCGGTGGTCAATTCCAATCTCGACAATGGTGGCTGGCTGACCAAGCCGCAGGCCCTGCGCGTGCTGTTCACCGAGTACAACAAATATCTGCTGGCGCTGGCACGCGGCATCGTGCCGGTGAAGCAGACGCCCGACGGCCTCGCACTGGCCGAGACCGCGGCTGGCGGCTAAGCCCTCGGCGCTGCATCATCACGCTTCGTCTCTCCCTTTCGACGCCTTCAGGCGCATAATCTCCTGCTCGAGCTGTTGAATACGCCTGTCCCGTTCACCGAGGGCCGCCGTCACATCCGCTGCCTCGAAACGCTGCGGAATATGTTGCGGGCAATTGGCGTCCCAGGCCGAAACCGTGAACAGGATGACCTGCTCGGGACGCGCCCTGTAATCCTGCGGCATCAGTCTCGCCGTCAGCTCGGCATCGTTTTCGACGACGCGCGCCGTGCCCCAAACCTTGATACGCTGGCGCAGCATGTAGTCGATTAGGAACAGGAAGGCGCGCGGGTTATCGGCCAGGTTGCCCTGCGTGATGAACTGCCTGTTGCCCGAAAAATCGGCGAAGCCGATCGTCTTCTCGTCCAGCACCTTGAGAAAACCGGCCGGCCCGCCGCGATGCTGGATGTAGGGCTGGCCATCGCCGTTGGCCGTCGACAGAAACACGCTGGTCTGCGCTTCGATGAAGGCGGCAAGGTCCGGCGTGATATTAGCCTGCCAGCTGCCGCGCTCCTCAACTCGGGCGTAAGACTGGCGCGAGCCTTTGCGCGCCTGGATCGCCTTGACGGTCGGCGTAAAGGCGACGTCGCTGGTGAATGCATGCGCGTTCATCGAAAGCCTCCTTGCCCGCAACGGGACCTATGGCAGTTGACGCGACTCCGGACCGAAACCGTTTCAAACTTTTCCTGGAGTTGCTCTAAAGCCCGAGCTCAGACAATGCTGGATGGTCGTCCGGGCGGCGCCCGAGCGGCCAGTGATACTTGCGGTCGGCCTCGCTGATCGGCAGGTCGTTGATGCTGGCGATGCGCAGGCGCATCAGCCCATGTTCGTCGAACTCCCAGTTCTCATTGCCATAGCTGCGGAACCAGGAGCCGCTGTCGTCGTGCCATTCATAGGCGAAGCGCACGGCGATGCGGTTGCCATGGAAAGCCCAGACCTCCTTGATCAGCCGGTAGTCGAGTTCACGTGTCCATTTGCGTGTCAGGAAAGCCTGGATCGCATCGCGCCCCTGCAGGAACTCGGAGCGGTTGCGCCAGCGGCTGTCGGTCGTATAGGCGAGCGCGACACGTGCCGGGTCACGCGAATTCCAGGCATCCTCCGCCATGCGCGCCTTCTGTGCTGCCGTTTCGGCGGTGAAAGGGGGAAGCGGAGGACGGCTCTCGGACATCGCGGTTCCTTCATTGACAGGGCCGCCATGTGCGAGCCGTTTCATCAGATGTAAGGTCTTCCACGATTTAAATGCAGATGGCATATTCGCAATCCATCCTTCCATTTTCTGGAAGCCGCAATGGATCGTCTCGAGGCCATGTCACTCTTTGTAGCCGTGGTGGAGGCAGGCAGCCTTTCCGCCGCGGCCCGCCGCTTCGGCATTCCGCTTGCGACCGTCAGCCGCAAGGTTTCAGATCTGGAGCGCCATCTGAACACCCGTCTACTGAACCGCTCGCCTCGCCGGCTGACACCGACCAATGCCGGCGAAGCCTATCTTGCGGCCTGCCGACGTATCCTCGACGATGTCGATGAGGCGGAACGCACGGCGGCGGGCGAGTACAGCGCCCCGACCGGTGAGCTTGCCATCACCGCCCCGGTCGTCTTCGGCCGCCTTCATGTGCTGCCGGTCGTCACCGGCTTTCTCGCCGCTTATCCCGACGTCAACATCCGGCTCACCCTGGCCGACCGCGTAACCCAGCTGGTCGAGGACCATTTCGATCTGGCGCTTCGCATCGGACAATTGCCAGACTCGAGCCTTGTTGCCCTTGGGGTCGGCGCGATCCGCCGCGTCGTCTGTGCCAGCCCTGCCTATCTGGCCGAGCACGGCACGCCCATGAGCTTGGATGACCTGGACGCGCACAGTTGCGTCACCTTCGAGGGGCTTGCCTCCGCCGCCCAATGGACCTTCGCCAGCGGCAAGAGGGAAGTCGCGGTGCAGGTCCGTTCGCGGCTTCAGGTCAACACCGCCGAAGCGGCGATCGACGCCGCGATTGCCGGCGTTGGGCCGACGAAGGTGCTCTCCTATCAGGTCGATGCCGCGGTGCGGTCAGGCATGTTGTGCATCCTGCTGCGGGAATTCGAACCGGAACCATGGCCGGTTAGCCTGGTGCATGCGGGCCACGGCCTGCTGCCGGTCAAGCTTCGCGCCTTTCTTGATTTCGCCGCCCCGCGCCTGAAGGAGCGGCTGGCACGATTGGGGTAGCGTGACCGGATCAAGGCCGCGTCTGCGGACCTTGCTTCAGCATCGGTCGGGACAGGCCTGGCCCATTTCCTTTTTCCCCGCGCTTGGTGTAACCAACGCACACTTCCTCACCGGACCTCCCCCATGCTCTATGTCAGATCGCTGGCGTTCAACTTCGTCTTCTACGTCAATCTGATCGTCCAGATGATCCTCTGGACGCCCTACTATTTCCTGTCTCCCCGTCACCGCGCCTGGTTCGTGCCGAAATTCTGGTCGCGCAGCTGCATGTGGCTCTATGACAAGATCGCCGGCACCAAAAACGACATCACCGGGCAGGAGAACCTGCCTGAGGGCTCTTTCATCCTGGCACCCAAGCACCAGTCGTTCTGGGACGCGATCGCCTTCTTTCCTTTTCTCCAGGACCCGCTCTATATCCTCAAGCGCGAGCTGACCTGGATTCCCTTCTTCGGCTGGTACATCATGAAGATGCGCATGATCCCGGTTGATCGCGGCAGCCGCTCCAAAGCCTTGAAGGCGGTGGTCGCGGCGACCAAGGAAGAGATGGCGCGCAACCCACGCCAGCTGATCATCTATCCCGAGGGCACGCGCCGGGCGCCTGGCGACGAGCCGGCCTACAAATACGGCATCGTCGAAATATATACGCAGCTTGGCGTTCCGGTGGTACCGGTCGCCCATGTCGCCGGCCTCTATTGGCCGCGCCGCAAGTTCCTGCGCTATCCCGGCACCATCAAGGCGCGTTTCCTGCCGCCCATACCGCCGGGCTTGGCCAAGGATGAGTTCATGGCGCGGCTGATCGGCGAGACCGAAGCCGCCTGCGACCAGCTTCTCGTCGACGCATCGCGCACTCCAAACCCTCCGGCCCTGCCGCCTACGGCGATCAAGCGGTTGGGGGAACTTGGCGTCAAGGCTTGAAGCGAACACCCCGGGCTGGCAATCAGCCGTAAACCGCCAACACCGTGGTCAGCACCAGCGTTGCGGCAAAGAACAGATTGATGACCCGCGACGCCGCCGGCCTGCGCAACATGCCGGCGAACGCCGCCCCGGCGACAAGCCAGAGGGCGTGGATGGCAACGATCATCAGGGTGAGAACACCAAGCTTCGTCCATGGGCCGAGCCCGGCGCCGGCCTCGCTCGAAGTAGCACCGGCGAACACGGCGGCGATCGCCACATAGGCCTTCGGGTTGGCGACCGCCAGCAGGAATCCAGCCGGCCCGGTCGGGCGCGAAGCCTCGGCAGTGCGTGCCGCGAGCGGCGGCGCCGTGGCGATTCTGAAGGCGAGATAGAGGATGTAGGTCGCTGACGCGGCAGCCAGCAACTGCCCCAGCCCCGGCATCGAGGCGAGCGCCGCCGTCACCCCGGTCGCCACGACCAGCAGCACGGCGATCGTGCCCAGCACGATCCCGCAGGTGTAGCGCAGCGAGTGGCGCAGGCCGAAGGCGGCGCCAGCGGCGGTGACGCTTATCGTTGCCGGCCCCGGGCTGCCCATGACGACGGTCGACGCAAGCACAAGCGCCAGAAGCTGGCGCCAAGGGGCCGGCTGCGAAAGAAGCGGTTCGAACATTTGCACCTCATCCTGCCCTGTGTGCGAAAGACGGTATGGCAAGACTTGAGGGTGGTCTTGGACGTTCGTGCGCGGCGGCGCGGGAAGCTTCAGCCGCTGGCCTTGTCGAGTTCGGCGATATCGTCGGCGGTCAGTTTCAGCGACGCAGCCTTGATCAGACTGTCCATCTGGCTCGGCTTGGTGGCGCTGGCGATCGGCGCTGTGACGCCTGGCCGCGCGATAACCCAGGCAAGCGCGACTTCCGCTTGCTTGGCCGAAAGCCTGGCCGATACGGCGTCGAGTGCCGCAAGGATGCGCATGCCGCGCGGGTTGAGATAGTCCTTCACCCCGCCGCCACGGGGGCTTTGGTTAAGATCGGCCTCGCTGCGGTACTTGCCGCTCAGGAAACCCCTGGCGAGGCTGAAATAGGTGATGACGCCGATATCCTCGGCCACGCATAGGTCGCGCAGCGGCCCATCGAAGGAGGAGCGATCGTAGAGATTGTATTCCGGCTGCAGCACCTCATAGCGTGGCAGGCCTCGCAGGCTCGCCACATCGAGCGCCGCCCGCAACTGGCCGGCATCGAGATTGGAACAGCCGATATTGCGGACCTTGCCCTTGGCGAGCAGCTTCTCGTAGGCACCGAGCGTTTCCTCATAGGGCGTGGTCGGATCCGGCCAGTGCGACAGATAGAGATCGATGACATCGGTCCGAAGCCGCTTCAGCGACGCCTCGACGGCCTTTTCGATATAGGCGGCGGAGAGATCCTTGTGGCCCTGTCCCATATCCGAGCCGACCTTGGTGACCACCACGACCTTGTCACGGTTGCCGCGGTCCTTCATCCAGTTGCCGATGATGGTTTCGGACTCGCCGCCCTTGTGGCCCGGAACCCAGCGCGAATAGGCGTCCGCCGTATCGATGGCATTGAGTCCGGCCCCGACGAAGCGGTCGAGCAGGTCGAAAGAGGTTTTCTCGTCAGCGGTCCAGCCGAAGACATTGCCGCCCAGGACAAGCGGCGCGATGGAAAGGTCGGTGCGACCGAGACGGCGTTTCTGCAAGGCGGATCTCCGTGATGGTTGAAACCGGGCGGACGCTGCCCGCTGGCTGGGATTCGGAGCCTAACCTAGGTGTCGCCGCGTCGAGGTCAAAGGCCTGGCTGCTTTTTTCCGCAGAGCCAACGCTCACAAAGGCGCTATCCGGTGCGCAACATCCTCCAGCCAATGGTCACGGATGCCCAGCGCTTCCAGATGCTTCAGCGTACTGAAGACATAATCCTCGTTGTTGCCGGATTGGCCGACCGCGCCGCGCACCACGGCCGCCGCATCGGCGGCTGCCAGCGCACCGGCATATTGCTCGTGCTTGCGGTCGACGATGTAGGCAACCGCTTCGACCATATCGCCGCCGTCGAGCCGAATCTTGAGCGTACGCTCGAGATAGACGCTGGTGACGAGTTCGCGCTCGCGCAGATAGGCAATGACCTCGTCGCGCAAATCGCCGGGCACACGGTATGCAAGGCCGACACAGGAACCGCCATGGTCGAGACCGAGCACCAGTCCGGGCCGCTGGCGCGTGCCGCGATGGACGAAGGAGTAGACACAGAGCGAGCGGCGATAGCCATGCAGGTGCGCGCGCCGCGTCTCGACATGCGCGAAACCCGGTCGCCAGATCAGCGAACCGTAGCCAAACACCCAAAAATCGCCCATATCGCCGCGCCTGATCGCAAAAAGAATGGCAATGCCGCACCGGAACACGGTGTTTTTTCCGACCGTCTCCGTCTACCTATTCGTCTCTGTCTACCCGGTGTTGTCGGAATCGAAGGTCCGTCCACCCATACCCATGCGTTAACGAGAGCCAAAGCATGACGTCAAGTGACGACCGCCGACCAAAGTCCCGCCGCGGCCTGTTCTGGCTCGTGGCGCTCATCGTTGTGCTGTTCGCCATCTACAGCGCCGGCTGGTTCTATTTGGCCAACAGGGTCAGGACCGAGGCCGACAAGGCGGTCGCCACGCTCAACAAGAGCGGCATCCAGGCCGGCTGCGCCAACCTCCAGGTCAGTGGCTATCCGCTGAGCTTTGCCGTCTCTTGCGACAATCTGGCCTATGAGGACGACGCCAAGAACATCGCGGCCTCGTCTGGCTCCTTCAATGCGGCCGCGCAGATCATCCAGCCCCTGTCGCCGACCGCCGATCTGCGCGGTCCGCTCAGGACCTCTGTCCCCGGCATGGTGCCGCTATGGATCGACTGGGACAATCTGCAGGCCAACGTCAGACTGTCATGGCCGCTGCCACGGCGCGTCGCATTGCAGGCGGAGGGCCTGTCAGGTCAAACCGATCCGGCCGACGACACCGATCCGGTGGAACTGTTCAGCGCCGGCAAGGCGTCAGGCCAGCTGCAGCCGAACGGTCAGGACGTCGACTATGTCGGCAGCTTCACTGATCTCGAGATCGACCCCGACGCGATTGGCGGGCGCGTGCTGCCGGCGCTCGATGCCAGCGGCGACGCCACGCTGAAGAATGGTGTCGCGCTGATCGGAACGCAGGTGAAGAGCCTGCGCGGCCAGAGGGTCGAGATCCGCAACCTCGATCTGTCGTCAGGCACGGCGCGGGTTACCGTGTCGGGGCCGCTGTCGGTGGATGCCGAAGGCCTGGTCGACGCCGATCTGATGATCAGGATCAAGGATCCGAAAGCCGTGGCGACAATTCTTGCCGGCGCGATACCCGAACAGAAGAACGCCATCGAACAGGGCTTTGCCGCTCTCGCTCTGCTCGGCAAGGAACCGTCGATGCCGCTGAAGGTGGTCAAGGGCAAGGCAGCACTCGGCTTCATCCCGCTGGGCAAGATCAAGCCGGTGCAATAGCTTCGATGGCAAGACCCATCAGGGAAAGTTCATCGCTTCGGATGGCGTCCAGATCGCCTCCGGCATGGCCACGAGCGCTGCCTGTGCCGCACAGCGCCTCGGCGCCGAGGTGTCGTTGTGGGCGAGCACCGGCGACGATCCGATCGGCGATCAGCTGATTGCGGGGATCGAGGCGGAAGGTGTCGATTGCAGCCATGTGCGCCGCGTCAGGGGCGCCCGCTCGGCACTGGCATCGATCCTTGTCGACGCGCATGGCGAGCGCATCATCGTGCCGTTCTATGACAGCCGGGCCCAAGCCGATCCATTGGCCCTGCCGTTCGCGGACGTCACGGCATTCGATGCCGTGCTGGTCGACGTACGCTGGCCGGGTGCGGCGGCACTTGCCCTTGCGGCGGCGCGCGCTGCCGGCCTCCCGGCAATTCTCGACGCCGATACAGCACCGCTGGCGGTGCTGGAGCAGATGCTGCCGCTGGCTTCGCATATCGTCGCCTCCGAGCCGGCGGCGCGCATCGTCTGCGGGCACGCGCTCGACCCTGAGACCGCCTGCGCCGACTTGGCCTCGCGTACCGATGCTTTTGTCGCCGTCACCGGCGGCGCGGCAGGCACCTGGTGGTTCGACCGCTCGACCCGAACTGTTCGCCATGTCGCGACGCCAAAGATCAAAGTGGTGGATACACTGGCAGCTGGTGACGTTTTTCACGGTGCCTTTGCGGTGGGACTGGCGGAAGCCATGCCGATAGAGAACGCCCTGCGCTTTGCCAGCGCGGCCGCCGCGCTCAAATGCCAGCGCTTCGGCGGCAGGCTGGGCGCACCGGAGCGAACCGAGACGCTGGCAATGATGGCGGCCCACTGGCCCGCCCAAGCCTGAGAACCTGCTAGGTTTTCGCCGGGTGCTCGACCGCCTGACGCCCGAAGTCGGGCGCGTCGATATCCTGGCCGGCCTCGATGATCGAGCGGCGCACGGCACGGGTTCGGGTGAACAGGTCGAACAGCTTGTCGCCGTCGCCCCAGCGGATCGCCCGCTGCAGGAACGCCAGATCTTCCGAGAACCGCGCCAGCATTTCGAGGATGGCATCCTTGTTGTGAAGGCACACGTCCCGCCACATGGTCGGGTCGGAGGCGGCCAGACGCGTGAAATCGCGAAAGCCGGAGGCGGAATATTTGATCACTTCCGTCTTGGTCACCGATTCCAGATCGTCGGCAGTGCCGACGATGTTGTAGGCGATGATGTGCGGCAAATGCGAGACAATAGCCAGCGTCATGTCATGATGCTGCGAGTCCATCGTGTCGATGTTGGCGCCGCAACGGCGCCAGAATTCCGACAGCCGTTCCAGCGCACCCGGATCGGTGCCCGGCAGGGGCGTGAAGATGCACCAGCGATTGTCGAACAGGTCGGCAAAACCGGCGTCCGGCCCGGATTTTTCGGTACCCGCCAACGGATGGCCGGGGATGAAATGGACGCCGTCAGGGACATGGGGCTGCATCTGCGCGATGACGGAGGCCTTTGTCGAGCCGACATCGGTGAGGATCGCACCCTTTTTCAGGGCCGGTGCGATTTCCTGCGCCACCGCGCCGGATGAGCCGACCGGCACCGAGACGATGACCAGATCGGCGTCGCGGACCGCTTCCTTCGCGTCGGTGGTGTAGGAATCGCCGAGGCCCAGTTCCTCGGCCCTCTTGAGTGTGGCCACGCTGCGCGTCGAGATGGCGACATGGCGAGCCAGCCCCTCGCGGCGGATGACGCGGGCCAGCGACGAGCCGATCAGGCCGATGCCGACCAGCGCGATC
The DNA here is from genome assembly GCF_006439395.2 of Mesorhizobium sp. B4-1-4. NCBI lineage: Bacteria > Pseudomonadati > Pseudomonadota > Alphaproteobacteria > Hyphomicrobiales > Phyllobacteriaceae > Mesorhizobium > Mesorhizobium sp. B4-1-4. The sequence goes on from NZ_CP083950.1 coordinate 4,285,905, forward strand.
TTCTCAAACATCGGTGATGTCATGGTGCTCTAGCTTTTCAGAAATGTCGTGAGCGCGGCGACGACGCCGCGATTGGCCTCTTCGGTGCCGACAGTCATGCGCAGCGCGTTGGGGAAGCCGTAGCCGGAAACGCGCCGCAATATATAGCCGCGCGCGGTCAGGTAATCGTCCGCCGCCGCCGCAGAATGCTTCTGGTCGTCCGGGAAATGAATGAGGAGGAAATTGCCGACGCTGGGCGTCACCCGCAGCCCAAGCGCGGTCATCTCTTCGGTCAACCAGGCGAGCCAGGTCTCGTTGTGCGCAACGCTGCGCTCGATATGGGCGCGGTCGCGGATCGCGGCGATGCCGGCCTCGATCGCGGTGGTGTTGACATTGAAGGGACCGCGCACGCGATTGATGGCGTCGACGATGTGCATGGGGCCATACATCCAGCCGATCCGTGCTCCACCCAGGCCGATCTTGGAGAAGGTGCGGGTCATCACCACGTTCTCGGCGCTGCCGACCAGCTCGATGCCGGCCTCATAATCGTTGCGGCGGACATATTCGGCATAGGCCGCGTCGAGCACCAGCAGCACATGCCTTGGCAGGCCGGCATGCAAGCGGCGCACCTCCTGGAACGGCACATAGGTACCGGTCGGGTTGTTGGGATTGGCGAGGAACACGATTTTGGTATGCGGCGTGACCGCGGCCAGCATCGCATCGATGTCGGCGCGCTCGTCGGTTTCCTTGACCACGACCGGCGTGGCGCCGGCCGATTGGATGTAGATCTTGTAGACCATGAACGCGTGTTCGGTGAAAATGGCCTCGTCGCCTGGCGCCAGATAGGTCTGCGCCAGCAGGCCGAGGATCTCGTCGGAGCCGTTGGAACAGATGATGTTCTGGGGGTTGAGCCCATGCACCTCGGCGATCGCCTCGCGCAGCCGCCTCGCGGTGCCGTCCGGATAAATATCGAGCCTGGCGGCCACCTCGCGCGCGGCCTCGATCGCCTTCGGCGACGGACCGAGCGGGTTCTCGTTCGACGACAGCTTGTGGACCTTGGCGACACCGGCGGGTGCGGTACTCTTGCCGGGCACATAGGCATCGATGTCCATGATGCCCGCGCGCGGGGTTGGACGTGCCTGATCCGGTATCTGGTTCATTTTTTGCAAAATCCGTCGAAAATGCCTCCACCCGGAAGCCGCAGCGGAAATACAAGCCATGGGCCGCAATGTCGAGAGGTGGCAGTGGGGCCAGCGGCCGGCATTGACGGCAAGGCGGGCGAGTTCTAGAAGAGCAGCGAACTTCCGTGGTGATTTGGCCGGTCGGCTTGCAGCCACGTTAAACAATTCGCTAAAGGGCCGTTTGCGTGATGTAACCGGCTTGCGAAGGCAATGCCGGTTTTTTGTTGTCCGTGACCGGCCGGACGAACGTATCGGCGGCGGGCGGATCGGCAGCGATTTCCGCAAACGCACGATGCAGCAAGAGAGACGTGATGGCCGCTCAGCGCGCAGGAAAGACCAACAACGAGGCCGACCAGCCGTCGAGCCCGGTGTTGCGTTTCGGGCCCGACAAGCCGCTCAAGCTCGACGCCGGCACGCTGCTGTCGCCGTTCCAGATCGCCTATCAGACCTATGGCAAGCTGAACGATGCCCGCTCCAATGCCATCCTCGTCTGCCACGCGCTGACCGGCGACCAGCATGTCGCCAACACCAATCCGGTGACCGGCAAGCCTGGCTGGTGGGAAGTGCTGATCGGCCCCGGCAAGATCATCGACACCAACCGTTTCTTCGTCATCTGCTCCAACGTCATCGGCGGCTGCCTGGGCTCCACCGGCCCGGCTTCGACCAATCCCGCCACCGGGAAACCCTATGGGCTCGACCTGCCGGTCATCACCATTCGCGACATGGTGCGTGCGCAGCAGATGCTGATCGACCATTTCGGCATCGAGAAACTGTTCTGCGTGCTCGGCGGCTCTATGGGCGGCATGCAGGTGCTGGAATGGGCGTCGAGCTATCCCGAGCGCGTCTTTGCAGCGCTGCCGATCGCCACCGGCGCCCGCCATTCCTCGCAGAACATCGCCTTTCACGAGGTTGGCCGCCAGGCTGTCATGGCCGATCCGGAGTGGCATGGCGGCAAGTATTTCGACTATGGCAAACGCCCGGAAAAGGGGCTGGCGGTGGCGCGCATGGCCGCCCACATCACCTATCTCTCGAAAGCCGCCCTGCACCGAAAATTCGGCCGCAACCTGCAGGACCGCGAAGCGTTGACCTTCGGCTTCGATGCCGACTTCCAGATCGAAAGCTATCTGCGCCACCAGGGCATGACCTTCGTCGATCGCTTCGATGCCAATTCCTATCTCTACATGACCCGGTCGATGGATTATTTCGATATCGCCGCCGATCATGGCGGTAGGCTGGCGGACGCCTTCGCCGGCACCAAGACCCGCTTCTGCCTGGTGTCCTTCACGTCTGACTGGCTGTTTCCGACCGAGGAAAGCCGCTCCATCGTGCACGCGCTCAACGCCGCCGGCGCCTCGGTGTCCTTCGTCGAGATCGAGACCGATCGCGGCCATGACGCCTTCCTGCTCGACGAGCCGGAACTGTTCGCGGCCATCAACGGCTTTATCGGCTCGGCGGCGCGCGCCAGGGGGCTCAATCCATGACTGTCAACGGTACGCAGCGCGTTGACCTCGAGGTCGTCGCAAATCTCATTCCCCCGCAATCGCGGGTGCTCGATGTTGGCTCCGGCGACGGCTCGCTGCTCGAACTCCTGCAGGACACCAAACAGATAGACGGCCGCGGGCTGGAACTGTCGCAGCGTGGTGTCAACGAATGCGTGGCGCGAGGCCTCTCCGTCATCCAGGGCGATGCCGACAAGGATCTCGAATTCTACCCGGACAAGGGTTTTGATTTCGTCGTCCTGTCGCAGACGTTGCAGGCCACCCGTAACCCGAAGCTGGTGCTCGACGAACTGCTCAGGATCGGCAACCGGGCGATCGTCTCCTTCCCCAATTTCGGTCACTGGCGGGTGCGCCTGTCGCTGTTCGTCAAGGGCCGCATGCCGGTGACCAAGGACCTGCCCTATTCCTGGTACGACACGCCCAACATCCATTTCTGCACCATCCGTGACTTCGTCAATCTATGCGAGGAACTCGGCGCGACGGTGGAAAAGGCAACCGCGCTCGACGCCAACGGCCAGAGGATCGGCCTGTCGATGCCCTGGTGGTTCTGGAATTTCTTCGGCCAGCAGGCAATATTTTTGCTGAAACGATAATGGTTGATATCTGGATTTCTTCGTGCTCCTAAGAGGTTGCTTGAATTCTTGACGCTGTAATGGGATCTCTTGGAACGTGCCGCTAAATTCCCTGAGCTATTGCCTGATCCTGGAAATGGAGAACGCCAGGTCGGTCGATCTCGAAGAGGTCAGCGTCGGGCTGACTGCCTTGGCGCGCGAAATCGGCGCTGTTTCTTCGCTGGGTTTTGCTAGGCCACAGGTCGTTTTCTCCCATGGCGGAGACGATGCGGATACACTTTTGCTGAGAAGCAACATCGCATCCGCGGCATCGCAGCTCGAGCAGGTTGCCGACTTGATCTTCGCCGCATGCCCAGGCGGACGGTACTACGATCTTAAGAACAACGGCATTCCAGCAACCGACGGCGATGTCGTCATTTTTACAGACTCCGATACGGTCGTGGAATCTGGATGGCTCTCGGCCATGCTCGGTCCATTTCAAGATCCAGCGACCGTCGCCGTAAACGGTTACACCTACCTTTACTACGACGACTTCATGTCGCGAACGTTTGCGCTGATCTGGTTTTTCCCAATGGCGCAAAAGGACATGCGTTTTGCTTTGAAACGGGCGATAAACGCCAACAACGTGGCTTTTCGCCGTGACTGGATTGCCAATCACCCCTTTCCCGAAAACAATGGTTTCAAGGTTTCCTGTACGCTCCTGATGCGTGCGCTTGAGCGCGACGGCCACAAACTCGTCAGCGCCAATGCACGCGTCTATCATCACCCGCCGCGCGGCTGGCGATTCTTCCGCTGGCGCGCATTGGTGACCGGCCGCGATGCCGACCGGAAATTTAGAGAACTGGGGAGTCCCCATCGTGGCCGCCGGATCGCAAAGTCGCTCAGCCGGTGGCTGACCATGTCGTGGCGTACAACACGGCGCGTCGTACGGCATGCCCGGCAGACGGGAATGCCGGTCTGGCAAATTCCAATGTCTCTGCTTGTCGGCCTGGCATTCTACAGTTTGGCATTTTGGGGCCAGTTCAGCCTGGCCGTGGGACTCGTCCATGACGAGATTGAAGTTCTGCCCGACTTTGCGGGTGGATGAATGCATTCACGCGCAAAACCGACGGCACCAAAACAGCAACCGCAATCGTTCCTATCCCAGGACATCCGTGGCCCTGTGCGGATGTTCGACGCCGTTGACGAACACCACGTCGGATTGAGAATTGTTGGTGCGCAGCGACAGTATCGCCTGGTAGGCGGGCGAGTCGTACCAGCCGCGCGCATGTTGCCTGTCGGGAAACTCGATGATGATGAGGTTGCCCGGCCAGTCGTTCTCGACCACCTCCACATCGCCGTCATGCATGAGGAACCGGCCGCCGAAAGGCTCCAGCGTGGCATCGATCCTGTGCAGATACTCGGCGATCTGCGGCCCCATCTTGACTTGGCGCATATGGGCAACAGCATAGGCGGTCATGACATAACTCCCTCTGGTCGAGGCCAGCGACCGGCCTCGCAAGGACCAATCTGCCCCAACATCGACGGCGAAGCGATTACCTCTGACGTCATGGAGAATAGAGGCGATCCGCGACAGGCAGCGACATCTTCGTATCGGCGGTTCGCAAACATGCCGGGCGGCGATGGTGTTGCACTTGAAGCGCTCGGCACGGAATTCATCACTCCTCATGGGTTGAGCCTCGGTGCGATGGGGTGACATGGGCGGCTGGTTTTTGTACCCTTCGAACGAATACGATGAAGGTCACGGAAGGGGACATCCGATCCATTCGACCATCCTGAAGATCGAAGGAACAGACAGGACGCGCATTTTTGCGCTGGAACCGGCTGACGCGGCATGACCGGGAAGATGGAGTGCTCTCCCCTCATCACGGTCATCACGCCGACCCACAACCGGCGCGACACGGTGTTGCGTGCCGTGGAGAGCGTGCTTTCCCAGAGCATGCCGAAGCTTGAGCATATCGTCGTCGACGATGGTTCCACCGATGGCACGGAGGAGGCGCTGGCCCGCATCAGCGATCCGCGGCTGATCTATGTCGGCGCGAAATGGCGAGGCGCCAACGCCGCGAGGAATGCTGGAATCGAGCGTGCGCGGGCACCGGTGGTGACATTCCTTGATTCCGACGACGTCTACCTGCCGCATCGGCTTGCGCGCACCCTGGCCCGATTCGATGAAGATCCGGCGCTCGAAGTGCTGATCAGCTCATATGTTTCCGTGAAGAGCGGCCGCGCCACCAACTGCGTCAACCCCGAGGCCTTCGTGAGCCCCATGATGCTCGAGCGGACGCTCGTGGCGCAGACGATCTTCCTCGCCGGTTCCGCGATAACCGCCCGCCGCGAGGCCTTGCTGGCAATCGGCGGCTATGACAGCGACATCACCAGGATGCAGGACCGGGAGTTGCTGCTGCGCTTGGCGCGGCGGTGCGGCGCGCAATTGTCCGGGGATATCGACTGGACGAAATACAATTCGCAGAATTCGATTTCGCGCCGTCGCGGCGGCTATGTCGAAGCCTATGCGAACCTGATGGACAAGCATCCGTATATCGCCCACGCCTATCCGCATATCCCGCCCTACATGGTTTCGCGGCAGATCATTGCCGATATTCTCAGGGGCCGGATACCGGAGGCATTCGAGGGCTACATGGCCAACCGCTCGTCGAAGGCGCTTGGCTATTCGCTGCCGGAACTAGTCAACGGTTATGTCTGTGGCCGGCGCTGGCGCCGCGATCTCTACAACGAGTTTCGCGACACCTTTGGCGCCCGACCTGCCTGATTGCCTCTCGCCCAAAACGACCAGCGGACTTTGGGGCAACGACATGCACAAGGCGTCTCCGCGAACCTACCGGTCAAGGTCCGAAAGCAGTCTACTTCTTGCGGCGGGTGGCGACAGGCGGCGGTTCGATGGCGCCAGCCCTGACGCGGGCAGGCTTCAGCGCAGGCGCGCCGGAATCCTTCACAATTGCCAAGCCGCGCGGAAAGAACTGATTGTTGTGCTGGCCGCGCCCGATGTTAAGGATGGCCGCTTCCGGCAAATGCTTTTCCAGCACCGACAACACCCGCCTCAGCGTGGGGCCATCGAACGCGTCCATCGCTTCGTCAATGATGACCCACTTCGGTTTGCGCAAGGCGAGCCTTGCGAAGGCAAGCGAACGCTGTTCGTCATCGCCCAGCTCACGCTCCCAGCGGGCCGACCGATCCAGCGAAGACGACAGTCGTCCGAGACCGACTTCGGCAAGCACCGCCGAAATTTCCGCATCGCTGGCCGGAGCAACCCCGTTCGGATGATCGAGGACCTCGCGCAGCGTGCCGGCCGGGAAATATGGGACACGCGGCACGAAGATGGGGGCCTCTCCCGCCGGCATGCCGATCTTCCCGCTTCCCCAAGGCCACAGGCCGGCAATGGCACGGAAGAACAGCGTCTTGCCGGCGCCCGGCTCGCCGGTGATCATCACACGTTCGCCGGTACGGATTTCGACATGCTGGTCGGCAAGCTTGGCGCATCCTTCCGGCGAGGCCACCTGGAGATTCTCGAAAGTCATGCTGCCATTCGCGTTCTCACTGAAGGTGATGCGTTTTTCCGTGCCATGCAGCGCATCGGTCTCGACGAGCGCGATGCGGAAGTCGGCGACGCGCATCAGCGTGGCGCGCCAGTCCGCGATGCTGCCGATGTTGTTGATGAACCAGCGCAATGAGGAGTGGACCTGGTTGAAGGCGCCTACTGCCATCATCAGCCCGCCGAAGCTGATATCGCCCGAAAAATAGACCGGCGAGGCGACGAGGATCGGCGCCACCAAGGTAATCCAGCCATAGGTGTCGGTCACCCAGGACAGGTGGATCTGGGCGGTATAGATGCGCCGCATGGCGCCCAGCACCGTGCCAAGGTCGAGTTCGAGCCGCCGCTTGGCGTCGGCCTCGCCATGGTACAGCGCAATGGCATCGACATTCTCGTTGACGCGCACCATCGAGGAGCGCAGCTCCGCTTCCCTTGTGTACCGGTCGCTGTTGAGATGGATCAGCGGTCGCCCGACCAGCCAGCTCAGCCAGGAGGCGGTGCCGGCATAGAGGAACGCGGCCCAGACCATGTAGCCCGGTATGGCCAGCGACCAGCCGTTGACGTGAAACACAAAGCCCGAAGACAGCTCCCACAGCACGCCAACGAAGGACACGAGCAGGATGAGCGACTGCAGCAGGCCGACGCCGAGATCCGTCGACAGGTCGGAAAGATGCGCCGCATCCTGCTGCATGCGCTGGTCGGGATTGACCCCGATGGCGCCGGCATTGGCCAGCCGGAAGGCGCGCGCCGGCCGCATCCACTGATCGATCAGGTCCAGCGTCAACGCCTCGCGCAGCCTCAGCCGGATCATCTGGTTAAGCCACGTCTGGCCGATATTGAACACCAGAAGTCCGCCAGCGATCATTGCGAAGACAAGAAGCTGGTGCAGAAAAGCCGCCATGTCCCTGCGCGCCAGCGCGTCGTAGAAGGGCTGGTTCCAGCGGTTGAGCAGGACCTGGCCAACCGACGTCGCGATGATGACGGCCATGATGCCGACCGAAGTCCACAGCAGCCACTTGCGAACCGGCGATCCCACCAGCGCCTGCTTGATCGTCATCACCTGGTCTCGCAGGCTGCTGGTTTCGACGGCCGCAACCACCGGCCGGGAGTGTACAGCGTTGTCTGGTTGATCAGCCATACCCAATGTCCTTGCGTTCAGAAGCGACGCTGAACCCAGATGAAGAAAACCGAAGGCATCCGAATATCAACCAGGCTGCGCATTGACCACGACAGATAGGCCGGGAAAGGTCGCGCGGCGCGCGTTTCTACCATGATCACGAGGGTTTCACCCGGCGAGCCGGCGAGGCCGCACCCTCCGCGCCGGCCCGGCGGCCAAGCCGCGTCGCACCATGCGGCGACAGCACCGGCACGAAGACGCGGCGAGATGCGCGCTGGACCACCGGGACACCCTGATAGAGCCGCTTCTGCGCCTCGACGACGATGACGCCGGAAAAGATCGGCCACAGCCGCCGGCCGACGCGCTCCAGCACATTGTGGAAGCGCATCATGAAGTGCCGCCGCGACGGTGGGAAGAACAGCGCATCCGACCAGGCCGCTGGCGTGAAATTCGCCTCACGGAGCAATTCCGTCAGCTGGCCTCGTGAGAAAGGCCGTCCATTTCCGAACGGCGTATGCTCGAAGCGCGCCCAGACACCGCGCCGGTTGGGTACGACGATGACGACGCGGCCCGCCGGCGACAGCACCCGCCAGATCTCATTCAGCGTCTCGCGCGGATTTTCGACATGTTCGAGCGAATGGACGAGCAGCATGCGATCGATGCAGGAATCAACCAGCGGCAGTTCCTCGTCGAAGACCAGGGCCGTCGCCGTCGGCCCCATCGCCGGCCAGACCACGGCGCCCTGCGTCGCCGGCATGAAGGCGAAGACCCGTTCGGCATCGACGCCGAAACGCTCCAGCCAGGGCAAGGTATAGCCGAGGCCGACCAGCCGTTCATTGGGCACGGCGGCCCATATGGACGACAGCGCCATGGTGATCGAGCGCTCGGCGAACCGGCCGAGCGTTGTCGAATAGAAGGAGCGAAGATCGACGATGTCGGAATGCATTTCAGGGATGTAGCCGTGATATCGGCCGGATTCAACAAAAGGTCCCGAGGCGTCTGGGATCGCGGATTTTGTTCGGTGCTTCCCACATGACATCGGCGCGCCGGCGCCCTATGTCTGCGGCAACAAAATGGAGAGATGCGATGGCGGTCGAAATCGAACAGTTCATGTGCCGCACCGACAATTTTGGCGTTCTGGTGCATGATCCCGAAAGCGGACAGACAGCGATCATCGACGCGCCCGAAGAAGCGCCGATCCTGGCAGCGATCAAGCGCACCGGCTGGACGCCCACCATGATCCTGACCACGCATCATCATCTCGACCACGTCGAGGCCAATCTGGCGCTGAAGGAGCGCTTCAAGCTGCGCATCGTCGGCCCGGAGGCGGAAAAAGCCAAGATTCCCGGCATTGACGAAACGGTCGAAGAGGGTTCCGTGATTCATCTCGGCGATGAACGCATCGACGTGATCGCCACCCCCGGCCACACCGCCGGCCACGTCTCCTATTATCTGCCGGCATCGACGGTGGCGTTCACAGCCGACACGCTGTTTGCGCTGGGTTGCGGGCGGTTGTTCGAATGCAAGCCGCCGGTAATGTACGAATCGCTAAAGAAACTTGCCGCACTTCCTGCTGCCACAACAATCTATTGCGGCCACGAATACACGCTCGCCAACGCCCGTTTCGCGCTGACCGTCGACCCGACCAATTCGGCTTTGAAGGAGCGCGCCGCCAGGATCGAAGCGCTGCGCGTCGACAACAAGCCGACGCTGCCGACCACGATCGGCGAGGAATTGTCGACCAATCCTTTCCTGCGCTGGCACGATCCGGCGATTCGCAAGCATCTCGGTATGGAAAGGGCTGGAGATGCCGAGGTGTTCGCCGAGATCCGCAAGCGCAAGGACAATTTCTGAGCGCCGTGCTATGCATGCCGCCCAAAAGCGACCTGGTTTTGGGAACCTGGTTTGGGAAACGACATGCATAATAAACAAGGACCTAAAACGCGCCGCATCGATCCGTTTCAACGCGACGCGCTTTAGCCTTCGACAGATGAACAGCTCAGCGGAAATCATCGCGACGCTCGGACTGAAGCCGCATCCCGAGGGTGGCTGGTATACGCAGACCTTTCGCGATGAAGCCGGCGGCACGCGCGGCCATTCGACCGCCATTTATTTCCTGCTGGAGAAGCGTCAGGTTTCGGCTTGGCACCGGGTCAAGGACGCCGCCGAGGTCTGGCATTTCCATGCCGGTGCGCCGCTGGCATTGTCGATGTGGGAAGAAGGCAGTGCCCTGATCGAGCAGGTTCTCGGCATCGACCTCGCGGCGGGCGAACGGCCGCAGATCGTCGTGCCGGCGGGCTGGTGGCAATCGGCGCGCAGCTTGGGCGAATGGACCCTGGTTGGCTGCACGGTCGCGCCGGGCTTTGATTTCGTCGCCTTCGAACTGGCTGAACCGGGCTGGCAGCCGACGCGCCTTTAGCCCAGCAGGAACCCGAGTGTGATTGCGAGCTGGGCGGCATAGTACAAGGCCCACACCGCAAAACGCATCCACGCCCGATGCGGCGAGATGGCCGCCACCAGGAATTTTTCCGTGGCGAGCAGCCCGTCCGATGCCATGAACAGCACGGCGCCGCCAATCACCCAGGCGTTGCCTGTCGTCAGCGCCGCCATGCCCATCGCCAGGATTGCCACGACATAGACGGCGATCGGAAGACGCAGGCCGGGACCGACGCGGCGCCAGAGCGCGGCCAGCATGACGATCGCGAACACCGCCATTGCCAGTGCGGTCGCGCCCCGCCAGGATTCGGCGCCAAGCACATCCAGCCCGCCGCCGCTGCGCAGGAACAGCACGATGTAGACGATGTGGGCGACGAGAAAACTCGCCAACCCGCCGAGAAACGGCTTTTCGCCATCGCGCGACAGGAAGGCATCGCCCACCGCGCTGAGCGCAAGGGCGGCGACCAGCAGCAGCGGGCCGCCCTGCATTGCGGCGAGCACGGCAAGCATGGCGACGGCGAGCGTCTTTGCCGCCGAGCGGGCGAGTGTCGGCGACGTGCCTGATGTGAAGGCGTAGATCACCGCCGCCACCAGCGAGAAGATCAACGTCGCATTGGCATTGGCGTCGATGCCGCCGGCAAACGGCATGATCATGCCCGGGCTCCGCCTTCGGATGCGCCAGTTCCGCTCTCGGATGCCTTGGCTCCGCTCTCGGCCGCCGCCGACTTGCGCAGGAACAGCGATTTTGCCGCCAGGGCCGCGCCACCGGTGATGAGCACGCAGGCGGCGAGGATGCGCAGCGACGGCTCGGCGACGCCGGCCGCGATCAGCACCAGCGTCGACAGCAGCGGCGCCGCATAGCTTGCCGCACCCAGCACCTGGATGTTGCCGCGCTTGACGCCGATGTCCCAGGCGTAGAAGGCCGCGCCCACCGGCATTAGGCCGAGCCCAAGCACGGCCAGCCACTGGCCGGCGCCGTCAGGCAGCACCGTCTGTTCCAGCGCCAGATGGCAGACGAGCGACAGTACGGCGGTCGCCGCGCAGAACCATGTGACGATGCTGGTCGGCACCGAGGGAAAACGCCGCGACAGGAGCGAATAGGACGACCACAGCACCGCGCAGACGGCGGCCATGGCATAGCCGAAGCTGTAGCGCGCATCGAAGGCGAGGCCGCCGCCCTTGGTGACGATGAGCACCATGCCGGCAAGGCCGAGAAGCGCGCCGACGACATGGTTCCAGGCAAGTTTCTCGCCCGGCATCAGCGCCGAACCGAGCACGATCAGCAGCGGCCACAGATAGGCGATCAGGCTTGCCTCCACCGCCGGCGCGTTACGCAGCGCGGTGAAATAGAAGAAGTGGTAGCCGAACAGGCCGGCAATGCCGATTAGCCAGACTTGCGGCGGTATCTTCCGGCTCTTGTCGGCGGCTGGCATGAACAGCCGAGCGACAAGCCCGACCCCGGTGCCGATAGAGAAGGTGATCGCCGACAGAAGAAACGGCGGCACCATGCCGGATGCGTCGGTGAGCAGTGCCAGGAGGGCCCACATGGCGACCGCCGAAAAACCGATCAGTGTAGCGCGCGCCATTCCGTCTCCCGTGGCGCGCCCTCTTCCGTCGTGAGAGCGTGCCTATTGTACCGCTTCGAAACGCCTGGCGCTGATGGTCAAGGTGCCGATCTGCGTTCCAACCGTGGCGTGGATCGGCGCATATACCCCGGTTTGGCCGAGTGGCGCAAACGTCACCATCATCCGGCTCTTATCCTTGAGATAGTTGAGCGCCTTGCGACCCTTGCGGTAGCCTGCCACCGGCTGGAAACCCATTCGGCAGGTAACGGTATCGCCCTTGTAGCCCGGCACCGAGATCGTTCCTTTCGAAGCATAGCTCAGCGTCAGATTGGCGCGCATCTCGCCGTCGTAAAGCCTCACGGTGCGGCCGCAGACCTTGTCGAGACTGTCGGCATGGATGACGGTCGCGGCCATCGGATCCAGCACCGATGCCAGGTCGCCGGCGCCGAGCGGCACCCAGTTGTTGGGGTCGCGCTTGCCCGGCGCCGGGATGACCTGCGTCGAGGTCACATTGCCATTGGCAAAGCGGATGTCGATCGATGACGCCTTCTTACCCGAAGTGTAGTCGGCGCGGAACGCCTGCGGCACCATCTTCTGGCCCGAAATCGTGCCTTTGGACGAGATCGTGCCGCGCGTGTCGTCGAACAGCCTGGCGAGACCCGCCGCCGAGACGCTGCCGTTGATCGAATAGACGCCGTTCTCATAGCGGCTGGAAAAGGTCGATTTCGCAATCGACAGGCCGAGAAATGAGACCGTGTACTCGCCCTTGAAAGATTGCGGCGAACCGGCGGACGCAGCCGATGGCAAGGCGATGGCAAGCATGGCGGCAAGGGCGGAAGTCGAACGAAGCATGGCAGGATCGGTCCTCGATCTTTTCGGCCGGAGGCGGGCAACCCGGCTTGGCATGTCCCTATGGAACGGCTTATAGGGTGAATTCCGGCCTTAATGTGAAATGCATGCCGCTTGCGCGCAGGACCGGAGCTTGACGCATTGGCGAAATGCAACTATGGAACGCCAACTTTTTCCATAAGGCCGCCTGACCAGAACCGCGCGCCACCCGGCGTGGGCACAAAGGTTTGGCAGGTCACGAGAGAACTGAAGGTTAAAACCATGTCCCGCACCTGCGAACTCACTGCCAAGGCAGTCCAGACCGGCAACAATGTGAGCCACGCCAACAACAAGACCAAGCGTCGCTTCCTGCCGAACCTCGTCAACGTGACGCTGATCTCGGAAGCGCTGAACCAGAATGTGCGCCTGCGCATCTCGGCCAATGCGCTGCGTTCGGTCGAACATCGCGGCGGCCTCGATGCCTTCCTGGCCAAGGCCGACGTCAAGGAACTCTCGCAGCGCGCGCGCCTCTTGAAGAAGCAGATCGCCAAGAAGATCGCCGAGCAGGCTGCTGCTTAATTCGTCTTTCAGGCGGGGGACGACCGCCCGGCCAGCCACTCGTTGGCCTTGAGCATCGGATCGCAACCGCGAAGCGGTTGACGGATTCGATGCTCGAACAAAGCGAGCGTGATCCGGTCTTTCGGCAAAACGCTCCGCTGGTTCCATTACCCAGGATAAAAAAATGCCTTCCTTTTCGCGATACCTGCCCTTCGTGGCCGCCATGGCGCTTGTCGTCGTGGCGTCCAACATCCTTGTGCAGTTCCCCATGCAGGGCCGGATCGGCGGCCTGTCGCTGGCCGATCTGCTCACCTGGGGTGCTTTCACCTATCCCTTCTCCTTCCTGGTCACCGACCTTGCCAACCGCCGCTACGGACCCGCCGTGGCGCGCAGGATCGTCTTTGTCGGCTTCATGACGGCGGTGGTCTGCTCCATCCTCGTGCCGCCCTTCCTGTTCCGCCACGGCTTCATCGAATTCGAGACCGCCGCCGACCGGCTGGTGCGCATCGCGGCGGCTTCGGGCGCGGCGTTCCTGTCCGCGCAATTGCTCGATGTGACTGTGTTCAACCGGCTGCGCCGGCAGAGCTGGTGGCGGGCGCCAACCGTCGGCACGCTGGTCGGCTCGGTGTTCGACACCATGGTCTTCTTCACCGTCGCGTTCTCGGCCGCTTTCGCTTTTACCGGCCCCAACGACAGCTTTGCGCTCGAAACGGCGCCGCTGATGGGTGTCTTCCATGTCGAGGCCATGCGCTGGGTTTCCTGGGCGCTCGGCGACCTCAGCGTGAAGCTGATCATCGCCGTGGTCGCGCTCATCCCCTACCGGCTGCTCGCCGCCCGCTGGAGCCAGCCGGCCGTCGCGGTGGTCTAGGCCGTGATCCCCTGGGTCCAGCTCGATTCGGCAAAAACGCCGGACGGCGGACAGGAATTGCGGCTGAAACGGCGCGGTTCCGAATTCTCGATCATGCTCGGCACCAACGAGCTGATGAACAGCCGGCTGAGCGGCTCCGAGGAGGCGTTGGCAAAACTCTCCTGCTCCAGGATTGCCGGTCATCGGCGGCCGCGAATCCTGATCGGCGGGCTCGGCATGGGATTTACCTTGCGCGCCGCGCTTGCCGAACTGCCCGATGATGCCGTAATCGTCGTCGCGGAGCTGGTGCCGGCTGTCGTCGCCTGGGCGCGCGGCCCGATGGCAGGAATTTTCGCCGGCTGCCTCGACGATCCCCGCGTGACCATCCGCGAGTGCGATGTCGGGCAGGAGATACGATCCGGCGCCTGGGATGCCATCCTGCTCGATGTCGACAATGGCCCGGAAGGCATCGCCTACAAGGGCAATGATAGTCTCTATGGCGCGGCCGGCCTTGGAGCGGCACGCGCGGCGCTCAAGTCAGGCGGCGTGCTGGCAGTCTGGTCGCAAGGCCCCGACAGCGGTTTCACACGCCGGCTGAAGCAGGCCGGCTTCGCCGTCGACGAGGTCAAGACGCGCGCCAACGGGAAGCGCGGCGCGCGCCATGTCATCTGGATAGCCACCAACGGGCAGTGACCTGACAGGGCGCGTCCGTAACTCTCTGATGAACCGTCGCTCCCCACTCCGTCGAGCTACGCTCGACACCTCTCCCCAGATCGACGGGGGAGAGGAAAGGTGCGCCGCTCAATTCTGGTACAGGATGAATTCCAGGTAGAGGTTGCGCTGCAGGATCGAGTGGTTGTCGTCGGAGATCAGCGACACCATCAACGCGCCGTCATCGCGGGTCCAGACATCGAGCCCTTCCATATTGTCGATCTGGTAGCCCATGTCGGCCTCCAGCAGCACCGGCCCGTCGGCGACGGCACCCTTCTCGACGCTCTCGCCGTGGATGCGTCGCAGACGCATCCTGAGGCCGCCCTCCATCGTGAAACTGCGCTCCAGCAGCAAAAGGTCGCCATCCGGCAGGAAGGCGCCATCGGTGATGTCGAAATCACCATTGCGCGTGACGGTGAAGACGCCTTTGAGCGGTCCTTCGATGATGGCGGCATAGATATTGCCTGCCTTGTCGAGGCTCTTTTCCGAGACCACGACCAGACTGCCTTGATGCCGACCGCCGGCATTGGCATGGGTGACGGTCTCGAAGCCGCGGTTCTGCCGCAACTCCTGCACCGGAACCAGGAAGTCCAGCTGTTTGAATGACGCCTTCATATTGCTGGGATCGACGTTGAACTGGGCGATCCGGTGATTGCGCTCGAAACCGACCGTAGCGACGCCGTCCTTGACCGCGAGACCTTCGGCATCGACTTCCGATTTCTCGTCGACAGGCTGGCCGTTCTGGTCGACCATCTGCTGCATGCGGAAGTTCTGGATGCCCACGGGCCGCCTGTCGGCGTCGCGGGCCACCGTACCGAAGAACCAGTAGCCGGTATCGGCCACGCCGATGAAATCGCCGCCCGCTTTCAGGAAACGAAGAGCCGACAGCCCTCCGAAATCGCGCGATGGCGAGGTCATCTCCAGTCCGCCGACGAATTCGAGCGGACCGAACTGTTTCTCGTCATGTCCTATTCTGAACTGGCTTATTGGTCTTGCCGAGACCTCGACCGAAGCCGGCCCGCTGGCATTGGCCGGCGAAAAGACCACACTGGCGAGCGCGCAAGCGGCGAAAACCGTTTGCCGAAAGCCGCCCTGCGAAAGGATCATCCGGCGCGCCGGATGCCGCCGCGCCGCGTGTCGCGCGCGCTTTCCTCGGCAAACAGCGAGGCCAGTTGCTCGGTCATGGCGCCGGCGAGTTCCTCGGCATCGACGATGGTGACGGCGCGCCTGTAATAGCGCGTGACGTCATGGCCGATGCCGATGGCCAAAAGCTCCACCGGGGAGCGCGTCTCGATCAGTTCAATGACGGCGCGCAGATGGCGTTCGAGATAATTGCCCGGATTGACCGACAGCGTCGAATCGTCGACCGGCGCGCCATCCGAGATCATCATCAGGATCTTGCGCTGTTCGGGCCGGGCGATCAGGCGGTTGTGTGCCCACAGCAGCGCCTCGCCGTCGATGTTTTCCTTGAGCAGGCCTTCGCGCATCATCAGGCCGAGATTGCGCCGCGCCCGCCGCCACGGATGGTCGGCGGATTTGTAGATGATGTGGCGCAGATCGTTAAGCCGGCCCGGGTTGGGGGGCTTGCCGTCCTTCAGCCATTTCTCGCGCGCCTGTCCGCCCTTCCAGGCCCTTGTGGTGAAGCCGAGGATCTCGACCGAGACGCCGCAACGTTCCAGCGTGCGCGCCAGGATGTCGGCGCAGGTCGCGGCGACAGTGATCGGCCGGCCGCGCATGGACCCCGAATTGTCGAGCACCAGCGTCACCACCGTGTCGCGGAACTTGGTGTCGCGCTCCTGCTTGAAGGACAGCGGCTGCATCGGATCGATGACGACGCGCACCAGCCGCGCCGGGTCGAGATAGCCTTCTTCCAGGTCGAAATCCCACGACCGGTTCTGCTGCGCCATCAGGCGGCGTTGCAGGCGGTTGGCGAGCCGGCCGACGACGCCGGACAGATTGGCGAGCTGCTTGTCGAGGAATGCGCGCAACCGGTCGAGCTCTTCCTCTTCGCAAAGCTCCTCGGCGCCGACCGTCTCGTCGAAAGCGGTGGTGAAGACCTTGTAGTCTATTTCCTTCGGCAGGTTGGTGAAGGGATTGTCGTTGCGCCGCGCCTCGCCAGGCGTCTCGGCATCGGCATCGTCATCGTCCGACAGATCGTCGGCGGTGGCATCGGAGGCTTCCGTCTCTGCCGACTGCTCGTCGTCGGCGGACGCCTCGGCGTCCTCGGATTGCGACTGCTCGGAGCCGGAATCGTCCTCGCCGCCCTCCTCGCTCTGCTCCTCGCCTTGCGGCTGGTTGTCGTCATTGTCCTCGGAGTCTTCCGTCTCCTGGTCGTCGCCGAGTTCCTCCGCCATTTCCATGGAGGCGAGCATGTCGCGCACGACGCGGGCAAAGGCCTGCTGGTCGTCGAGCTTGGCCGAAAGCCCGTCGAGATCGGCGCTTGCCTTCTCCTCGACCCAGGGCCGCCAGAGTTCGACCAGCCGCTCGCCGCTCTTCGGAATGGCGCGGCCGGTCAGCTTCTCGCGCACCATGAGCGCGAGCGCTTCCTCGATCGGCGCGTCGGCCTTGTCCTTGACGTCGACGAGGTTGGCCTTGGCGTATTTGTCTTCCAACATTGAGCCGATATTGTCGGCGACGCCCTGCATGGCGCGGCTGCCGATCGCCTCGACGCGGGCCTGTTCGACCGCGTCATAGACGGCACGGGCTGCCTTGCCTTCCGGCGCCAGCTTGGTGTGGATGCGGACATCATGGCAGGCGCGCTTCAGCGCCATGGAATCACCGAGCCCGCGGGTGATGGCGATATCGGTCTTTGACGCCTTCTTCGGCAGCTCTGGCAAACGCGCGCGGCTGCCGGCCAGCGCCGGCCTGTCCTTGGCGAAGCCGACTTCCATGTCCTTGTCGCCGGCAATGGCGCGCATGCAGACGGTGACGGCGCGCTTGAAGCTGTCGGCTTCAGACCCCGTCTTCGACTTGTTGCGCGTGTTGTCGCCTGGACCCGCCATCGAGGCTCTGCTTAGCCCAGCACCACGTTGGCGGCGCTCTCCGGTAGATCCTCGCCAAAGGCGCGCTGGTAGAACTCGGCAACCACCGAGCGCTCGAGCTCATCGCACTTGTTGAGGAAGGTCAACCGGAACGCCATGCCGATATTGCCGAAGATCTCGGCATTTTCGGCCCAGGTGATCACGGTGCGCGGGCTCATCACGGTCGACAAATCGCCATTGATGAAGGCCGAGCGCGTCATGTCGGCGACGCGCACCATCTTGTTGACGATGTCCTTGCCCTTGCCGTCGCGATAGTGCTTGGCCTTGGCCAGCACGATGTTCACTTCATTGTCGTGCGGCAGGTAGTTGAGCGTGGTGACGATCGACCAACGGTCCATCTGTGCCTGGTTGATCTGCTGCGTGCCGTGATAGAGGCCGGTGGTGTCGCCTAGGCCGACCGTATTGGCGGTCGAAAACAGCCGGAACGCCGGATGGGGACGGATGACCCGGCTCTGGTCGAGCAGCGTCAGCCGGCCCGACGATTCCAGCACGCGCTGGATGACGAACATCACGTCCGGACGGCCGGCGTCATATTCGTCGAAGCAGAGCGCGACATTGTGCTGATAGGCCCAGGGCAGGATGCCGTCGCGGAACTCGGTGACCTGCAGCCCGTCCTTGACGACGATCGCGTCCTTGCCGACAAGATCGATACGGCTGACGTGGCTGTCGAGGTTGACGCGCACGCAGGGCCAGTTGAGGCGCGCCGCGACCTGCTCGATATGGGTCGACTTGCCGGTGCCGTGATAGCCCGAGACCATGACGCGGCGGTTATAGGCAAAGCCGGCGAGGATCGCCAACGTCGTCGCCTTGTCGAACAGATAGTCGGGATCGACATCGGGCACATGCTCGCTGGTGACCGAATAGGCCGGTACCACCATCTTGGAGTCGAAGCCGAATTTCTCCTTCACCGACACCGTCGTGTCGGGCAGGTTGGCAATGTCGCGATCGACCTTGTTCATATCTCTCAACGTCTCCCACGGGCGAAACGTCCCGTTTCGCCGGCAATCGATTTTGTTCGGGGGCGGTCTTAGAGCCTTTTCCACCCTTATGAAAGTTGGAAAACGACACAAACCATAGGGTCGCTCAGCACAGGCCCGCCTGTTTGAGCACGCGATAGGCTTGCAGCACATCGCGGAACCGGTCTTCCGAACCTCTGTCGCCGCCATTCGCATCCGGATGGTGACGCTTCACCAGTTCCTTATAGCGCGCCTTGATATCCTTGCCAGTCGCCTTTGTATCAAGGCCAAGCGTTTCCAGCGCCTTGGCCTCAAGCGGCTTGGCCTTGCGCTCGCGCGCCTCGCGCGGGTCCTTCGGTCCCTTGAACAGGTCGAACGGGTCGCGCATGCGGTTGTAGTAGCCGGCGCGGCCGGAGCGCATCTGCGCCATATCGGGCGACGAACGCGTCGAGGCGCCGTTGATGCCCATCTTCCAGGTAGGCCGGTGGCCGGTCATCGCCTCCTTCTGGAAGCGCGCCACCTCGGTGTCCGGCACACCGGAGAAGTAGTTGAAGCCCTTGTTGTACTCGCGCACATGGTCGAAGCAGAAGCGGAAATACTCGCCCTCCTTCATGCGCCCGACCGGCGCGCGATGGGTACCCGGCTCCTTGCAGCCATCCCATTGGCAGATCGGCGAGTCCGACTTCACCTCCGCGTCCTTCTCCGGGCGGATGCGAATCTTCTCGAAATATTTGGGATACGGCTTCATCTCACCCATTTATGGGGCGTTCGCAGATGCGAAACAAGAATTGACATTTTCGCGATCATCGCCCTAACCGCTGAATCGCGGCTTAAAAGCGGACGAACGATCCATTTTGTTCGAACGATCTATTTGTTGAAGCGTTGCAGCGGCCCCAGGCTGACGCACCAGCCATATGTGGTGAAGGGAGATGGCGATGTCCATACAGGCGATCATGGAAGACAAGCTCAACAAGGCATTTTCGCCCGAGCGGCTGATCATCATCAACGAAAGCCACCTCCATGCCGGCCATCACCATCATGGCTCCGACCATCACGGTGCCTATGACGGTACCGGCGAGACGCATTTTCGCGTCCGCGTCGTCGCGTCCGCCTTTGCCGGCATGAGCCGCATCGACCGCCACCGCGCCGTCAACGAACTGCTTGCCGACGAATTGAAGGCCGGTGTGCATGCGCTGGCGATTGAACCGGCGGCTCCCGGCGAAAAGACCCGCTGGTAGGTCGTTCAGCCGGCGACCTACGGCTCGCCTTTCGCAAACGGTCAGATCAGCGCTTCGATGAGGAACGGACCGCGCCGAGACAAGGCGCTGTCCAGGAGCGCATCGAACCGCTCGCATGTGTCGGCGCGCGCCGCCTCCACGCCCATACCTTTGGCCAGCGAAACCCAGTCCAGCGCGGGCTGGTCGAGGTCGAGCATGCGCCTGGCATTCTCGCCGATGGCACTCACGCCGACATTGCGCATCTCGCCATGCAGAATTGCGTAGGTCCGGTTCGAAAAGACGATCGTTACCACGTCGAGATTTTCCCGCGCCTGCGTCCACAGGCCCTGCACCGTATACATGCCGCTGCCATCGGCTTCGAGATTGATCACCTTGCGGTCGGGACAGGCGATTGCCGCCCCGGTCGCCATCGGAATGCCGCCGCCGATCGATCCGCCCGTGCCCATCATGTAATCGTGTGGCGCCGCGAATGCCGACAGCGCGAAGAAACGGCGCGCCGAGGTAACCGCCTCATCGCAGACGATCGCGTTGTCCGGCAGCTTGCGCGCCACCGACAGCGCGATGGCATCGTCCGTCAGGTTGCCGCTCGGGGTTGCCTCCTCTGGAAGGGCGGTCGCGGACATCATCTGCCGCGACGGCTTGACACCGAACTCATCGCGGAGCGCCTCCAGCGCCGCGTGCAGGTCATCGCCATGGGCGGCGAGTGTCATCACCTGGCAGTCTTCCCTGACAAGCCGTCCGGGTTTTCCCGGATAGGCGAAGAAGGCGACCGGCTCTCGCGCGCCGACCAGCACCAGCACGTCGATATCCCTGAGCAACCCCGTCGCCGCATCGATTGGATAAGGAATGCGTGTCGGCGCCACTCGCCCGCGCCCACGTTGCATCCGCGCGATCAGCACCTCGCTGAACAGACGGACATCGCTGGCGGCTGATATCTGGCCGGCGATCTCGAGCCCATCGGCCCGTGCGGCCCGCCCGCGGACGACCATGCCGACGCGGCCTGGAGCGCTTCGGATCGCGGCGGCGACCTTGCGCACGGCGTCCATGTCGACGGCCGGCGGCGGCGGAACGACGACCTTGCCCGACGAGGCCAGGGCAGCGTCGCCCCAGGCAGCATCAGCCGGCAGGATCAGCGTCGTGACGCCCGGCGGCGTCAGCGAGGCGCGAAAGGCCGCCTCCGTCGCCGGCTGAACATCGGCCGGCCCCTCGATGCGGCGAACCCATTTGGACATCGGCGCCGCAAGGCCTTCGATATCACTGGTGAGCGGCGCGTCGAGCGGCAGGTGATAGGAGGCATGGTCACCGACGATGTTGATCATCGGGCTGAACGCACGCCGGGCATTGTGCATATTGGCCAGCCCATTGGCGAGACCCGGGCCGGTGTGCAGCAGCGTCGCGGCGGGACGATCGGTCATGCGCGCATAGCCGTCGGCGGCACCGGTCACGACGCCCTCGAACAGGCCGAGCACGCAGCGCATTTCAGGCTTGCGGTCGAGCGCGGCCACAAAATGCATCTCGGAGGTGCCGGGATTGGCGAAGCAGACCGTCACATCATTGGCCAGCAGCACATCGCACAGGACAGCGGCACCGTTCATGCAATTTTCTCCCGCTCACGATCGAGGAGCAATTCCGGGAAAAGCGTGAATCGGTTTTCCGTCCGGAGTTGCGTCAAGACAAACAGATAGCGCAATTGCACCCACGGACGTCCGCGCGGCAATATCCCGCCGCCGCTTTTGGCATGATCCAGTGACAGAGGGGGCGGACGGAAATCGGCAGGGATCAGCCGACCGTCGATTTCAGGAACGCCAGCGCGGCGGCGGTCAACGCGTCGCCGTCTTCGCCGAAATCGCGGTTGATCGACAAATGCGTGTAGGCGCTGCCGTCGAACAGCGTCACTTGCGTGCCCGTGGCGCGCAGGCGCTCGGCGAAAGCCTTGGAGTCCCGGTCACGACCCTCGGCGCGGGAATAGGCGATGAAGGTCGGCGG
This sequence comes from Mesorhizobium sp. B4-1-4, assembly GCF_006439395.2. Taxonomy (NCBI): domain Bacteria; kingdom Pseudomonadati; phylum Pseudomonadota; class Alphaproteobacteria; order Hyphomicrobiales; family Phyllobacteriaceae; genus Mesorhizobium; species Mesorhizobium sp. B4-1-4. The sequence continues at coordinate 4,307,969 of NZ_CP083950.1, forward strand.
ATGCTTGCGGCCATCGATATAGCTGGCCGGCGACAATGCCGCCCATTGCGAAGGATCGGAAAAGACCCGGGCATAGGCCCGCACCATGCCGCCGTTTTTCTGGAGCGCCGCAAGATCATAGGCCCTGGTGTCGTCGAGGATGAGCGCCGCCACGCCAGGCAATCCGCCGCGCATGCCGGTCAACGCAATCAGATGGCAGCCGGCCGAATGACCCATGCCGACGATGCGGCTGGGATCGCCGCCAAACCGGGCGATGTTGGCCCTGACATAGACATAGGCCCTTTCGACGTCGCCGGCCTGGGTCGCGACATCGGCTTGCGGCAGCATGCGGTAGTCGATCGAGACGAAGCAGAACCCATTGGCGAGCAGGAAGGCCGGCTTGGCGTTCACCTGCGTACGTTTGCCGAACTGCCAGGTGCCGCCATGGACGAAAAAGACGACCGGCAAGCCCTTGGCGCCATCGGGCGCATAGATGTCGAGCTTGGCCGGCCCGTAGTCGAAGGTCCTTGGCACCGGGCCGCGCAAGGCGGCCGACCCGCGCCGTGGCAGCATCGTCGCCATCGAAGCCAGGACAAATCTTCGTCGGTCAATCATTGTGCTCCCGCCATCTCTCCTGTTCCATGGCGAGCGTCCAACGCATGGGCAGCATCCCCGGTTTCATGTGCAGTGCACGTACTCCCGTTGATGTGAAGGGAACAACAATGCGTTCCGACAGTTGAATAGGTAAGTGGCCGTTCGACAGCCAAAAACGGCTCTGAGGGTAAGCATCATGGGTGAGAACCAGTCTGACGTCTTCAATCTGTTCTCAGAGATTTATACCAAGGCGGCTCAGGAGGAGATCAGTCTCCAGCAATATCTCCTGGCCTGCCGCGAAGACAAGTCGATGTACGCCTCGGCCCCCGAGCGCATGGTCGAGGCGATTGGCGAGCCGAACCTCGTCGACACCAGCAAGGATGAGCGGCTCGGGCGCATCTTCTCCAACCGCACCGTCAAGATCTATCCCTCCTTCTCCGACTTCTATGGAATGGAAGATACGATCGAGCGGATCGCCGGATATTTCCGCTATGCCTCCCAGGGACTGGAGGAGCGCAAGCAGATCCTCTACCTTCTCGGCCCTGTCGGCGGCGGCAAATCCTCTCTTGCCGAAAGGCTGAAGAAACTGATGGAAGAGCGACCGATCTACACGCTCAAGGTCGGCAACCAGATCAGTCCGATTTTCGAATCCCCGCTTGGCCTTTTCCATCCTGATCGCATGGGCGACCTGCTGGAGGATAAATACGGGATAGCCCGGCGCCGCCTCAACGGACTTATCTCGCCTTGGGCGGCCAAGCGGCTGGACGAACTGTCCGGTGACATTTCCAAATTCAGCGTCGTCAAGCTGATGCCGTCGAGATTGCGCCAGATCGCGATCGCCAAGACCGAGCCCGGCGACGAGAACAACCAGGACGTCTCGGCTCTGGTCGGCAAGGTCGACATCAGACAGTTGGAAAATTTCAGCCAGTCCGATCCGGACGCCTATTCCTACAGCGGCGGCCTGAACCGGACCACGCAAGGCCTGCTCGAATTCGTCGAGATGTTCAAGGCGCCCATCAAGGTCCTGCATCCGCTGCTCACCGCGACCCAGGAAGGCAGCTACAATGGCACCGAGAATTTCGGCTCCTTCCCCTATCAGGGCATCATCATTGCCCATTCGAACGAGTCGGAGTGGCAGCAGTTCAAAAACAACAAGAACAACGAGGCGTTTCTCGACCGCATTCTGGTGGTCAAGGTGCCTTACTGCCTGCGCATCACCGAAGAACGGCATATCTACGAGAAGCTGTTGCGCGAGAGCGAACTGGCTGGCAGCCCCTGCGCGCCTGAGGTGCTGGACATTCTCAGCCGGTTCACGGTCTCGACCCGTCTTGCGGCGCATGAAAATTCGCCGCTCTACACCAAGATGCGCGCCTATGACGGCGAAAACCTCAAGGAGGTCGATCCCAGGGCCAAGTCGGTTCAGGAATATCGCGACGCCGCGGGGGTCGACGAGGGCATGACCGGCGTAAGCACACGTTTTGCCTTCAAGATCCTGTCGCAGACTTTCAACTACGACACCAACGAGGTCGCGGCGGACCCCGTGCATCTGATGTATATTCTTGAAGAGGCGATTAAGCGCGAGCAGTTCCCGAAGGAGACGGAAGCTGCCTATCTCGAATTCATCAAGTCGGAACTCGCGGCGCGCTATGCCGAGTTCATCGGCCATGAAATCCAGAAGGCTTATCTGGAATCATACAGCGAGTATGGCCAGAACCTTTTCGACCGCTACATCGCCTATGCCGACGCCTGGATCGAGGACCAGGACTACAAGGATCCCGACACGGGACAGATCCTCAACCGTGAGATTCTGGACAAGGAATTGTCGCAGGTCGAGAAGCCGGCCGGCATCGCCAATCCCAAGGACTTCCGCAACGAAGTGGTCAAGTTCACGCTACGGGCACGGGCGCGCAATCATGGCCGCAACCCGTCCTGGACAAGCTACGAAAAGCTGCGCGAAGTCATCGAAAAGCGCATGTTCGGCCAGGTCGAGGACCTGCTGCCGGTGATCAGCTTCGGCTCCAAGCAGGACAGTGTCACGGAAAAGCGCCACAATGAATTCGTGCAGCGCATGGTGGAACGCGGCTATACGGAGCGGCAGGTGCGCCGGCTTGTCGACTGGTACATGCGCGTGAACAAGGCGGGTTGAGGCAAGCCCGAACGCTTCCATGCCGATCTTCATCGACCGCCGCCTGAATCCGAAGGACAAGAGCCTGGGCAATCGCCAGCGCTTCCTCAAGCGCGCGCGCGAGGAACTCAAGCGAAGCATCCGCGACAAGGTCCGCGAGGGCCGCATCGCTGAGGTCGGCCGCGAGCATGCCGTGCCCATGCCGCATAAGGACACCAGCGAGCCGGTGTTCAGCGATGCCGGAAATAGCGGCCGACGCCAGCACGTCCTGCCCGGAAACAGGACTTACATTTCCGGGGATCTGATCCCCAAGCCCGGGCGGGGAGGCATGGGCTCCTCCGCTCCCGGAAACAAGGAATCCGAAGACGATTTTCGTTTCGTGCTGTCGCGCGAGGAGGTTCTCGACCTCTTCTTCGAGGATCTGGAACTGCCAGATCTGGTCAAGCTCAATCTCAAGCAGATACTGACGTTCAAACCAAAGCGGGCGGGCTTCGCCTCCAGCGGGTCGCCGACCAACATCAACGTCGGCCGCACCATGCGCAACAGCCATGGCCGCCGCATCGCGCTTCGGCGTCCCAAACAGGCGCAGTTGGACGCGATCGCCATGCAGATCGCCATACTGGAAGCACAACCGCTCGACACGGCAAGGCGCGAGCGGATCGCGGCTTTGCGCGAGGAATTCGACCGGCTGGAACGTCGCCGCAGGCGAGTTGCCTATGTCGATCCGGTCGACATCCGCTTCAATCGTTTCGACCCGCAGCCACAGCCCAATGCCAGCGCCGTCATGTTTTGCTTGATGGATGTGTCCGGGTCCATGGGAGAGCGCGAAAAAGATCTGGCCAAACGGTTCTTCGTGCTGCTGCACCTCTTCCTGACGCGCCGTTATGAGAGGACGGACATCGTGTTCATTCGACACACTCACGAGGCCCAGGAGGTGGACGAACAGACGTTCTTCTATCACACCCAGAGCGGCGGCACCGTCGTTTCCACGGCACTTGAGGAAATGCATCGCATCATCGAACAGCGCTACCCGGCCAAGGAGTGGAACATCTATGCCGCCCAGGCGTCCGACGGCGACAATTTCGCCACCGACTCCGAGCGCTGCATAGAGCTTCTCGGCGGCAAGCTCATGCGCCTGTGCCAGTATTTCGCCTATGTGGAGATCATCGATGAACGCGAGAGCCATATTTTCGGTTCGACCGAAAACGGGACCTCGCTCTGGCGCGCCTACAGCACTGTCGATGGAAAATGGCCAAATTTCCAGATGAAGCGCATTGCTGCTCCAGCCGACATCTATCCGGTCTTTCGTGAACTCTTCGCCAGGCAGCCGGCACTGCGCAAAAGCGCATGAGGACAAGGCGGATGGGCACTCCAGCGCGCAAATCCGAATTGCTCTTTTCCGGGGCGGACTGGGACTTCAAGAAACTGTCGCGGGTCTACGACGAGATCGAAGCGCTTGGGATGGAAGAGCTTCGCCTAGACGTTTACCCCGTGCAGATGGAGGTCATTTCCTCCGAGCAGATGCTCGACGCCTATTCCTCGGTCGGTATGCCGCTGATGTACCAGCATTGGTCGTTCGGCAAGCATTTCCTCTACAACGAGCTTCTCTACCGCAAAGGCAGACGTGGGCTGGCTTATGAATTGGTCATCAACTCGAATCCCTGCATCGTCTACCTCATGGAGGAAAACACCATGGCGTTGCAGGCCCTGGTGACGGCCCATGCCGCGCTTGGACACAATCACTTCTTCAAGAACAATCATCTCTTCCGGCAATGGACGGACGCAGGGGGGATTCTGAGCTATCTGAACTTCGCCAAGAGCTATATATCCCGATGCGAGGAACGACATGGCCTCGCCGCCGTGGAGGCGATCCTCGATTCCGCCCACGCGTTGATGGACCAGGGCGTCTTCCGATATCATCGGCCGCCAAAACCGTCAGGGGAGCAGCAGCGCGAAGAGCTTCGAGAGCGCCTCGAATACGAGGAACGCTCCTACAACGATTTGTGGCGTACGCTGCCTCCTTCGCAAGAGGACGACAAGGCCGAAACTAGCGAAGACGGCGTGTCGGAGCGGAAGAAATCGCTCCATCTGCCGGAGGAAAACCTGCTTTATTTCCTTGAGAAAACCAGCCTTATCCTTGAGCCCTGGCAACGTGAGATTGTCAGGATCGTCCGCGTCATTGCCCAGTACTTTTATCCGCAGCGGCAAACCCAGGTGATGAACGAGGGTTGCGCCACCTTCGTGCACTACACGCTCATGAACACGCTTTTCGACCGTGGCCGCATCAGCGAAGGCGCCATGCTCGAAATCCTGCGCAACCATTCGAATGTGATCTTCCAGCCGTCCTTCGACGACCCGCGGTTTTCCGGTATCAATCCCTATGCTCTGGGTCTGGACATGATGCAGGACATCCAGCGCATCTCGACCGAGCCCACAGCGGAGGATCGTGATTGGTTCCCTGACATTGCCGGCCGCGGCGACTGGCTTGAAACCTTGCTCGACGCCTGGGCCAATCACCGCGACGAATCCTTCATCCGCCAATATCTCAGTCCGACCCTGATCCGGAAATGGCGGTTCTTCGTGCTGGGCGACGGAGCCGACCAACCGCACTACGAGGTCGCTTCGATCCACAACGAGCGCGGCTACAACAGGATAAGGGCCGCGCTGGCCCAGAGCTATGATTTGGGTGCAAGCCGGCCGGATATCCAGGTCGTGGACGTGGCCCTGCTCGGGGACAGGCATTTGCGGCTGCAGCACAAGGTGAAGAATGGCATCATGCTCGATAATGAAAGCCGCGACGCAACCCTTCGCCACATCCGAAATCTCTGGGGTTACGAAGTCAGCCTGGTGGCGATCGACGCCGAAACGGGGGCGACGCTCAGCGAACGCTGGACCAAGGACTGCTGAGCGTAAGCATGATCCTAATCCGACAATCCTGGTCTAAGCGTCGGCCGCGGGTCTGATTCTGAGCCTTGCGATCCGGTTCTTGTCGCGCTTCATGACGATGAAGCGCTTGCCGTGGAAGGTGAAAGCCTGCTTTTCCTCGGGGATAGATTGCGTCTCGTGGATAACGAGGCCGGCAATCGTGGTCGCCTCCTCGTCCGGCAGGCTCCAGTCGAGCGCCCGGTTGAGGTCGCGGATCGGCACGGTGCCGTCGACGACGACCGAACCGTCGGCCTCCTGCTTGACACCCTGGATGTCGACATCGTGCTCGTCGGCGATCTCGCCGACGATCTCCTCGATGATGTCTTCCAGCGTCACCAGTCCCTCGACCTCGCCATACTCGTCGACGACGACGGCGAAATGCGCCTTGCGTCGCAGGAAGGCGTTGAGCTGTTCCTGCAAGGTCGTCGTGTCGGGCACGAACCACGGTTTCGAGGCGATCTTCATCACGTCGATTTGCGAAAAATCATTGCCGACTTCGTTCAGCGCGCGCAGCAGATCCTTGGCGTGCAGCACACCGACAATGTTGTCGAGCGAGCCTTTCCACAAAGGCATGCGGGTGTGCGGGCTTTGCAGGATCTCGCGCACCACCGCTTCCGGCGCATTGTCGGCATTGACCGAGCGCATGTTGGTGCGATGCACCATGATGTCGGAGACTTCGAGCTCTGCGAGATCGAACAGGCCGCCCACGCGGTCGCGATCCTCGCGCACCACCTGGCCATCGCGGCGGAAATCATCGACCGCGCCGCGCAATTCGGCCTCACTCGAGCGCTGCGGTTCGATGCGCGACAGCTCGTAGCCGAGCACGGCCAGCAGGCTCTTGCGCAACGCAAGGGCCAGCAGGACGAGAACGGCAAGGATGGCGGCAACGATCCAGCCGGTCTCCATCTCAGCCGGCTTTCCTGCTGACCGGATGGTTTTCCCTGAGGAACGACAGCACTTCCGAGGCCGGCACGTCCTTGGCAATGAAGGCCTGGCCGATGCCGCGCGTCAGGATGAAGGTCAGCGCGCCCCGCGACACCTTCTTGTCCTGGGTGATGAAGGCGAGCAGCGCCTCGGCATCCGGCAAGTCGCCCGGAATGTCGGCCATCCGCCACGGCAGGCCGACGGCGCGCAGATGCGTCTCGACACGCGCCGCGTCATCGGGGCTCGCCAGGTTGAGCCGCGACGAGAACCGATGCGCCAGCGCCATGCCAATGGCGACGCCTTCACCATGGACAAGGCGGGTTCCGTCATACTGCGTGGCGGCCTCCAGCGCATGGCCGAACGTGTGGCCGAGGTTGAGCAGCGCCCGGTCACCGGTCTCGAACTCGTCGCGGGCGACGACATCGGCCTTGGCGCGGCAGGCCTCGGCAATCGCCTGCGCCCTCTCCGGACCGCCGGCGAACACCTTGGCCCAGTTCGCTTCCAGCCAGGCGAAGAATTCCGGCCGGTCGATCAGCCCGTATTTGGCAAGCTCGGCATAGCCGGCGCGGAATTCGCGGACCGGCAGCGTGTCGAGCGTTTCGGTGTCGGCCAGCACCAGCTTGGGCTGGAGGAAGACGCCGACAAGATTCTTGCCGCGCGGGCTGTTGATGCCGGTCTTGCCGCCGACCGAGGAATCGACCTGCGCCAGCAGCGAGGTCGGGATCTGCACGAAATTCATGCCGCGCCGCACAATGCCGGCGGCAAAACCGGTGAGATCGCCGATGACGCCGCCGCCAAGCGCGACGACCACGTCGCCGCGCTCCAGCCTGGCGGCCAGAACGCCATCGACCACCTCCTCGAGATGGGCGAAGCTCTTGGTCTTCTCGCCGGGCGGCATCGTGATGACAACGGGCTGGATGCCGCCCTTCTCGAGCCCGGCCTTCAGCGTATCGAGATGCGCGGCGGCGACATTCTCGTCGGTAACGACAGCGGCGCGCGTGCCCGGCAGGCGGCGCGCGATCTCGGTGCCGGCGCGCGAAAGCAGGCCGGAGCCGATCAATATGTCGTAGGCCCGGTCGCCGAGCCCGACTTCGACGGTGACTGGCTGATCCGCGCTCATGATTCGACCTCGCCCGTCGCGACGATCGCATCGATGCCGAAATGCCGGCACAGCGCCTCCACCACCTCGGCCGCGATGACCTCCTTGCGGTCGTCGCGGGTGGGCACGGTGACATCCGATGTCGCATAGACCGGATAGCGCTCCCCCATCAGTCGCTCCAGCACGGCGCGCGGATCGGCGCTTTTCAGGAGCGGCCGGTTCTGCTTCTTGGAAACACGGTCCATCAGAAGGTCGAGCTCTGCCTTCAGCCACACCGACACGCCACGGGCGGCGATGGCCTCGCGCGTCTGCGCGTTCATGTAGGCGCCGCCACCGGTGGACAGAACCTGCGGGCCGTTCTCCAGCACGCGCAGGATGACACGCTGCTCCAGGGCCCTGAACTCGGTCTCGCCGTAGCGCTCGAACAGTTCAGGGACGGTCATGCGCGAAACGCTTTCGATCTCATGGTCGCTGTCCATGAACGGCAACGCCAGCATCGTCGCCACCTTGCGGCCGATCGCCGTCTTGCCGGCGCCCATCAGCCCGACAAACACGATGGACCGGTTGCCCAGCTGGCCAAGCAGCGCGGCATGGGTCTCGCCTGGAGGATTTGCCTGTGCGTTCATCGGCGTTTCTTGGGCCCTCTTTGCCGGCGTATCGACATGAAAAGCCGGTTTGCGTCAAGCGCCGAGTGCCCTGAGCCCGATATGGGCAGACGGACGCATCAGAAGTTGCGAACAGGCCTCCGCTTGTTCTTGAATTGGCCGGATTGGCGTCCCATAAGGGCACAGGGTTTGGAAACGCAGAACAAGAAGACGAGCGAAAATTGATGCCGACACTGTTTCGCTTTGTCGTGACCCTCGCGATTCTGGCCGGCATTGCCTATGGTACGATGTTCGCGCTGGTGATGTTCGTCGAGCCGAAAAAAGCGGAGATGAGCGTGCGCATCCCCCAGGAAAAGCTGAATCCCCGGAAAAACTGAGCTCCAGGAAAAACTGAGCTCCAAGAAGAAACCGATCTCGGAACCGCCTGAAGGAAATGAACAGCGCCGCCCGCATCGAAGCCTTTCTGGAAATGATGAGCGCCGAGCGCGGCGCTGCCGAGAACACGCTTTCCTCCTACCGCCGCGACCTCGAGGACGCTTCGACCGAAATCGATGGCGGGCTCGCCGGTGCGGCCGCGGCCGATATCCGCGCCTATCTCGACGAGATCGCCGCGCGCGGCTTCGCGCCGACATCGCAGGCGCGCAAACTGTCCGCGATCCGTCAGTTCTTCAAGTTCCTCTATGCCGAGGGCCTGCGCGGCGACGACCCGACCGGCACGCTGGACAGCCCGAAAAAGGGCCGCCCGCTGCCCAAGACGATGAGCGAGGCCGAGACCGGCCGGCTGATCGACCGTGCGGCCCTCGAGGCCAGCGATCCCGGGCTTGGCCATGGCGACAGGCTGGCGGAGCTGCGCCTGCATGCCTTGGTCGAAGTGCTCTACGCCACCGGACTGCGCGTTTCCGAGCTTGTCGGCTTGCCTGTAACGGTGGCGCAGCGGGATGACCGTTTCTTCATGGTGCGCGGCAAGGGCGACAAGGAGCGCATGGTGCCGCTGTCGGGCAAGGCGCGCGCGGCCATGCGTGCCTGGCTTGCCGCCCGGGCCGGGGTGCCCGCTTTCGCCGAAAGCCCGTTCCTGTTTCCGGCAGCATCCGACAGCGGCTATCTCTCGCGCCAGGTCTTTGCCCGCAACCTCAAAGGACTGGCGGCGCGCGCCGGCATCGCCTCGGCCAAGATATCGCCGCATGTGCTGCGCCATGCTTTCGCCAGTCATCTCCTGCAGAACGGCGCCGACCTCAGGGCCGTGCAGCAGCTGCTTGGCCATGCCGACATATCGACGACACAGATTTACACCCATGTGCTGGAAGAGCGGCTGGTGCGGCTGGTCAACGATCATCACCCGCTTGCCGACTAGGCCTCATATCGCTATGTGAGGACGACATTTCACTGCCCGGAGCCTTGGTTTCAAGGGTTCCGCGGTCCTTGCCTTCCGACGTATCGGTCCGCTCAAGCATGTACAATTACCTCGATTTCGAAAAGCCGGTGCAGGATCTTGAGCTCAAGATCCTCGAGCTGAAGAAGCTTGCCGAGAACGGCGAGGCGGTCGATGTCGCCGATGAGATCACCCGGTTGGAAAAGCGGTCGCGCGATGCCTTGCGCGATCTCTACAAGGCGCTGACGCCGTGGCAGAAGGTGCAGGTGGCGCGCCACTCCGACAGGCCGCATTGCGTCGACTACATCAAGGGCCTGTTCAGTGACTTCACGCCGCTCGCCGGCGACCGCAATTTCGGCGAGGACCAGGCGATCGTCGGCGGTTTCGCCCGTTTCCGCGGCGAGCCGGTGGCGATCATCGGCCAGGAAAAGGGTTCGGACACGACAAGCCGCCTGAAGCACAATTTCGGTTCTGTGCGCCCCGAGGGTTATCGCAAGGCCGTGCGGCTGATGGAGCTTGCCGACCGCTTCAAGATTCCGCTCCTGACGCTGGTCGACACCGCGGGCGCCTATCCCGGCGTCGGTGCCGAAGAGCGCGGCCAGGCCGAAGCCATTGCCCGCTCGACCTCGGCCTGCCTTGCGCTCAAGGTACCTTCGATCTCCGTGGTCATCGGCGAAGGCGGCTCGGGCGGCGCCATCGCCATCGCCACCGCCAATCGCGTCTATATGCTCGAACATGCCATCTATTCGGTGATTTCGCCGGAGGGTGCGGCTTCGATCCTGTGGCGCGACACCACGCGCTCCAAGGACGCGGCGACCAACATGAAGATCACCGCGCAGGATCTTTTGGAACTGAAGATCATCGACGCCATCATCCCCGAGCCGATGGGCGGCGCCCAGCGTGCGCCCGAGAAGGTGATTGCCGCGACTGGCGACCTCATCGCCAAGACGATGAAGGAATTCGCCGGCGCCAACACCGATTTCCGCGAACAGCGCCGCGAGAAATACCTGGCGATGGGCCGCAGCCTCTGACCGCCTGACAGCGCAAAGAGGCCATCGGAAGCTGCCTGCCCACCGCAATGTGGCGGCAATGAGCGCTTTCGCCACAAAAATGCCGCCGGATTCGGTTCAATGAAATTGCCGTGAGGGGTTGGTCGAAGCTTGCGGTAAGGAATTTTCAAGGTTAACGGGCTTACGGTCCGTCGGTGTTCAGCATGCGGGCTTGGCTGTTGCGAAGCCATTGGCCCGAGGAAAAAAGACATAGCCCTATCCATGTTTGCCAAGCTCGCCCGCACCGGAGTCGTCGCCGCCTCGATAGCCATCGCCGGCTGCAATGATTCGTCGATGAAGGATTTTGCGCCTGAGGCCAACAAGCCGCTGCCCGACAAGATCCTGGCCGACATGAGGGCCAAGGGCATGGTGCGCACCTCTTCGGTGATGGCGCGTATCTTCAAGGAAGAGGGCAAGCTGGAGATCTGGAAGGCCAAGACCAACGGCCGCTACGACATGGTGGCGAGCTACGACATCTGCAAATGGTCGGGCAAGCTCGGACCGAAATACACCGAAGGCGACCGCCAGGCGCCGGAAGGCTTCTACACGGTCCGTCCGGCGCAGATGAATCCGCGCTCGAACTACCATCTGTCCTTCAACATCGGTTTTCCCAACGCCTATGACCGCGCCAACGGCCGCACTGGCCAGAATCTGATGGTGCACGGCGCCTGTTCGTCGTCGGGCTGCTATTCGATGACGGACGCGCAGATCGAGCAGATTTATGCCTTCGGCCGCGACGCCTTCCAGGGTGGCCAGACCGAATTCCAGGTTCAGGCCTTCCCGTTCCGCATGACCGCCGCCAACATGGCGCGCTACCGCAACGACCCGAACTATGAATTCTGGAAGATGCTGAAGGTCGGCTACGACAATTTCGAGATCACCAAGGTGCCGCCGAAGGTTGATGTCTGCGAGAAACGCTATGTCTTCAACCAGGTCGCCCCCGAAGGCACGACCTTCAATCCAACCGGCCCCTGCCCGGCGATGTCGCAGCCGGATTCTCTCAAGACGGCCTACGCCGATTATGAGAAAAGCTATGACGCGGCATTCGGCAGCGCGCTGAAATCCAGTACGCCCGCCCCCAAGCCGACCATCGCCGGCGTCAAGGAAGCCAGCATCGTCTCCGACTGGTCCAAGCGCCGGGCGCGCGGCGAGCGCGTGCCGATCGACCCGCCGTCAGTCAACGCCGACGGCTCGGTGACCGAGACGACCCGCATGGGCCGCATCGATTCGCCCGCTGGCCGCAAGATGGCGGCACTTGATGCCGAAAAAGCCGCCAAGCAGAAGGCCGAGGAACAGAGGCTGGCTGCCATAGAGGCGGCCAAGCAAGCCAAGGAAGCCGCCAAGGCACAGGCTCTGGCCGAAAAGGAAGCCGCCAAGGCGCAAGCTGTGGCTGAAAAGGAAGCAGCCAAGCAAGCCAAGCAAGCCCCTGTCGCCACGGCGACCATCGCCGCCCCCACCGAGGCGCCACCGGCCGAAACGCAGGCGGCGAGCGCCGAGGAGAGCCGGGTTACCAAGCTGAAGAACAAGCTGCTCGGCATGTTCGGCGGCTGAGGTTTTCACCTTGGCCGAAGTGACAGCCATCTACGACCTCAAGGGGCTGAACTGCCCCCTGCCCGTGTTGAAAGCGAAAAAGCGTCTGGCCGGGATGCAGCCGGGCGGCCGGCTCTGGCTTGAGACCACCGATCCGCTGGCTGTCATCGACATCCCGGCATTCTGCGCCGATAGCGGCCATCAACTGATCGAGACTTCAGCCATTTCCGGTGGCCACCGCTTTCTGGTCGAGCGCGGCGAGACGATCTGAGAGCGCTTTCTGCAGGGTTGGCGCTGCCCTCATTACCCCGCCGGGCATTTCTCCCGTAGAGTAACGGGGAGAAAGACGCTGCCGCCGACCGCTTCGCCAACCGCCAGCGTTGTAGAAGCACCGGCGTTGCGGCCATCTCCCTTCTCCCCGTCACTATACGCCGAGAAGGTGGCGGCAGATGAGGCGCGGCGCGACGTTATGAGAATTGATTGGACCCGAAAGCGCTACCGCCCGGCGATCGCCAGCGGATTGTTTTCCAACGCCGCGCGGTCGGGCGTGTCGATCGATGGCTGGTTGGTGAAGGCGGCGAACAGCCGGCGCACATAGTCTTCCGGCATGTCCAGCGTGATCAGCACCAGCCGCGTGCCTCGCTGGCCGTCCGGCCAGGAAGGCAGCCGCGCCGGCGGATGCAGGATTTTCTGCACGCCATGTACGACCAGCGGCCGCGACGGATCTTCCTTGAGTTCGATGACCCCCTTCATGCGCAGCAGGCGCTCGCCATGCGCGGAACGCAAAAGGTCGAGGAACATCTCGATCGCCGAGAATGGCACCGGACCGTCATGCACCAGCGAATAGGAGCGCACGCGCTGATCGTGCCGGTGGCCATGATGGTGACCATGATCATGACCATGACCGTGATCATGGTCACCATGGTGGTGATGGTCGTGATCGTGCGCCGCCTCCTCGCCGAGCCAGCGCCGCACGTCGGCGGATTTGGTGGCGGGATTGTAAAGGCCGCAGTCAAACAGCGCCGCGACGCCTGTCCCAGTATCGGCGGCATCAAGCAGTTCGGCACCCGGGTTGATCTGCCGCAGGCGTGCCCGCAACCTGTCGAGGTCAGCGGGATCGGTCACCAGCTCGGCCTTGCTCAAGACGATGCGGTCGGCGACCGCGACCTGCTTGACCGCCTCGACATGGGCGTCGAACGTGGCATTGCCATTGACGGCATCGACCAAAGTGATGACGCCGTCGAGCCGGAAGGCCTGGACCAGCGCCGGATGCGCCATGACCGACTGCAGCACCGGCGCCGGATCGGCAAGCCCCGTGGTCTCGACGATGACGCGCGCGAGCCGGGCGAGGCGGCCGGTCTGCAGCCGGTCGACCAGGTCGGCCAGCGTGTCGACCAGTTCGCCGCGCACCGTGCAGCACAGGCAGCCGTCCGAAAGCTGGATGATGCCGTCGGACGCCTGCTCCACCAGCAGATGGTCGATCGCCACCTCGCCATATTCATTGATGATGACCGCCGTGTCGGCCAGCGCCGGATCCTTCAGGAGCCGGTTGAGCAGCGTCGTCTTGCCGGCGCCGAGAAAGCCGGTCAGCACCGAGACGGGAACGGGGAAGCCGCTCATTGGCTAATTCGCGGCTTTGACCGGCTGGTCGCCCTGGGCAGCCGAACCCGCCATGGTCGGACCGGCGCCGGCCGGCACCGGCATGTCAGGCCGCCAGCTTGGGATCGGCACGTCGGCATACTGCTGCTCGCCCTCGTCGAGCATCGCCTTCGGTGCCGGACCGGTGGCGCCGCCGAGGCCGACGGCAACCAGCGTCGGCACATGATCGAGCTTCTCCCGATAAGGCGATTTCGACCCGTCCTTGGCGGCCGCTGGCGGCGCCTCGGACTGCTCCTCCCGCTTCCTCTTCTTGCAGATCTCGTCATGCATGTCGTTGGGAGAGACGGTGTCGCCGTAAGGCGCCAGCGTCGTGATTGTCGTAGAGCCGGCGTCCGGCGTGTCAAAACCCTGGTCGAGCAGCCTGGCCGCGGCTTGGGCACGGCTGACCGCCGATTTCTCGCCGAGCACAACCGCCACCAGCGTGCGGCCGTTGCGGGTCGCCGAGCCGATCATGTTGAATCCGGAAGAGCAGACAAAGCCTGTCTTCATGCCATCGGCGCCGGGATAGCGGCCGATCAGGAGATTGTAGTTCGGGATCGCCTTCTTGCCGACCGCAAGCCCCTCGATAGAGAACCACGGCGCATATTGCGGAAACTCGCGGCGGATCGCCATCACCAGGATCGAAAGGTCGCGCGCCGTCGTGTACTGGTCGGGCGAGTAGAGGCCGTTCGGATTGACGAAATGGGTGCCGTTCATACCGAGCCGGGCCGCTTCGGCGTTCATGCGTTCGGCGAAGGCGGCTTGCGAGCCGCCGACATTCTCGCCGACAGCCATGGCGATGTCGTTGGCCGACTTGACCAGCATCATCTTCAGCGCATTGTCGAGCCGCATCACCGAACCCGGCTTGAAGCCCATCTTGCTCGGCGGCTCGGCGGCGGAATGTTTCGTCACCTTGATCGGCGAATCAAGCTGGACTTCACCGGCCGCGATCGCCCGGAAGGTCACGTAAGCGGTCATCAGCTTGCTGAGCGAGGCCGGATACCAGCGCTTGAACGCATCCTGCTGCTGCAGGATCTGGCCGCTTTTCAGGTCGAAGACAACCACCGGATTGGCCAGCGCCGGCCCGGCCAGGACCGACAGCACGATTGCGCCGGCCGAGAATAGTCTGAGGAAATGCCTGTGCCGCATGATCTAATCCGAAATCGCCTCTTGCCCTGATTGCCCCTGGCTCCGTAAGATTTCGTTACGTGACCGCCAGCATAATGGGTCCGCCCCTCAAAAACGGACCGCATCGTCGCGGTGCTATTTACCCTATGTGACGCCAACATGGCAAAGTGCCTGACAATCACAATTGCAGAACACCGGGCACAATTGCAAAATACCCGGCTGAAACCGGCCGCTCCAACAACGAAATGGAACCATCATGCCAATCCTGAACCGCGCCGCCGAAATGCAGGACGAAGTTGCCGGCTGGCGCCGGCATCTGCACCAGACGCCGGAGCTGAACTTCGATGTCTTCAAGACGGCGGCCTTCGTCGCCGAAAAGCTGAAGGAGTTCGGTTGCGACGACGTGGTGACCGGCCTTGGCAAGACCGGCGTCGTCGGCATCATCCGCGGCCGTCAGGGCGAAGGCACCACAATCGGCCTGCGCGCCGACATGGATGCGCTCCCGCTCAACGAGATACCGGGCAAACCCTACGCTTCGACCGTTCCCGGCAAGATGCATGCCTGCGGCCATGACGGCCATACCGCGATGCTGCTCGGTGCCGCGAAATACCTTGCCGAGACACGCAATTTCGCCGGCTCGGTGGCGGTGATCTTCCAGCCGGCGGAGGAAGGCGGCGGCGGCGGCCACGAGATGGTCAAGGACGGCATGATGGAGCGCTTCGACATCTCCAGGGTGTTCGGCATGCACAACATGCCGGGCCTGCCTGTCGGACAGTTCGCCATCCGCCCAGGCCCGATCATGGCGGCGACGGCCGAATTCACCATCACCGTGAAGGGCCGGGGCGGCCATGCCGCGATGCCGCATGGCACGATCGATCCGATCGTCATCGCCAGCCAGTTGGTCGGCGCGCTCCAGACGATCGCCTCGCGCAGCACCGATCCAGTCGAAGCCGTGGTTGTCTCGGTGACCAAGTTTCATGCCGGCGACGCCTACAACATCATTCCCGAATCGGCCGAGATCGCCGGCACCGTGCGCACCTTGCGCAAGGAGGTCGCCAGGAAGTCGGAAGAGCGCATCCGTGCCATCTGCGAGGGCCTGGCGACCGCCTTCGGCGCCAGGATCGAAGTCGACTACGATGCCAACTACCCGGTGACGTTCAACCACGCGGAAGAGACCGTCTTCGCCAGCGACGTTGCGGCCGACGTGGCGGGCGACGCCCATGTCCACCGGGGCATCCAGCCGGTGATGGGCGGCGAGGATTTCTCCTACATGCTGGAAGCCCGGCCCGGCGCCTTCATCTTCATCGGCAATGGCGATACGGCCGGTCTCCACAACCCGGCCTACGACTTCAACGACGAAGCCATCCCCCACGGCATGAGCTACTGGGTGAAGCTGGCGGAAACGGCGCTGGCCGCCTGACGGCTGGCCTGCGGGTGCCGGCCGAATTGCCTTCGGCCGGCCTCTTGGCGAAACGGTCCGAAGCGGCTATGTGTCGGGCCGCGTGGTCCCGTAGCTCAGTAGGATAGAGCGGCAGATTCCTAATCTGTAGGTCACAGGTTCGATTCCTGTCGGGATCACCACGCAATTTCAGCTGCTTATGAAGTGCTGCCGTACTTTTCCGCGAGTTAGTACGGCGAATTCTGCCGTCAGTCGGCGAGCTATGCTCGTCAAGAAACTCCTCGGAAGGCGGCAATCAGGACCACTCACCCAAGATTTCCGCAAGCTGGGTTTTCGTTTCGCGGAAGACCTCGGTCTCGCCAACAAGGCGAGCTTTGCCTGATCCCAACGGCGATTCAGCAGCGGCCAACGAACCGAACGGCGATCGCTGAATTTTGCCTCCAAGGCTGTCGCAGGAGAGGCAGTTGAGCCCCGCCGTTCCAGAACTTGTGGCGCGATGATCCAGGCGTCGACAGCCTTTCGTGCCAGGGGAATCCCCCAGACCTGGCCGCAGTGACATTCATTTTATCGACACCATGGAACTTTGGCGAGAAAGCGGGGTTCAGAAGCGTGGCGATGGCGACCGGGCCTGTCGTTATCTCGGAAAATGAGGACAATCTGGCTCAACAGGAGCTTGACCATGAAACACCAGACACTCGAACAACTGAACGTTATCGCAGAGGTGAACGCGGAATTTCCAACAATGACGCGCAGACAGCGCCTGGAGCGCTGGGCAAATCTCCTCGAGCGCCAACCGGAACGATGCCTGAGCGCGCTTCCCGGCACCGAATACATGAGTGCCAGGGAGCGCAACGAAGCGCATTGCCTGGCATCGCCGATCAGCATTGCGTTCGAAGATCCGATCCTGCGGGCGCAGGGCCTTGAAGACGACACCTACGGCGCGGCGCGGCGTTTTTTTGAACTGTCCAACTGGCAATTGCATCGCATCGTTTGCCATTGTCATGTCGGTGCGACGATGAAGGCCGGATGGGTCGCACTTGGTGTGCGGGCCGCCATGAATGACGGTGTCTTTGCCAAGCTTAGAGCCCTGTTCAGGAGTTGAGACAAAGCAGGTCGACAGGCCGGTCTGATGGCCGCACCAACCGGCGCCATAGTCCCTTCAGTTGACCTGCTACAATCGCTCGACCGAGCGTTTACTTGCTGCGTCCGGTGCGTCCCGCCGCGGCGGCGCCTCCTCATGTCTGCTCGCGGCCTCCGAATGCAGTCCGTTCTTCCTGAACCACGGAAACGGAGGAGGCGTTATCAACCTACTGAACGCGACCAGGAGTCAGACTTGGCTTCAACGCGAGCATCCGGTCGTTGAACGGGGCACTGAAGCAACCTCTCGAAACGAATGAGGCAAAGAAAAAGCCCGCTATGGCAAACCATGACGGGCTTCTTCATGTCTCGAAGCCGATCGGGCCGCCTCAGCCGACCCTGACCACGAAGTGCTTGGTCACCGGTTCGATGATCTTCCAGGTACCCTTGAAATCGGCTTCCACGACGAAGGCGTCGCCGGGGCCGACCTCGACGGGCGTGCCGCCGTCGGGGGTGATGATGACGCGGCCGGCGATCATATGCACGAACTCATAGTCGGTGTAGGTCGCGTGATAGGTGCCGGGCGTCGCCCGCCAGGTTCCCGACATCACCTTGCCGTCCTCTGTCGTGTGCTGGACGGCGGTTTGCATGGTCGGTCTGCCTTCGACCGCGATCCAGCCGGGTAGATCGCCAGCTTCCGCGTGCTCCACCGCGCCAAATTTAAGGATCGTCTTGTTTGTCATGCCGGGCTCCGTTTGCTTCATCTGTCCGAGAGGTCGGATAGCCGATGCACATGACGGGAGCAATGCGTGCACCGCTAAAACCACTAGCCGGACTGCACCTCGGCGCCTTCAGCTCTCGCTGGCCGCCTCGAGCATGCGCCTTGCGCTCTCCTCATCGGTGATCAGGATTGTCGGCGCTATCAGGTTCATGGCACCGAGCAGAGCTTCGATCTTCTCCTCGCCGCCGGAGGTCAGGATGCGGATCGGCGCCTTGCGCAGCCGGTCGACATCCACCGACATCACCAGGCTGTTGATCGGATGATCGACCAGATCGCCATTGCGGTCGAAGAAATGGAACAACAGATCGCCGACAGCCCCGCGCGACACCAGCGCCTCGCGCTCCGCCTCCTTGAGGAAGCCACCGCGATAGAAGGTGGTCGCCGAGGCAATGCCGCCGATCGAGAGCAGCACGGCATCGAGCGTGTCGGCCATCTCGAAAATTTCCTGCAGGCCGCATCGTTCGACAAGCGCGATCTTGGTTTCGACACTGTCGACGACGGCGGGCGTGGGTATCAGGTAGCCGTCGCCCTGGAAGACCTGGGCGAAACGCCAGGCGAACTCCGCCGGGTTGTAACGCCGCGCGACGCCGACGCCGCCCAGCAGCGAAATGACCTTGAAATCGGTGAGCGATTTGGCGCTGATGAACGGCAGGCTTGACAACAATGTCCGGCCCCAGCCAACGCCGACGCGCATGCCTGACTTCATCGTGTCGGACAGGAAAATACCGGTCCTGGCGCTGATCGCGGGGATCGGATCGGCATTGGGGGCAGTGAGCGGCGCCACCAGCGCCTGCTGCAGGCCGAACGTGCGCTCCAGCGCGCGCTCCAGCCGCACGATCTCCGACAATTCGCTCTCGATGGTGATCTTCACCTCGTTGCGCGAGCGCGCCTCCGCCAGCATGCGCACGATGGTGACGCGGCCGACGCCGAGCACGTCGGCGATCTCGTTCTGCGTCATCTGCTCGACGAAATACATCCAGGCGGCCCGAATCCTAAGGCGGTCCGTTCGGCTTTCATTGACGACCTGCTCGGTCGCTTCGGCCCCTGCCCGCCCCTCGTCGGTTTGTCGTCGCCTGCCCAAATGAACCTCCCGCGCGGCACCGGGCGCATGCGCCGTCGCCGATTCTGCATGCTGGTCTAGTATCGCCTATTGATCTACCAATCGATAGGAACGATGTAGAGTGTGTGGCCGGCCCTTGCTGGCGGCCCTCCACTGCACTTTCGAGGCAAACCGCGATGTTGCGCCAGATCTCCGAAGACGTCCGCGTCAACTTGAAGGACCGGCTGCGGGAAATCCGCGACATCATCCGCCAGAGCCGTCATGACGGCAGCGGCGACGCCAGCATCCTGCGCGAAGCCACCAGCCATTTGCCGCCGTTTCCGGGCAAGGGCATCGAAGGCCTGCTCAGCCATGCCGCGAGCGCCTTCGACGAAGCGCTGTCGATCGCCGAATCCTTTGTCCCGCATGAGCGTCCGATCAATGTGGACGGCACGACCGTAAAGGGCCTTGGCACCTATTTCCCGACCGGGAACGAAGAGCGGCAGCTGGGCGCCGAGCGCATGTTCCGGCGCGACATGTACTATCTGACCAAGGCGGTGCTCGCCGGGTTGAAAATAGACCATGCCCGCATCCATGAAGCCGATTTTGCCGCTGCCCACGCCGCCATGCGCAAACGCCATGGCGATCTGTTGACCGCCCTGGCCGCCCCGGGTGCGGGACTGCAAGCAATTGCATCGACCTGCGCTGCGCTGCTGGTCGCGTTGCTCAACCAGCATCCGGTCCACTTTGGCGAAGCCGCGCCGGAAACGGCTGCGGTCGGCGGCCGGGCACTCGAGATCAGCTGCCTGGCGCCGGTCGTTCTGGCCTGCGGCCTGGCGACAACCGGCCGCGACGGCGCGCCGGAGCCGGACATACTTGAGATCGCGATCCTGGCCGCCGATATCCGTCACGACCGGATCGTCCAGGCCTGCGCCAAGGCAAGCCCGGTCGAGGAACTGACACCTGTCTTCGCCACCTTGCTTGCCCACTTGCCGTAAGCTCCAGCAGCGGTTCCGGAACTCTATTCCCCGGCCACCATGGCCGTGATCGTTTTCTTGGCGCGCTGGATCGAGGCCGGGCTCATCGAAAGCTCGGTCAGGCCCATCTTGATGAAGGCCGGGATCAGATCCGGCCGGCCCGCCGCCTCGCCGCACATACCCACCATGATGCCTGCCGAAATACCGGCTTTTGCCGTCAGCTCGATCGCCGACATGACGGCCGGATTGGTGACGTCGTTGAGCTTCGCCACTGTCGGATTGAGCCGGTCGGCGGCCATGATGTATTGGGTCAGGTCATTGGTGCCGATCGAGAAGAAAGCCACCTCCTTGGCCAGCGCCGGCGCGATCAGCACCGCCGCCGGGGTCTCGATCATCACGCCGAGATCGAACGTCGCATATGGCACGCCTTCCGCCTTCAGTTCGGCGGCGCATTCATCGATCAGCACCCTTGTCCGCCTCACCTCGTCAATGTCGGCGACCATCGGCAGCATCACCTTGACGTTGCCATGCGCGGCTGCCCGCAGCAGCGCCCTGAGCTGGCGCTTGAAGATATCGGGCCGGTCGAGGCACATGCGGATGCCGCGCCAGCCGAGGAAGGGGTTCTCCTCGTCGGGAAACTCGATGCCGGCGATCGGCTTGTCACCGCCGATGTCGAGCGTGCGCACGATGACAGGATAGGGCGCGAAGGCCTTGGCCAGCGCCGCATAAGTCTCAGCCTGCATATCTTCCGAGGGAAGGTGCATATGGCGCATGAACAGAAGCTCGGTGCGGAAAAGGCCGACACCCATGGCGCCGGCCTCCTGGGCCGCCTCGATTTCCTCGAGCGAGCCGATATTGGCCGCGACCTCGATAACCCTTCCGTCGGCGCGTTTCGGCGTCACCGTCTTGAAGGCGGTCAGGCCGGCACGCTCCTTTGCAGCCGCTTCGACGCGGCCGGCGAAGTCGGCGCGCGTCGCCGCGTCGGGATCGATGATCACATGCCCGGTGTTGCCGTCGAGCGCCACTTCATGTGCCGAACGCAAGGCATTGACCTGGTCGCCAAGGCCCAGCACCGCCGGGATGCCGTGTGAGCGGGCGATGATGGCGATATGCGAAGTGGCGCCGCCATGGCCGCACACAACGCCGCCGATGCGTTTCAAGGGAGCGCGCGCCAGGTCCCAGGCGCCGATGTCGTCGGCGATGAGAATGGCGCCCTCGGGGATGTTTTCGAGGCTGACATCGTCCTGCCCGAGCAGCACCAGGCAGATCTGCCGTCCGACCGCATGGACATCGTCCGCCCGCGCATTGAGATAGTGATCATCGACGGCGCTGAAATCGGCGGCGATGGTGGACGCGGCGGTGATAACGGCCGAGACCGCGTCATTACCGCCCTTGATCGCCTTCTCGGCCTCGCCGGTCAGGCTATCGTCGGCGGCGATATCGCGAAGCGCCGCGACGATGCCTCGGTCGCCGGCCGACAGGCTGTCCTGCGCCAGGGCCCGGTCCATACGCGCCTGGACGGCGGCGACGGCGGCGCGGAACCTGTCGATCTCAGCGGCGATCTCGTCGGCCTGCAGCATGCGGCCCTGCCCGGCGATCTCCGGCGGGAAATGCGCGAAGGCCGGGCCGATCGCGACGCCCTCGCTTGCGGCGACACCGCGCAGGCCATTTGTCTGGCCAGGTGCGGAAGTTGCCGATTGGGGCGCTGGCGCGGGTGCCGCTTCCTGCCCGGCATCATTCGCCGGGCTCTGCGTTTCCGCTTCATCGTCAAGACCCGCCTTGGGGTTCTCGAGATAGCCGATCAGCGCCTCGATAGCTTCGATGGCGTCGGCGCCGTTCGCCCGCACGGTAACTTCCTGGTTTTCCTTGACCGCCAGCAGCATCAGCTTGACCGAACTCTTGGCGCTGACCGCCTTGCCGTCCTTGACCAGCTCGACATCGGATTCGAAACCCTTGGCGAGCTTGACGAACCGCGTGGCGGGACGGGCGTGTAAACCTTCATGCACTCTGACGATGGTCGAGCGTTCCATGGCAAATACTCTGCTTTTTCTAGAGCAGTTTCGGCGTTTCAAGGGAACGGCGAACTGCTCTAACTCTTTGTTTTGACGCGAATCCGGACGGAAAACCTTTTCACACTTTTCCCGGAATTGCTCTGGCGCTGAGACCAGATAGGCCGCGGCGCGTGCTGTCAGGCGGCGATGGTGATGATCGCGCCTGTCTTCAGGGCGGCCACGAGCGCTTCAGTGTCGACTTGCGAAGCGCAGATCTCGCCCGGCCTCTCGGCCTCGGTGGCGCCGTTGAACGAGATGACGACGTGGCCCATTTCGAGCACCTTGCTCCAGGCGCTGGAGCCAACCGCTGTTATAACGGCTGAAACCGGACCGACGGTGATCGAAGCGCCCTTGGGAGGCGCCCCGTCACTTGGTTCCTGCTCCGTCTTGTGCAGGACGGAGACTTCGGCAAGCTCCGGCGGCGAGCCATCCGCGAACAGGATGACCACGCCCCCTTCGGCAAGGTCCGCCACTTCGGGCCCGATGGAAGTGACCCGTGTTCTCAACAGAACCGTCATGTGGCGAACCTCATTTCCTTACTCTCTTTAAAACACGATCAGGCTGACGACCCAGGCAATCAACACCGAGACCGGGCCCATGATCTGGCGGCTGATGAGCACCGCCGGCACGCCGATTTCGATCGTCTTCGGCTTGGCTTCACCGAGCGCCAGGCCGACGGGCACGAAGTCGCAGCCCACCTGGGTGTTGTAGGCAAACAGCGCCGGCAGGGCCATTGCCGGCGAAATCGTGCCGTTGGCGATCTGCGGGCCGATGATGGCAACACCGATGACCTGCGCGATGACAGCGCCTGGCCCGAGGATGGGCGACAGGAACGGCAGGCCGCAGATGGCCGATATGACCAGCAGGCCGACGATGTTGTTGGCCAGCGGACCCATCGGCTGCGCCAGCACGTCGCCGATGCCGGTGTAGAGGATCAGGCCGATGAGCATGGTCACGAAGGCCATGAACGGCAGCACGTTGCGCACCACCTGGTCGATCGTGCGGCGGCCGGCATTGAAGAAGATGCCGACCACACGGCCCATGGCGCGGCCGATCGTGCTGATGAAGCCGATCAACCCGCCTTCGCTCGGCAGCGGCTGCGTCGCGGCCGCTTTGGTGTTGCTTGAACTCATCGATGCTGCTCCCCCCGCAGTGGTGACCGCCTCGGATCCGTCCGCCATTGTGACGTTGGCCGGCTTCACGCCCGAAACGTAGATGTCCTCCGTGATGAACTGGGCGAGCGGCCCAGCCTGTCCGACCGGCGTCAGATTGACGGTCGGGATGCGCTTGCGCGGATAGACGCCGCACCGGGCGGTGCCGCCGCAGTCGACGACGACGACAGCCATCTCGCCTTCGATCGGCGGTGCCTTGAAGCCGTCGACGGCCTCTGCGCCGGTCATATCGGCGATGAGCTGCGCCACCGGGTGGATGCCGCCGCCGGTGACGGAGACGACCTTGTTGCGCTGCTCGGTCGGCTCGATGACGAGCGGACCGCCCCAACCTGTGGAGCCCCGGGAGATCTTTACGGCTTTGTATGTCTTGGCCATGATGTCCTCCCCGCCCTTACAGCTCGACGCCCTGGCGGCGTGCCATTATGGCGGTGATGCGCTCGGTCAGCATGCCCTTGAGCAGGATGACGACGAGGCCGACGATGGCGTACCAGATCGCCACCTTGACGTGGTAGCCGGCGACGACGACGCCCCGTTTCTCAAGGTCGAGCAAGGCCACGAGCATGCCGCCCCAGACGAAATATTCGCCAGGGTTGATGTGCGGGAAAAGGCCGAGCGGCGGGTGCACGTAGGATACGGCAGCGTCGTAGAAGGCGGGCTTGTGCTTTTCTTCCAGGAACGAGCCGAAGGTGTAGGCCATCGGGTTGGTGAGGAAGAACACCGCTAGCAGCGGCAGCACGGTATAGCGGGTCAGCGCGATGCGGCCGGCGCCGCGCGCCAGGCCGTGGACACGCTCTTCGCCGACCAGTTCGGTGACGGCGTAGAAGGCCGTCATCAGCACGACAAGTGTCGGGATGATGCCGGTGACGAACCCGGCGAAAACCTCGCCGCCCTTCTGGAAGATGCCGATGAAGTACTTGCCGATGGCAGTCAGCCAGCCAAGCTGCTCCTCCTGCTGCACGTTTTTCAGCTGTTCCTTCAGCTGATCGGCGGTGACCGGCGCGCTGTCGGTCTGCGCCTGCGCCAGAACTACGAGATGGTCGGAAGCATGCTCGACGGCGAGCTTGCCATGCAAAGCAGCATCCGAGACCATGGCACCCGCGACATGCAGATTGTGCACGGCCATGTCGGCATGCTGCGCCAACAACGAAAATACAGACATTTCTCCTCCTTATGCCGCCCGCCGGTTGAGCCCAGTCGGTGCGCGGCGTCCTCTAAGTCCTTGCTACTAAGCCCTTGCTACATTCAAGCCGGACAGGCCCGGCTTCTTCCCCGGCTCTGACCGTGCTTTGTCGATCTGTTCGATCGCCCGTTTCACGGCCTCGGCCACACCGGGTTCCCCCTCCCCCATGATCGCAGGGTTGGACCGGAGTCGATCGAGGGGAGCACCCTCGAATTCTTCATGTCGCTTGAATTTCGTGAAGACGGATCGCCCGCTCATCACCATCATGCGGCGCACGATCAGGTCGGGCGTCACCACGACGAGCGCGATGGTCCCCTTGGCCAACCGGCCGCGAAAATTGCCGGCGCCGACGAAGCCATCCTTGTATTGGTCGGTGACACCGCGGAAGACATCCGAATAGTGCCGCATCTGCAGCCAGACGCCGAGCGACTGCAGCGCCCACACAATAACCAGCAGAAGCAGTCCCCACTGCCAAATCGCCATTCGGTTCTCCTCCCGAAGTCTTCGTCGAAGCGCACCTTGGACCGATGTGCGACAACAGCAAAGTGAGAACATTTGTTTCCGCGAATGTCAATATGTATGATATTGACCGCATCAGCTCATCCACAGGGCCGCAGGCCGATTTCGGCGGCGGCACGGCTGTGCTAGCCTGTAACCAAACGGGATGCATGCAATGGAACTGCCCTTCAGGGACGAACTGGCCCTTATGCCCGACCTGCGCCACAGGTTGCGGCAGTTGCGCTGGTTCCGCGCCACCTTCCGCGGCAGCGCCAAGGTGGTTTCGGACACGTTCGGCGTGCGTTTCGAGATCGACGAGGCGAAGCTTACCCGGGCCTTTCTCGATTGGGTCGAGATCATGGAAGCGCAAAAGCGCTTCGCCGAAGTCGACCGCGCCGACTTTATCGTCTTTGCCGCCGGCCTCGTGTTGCGCGAACTGATAAAGCAGGCGCCGGCCAGGGAAATCTCCGGCCTCGCGGAACTGACCGAAACAGAGCAGAATGCCAGCACGCTGGAGATCATCCGCTTCTGGCCGGAGGGCTTCGTCTACACCAACTATTGCGTCTCTGCGATTTCAGCCATCTACGAGCAGGAGTTCGGCTCAGCACCCAGCATCGACAAATGCGCCGACGATCTGCGCACCTGGTGGTCCTATCGCGAGAACGTGACCGAGATGCCGGCCTATGCGGTGGCTTTCCTCGACCGCTTCCTCGGCGCCGAGCCGAACTGGATCACGCCGGACCGCGCACAGTCACGGCAAGCCATGCAACGGGCGCTCGGCTCCTCCCGCGCCAGCGATGCGTTGCGCCGGCTTTGACCGCCCTCCGGTTTCGTTCTCAAACGCCTCAAACCACCGCGCTATTGAACATTTGACTTTTTGCCGATAGCGATGTGCGAATCTGACTTGAGGAGACAAGCGCGTGGCGCGACCAAGGCCTATCATTTTCGATTGCGACGGCGTTCTCGTCGATAGCGAGCCGCTGGCGGCCCAAGCTTATAAGCGGGTCTATGAAAAGCACGGCATGCCCGGTGTCCACGGCGGCATCATCGCCCAGTGCATCGGCATGAAGCAGTCGGACATCATCGTCAGGATCAAGGAATTGACCGGCCATCAATTTCCGGCGGCGGCTGACGGCGACATCTGGGCCGAAACCAAGGTCCTGTTTTCCGAGGAGTTGAAACCAACGTCCGGAATTTCCGCCTTTCTCACGGCGCTCACCGGCGATCGCTGCGTGGCATCGTCGTCTTCGGTCGAGCGCATAAACCACAGCCTCGCGGTGACCGGACTGGCCCGCTTCTTCGGCGATGCGATCTACAGTTCCTCGATGGTCAAGAACGGCAAGCCTGCGCCGGACATCTTCTTGTTCGCCGCGGCAAAAATGGGCGCCAACCCGGCCGATTGCATCGTCATCGAGGATTCGCCCTTCGGCATCCAGGGCGCGGTCGCCGCCGGCATGACGGCGATCGGCTACACCGGTGGCGGCCACACCTATGCCGAGCACGGCGCGCGACTGAAAGCGGCCGGAGCCGACTTCGTCTGCGCCGACTGGCAGGAAGTTAGCCGGCAACTATCCGGGCTCGGTGTGCCGGCCTGATCCGTTACCGGTTAGGCAGTCCAAGGCGGGTCCATTCTTCGGGCGGGATCGCAGGCCCGACACGGAAGGTGAAGGACAAGACCCTCGTCGCATCGGGGTCGACCTCGCACCGGAAGCTCAGATGGTACCATTTTGTAGGTGTGCGGAAAGCGACATCCGGGGCGTCGAGAATATTGCCGGCCTTCAGCGGAACACTTGGGATCAAGTCGGGAAAATAAGAGGCGTCCACCAATTGCTGGTCCAACGCGCTGGCGCAAAGTCTGGCAGCACGCTGACCGCGAGGCATGCCATCCATTGCGGTCATGGCCAGCGCATCACCGGTCGCGCCCTGCGAATAGAGGCTGCGAACACCCGGAAGACCCGAGTAACTCGGCGATGCAGCAACGGCTGCGTCCTTGGAACTTGGCCTCCCGGCGCTCCCGCTTCGGGACTTCGAAACCTTTGCCGGATTGGGCTTCGGCGCGTCTGCGGGTTTGGGCGTAGGCGCTTCCGCCGATGTGGGAAGCTCGATCTCGCCGTCGCCGCCAGCGGCAGCCAACGGCGTTGGTGCCGTCGCTGTCTGCTTGCCGGCATCGTGTGCTTCCGTCTCTTGCTTGTCAGCCTGCTGTTTAGCTGGGTCCTGGGTTGAAGTTGCCTGCTTCTCCTGTGCGGGCTCAGCATCCTTCGGCGCGGTTATCGACTTCTCGCTGGCCTTGGCTGAATCTGTCCGCTCTTCGGGGGCTGCCGACGCGGCGGATTTGTTCTCTGCATCCTTCGGCGCGACAGGCGGCTTCGAATCCTCGGCCGGCGACGGCGAGTTGTCCTGAGCGCTGGCCCCGTCCAGGGATTTCCTGGGGCCGGTGTCCTTGGCGCCGAACTGAAAAACAGGTTTCAGCACCTCGATTGGCGAGGGCTTGCGCGGCTGCTGTTCCGGCGGAGGCGGCTTATCGACCTTCTGCTCGGGCGGCTTTTCAACCTTCGGTTCCGGCGGCTTTTCCTTTGGCGACGGCGCAGGGGCAGGTTTCGGTTTGGGCTGATCGGGCGGAGGGACGATCGCGATGTTTACCGGTTGCTCCTGCTGCGGCTGTTGGGGAGGCCTCGGCAGGCTGTAGACCAGGAGCGCTGCGATGAGCGCATGCAGGACCAGCGATGCGGACAAGCCCCATAGCAAATTCCGACGCCACTCTCGTGTCTCGTCCTTCATGCTGACCGATGTGGAATGAAATAGCGGCGGCTTCAAGCATAGCCATCGGATTGGTTTAATTTAACCGCTGACAGCTTGGTGATCTGGATGGGCACTGGCAGGGCCGCGCCCCGGAGACAGGCGCGGCTCGACGATCCGTTGCAACTGACGCCGCCTGGCCGGCGACGCGCGCAATTCCAGGAAAACCGCTGCGCCTTTTCCTGGAATTGCTAGACCAGCATGCCCATCGGGTTTTCGATCAGCCGTTTGAAGGCGACGAGCAGTTCCGCACCCAGCGCTCCATCGACGGCCCGATGGTCGGTCGACAGCGTCACCGACATCACCGTGGCGATTTTGATCTCGCCATTCCTGACCACCGCCCGCTCCTCGCCGGCACCCACCGCCAGGATCGTCGCATGCGGCGGGTTGATCACTGCGGCGAAGTCCTTGATGCCGAACATGCCGAGGTTCGACACCGCCGTGGTGCCGCCCTGATACTCTTCGGGCTTCAGCTTGCGGCTGCGGGCACGGCTGGCCAGATCCTTCATCTCGTTGGAGATGGTGGACAGCGTCTTTTCGTCGGCCCTGCGGATGATCGGCGTGATCAGCCCGCCCGGGATCGACACGGCAACGCCGACATCGGCATGCCTGTGCTTGACCATGGCGCTCTCGGTCCACGAGGCATTGGCATCCGGCACCGCCTTCAAGGCCATGGCCATGGCCTTGATCACCATGTCGTTGACCGAGAGCTTGTAGGCGGGTGCTTCACCCTTATCGGTCTTCCTTGTCGGTGCCGCCGCATTGAGCTGCGAGCGTAGCGCCAGCAGCGCGTCGAGTTCGCAATCGAGCGTCAGGTAGAAATGCGGGATGGTGGTCTTGGCCTCGACCAGCCGCCGCGCGATGGTCTTGCGCATATTGTCATGCGGGACGAGTTCGTAGGAGCCTTCCTCGAAGAGACGCAGCACGTCCCCCTCTCCCTTGAGGGGAGGGTGGCCGGCCAAAGGCCGGTCGGGTGGGGTCGACCCGACCGGGCTCGGCGCAAAGGCGGCGCTCGATGAAGGGGCGGTGCCTTCTGCGGCGACCCCCTCCGTCCGCTTCGCGGACACCTCCCCCTCGAGGGGGGAGGAGATCGCCGCTTCGACATCGGCCTTCGTTACGCGGCCATAGGGACCCGAGCCTGATATGGCGGAGAGGCTCAAACCCGCCTCACGGGCAAGGCGGCGGGCAAGAGGCGTAGCGCGGGTTCTCCCCTCCCCCTCGAGGGGAGGGTGGCCGGCCGCAGGCCGGTCGGGTGGGGTCGGTTCGACCGGACTCGGCACAATGGCAGTGCTCGACGCCATGGAGGAGCCTCCTGAAGCGACCCCCTCTATCGACTTCGTCGACATCTCCCCCACGAGGGGGGAGACTGCCGCCACGTCCTGCTTGTCCCCATAAGCCTCGCCGTCGGCATAGATCCAGGCCACCGGCGCGCCGACCGGAATATCGACGCCTTCCCGGCCGGTGACATCGCGCAGGATGCCGCTGGCCGGCGCGTCGATCTCCATCGCCGCCTTGTCAGTCTCGATCTCGAACAGCACGTCGCCCTTCTTGACCTGCTGGCCTTCCGTAGCGAACCAACGCGAGATCTGTCCGGTCGCCATGTCCATGTCGACCTTGGGAAGAATGACTTCGGTCGCCATTTCTCAGCGAACCCCTTTCACCAGGTCGCGCGCGGCGGTGATGATGTCAGGAACCTGCGGCACCGTGGCCTTTTCCAGCTCCGGATTGTAGGGGATCGGCGTCTCGGCGCCGCCCAGCCGCACGATCGGCGCGTCGAGATAGTCGAACGCCTCGCTTTCGGCGATTATGGCGCTGACCTCGGCGCCGATGCCCAGCGTCTTGACCGCCTCGTAGACGCACATCAGCCGCGACGTCTTCTTGACGCTGTCGATGACGGTCTGCTTGTCCATCGGCCGGATGGTCCTCAGGTCGACGACTTCGACGTCAATGCCTTCAGCTTCCAGCGTCACGGCGGCGTGGAGCGCCTTCTGCACCATGATGGAAGTGGCGACGATGGTCAGGTCCCGGCCCTCGCGTCGGATGTCGGCCTTGCCGATCGGCACCGTGTAATAGCCTTCGGGAACCGGCCCTTTCGCCTTGTAGAGCAGCTTGTGCTCGAAGATCATCACCGGATCGGGATCGGCGACCGCCGCCAAGAGCATGCCCTTGGCATCATAGGGTGTCGCCGGCTGGATGACCTTCAGGCCCGGCACATGGCCGAGCCAGGCCTCGAGGCTCTGGCTGTGCTGTGCCGCGGCACCCGTACCCGAGCCGGCGGGAAAGCGCATCACCACGGGCACCGAAACCTCACCACCCAGCATGAAACGCATCTTGGCTGCCTGGTTGACGATCTGCTCCATGGCGAGCGTGGCGAAATCGGAGAACTGGAACTCGAAGATCGGCCGCATGCCGGTAAGCGCCGCACCGACCGCGACGCCAGCGCCACCCAGCTCCGAAATCGGTGTGTCGATCACCCGCTCGGTGCCAAAGCGATCGACAAGATCGCCCGTCACCTGGAAGGCGCCGCCATAGACGCCGATGTCCTCGCCCATCAGGAAGACGCGTTCGTCCATGTCCATGGCGATCGCCATCGCCTCCTGGATCGCCTGGGCGTAGCTCAGTTCACGCACCATCGCGTCCATCACGCCTGCTCCGTATACACGTAATTTCCGGTCTCGCGCACATCCGGCGACGGGCTCACCTTGGCGAACTCGATGCCATCGGCGATTTCCCGCGCCACCGCCTCGCGAATGGCCTCGATGCCCTTGTCGTCGATGAAGCCGAATTCGCGCAGCTCGTTCTCGAACAGCGTGATCGGGTCGCGGTTCGACATCCAGTCCTCGATCTCCTCCTTGGTGCGATAGCGGTTGCGGTCGCTCTTGGAATGGCCGCGATAGCGGTAGGTCTTGGATTCGATCAGCGTCGGCCCCTCGCCCGCCCGCGCCCGCTCGACGGCCTTGTGCGATGCCTCGGCGACTTCGGAGAAGATGTTGCCGTTGACGATGACGCCAGGCATCGAATAGGCGGCGGCGCGTTCGGCGATGTTCTTGACCGCGGTGGAGCGGGCCGTCGATGTCGACATGCCGTAGCCATTGTTCTCGCAGACGAAGATCACTGGCAGCTTCCACACCGCCGCCATGTTCAGCGCCTCGTGGAAGGCGCCCTCATTGTTGGCGCCGTCCCCGAAGAAGGAGACGACGACCTTGCCCGTCTTCATCATCTTGGATGAGAGCGCCGCCCCGACGGCAATCGGAATACCGCCGCCGACGATGCCGTTGGCGCCGAGATTGCCCTTGGCGACATCGGCAATATGCATCGAACCGCCGCGCCCCTTGCAGTAGCCGGTGGTCTTGCCGAAGAACTCGGCGAACATGCGCTTGACCTCCGCACCCTTGGCAATGCAGTGGCCATGGCCGCGATGCGTCGAGGTGATCTGGTCATCCTCGCCGAGCGGCATGCAGATGCCCATGGCGCTGGCTTCCTGGCCGATCGACAGGTGCATGGTGCCGTGGATCAGGCCACGCATGTAGCTTTCCTCGGCGCCCTCTTCGAAGCGGCGGATAAGGTACATCTTGTAGAGCACCTGCTTGAGCTGTTCGGCGCTGTACTGGCGATAGACGAACGGCAGGTTGGCGCGGCTGTCCGCGACGGCTTTGCTGGCTCCGGCCATGATCAGGCTCCCACGGTTCCGTAGACAAGCTTGTCCTGGCGGGCGCGCAGTTCGGCGATCTTGGAGCCTGCGGCCGGGGCGGCATTCGCGTAGGTGATGAGCTCGCCCTTCTTGATCGGCGCCGTCACCGAACCGCCCTGCAGCAGGCCGCACGGAATGGCCTTGGCGGCATGCGCCTCGGACGCCGTCATGATCCAGGCGCGGTAGCAATATTCGCCGATCGCATCCAGCTTCTCGCCCGGCTGCATGTCCTTCTTGGCCACCGCGCAGACCTCGGCCACCGGCTTGGCCAGCGGCACCATGTCGGCCTTGCCGTAGAGCACGACGCGAGCGCAGGTCAGCGGCACTTCCAGCGACGTCAAATGATAGGGGCGATGGAAGGTGAAGTATGGGCCCTTGCCCATCTTCAGATCTTCCATGCGCTCCGAGATACGCGGATGCGACATGTCGGCGACGACGAAGACGCCGGGCGCGACGCCCTTGCCGATCGAGTAGTCGACGACGCCGACCCTGGACAGCACGCCGCCATCCTTCTGCGGCACCAGCACCTTGTTCAGTTCGCCGAGCGTTGCCGCCGGGCCATGCATGCCGGCCTTGTCGGGCACCAGCCCCGTGGCATTGGCGATCGCCGCCATCTCGACCATCGTCTTCGAACCGTCGACGAATTCGACCAGCATGCGCACATTCATGTGCCGGCGCCTGGCCTCTTCCTCATAGTCGGGCGGCGTGGCGTCGATGTTGAGCGGATTGTTCTTGCCCTTGCCGGCGGCGACGATCGGATGGCCCATGGCCGAAACGAATTCGATCAGCTCCATGCAGGAGGATGGCTCGTCGCCGGCGCCCAGCGAATAGGTGACGCCAAGCCGGTCAGCCTCGCTCTTGAGGTAGGCGCCGATCGTGACGTCGGCCTCGACATTCATCATCACCAGATGCTTGCCGTGCTCCATGGCGCGCAGCCCGATCTCGGCGCCGACCGCGGGGACACCCGTCGCGTCGATGACGACGTCGATCAGATCATTGTTGATGACCAGGCTGGCGTCGTTTGTCACCGCCACCTTGCCGGCCTCCATGGCGGCCGTCATCGCCGAAGCGTTCGACACCTCGCGCGCGTGGCCGGTTTCCTGGAAAGCGATGTCCACCGCCTTGCTGGCCGCGGGCAGGTTCAATTCGGAAATCGCGCCGATCTCGATGCCGGACATGTGGGCGACGCGGGTGACGATATCGGTTCCCATTTCGCCGGAACCGATCAGGCCGATACGGATGGGCTTGCCCGACTTGCCGCGTTCTTCGAGATCACGGGCAAGGCCCGTCAATGAAACATTGGAAGCCATACCGCTCGTTCCTCCCACATTGCAGGCTTGTTCAATCACCTGACGGGTATTGAACATCTGTATTTCTGTCAAGACTAATGTCCAGAATTACGCGACTTTCCTAGGCTTCCGGAGGCTTGCGGCAGGTGTGGAATGGCACTCGGGAAAACCGGATGCCACGGGTTTGACCCGTCGGCGTCCGATCCTGTTGGCGGCATGCGTTGTCCGGCTATCGGAAATTCTCGGAAATGCACGATCACCCCGTCCGCATCGATGAAAATCACGGCATAGGCGGGCGCTTCTTCGCCCAGCCGCCAGCTGTCTGAAAAATCGAGCGCGGTCTGGTGGTTGGTGCTGCGCAGCGTGCTGACCGGTATGCCGCGCCAGCTGCCGGCGATCAGCCGGTGGACATGGCCGGCGAAGATGTGGCGGACATTGCCATGGCGCGCTAGTCCCCTGGAACAAAAGTAAGCTTCATTTTGTTTGGCTTCTGTCACAAGAGCAGGAGTTTGATTCATGGCTGGCAGGCAGGCGGACCTTGTCGTTCTAAGCGACGCGGATAGAGGTTTCCTCGAATCTCAGGTGCGCCGGCATAAGGCGCCGCGCTCCTTGTCGGATCGATGCCGGATGGTCTTGCTGTGCGCGCAGGGTTTGCAAAGCAAAGACGTTGCCGAACGCCTGGGTGTTCACGAGCACACGGTTGGCAAGTGGCGCCGTCGGTTCGTACAGGATGGTATTGAAGGGCTGACAGATGAATATCGTACCGGTCGACCGCGAACTGTCTCCGATGCCCAGGTTGCTCAGGTCGTCGAGCGTACGTTGAACACCACTCCCAAGGATGCCACGCACTGGTCCATCCGTTCGATGGCAGCCGACCGCGGCCTTTCTCATACCACCATCCGTCGGATCTGGACCGCGTTTGGCCTGCAGCCGCATCGTACCGAGACATTCAAGCTTTCCTCCGATCCGCTCTTCGTTGATAAGGTGCAGGACATCGTCGGCCTCTATATGTCACC
This sequence comes from Mesorhizobium sp. B4-1-4, assembly GCF_006439395.2. Lineage (NCBI taxonomy): Bacteria > Pseudomonadati > Pseudomonadota > Alphaproteobacteria > Hyphomicrobiales > Phyllobacteriaceae > Mesorhizobium > Mesorhizobium sp. B4-1-4. The sequence goes on from NZ_CP083950.1 coordinate 4,341,900, forward strand.
ACCGGACCGGGCGATCGTGCTATGCGTGGATGAGAAATCGCAAATCCAGGCATTGGATCGCGAGCAGCCGGTTCTGCCTATGGCACCGGGCGTCGCCGAACGGCGTACTCATACTTATGTTCGCAACGGCACGACTTCTCTGTTCGCCGCGCTCGATGTTGCCACTGGGGGGCGGTGATAGGTCATTGCTACAAGCGTCACCGGGCCACCGAATTCCTCGACTTCCTGAAGCGGATCGACACCGAAATGCCCAATGGCCCGGACGTGCATCTGGTGATGGACAACTATGCGACCCACAAGACGCCGAGGATCAAGGCTTGGCTCGCGCGCCGTCCACACTGGCATGTTCACTTCACGCCAACGTCGGCATCCTGGATCAATCAGGTCGAGCGGTGGTTCGCAGAGCTGACGCGAAAGCAGTTGCAGCGCGGCGTACACCGTTCCACCGCAGAACTGGAAGCTGATATCGACGCCTTCATCGAAACCCACAACGAGAACCCGACCCCATACAAATGGGTCAAATCCGCCGACCAAATCCTCGCGTCGGTCAAGCGCTTCTGCCAGAAGACAATGAACCGAACTTCAGATTCAGGTGACTAGGAGATCGTGGAATGTATCGGCGTCGGCGAGCTTGACCGCGTCGAGCACCGGCATGTGTATCCGGAACGGCGGGTGGTGCATGAACAGGAAGACCGGCCGGTCATGCGCCTCTTGCAGACGTTCGTCGAGCCAGCCGAGACGCGCGGCGCACAGCCTGCCCTCGACTTGGCCACTGTCCAGCGTATCAAGCAGGATCAGCCGACCTTCGCTGCCGTCGAAAACGCTCTGCACGAACCCTTGCTCGGCGGCATGGGGGAACATTTCAAGGAAAACCGCGCGGTCGTCGTGGTTGCCGAGCATCAGCCGGCAGGGCGGAGAAAATTGCGCCAGCCTCTCATGCAACGCCGCATAGGCGGCGCGCTCGCCATCATTGGTCAGGTCGCCTGATATCACCACCAGATCGGCATCGGCGTGGTTTTCGCCGATATCCGCCAGGCAGGCGTCCAGTCCGGCGAGCGGATCGGAGCCGTAGAGTAAGCCGCCCGGCGCCATCAGATGCGGGTCGGAGAGTTGGATGATCTTCATGGGCATCGACCTGGGGACTTCAGGAGGAACTGTCTGTAAGTGTGTCCGCATGATGCGGGACAAAACTGCCGCGCACGACCAGCGGCACGGCCAGACGCTCGCGAATTGGCGCCATATCCGGTTTCCGTTGACGCAGGTCGAGCAATGCGACGGCCCTGGCAGCCATCGTCTCCGGGTCCTGACGGAAGGTGGTCAGCCGATAGGCAAGCCAGCTAGCCTCGGGGACATCGTCGAAGCCGATCACGCTGAGATCGCCGGGGATGTCGAGCCCGACCTGACGGGCATGGTCCATGACGCCGAAGGCAATGAGGTCGTTGACGCAGAAGATTGCCTGTGGCCGGCTCTGGCCGTCGATCAGCGCCCTGCCCGCCTGCAGTCCGCCGGCATAGTCCGTATCCCTGCCGCGCGCGATCACGACCTCGGCCCCCAGGCGCGCCGCCTCGGCGCGGAACGCATCCTCGCGCTCGGTGATGGTGGGCGTGCCCGACAGCGAGCCCGCCAGGCCGAGCTTCGTCATGCCGCGCGCGACGAACAGCGCCGCTGCCAGCTTCGCAGCCGCGCGGCCGTCGGTCTGGATGTGATCGGCCTCCGGTTCTGAACGGCCGATCACCACAAGCGGCTGGCCGTTGCGCCGCGCCAGTTCGAAGAAGGATGATGGCGGCGAGCCGGACAGGATGATGGTCGCCTCGGCGCGATGGCCGAGCAGCGTCTTCTGGGCCGATATCAGCTCCTGTTCGGTCTGGCCGGTGTTGATCATCGCAGGAACATTGCCGCGATGAATCAGGGCCTTGGTGAGCGCCGCGGCGAGATGGGCGCGAAAACCGACTTCCGGCTTGGTCACCACCAGCCCCACCAGCCGGCTCTGGTTGGCGAGCAAGCCGCGCGCCAGATCGTTGACCTGATAGCCGAGTTCCTCGGCCGCGCGCATGATCTTCTCGCGCGTCTCCGTGGCAACGCTGGCGCCCGGCGTGAAGGCACGTGACACCGCCGAACGCGACACGCCGGCCTGGCGCGCCACATGCAGCGCGCTGACCGAGCGAAGCTTGTCCGAGGTCTTGTCCCCCGTCATCGGTCGAAGCTCATGCCGACGTCCCTTTTTTGCACAGCTGTGCATTGCCGCACGCAGGCAGGCGTTCTCCGGGTATCTCGAATAGGAGGTCCAGGTAACGGATTGATGACGGCTCGAAGGGAAAGCCTCTCCTCTCTCCCTTCTTTAGCCGGTCACTCGTCACGGCGCATCGCTGCCGAACAACTCCAATCATCCCGCGGCGATTGGGAATTGCTGGCGATCCAGTCAGACGGCGCTACTGCGCCGTCCAGCCGCCATCCATCGGCAGTGTGGTGCCGGTGATCTGCTTGGCGGAATCCGAGCACAGGAACAGCGTCAGCGCCGCAAGTTCTTCCACGGTGACGAATTCCTTGGTCGGCTGCGCGGCGAGCAGCACATCATGCTTGACCTGTTCCTCGGTCATGCCGCGCGCCTTCATCGTGTCGGGTATCTGCTTCTCGACCAGCGGCGTCCAGACGTAGCCAGGTGCGATGGCGTTGACGGTGATGCCGTCCTGCGCGACTTCCAGGGCCACAGTCTTGGTCAAGCCCGATATGCCGTGCTTGGCCGACACATAGGCCGACTTGAATGGCGAGGCGACTAGCGCGTGCGCGGAAGCCGTGTTGATGATGCGGCCCCATTTGCGCGCCTTCATGCCGGGCACCACCGCCTTGATGGCATAGAAGGCCGCGAGCAGATTGATGCGGATGATGGCTTCCCACTTGTCATCGGGGAATTCCTCGATCGGCGCGACATGCTGGATGCCGGCATTGTTGACCAGGATGTCGAGGCTGCCGAACGCCTCCTCGGCGTCACGCACCATTGCGCTCACCGCCGCGCCGTCCATCATATTGGCGTCGGAGTAGCGGCACTTGACGCCGAAATCCTTCTCGATGCCGGCGCGCTCCTGCTCGATCGCGGCGGCGTCGCCAAGGCCGTTGATGGTGACGTTGGCGCCTTCGGCGGCGAACGCACGGGCGATGGCCAGGCCGATACCGCTGGTCGAACCGGTAACGAGGGCATTCTTCGAGGACAGGAAACCCATGATGATCTCGCGAAGTGGGAGGGGAATAGGACGATATAAATTGTGCGTCGCAGCATGACAATGACAGAGCCATGTGTCGGTGCGATTACAGCCAGACGACAGCGCCGGCACCGCTCCTGGCGGTCCGGAACCACGGCCGTCAGGCTGACACGGCACTGTCATGGTGCCGTGCAACATAATCGGTGCGCCCGCGCGCGGTCATTCCTGAACGCAATTCGCCTGACGAAACTTCACCTGACAAAATCTTGGGGGTGCAGCTTGGAAATCGCCGATGTCTTGAAGCGCGCCTATGCGATGCCGCTGACCAACCCGTCTTTTCCGCCCGGCCCCTACCGTTTCTTCGACCGCGAATACATCATCATCACCTACCGCACGACGCGCGAGGCGCTCGAAGCCGTCGTGCCGGCGCCGCTGGAGATCGACGAGCCGCTGGTCAAGTACGAATTCATCCGCATGCCCGATTCGACCGGCTTCGGCGATTACACCGAGACCGGCCAGGTCATCCCGGTGCGGTACAAGGGCCAGCATGGCGGCTACGTCCATTCGATGTATCTCGACGACGACGCACCGATCGCCGGCGGGCGCGAGCTGTGGGGGTTTCCAAAGAAGCTGGCCAACCCTAAGATCGTCCATGAGGGCGAGGTGATCGTCGGCACGCTGCACTATGGCAGCGTTCTGTGCGCCACCGGCACGATGGGCTACAAGCACCGCGAGGCTGACCACGTTTCCGTGCTTGCCTCGCTCGCCGCGCCCAATTTCCTGATCAAGATCATCCCGCATGTGGACGGCACGCCGCGCATTTGCGAGCTGGTGCGCTATTACCTCACCGATATCACGCTGAAAGAAGCCTGGACGGCGCCGGCCGCGCTCGATCTGCGGCCCCACGTCATGGCCGACGTGGCGAAGCTGCCGGTGCTCGACATCGTGTCCGCCATCCACTTCAAAGCCGATCTGACGCTCGGGTTGGGCGAGGTGGTCCACGACTATCTTGCCGGTTACAGCCAGCTCGCAAACAGCACAACCCTGCCGGAGAAAATTCGTGCTTGAACGCAACCGAAACAAGGAAGCCGCCGCCACCATCGAGGAGATCTCGGCGCAATACGACCGCATCGCTCTGGTGTTCCAGGGCGGCGGTGCGCTCGGCGCCTACCAGGCCGGCGTCTACCAGGCGCTGGCCGAGGCCGGCTGCGAGCCGAGCTGGCTGTCCGGCGTGTCGATCGGCGCCATCAACGCCGCGATCATCGCCGGCAATGAGTCCAGCCGCCGGCTGCAGCGGCTGGAGCAGTTCTGGCAGACGATCTCGGGCCGCAAGATCTGGTCGTATACGCCGGAGGGCGACATCTACCGCGACATCCGCAACCGCACCTCCTCGTGGATGACGATGACCATGGGCCAGCCCGGCTTCTTCAAGCCGCGCAATCCCAATCCCTGGTTCGAGCATACCGGCGCCGAGGGCGCCACCAGCTTCTACGACACCGCCGAACTGAAGGATACGCTGGAGAGCCTGATCGACTTCGATGTCCTGAATGACGGCAGGAAGCGGCTAAGCGTCGGCGCGGTCAATGTCCGGACCGGCAATTTCGTCTATTTCGACACCGACAAGGTGCGCATCGGACCCGAGCACATCATGGCCAGCGGCGCGCTGCCTCCCGCCTTCCCGTCGGTCCGTATCGAGGGCGAGTATTACTGGGACGGCGGCATCGTCTCCAACACGCCGCTGCAATATCTGCTCGACCAGGAAGAGGACCGCTCCTCGCTGGTATTCCAGGTCGATCTGTTCAGCGCCCGCGGCGTCCTGCCACGCGGCATGGCCGACGTGCTGTCGCGCCACAAGGACATCATGTATTCCAGCCGCACGCGCCAGAACACCGACAATTTCCAGCGCATCCACGCGCTCAAGATGAAGCTGCTCGAGGCGCTGAAGCGCGTGCCTCCCGAATTGCTGAAAGACGGCGAGAAGGAGCTGATCGCCGACTATTCCGACGCCGGCGTTGTCAACATCGTCCACCTGATCTACCAGCACAAGGGCTACGAGGGACACGCCAAGGACTATGAATTCTCCGGCACCTCGATGCGCGAGCACTGGGAGATGGGCCTGGAGGACACGCAGCGCACCTTGCGCCATCGCCAGTGGCTGACCCTGCCGACCAATGTCGAGGGCGTCGCCATCCACGATCTGCACCGCGAGGACCCGACCTAGCCAAACCCGCGCGGTGATTTTTCACCGGTATCAGACCTATTGTCGGCGAGATTCCAGTCGCTCGATCGAGCGGGCCGGCGTTCGAGATTTGTCGGCGCCCTCCCTTGTGTCGTTATCCTTGGGCGTAGCGGAACGAAGACCCAGGGATTCACGCCGTTCCCTTGCTCCAAGAGTGCGGCGGAGCAGATTTCTGCACCGTAGCCACGCCTTGAAGTCCTGGCATCGATGCTGGGGACTACGCCGCACCGCTTCGCTCCAGGACGACGAGGCGATGGGCGTTTCGCGCCAATCTCCAAGGCATGAGCCCCTTCAACGTAAATGCGCATATTCTCTTGAAGACTTGCCCCTCGCCCAAAGAAAAGGCAGCGCCGGTCGCTGGCGCTGCCTTTGTTCGAGAACTTTCGGCTCCGCTCAGAACACCTGGCGGAAGACGATGAACAGCACGAAGGCGAGCGCGATCGAGCACGGCAGCGTCAGCACCCAGGCGAGCAGCAGGTTGCGCACCGTGGACCACTGCAGGCCGGAGCCGTTGGCCGCCATCGTACCGGCGACGCCCGACGACAGAACGTGGGTGGTCGATACCGGCAGTCCGAGACGGTCGGCCATGCCGATGGTCACCATTGCAACGAGTTCGGCCGCCGCGCCCTGGCCGTAGGTCAGGTGGCTCTTGCCGATCTTTTCGCCGACGGTGACGACGATGCGCTTCCAGCCGACCATCGTGCCGAGTCCGAGAGCCAGCGCGACAGCCACCTTCACCCAGAGCGGGATGAACTTCGTCGCATTGTCGACGGCCTTGTGGTAGTCGGTGACTGCCTTCAGGTCGTCGTCCTTCATCGGCAGCAGCTTCTTCTTGTCGATCAGCTTCAGCGCTTCACCGATCAGGTAGATGTCGTTGCGCGCGTTGCTGACCAGATCGGTCGGCACCTTTTCGACCGAAGCATAGGGCTGCAGCTCGGCGGTGGTGTTGTGAATATAGGTCTGCAGAGCAATGGTCGTCTGATCGGTCCACGTCTTGCTGCGCACGGCTTCCTGCACGGCAGCCTTTGCAGCATTGGCATCGGCAACGGTGACGCCGGGCTTGACATATTTGCCCAGCGCCGTCTCGACGTTGACGGAAGCCGACTTGTAGGCCTCGAGATAGTTGATGTCGGGCGTGCGGTTGAGCGCGTAGGCGGTCGGCACGACGCCGATCAGGATGAGCATGATCAGGCCCATGCCTTTCTGTCCGTCATTGGAGCCGTGCGCGAAGCTGACGCCGGTGCAGGTGAAGATCAGCAAGGCGCGGATCCACCAGGGCGGCGGGGCATTGCCCTTCGGCGCTTCATAAAGAGCCGGGTTGCGCACCAGCAATTTCATCACATAGAGCAGGATGGCGGCGGCGAAGAAGCCGATAATCGGCGACACCAGCAAGGTCGTGCCGACATTGGTCGCCTGCCCCCAATCGACGCCGCTGGTGGCGCTTCCGGCTGGCGCCATGAACTGGTTGGCGAGGCCGACGCCGATGATCGAGCCGACCATCGTGTGCGAGCTCGACGCCGGCAGGCCGAGGAACCAGGTACCGAGGTTCCACAGGATCGCCGCGACGAGCAGCGCGAACACCATGGCGAAGCCCGAGGAGGAGCCAACCTGCAGGATAAGCTCGACCGGGAGCAGCGACAGGATGCCGAAGGCGACCGCGCCGCTTGAGGTGAGCACTCCGAGGAAATTGAAAACGCCCGACCACATCACGGCGAATTCGGCCGGCAGGGAACGCGTGTAGATGACGGTCGCCACCGCATTGGCGGTGTCGTGGAAACCGTTGACGAATTCGAAGCCGAGCGCGATCAGCAGGGCGATGCCGAGCAGGATCCACGGCACGGTCTTGGCCACCGCCAGATCCTGGCTGAGCGCGTAGCCGACATAGATGATGCCAACCAGCACCAGCACACCGAACGCAGGCAGGAACCACTTGGCGCCGCCCGATTGATCCAGCGGATGATCCGGCCTCGGGATGCCCGCTTCACTAGAAACTATGTCCACCATGTCCCACTCCTTTTGCATTGCAGCAAAGACCTGGGAAAGACGCTATGTCCGCACGATGAACCCTGTATGACGCGAAGAGGCGGCTTTGCGCCTATGCCGGACCAGCCCGGAGCAGGCCGCGCGAGAAATCCGCTCCAGCATGCGCGAAGGCGCGACCTTCGTCGTCAAGCGCGGACCGCGAGGCGCCATCGCCATTGGCCCCGATAGCGCGCTTGTCGAGGCGTCGCACCCGATATCCGCGTTGTCGACACGATCGGCTCCGGCGGAGGCATCCAGCGTGGAGACCGGGTGCTTTCGACTACCACCCGATAGGGACGCCGTCGAACGTCTGGAAGGAGCCGCTGTCTCCAGGCGTCGCACTATCGATGATGGTGCGCAGGCCCCGCGCACTGTCCTCGACCGCCAGAACCGCCTGATCGCCTCCCATATCCGTCTTTACCCAACCTGGATGGAGCGACAACACCGTTATCCCGTCGACGCGCAAATCCTGCGCCAACTGAGCGCAGACCATGTTGAGCGCTGACTTCGAGCAGCGGTAGGCATAGTCGTCGTCATAGTCATCGAGTAGCCCTTCAGCCATCGAGCCGGCCCGACTGCCGATATTGGCGATGACGCGCATGCGCCCCGCAACCAGGTTCGGGCGCAGCGCCCTCGCCAGCAACAACGGACCGAGCGTGTTCGTCCGCATGACCTTCAGGAATTCATCCGGGGCAAAGCTGTGCAGGCCAGGGATTTCGCTGCGGATGGCGGCGTTGTTGACAAGCACATCCACGGGCCTGCCGGCGAGCCGCGTGGCAAGGTCGCAAATGGAAGCGGGATCGGCGACATCGAGCGGCTGGAACTCGATTCGACCCGCGCAACCTTGAGCCGGATGCGTGCGCCCGCAAGCGATCACACGCCAGCCATGGTGGGCGTATTGCAACGCCAGCTCGTGGCCGAGCCCGCGCCCGGCGCCAGTTATGAGGACCGTGCCGCCACGCCCTTCCGCAGCCAAGTCAGGCGCTCTTGGCAACCGGCACGGTTTCCTGCCGGGCAATCATGGCGTAGACCTCGCCGGAATATTTGATCTGGCGTTGCTGCGTGGCGAAATCGACATGGGTGATGCCGAAGGGCGTCGTATAGCCATAGGCCCATTCGAAATTGTCGGTCAGTGTCCAGGCGAAATAACCCCGCACCGGCACGCCCTCGACCGCCGCCTTGGCCACTTGCTCGAGATGATCGACATAATAGGCGGCGCGCAGATCGTCCCAGACACGCCCGTCGTCGCCAACCTGTTCCGGCGTCGTGGCGACGCCGTTCTCGGAAATGTAGATTGCCTGCGGCGCATAGCGGTCGTTCACATAACGCAGGATGTCGTACATGCAGCGCGGCCATATCTCGTAGTCGACCGCCGAATAGATGCCTTCCGGTTGCACCCGTCGATAGCTTAGCGGCGCGAGTTCGTCACCCGCCGCGATCACCGAGCGACGGTAGATGTTGATGCCCAAATAATCCACCGGCGCGGCGATGATCTGATTATCCCGCGCATCGATCGGCGGCAGCAGATCGCCGTAGAGCTCCAGCATGTCTTGTGGGTATGTGCCCTTGAAGACGGCATCGAGAAACCAGCGGTTCTGGGCGCCATCGAAGCGCCGTGTCGCCGCGAGATCGCGCGGATCATCGGTAGCGGCCTCCGCGACGTTGAGATCGAAGACGATGCCGATTGACGCATCCGCCACTTCGGCCCGGATGACTGGAACAGCCAGGCCATGCCCCAGCAATGCGTGATGACTGGCGGTCACGCCGCCTTTCACACCATCGCGCAATCCCGGCGCATCCTCACCGGTTGCATGTCCCGACCAGCAGAAGGTCCAGGGCTCGTTGAGGGTCGTCCATTTCTTGACGCGATCGCCGAAGCTGCGGGCGGCAAGCCCGGCATAATCGGCAAAGGCGGTGGCGGTTTCGCGACTGTACCAGCCGCCACGGTCTTGCAATGCCTGCGGAAGGTCCCAGTGGTAGAGCGTTGCATAGGGCTCGACGCCGGCTTCAAGCAGATCGTCGACCAGCCGGTCGTAGAAAGCGATACCCTTGGCGTTGGCGTCGCCTCGACCTTCGGGAAGAAGCCGCGTCCAGGCGAAGGAAAAGCGATAGGCGCCAAGGCCGAGCGCCTTGAGCACACCGATATCTTCCTTCCAGCGATGATAGTGATCGCAGGCGACGTCACCGCTCGAGCCACCCACGATCACGCCGGGAACCCGGCAGAACCGGTCCCACATGCTTTCGCCCTTGCCGTCCGCGTCATGCGCACCCTCGATCTGATAGGCTGCGGTCGCGGCGCCGAACACGAAGCCTTGCGGAAAGACCAGTCCGGCGGCGCGGGCTTCGAGGGTCCGGCGTGCGTTATCGATGCTTGATGTCATATTTTCTCTCGATGGTGCTGACGAGGCTTGCCGCCGCCAACGTCAGGAAAATGTAGAAGATGGCGGCTGAGTTGTAGGGCGCGAACGGCAGGAAACTTGCCGACTGGAATTCCCGCATACGCTGCGCAATGTCACGGATCGACAGGATCGAGAGCAGGGACGTGTCCTTGAGGATGGCGATCAGTTCGTTGCCGAGCGGCGGAATGATGATGCGGAAGGCTTGCGGCAACACAACCAGCCGGGCGGTACGCCAGCCATTGAGGCCGAGACTGTGCGCTGCCTCGATCCGGCCCGCAGGGATTGCATTGATGCCGGAACGAAATATTTCGGCGAGATAGGCCGAATAGGCCAGCGCCATGGCGGCAATGCCGCGCACCAGGTTCGGCGGATCGACCACGCCCTGCGTCGCGTCCTTGAGCGCGCCGGCGAGCGGCAGGCCGACATAGAGAACGATAACCAGCATCGGGATGCCACGGATCGTGTCGACGATGAATTCCGAGCCGATGGAGAGCGGGTGCCTGCGGTGGATATGACCGCCGAAGGTCAGCAGCCCAAGCACGATCGCCAGCACCGCGAGCGTAATGCCGAACGCCTTGTCGCGATCGTTCAACGCCTCCGCTTGCCACAGCACGGGCAATGCGCCCGGCGCCGTTGCGGCGGGGACAAGTGCCGCGCTGATATCGGGAGCCTTGCCGATTGCGTCGAGCGCTTCCGGCGCGCCACGAAAGGTGCGCAGCGGCACGTCGCGGTCGGGACCTCCGGGAAATTGCCCGTAGCGGACGGGACCAAGTATCCCGGACGGGGTACCGGCCGTGACAGCGACCTTCCCGGCGAGAGACCCCACAAGCACATAGCTGTCGCGCGGCTGGAGCAGGAACCACGCGGCAGCGCAGATCATGAGGATGGTTGCCGCGATGCAGGTTAGGTCCGCCCGCCAGCTGTATTTGAGCTTGAGGAGCCCGACCCAGAGCAACCCCATCATTGCCGCCAGCATATAGGCGGCGACGGCCGCCCGGATCGTCGTGGCGACACCCGCCGCGAATGCGATATGCGCGAAAAGCAGGATGAAAGCCAACCCGGCGCCGTTCACCGCCGCAAGTGCGAAGCGGGCACAACCGTGCGTCGCGTTGCCTGTGCCATTGCGGGCGGCGATGAAGAATGCACCGAGGATCACGATCGTCAGGCCGAAATAGGCTCGCAACAGGAGTGCGGCCTGGCCGCGCACCATGAGGTCGGCGGCATCCGTCAATCGCCGCGGCGTAAGGCCCTGAACCACCAGATTGGAGGTGAACGGATCGACGGCGTTCGCCACGACCGATGCCACGAAGGGATAGGCCACGCCGGTTGTCGCAAGCACCATCGCGGCGGCAAGGTTGACCCCGGCCGCGACGATCGCGAGACGCGGTGACCTGGACGAAGCACGCGAGAACCCGACCACGGCAAGGCCGGCGAAAAAGGCGACAGCCAGCGCCAGAAAGCCAGGCACGAAGACCGACGAGCCGTTCTCCACGCCCAGGATGGCGCGAAGCGAGCGCTGATAGTTAATCGACGAAGCGAAGAGATAGACGATGAACGGCAAAGCCGCGACGATGATCAGATTGCTGGGCCGCAGGCGCATCAGAAACTGCATCCGGTCCCGTCCCTCCCTCACGGCGGCTCCGGTGCCCAGCACCCGGAGCCAAAGTCTTTCAAGCGGCTATTTCACGCCCCAGTATTTGGCGATCAGCGCGTCGAGGCTGCCATCGGCCTTGATGGCCTTCAGCCCTTCGTTGAAGGCGGCGACATTCTCGTCACCCTTGCGGAAGACCAGCCCCAGGGGATCGGATTGGAGATTCCTGATCGGCACCACCAGTTCGCCCGCGAATTCCTTTTCATACGCGGCGGCATTGGCGCCATTGATCACGACGCCGTCCACGTCCTTGTTCTTCAGCGCTATGACGGAGGCCGCGAAACTGTCATACGCGACCACATTGTCCTTGCCGACAATGCTTTCGGCGACCTGTGAGTCGGTAGTGTTGGCTTGCGCCGAGAGCTTCTTGCCTTTCGCCTTGAAGTCGTCGAGCGACAGGCCCTCGTCTTCAACGCGCATGAGGACGGCCTGACTGTTGATGATGTAGGGGTCCGAGAAATCCATCGCCTTCTTGCGTTCGTCGGTGATGGATACGCCGGAAGCGACCAGGTCGAAACTTCCCTGGTCGAGAGCGGCGAAGATACCATCCCAGCCGGTGGTGACGAATTCAGCCTTGCAGTTGATCTTGCCGCAGACCGCCTTGATCACATCGACGTCGAAACCGACGATCTGGCCGCTCGCCGCGTCGACGCTTTCCATCGGCGGCGAGGTGGTGTCGGAACCCACCTTCAGGACCTTGCCTCCGAGGTCGGCGGCGCCGGCAGTGCCGGCCGCCAATAGCGCCACCGCAAGTCCGATCAGAATCTTCTTCATGCTCTTTCCTCCCATGTCATGATTAGCGGCGGTTTCGCCCGCCGAGATTGTCCGGCTGCCGGCCGATGAGCTCGGGTCTCGAGACCATGGTGAGCCTTGCCGGATCCTCGCCCGCCATGCGTCGCAGCAGAAACTCCCCGAGCTTGCGGCCGAGGAGTTCGATTGGTTGGTAGAATGTCGTGATCGGCGGGGTGAAGTACGCGCTGACGTTGATATCGTCATAGGCGATGACGTCGACATCCACCCCGACGCGCCGGTCGAGGCTGCCCAGCGCCGACAGGACGCCCAGGGTGGTGGATTCGTTGATGCACACCAGGGCGGTGGGCGGGCTGGGCAAGCCAAGAAGTCTGAGCGCGCTGTCACGGCCGAAGCGGGTGGACAGATCGCCGTCGGCCACAAGGTCCATCGATGTGGCAAGCCCTGCCTCGTCGAAGGCGCGCGAAAAGCCGTCAATCCTGTCCAGGGCATAGGAAAGACGGCGATCCGCGTTGATCAGCGCTATCCGCCGATGTCCGCCCGCTATCAGCCGGGCCGTGGCGGTGAATGCCGCCCATTCATTGTCGACATCGACATGGGCATAGGTGAGCGGCTTGCGGCATCGGCCGAGCGACACGAACGGAAAATCGCTTTCGACCAGCAGGTCGATACGCGGATCGTCGGCCTGCACGCCGGAAAAGATCAGGCCGTCGGCCGCGCTCTGGTCGACGATGCGACGGGCTGTGTCGAAGGCGTCGCCGAAATCCCGGAAACCGTGAACGGAGAGCTGATAATCGCTGTTTTCCAGCGCCTGGCTTATGCCGCTCAGGATCTGTGTGTATTCAACGCCGTCCCACTCATAGCCGGCAGCGGACGTTATCGGCATCAGCACCGCCGCCCGATAGGTCTTGCCGGTCCTCAGCGCCATGCCTCGGATGTTCGCCTGATAGCCCAGATTTCGCGCGGCGGCGACGATGGCGTCCCTGGTCTGCTGGGCGACCACGGGGGAACCGCGCAGAGCCTTCGAGACGGTGGCGATCGAAAAACCCGTATGGGCCGCCAACGTCTTGATCGTCGGCGAAAGTTCCCGGTGTTCAGATTTTTTGCTCGCTGCCATGGACCGCTGCTAACCCAAGAGGTCAGCATCCGTAACATCGGGTAAAACGTTTTCAAGAATAATAAAAACGTTTTTATACACCGCGGATTCGAACATCGATCGAAGGACAAGAGCGGCGATGATGCGCGACGGCACAGATCACCGCTCCGTTCCGTGAAGTGGAATGGCCGGGCAAGGAGCCCAAGGCCAGCTGCCGGCCCGGCACCAAACAGGCGTTCGGCTTTCAGGCCTTAGCGCGCGGGCGGCGCATACATCAGGCCGCCGGCATTCCACAGCGCGTTGATGCCGCGCGCGATCTTCAGCTGGCTCGACTGGCCGAGGTTGCGTTCGAAGATCTCGCCATAATTGCCGACCTTGGCGACGATGTTGTAGGCGAAGGCCGGCTCGAGCCCGATCTGCTTGCCGTTGTCGCCCTCGACACCGAGGAACCGGCGGATCGTCGGGTTTTGCGACTTCAGCGAGGCTTCCGCATTGGCTTGCGTGATGCCGTCCTCTTCCGCCTCGATCAGCGAGAACAGCGTCCAGCGCACGACATCGAACCACTTGTCGTCGCCCTTGCGCACGGCCGGACCCAGCGGCTCCTTCGAGATGATCTGCGGCAGCACCGTGAAAGCCGCGGGATCGGTCAGCTTCAGGCGCTGCGCATAAAGCGCCGAAGCGTCCGTGGTGTAGACATCGCAGCGGCCGCTGTCGAACGCCTTGATGATGCTGTCGGCGGAATCGATGACGACCGCCTCGTACTTGATCTTGTTGGCGGTGAAGTAGTCGGCGACGTTCTGCTCGGTGGTGGTGCCTTGTTCCGCACACACCGTTGCGCCAGAGAGCTTCAGCGCGCTGTCCACGCCGAGATCCTTGCGCACCATGAAGCCCTGGCCGTCATAATAGACGGCGCCGACGAAATGGATGCCCATGCCCGTGTCGCGCGACAAGGTCCAGGTCGACTGCCGCGACAGAATATCGACGGTGCCGGCTTGCAGCGCCGTGAAGCGCTCCTTGGTGGACAGCGGCACGTAGCTGACCTTGTCGGGGTCGCCGAAAACGGCGGCTGAAACCGCGCGGCAGAAATCGATGTCGAAGCCGCTCCATTTTCCCTGGTCGTCGGGTGCTGAGAAGCCCGCCACCCCCTGGCTGACGCCGCACAGGATCGAGCCCCTCTGCTTGACGATGTCGAATGTGTCCGCCTTCGCCGGAGCGGCCAGCGTGGCCGCTATGAGCGCGAGCGCGGTAATCAATGCATGTCTCATGGTTCCTCCCTTGATGAGGCAAAGCCTCTCCTGCCGCCGGCACGTGAAGCACCGGACCTTCGTGAAAATCGCTGTTTTCTGTCAGTTCACGCACCGCCAGGCGGTGCGCTGGTCTGTCCTAAGCCTCTTGCGCCAGAACCGCCGCCAGCGTCTCGTCGAGAACGCCGACAAGATGATCGGCATTGGCCCGGCTGAAGATCATCGGCGGGCGCATCTTCAGGACATTGTCATGCGGTCCCTCGGTGCCGATCAGCACGCCGCGTGCCCGAACGCCGTCATTGATGCGGCGGGCAAGAGCTGTCGCCGGCGCCTTGCTCTTGCGGTCCTCGACCAGTTCGATGCCGAGGAAGAGCCCCTGGCCGCGCACGTCGCCGATGATCTCGTAACGATCCTGCAAGGCCTTGAAGCGCGCCATGAGATAACAGCCGATCTCCTGCGCATTGCGCCTCAGCCCATCGCGCTCGATGACGTCGAGCACCGCTAACCCTGCCGCGCAGGACACCGGATTGCCGCCGAAAGTGTTGAAATACTCCATGCCGTTGTTGAACGAGGCGGCGATCTCGGCGGTGGTCACCACGGCCGCCATCGGGTGGCCGTTGCCGATCGGCTTGCCCATGGTGACGATGTCTGGCGTTACCCCCTGGGTTTCGAAAGCCCACCAATGGCTGCCGACGCGGCCAAAGCCGACCTGCACCTCGTCGGCGACGCAGATGCCGCCGGCGGCGCGCACCATCGCGTAAACTTCCTTGAGATAGCCGTCGGGCAGGAACACCTGGCCGGCAACGCTGGGGATCGATTCCGCCAGGAACAGGCCGAGCGCGCGGCCTTGCCTCGCCATGTCGGCGATCTGCTCGGCGACGCTTTCGGCAAAACGCTTCGCATGCTCGTCATCAGGCCATTCGACCGGTGCACGGTAGCTGTCTGGAATGGCCGCCTCGAACACATGCGCCGGGCGCCCCTTGCCGCCCTTGCGCTTGTATTTGTAGGGGCTGAGGTCGATCAGCTCCTGCGTCGTGCCGTGATAGGCCCAGTCGAGCACGATCGCCTCGCTGCGGCCGGTATGGGTGCGCGCCATGCGCAGCATCAGGCTGTTGGCCTCGCTGCCCGAACAGGCGAAGGACGCCACCGAGAGCCCGGCCGGCAACGTCGCCGTCAGCCGCTCCGCATAGGTGACGATCGCGTCGTGCAGGTAGCGTGTGTTGGTGTTGAGCTTTGCCGCCTGCCTCGCGATCGCGTCCACCACGTCAGGATGGGCATGGCCGAGATGACAGACATTGTTGAAGCAGTCGAGATAGGCGCGGCCGCGATCGTCGATCAGCCAGGCGCCTTCGCCGCGCACGAACTTGATCGGCTCGGAATAGGAGATGGAGAGATTGGGCAGCAGCGACGCCTTGCGCGCGGCAACGATCTCCGGGCGTGACCGGCCACTCTGCCGGAAGGTTTCGGGCGGAATGCCGGCGAGTTCGGCGGCATCCGGAAACAGTTCCTTCCACACGTCGAGATAGCGCTCTTCACCCACCCCAAGGATGTCGCGTGCGGCAAGACTGGTATCCGTCGATATCTGGAAATGCAGATGCGGCACCCAGCCGCCATTTTCCGCAGGTAGGCCCATCTCGCCGACAAGCGCGCCCGCTTCCAGGCGGTCGCCGGCCTTCAGCCGCCGTCCAGCCTCCTGCGCCATGTGGCCCCAAAGGGTGATGAAGGGCGGGCAGCCCGGCGGCGCATGCTCCAGCGCCACCAGGCAGCCATAGCCGAGTGGATCCTCCTCGATCTCGACGCTTCTGACCGTGGCGGCGAGCGGCGTGTAAAGCCTTGTGCCCGCCGGCATGAAAAGGTCCAGGCCGAGATGGTTGGCGCGCCGCGCGCCTTCCACGAAACGCGACTCGAAGATGTCGCTGGTATAGACCGTGCGGGCCTCCCCCCACGGACCGATGCCGAGCGCAATGCCATGCTCGGCGCAATAGGCATCCCACCATGCTGTCGCCTTGTCGGGCTGTTGCGCGGCCGATGTCACCGTCATCGGATTTCGCGGATCGCCGTAGGGCACAAGCGCCTTGGCAAGCGTCGCCGGATGGCGGTCGAGGATTGGCGCAAGATGCGCGCGGTTTGCCGCGATCCAACCTGTGACGGCGCGGGCTCCGGGAGCGGCTTCGAAGCCGCAGGCGTGGCGCAGGATCGCCGTGGCGAAGCGCCGGTTCATCCTGCCCAGACGATTGAGCAGCCGCCAGGCCGGCGCTTCCGAGATCGACAGGTAAGGATTGTCGGCAGTCCGCTCCTTGCGCGCCGCCGACAGCGTCACCGAGGTGACGAGACGCATCGCGATGAGGTCGAAGAGCAGGTCGAGTTCCTCTTCGCGCAGCGGATACTCGGCGTGGAAGCCGGCGGCCAACCGTGCGGCCGCGCCAATCGGATCCTCGGCATCGAGGATGGCATAGGCGCAGGCGACGGCGACCTCGGCGATCAGCGCGCTGTGCAAGGCATCGCCGAAATCGATCAGCCCGGCGACACGCTCGGGCTTTTCGGGATCGACGAGCACGTTCCAGTCATTGGCGTCGTTGTGGATCACCTGTGCCCGCAATGCCGGCAGGCGCGGCGCCACCTCGGCGTCGAAATGATCGAGGAACCGCTCCACCAAGGCGCGGTCCCGGTCATCACCGATGTGGTCAAGGCGCTGCCGCGCGCGACCGGCCTGGCGAATGTCCCAGTCGAACGAGCGCAGCGCGCCGGGATGAATGAAGCCCTGCAGGGCGCGGTCAAGCCGGCCAAGCGCACCGCCGAGGCTTTCAAGCAGCGCCGGCGTGGTCTGGCTCTCTGCCAGCGGCTGTCCGGCGAGCCATGACACCATGCGCACGGCATGATCTTCGCCGCCGGTGCCCCTGGCATGCGCGAGCGAGGCGCCCTCAGCCGTCTTCCTGAGATGCGGTACGGCGAGATCCGGACTGTTGCGCTCGAGGTGGTCGAACAATGCCGTCTGGAATTCGCTCTCGGCCAGCGGCTCGCTGGCGTTGACGATTTTCAGGATCCACAGCGAGCGGTCGGGAGCAGCCAGCTTGAAATTCTGGTCGCGCTCGCTATCGAGCGGCGTGACGCTGCCGGCAATACCGAAGTGCCGCGTGGCGAGATCGACCGCCTCGCCTGGCGAGAATTGAGGTGCTGGGTGAGAGACGTTGGTCATCTGAAATCCGCATCTGCTTTGTCAAAGCTTGGCATGGGTCAAAAAATCGGGCATCCGGCAAAGCGTCGGTTGCGCCGGCACAATGACCGCATTGGCCGGCACATTAACTGAGCCGGGGGAGCGTGGCACGATGAGGGAACTGGACGCCAAGGATCGGGACATTCTGGCCATCCTGTCGAAGGAGGCCCGCATCCCGCTGAAGACGCTTGCCGGGCGCATCGGTCTGTCGCGCAGCGCGACGAGCGAGCGGGTGGCGTCGCTGGAGAAGAGCGGCGTTATCAGGGGTTACCGGGCCGATATCGGTCAGATGGACAAAGGCCTGGTCTGCGCCTTCCTGCTGGTCACGCTGATCCGCACGCCCTCCATCGGCATTCTCGACCAGCTGGCGCGCTATCCGGAAGTGCGGCGGGTGTCATCGGTGAGCGGCCAGCTCGATCTCGTCGTCGAGGTCGAGGTGCCGTCGATCGACAGGCTGAATACGGTGCGGGACCTCATTGCCACGCTCGGCGGCGTCGAGGACCTGACGACCGCGATTGTCCTGCGCAGGGATATCGAACGCGCCGTGGAGTGATCTCTTAGAGCATGATGCCGAAAAGTATGAAACGGTTTTCGGACGACATCATGCTCTACCTCTTTGATTTAGAGGCGGATTCAGATTTCGGGTCGATTCGACCTGAAATCATCCGGCTCTAGACAGCGATCGTCTTTCTCGCTCCGTTTTCGCCGCGCTCAAGCTCTATCTATTTGGCTCTATCTATTTGGCGATTTCCAGCAGCGAAGATACCAGCAGCTCGCGTTCGTCTTTCGACAGCACATCGGAATCGAAGAGGTTCATGCTGCGCAGCCCCTCGATGGCGAGATAGCAGACCAGCAGCGATCTGAGGTCGTTCGTCTCGCCCTTCAGCCGTTCGAAGAGCTGCCGCTTGAATGTCTTTATCGGCGTCATGAAATCGGGATCCTCGGCGATCGCCGAAAAGATCCAGGAGGCCGAGGGCTGCTTTTCCTCGCAATCATTGGCCGACAGCCTGATGTAGACGGCGAGCGGGTTTTCGCCATTGTCGTTGCTGTTGGCTGCCTCCAGCGCTTGCTCGAATTCACGCAGATAGCCCTCGACCAGCCCTTGCATCAGTTTGGCCTTGGTTGGGAAATTGTAGAGCAGCCCGCCTTTCGATACACCGGCGCGGCTGGCGACGGCTTCCAGCGACAGGCTTCCGGGGCCGGACTCCCGTGCCACGTCAGCCGCCGCGGCGAGAATTTTCTCGCGCGAATTCGTTCTTCGGGCTCTCATGGCGCCTCCCATCGCAAGCTTAGGCCCAATTGACAAGACCGTCCAGACGGTACAGTAAGACCGCCGCTATTTGAAATCGGGACCTGCAGTCGATATGTGTCCCGATGTCCGTGCTTCGCGCCGGACAACGGCTGAGGGGTCTTTCTTGTTCAAGCGCATACTTCGTATCGTCATCGTCTTCCTGGTTCTGCTCGTCCTCGTGGTCGTGGTCGGTGGCATTGTCGGCTTCAACTTCCTGCGCGACAACGGCATCAAGCAGTATTTCGCCACGATGAAGCCGCCGGCGGCGACCGTATCGACGACCATCGCCAAGCCGTCGAGCTGGACGCCGGGCGTCGAGGCGATCGGCACGGTGAGAGCCGTGCGCGGTGTGGACCTGACGGTCGAGACCACGGGCATCGTCAAGGAAATCCTCTTCCACGCCAACCAGAAGGTGGACGACAACGCCGTCCTGCTGCAGCTCGACGACGCCGTCGAGCGCGCCGATCTCGAGGCGCAGAAAGCGCAGGCCGTATCCGACCAGGCTGCCTTCACGCGCGCCATCGAATTGCAGCGGCGCGGCGTCGGCACCGACGCGACGCTGGATGCCGCGCGGGCGGCCGCAAGCGCATCCGCTTCGCAAGTCAACAGATTGCAGGCCGTGCTCGACCAGAAGCAGCTGACCGCGCCTTTCGCCGGCACGGCCGGTATTCCCAAGATTGACATCGGCCAGTATCTGGCGCCCGGCACCGCGGTGGTGACGCTGCAGGATCTCGATACTATGCGGGTCGATTTCTCTGTCCCCGAACAGCAGCTCCCTCTGCTCAAGATCGGCCAGACGGTTCGGCTGGGCCTCGGCGGCGGTGGAGACATGCCCTTCGCGGGCGCCATTCGCGGCATCGATCCCAAGATCGACCCGTCCAGCCGGCTGGTGAACATTCGGGCGGAGGTCGCCAATCCCGATGGCAAGCTGACCCCGGGCCAGTTCGTGCGGGTGCGTGTCGAACTGCCCGAGGAGCAGAACGTGCTGGTGCTGCCGCAGACGGCACTGACCACCAGCCTTTATGGCGACTACATCTTCGTGGTGCAGCCGGCGAAGCCCGCCGCAGCCGCACCCACGCAGCCTGCCAAGCCGGAGCAAAAGCCCGCGGCAGCCGCCACCGACAAGCCTGCGGACAGCAAGCCGGTGGACAGCAAGGCGGCGGATGCCAAGCCGGCGGATGCGATGAAACCGGCGGCCGATGCAAGCAAGGCGGCCGACGCGGCGAAGCCCGAAAAGCCGGCCGCGGACCCGGCCAAGCCCGCGCTGGTGCTGTCGCAGGTCTTCGTCAAGCCCGGCCGCCGCAATCAAGGCATGGTCGAGATCGTCGAAGGGCTGAAGGCCGGCGACGAGGTTGTCACCGCGGGCCAGAACCGCCTCTTCAACGGCATGTCCGTCAACGTCGACAACACGGTCGACCCGACCAAATCGGCAAACAAGCAGGCCGACCAGCAATGAGCCTTTCCGATCTTTTCATTCGCCGGCCCGTCCTTTCGACGGTTCTTGCCTGCATGATCCTGCTCCTGGGCTTTCAGGGCATCTTCAACCTGTCGATCCGGCAGTATCCGAAGGTCGACGAAACCGCGATCACCATCACGACCGCTTATCCGGGCGCCAGCGCCGACCTGATCCAGGGCTTCATTTCCGCCCCGATCGCGCGCGCCGTCGCCTCGACCGAAAACATCGACTACGTCACCTCGTCGAGCCGCCCGTCTTCCAGCACGGTTACGGTGCAGATGAAGCTCGGCTCCAATCCGGACGTGGCTTTGACCGAAGTGCTGTCGAAGGTCCAGGGCGTGCGCGGCACCTTGCCGGATGCATCCAAGGATCCCGTCATCGTCAAGGGCACCGGCCAGCAGTTCGCGATGATGTACATCTCGATGCAGAATCCGAACATGACCAAGGAGCAGCTGACGGAGTATATCGAACGCGTCATCAGGCCACGCATGTCGACCGTCGAAGGCGTCGCCGACGTGCAGATTTTCGGCGCCCAGCAATATTCCATGCGCGTCTGGATCGATCCGGTCAGGCTTGCCGCGCGCGGCGTGACGGCCGCCGAAGTTCTGACGGCGATCAACAACTCCAACTTCCTGTCGGCGCCGGGCAACACCCAGAACGAATATGTCGTCTCCTCGATCACCGTGCGTTCGACGCTGCAGACGCCGGAGGCGTTCGCCGAATTGCCGCTGCGCTCGAGCGACGGCAATGTGGTGCGGCTGCGCGACGTCGCGCGCGTCGAACTCGGCGCCGAAAACACCGACACCAGGGTCAGCTTCAACGGCAAGCCCGGCACCTTTCTCGCCATCTTCCCGACGCCTGCCGCGAACCCGTTGACCACGGCGGCCGCGCTCACCAAGCTCGTGCCGCAGATCCAGGAAACGCTGCCGAAAGGCATGACGATCGAGATCGTCTACGACGCCACCGGTCAGATCAGCGCCTCGATCGACGAGGTGTTCAAGACCATCGCCGAGGCCGTTGCCATCGTCGTGCTCGTCATCCTGCTCTTCCTCGGCTCGTTCCGTTCGGTGATGATGCCGATCATCACCATCCCGCTGTCGCTGATCGGCGTCTGCTTCCTGTTGTTCGCGGTGGGCTATTCGATCAACCTTCTGTCGCTGCTGGCCATGGTGCTGGCGATCGGCCTTGTCGTCGACGACGCCATCGTGGTGGTGGAGAACATCCATCGCCACATGGAAGAAGACCACATGTCGCCGATGCAGGCGGCCTTCAACGGTATGCGTGAAATCGCCACCGCCATTGTCGCCATGACCATGACACTGGCTGCCGTGTTCGCACCGCTGGCCTTTACCGGCGGCTTGACCGGCTCGCTGTTCCGCGAATTCGCGGTGACGCTGGCCGGGTCGGTTGTGCTGTCGGGCGTCATCGCCATCACCATCACCCCGATGATGTCGGCGCGCCTGTTGAAGCCCGGCAATGCCGGCCGTTTCCAGCGCATCGTCGACGGCACCTTCTCGCGGGTCGAGCATGCCTATGAGCGTGCGGTCACCGGTTCGCTGAACTATCGCCCGCTGACGCTGATCATCGTGCTGGCGCTCGTCGGCGTGACCGGCTTCATGTTCACCAAGACCTCGACGGAACTGGCGCCGGAAGAGGATCAGGGCTTCCTGCTCTCGCTCGTAACGGGACCGCGGTACGCGACCTCCGACTACACCGAGACCTACGTCAACCAGATCCTGGGCCTGGTGAAGGACATTCCCGAAACGCGGGCGCAGTTCTCCGCCGTCGCCTTCGGCGGCACGACCAACAGCGCCTTCGTCGGCTTCGCCTTCAAGGACTGGGCGGATCGCAAGCGCAATTCGAAGCAATTGCAGGCCGATATCACGGCCCGCATCGCCAAGGTTGCCGGTGTCCAGGCCTTCGTCTTCGCCCCGCCGACGCTTCCCGGCTCCGGCGGCGGCCTGCCGATCGCCATGGTGGTGCGCTCGACGGGCAGCTCAGCGGAAGTCTACGAGGCGGCCGAGCAAATCAAGAACAAGGCGCAAGCCTCCGGCCGCTTCATCGTCGTGCAGAACTCGATGGCCTATGACGCGCCGCAGGTGACGGTGACCATCGATCGTGACCGCGCCGCGGCACTCAATCTGCCGATCGCCGATATCGGCCGAACGCTGACGCTGCTGGTCGGCGGCGCCGAAGTGGCGCAGTTCGACCGCGACTCCAACAGCTACGACATCATCCCGCAGGTGCCGCAGGAATTCCGCGACAATCCCGAAAAGCTCGGCGAATATTTCGTCCGCAGCGTCACCGGCGAGATGGTGCCACTGTCGGCGGTGGTGAAGATTTCGAACAATGCGGCGCCGGCGGCGATCGAACAGTTCAACCAGCTGAACTCGTCAACAATATCAGCGCTTCCGCTGCCCGGCGTCACCACGGGCGACGGCCTGAAGGTGCTTGAGGACATCGCCCGTGAAAGCCTGCCCGATACGTTCTTCATCGACTATTCCGGCCAGTCCAGACAGGAGAAGGAGCAGGGCAACACGATCCTGATCGCCTTCGCGGCGGCCGTGATCGTCATCTATCTGGTGCTGGCGGCGCAGTTCGAAAGCTTCCGCGACCCGCTGATCATCATGATGGCGGTGCCGCTGTCGATCTTCGGTGCGATCGTGCCGCTCAATCTGGGCCTCGGCACGCTCAACATCTACACGCAGGTCGGTCTGATCACGCTGATCGGCCTGATCACCAAGCACGGCATCCTGCTGGTGGAATTCGCCAACCAGCAGCGTGAGATCCACGGCATGCGGCGGCGCGACGCCATCATCGCCTCGGCCAAGGTGCGCCTGCGGCCGATCCTGATGACGACGGCGGCGATGGCGCTCGGCGTGGTGCCGCTGATTGTCTCCAGCGGCGCGGGTGCCGCGGCCCGCTATTCGATGGGCCTGGTGATTTTCACCGGCATCCTGGTCGGCACCATGTTCACGCTCTTCGTCGTGCCCATGTTCTACACCTTCATCGCCAGCAAGGATCTGCCTCAGCTTGCCGAGAAGCCTGATCCCAAGCTGATGCCGGCATTGCCGACCTGAAGCAATTCCAGGAAAAAGTGTGTAACGGTTTTCCGATCGGGATTGCGCAAACAAACAACTGAAAAAGGCTGGAGATTTTCCGGCCTCTTTTTTGGCTGGGCTCGATACCGCCGGGTCGAGCTGAGCTCATTATCACTGGAGAGCGTTCCGGCGGGAGCCTTGGACGGGATGCGCGGCGGCGCATCGACAACCGTTCCCAGCCTGCTACTTGACGATGACTATACTGGTATTGGCCCGAAGGTCTCGACCAACTGATAGAAATCGGCGGCGGCAACGGGATGCAAGCGCACGCAGCCATGCGAGGCCGGCTGCCCGAGACGCTTGATTGGCATAGGTCGCGTGCACCGCGTAGCCGCCGCTGAAGAAAACCGAGTGCGGCATCGGTGCGTTGTCGTACTTCTTCGAATGCCACATCTCATGCATCCGCGTCGGCCTGAACGAACCGGTCGGCGTCACATGCGCCCTGTCGCCGGTGGAAACCTTCCAGGCGAAGGTCGGCCGGCCATCGACCGAGACCTCCATGACCTGCTGCGAAAGCGACACCCGCGCCACGATCTTGTTGGCGGCATGAGCACTGTTGGCACCGAACAGAAGCGCGATGCCCGTGAGCACGGCTGCGGTGATATTGATCAACTTGGCGGCAATGGCGGTGTGCATGACATCCCCTCTCTCTGCCGGTCCAGCCGGCTCCAATTTGATGCAGGGGCTTATCGTCGTTCACTGTTTCGGATTAATTTCGTTATGCGCGTGATTATGCTTCGGTAATGTTTCCCAATAAGGGCGCGCAGCTGCCCACCACTTCGCTACCACGATGATATGCTGTCGGCCTATACGCCTGATTCCCGAAACGAAAGCGCGTATTATCCCTATATGAAAGAAATTTCACTGATTTCGAAACCGATCTGCAACAAAGCGCGGCCCCAGGCGGCATGATACGGATACAGGCCGCCAGCAAAGTTGACGCAACGAAAGCAGACGGCAATGGCCATGGGAACGAAAACGAACACGCGGTTCTGGCTTCTCGGAATCAGCATCGCGTCGGCAACAGTCGGCGGCGCCGGCCCGGTTGCCGGCGGCCCCATGTCACGGCTGGCGGCAATGGCCTCGAGCGAGATCTCGACCCTGCATGCCGCCCTGTTTTCCGCCACGGTCTGGATCGTTTCCAGCCCGCGCATCGTCCGGCTCTGGGCCCTCTGGCGGGTTGGCCCTCGGCTGCTGGCATTGCGCGGCCCCTCCGGCAACTTGCTGCCGAGAGGACCGAAGGCCCGCGCCGCGACGGGGGGCTCCGTGGGCGGCGCGGGCACTTCGGGAGTTTCCTGAAGCGACCCGCGACACATCCATTTCTGGAGAATTGGTCCGATGAAAACGAAATTCGCAGCCTCAGTGCTTTCAGCACTGCTTTATGCGCAGGGCCTGCTCGGCTTTGCCGCCCTTGCCACCGTGCTCCTCAAGGAGCGTGCCCACGCAAGTGAGTTCGCCACGGGCAAGCACATGCCATCCGGCCCATCGCTGCTTGTGGTACGCTGAACCTCGGAGCATCGGTGCGAAAATGGAAGATCCGATGCTCAGCCAGAAAGACAGACCGGGTTCCCGGTCGTCAGTCGGCGAATTGCCGTGGCGGATCGAACCGGTAGCCTGCACCGCGTATGGTGGTGATGGTCTCGGTGTCGAGCTTGCGGCGCAGCCGCACAATGCGCGAATCGATCGAACGATCGAAGGCGTCGGCATTCTCGGCCGGTGCGGCGGCGATGATGTCGTCACGCGTCAGCACCTTGCGGGGGCTCGCAAGGAACAGCCTGAGCAGCGCCACCTGACCGGGCGAAAGCTGTTCCTCGGCACCGGAGCGGTGCATGACGATCGCCGATCGCAGATCGACGGTCGCATTCTCCAGCACGATCAGTTCCTGGGTGCCCCTGCCGCGTCGCGAAAGCAGGCCGCCGACACGGGCTGCGAGTTCCCTCACATTGAGCGGGCTTTCGACGACGTCGGCGGCGCCAAGTTCGAGCGCCAGTACCTTGTCGACGAGATCGGCCGGCCGGCAGATCAGGATGAAATCCGGCCCATCCTCACCCCCATGGCGCCTGAGCAGATCCCGCCCTTCCGCCTGACTGAGACTGTCACCGACGACGACGACATCGATGCCCTTGCCCGCCAGCAGCGATTCCACCTCCCAGGGCTGCCGCGCCTGACGCACATCATGGCCCCGCCGCTCAAGATGGTCGGCAAGCTCGGTCGCGACCACGTCGGCGACGGAAACAAGCGCGATGACGGCTCGTGCGGCCATGTTCTCCAACCGTTCCCTGGCAACCGGATATGAGTGCTGGACATCATGTTTATACCCAATCTACTTTCCACTGAAAGTGGGAGCGAAGGCGTCGTGCGGGCAAGAATTGTCATCGTCGAGGACGAGCCTGACCTGAGGGACGCGGTCGCCGAATATCTTGGCGCCGCCGGCTATGACGTTGCGACCGCCGAAACCGCGGCCGCGGCACGCAGCTTGGTCGAAACGCAGGCGTTCCATCTGGCCATCCTCGACATCGCCATGCCGGGCGAAGACGGGCTGTCGCTCGGCCGCTGGCTGCGCTCGAAAATGCCGATCGGCATCATCTACGCGACCGCCGCAGGCACCGCGATCGACCGCATCGTCGGGCTGGAACTCGGCGCCGACGACTATATCGTCAAGCCATATGAGCTGCGCGAGGTGCTGGCCAGGGTCCGCAGCGTGCTGCGCCGTGTTCCGCAGCCGACGGAGCTGGGGGACAGGAAAGCCAGGACGGAGCGCCGCTCCGTCGCTTTCGGCCCCTTCCAGGCCGATCTCGACGGCAGGCTGGTCACCGGCGCCAACGGCGCGGTGATCGACATGGCCAAGAGCGAGTTCGACGTCCTGGAGGTTTTCCTGACCCGCGCCAACCGGCTGCTGACACGCGCCGCGATCTCGGAAGCGATCGGCTTCACCGAGGATCCGGAATCGTCGCGCGCCGTCGACATCCGCATCATGCGCCTGAGGAAGAAGATCGAGACAGACCCGGCCAACCCGAAATTCCTGCGCACGGTGCGCGGCGAAGGCTATATCTTCTCGTTGCCGGCCCGCGACGGCAATTGAACGCCGGCGCAGGAGGCTTCCTTTCCGGCGCCTGGCCCGGACGGGATTCGACATGGCAGCGCAATGACGGCTGAAGATGACCGCTGAACCAGCAGGCACGGGTACACAGGGAGACCGGCAGGGCGCGGCGATGGCGGCCGTGCGTGTCGTGCGCCGATTGCGCGAGGCCGGCGACTGGCAACGCGAGATGGACGGCATCCTGGCGACGCTGTGCCACGCCATGGATTGCCAGCGCGGCATTCTGTTCCGCTTGCGCGAACTGCCCGGTCAGGGGTTCGCCCAGTCGGTCGCCGCCTACTGGATCGACTCCGATTTCGGCGGCGAACTGGCCTCACCGACAGTCATCATGCAGTCGATCGTCAACTCCGATCCGCTGCTGGAGCGGCTGGCCGAGGATGAGCGGCAAGGCAAGATCTTTGCCGGCCATACGCGCAATCTCGAAGGCTTCCTGAGAGGCGATTTCGAGAAGCAGGGCATCAAGTCGTTCCTGTCGGTATCCGTCTTCGCGCACGGCCATCTATGGGGCACGTTGGCGATCAATGATTGCGTCGAGGAGCGCGAATGGACCGACGAGGAAGAAGCGACGCTGCATATCATCGCGCTCGCCATTGGCGATGCCATCGAACGCTCGCCCTCCGACGCCCATGCCAGCGAGGTCATTCGCCGCACGATGCTGCAGGCCTCGCTCGATGCCATCGTCGTTATCGACGAGACCGGCTCGATCATCGAATTCAATCCCGCGGCGGAAAAGATGTTCGGCTTCCTGCGCAGCGACATCCTCGGCAAGGATCTGCTCGATACCATCGTGCCGATCTACTACCGCAAGGGCTATTCCTCGGGAGCCGAGTACATGTCCGGCCGCGGCGCGCCGATGGTCGGCCAGCGGCTGGAAACGGTGACGCAGAACGCCGCCGGGGAAGTGTTCCCGATCGAACTGACGGCCACCGAGATGCGGGTCGCCGACCGCCGCCTGATCTTCGGCTCGATCCGCGACCTGCGCGACAAGCTGCGCGCCGAGGAAGAGATCAACCGGCAGCGCGAAAAACTGCACCAGAACGAAAAGATGGCGGCGATGGGCTCGCTGCTGGCGGGTGTCTCGCACGAGCTCAACAACCCGCTGGCCGTGGTCGTCGCCCAGTCGACGCTGCTGCATGAATTCGCGCCCGATCCGCAGACCAAGATCCGCGCCGAGAAAGTACGTGCCGCCGCCGAGCGCTGCGGCCGCATCGTCAAGAGCTTCCTGTCGATGGTCCGCCTCCATCCCGCGGCACAGGCTGAGACCGATCTCAACCAGGTGATCCGCGCCGCCCTCGAGGTAACCGCCTATGGCGCCCGCTCCAGCGGTATCATCATCGACACCGATTTCGCGCCGGGTCCGCTGCTGGCCATGGCCGATGCCGACCACGTGACGCAGGTGGCGGCCAATTTCCTGATCAACAGCCAGCATGCTTTGGCCGGCATTGCCGGCGATCGGCTGATCAAGGTGCGCACATTCCGCGGCGATCAGGGCAATCCCGGCTTTTCGGTCGAGGACAACGGACCCGGCATTCCCGAAGCGATCCGCGACCGCATTTTCGAATCCTATTTCACCACCAAGCCGGTCGGCGTCGGCACCGGTATCGGCCTGTCGATCTCGAAATCGATCATCGAGCGGCACAATGGCAATGTCAGGTTCGAGGAGGTACTGCCCAGAGGCGCGCGTTTCGTCGTCCAGTTGCCGGCCATCTCCGCGGGCATCGCCGCCGCCGGCGAAACCCAGCCGCGCTCGAGCGGCCTGCGTCATGCCCTGATCATCGATGACGAACCTGATGTCGCCGGCTCGCTGTCCGACATTCTCGAGTTGATGGGCATCAAGTCGCGGGTTGCGCCCGTCTGGGAGACGGGCGCCGCCACCTTGAGCGGCCACATGCCGCCGGACATCGTCTTTTCGGACCTGCGCATGCCTGGCATCAGCGGCATCGCCATTTACCGAGAATTGCTGGCTGAACGGCCTGACCTCGCGCGGCGCTTCGTGCTGGTCACCGGCGACCTGATCGGCGCGAAGGCGGAAATCGAGGCCTTGCCGGCGCAGCAGCGGCCGCAGATCCTGGAAAAGCCATTCAGCACGCTGGATGTGCGAAGCGTGCTTTCGAGTATCGCCGAGCAGGCGGCATTGAAAGGCTGAAAAAGAGGCTCCCGACCGACGGTGCGGCGGGAGCCGAAGGGAGCGCTGGAGCAGCGCTCGGGGAGATCGCGGCATGACCCCGGCCCGGAAGCCGGCTTCGGGATCAAGCCTGGAAATCAGAAGATGTTCGGCGTGTAGGTCAGAGGCGCGGCGTTGGCGATCATGCGGATCGCGCGGGCCTTGTGCGTTCCGGACTGCTCGGCGATGGCGCGCAGACAATCCACGCTCTCGGCGCCCCAGGCCTGCCCCTTGCATGCGAAGTCGACCGCCGACATCGGCAGGCGCGCGGTCCTTGTGGTGGTCAGCGCGCCTTCGACGATGTTGGCTGGGGGATTGAGCGAAGCGAAGGCCGGGCCGGCCGCCGGCGTGAACGCCAGGCAGGCGAAGGCGCAAGCAGCCAGCGCCATGAACATTGCCATCGGGTGATCGCTGGCGCGCTGACGCAGGGCCAGTTTCGGGCGGCGGTCAGCGCGCTCCGGAGCCTGGAGCCGACGGTCGCCGTTGAGGATCTGAACTTTCGCATGCATCCCAGTTCCCTTCGTTGATGTTCTTTTTCCAATAAAGTGAACCTAATCGCGCCTTGTAACAGCAGAGCGATGACGTAAGGTCAGGCTTGTAACGGTTTTGAAA
Source organism: Mesorhizobium sp. B4-1-4 (assembly GCF_006439395.2). NCBI lineage: Bacteria > Pseudomonadati > Pseudomonadota > Alphaproteobacteria > Hyphomicrobiales > Phyllobacteriaceae > Mesorhizobium > Mesorhizobium sp. B4-1-4. The sequence continues at coordinate 4,371,436 of NZ_CP083950.1, forward strand.
CAGGACTTCGGGCAGAATCGGGCAAAATCAGTCATTCCGGGTACCATGCAACCAGGAAGCGGCTTTGAAACCGCAGGCTAACATCCGGATTCTCCGGGGTTTTTCAGACCGGCGACGGCGCTGGATAACAGGAAAATTCCGCCCCAAAACCATACCGATCTTCACAAGTCATTGCATTTCAATGCAAAATACGCTTTTATTGAATGAGTATTCAACAAATAGAAGAGACTTCTATGACCCCGCACCTCCGTGACGTGGCGATCCCTAACGATTGGGACCGGCGGGGCCTGCCGGGCTGGAGTTACCATTCCGACGCCCTTCTCGAACTCGAGAAGGAGCATGTCTTCCGCAACCATTGGCAGATCGCCGGACACATCAGCGACATCCCGAATGCCGGCGACTACCTGACCATGGACGTGGTGGGCGAACGCGCCTTGATCGTACGCGGCAAGGACGGCGTCGTGCGCGGCTTCAACAATATGTGCCGTCACCGCGGCAGCCGCGTCGTCGCCGACAGTCAGGGCAATTGCAAGAACGCGCTGGTGTGCCCCTTTCATGGCTGGGTCTACAATCTCGACGGCACGCTGCGTGGCGCCGCGCGCCCGCGCTCCTTCCCCGATCTCGACAAGACCGAGTTCGGCCTGATGCAGCTCGATCTGGAAATTTGGATGGGCTTCATCTTCATCCGCTTCCGCAATAGCGGGCCCCAGCCTTCGGTCGCCGAGCTTATGAGGCCGATCGAGACCGAATTCGCGCATTACAAGGCCGCCGACATGGTGCCGTCCCGGGGCATCTGGACCCAGAAGACCCCGGTCAACTGGAAGTCGGTGCGCGACGTCGACAATGAAGGCTATCACGTCGCCATGGCGCATCCCGCCCTGCAGGACCTCTATGGCGCGACCTATTTCGACGAGCCCTTCATCAATGGCGTGTCGCGCTCCTTCGCCACCTACAACCCGCATGCCGGCCGCCGCTGGAGCGTCAGGAACTACGTCAAGATCGCGCCCGAGCCGACACACCTGCCCGAACACCTGAAGAAGGCCTGGGTCTATTACGGTATCTTCCCCAACGCCGTCCTCTCGGTGATGCCGGAATCGGTGCAGTTCTATCAGGAATTCCCGCTGTCGACGGGGGAGACCCTGCTGCGCGGCGCCATCTACCGCTACCGCGACGAAAGCCGTGAGCAGGCCGCCGCCCGCTACCTGTCCTTCCGCATCGACCGCGACACCATGTCGGAAGACGTGCAGCTTTCGGTGTGGTCGAACGAATCCATGCTGTCCGAAGCCTTCGGCGGATTCTATCTCTCCGACCTCGAATATGGCGTGCGCACCCACCACGACCATCTGCGCAAGATGCTGCCGGTGCTCGGCCTGGAGACCGCGCCGGAGGAGAAGGACATGTGGAATTTGAACGACGCGCTGAGGTCGAGGGGTAAAGCCGCCAATCTCCCCCCTTGAGGGGGAGATGGCCGCGAAGCGGCCAGAGAGGTCGCTGCGCGTGAAGCGCCAACGCTTCGGAACGATAGATAGCGCTGGAACGATAGATAGCGCTGGCGATTTACGTGAGACGACCCCCTCTGTCGCCTTTGGCGATCTCCCCCCTCAAGGGGGGAGATACTAATCACCCCCGCCATACACCTTCTCTGCGCAAATCATCCATGGTCCGCGAAATGCCTTCGCGCAGGATGCCGACCATGTCGTCGATCTGCTCGCGGGTGATGACCAGCGGCGGCGACATCACGCACATGTTGATCAGCGGCCGCACCAGCAGGCCGAGCTCGTGGCAATGGGCGTCGATGCGCTTGCCAACGTCCTTGTCGAGCTGCAGCGGGTCCTTGCTTTCGCGGTCGGCCACGCATTCGACGCAGCCCATCAGCCCCATGCCGCGCACCTCGCCGACCAGCGGCAATTCCTCCAATGTCTTCAGCCGAGCCTGGAAATAAGGCGAGACGTCTCGCGTATGCGCCAGCACGCCTTCTTCCAGCAGATCGAGGTTCTTCAGCGCCACGGCGCAGCCGACGGCATGGCTGGTATAGGTCAGCCCATGGCCGAACAATGCGTCGGGATGGTTCGAGCGGCGCAATTCTTCCAGCAGCCGTTCCGAGATGATGACGCCGCCGAGCGGGAAATAGCCTGAGGTGACGCCCTTGGCGAAGGTGATCATGTCGGGATCGATGCCAAAGACGTCACCCGAGGCGAAGACATGGCCAAGCCGGCCAAAGCCCGTCACCACCTCGTCGGAGACATAGAGGATGTCATTGTCGCGGCAGATCTCGCGGATGCGCTTGAGATAGCCGTCGGGCGGCACCACGACACCGCCGGAGGCCTGCACCGGCTCGCCGACAAAAGCGCCGATCTTGTCGGCGCCGACGCGGGCGACGGTGTTGCGGAACTGGTCGACGAGGAAATCCGTGAAGGCGGCAAGACTCATGCCTTGCGGACGGCGGAACGGATCGGGCGAGGACAGCTTGATCACCAGCTCGTCGGCGCCGTCCATCCAGTCGCGGTCGCGCGGGCGGCCGTTGAGCGAGGCCGAGAGATAGGTCGAGCCATGATAGGCGCCGCCCCGGCTGAGGATCAGCTTCTTTTCCGGCCGGCCGCGCACATTGTTGTAGAACTGCATGAAGCGCAGCGCCGTCTCCACAGCCGAAGAGCCGCCAGTGGTGTAGAAGACGTGGCTGAGATCGCCGGGCGCGTGGCCGGCGATGCGCATGGCAAGTTCCGCCGACGGCGCGTTCATCGTGTACCAGGGCGTGTTGTAGGACAGCGCCATCGCCTGGTCGTACATCACCCTGGCCAGTTCCTCGCGGCGGTGGCCGACATTGACGCACCACATGCCGGCCGGCCCGTCGATCAGCCGCTTGCCGGCGCTGTCGGTGATGTAGATGCCATCGCCCTCGCCGATCAGCGCGCGCGCTTCGGCGCCGACGGAACCAGCGTAGGGCCAGGGCTGAATGAGATGGCGCTTGGCCAGGCCGACGGCATCGTCACACCCGGGCGCTGCCATCTCGGTCGCCTTCAGATCCCGCACCGCCGCCATCGTCGCCTCCACATCTCTCGTCGATTTTCCCAGAGCATTCAATCCGGTGTCGAATGCCCGAAACGAAGGCTTTCTTCACCTGATTTTGAATGTCCGTTCAATCAATATCTCAGAAATGGCGCTTGATTTCAATCCGCGGATGCGTGCATGATGAAAGAAAGCCGGCAAGGGGAACAAGCAGTCGGCGTCAGCACAATGGGATGCCGATGGCGGAACAATCCAGGCCAGCAACCGAGATCACGCCCGCAGCCCTGCCCCCCGGAGTCTGGCAATGACAGTGGCCGCGGAAGGCTCGCCCCCGTTACGCATGACGTGGGCCAGACGAAATGCCCTTCTGCAATCCGAGCCCGTACAGGGTTTTGCCCTGATCAGCCCGACCTTTCTTTACGCGCTCGTCCTGCTCGTCCTGCCGATCCTGGTGGTCATCGCCCATTCCTTCTGGACGCAGCACTACCTGACCATCGACCGCACCTTCACGCTGGAAAACTACCGCGTCACGCTGACCGAACCGATCTACCGCGATCTGTTGTGGCGCTCGCTTTACATCTCGCTGACGGTCAGCCTCTCCACCGTCGTCTTGGCCTACCCGATCGCCTACTGCATTTCCTTCCATGGCGGCCGCCACAAGAGCCTGTGGCTGTTCCTCATCACCATCCCGTTCTGGACCAGCTATCTCCTGCGCGTCATGTCGTGGAAGGTCATCCTCGGCTATAACGGCGTCTTGAATTCCGGTCTGATGGGCCTCGGCATCATCGACGAGCCGTCCACGGCCCTGCTCTACAATTCGAACGCCGTCATCATCACGCTGACCCATGCCTGGGCCGCCTTCGCCATCCTGCCGATCTTCGTGTCGCTGGAAAAGGTTGATCGCACACTGGTCGAGGCGGCCACCGACCTTGGTGACGGTCCCTTGCGTTCGTTCCTGCGCGTGACCTTGCCGCTGTCGGCGCCGGGCGTCATCTCGGCGGCGCTGATCGTCATGATCCCGACCGTCGGCGACTATGTCACGCCGAAACTCGTCGGCGGCAAGGACGGCGTCATGATCGCCAACGCCATCCAGGCGCAGTTCGGCAAGGCGGCCAACTGGCCGCTGGGCGCGGCCCTTTCCGTCACCACCATGGTGATCGTCACCCTGATGGCGGGCGCCACCGTGCTGATTATCCACGCCCTGCAGAGGCTGGCGCGATGAGGGCGCGCCGCTTCCTGCCGGGCGGCTGGCTGTCGGCCTATGCGGTCCTCTATGTCGTCTTCCTCTATCTGCCGGTCATCTTCCTGCCGATCTTCTCGATCAACACCGCCCCGACGCCGAAATTCCCGCTCACCGGCTATACGCTCAAATGGTACGAGGACCTGCCCAACACGCCGGCCTTGCTCGACGCCGCCTGGAACAGCCTGATCGTCGGCATCTCCGCCTCGGTTCTCGCCACCGTGCTCGGCATTCTCGCCGCCCGGTCGATCACTCGCTACCGCTACCCCGGCCGCCGCACCATCAACGGCCTGATCATGGCGCCGCTGGTGCTGCCCGAGGTGATCGTCGCCATCTCCATGCTGCTGGTGATACTGCAACTGGGCCTCAGCCTGTCGCTGTTCACCGTCGTGCTCGGCCACGTGCTGATCTGTATTCCCTATTCGATGACGGTGCTGACCTCCGGCTTCGAGGGCTTCGACCGCAGTCTCGAGGAAGCCTCGGCCGATCTCGGCGAAAGCGCGTTCGGCACCTTCCGGCGGGTGACGCTGCCGATGGTGGCGCCGGCGATCATCTCCAGCCTGCTGGTCTGCTTCACCATCTCGCTGGACGAGTTCATCATCGCTTTCTTCCTGACAGGCACCGAAGCGACGCTGCCGATCTATATCTGGGGCCAGTTGCGTTTCGCATCGAAACTGCCCGGCGTGCTGGCGCTGGGCACGCTGCTTCTGGTCGCCTCTTTCCTTTTGATGACCGTCGCCGAAATCCTGCGCCGCCGCGCGGCCAGACGCACCCAGAACGAGGGAGGCCTCTATGCCTGATCAGCCACAGACCGAGCGCTCCCCACCGGGCCGGCCGCAATCTGACCGGCCGATGATCGAGATTCGCAACGTCACCCGCAGCTATGGCGCGTTCAAGGCGCTGGACGACGCCTCCCTGACTATCCGGGAAGGCGAATTCTTCTCGCTGCTCGGCCCGTCCGGCTGCGGCAAGACCACGCTGCTGCGCATGATCGCCGGCTTCGACAATCCGACCAGCGGTTCGATCGTGGTCGGCGGCCAGCCTATGGAAGGCATCCCGGCCAATCGCCGGCCGACCAACATGGTGTTCCAGAGCTATGCGATCTTTCCGCACCTCGATGTCGAGCAGAACGTCGCCTATGGGCTGAAGCGGCTGAAGCTGCAGGGCGGTGAGGAGAAACGCCGCGTCGAGGAGGCGCTGGCGCAGGTATCGCTGACGGGCCTCGGCAAGCGGCGCGCGACCGAGCTTTCCGGCGGCCAGCGGCAACGCGTGGCGCTGGCCCGCGCGCTGGTGATGCGGCCCAAGGTGCTGCTGCTCGATGAACCGCTGTCGGCACTCGACAAGAAGCTGCGCGAGCAGATGCAGGTCGAACTGCGCCGCCTGCAGCAGGCGGTCGGCATCACCTTCGTGCTGGTCACCCACGACCAGTATGAGGCGCTCGCCATGTCGGACCGCATCGCGGTGATGTTCGGCGGCAGGATCGCCCAGGTCGCGTCGCCCAAGGAGATCTACCAGCGCCCGGTCAACCGCCAGGTCGCCGACTTCCTCGGCGGCATGAATTTCGTCAAGGCCGAGATCGTCGAGGAGAACAGTGCCTCGCTGGTTGTCGACACGCTGGGCTTCGGCCGCGTCAAGACCGACAAGCCGAAGGCCTTCGTGCGCAATGGCGGCGGCGCCACGCTCGGCATCCGGCCGGAGCGGCTGCGCGTTCTGTGGGACAATGCGACGGCAAAGTTCGAAGTCGCCGGCAAGGTGGTGGAGCGCCATTATTTCGGCGAGATCACCCATCTCATCGTCGAGGTACCAGGCCTGGAAAAGCCGCTGTCGGTGACCGAGACCAACGATTTCGGCGCCGACGACATTCCGGTCGGCACCTCGATCCGCCTCGCCTACGATCCCGAGGCCCTGGTGGCGATGGCGGACTGAAGTCCGGAGACGATCCTGCGCGCCGCGATGCGCCCTGCAATGATGGCGCCCTCGACATAAGCCGGGAATGACGGCGACAGTTCCGAAGCGGCGAAATGAACTCGTGGCGCGCCGCCAAGAATTGTGCGCTCGGCATCCCGCGCCGTTACGTCGACGATAAGATCACTGTAGGCGCCACCGCTCCAACGATCCTCTATCCAGTCGCGCAAGCTGAAGTCGGCAATGCCCGCCGCGTCGGGGCCGAGCGCATCTGCGAGCCTGGCCGTCACTTCCGCACGTAGCTCCGCCTCGCCCAGCGCTCGCCAGCGCAACGCCAGCGGTCCACCGACGAAAACGACGAGCGCTGCGTGCTCCGCGTCCTTGCTGACGTCGCAGGCAAACAGCCCCGGCAGATCGCGCCACATCACCATGCCGCTCAGACCCCGCTGCCGCCAGAAAGGCTTGGCATAGCGCACCAGGATCTTGATCACCGCGCCGCTCTCCCAAGCGCCAAGCGCTCTCTGGAGAGCCGTTGGCAAAGCGGGTGCGAAGGCGAGCTTGGCGGCCGTCGCCGGCGGCAGCGCGACCAGCACTTCGCGCGCTTCGATCACGCCATGGCCTGAAACAACGCGAACCCCTTGCGGCCCGTGCTCGATGCGCGTGACCGGTTGGCCGAGCCGCACCCGGCCCCCGAGGTCGCCAGCCAGATCCTCGGCCAGTGATTGCATGGTCTCGCGCAGGAAATACTGCAGCTCAGGCACCTCGTTGGTGATGCGCCGGTCATTGTCGATCAGGTACCAGAGCGGCACTTTGTCCGCCGCCAGGCACCACAAGCCTTCGATCATCGAGCGGAAGGCCGCCTTGGCATCGGTGGGATCGTGCTGATGCTCCAGCCAGGTGGCGACGCTCATGCCGGCTATTGAGGGGTCGTCCGGCTCGATCCCGTTCATGCGATCGCGGATCGCCATTGCGCCGTGATAGGTCCGCTTGGCGTCCCTGGCCGACATCGACGGATGCGTGATGAACCCGCCTTCGACATAGGTCTCGACGAATGTCTTGCCGCGCGCCCTGGCCAGCGCCATCACTTCCGGCATGTCCTCGCAGAGGAACTGGCCGCCGCTGTCGATCCGTTCGCCGAGCCCGTTCTGTCGGGCCTCGACCCGCCCGCCGACGCGGTCGCGCGCTTCGAGCAGCAGGAAACCGATGCCGGCTGCCTTCAACTCAAGTGCCGCCGACAGGCCGGTGAAGCCGGCGCCGACGATAACGACGTCGGTTCTTTCCGGTTCGTGCGTCAACAGCCGGCCTTGATCTGGCCGCCACCGCCTTCGGCAAGCGCATAGGCGGTGCCCGCGCCGGCGGTGACGACAGCGGCGAGCGCAAAGCGGTGTAGCATGGATGTCATGGCCGAGTACTCCGCCCATCCCGAATTGAGGGGAGGTTAGGAGAATTCAAAGGCTTTGGCGAGCCCGACCGGTTCGGCTCCAGACAATGGACTTTTCTGACTTGTCTCCAACCATCAATTGCCGAAATCAACGGTATCGGCGATCTGCACCTGCCAAACAACCACAAACCGCCATTGAAGCCATTGCGCCACGCCGTTTCAGTTCAGGAGCGACCGGTCGTTTCCGCAGCACTCAATAGCCGGCTTTGATCTTCTCGAATTCGGCGATCATCTTCAGCTTGAGATCTGACGGCAACGGCGACTGGAACAGCGTCTTGTCGACGAATTTCTGTACGTCGTCATAGCCTTTTTCCTTCAGGATGGCCTGGTCGACGCCAGTCATGCCCTTGGCGTTGGCCTGTCCGTAGCCCCAGTCCTTGACCAGCACCTTGGCGATCTCCGGATCATTGACCGCGTTCAGGTAGTCATAGGCCTTGTCGGTATTGCCCGGCGCGTCCTTGAACAGCACATAGCCGCAAACCCAGGTCGATATGCCCTCCGCCGTGTCCTTCTTCGATTTGATCGGCACGCCGGCGGCGACCGACTGCACGGTCGCGTCGTTCCAGGCCCAGGCGAGGTCGACCTCTCCGCCGGAGAGCAACTGCACGATATCTGTCGTATCGGTCCAGTAGGAGCGGACGTTCTTGTGCACCTCGCGCAGGAAATCGGACGCCTGCTTGAACTGGTCGTCCGTCATCTTGGTCCAATCCTTCAGGCCAATGGCGAGGGCTGCAAGTGCATAGGCGTCGTCGACATTGTCGCCGATCGACACCCGGCCCTTGTACTTCGGATCGGCGAACGCCTTCAGCGACTGGACGTCCTTCTCGTCGATCTTGGAGGCGTTGTAGGTGAGCTGCGTATTGCCCCAGTCCCACGGCATGAACCACGCCTTGCCGTCGTCGGTCGTTGCGAGATTCTTCATCGCCATGATGCCGGGATTGAGGTCTTTCCAGCCCGCGATCTTTGAAGTGTCGAGCGGCTGCAGCAGGCCGGCCTCGCGCCATTTCACCACGCTCTGCGAGCAGGGATGGCCGATATCGGCCTTGAAGCCGGAACGGACCTTCTCGAACGCCTCGTCCTCATCGCCGAAGAAGGCGAAGGTTGGCGAATCGCCGTTCTTCTCGACGTATTTCGGATGGAAGTTGGGGGCTTCGTATCCGGACCAGTCGAACACGATCAGGTCCTTGTCGGCGGCGATCGCCAGGGCTGCGGCCGAAGCTGCCAACGTCCCGGCAAGCGCCAATGTCAGCGTCAGGCGTCGAGTGAATCGCTTCATTGCTGTTCCATCCTCTGTGGTTTTCTTATGGTTTCGTCGCCCCGGCGGCCTTCGGCGCGTAGTGTCTCGGGAAAGCCGCCGACAGGAATTCGTTCGCCGCCTGCAAGGCGGTCTCGCGGGTGGTGTCCTCGGTGCCCATCATCAAGCGCAGCCACAACCCCTCCGTCATGGCGCTGAGCGCCAGCGCCATGACCTGCGGCTCATAGGCATAGCCGCCGCTTTCCTTCAGCGCCGCGCAAAGCTCGATGAAGATGTTCTGGTAGACGGCGTCCCGCGCGCTGCTCAACGCCTGGTAGGTCGGCCGCGACTTGGCCTCGCCCCAGAAGGCGCACCAGGCGGCAAGCTTGCGCTTGTTGCAGATCGAGCGGTCGAAATCGGCGGCGACCAGGGCCTGAAGCTGGCGGGCCGGGTCACCCCCCGCCTTCTGCAGCGCGTTGCGCCAATGGGCCGAATATTCGTCATACATGTGCTGCAGCGTCGCTACGAGCAGCTTTTCCTTGCTCTCGAAGTGGAAATTGACGATGCCCCGCGACAGGCCTGCGCCGTCGGCGACATCGGCCATCGTCGTCTCCGAATAGCCGCGCTTGGCGAGTGAATCGATCGTTGCCTCGATGAGCTGAAGTTGCCTGACCTCCTTCGAGGCCTTGCGTCCGCGCTTCTCGGATTCAGCCTTTTGTGCCGGTTCAAGGAGGGCGTCCCTGGCGTCTGCCGTCTTCATGCGTGTGATGGTCTCCAGCATCGCCGGCTATCCAATCGCATCCGGCTTCCACCCGCGAAGATGAGTGGGACGGTGCTCGCCACTGTCAAGCACCTTCTGCATGGCCTCCCAGGTTCGGATGTTCTTGTCGACATAGGCGGCGCCGACCACGGCGGCGACCGGCGCATAGAGCGGCCCTTTCAGCCTTTGCAACTGGCCGCGCGCGACCTCGCGATACCACGGGTTGCGGTCCCTGACGATGCCATCGGCAAAACCCGCTTGGCGCATTGCCTGCGCATAGCGCGATGGCGATGCCATGGCGAAAGACAATATCCCTTCGACCTGCCGGTCGACCTCGTCCGGCCCGCCTGGCGACAGGTAACCATCGCCCCACAACGCCTCGAGGAAGCGGATCGCGGTGTCGTCGTACTCCGGTTCGGCATCAGCCGCTTCGATCATCAGCCTTCGATCCAATCGATGAATGCTCATTTCGATCGCCAGCAAAGCGTAGCGCATACGGGCGAAAAAGCAACATCATTTGTTGAACATTCATTCAGAATGGCTGGACAAATTGGCTGATGCCATGCCAAATTCAGCGCATTCGGGAACAGATCACGCAAAATGAAGAGCGGGTCGCATACGAAAATTGGGCCACAATGAAAGCTTGGGATGCGATCGTCATCGGCGGCGGACACAACGGCCTGGTCAATGCCTGCTACCTGCAACGGGCCGGGCTCGACGTGCTGGTGGTGGAGAAGAATGACTGGGTCGGCGGTGCGGCCACCAGCCGCGAACTGACGCCGGGCTTCCTCTACTCCAACTGCTCCTATGTTTGTTCGCTGTTCCGCCCGGAAATCATGCGTGATCTGGAGCTGCCGCGCTTCGGCCTGCAGGTCATCGCCTATGAGGGCGGCGTGGTGTTCACCCGCGATGGCGACTACCTTGCCAACTACCGCGATCATGATGCGCACCGCCGCGAATTCGCCCGCTTCTCCAGGCGCGATGCCGAGGCCTATGACCGCTACGCCCGCGACGTGACGCGGCAGTGCCGTTTCATCCAGCCGCTGCTGATGCGCACCGCGCCCGACCCGACCAGCCTCAAGCCGCGCGACCTTGGCGAACTGCTCTATCTCGGCAAGAAATTCGCCGGCCTGTCCGCCGAGGAAATGGCGCTGACCTTGCGCTTCTGGACGATGTCGATCTCGGAATTCCTCGACGAGTATTTCGAGACCGACGTCATCAAGGCGAACTTCGCGCTGTCGGGCATCATCGGCACAGCACTGGGGCCGATGTCGCCCGGCACGGCCTATGTGTTGCTGCACCACTATATGGGCGAGGTCGACGGGTCGGTCGGCGCCTGGGGCTATGCGCGCGGCGGCATGGGTGCGGTGACCAGGGCGCTGGCCGCGTCGTTCAAGGCTTCGGGCGGAACCATCCGCACGGGCGCCGAGGTCGACCATGTGCTGGTGAACCGGGGCAAGGCCAAGGGCGTGGTGCTGGCCGGCGGCGAGGAGATCTACGGCAAGCTGGTTGTCTCCAACGCCGACGTGAAACGCACCTTCCTGAAGCTGGTCGAGGAGAAGGAACTGCCCGACACCTTCCTGCGTCGGGTGAAGAACTTCAAGATTCGAGGCTCCTCCGGCAAGCTCAACATCGCGCTCGATTCGCTGCCCGAATTCCCCGCTTTGCCGAAGGACTCCCCCGTCTATCGCGGCGACATGCATTTCACCGATTCGATGGAGCGCATGGAGCGAGCCTATGACGACTGGAAGGCGGGGCGCTGGTCGGCCGATCCATTCCTCGACATGATGATCCCGACAACGCTCGACCCGACCATGGCGCCGCCGGGAAAACATTTCATGAGCTGCTTCGTGCAATACGCGCCGCCGAAGATCGCCGGCCGTGAGTGGACCGATGCCGATCGCGACGGCTTCGCAGAAAGCGTGATTGCACAGATCGCTGATTATTCACCGGGCTTCCGCGACCGCATCGTCCACATGGAGGTGCGCACGCCACGCGAGATCGAGGCTGAGGTCGGCCTCACCGAAGGCAACATCTTCCAGGGCGAGTTGACCTTCGACCAGCTGCTGTTCAACCGCCCGGTGCCGGGCTATGCGCAATATCGCTCGCCGGTGGGTGGGCTCTATATGTGCGGCTCCTCGAGCCATCCGGGCGGCGGCGTGACGGGCGCGCCCGGCCGTAATGCCGCGGCTGAAATCCTGCGCGATCTCGCCAAATCCACCTCACATATGAGCCCGGCCCATGACGTCATCTGATGCAATCGTCATTGGCGGCGGCCATAATGGCCTCGTCGCCGCGGCCACGCTGGCCAAAGCCGGCCGCAAGGTGCTGGTGCTGGAGGCCGCGGCCGAAGCCGGCGGCGCCGCGCGCACGGAGGAATTCGCCCCAGGCTTCCGCGCCTCCTCGATCGCCCATCTGCTGAACCGTCTGCATCCCGATGTGGTGAAGACGCTGGAACTGGAGAAGCATGGGCTGCAATTCGCCCACGCTGACGTCCTGCCCTCGGTTGCCCTGTCGAAACACGGCCCGCCGCTTGTCCTGCATGGCGCCTATGGGGAAGTGCTGGCCGGCGCCAGCTCGACGGAACAGTCCGCCTGGAAGGAACTGCGCGCGCAGCTGCTTCGCTATGCCGGCATCCTGAAGCCATTCCTCTCCCGACGCACGCCGGGCCTTGCCGGCATGTCGCTGCTCGAGACCGCTTCCCTCGGTCAAACAGCGCTGGCCCTGAAAAAGCTCGGCAAGGAGGACATGCGCGATTTCCTGCGCGTTCTGCTGATGAACGTCGCCGACCTGCTTGACGAGCAGCTTGCCGACGTCAGGCTGAAGGGGCTGCTTGCCTTCGACGCCACGCTCGGCAGCCACCTAGGCCCGCGCTCGCCGACTTCGCTGCTCGGCCTCTACTATCGCTTGGCTGGAGAAGTCGGCGGTGCTGCCGGTGCGCAATTGCTGCCGGAGGGCGGCATGGGCGCCGTCGTCGCCGCCATCCGCGCGTCGGCGGAAAAGGCCGGCGTCACCATCCGCACATCGTCGCCGGTGGCAAGGATCGTCGTCGAGAAAAGCCGCGCCGTCGGCGTCGCGCTCGACACTGGCGAGGAGCTGCGCGCCAGGACGATCGTCTCGGCCATCAATCCGGCGACCACCTTCCTAGCCATCGTCGGGCCGCGCGAGCTCGACACCGGCTTTGTCCGCAAGGTGAAAAACATCCGCATGAATGGCGATGCCGCCAAGCTTCATCTGGCACTTGACCGGCCGCCGCGGTTCACGGGTGCCGATGCCGCAGCCCATAAGGGCAGACTTGTCATCGCGCCCTCGCCCGATCACGTCGAGCGCGCCTTCAATCCATCGAAATATGGCGAGTTCTCGCCCGAACCGGTGATGGAGATCACGCTGCCCAGCCTTGCCGATCCGTCGCTGGCACCAGATGGCGCCTGCGTGCTCTCGGCCGTGGTGCAATACGCACCTTATGCGCTGAAGGAAGGCTGGGATGCCGGCAAACCGAAATTCCTCGAGGCGATCATGGCGCAGCTCGAAGCCTACGCGCCTGGCATCGGCAAGAGCGTTGTCCATGCCGAGCTTCTGACGCCGGCCGATATCGAGACACGCTACCGCATGCCGGGCGGCCATTGGCACCATGGCGAGCTACAGGCCGACCAGATGCTGGTCTCGCGCCCCGTCTCCGGCTGGTCCGGCTACGACACGCCGCTCGAAGGTCTGTTTCTCGCCGGCGCCGGCTCACATCCCGGCGGCGGCGTCTCGGGTGCACCGGGCTTGAACGCCGCACGGCGTATCATTGCGATGAAGGGGTAGGCCATGGCTCAGGCAACCAGGAAGAAGCCCGTTGCAAGACCGGCCGATGCGGCTGTTTCCACCCGCATCGCCGCCCAGGGGCATTTCCGCACGCTGCGCCTCGGCACACCATTCCAGCCGCGCCTCGACGCGTTGGCCAAAACCCAGGATTGGTACAATTGGGCCGGCTACCGCGCGCCGCATTCGCTGTGGGACGAGGAACTCGAATACTTCGCCATCCGCAGCCAGGCAGCGCTGTTCGACATCTCGCCGATGACCAAATACCGGATCGAGGGACCGGATGCCGAAGCCTTTCTTAACCGCGTCACCTTGCGCGATGTCAGCAAGCTGAAGCCCGGTCGCGTCCACTACACCGCCTGGTGCGACGATGAGGGGTTTGTGCTGGACGACGGCACCCTGTTCCGCCTCTCGCCGACATGCTTTCGCCTGTGTTCGCAGGAGCGGCATCTGCCGTGGCTGCTCGATAGCGCCATTGGTTTCGACGTCCTCGTCGAGGAAGAAACCGAGGCCGTCGCCGGGCTCGCGCTGCAAGGGCCGACCTCCTTCGCCGTATTGCGCGACGCCGGTTTCGCCGGTGTCGAGGGATTGAAGATCTTCGACCTCGCCGAGTTTGCTCATGATGGCGGCACCGTCACCATATCGCGCACCGGTTTCACCGGCGATCTCGGCTACGAACTCTTCGTCCCAGCCGAAAAGGCGTTGAGCCTCTGGGACCGGCTGATGGCCGCTGGCGAACTGCGCGGCATCAGGGCCATCGGCTACACCGCGCTCAACCGCGCGCGGCTCGAGGCCGGGCTGATCGTCGCCAATGCCGACTTCACCACCGCCGAGCATGCCATCCGCGCCGACCGTCCGCGCATGCCCAACGAGATCGGGCTCGGCTTCATGATCGATCCGGAAAAAGGCCACTTCAACGGCTGCCGCGCCATCCTCGAAGCGCGCGCCAAACGGAAGTTCCGCCATGTGCTGGTCGGACTGGAGATCGAAGGCAACATCCCAGCCGAACACGCTATCGTCTACCACAAGAAAAGCCAGGAAGTTGGCCTCGTCAGCGCCGCCATGTGGTCGCCGATCGCCAAGCGAAACATCGCTATCGCCTCGCTGGCGCGGCCATACGGTGATACTGTCGTGGAAGACCTCTGGGTCGAGATCTACGCCATGCGCGAGCTGCAGTATCAGAAGCTTATGAAGCGGGCCAAGGTGGTGGCGCGGCCTTTCATCAAGCTCGACCGCCGCACCGCCAATCCGCCGGCGGATTTCTGACCATGGACGAAGCCGACAAGCTGGACGATGGTGCGGAAGCCGCCGAACAGTGGCAACTGGTCAACACGCCACTCGGCGCGAAATGGTCCGGACGCACGCGCTACGCCGCCGCCATGTTCTTCTACAAGCGTGATGAGATGAGCGCCGAGACGCTCGAAGTCTACCGCATCTGCGCAAGACTGGATTCGGAGAACCCGCTGCCGATCATCAGGGATCGCGGTGTCGGCAGGGATTGGCTGAAGCGCATGGGCTTCGAATAGGGTGCTCTATCCTATCGTTTTTTCCAGCATTGCCAGCCAGTTGCGATAGGCGATCTTCTCAATCAGCGCGTGGCCGAAACCGCGTGCCGCCAGTGCATCGATGAGCTTCGGCAGGCCGGCGACGTCACCGATCACGGCCGGGATCATGGCGCCGTCGAAATCGGAGCCCAGACCGACACCGTCCTCGCCCAGGGCCTGCAAAAGGGAATCGATGTGGCGCACCATGAGGTCGAGGCTGGTATCGGCATTCATGCGGCCGTCCTCGCGCAAAAACCCGGTGGCGAAATTCAGCCCGACCATGCCGCCGGATTCGCGGATCGCGCCGAGCTGCCAGTCGGTGAGGTTGCGCGAATGGCCGCATATCGCATGCACGTTGGAGTGGGTGGCGACCAGGGGCGCGTCGCTGAGGCCCACGACATCGCGAAAGCCCTTCTCGTTGAGATGCGAGAGGTCGATCATGATTTTGAGTTCGTTGCAGGCCTTGACCAGCGCCTTGCCGGCATCGGTCAGGCCCGGGCCGGTGTCGGGCGAGGACGGAAAGCGGAACGGCACGCCGTGGCCGAAGGCGTTCGGCCGGCTCCAGACGATGCCGAGCGAACGCAAGCCGGCCGCATGCAGCACGTCGAGCATGGTGAGTTCAGGATCGATTGCCTCGACGCCCTCGATGTGGAACACGGCGGCAATCGTGCCTTTGGCCATGGCGTTGCGGATATCGCCGGCACTGCGGCAGACGGCAAGCGCTCCCGCCCGCTCGAGCCGGAACAGGATCGAGGCCATGGCGATCGTCGAATTGAGCGCATCGGCGCGCGGCACCTCTGGCGGCAGCGGCTCGCTGGCGCTCGGCGCCGAGGGCACGGCGCTGCGCCTGGCCTTTTCGACCGGCGGCGGGAAGATGGCGAACATGCCGCCGGCGAAGCCACCAGCCTTGGCGCGCGGCAGGTCGATATGCCCGCCCGATTTCCCTTCGACGAACAGCTTTTCAACGTCCGTATCCTTCGACTGATAGAGTCTGAGCAGCGTGTCGTTATGGCCGTCGAAGACGGGGACGAGGTCTGTTTCGGTCATCGGGGGATCATTCAATTCGTTTGTCGGCGCGGCGATATACCCTATCTAGGCAAGATGCACGGTCGGCGCAAATTACAATGCCGGCCGGCAGCGGGGACTGCCCCTTTTGTCCCCCGCTGCTGCCTACCAAAAAGTGCCTGCGCGCCTACTGCTTCAACACATCGGCCCATTCCGGGTGTCGCCGGAACTGCGCATTGGCGAACGGGCAAAGCGGGATGATCTTCTTGCCTGCCGCGCGCGCGTCCTCGACCGCTCGGGTGACGAGCCGAAGCCCGGCACCCTGGCCACGAAACGCGTCCGGCACTTCAGTGTGATCGATGATGAGCTGATGCTCGCCGATCTTGGTGAAGGTCATCTCCGCCTCGGCGCCGTCGGGCCCGCGCAGGACATAGCGGCCTTTGGAGCCGCGATCTTCCAGCTCGATCTCGGGCAGTTGGTCGGGCATCTCTACACTCCTTGGGCGACACCGGCAAAAAGCCGCCGCGCCGCCTCGATTTCATTTGGCCGCACCTCGTGCCCGCCTTCGTGCCACTCCACTGTGACATCGGCACCATTGGCACGCAAATAGGCTTCGAGCCGCGCCGTCAAGTTCGGCGGGCAGATCGGATCGCGCTTGCCAGTGGTCAGCAGGATGTGGCGGCCGGCAAGGCTGCCTTTGACCTCCGGCTCGAACGGGATCAGCGGATGCATCAGCACCGAAGCGTCGAACAGCTCAGGGGCTTCGAACACCAGAGCCGCCAGGATATTGGCGCCATTGGAATAGCCAAGGCCGTAGACCGCCGAGGGCTTCGCCGCCTCGACATGCGCTTTGACGAAATCGGCCATCTTCCCGGTCGCTCGAGCAAGATCGTCCATGTCGTAGACACCCTCGCTGGTGCGGCGGAAAAAGCGCGCCGCGCCATACTCCGACACATCGCCGCGGGGCGAGACGATGGTAGCCTGGGGCGCGAGATCGTGCCCCAGCGAGACGAGCTGATTCTCGTCACCGCCCGTGCCGTGGAAGACGAACAGCAAGGGACCGCCCGGCGAACCGGGCAGGCTCTTATAGGTGTAAGCGTCCTTGCTCATTGCTTCAGCCTTCCAGCTTCTGCAAATGCTGTTCGAGATAGGGCCGCAGATGCTGATGCTGCGTCGGCAGTTTCAGCGCTTCGCCCAGATGCGCGGTGTCCTCGTCGCGGTCGAAACCCGGCTCGTTGGTGGCGACCTCGAACAGCACGCCACCCGGCGTGCGGAAATAGATCGCCCAGAAGTAATCGCGGTCGATCACCGGCGTGACCCCATAGCCTGTGTCCGTCAACGCCTTGCGCACTTCGAGCTGCTTGGCGCGGTTCTCGACCGCGAAAGCGACATGGTGGACGGAGCCGGCGCCGAGATCGGCGAAGGCCGCGGTCGGCAGCGATTCGATATCGACGACATCGGCGCCGTTGCCGTTCCTCACGGCGAGCCGACTGACATTGCCTGATGTCTCGATCTCTTCGTAGCCCATGAATTTCAGGAGCTCCTCGGTGGCGCCGCCATCCTTCAGCCTGAGCGAAACCGAGTGAAAGCCACGGATCGCTTCGTCAGCGGGAACACCGCCCTTCACCCAGGGCGCGCGGCCGTCGGCCTTATCCTCGACGAGCGCGAAACCATCGCCATCGGGACCGGTAAATTTGAGCCGCTTCTCGCCAAAGCTCTCCTCATGGGAAACACCGGTCACGCCTTCGTCGATGAACCGCTTTTCCCAATAGTCGAGCGTGCCCTCCGGCACGGAGTAAACGGTGGTGCCGACTTCGCCGACGCCATGACGGCCCTTGCCGATGTTGGGAAACGGAAAATAGGTCATCACCGAGCCGGGCGTGCCGACCTCGTCGCCGTAATAGAGATGATAGACGTCTGGTGCGTCGAAATTGACGGTCTTCTTGACCCGGCGCAGGCCGAGCTTGTGGGTGAAGAAATCATTGTTCTGTCGGGCATCCCCAGCCATCGAGGTGACGTGATGCAGACCCTTGATCTGGTCGAGCATTGTCTTGGCTCCTTCCCTTCTGTTCGTGCGGCCCTGGCCGCTGTCCATGCCAATATGAGGGCAGGCCTGCTTGCGTCCAAGGCTGCAAACACAGCATGGACTGTGCTTTAAAAGTGAACAGCCGAAAGAGCTTTGTTCACCAATCAACTAGAGCCGGTGGTCTTGCGTTGGTGCCGGAAATCGGGTCCATGAATGGTACTCGGCCATGTCGGGACAAGGGTATCGCGAATGACAGGAAAAGCCAGGCGCCCGAACGTTCTCCTGATCACCTGCGACCAGTGGCGGGGGGATTGCCTGTCGGCCGCCGGCCACCCCGTGGTGAAGACGCCGAACGCCGACGCGCTGGCCGCCGAGGGCGTGCTGTTCAAGCGGCACTATGGCGGCGCGGCGCCCTGCTCGCCGGCGCGCGCCTGCCTCTATACCGGCCTCTATCAGATGAACAACCGCGTCTGCCGCAACGGCTCGCCGCTTGATGCCCGTCATGGCAACATCGCGCTGCACGCCCGAGCCCTCGGCTATGATCCGACGCTGTTCGGCTATACCGACATCGCGCTCGATCCCCGCCTGCTGGCGCCTGATGATCCAAGGTTGAAAAGCTACGAGGGCGTGCTGCCGGGTTTCACGGTGCGCCAGCTGCTGCCCGAACATCAGAAGCAATGGCTGTCCTGGCTGGCGCAGCAGGGCATCGATGCCAGCGCCGGATTTCCCGGCATCCACCGTCCTTTGGACGAGGAAGACGGCGCCGACGCAGTGACTGAGGCGCCGCCAATCTATTCGAAAGACCATACGCCGACGGCTTTCCTTGCCGGTGAGTTCATCCGCTGGCTCGGCGAGCAGGAGCAGGCCACGCCCTGGTTCGCGCATCTCTCCTTCATCAGCCCGCATCCACCCTTCATCGTACCGGAGCCCTACAACACGCTATACGATCCGGCCGATGGCCCCACTTTTCACCGCGCGTCGAGTTGGCGGGCTGAAGCCCAGAGCCATCCCTATCTCGCCTATGATCTTGGCCGGCAGAAACGGGCGAAGTTCCGCCCCGGCGCTACAGGCAAAGTGCACGACTGGAGCGAGGATGATTTCCGCACCATCCGGGCGATTTACTACGGCATGATCTCGGAAGTCGACGTACAGCTTGGCCGCGTATGGCAAGCGGTCAAGGCATCAGGCGCATGGGGCGATACCATCATCGTGCTCACTTCCGACCACGCCGAGATGATGGGTGACCATTTCATGCTGGGCAAGGGAGGCTATTTCGAGGGCGGCTACCACATACCGCTGATCATCCGCGACCCGCGTCACGGCAAGGCCGCCGGCAGCGCTGTCGATCGCTTCACCGAAGCGGTGGACATATTGCCTACGCTCGCGGATCTGCTTGGCGCGGCTCCCGAACCGCATCTCGATGGGTGCTCACTGAAACCATTCCTGAGCGGTGGAACCCCCGCGGTTTGGCGCGACGCCGCGCATTGGGAGTTCGATTTCCGCTCGATCGCGGACGGCGAAGCCGAGCAACACTTCGGCGTGTCCTCGCGTCAGTGCAACCTCGCCGTCATCCGCACCAAGAAATTCAAATACGTGCATTTTGGCGGCGGCTTGCCACCCTTGCTTTTCAACATGGAGGTGGACCCTGGCGAACTGACCAACCTCGCCACGAGCCCTGCACATCTGTCCACCCGGCTGGAGTTCGCCGAACGGTTGCTCGCCTGGCGGGCTGAACATCTCGACCAGTCTCTGGCGCTGGCGGAATTGACGGAGAATGGCGTTGCTGGGCATTTTGGAAGGGCGTGGGCAGTAGGCAGTAGGCAGTAGGCAGTAGGAAATCCCAAAACGCTGCTGCGCGCCAGACTTTCTCCACCTACTGCCCTACTGCCTATTCCCTGTTCCCTTACTTTACAACCATCCGCTGCTGGTCGCGGTTCTGCGCATAGCTGCCCTTGTCGTAGGCAGCCTGCGCCTGAAGCTGTTCCTTGGTGAAAGTGGTATAGAGGTATTTCTTGCCGTTCTTGTCGGTCATGAATTTCAAATTGTCCATGCCGACCGCCACTTCCTTCGCGCCGATGCCAAGGAAGCCGCCCACGTCGACGATAACCGCATCGGGCTTCTTGTCGGGTGTGAGCACGACATCCCCGATTGTTCCGACCTTGGCGTCGTTGGCGCCGTAGACGGTGGTGCCTTTCAGGTCGTCGGCCCTGATCTCGCCGACCGGCATCGCGGTCAGCGTCGATTTGTCGATGGCGGCCGTCTGTGTCTGGTCGGGCGCTGGCTGAGCCTCGGCTGTCTTGTTCGCCGGAGCGGCGGCAGGTGCCGTGGTGGTAGCCGGCGCAGTTGCCGCCGGTGCGTTGGAAGCGGTCGTCGCCGGTGCCGGATCATAGGCCTTGCGGTTGAAATCCGCCTGTGCCTGCAGCTCTTCCTTGGTGGTCTGCGCCACCAGCCAGCGCTCGCCGTTCTTTTCCGCCCACTGCGCCTTGTTGAAATCATAGGTTACGTTCTTTGCACCGAGCCCAAGGAACCCGCCTACGGCGATGACCAGGGATTGGGCTTTGCCTTCCTTGGACAGCACGATGTCGTTGACGCTGCCGATTTTCTGCGCGTCATCGCCGGTGCCGTTATAGACGGCCTTGTCGATGATGTTAGTCGCTAGGTTGCCCTCGGCGTGCTTCACCGGTTGGGCAGGCGCGGCATTCGTGTCGGCGGAATTTTGCGCGGTTGTCGCGGGCGCTGCCGCACCCGTCGAAGCAGGGGCCGGCGCATAGGCCTTGCTGTCGAACTCCGGCTGCGCCTTCAGTTCGTCCTTGCTTGTCTGTGCGACCAGCCAGCGGTCGCCGTTCTTCTCGGCCCACTGCAGCTTGTCATAATCGAAGGCGACATTCTTCGTGCCGACGCCCAGAAAGCCGCCGACGCCGATGACGACGGACTTCGCCATACCATCCTTGTCGAAGACGACATCGCTGACCTTGCCGATCTTCTCGGCGTTGTCGCTAGTGCCGTTATAGACGGATGCGCCAATGATGTTGGTGACGATGCTGCCTTCGGCGCGCGGAACCGGAGCTGCTGGTGCCGGCTGCTCAGCGGCGGGTGCGGCGGGTGCGGGAGTTGTCGCGCTCTGCGCGAAAGCGCCGGTCGCGATCAATGTCGCGAGGGCGGTGGTGGCAAAAAGGGTGCGGATCATGATGGTCTCCTCGTGATTTCGTGCACGCCGCGTCCGGTTGAACCATCGCAGGGAAGGCGCGGGCGCGGCGTCTTCTACAGGTTCACAACGTCGTGACCATGCTGTTGTTCCAAAAGACGCCCTGGCATTCGTTACCAACACGACGCTCATGGATGACAGCCGCCAAACGCAGCCGTAGGTCCCCGGCGCTGCCGGAACTTTTCCCGTTTCGCCGCGTTTTTGCCTTGGCTGGGCGCGTCCCGGTCGGCTTTTGGTTGAGCTTACGGAGCGGGGTATGAAATTTGCTGCGGTGCTGAACCAGGACGGCGGCACTTTGCGCACCACCGACCTCGCCGCTTTTTCCGACACGATGCGTCAGACGCTGGAAACGGCAGGCCACACTCTCAGCATAGACGTGGTCGCCGGCAAGGACGTAGCGAAAACTCTCGACCATGCCGTTTCGCGCCGCACCGTCGATGTTGTGCTGGCTGGTGGCGGTGACGGAACCATTTCAGCCGCGGCGGCCAGGTTGATGGGCAAGAAAAAGGCGCTTGCCATATTGCCCGCCGGCACCATGAACCTGTTCGCGCGTGGCCTGGGCATTCCGCAGTCGCTCGATGCCGCGCTGAAGTCCTTCGCCGACGGCGAAATCATCGCGGTCGACATGGCTACGGCCAACGGCCAGCCCTTCATCCATCAGTTCTCCATAGGCATGCATGCAAGGATGGTGCAGCTGCGCGAGAGGATGGAATTCGGTTCGCGCCTGGGAAAGATCGGCGCTTCGGCCAAGGCGGCCTGGGCGACGATCAAGAATCCGCCGGCCATGAACGTCACGCTCAGTATCGGCGAGGCCGAGATGACGGCGCGCATATCAGGCATCGGTGTCACCAACAACCTGTTCGGCGAAGGCCACCTGCCTTATGCGGACAATCCGGCGGGCGGCGTGCTCGGCATCTATGTCACGGTGGCGCAGCAACGCGCCGAGCTCGTCAAGTTCCTGTTCAACATGGCGCGCGGCAAATGGCGCGATAACGAGCATGTCGAAATCCATCAATCCGATCGGACGGTTCTGAAAATTCATTCCGGCAGCAGGAAGTTCCGTGCCGTCATGGATGGCGAACTGGTCAGGCTCGATCGTGAGACGATCATTGAAATCCAGCCTGGCGCGCTCAATGTCCTGGTGCCGGCCAGCATCGCCGAGGCAAAGGCCGCCTGATGCGATCTCAAACGACGGCGGCCGAAAATCTAGCCGCTTGGCGCACTTCCTTGCTCTGTCGCCGGGGTCTTGGCCACCTCGCCATAGATTTCGGCAATGCCCCAGGCCGCGAAGGCCAGAAGCAGCGCAGCGATCAGAATACGCAAACCGTGCCAGCCCCATCGCCCCTGACGCGCTTTGTTTTCGGGAATGATCTTGGTCATGGTCGGTCCTTGTCTCGTTTTGCACTACCGGGTGCATCCGGCAAATCACGGTCGGGTAACGGTTCCTTGCTAGGATGGTTCCGGAGACGCCTGGCCTGGCGGGCAAGACGGCGAAGGCCGGGACATTGGGGATTTGGGTGAATAGCAGGAGCGAAACAGGGCCGGGTCTGCCGGCCAAGGTTGCGCGCGCGGTGAGGGACGAAGACCGGCTGGCTGTGTTGCATGGGCTGGAGATGCTGGATACCGCGGCCGATCCGGATTTCGACCGCATCACCAGCCTTGCCGCGGCCGTGATGCACGTGCCGGTCGCGCTGGTCACGCTCGTCGATCTCGAACGGCAATGGTTCAAGTCCCGCTTCGGCCTGGACCAGACCGGGACCGCGACCAATATCTCCTTTTGCGCCCACACCATCCGGCTGGCGACGAACCCATGGTGGTGGCGGACGCAACGACGGATCCACGGTTCAGAGCCAACCCGCTGGTCACCGGCAAGCGTCATGTGCGCTTCTATGCCGGCGCTCCGATCATCGTCGCGGGCGCCAGGATCGGCACGCTGTGCGTGTTCGACCGCAAGCCTCACGCCTATCCATCCCCGGCCAGGCTCGACCAGCTGAAGACTCTCGCCGGCCTTGCCGGCAGCCTGTTCACCTTGAAGGATGCGACCCGTAGCGGTGCTATCGCCGAGGCCGCGCTTGCGCGCGAGGAAAAACGGCGCGCCATCGCGCTCGACGCGGCCTCGCTCGCCAGCTGGGCATGGGACATCCGCAGCGACATGATCGAATGCGATGTCCGGCTGTCGGAACTATTCAACCTGCCGCGCTCGACCCGCCTGCGAGCACGCGACATCCTCGCCGCCATCGACCCGCGCGACGTCTACCAGACCGAAACCCGCTTTCGCGATGCCTTGACCGGCAGCGACGACTATTTCGGCGAATATCGCGTGAAAGGTTTTCATCCGCCGCGCTGGGTGGCGACACGCGGCCGTGTCATCGAGCGCGATGGCGACGGCAAGCCCACGCTGATCTTCGGCGTCAACTACGACATCTCCGAACGCAAGCTCGGCGAGGAGCGGCAGAGGCTTTTGCTGCGCGAACTCAACCACCGCGTCAAGAACACGCTGGCGACCGTCCAGGCGTTGGCGACTCAGACCGTGCGTCATGCCCGTCAGCCAAGCGAATTTCTCGAGGCTTTCGGGGCCCGGCTTCAGGCCCTGGGCATCGCCCACAATCTCTTGTCCGACCGCGAGTGGCGCGGTATCGGCATCCGCGAACTCGTCCAGATCGAGATCAGGCCGTTCGACGCGGCCGATCGGCCGCGTATCACCATCTCCGGCGCCGATCTGCTGCTGTCGCCCGATCAGGCCGTCGGCCTCGGCCTTATCCTGCACGAATTGGCCAGCAACGCGCTGCAATATGGATCTCTGTCGGTTGCATCCGGCAAGGTCGATCTCGACTGGAAGACACAGGGCAGGAAGGGCGCCCGGCGCCTGGTGCTGACCTGGCGCGAAAGCGGCGGCCCACGGGTTGCCCCGCCCGAGCGCCACGGCTTTGGTTCGATCCTCATCCGCCGCAGCCTGGCCAAGGTCATTTCAAGCGAAGTGACCCATGAATTCCGGCCCGAAGGCGTATTCGCCGCAATATCGATGCCGCTGGAAGATCTGTCTAAGTGACTGACTGGCCATGATCGCGGGACTGAGCGGCGGCGTCATTTCCGCCCCCTGGCCTCCGGATCGTCGGGCTTCACGTTCTCGCGGTAGATGGCATAGGCCACAAGTGCCGCGGCCGGACCCAGAATGACGCCGAGGCCGCCTTTTCCCTTAATCAATGCCGGCAGCACCGCAAGTGCGGCCGTGATCCCGATCGCCTTCATATCGGCAGTGCGCCGCCTTGCCTCGCGGCGAGCACGGGCACCGGCCATCAAGCGATGGCTCAGAAGCACGAGCCCGGCGATCACCAGGAAACCGATGCCGAAACCGAGTGCCGCCACCTGTGATCCATAGCGGGCGGCGACCCAGATATAGGCTGCCCCGACCAGAAAGCCGAGACCGCAGAGCGCCGCCAGCGCGGCAAGCGCATAGACGATGGCCGCCGTACGCGCGCGGCGTATGGCGGCCATGGTTTCACCGGAGGCGAAACCCGAAAGCAGGGATGTCAGCAGTCCCATCTGCGGCGGAACTAGCGGCGCGCGAGCAGCGCGAAGAGGAAGCCGACGCCGGCGGCGATCGCCAGGGACGTCACGGGCTTTTCCCGAACGCTTGCAACGATCTGGGCCTCGATATCCCTTGCGTTGCCGCGCAGGCTGTCGAAGGCCGCTTCACCCTGAGCGCGCAACTGCTCGACGCCTTCCGCCGCCGCACGGCGCGCTGTGCCATAGCCATCTTCGCCGGTCTTGGCCAACTGCTTGGTGAGCTTGTTGATATCGGCCTTCAACTGCCTGATGTCGGCTTCGAGATCCGAATTCGCCCGTGCCTCGTTGGCGGTTTTCCCTGCGGCGGTTGCCATTGCTTAACTCCTTGTGATTGCTCGATTTCAAACGCGCCGTGCGTCTCAAGGTTCCGACGTTGGGACAAACTAGCCGAAAACCTCCCGGCGCGCATCCATCTGCCAGGGATTAGCCGCATCAGATCAGTGGGCGGCGGCCCCCGCCCAGCCCTTCCCAGCCGGCGAGCTGCTTGAGCGCTTTCGTTGTCGACCCCCTCTTCGAAAGCCTGCCAGCCGGCAGGTCCGGTTTCAATCGCTTGCCAGGGATCGGATCCCGCCGCTCGCGGCATGTCTTTTTTAAATGACAACGCGCCAAATTGCGATCATGACTCAGGACGTCTCATGGAGCGATTGCCTGTGCCTCACTTGCTTGACGGATTACGAATTCTTGTCCTGGAGGACGAATTCCTCATTGCCATGGAGGTGGAGCAGCTTTGCCGCGACCATGGTGCCAACGAAGTGGTGGTTGCCCGCGACCTGACCGAGGTCGATGGCCGAAAGATCGCACTGCAATTCGACGTGGCCATCGTCGATCTGATGCTGGGTGGCGCCTCGACGCTCGAATTCGCCGCCGGCTTGCGGGAAACAGGCGTCCCGTTCGTCTTTGCCTCCGGCTATTCGGATGCGCACGAGATCCAGGTATCCTTTCCTGAAGTGAGGCTGGTCTCCAAACCCTATTCAGGCCAAGATCTCGTCGAAGCGGTGGCACTGGCTTACGGACGTGGCTCCCCTGGTGTCGAGACCGATACGGCCGCGTCCGGATCGCGCTTCAATGTGCAGCCGTCCCGGTGACCTGAGTTGAGATCGCATCGGGGCCATATTCGTCTTCGCCGGAGATTTTGAGAATTTCCTGCAGCCGTGTGCGGGCTCTGCTGACGCGGCTCTTGATCGTTCCGACCGCGCAGCCGCAGATTTCGGCGGCCTCTTCATAGGAGAAGCCCGACGCACCGATGAGGATGATGGCCTCACGCTGGTCCTCCGGAAGCTGCTCGAGAGCGCCCCGAAAATCCTTGAGGTCGAGTTGACCGTGTTGGGCCGGATGCACCGCGAGCCTGGCCGTCATGATGCCGTCGCTGTCCTGCACTTCGCGGCCGCGCTTGCGCATTTGCGAATAGAATTCATTGCGCAGAATCGTGAAAAGCCAGGCTTTGAGATTGGTGCCGGGCTGGAAGCTCTCATGCTTGTCCCAGGCTTTGACCAGCGTTTCCTGAACGAGGTCGTCGGCCTTGTCGGCATTCTGCGTCAGCGACACGGCAAACGCCCGCAAGCTTGGTATTGCCCCAAGCAGATCGGTCTTGAAGCCTTGGGAGACCGCTGCCATGCCCTCAGTCCTTTTTCTGCGCGGGTTCGGTCTGCTCCAGTTGGCTGAGCAACCGGGCAAAGCGATCCGGCACATCGTCGGACACCAACTCGTCATAATACTGTTTGAGTTTTCGCCCGATTTCGGAATTCGGCCCCAATGGATCGCCGACCCCGTTCCGGCGCCTGCCCGCGGCGCCAGCCAAAATATCTTTCGTCATATTCTTCATTTTGCCCTTATATTCCCAGCACCGAAGCCGCCCTTATTCAACTCAACACAAGGCGAACGGCCCCCCGTGTGGTTGCCCATCCCGTCGTCAAACGCCGTCGTCGCCCATTCGTTCCATATCGCGCGGAACTTTTTCGGAATGGCTGCGTTGTACCCGTGGGACTTGCATGCAGCTTGACCTGCGATTCAGTCAAACGCGTCATCTGAGGGAGACGTCCATCATGAGCTTATCCGCTACCATCGCTCCGCATCTGCCATTCCTGCGCCGCTTCTCGCGTGCCGTCTCGGGATCGCAAGAGAGCGGCGACGCGCTGGTCGCCGCCATGCTCGAGGCCATCATTGCCGATATCGACATCTTCCCGGAGGCATCGAGCGACCGCATCGCCTTGTACAAGGTTTTCGCCAAGCTCTTCACCTCGGTCGCCATCCGCGTGCCGCAGGAGCAGGCACAATCGGCGTGGGAGCAACGCGCGGCCGCCAATCTCAATGCGATCGCGCCGCTTCCCCGCCAGGCTTTCCTGCTGGTTGCGGTGGAAGGCTTCAGCGAGGACGAGGCCGCCGAGATACTCGACGTCGGCGAACAGGAGTTCTCCGAATTGCTTGCCCAGGCAAGCGATGAGATTTCCCGCCAGGTGGCAACCGACGTGCTGATCATCGAGGACGAGCCGCTGATCGCCATGGACATAGAAGAGATGGTCGAGAGCCTCGGCCATCGTGTCGTCGGCACGGCGCGCACCCACGCCGAAGCGGTGACGATGTTCGGCAAGACGCGGCCGAAGATGGTGCTGGCCGACATCCAGCTCGCCGACGGCAGTTCAGGCATCGAGGCGGTCAACGAAATCCTGTCGTCGACCTCCGTGCCGGTTATCTTCATAACCGCCTTTCCGGAGCGCCTCCTGACCGGCGAGCGCCCCGAACCGGCCTTCCTGGTGACCAAGCCTTTCAATCCCGACATGGTCAAGGCGCTGATCAGCCAGGCGCTGTTCTTCGACCGTCAGGCTAAGGCCGCCGCGTAGGATCAGGGCTTCGCGGATCTGATCGGACAGTATGACTGCGAGGGCCGCCCGATGTGATGCATCGGGCGGCCCTTTGCGGTCCTTATCGGCGAATTGATCCGAACCATTGCACGCATCGTCTTTTTCGGCAAAGGGTGGAACAATCCGCAGCCACCCACGTTTTGTCAGCATCATTCGGAAGGAGAAGAGCCATGCTTTACTGGGCGCTCGTATTTCTCGTCGTAGCAATCATCGCCGGCGCGCTTGGTTTTGGCGGCATCGCCGGTACATCTGCTGGGATCGCGCAGATATTGTTCTTCATCTTTCTCGCCTTCCTGGTCATTTCGCTTCTTGCCGGCCTGTTCAGGCGGGCGTGAACGCTCCATCCAGGCGAACACTGGAAGCCGCACCCCTCAAACGGTTTCCAGCCACCGCCGGGCGGTATCCTTTCAAAGGGACACCGTCCGGCGGACCGATTTTGGAGGCCGGCTTTCGACAAATTTCATGGGGAACCCATTTGACGGTGAGCCGTTCAGCCTGAGGTGGGTGGACAGATGGACCGATGCGCTCCAGGACTCCAGATAAAACGGAAAGCGCACGAAGCGACGAGGTCATTGCCCTGCATCCGGCAGAAAGCGGCATGCAGCTTGGCCGGGCTTTACTCCACGCCCTCTACAATGCTGGAATCTCGGTCCTTTATCAGGATCGCGAGATGAAGACCGTCTGGGCCCGCAACATGCGTGCGCCCTGGGTTTCGGACAATACCGATAGCAACGGCATCCTGCCGCTGGCGCAGACCGACCGCATCAGCGCCGCCAAGCGCGATGTGGTCGTGACTGGCAATCCTCAGCACCTTGAGATCAGTATGCCGGTCGAGAACGGCGTGCGCTGGTTCCAGGTTTGGGTTGATGCCGACCGGGGCGACGACGGCGACGTGCAAGGTGTAGTCACCACCATGGTCGAGACGACCGAGCAGAAACGGCGCGAACAGACGCTGACAACGCTTCTGCGCGAAGTCAGCCACCGCTCAAAGAACCTCCTGGCGATCATCCAGAGCATCGCGACCCAGACCGGTCGCTATTCCGATGGCATCAGCGACTTCCTGACGCGTTTTCGCGGCCGGCTGCAGTCGCTGGCTTCTTCCCAGGATCTGGTGACATCCTCCAACTGGCGCGGCGCGGCGCTCCATGAGTTGGTGGCGAGCCAGGTCGGCCGCTACGAGACGAACACACCGCATAGCCTTCGCTTCCGAGGCGCCAATCCCTACCTCAATCCAAACGCCGCGCTGCATATCGGCCTGGCGATGCATGAACTCGCGGTCAATTCGGTCAGCTACGGTGCCCTGTCCCGGCCGGATGGTTTCGTAGAGGTGACCGCCGATCTCAACACTGCCGCCACCGGTGAAGTTACCCTGTCACTCATATGGGCCGAAACCATTGGCACCAACGGCGGCCGAGGCAAGCAAAAGCGTTTCGGCAGCGTCGCGCTGGAACGGGTGGTGCCGGCATCCCTGAGTGGAACCGCGAGCCTCGACATCGCCGATGGCCATCTTGAATACCGCCTTACCGTTCCGCACAGCAACTTCGATACTCAATGAGCGGGCCACGACAAGCAGCGATTCTTAACCGGCTATTCACCATGAGAATGAATACTGTTTTTCTCAGGTACCAGCGGAACCTGCGGCCTTTTTGGACATTTCCGCAGGAGCATTTACAGCTCGGTACGGGAGGATGCCCTTGACGGTTGCCGACATGAACAGGCTGGAACAGGCCGCCCGAATTTCCATGGGCGAGTTTCTGGACCCTGAGACATCCGCGCAATCGCTTCCCGCTGCCCGCAACCGGTTACCGGACATCGTTGCATTGGCGCTGGTCGCGGCAATCCTCCTGACAGTGCTGTTCCAGTTCACCTGATCGCGATCGGCGTCCTGGCTGGGGGCCGGCTCGGATATGGTCTGGCCGCCGTTCCAACAGGTGACGGGGGCCATTGCGGAAATCTGTTGCTGGCGGGCCGGCATTATTCGCCTATCCCTGGGTAGAAAAGGAACTTTCTGGCGATGCGGTCCGTTGTTGTGGCGAGAGGATATTTCTCCATGGAACACATCGCCGCGTTGCTGCTGGTCATCGGTTGCACCAACTCGATGGCCGAGTGCCGTGAACTGCAGGTGCCGGTCAGCGTCTTCGCAACCGCCGACCAATGCACCGCCGAGCGTCCCTTCGCCATGGGCGACGTTCAGGGGCAGGCGCAGCACATCGTTGCCAAATGCC
The DNA here is from genome assembly GCF_006439395.2 of Mesorhizobium sp. B4-1-4. Lineage (NCBI taxonomy): Bacteria > Pseudomonadati > Pseudomonadota > Alphaproteobacteria > Hyphomicrobiales > Phyllobacteriaceae > Mesorhizobium > Mesorhizobium sp. B4-1-4. The sequence continues at coordinate 4,401,256 of NZ_CP083950.1, forward strand.
TGGCTGTCGATCCCGCGCTCGAGGATGACTACGACCAGATCGTCTGGAATGTGCGCCCTGATGGCAGCCTCGACGCTTCGCTGGCGATTTCCAGCCCCGTTATGGCATCTAACGCGGCGCGCCCAGAAAAAGACGACCTTAGCCAACAATAAATTCGAGCAGCAAAGACCGTTGTTTCATGCTAAATGGCGGTTGGAGTTTACTAAAGTGAGGACACAAAGTGAGGAGTGACTCTATGCGGAAAATGATTATTGCCATGGTTGCGGTGGTCGCGGTCAGCGGCTGTACCAGCACCGAAAAGGATGTGGCTGGCGGTACCTTGATTGGTGCCGGTATCGGCGGCCTGGTCGGCGGCGGCAAGGGCGCACTGGTCGGTGCGGCTGTTGGTGCCGGTTCCGGCCTTTTGGTGCGCAACCTGCGCAATGGCTACTGCCAATACCGTGATCGCCACGGCCGCATCTACACGGCGCGCTGCAACTAGTCAGCGACAACGGAATCCAGATCCGGAGGCCGGTATCGTGCCTCCGGATTTTCTTGACCGGCGATCTGTTGCTTGGCCTGGTGACGGCAGATTTAGCCGACCAGCGGAATTCTGATTTCCACCTTCAGACCATCGGCCTGAAAATCGCGTTTGATCGTGCCGCGCAGTTCGCGCGTGACATTGAGGTCGATCAGCTTGGTGCCGAATCCGGTTTCGGCCGGCGCCTCGATTTTCTTGTTTCCGGCCTCCCGCCAGTTGAGGGCCAGCGTCCGCTCGCGCCCGCGCCCTTCCAGCAGCCAGTCCACCTTGAGCGCGCCAACGGAATTGCCGGCTTCGCCGTATTTGAGCGCGTTGGTCGCCAGCTCATGGAAGGTCAGGCCAAGCGCCTGCGTCGTGGTCTCGTCGAGCAGCACCTCCGGGCCTGAGAGGAGCTCGTCGGGCAATTCCTTGCCGAAAACCTGACCGAGCTCGATGCGCAGGAGGTCGGCGAGATCGGCCTTCTGCCAGCGCGAGCGCGTCAGCATGTCCTGCGACGCAGCCATGGCCTGCAGCCTGGCCGAGAAGGATGCGGAAAACTCGTTGACATCGGTCGCCCGCGAAGCCGTCTGCCGCGCGATCGCCAGCACCCTGGTGATCGAATTCTTGATGCGATGCTTCATCTCCTGCAGCATCAGGTCCTTTTCGAGCAGGCTCTTTTCGGTCGTTTCGTGCAGGCGCGATACCGCCTCGTAGGCCCGCTCCTGATAGCGGGCCACCAGCGCGATGGCGCCCGCCAGCAGCAGGCCGAACAGCCCCAGCATCATCGGGATGGCGCGCGACGACGGTTGTGAGAAGGCGCTGGTCGGCCTGAACAGCACGGTCCACGGACGGCCGGCCACCGTGATCTTTCGGGTGACCAGCAGCCGGTCACCAAGGGCCGAAACCGGTGGCGTCTCCGACCGGAACAGCAGATTGTCGCCGTTCACCGCGCCGTCATAGATCTCGGTGTTGACCGGCAGCAGCGGCGCGCGGCTGAGCGCGATCTGGAACAGGTCGCGGGCCCGGAAGGCGGCGTAAAGAAAGCCCGCGGTCGAGGATCGCGATGCGTTGATGACCTCCGGTGCGGTTTCGACGTTGAGCCGCACGAAGACCAGGAAGCCGGTGAAGGTCTGCGCCACACCCGTGCCCTGGCCCAGTTGCACCAGCCCGCTCGCGTGCTGCTGGTCATCGGCCATTGCCTTCTCGATCGCCGCGCGCCGCACCGGTTCGCTGAACATATCGTAGCCGATGCTGGACTGGCTGGAGGGATCCAGCGGCTCGAAAAGCGTGATGGGCGCGCGCCAGGGCTGCGTCGAGGCCGGATAGACCGGATGGCTCGCGCCAAAATCGTGCAGGATATCGCGTTCGACCGCCGCTTCGTCGCCCGTCTTGACAAGCTGAAGGAAGCCGATGCCACCCAGGCCAGCGAAATTGTTGTCGATATCCAGCGCGTCGAAGAACGCCTTGAACTCGTTCTGGGAGATGTCGCCATTGCGGGCATCGAACAGGGCCTGCGTCGACCGCAGCAGCGACAGATGCAGGTCGATCCGGCTCTCGATCCGGTTGAGTGCGTCGTCGGCCGCCGCTTCGAACTTGATGCGGGCGGCTTCCTGCGTCGCGAAATAGGCGAACCCAGCCATGGTCATGCTGATCAGCGCAACGGCGATGAACGCAACGATTGGAAAAAGTCTCTTCAACGGATGATGCGGTCCATGGGCAATACCGGACCTTTATGGGCAAGTCGCCGGGCCAACACAATGGCCAGGCCAAGCCATCGCGATCACTGGCATATCACATGAGCGGCAACGCGGGCCTGGTCCGCCAATGCCGGGCGCGACCGATAGGCCTCAGGCGGCGATCTTCAGCGCACCCGGTCCGGGAATGGCGCCAGGAGGACATTTGCCCAGGATGATCATGCCGAGCACCTCGTCCTGGGTTACATCCGTGGTACGCGCGGTGCCGACGACCTGGCCGTTCTTCATCACGCAGACCCGGTCGGCCAGTTCGAACACATCGTGGATGTCGTGGCTGATCAGGAAGATGCCGATGCCATCGGACTTGAGCTGCCTGACCAGTTCGCCGACCTGTGCCGTTTCCTGGGGCCCAAGCGCCGCGGTCGGCTCGTCCATGATCAGGATGCGGGCGTTGAACAGGATCGCGCGTGCGATCGCCACCGACTGCCGCTGCCCACCTGACAGCTTTATGACCGGCTCCTTGAAGCGCTGGAAGCGGGGATTGAGGCGCCCCATCACCTTGCGCGCCTCGGCCTCCATCGCAACGTCGTCGAGCGTGCCCCAGGCGGTCATCAGCTCGCGGCCGAGAAACAAATTGGCGGCGGAGTCGACATTGTCGGCCAGCGCCAGCGTCTGGTAGATCGTCTCGATGCCGTATTTCTTGGCATCGCGCGGGTTGGTGATCGTGGCTTCCTCGCCATTGACGAATATCTGCCCGGCGTCGCGCTTGTAGGCGCCGGAGAGGATCTTGATCAGCGTCGACTTGCCGGCGCCGTTGTGGCCGAGCAGCGCCACGACCTCGCCGGGGAAAAGATCGATCGAGGCGTCATCGACGGCCCGGATGCCGCCAAAGGCGATCGAGATGTTGCGCATGTCGACCAGCGGCGGGCCGGCGGGAGCGTTTTTGTCAGCCATGATCGTATCCTCTAAACCCGCTTGCGATAGACGGTGTCGAGCCAGACGGCGATGACCAGCACGGCGCCGACGACGATGCTCTGCAGCGGCGAGTCGACACCGAGCAGCACCATGCCGGATTGCAGCGACTGCATCAGCAGCGCGCCAAGCATGGCGCCGATGATCGTTCCCGAACCGCCGGCCAGCGACGTGCCGCCGATGACGGCCGCGGCGATGACGAGCAGCTCGTCCAATGTTCCAAGCACATTGGTGGACGAGTTTTGCCGGGCGGACGAAATCGCGGCTGCGATCGTGGCCAGCACGCCCATGATCATGAACACCTTCATGGTGATCCAGCGCGTGTTGATGCCGGCGAGATTGGCGGCCTCCGGATTGCCGCCGATGGCAAAGACATAGCGGCCGAAACGGGTGCGGTTGGTGATGAAGGTCATGATCAGCCCGACCGCAACCGCCATCAGCACCGGAATGGCGACGCCGTGAGCGATGAACAGGCCGCCCTCGGGCACGGTGATGTTGTTGGCGGCGGCGTATCTGTTCACGATGCCGATCGGCCACGGATAGGAGTTGGCCAGCCACACCGCGCCCATGATGGCGGCGCAGGTGACGGCGCCAAGCAGCGTCTCGGCCCAGATCGGGCGCAGCGGGAAACGGAAGCGCTTGCGTTGCACCCGCCCGTTGAAAAGCGCAAACACCACGGCGAGGCAGGCGACGATGCCGATGATCCAGCTCCAGGTGGCGCCGACCGATCCGGCCGGCCCGCCTCCCATCAGCTGGAAGGTGGCGTCGAGCGGCGCCACGGTCTGGCCGCTGGTGACCCACCAGGCAGCGCCGCGCCAGACCAGCAGACCGCCCAGCGTGACGATGAAGGCCGGCACTTCGAGATAGGCGATGATGAAGCCCTGGAAGGCGCCGATCAGCAGGCCCAGCACCAGGCCAATGACAAGCGCGAGCACCCAGATCCACGGATTGCCGAGTTCAAGCCCGACGAACCGAACCAGGAAATGCACCTGGGCAAAACCCATGACCATGCCGATCAGGCCCTCGGCCGAGCCGACGGACAGGTCGATGTTGCGCATGACGATGACCAGCACCATGCCGCAGGCCATGATGGCGACCGCGGAGCTTTGTACGGAGAGGTTCCATAGATTGCGCGGCGTGAGGAAGGTGCGGCTGTCGAAATCGAGCGGATTGACGCCCAGACGCAGGCTCGAAATCACGTGCAGCCCCACCCAGATCAGCAACAGGGCGCCGATCATGCCGAGCATGCGGGTGTCGATCTCGGTTGCCTTCAGGAAGCGGGCGACCGCGCCGAGTTCCGAGGCGCGTGCGGTATCGACCTGCGGCGGGTTGGACGTCGTGTCGGTCATGATTTCCTCCCACTGGCCGCCGTCTGGCGCGGACGCCGGAGCCCAGCCTAGAAGCTATCCGCCTGATGCGGAAACACAAATCTTTTTGAGAAAACGCCGCGGCTTTGAGGCAATTCCAGGAAAGTGCGTGGCGGTTTCCGTCCGGAATTGCGGGAAACAATGGGCTGGAACGGTTCAGCGATTCAAGAAACACTGAAACGTTCCAGGGCCGCGGCGTCTATATCTGAGAGAAACAGGCCAGCTTAGTTGCAGGCCGCGACGGTGCCGGCGGCGACGCCCGCGCAGACTTCGTCCTTCTTGATCCAGCCGGCATCGATGACGACGTTGAGATTGTCCTTGGTGATGGCGACCGGGGTCAGGAACAGCGACTTGACGGTGTTGCCGCCAGGCGTCGTGAAGTCCTTCACGCCGGCGATGTCGGTCATCTTCTTGCCGTCGGCCAGCTGCGAGGCGATCTCGGCGGCATTCCTACCGAGCTCGCGCGCGTCCTTCCACACCGACACGGTCTGAGTGCCGAGCGCGATGCGGTTCAGCGCGGCATGGTCGCCGTCCTGGCCCGACACCGGCACGGTGCCGGCAAGGCCTTGCGCGGTCAGCGCCGCGACGACACCGCCGGCGGTGCCGTCATTGGCGGCGACCACGGCGTCGACCTTGTTGTCGTTGGCGGTCAGGAACTGCTCCATGTTCTTCTGGGCGTTGGCTGGCAGCCAGCCGTCTGTATAGGCCTCGCCGACATTCTTGATCTTGCCGCTGTCGATGGCCGGCTTGAGCACTTCCATCGAGCCCGAGAACAGGAAGTCGGCATTCGGATCGGCGCCCGAGCCCTTGATGAAGACATAGTTGCCTTCCGGCTTGACCTTGAACACCGCGCGGGCCTGCATGCGGCCGACTTCCTTGTTGTCGAAGGTCAGGTAGAAGACGTCCTTGTTCTCGATCAGGCGGTCATAGCCAACGACCGGAATGCCTTCGTCCAGCGCCTTCTGGACGGCCGGGCCGATGGCCGAGGCATCCTGCGCCAGGATGATCAGCGAATTGGCGCCCTGCGAGATCAGACTCTCGACATCGGTGAGCTGCTTGCCCGGATTGGACTGCGCGTCGGCGGAGATGTACTTGTCGCCTGCGGCCTCGATTGCCTTCTTCATGGCGGCCTCGTCGGTCTTCCAGCGCTCTTCCTGGAAGTTGGACCAAGAAACGCCGATGACCTTGCCCTTCGCCTGCGCGACCGACGCGAGCGTCAGTGACATGGCGACACCCGCCAGGATGGCGACTGCGAATCTCTTCATGATATCCTCCCTGCGCCGCGTATGGCGCGACCAAACTGACCCGAAGGCCGGCACAAAGGCTCTATTTTTTCGAGCCTCAAAAAAAATAGTGATGCATCGCCGGAAGGCTGTCAACAATGATTCTGATGGATTTTGAGGGCCGAGAACTTTTTTCGAGCCCCGCAATAAATAAATGACATCGCCGGCCGCTTCTGCCAGTATTTGATCTGTTGCCGCAGTGTTCGAGGGGCACGACGAGCCGCGGCGACCGGGAGGATATTGGAAAGGCATGTCGGTCGGAATCCGCCACGACGATCTGCGCCGGCGCAACCGCGCAATGGTGATTGCGGCCGTGCGCCGGGCCGGCCAGCCCTCGCGCACCGAAATCGCCGCGACCACCGGCCTCAGCCACTCCACCATATCGGCGATTTCCTCCGATCTGATCGGCGAAGGTATCCTGGCCGAAGGCAAGCCGAGCGAGGCCGGCGCGCTCAAACGCGGCAGGCCGCAGGTCGGGCTTGGCCTCAATCCGGAAGCCGCAACGGTGATGACCGTGGTGCTGTCGCTGAATTTCCTGTCCGTCGCCGTCATCGACTATGCCGGCCAGGTCATATCAGAGGAACAGCGCCGGCTGGACACGCTGACCATGTCGCGCGATGCACTGATCGGCGAATGCGTCGCCATCGTGCGGCGGCGCCTGGAGGATCCCGACCTCGACGTGCGCAGCGTCGCCCGCATCGCGCTGGCGATCCAGGGCATCACCGACACCGATGCCCGGGCAATGCTGTGGTCGCCCATCACGCCGCAGACCGACATCGCCTTCGCCGACATACTCGAAGCCGAGTTCGGCATCCCCGCCACCGTGGAGAATGACTGCAACATGATGGCGGTGGCGCTGCGCTGGCGCGATCCGGAGCGTTACCGCGACGACTTCATCGCCATTCTCCTTTCGCACGGTATCGGCATGGGCCTGGTGCTGAAGGGCGAGCTCTTCACCGGCACCCATTCCTCGGGCGGCGAATTCGGCCACATGATCCATCGGCCAGGCGGCGCGCTCTGCCGCTGCGGGCGGCGCGGCTGCGTCGAAGCCTATGCCGGCAATTACGCCATCTGGCGCAACGCCAGGCAGCTCAGCGAGGACACCGAGCCGGTCGCCGATGTCAGCGACGCGCAGATGCGGGCGCTGGCGGCGACGGCGCGGCAAACGGACGGGCCCGAGCGCGAGGCCTACCGCAGGGCCGGCGAGGCGCTGGGCTACGGCCTCGGCAGCCTGTTCGCGCTGATCGATCCCGCCCCCGTCGCCATGGTCGGCGTCAGCGCCGCCGCCTTCGACCTGATCGAGCCGGCATTGCGCGAGGCCATCGCCCAGACCGCCGGCGGCCAGCACTCGAAATCGATTTCCTTCGACACCGAGCCCAACGAGTTGCCGCTGATCCGCGAGGGCTGCGCCATGCGGGCGCTGACCTTCGTCGACCAGGAGATTTTCGCGCCGGGCATGCAGGCGAAAGCCGGCTCCGGGAAGAACGTGGCCTGAATAAAGTCGCGCTCAATCCTCGCGGATTGCATACCCCGCACCACGAATGGTGCGGATGACGTCGGGCATGCGGCCGTTATTGACCGCCTTGCGCAACCGGCCGACATGCACGTCCACCGTGCGCTCGTCGATATAGATCGTCTCCCCCCAGACATTGTCGAGCAGCTGGCTGCGCGAGAACACCCGGCCGGGATGACGCATCATGAATTCGAGCAGGCGGAATTCGGTCGGCCCGAGCCGGATCTCGCTCTTCTTGCGGTAGACGCGATGTGATTCGCGGTCGAGCACGATGTCGCCCACCTTGAGCACGCTGGACAGCACTTCCGGCTTGGCGCGGCGCAGCAGCGCCTTGACCCTGGCCATGAATTCCGGTGTCGAGAACGGCTTGACCAGATAATCGTCGGCGCCGGTCGAAAGGCCGCGCACGCGGTCGCTTTCCTCGCCGCGCGCCGTCAGCATGATGATCGGCAGCCGCTCGGTCTCGGGCCGCATCCTTAGCCGGCGACAGAGTTCGATGCCGGACACAGCCGGCACCATCCAGTCGAGCACCAGGAGGTCGGGGACGTTCTCCTGCAGGCGAATCTCCGCCTCGTCGCCGCGCGGGACCACCTCGACCTGGTAGCCTTCCGATTCCAGATTGTAGCGGAGGAGCACGCCGAGTGGCTCCTCATCCTCCACCACCATGATGCGTGGCGCGATCATCGACTGGTCACCTCTAAGGCAATTCCAGGAAAAGTGTGAAGCGGTTTTCCGTCCGGAATTGCATGGAAACAAGAGAGAGAGCGGTTTTCCGTAAAACGGTGAACCGCTCTGACGATCAAGCCGCCGGCGCCGACATCGCCGTTTCGTCCTGCTTCGGACGATTCGCGGGCAACTGCGTACCGGTCAGCACATAGTAGGCATTCTCGGCGATGTTGGTCACATGGTCGCCGATGCGCTCGAGATTCTTGGCGCAGAACAACAGATGCGTGCAAGCCGTGATGTTGCGCGGATCCTCCATCATGTAGGTGAGAAGTTCGCGGAACACGGAGGTGTATTTGACGTCGATACGTTCGTCATCGGCGCGCAGCTTGGCGAGGGCTTCGGCATCGTGCGCCGCATACTCCTCGATCACGCCCTGCACCTGGATCAGCACCAGCTGCGCCATGGCGTCGATGGAATGCGACAGGTCGCGCGGCGTGGTGGACAGGCCGACCGTACCGACGCGCTTGGCGATGTTCTTGGCAAGGTCGCCAATGCGTTCGAGGTCGCCGGCCATGCGGATCGACCCGACGACATGCCGCAGATCGTCGGCCATCGGCTGGCGCTTGGCGATCAGCGTGATGGCGCGGTCGTCGAGTTCGCGCTGGCGCGCGTCCATGATGACGTCGTCGGAGACAACGCGCTGTGCCAGCGCGTTGTCGGAGTTCAGCAGCGCCTTGGTGGCGCCGCCGACCATCGAGCTGGCGAGATCGCCCATGTCGCTGATCAGCCTGCTGATCTGTCCGAGATCCTCGTCGAAAGAAGCGACTGTGTGTTCGGCCATGATCCTGGTCCTCGTATGCGTGAGATCAGCCGAAGCGGCCGGTGATATAGTCCTGCGTGCGCTTCTCGCGGGGCGATGTGAAGATCTTCTCCGTACGATCGAACTCGACCAGCTCGCCCAGATACATGAAAGCCGTCTGGCGCGACACGCGCGCCGCCTGCTGCATGTTGTGGGTGACGATGACGATCGTGTAGTCGGCTTGCAGCTCGTCGATCAATTCCTCGATCTTGGCGGTCGACAGCGGGTCGAGCGCCGATGCCGGCTCGTCGAGCAGGATGACCTCCGGCTTCACCGCCACGGTGCGGGCGATGCAAAGACGCTGCTGCTGGCCGCCCGAAAGGCTGAGGCCGCTGGCGTTGAGCTTGTCCTTGACCTCGGTCCACAGAGCCGCGCGCTTCAGCGCCTGCTCGACACGGCCGTCCATCTCGGCCTTGCTGATCTTCTCATAGAGCCTGACGCCGAACGCGATGTTTTCATAGATCGACATCGGAAACGGCGTCGGCTTCTGGAACACCATGCCGATCTTGGTGCGCAGCAGGTTGAGGTCCTGCGAGCGGTCGAGAATGTTCCGGCCGTCAAGCAGCACCTGACCCTCGGCGCTCTGCCTCGGGTAGAGCTCGTAGATGCGGTTGAAGACGCGCAGCAGCGTCGACTTCCCGCAGCCCGAAGGGCCGATGAAGGCGGTGACACTGCGCTCGGGCAGCGACAGGCTGATGTCCTTCAGCGCCTTCGACTGGCCATAGTAGAAATTGAGGTTCTTGACCTCGATCTTGGCCTTTTCCACGGCAGCCTCGGCCACGTTCAAATCGGTGGACAACATCGGTTTCATCTGTCCTCTCTGCGTCCGGTAAGGCTGCGGGCGAAGATGCTCAGCCCGAGAACCGTTAGGGTGATTATAAGTGCGCCGGTCCACGCCAGCTGCTGCCATTCCTCGTAAGGGCTGAGAGCGAACTGGAAAATGGTGACAGGCAGGCTGGCCATCGGCGCGTTGAGATTGCTTGACCAGAACTGGTTGTTGAGCGCGGTGAAGAGCAGCGGCGCCGTCTCGCCGGAGATGCGGGCGATGGCCAGCAATATGCCGGTGACGATGCCGGAGAGTGCCGCACGATAGGCGACAGAGCGGATGACCACCCAGCGCGGTGCGCCGATCGCGGTGCCTGCCTCGCGCAAGGCGTTCGGCACCAGGTTGAGCATGTCCTCTGTGGTGCGCACCACGACCGGGATGACCAGGATGGCCAGCGCGACGGCGCCGGCGATGGCGGAGAAGTGCCCCATCGGCCGCACCAGCAATTCATAGACGAACAGGCCGATAACGATCGACGGCGCCGACAGCAGGATGTCGTTGATGAAACGCACCACCGTGGTCAGCTTCGAGAAGCGTCCGTATTCGGCCATGTAAGTACCGGCCAGCACACCGATCGGCGTGCCGACGATGACGCCGATGACGGTCATCACGACGCTGCCATAGATGGCGTTGAGCAGGCCGCCGGCATCGCCGGGCGGTGGCGTCATCTCGGTGAAGACCGCCAGCGAAACGCCGGACAGGCCCTTGTAGACCAGGGCGCCGAGGATCAGCGCCAGCCAGGCAAGGCCGATGCCGGCGGCGACGACGCAGAGCGCCATCATCACGCCGTTCCTTCTCTTGCGTCTGTTGTGGAGTGCCAGGGACGTCGACATTGGTCAGGCTCCCGTGCGGGCGTCGATGCGCATCAGCATATAGCGTGCGATGGCAAGGATAATGAAGGTGATGACGAAGAGGATCAGGCCGAGCGCCACCAGTGAAGAGGTGTAGAGTTGGCCGTCGGCTTCGGTGAATTCGTTGGCGATCGTCGCGGAGATCGTCGTCGCCGGCGCGAACAGCGAGGCGCTGATACGATGCGCGTTGCCGATGACGAAGGTCACCGCCATGGTTTCGCCGAGCGCGCGGCCGAGGCCGAGCATAACGCCGCCCATAATGCCGACACGGGTGTAGGGAATGACCACGCGCCGCGTGACTTCCCAGGTTGTGCAGCCGATGCCGTAGGCCGATTCCTTCAGCACCGCCGGCACTGTGTCGAACACGTCCTTGGTGATCGAGGTGATGAACGGCAGCACCATGATGGCCAGGATCAGCGACGACGTCAGTAGGCCGATGCCATAGGGCGGGCCGGCGAACAGGCTGGAGAGCCCGGGCACGTTGTGAAAGATGTCGATGATGAAAGGCTGTATCGTCGTCTGCAGGAACGGTGCGAACACGAACAGGCCCCAGATGCCGTAGATGATCGAAGGGATGCCGGCCAGAAGCTCGACGGCGATGCCGATCGGGCGCCGCAGCGGCCGCGGGCAAAGTTCGGTAAGAAAGACGGCGATGCCGATGCCGATGGGAACGGCGATCAGAATTGCGATGGCTGACGTGACGATGGTGCCGTAGATCGGCGACAGGGCGCCGAAATTCTCGGTGACCGGGTTCCATGCCTCGGTCGTCAGGAAGGAAAAGCCGAACTTAGACAGGGCTTCCCATGAGCCGGCAAACAACGAGATGGCGACGCCGCTGAGGATGAGCAGGACGAGGACGGCAGAAGAGCGTGTAGCCTCCCGAAACACCATGTCCGTGAAGGCGAAGCGCCGCACTGTCGCATCCCTGGACCGCATGACGCTCGATAACGGCGTAGCTTCTGAAACGGTGGTCATCTAGCCCCTCGTATTCGAAAGAAATGGGAGGACGCCAAAGGCGTCCTCCCTTCGACAAAGAGAGTTACTTGGCGGCGTAGAGCGACTTGCCGTCGCTGCCGACGATGTCCTTGCTCCACATTTCCTCGACGCTCTTGACGACCTTGTCCGGCATCGGAACGTAGTCCAGTTCACCCGCCATCTTGTCGCCCTTCGCATAGGACCAGGCAAAGAACTTGAGCGCTTCGCTGGTCGCCGCGGCGTCATCGGGCTTCTTGTACAGCAGGATCCAGGTCGCGGACGTCATCGGCCAGGACTCGGCGCCCGGCTGGTTGGCGAGAATGACGCCATAACCCGGCTGTGAGTTCCAGTCGGCATTGGCCGCCGCGGCCGAGAACGCCTTCGCGGTCGGCTCGATCTTCTTGCCGTCCTTGTTGATCATGTCGGTGTAAGTCAGCTTGTTCTGCTTGGCATATGCGTATTCGACATAGCCGATGGCGCCGCCGGTCTGCGACACGTTGTTGGCAACGCCTTCATTGCCCTTGGCGCCGATACCCACCGGCCACTCGAGCGCGCTGTTGACGCCAACCTTCGACTTCCAGTCGGCGTTCACGTCGGCGAGATAGTAGCTGAAGTTGAACGTGGTGCCCGAGCCGTCCGAACGGTGGACAACGGCAATCGCCTGGTCTGGCAGCTTGGCCTTGGGATTGAGCTTCTTGATCGCCTCGTCGTTCCAGTTGGTGATCTTGCCGAGGAAGATATCGGCCAGCGTCGTGCCGTCGAGAACGAGTTCGCCCGGCTTGATGCCTTTGAGATTGACGACGGGCACGATGCCACCCATCACCATCGGGAACTGGGCGAGACCGGTGGAGTTGAGGTCTTCACCCTTCAGCGGCGCGTCGGAAGCGCCGAAAGTAACGGTCTTGGCCTTGATCTGCTTGACGCCGCCGCCGGAACCGATCGACTGGTAGTTGAGGCCGATGCCGGTCTCTTTCTTGTAGGCGTCGGCCCACTTCGCGTAGATCGGGTAGGGGAAAGTGGCGCCAGCGCCGGAGATATCAGCCGCAAACGCTGCGGACATGGTGAAGGTGGACGCCGCAGCCATTGCAATCGCAACGGCCGCCGAGCGGATGAAATGTCTCATGTGGCCTGCTCCTGTTCGGAAGATGGTCTCTCGGCGCCCTTTTGCCGGCGCCCGCTGAGGCCAATAGCCTTCGATTATAACAGTCGCATGACAGTTTCGTGTCAACCGGGTAACGCGTCGCCGGCGCGGGGAAAGGCGGTAGCTTCGCATGGTTGCGGCCCGGTCCGGGTTTGCCCCGGGAATCAGTGGCTTGAGCCATTGCTGGCTCGAAGCCGGCGTTGGATTCGCCGGGCCGGCTCGGATGAAGAAAATCCGGACGGGAGCGCGTTGCTCGAGGCCAGAGCGTGTCGTGGCCGGGCCATCGCCGAAAACAGGTCCGTTGGGGTAGAGTGACGCTGTTTCTTGCCGGCGGTCGCTGCTCCCGCCCGTAACTGAGAAGAGCGGAATTCGATGTTGCCATTGTCCCGGCTAAGCACCGCCTTTGATATGGTGCGATCGCACCATAGTCTTTGCACGCAGGGGTAGCAGCAAATCCCGACTGATTCCCTCCGGCCCGCCTCTTCGGATTGCTGGAACCGGCCGACGCGGTGCTATCCCGCGTTGCGCTGGACCTGTTGGCCGGCGCTAATCCAGCGCTCGACTTTCTCCAGCAGGGCCCTCGGGCTGATCGGCTTGGGCAGATAATCGTCCATGCCCGCCTCCAGGCATCGTTCGCGATCGCCCTTGAGCGCGTGCGCGGTGACGCCCACGATCGGTACATGCGTGCCGGTTTCCTGTTCCAGCCGACGGATCGCGGCGGTTGCCTCCAGCCCGCTCATCTCCGGCATCGAGACGTCCATCAGGATCATGCACGGATTGAGCCTGCCGAAGGCGTCGAGCGCCTTGCGGCCGTTGCCGACAATTTCGAAACCATAGCTGGTCTCGCTGAGAATTTGAGTGAAGACCATCTGGTTCACCTCATTGTCCTCGGCCACGAGGATATCCAGCCGATGTCCGCCACCGCCGGTGACGGGAGGCCTCGGACGAACCGGCGGCGGCTGCAATTGCGCGCGTTGTTCGGACGGCGCCAGCGGCCGCCGCTGGGAAGCGCCGAGGCCCTCGCCTGCCGGCGGCTGGGCGTGGCCGTTCGTCGCATGGCGATGGCGCTGGATGGTCCCGACCAGCGTTTCCAGGAGCGCCGAGGAGCGCGCCGGCTTGATCAGCTGGGCGTCTATGCCGAGATCGCGGTAGCTGGTGTTGGCGAGCGATTGGTCGACCGAGGTCAGCATGATGATCGGCGTGTCGGCGAGGCCTTCGGTGTTGCGCACGATGCGGGCCATTTCGGCGCCGCTCATCCCGGGCATCTGGTAGTCGAGCACGACACAATCGACGGGCACGCCATAGGCGGCCGCGGCGATCAGCACCTTCAGCCCCTCGGCGCCGCTTTCGGCCGCGCAGGAATCGAACGTCCATGACGTCATCTGCTCGGTCAGGATGGCGCGGTTGACGGCATTGTCGTCGACGATCAGCACGCGCGCGCCCGTGACGTCCACCGGCATGATGCGCTGCCCCTGCTGTTGTTCAGCCCTGGGCAGCGTTACCGTGAACCAGAAAGTCGAGCCCTTGCCCTCGGCGCTCTCGACACCGATTGTGCCGCCCATCAGCTCGACCAGCCGCGAGGTGATGGCAAGGCCGAGCCCGGTGCCTTCGTGCCGCCTTGTCGAGGACGTGTCGACCTGGCTGAATTTTTCGAACACCTGCTTCAGCTTGTCCTCGGGGATACCGATGCCTGTGTCGGTGACGGAGATCGTCAACCTGGTTCCAGTCGGGATCCTCTCGCCGGTCACATCGACAAGCACATGGCCTTCGTCGGTGAATTTCACCGCATTGCCGAGCAGATTGGTGACGATCTGCCTGATGCGGCCGACATCGCCGATGAACAGGCTTTCGAGCCCCGGCTCGATGCGCACGATGAGCTCGAGATCCTTTTCCTTGGCGCGTGTCGAAACCAGCGTCGCCACGTCCTCGATCGCCTCGCCAAGGTTGAAGGGCGCCGGGTCCAGCACCAGCTGGCCGGCATCGATCTTGGAGAAATCCAGGATGTCGTTGATGATCGTCAGAAGCGCGTTGCCCGATTTGACGATGATGTCGGTGAACGTCTTCTGCTTCGCATCGAGATTGGATTTGGCAAGGAGTTCGGCCATGCCCAGCACACCGTTCATCGGCGTGCGGATCTCGTGGCTCATATTGGCGAGGAATTCCGACTTGGCGCGGTCGGCGAGGACGGCGCGCTGGCGTGCCTCGCTGAGTTCCGCCTCGCGCTGCTTCAGCTCGGTGATGTCGGTGGTCGAACCGATCAGGTAGAGCGAACCGTCGGAGGCGATCATCGCGCCCTTGCGCGCGAACTGGTGCCTGACGCTGCCGTCGGCTAACCGCACCGTCTCCTCGATCTCCTGGGTTTCGCCGGTACGCAGCACGGCCAGATCGCCGGCCACGAAGGCTTCGCCATCCGGCCCGAAGATCTCGACATCGGTCTTGCCGATCGCTTCTTCCTTGCTGAAGCCGGTGAGATCACACCAGCCCTTGTTGACGTAGAACTGCCTGAGATCGGAGCGCTTGGCGTAGATCGACACCGGCACATTGTCGATCAGGCTGCGAAACACCTCGTTCTCGCGCATGCTCTCCTCCAGAGCCTGCTCGCGTGCCTTGACCTCGGTGATGTCGGTGCTGGAACCGACCAGATGCACCGATCCGTCGATGGCCACCAGGCGGCTCTTGCGCGTCATTAACTGCCGCACCGTGCCGTCGCGATGGGTGACGGGCTCCTCGACCTCGCGCACGCTGCCGGTCGCCACGACATCGCTGTCGTCATGGCCGTAGCTTTCCGCCGCCTCGGCGCCGAACAGCTGGCGGTCGGTCCGGCCGATGACGTCTTCCTTGGCCAGGCCTGTAATAGCGCACCAGGCCTTGTTGACGAATTCGATGCTGAGGTCCTGCGCCTTGATGAAGGCTGCCACCGGCAACTCGTCCATGACGTGCCGGAAGAGATCGATCTGTCGCATCGAGTCGCGCAGCGCCGCCTCGCGGCTCTTGATGCCTGTGATGTCGACGCGCACGCCGATGAACGTGCTGTCATCGGTGCGCATGTCGTAGACCTGATGCCAGCTGCCGTCGGGATTGACGCGCTCGAACGACGCGCTGGGCAGGCGGCACCGCGCGAGGACCCCGTCGACCCAACGCTGCGGATCGCTGTCGTAGAGCTTGTCGAGCTCCGGATCGCCGCTCTGCCGGAAATAACCGGCGGAATTGCCGGATGCCAACGCTTCCCGGAAGGTGCGGCCGGGTTGCCATACCGTCTCCAGTTCCGGAACCGCATCCTTCATCTTGCGGTTGGCGAAGACGAAATTGTCATCGCGATCGTAGATGATCACGCCGGCCGGTAGCGATTCGAGCACGCTGGCCAAATGCTTGCGCGCATCCTGCGCCTCGGTCTCACGCCGCTTCATCTCCGAGATGTCGAAGAGAAAACCGGCGACATAGTCGCGGCCGCTGGGCATGCGGACGCGGTTTTTCCGGACGATGCGCGAGCGGGCGACACCTTCGTCCTCGAAATTTTCCTCGACTTCGTAGATTTGTCCGGTCGACAGGACTTCCCGTTCGCTGCGTTCAAAGAGCGCGGCCTCGGCCGGGCTCAGGAAATCGTCGCCAGGCTTGCCAAGCATGGCTTGCGGCGTCTGGCCAAACAGCGCCGCGAACGCCTCGTTGACAAAGACGAATCTCAGATGATCGTCCTTGACGAAAATCGGATTCTCGACCGCGTTGATCACCGCCTCCGCCAGCCTCGCCTTTTCCAGCGCGTCGGCGAGCTCGGTTTCACGGCTCTTCATGTCGGTGGCGTCGACATAGGAAATGAGCCGCTTGCCGCCGGCCAGCGGTGCCAGCGATGCGACCAGCGTGCGCCCGTCATTGTGGGGCAATCGTCTGGAACCGGCGACGCCGGCCCTGATTTCGGCTTCGCGCTCGGCGGTGTGGCGTTGCCAGGCAATTTCATCGGCGCCGTAGGGATCGATGCCGCGGCTGGCCTCCATCAGATCGCGGAAGGCCGAGCCGATGCCGGCGCGAGTGGGATCGATCTTCCAGAAATCATAGAAGGCGCGATTGATCACCTCGGCACGCATGTCGGCATCGAGGACGACCACGCCGATCGGCATTGAATCGACCATCGCGCGAAGGTTGGCGAGGCTTTCCGAAGAAAATCGTTCGCCCTCCTTGTGCTCACTGTCTCCGAAGGCGCTGGCCAGCGCGGTGACATTGCGGCCTATGCCGCGATAGCCGGCAAATTTTCCTTCACCGTCGAACCGTGGAAAGCCCGAGGTCAGCACCCAGCGGCAGTCGTCGCGGCCTCCCTTCAGTTCGTAGATGAAATCGCGGAATGGCCGGTGCGCCTGCAGATCTTCCAGATGCGCTGTCGCGCTGCGCTTGCCCTTCAGGACCTGGTTGAGGAAATCGAAGCGGAACCGGCCAAGCACATTGGCTGGATCGATACCGGTGGCAGCCTGGTAGTTTGGCGAAAGCCAGGAAAAGCGCAGCTCGTCGTCGGTTTCCCAGACCCAGTCCGAGCCCAGCTCGACAAGTTGGCGGAGCGCGTCGGCGCAATCCAGATCGGGCGTGCACGATGACCTGTCGCCGCCATCCGCTGTTGCCTTGCCTGCCCCGCCCTTGCCTGCCCCGCCCTTGCCGCGCCCGCCGATCGCTTCGTCCGCTTCCGCCATGCTGTCCCCACCCCGAAAAACAAGGTCGAACCCTCCCTCCGCGGTTCGTCGGCGGAATGTGCCCGACAAGCATTAACGATCCGCTAACCTTAACGGAGCAACCGAGCGGTTCCTGCTGCGTTATTCCGTCCGGTTGTCTGGTGGACCAAGGCCGCGTTATAAGCCCGCAGGGGTGTTGCTAATGTATGGACGGATAGGGCCTTTCTTGCTGGGCGTGACGCTGCTTTTCGGCAGTGGCTGCTCGCGAAGCTATGACGGCACGGTCATCATCCCGCGACCCCTCGACGCCAGGCGTTTCTGGGATCGGCCGCCGCCCAATGTCGACTACCAACCGCAGGTCAACAATGGCGCCATTCCGGTGCCGCCGCAGCAGCCTGGGCAGTTTTCCGAACGCAAGGTCGTGAAGCCGGCCATGCAGAGACGGCGCCAGACGAGGCTTTCGCCGCCGTCTCCGCCATCCTCCGAGCCGGAAAGGCAACTGGCCTGCAGGAATGTGAGCGCGCCAGGCGAAAGGGTTCGCATGGTCTGCGACTAGGGCAATCCTCGCAAAGCTGCAAAGCAGCTTCCCGCTCGGAATTGCTCGAGACCAAAATTACTTTGAAACCAGGAGATGGAGCCGTTCTTCGTTTCCGCGAAACAATGAACTGCCCCCGCAATTCGCCAGAGCTTTGTGGCAAACAGCGCACCTATAGCGATGCCGCGCCCTTCTTCGGCTCCTTTGCCCCTAGTTTGTCGAGCGCAAGCCGAACCTGGCGCAAATCGTCCTGCCAGCCATCATCTTCGCCCATCGGGCTTTCCGACGCGGCTCGCTGCAGGCCGCGTGCCTCGGATTCGATCTTGCGCAGTTCAGCGATCTTCTCATCCTTGGTCAGTGAGCCGTCCTCGACGATCTCCAGAACCCTCATTTCCCTGAACGTGGCCATGGCGTCTCTCCCGGCTGGTGTCGATCACAACGCCGCAAGCACGCGGCTGTTCCAGGCAGATCACGGTTCTATCGGGCAAGCGGCAGGCTCCTCGCTACCCGGGAAGTGGCCGGGCCGTACCACGCGCACCCGGCCGCTTGCCGGCCTCGATCGACTGCCGCTGGGCGATACCCGGAGTATAGGGCGCTGCACCTTTCGTCCAGTTACTGGCAGGGTCCGCGCAAGCGTTGAAGAAGCCGGCCGTGGCAGTTCGCGCCGTGCATTTGCGCTGTTTACCGGGCGAACGATCAATCCGTCGTTACCGGGGCCTGCTCCTGAAACCTTGCCCGGGTTGCGGCGTTGAAGGGGCAAAGGAGAACGCGGATGTCGATCCACTTCACGGTATCGGAACTGACAAGGAACCTTTTTCATTCCCTGGGGCTGGATCACGAGCGCGCGCCAAGGCCGCTCACTCCCGAGCAAAACCTGTTGCTGGAGTGCTATCTGGCCGGGCAAATTCCGGAATCGGCGTGGAGCGACTATGTCTTCGAGACACCGGACCTGGCACGGCATGCCAAGGTACGGCGCCTGAGCCATTGACCGGGGGCTCGCCCGAAAAGCCATCCTGGCAGAGCTGGAAGCCGTTGTCGGACCGTTGATATATAGTTGATATATATATGAGCTTTCCCGGCCCCATCTGCGTCAGGACAACCCGGAAAACTCTGCAAGAACGGCTATTTCTTCGGCGAGACGAATTGCAGCGTGAAGACGTTGCCGCCTATGCCTTGAGCCAGCGTCGGCGAAAAGCTCAGCGGCGTGCAATTCTTGACCGCCGCGACCGCCGCGTCGATGAACGACTTCCGCGCCTTGTCGTCACCGGCCACCTTGGCGGCGGTCGGCCGCGGCGCGCCGATCAGCGTGCCGTCGCGTTTGAAACTGAAGCTCAGGGTTACGGTCGAATCCCCGGCATCGGGCGGCGGCGTCCAGCATGCCTGAATCGCTGCCCCGACATCATCCATAGTGTTGAGCGTTGCGGCATGCAACGGGAGGACTGTGCCAACCAGCATTCCGCCGGCGATGATCAGCGTCGCAGCCATGCTTTTCATTGCAAGCCCTCATCTCGCTCCCAAGCCGACATTCTTTGCCCGACCCGTTGAAAGGGATGTTAGAGCCAACGCCGGCAATGACAATATCCCGGCGCAAAAAGTTGATGCTCTGGCGTTGCCTGATCGCTGTCCCGTGATGTTCCAGCATGGGGCCGAAAAGCAAAAGGCCGGCAATGAGCCGACCTTTCCTTTCACCGATATTGTGCCAGTACATCCGTGGTCGCGGGGTGAATTCCTGACAGTAGACAGGGGCTTGGTTAACGAACCCTTAACCTCAGGCCGTCGCCTGCGACCTCACATGGGCGATATAGCCACGCACGTCGCCGGCCGGCTCGGCATAGGCCTTGCCGAGCTTCTTCTCGATCGTCGCCATGTACTCTTTCGCCCATTTGGGCAGCGGATAGTCGATGACAGCCAGGAATTCGAGCGTCGCCGCCAGCCGGATGTCGGCGATCGACGGATGCTTGCCGCCGATGAACGGCTTGCCGTTCCTGAAGAAGCTGTGGAAGATCTCCAGCGGCTCGGCGATCGCGGCCATGGCGGCCTTCTGCGCTTCGGACTTCTTGTCCGGGTGGGCGTCGCTGTGGCCGACCTCGCCGGCATATTGCGGGAAGCCGAGCAACGGATAGGTGGCGCGCGCCACATACGGGTAGAGCGTACCGACCAGATAGAACATGGCGCTGTCGACCATGGCCCGCTTGGCCGGCGCCTTGGGGTAGAATTTCTCCAGCCCGTGCTTGTTTGCGAGATACTGCATGATGGCGCAGCTTTCCCACAACACACCTCTGGGAAGGCCCTTGTCTTCGATCATCGGCGTCAAATGGGACGGGTTTCGCGCGGTGAATTCGGGCGAGCGCGTATGGCCCCAGGCATCGGTTTCGGCGGCATCCAGCCCGGCCGCGCGCGCGAACACCCGTACAGTCATGTTGTTGACGCTGGGCTTCAGCATGCTGAGCTTCACGGCAGGTTTCTTCGCCGATTTCGCCTTGCCCTTCGCAACGGGCCTGGCAGTGGCCTTGGCCGCCGGCCTTGCCACTGTTTTTGCCGCCGGCTTTACGGCTGATTTCACCGCCGGCTTGGCCACTGATTTCGCCGCGGATTTCTTCGGACTCTTCGTCGCTGTCTTCGCCATTTGCTCCTCCCTCTGATCCGTTCAGTATGGATTCTTCGGTGTCCGGTCGTTCGACAAGGTTGCGCGGGAACGCTCGACGAGCGCCTGAATCGCGTCGGCGAGATGCACTTCCGTGATATTGTAGTCGCCGCGCGCCAAACGCAGCCTGTGCGCTTCCATCAGCACGTCGGCATGGGTAAAGCCCACCGGCGGCTCGAAACGGTAGGAGGCGAGCTCGATCAGCAGCCCGAGCGGATCCTCGAAATAGATCGAATCCATGAAGCCGCGATCCTTGACGCCGCTGTGCTTGATGTCGCGCTCGTCGAGCCGGGCGACCGCTTGCAGGAAGGTGACGCGCGACACCGCAAACGCGATGTGATGGACGCAGCCCGGATCGGTCGGCGTGCGCCGCTTCTGCGGCGTACGGCTCTCATCGGTGAAGACGGTGATCAGCCGGCCGTCGCCCGGATCGAAATAGAGATGGCTCTCGCTGGCCTTGTCGAGGTTGGGCTGTTCGAAAATGAACGGCATGCCAAGCACGCCTTCCCAGAAATCGATTGAGGTCTGGCGCCCGGCGCCGACCAGCGTGATGTGATGGACGCCCTGCGATTGCAGTTTCTGCATTGGCCTCTCCCAGCGGCACCAGCCGCCCGTGCGGACCTGCCCGGCATCCGGCGTTCTGCGCGCCGCCTGAGCCCGGCTTCAAGATCCATGTCGTGATGCTAATGCAATCAGCCCTGCGGCGCCAGCAGCAACGATTCCTAGCGATGCGCGGCGGTGCAAGGAGGCTTGGCGTTCAAGGTCGAGGGCTTTTCCAGATGATGCAGGGCACAATCGCAACGCGAAACCGCCCGTTCTGACCGAAGCCAGGCTATACCACAGCCCTAAGCTCCGTTTCCGCCAGTATCCCCACGCCGCCACACTCGGTGCAGGCGAGGGTCTTCCCGGGGCAACCGGTCTGATGCGTCCCTTGCGGACAGCAATGTCCTTTTGACGTACACCATCTTGAGCAATCGAAAACCTTGCCGCAGCCGTGGCAGCGCGGGCAAATTATCTTCACCGAGGCCATTCCAACTCTACCCCAACCCAAATCCGCGCTGCCGCGGATGCAACCCCGCGCCGCAACTAGCAGAAATCGCTATGCTTTCAAGCGTCGCGGCCTGACTTAAATTGGGTGTATTCGGTCAATTGGCGACACCGGGTTGGTGGGTGACGAATCCGTTCGACGATCAGCCGGCTCGCAGCACCGAGGGTGGTGGGGCGCAAGCTTTTAACCGCTATTTTGACGGTTTTCCGTTGATCAGAGCTAAGTGCTTGATATGTCGTGGTACGCCCAAGGGGAATCGAACCCCTGTTCCCGCCGTGAGAGGGCGGTGTCCTGACCGCTAGACGATGGGCGCGCTCAAGAACCGGCGATATAGGCTGACGGCCGACAAAAAGCAACTGGGGTTCGGCCGCTTTACCGCATCGAACAAAAAGCTGCCCGCGCGTTATCGCTTGGGCTCGATGAGGTCCCAGAGATTGCCGTGCAGATCGGCGAAAACCGCCACCGTGCCATAGGGCTCGAAACGCGGCGCCTCGCGGAATTCGACGCCCTGTTCCAGCATCGTCGCATGGTCACGTGCGAAGTCATCTGTTTCGAGGAACAGGAAAACCCGCCCGCCGGTCTGGTTGCCGATGCTTTTCCTCTGCGCCTCGTCCGACGCCTCGGCCAGGAGCAGTCTGGCACCTTGCCCGTTGGCCGGCGCCACCGCCACCCAGCGTTTGCCGTCGCCGAGATCGACATCCTCAACGAGCCGGAAACCCAGCCGCCCGACATACCACGCAATCGCCTCGTCATAGTTGGCCACGACCAGCGCAACGGTGGCAACACGGCGACGTTCGGCAAACCCGGTCATTGTTGCGGCCGGCCTATTTGTTGCGAATTGCAAAACGGCCGATCAGGCGGCGCTCCGCCGTGTCGTAGACGAAGATCGTGCGGCCGCCGTCGGCAAGTTCGGCATCGATCGAGACGCGATTGCCGGACAGCGACTGGCTGACCACCTTGGCGCCGACCGGCAGCACGATGTCGGCGCTGATCGGCTCGCCCGCGGGTGCCTGGACGTCGCCGGCCAGCGACGGGCTCGCCGGCGGCGTGTTGCGCGCTTTGTAGACAAGGGCTCCGATCACCACCATAAGGGCAAGAAACAGCAGGCCGAGATTGATCCCGACGAAACGGATGAGTTTCCTGCGAACCTTTTCGACTTCAGGGTCGAGCGGCTTTTCGTGATCTTCGTCGGCGATTGGCCTGACCATGGCAAACAGTTCCGGAACTTTTTCGATGAGCGCTCATAACGAAGAGGCCCCTGAATTAATAGAGGACCAATTCATGGCGGCCGCGCCGACCGTGCTTGTGGCGGGCGCGGATGCGGCCGGCCAGCGCCTGGATCAATGGCTGGCCGCCCGGCTTGGTCCGGACATGTCGCGCAGCCGCGTGCAGATGCTGATCCGGCAGGGCGCGGTGATGATCGACGACAGGCCGGTCGACGAGACCAAGCGCAAGATGACACCAGGCGAAAGCGTATCGGTCGCCATGCCGGAACCGAAGCCGGCCTCGCCACGGGGTGAAAACATCGCGCTCGATGTGCTCTACGAGGACGATGCGCTGATCGTCGTCAACAAGCCGGCGGGGCTCGTCGTGCATCCCGGCGCCGGCAACTGGACCGGCACGCTGGTCAATGCGCTGATCCATCACTGCGGCGACAGCCTGTCGGGCATTGGCGGCGTGCGTCGGCCCGGCATTGTCCATCGCCTCGACAAGGAAACCAGCGGCGTCATGGTGGTGGCCAAGACCGACCGCGCCCACAAGGCCCTGTCCGAAGCCTTCGCCGATCACGGCCGAACCGGTGATCTCGAACGCGCCTATCTGGCTTTGGTGTGGGGCATACCGCAAAGGCCGACCGGAACGGTCGATGCACCGCTCGGCCGGGCCGCCGACCGGGTGCGTCGCGCCGTGGTGCCGGAAGGGCGCGACGACGCACGCCATGCCGTCACCCACTTCGCCGTGCAGGAGCGCTTCGGCGAAAACCAGCGGGAATTCGCCACCGCGAGCCTTGTCGAATGCCGGCTGGAAACCGGCCGCACCCACCAGATCCGCGTCCACATGGCCCATATCGGCCATCCCGTGGTTGGCGACCCCGACTATGGCCAGGCCTTCCGCACCAAGGCCAATCGGCTGCCGGAACCGCTGAAAAGTCAGGTCAAGTCATTTTCCCGGCAGGCTTTGCATGCCTGGCTCCTTGCATTTCGCCATCCCGATACCCATCTAACGATGAGGTTCGAGGCGCCGATGCCGGAGGACATGGAGAAACTCGTCGGCGGCTTCCGCGATCTCTGAACCTGCCATCAACAAGCTCGAAACCAGCCATCAAAAAACCTGACTGGCATTGTTCACTTGAGCGTGACACACTGTTTCGTGTTGAACAAATGCTGTCCTTTCTGGTTTTGTTCCTGTATACATCCGATGTCGCGGGCGAGCCTTATGGTGCTCGCGTCACATGCTCGCCGCGTTTCGGGGGCATTACTCCAATAGAGAGGGGGCGCTATCATGGCCCAGTCATTACCCAGTATCGTTTCCGGTGAAGGCGGTCTCAGCCGCTACCTGGAAGAAATCCGTCGCTTTCCCATGCTTCAGCCGCAAGAGGAGTACATGCTCGCCAAGCGCTATGCCGAGCATGAAGACACGTCCGCCGCGCACAAGCTCGTCACCAGCCATCTGAGGCTCGTCGCCAAGATCGCCATGGGCTATCGCGGCTACGGCCTGCCGATCGGCGAAGTGATCTCGGAAGGCAATGTCGGCCTGATGCAGGCCGTCAAGAAATTCGAACCCGAGCGTGGCTTCCGCCTCGCGACCTATGCCATGTGGTGGATCAAGGCCTCGATCCAGGAATACATCCTGCGCTCGTGGAGCCTGGTCAAGATGGGCACGACCGCCAACCAGAAGCGTCTGTTCTTCAACCTGCGCAAGGTGAAGGGCAAGATCCAGGCGCTGGACGACGGCGACCTCAAGCCCGACCAGATTGCCGAGATCGCCACGCGGCTGAACGTTTCCGAAGCCGAAGTCGTGTCGATGAACCGCCGCCTGTCGGGCGACGCCTCGCTCAACGCGCCGATCCGCGCGACGGAAGGCGAGTCCGGCGAATGGCAGGACTGGCTGGTTGATGACCACGAAAGCCAGGAAGAGATGCTGATCGAGCAGGACGAGTTGGAGAACCGGCGCGGCATGCTGTCGGGCGCTCTTGCCGTGCTCAACGATCGCGAGCGGCGCATTTTCGAGGCCCGTCGCCTCGCCGAGGAGCCGCTGACCCTGGAAGAGCTGTCGGCCGAGTTCGACATCAGCCGCGAGCGCGTGCGCCAGATAGAGGTGCGCGCCTTCGAGAAGGTGCAGGACGCGGTCAAAGCCGCCGCCAAGCGCCAGACCCAGGCGCTGCGCACCATCGAGGCGCAGCCGGCGGCTTAACGTCGGGTTCGGTTAGAAACAAAAGCGGCGTCAGGAAACTGGCGCCGCTCAGACTGCTGACAAACCCCTGGCATTTGCCGGGGGTTTTTGATTCACTGGGTCATGTTGAAGCGACCCGCCCCTGAACAGACCGCGCTCGAGATGGTGACGTTGGATCAGCTGGTTCCGGCTGACCACCTGTTGCGCAAGATCGATCGCGCGATCGACTTTTTTCTTCATCCACGATCTGACAGCGCCGCTCTACTGCGCCGACAATGGCCGACCGCCGCTCGATCCGACCTTGATGTTCAAGGCGCTGTTCATCGGCTACCTGTTCGGCGTGCGCTCGGAGCGGCAGCTGGTGCGCGAGATCGAGGTCAATGTCGCCTACCGCTGGTTTTTGCGGCTGAAGCTGACGGACAAGGTGTTCGACGCCTCGACGCTGTCGCAGAACCGGCGCCGGCGCTACCAGGACGAGACGATCGCGCAGGCGATCTTCGACCGCATCGTCGAGCAGGCGATCCGGGCGGGGCTGGTGGACGGGACGGTGCTCTACACCGACAGCACGCATCTGAAGGCCAACGCCAACAAGGGCAAATACGACCTTGCCCTGGTCGCCAAGTCGCGGGCCGACTACTGGAGCGAACTCGACCGCGCCATCGAGGTGGAGCGGGCGCTGCATGGCCAAAAGCCGCTGAAGCAGAAGCAGAAGCAGCGCAAGCCGCCCGAGAAGCAGACCAAGGTCAGCCGTGCCGATCCGGAGGCCGGCTACATGGTGCGCGAGGGCAAGCCGAAGGGCTTCTTCTATCTCGATCACCGCACGGTGGATGGCCGTTGCGGCATCATCACCGACACGTTCGCCACGCCGGCCAACGTGCATGACTCGATCGTCTATCTCGGCCGGCTCGACCGCCAGGTGGAGCGCTTCGGCTTCAATGTGGCGGCTGCGGGGCTGGATGCCGGCTACGCCACGCCGGGCATCGCCAAGGGGCTGGAGGACAGGACGATCAGGGGCGTCACCGGCTATCGCAACCCGACCCCGCCCAAGCCCGGCATGATGAGGAAGAGCGCCTTCGTCTATGAGCCGGATGCGGACGGCTATCGTTGCCCGCAGGGCCAGTTGCTTGCCTATGCCACAACCGACCGCAGCGGCTACCGGCATTACAGGAGCGATCCGGCGATCTGCCGCGACTGTCGCGCTGTTGGCCTCCTGCACCTCAAACGCCAAGGCCGAACGCACCATCACGCGCCATGTCTGGCAGGACGCCCGCGAGCGGGTCGACGCCAATCGCTCGACCGCATGGGGCAAGGCCATCTACCGGCGCCGCAAGGAGACGGTCGAGCGGTCTTTCGCCGACGCCAAGCAGCTCTTCGGCCACCGCTATGCCCGCTTCCGAGGGCGAACCCGCGTCGCCTGCCAGTGCCTGATCGCCGCCGCCGCCCAGAACATGAAAAAGATCGCAATCAGCCTCTGGCCAAGCCCAAAACCAGCACCCGCCTGAGGCCAGATGCGCAGCGCCAGCCTCCTGACATCTTCTCCTGACACCAATTTACAAAGCTCAATCAACGCGCAAAACAAAACCCCGCCGAAAATCGACGGGGTTCGTCAGCAGTCTGAGCGGCGTCAGGAAACTGGCGCCGCTTTTTTGTGTTCGGGTGGTTGGCAAAAACGAGGCGACAGTTGATCCCCCCTTGCGGGCAGATCAGCAGTTTCACTGACGGCATCTGCCTTAGAGCCTCGAGTGCCGGCAGTAGCACTGCCTACAGCCCATCCAAGGGAAACTTCAGATACCGCCTTCCGTTGGTTTCCGGTTCCGGCAGGCGCCCGCCATTCATGTTGATCTGCAAGGCATGCAGGATCAGCCGCGGCATCGGCAATGTCCGGTCGCGCGCCTCGCGCAGGGCGACGAACTCGGCCTCGCTGTGTGCAGCACCGAGATGGATGTTGCTGGCCTTCTGCGCGGCGACCGTACTTTCCCACCGGGGCTCGCGGCCACCGGTCTGATAATCGTGGCCAACGAACACGCGCGTCTCGTCGGGCAGCGCCAGGATCTCCTGGATCGAGCGCCACAGCCGCGCGGCACTGCCGCCGGGAAAGTCCGCCCGCGCCGTGCCGCTGTCGGGCATGAACAGCGTGTCATGCACGAAGGCGGCGTCACCGATCACATAGGTGATCGAGGCCAGTGTGTGTCCGGGCGAGAACAGCACCTTGACCGGGATGGTCCCGACCTGGAAGATCTCGCCTTGCCTGAACAGCCTGTCCCACTGCGAGCCGTCGGCCAGAAAATCCGGCCAGTTGTAGATCACTTTCCACAGTGCCTGGACGTCGACGATCCTGTCGCCGATCGCCATCGGCGCTCCTGTCTTCTCGCTCAGATAATGCGCGGCCGAGAAATGGTCGGCATGCGGGTGGGTGTCGAGGATCCACTCGAGCTCCAGCCCGTTTTCCCTGACAAAATCGAGCACCGCGTCGGCGCTCCTTGTCGCCGTTGCGCCGGATCTCTCATCGAAATCGAGAATCGGGTCGATGATGGCGCACCGCCTCGTCGCCGGATCGGCGACGACATACTGGACGGCCCCTGTCGGCTTGTCATAGAAACCCCTGACCTGCGGTCTTGCCAAAGCCACGTCCAAAGCGAGCTTCCCCAACCCATTACCGGCCGGAACGATTTTCTCCGCCGAACCCCGGCAGAGGCATGGTTGTCCACCCAAGCGGGCCAGTCAAGCATGACTTGGCCCGGGAGGAAGGAAAAGGCAAAAACCGTTGCTGTTTCAGGCGGACGGCTGCTTGGTCTTCCTGAGATAGGGCAGGACGGTCTCGTAGGCGCCGAAGCGCTTGATCGCGTCCTCGTTGGAAACAGCGGCGGTGATGATGACGTCCTCGCCTTGCTTCCAGTTCGCCGGCGTCGCCACCTGATGCTTGGCGGTCAATTGCATGGAATCGACCGCGCGCAGAATCTCGTCGAAGTTGCGGCCCGTGGTCATCGGATAGGTCAGCACCAGCTTGATCTTCTTGTCCGGCCCGATGACATAGACCGAGCGCACGGTGGCATTGTCGGCGGGCGTGCGGCCTTCCGAGGTCTCGCCAGCGCCTGCCGGCAGCATGTCGTAGAGCTTGGCGACCTTGAGGTCCTTGTCGCCGATCAGCGGATAGTGAACCGAATGGCCGGTCGCCGTCCTGATGTCGGCCTGCCATTTTTCGTGGCTCGCGACCGGATCGACCGAAATGCCGATGATCTTGACATTGCGCTTCTTGAACTCGCCTTCGAGCCCCGCCATCGTGCCAAGCTCGGTCGTGCAGACTGGCGTGAAATTCTTTGGATGGCTGAACAGGATCGCCCAGCCGTCGCCGATCCAGTCATGGAACTTGATGGTCCCTTGCGTCGTCTCCGCGGTGAAATCCGGTGCAATGTCGTTGATACGAAGGCTCATGGCTTATCCCTACCTTGTGACAAATGCCGCCAACCCAATGCCGCGGCTCGGCACCCTTTCTAGCACCCTCGGCAGCGACCTACAAAATGCTTAAAGCCCCCAGCGGCAGCGCTGGCGGCGAAATTTCCGTCCTTCATGGCAGGGACGGCAGGAGTTTTCAGATATCCGCTGAACCCATAACGCCCAGAGGGGTCCGACTGGAAGAGCGATCAGGCCTTGTTGATCGCAAGCGTCACCGTCAGATCTTCCATGCGCTGCGCCAGCGCGCCAAGCGCGTTGGTCAGCACGCTGTCGTTCCTGTCAGCCTTGGTCAGCGCCTCGTCGCGGGTCTTGCGCAAGGTCAGCACTTCGCTTTCCATGCCCTTGACGCGTTTCTGCAGTTCCGAAAGCTCGTCCATCACCATGATCCCGGCCATCACGGTCAGGCGCTGGTCGCCGATCTCGCCAAAAGAATCCTTCAGATGCGAGACATATCGGTCGAAGCGCTCGGCAAGGTCGATCAGATGCTCTTCCTGGCCCTCGTCGCAGGCCATCCGATACTGCTTGCCGTCGATTGAAACCGTGACCTGTGCCATGGGCCAGCTCCTATCTGTCCAACACGGCGCGGATGGTTTCCATGGCGGTCACCAGCCGTCGCGATACTTCCTTGTTGGCATCTTCCAGCCGTTCGGCGCGCGCTTCGGAATTGTCGAGTTCCTGCGCCAGCCGCGAGCGGTCGGCATTCATCCGCTGCACCTCGGCCTCGGCTTCCGAATAGTCGCGTTCATGCTCCAGCTTGGCCGCGACGGCATTTTCCAGCCCTTCAATGGCCTTGCCCAGCCTTGCGATCACTTCCTTGAGCGTGGTTTCCCCGGTCATGGCCTTCGTCCTGTGCCCTGCCCATCACCGAATCGTTCGCGTTCAGAACGCGTTATCCCCGAAACATTAGGCACCGGGTGAAGGCGACGTCAACAAAGCTCTCGCGACTGTCCCCTGCTAACGCTAATGTAGGCTCGCCGCCGGCATCACAAGACCGGCAAATGTGCACCCGATTTGTTGACTAAAAACCCGCGCCTGCTATGTGTCGCGCACCCTTTTCAAGGGCTCTCCCAAGCCCCAAACCCTCACCCCGGAGGAACCATGACGTCGCGTGAACAACATGACCGGATGGCCAATGCGATCCGTTTTCTCTCCATGGACGCCGTCGAAAAGGCGAATTCCGGGCATCCCGGCCTGCCCATGGGCTGCGCCGACATCGCCACGGTACTGTTCACCCGCTTCCTGAAATATGACCCCAAGGCCCCGCACTGGCCCGACCGCGACCGCTTCATCCTGTCGGCTGGCCATGGCTCGATGCTGCTCTATTCGCTGCTGCACCTGACCGGCTACGAAGACATGACCATCGACCAGATCAAGCATTTCCGCCAGTTGGGCTCCAAGACCGCCGGCCATCCCGAATACGGTCACGCCACCGGCATTGAAACCACAACCGGCCCGCTCGGCCAGGGCCTCGCCAATTCGGTCGGCTTCGCGCTCGGCGAGCGCATCATGAATGCCGCCTTCGGCAACGACCTCGTCGACCACTACACCTATGTGCTGGCCGGCGACGGCTGCCTGATGGAAGGCGTTAGCCAGGAAGCCATCGCGCTTGCCGGGCACCTCAAGCTCAACAAGCTGATCGTTTTCTGGGACAACAACAACATCTCGATCGACGGTCCGGTATCGCTGGCCGACAACACCGACCAGGTCGCCCGCTTCCAGGCCTCGGGCTGGAACGCCAGCCATATCGACGGTACGGATCCGGAAGCGATCGCCTATGCCATCGAAGCCGCCCGCCATTCCGACAAGCCGACGATGATCGCCTGCAAGACGACCATCGGCTTCGGCGCGCCGACCAAGGCCGGCACCAACAAGGCGCACGGCTCGCCGCTCGGCGCCGATGAGATCGCCGGCGCCCGCAAGTTCTTCAACTGGGACTCGCCGCCCTTCGAAATCCCGGCCGACATCCTCGACGCCTGGCGCACCGCCGGCAAGGCTGGCGTCAAGGCCCGCACCGACTGGGAAGGCCGCCTTGCCAAGGCCGACGCCAAGCTGAAGGCCGAGTTCGAGCGCCGTCTCGCCGGCAAACTGCCGTCCAACTTCGACGCCGTCATCGCCGACTACAAGAAGAAGCTGTCCGTCGACAAGCCCAAGGTCGCTACCCGCAAATCGTCGGAAATGGCGCTGGAGGTCATCAACGGTGCCGTGCCCGAAACCATCGGCGGCTCGGCCGACCTGACCGGCTCGAACAACACCAAGACGAGCCAGACCAAGAACATCACGCCTGATGACTATGGCCAGCGCTATGTCCACTACGGCATCCGCGAGCACGGCATGGCCGCCGCGATCAATGGCCTGACGCTGCATGGCGGCCTTATCGCCTATGGCGGCACGTTCCTCTGCTTCTCGGACTACGCCCGCCCCGCGATGCGGCTTTCCTCATTGATGGGCATCCGCTCGATCTTCGTCATGACCCATGATTCCATCGGTCTGGGCGAAGACGGTCCGACCCACCAGCCGGTCGAGCATCTGGCGGCATTGCGTGCCATTCCTAACCACAACGTCTTCCGTCCGGCCGACGCGGTGGAAGCCGCCGAGTGCTGGCAGATCGCCCTTGAATCGGAAAAGACGCCGTCAACGCTGGCGCTGACCCGGCAGAACCTGCCTACGGTGCGCACCGAGTTCACCGAAAAGAACCTGAGCGGCCAGGGCGCTTACGAACTGGCCGCCGCCAGCGGTGAAGCCGCGGTGACCATCTTCGCCACCGGCTCCGAGGTCGAGATCGCGCTTGGCGCCCGCGACCTCTTGGAAAAGCACGGTCATCCGACCCGCGTCGTCTCGGTGCCTTGCTTTGAACTGTTCGACAAGCAGAGCGACGATTACCGCAAGAAGACGATCGGCGACGCGCCGATCAAAATGGCGATCGAAGCCGGTATCCGCCAGGGCTGGGATCATTTCATCGGCTCGGACGGCATCTTCGTCGGCATGACCGGCTTCGGCGCCTCGGGCACCATCGAACAGCTCTATCCGCATTTCGGCATCACCGCCGAGGCGGCCGCCAAGGCAGCCGAAGCTCGCCTGCACGGCAAATAAGGCCTGGTCCCACCGCGAGGTCGCCTGAGGCGACTTCGCGGGTCTGGATCGACTAAATCGATTTAAATCCATGCCACTGCGGCTGGATTCTTTGTCCGTCCGCCGCTATGAAGCTGCGGACCAATTGTCCGCCCTCCAGCTCCCCGGGAGAGAAAAATGACTGTCAGAGTTGCCATCAACGGATTCGGCCGCATCGGCCGCAACATCCTGCGCGCCATCCATGAATCCGGCCGCAAGGACATCGAGGTCGTCGCCGTCAATGATCTTGGTCCGGTCGAGACCAATGCGCACCTGCTGCGCTTTGACAGCGTGCATGGCCGCTTTCCCCATGAAGTGTCCGTTTCCGGCGACCAGATCACGGTCGGCAAGGAAAAGTTCAAGGTCACCGCGATCAAGGATCCGACGCAGCTGCCGTGGAAGGAACTGGGCGTCGACGTCGCGCTCGAATGCACCGGTATCTTCACCGCCCGCGACAAGGCCGCCGCGCACCTGACCGCCGGCGCCAAGCGCGTCCTCGTTTCGGCTCCCGCAGAAGGTGCCGACCTCACCGTCGTCTACGGCATCAACCACGACAAGCTGACCAAGGACCATATCGTCATCTCGAACGCGTCCTGCACCACCAACTGCCTTGCGCCGCTGGCGGCCGTGCTGCACGAGACGGTCGGCATCGAAAAGGGCATGATGACGACGATCCACTCCTACACCGGCGATCAGCCGACGCTGGACAC
The DNA here is from genome assembly GCF_006439395.2 of Mesorhizobium sp. B4-1-4. Taxonomy (NCBI): domain Bacteria; kingdom Pseudomonadati; phylum Pseudomonadota; class Alphaproteobacteria; order Hyphomicrobiales; family Phyllobacteriaceae; genus Mesorhizobium; species Mesorhizobium sp. B4-1-4. The sequence goes on from NZ_CP083950.1 coordinate 4,433,442, forward strand.
TATGCACAAGGATCTCTACCGCGCCCGCGCCGCGGCCCTTTCGCAGATCCCGACCTCGACCGGCGCCGCCAAGGCGATCGGCCTTGTGCTCCCCGACCTCAAGGGCAAGCTCGACGGTATCTCGATCCGCGTGCCGACCCCGAACGTCTCGGTCGTCGACTTCAAGTTCATCGCCAAGCGACCGACCACGGTGCAGGAAATCAACGACGCGGTCATCGCCGCCTCGAACGGCAAGCTGAAGGGTGTGCTGTCGGTCACCCATCATCCGAACGTCTCGGTCGACTTCAACCACGATCCGCATTCCTCGATCATGGCGCTCGACCAGACCAAGGTCATGGACGGCAACTTCGTCTCCGTGCTGTCGTGGTACGACAACGAGTGGGGCTTCTCCAACCGCATGTCCGATACCGCCGTCGCTTTCGGCAAGACCATCGCCTGATCGCGAGCCAGTCTCGACAGATCAGAACGCCCGGCTTCGGCCGGGCGTTTTCGTTTGCCGAAGCAACAACTCCAGAACCGTCGAAAATCAGCGGCATTGGGCAAAAAACCATCCGGCCGCCTTGCACTGGCCATGCCTTCGCCCCACTCTCCCGTAAAGCGAGAAAGCAGAGGAATTCGAGGGGCAAATCACGGATGGAGCACGCGATCTATCTCGTCACGCTGGTCGGCACGGCGCTGGTTGTCGCCGCCGCGTTTTCGAGCCTGATCGCCTTCCGCTTCGGCGCTCCCCTCCTGCTTCTGTTTCTCTGCATCGGGCTCGCCACCGGAACTGACGGCCTCGGCATCGAATTCGACAATGCCCGTGTCGCCTATTTTGCCGGCTCACTGGCGCTGGCCATCATCCTGTTCGATTCCGGCTTCGGCACACCGCTCAACGCCTTGCGGCAGGCTGCGGGGCCGGCCCTGTCATTGGCCACGGTCGGCGTGGTACTGACCACGGGCCTGTTCGGAGCCGCCGCCCACTCCATGCTCAACCTCTCCTGGTTGGAATCCTTCCTGCTCGGCGCCGCCGTCGCCTCGACCGACGCCGCGGCGGTGTTCTTCCTGCTGCGCGCCGGCGAGATCAATCTGCGCGAGCGCGTGCGCTCCACCCTCGAGGTGGAGTCCGGCACCAATGACCCGATCGCCATCTTCCTGACCATCACGCTGGTCGAGATCATCGCCGCCCATGCGAACCCTGAAGCCAATGTCCTGGTCACCAACCTGATCCTCGGCTTCGTCATCAATATGGGCCTCGGCGCCATTGTCGGCGTGCTGGGCGGCCTTGCCATCGTGCGCCTCGTCGACCGGCTCAATCTCGACCATGGCCTGCTGCCGATCTTCGTGCTGACCCTGTCGCTGATGGTCTTCGCCGCCGCCGGCGCGATCGGCGGCTCGGGCTTCCTGGCGGTCTATCTCGCCGGCCTCATATCAGGCAATTCCGACATCCGCGCCGTCACCATCCTGAAGCGCTTCCAGGACGGCATGTCGTGGCTGGCGCAGATCATCATGTTTCTGATCCTCGGCCTGTTCGCGACGCCCTCGCAATTTCCGGCGATCATGGTGCCGGCGGTGCTGCTCGGCCTGTTCCTGATGTTTGTGGCGAGACCGGTCGCGGTCTGGCTCTGCTTGATCCCGTTTCGCCTGCCGCGCCCCGAAGTCGCCTTCGTCTCCTGGGTCGGCCTGCGCGGCGCCGTCTCGATCCTGCTCGCCATCACCCCGCTGCTCGGTGGATTGGAGAACGGCCGCACCATCTTCAACGCCGCCTTCATGATCGTCCTGGTTTCGCTGGTTATCCAGGGCTGGACCGTTGGCCCGTTGGCGCGCCGGCTCGGCCTTATCGTGCCGGCGCGGCTCGGGCCGCTGGACAAGGTCGAACTGGAGCTTCCCGGTTCCGCCCATCACGAGCTTCTCGCCTATCGCGTGGCTCAAGGCAGTCCGGTGGCGCGCGGCGAACGCATTCCGCGCTGGGCCCGTCCCTCGCTGGTCCTGCGTGACGGCCGCTCGATGCGTTTCCAGGACATGGGGCGGTTGGCCGCCGGCGATCAGGTCTACATCTTCGTGCCGGACCGCTATCCTCGCCTGCTCGACAAGCTGTTCGCCAGCCGGGCCGTGGTCGATCCCGAGGATGCCGATTTCTTTGGCGCCTTCGCCGTCGACCCGGCGCGCTCCGCCGCCGAACTGGAAGCCGCCTACACGCCAGGCCTGACCGAGGCGGAGCAGAAGCTCACCGTCGGCGCGCTGGTCACCGCGCGGCTCGGCGGCCATGCCGAATATGCCGACCGCGTGCTGCTCGGTCCAATCGAGCTGATCGTCAGGGATGTCGACGACAAGGGCAGGATCACGGGCCTTGGCCTTTCCTTTGAGCCGACCGCGCCGGTGGCGCGGGTGCCGGTCTTCCTCAGCGCCGGCGAGATGGGCGACCGTTTGAGCGCCTTTATCCGCAACTGGCGCAAGCCGGCGCAGACGCAGGCAGCGCCGGCACGGACTGACGACGCCGAGCCACCGGTTGAAAAGGCGACGACCGGGAACTGACGACGGCGATCACTCCATCCGCCTGGGGCAGCCCTCACGGACTATGTCCCCGCCCGCCTCAAAATTTCGCGCCCCGCCCTGTCAAAGCCTTGCATCGCCGCCGATGCGGGGTATGGTCCCGGCGATTTCCTAGGAAAGGGACCGGCATGGCTGCCTTCAAGACACTGGATGATATCGGCAACATCAGCGGTAAGCGCGTGCTGGTGCGCGTCGACCTTAACGTTCCCGTCGCCGACGGCAAGGTCACCGACGCCACGCGCATCGAGCGTATTGCGCCGACCATCGCCGAACTGTCCAGCAAAGGCGCCAAGGTCATCCTGCTCGCCCATTTCGGCCGCCCCAAGGATGGCCCTTCGCCCGAATTCTCGCTGGAGCCGATTGCAAAAGCCACGGCCGAAGTGCTTGGGCGCCCCGTGGGCTTCGCCGGCGATTGCGTCGGCGACACGGCAGGCAGCGCCGTTGCCGCCATGAACAAGGGCGACGTGCTGCTGCTCGAAAACACCCGCTTCCATAAGGCCGAGGAGAAAAACGACCACGCCTTCACCGATCGGCTCGCCGCCAATGGCGATATCTTCGTCAACGACGCCTTCTCGGCGGCCCACCGCGCCCACTCTTCCACTGAAGGGCTGGCGCGTCTGTTGCCGGCCTTTGCCGGCCGCACCATGCAGGCCGAGCTCGAGGCGCTGGAAAAGGGACTGGGCAATCCGGTCCGGCCGGTCGTCGCCATCGTCGGCGGAGCCAAGGTCTCAACCAAGATCGATCTGTTGATGAACCTGGTGAAGAAGGTCGACGCGCTGGTCATCGGCGGCGGCATGGCCAACACCTTCCTCGCCGCGCGCGGCACCGATGTCGGCAAGTCGCTGTGTGAGCATGATTTGGCCGCGACCGCCAAACAGATCATGATCGAGGCGGCCGAGGCAGGCTGCGCCATCATCCTCCCGGTCGATGGCGTCGTCGCCAAGGAGTTCAAGGCGGGTGCCGCCTGCGAGACCGTCGCCATCTCGGACGTGCCGACTGACGGCATGATCCTGGATGTCGGAGCCAAGACGGTGACGACGATCGGCGAATGGATCGACCGCGCCGCCACGCTGGTCTGGAACGGCCCGCTCGGCGCCTTCGAAATCGAGCCCTTCGACCACGCGACGGTGGCCGCGGCCAAGCACGCGGCGGCGCGCACCAAGGCCGGCAAGCTGGTCTCCGTCGCCGGTGGCGGCGATACGGTGGCGGCCCTCAACCACGCCGGCGTCGCCGACGACTTCACCTATGTCTCGACCGCCGGCGGCGCCTTCCTGGAATGGATGGAAGGCAAGCCATTGCCCGGCGTCGACGTGTTGAAGCGGTAAGCAATTCCAGGAAAGTGTGAGACGGTTTTTCGTCCGGGATTTTGCATCAACACGGAGCAAACGAGGGCGCCAGAGACTTTCAATCGATTCGAGCTTTCCGATGCCATTCCTTTGGCGGTAGACTTCCATTAAGCGCGGAACGAACCCCTTCAGGAGAAGCATGATGAGCGAACGTCTCGAAGACATTGCCGCCGCGATGGTGGCCAACGGCAAGGGCCTGCTGGCCGCCGATGAAAGTTCTGGCACCATCAAAAAGCGCTTCGATGTCATCGGCGTCGAATCGACCGCCGACAGCCGCCGCGATTACCGCGAGATGATGTTCCGCGCCTCCAACGCGATGACCAAGTACATCTCCGGCGTCATCCTCTATGACGAGACCATCCGCCAGAAGGCGGCCGACGGCACGCCGCTGGTCGATATCATCAAGGCGGCCGGCGCCATTCCCGGCATCAAGGTCGATGCCGGAGCCAAACCCCTCGCCGGCTTTCCCGGCGACACCATCACCGAGGGCCTCGACGGCCTGCGCGAGCGGCTTGCCGACTATTACAAGCTCGGCGCCCGCTTCGCCAAATGGCGCGCGGTGATCGACATCGACACCACCAAGGGCGTGCCTTCGGCCAATTCGATCGCCTCGAACACTCACGCGCTCGCCCGCTACGCCGCCCTGTGCCAGGAAGCCGGCATCGTGCCGATCGTCGAGCCGGAAGTGCTGATGGACGGCGCCCACGACATCGCTACCTGCTACGAGGTCTCGAAGGCCACACTGATGAAGCTCTATGACGAGCTCTACGCGGCGCGCGTCGTGCTCGAAGGCATGATCCTGAAGCCGAACATGGTGCTGTCGGGCAAGAAGTCGGGCAAGGTGGACAGCCCCGAGGAGGTCGCCGAAAAGACCATAAAACTCTTCCGTGAGACGGTGCCGGCCGCCGTGCCGGGCATCGCCTTCCTCTCCGGCGGTCAGGAGGACGAGGAAGCGACCGCCAACCTCAACGCCATCAACGCCATCGGCCCGCATCCGTGGAAGCTGACCTTCTCCTACGGCCGCGCGCTGCAGGCCGCGCCGCAGAAGGCATGGAGCGGCAAGGCCTCGAACGTCGCCGCCGGCCAGGCCGCCTTTACCCATCGCGCCCACATGAACCATCTTGCGGCATTGGGAAAATGGAAGCCAACGCTGGAAAGCGCCGCCTGATCGCAATTCGTCCGTCCTGCCGCGAACCCGGGCCGACGTGCCCGGGTTTTGTTTGTGACTGTCGGACTTGGGCCAAGGTCTCCCGTTCCTATTTCCTCAAGGCGTCACTAGCGGCGATGTCGGTTTGCGCCCATCCCGAACGTCCTTGGGGTGCAGACAGGGAGAGGTTCATGCATCGCAACAAGGTCGTTTCACGCGAAGACTGGTTCCAGGCACACAAGGCGCATTTGATCCGCGAGAAGGAACTGACGCGGTTGCGCGAGCGCATCGCGGCCGAGCGGCGTGAATTGCCGTGGCTGAAGATCAGGAAGGACTATGTCTTCGACACCGAGCAAGGCCCGAAGAAGCTGGCCGACCTGTTTGGCGCCAACAGTCAGCTGATCGTCTACCACTTCATGTTCGGGCCGGGCTGCGTCCATCATTGCGAGGGCTGTTCTTTCCTGGCCGACCATATCGATGGCGCAAACCGGCACCTCAGGCATCACGACGTGTCGCTCGTCGTGGTCTCGCGCGCGCCCCTGGCGGACCTACAAGCAGCGCATGGGCTGGAAATTCGACTGGGTGTCCTCCTATGCGTCGGATTTCAATTTCGACATGCAGGTTTCCTTCACCGACCGGCAGATCGCCACCGGCGACACCACCTACAATTTCGAGACCCGTCCCCGGACCTCGAAGGAGCTTCCGGGCACCAGCGTCTTTTACAGGGATGAGAATGGCGACACCTTTCTCACCTTCCTGTCGCGCGCCCGGGGTGGCGAGGCGCTGATCGGCACCTATGCCTATCTCGACATGACGCCGAAGGGGCGCAACGAAAATGGCCCCTATCATGGCCTGATGGACTGGGTCCGCCTGCATGACGAATATCAGGACCGTCACCCGACGCAGAACGATGAACCGCCGGGCTGCTGCGACTGAAGATCGTTCACCTGCGCCGAAACATGCGCTAGACCTGCCGCAGATTGTTCCACGGTTCCGCCATGCGCTTCCCGGCCCTTCTCACCTGGCTCGCCTTCCCCGTCTATGTCTGGCAGGGCTTGGCCGTGCGCCGCCGCACCACGCGTATGCTGCCGGCGCAGGGCCCGGTCATGCATGAGATAGCGGGCAGCGCGCCGGCAATTTCGCTGCTGGTGCTGGGCGACTCCTCGGCCGCTTCGGTGGGCATCGGCAATTCCGAAAACGGACTTGCCGCGCAACTCGCCGTGCTGATCTCCCAGCGCACCGGCGGCGCCGTGCGCTGGCGTGCCGCCGGCTTCAATTCGGCGACGTCAGGCCAGATCCGAGACCACGTCCTGCCCAATCTGTCGGCCGAGCCATGGACGCATATCGTGCTCGCCATCGGCACCAACGACACCAAGAATTACCACTCGGTGTCGCGCTTCAAGAAAGAGTTCGGCGGCCTGCTCTATGCGTTGCGTGCCAAATGGCCGGAGGCGCGCGTCGTGTGGTCGCCGGTGCTGGAGTTCACGCGAGCGCCGGCCATGCCGCCGCTGCTCGGCAAGATCCTGGAAATCCGCGCAAACGCAATGAACCGGATGGGCGAACGCCTCTGCCTGGAGCGCGGCGCGGTGCCGGCACCTCGCCTGCCGATCACCAATCCTGAAGCCGGCTTTGCCTCGGACGGCTTTCACGCCTCGGAAGCCGGCTACCGGGCCTGGGCGGAACATCTCGTCGGCCCGGTGCTTGGCGACTGAAGACCGACGGACAGTGCGGGGGCCTATGTTAAATGCCCAAGCACGGCGGCCAGCGAGATCGCTGCCATCGCGAGAACCGCCAGCTTCCAGAAATCGCTCCGTCGCTTGAGCCCGGGCCAGCCGAGTGGCTTGATGATCTGGATCACCATGAAACCGACAATGACAAGGGCGAGGAGTTTCGTCATGCCGCCTTTGACCAGCAACGCGGCCGGCTGTCAAAGCGCCTTCTTCGTTCCTGAGAATGAATACGCGCCGCGATCCGAACCGGAACGCGGCGTTATCTTTCAGGGAACGACCTAGATCTACCTCAGCGGCTTGAGGCCGGCCTCGATCGAAGCGCGTTTTGCTTCGAGGAAGGGCGGCAGCGCCAGGCTTTCGCCAAGTGTCTCCAGCGGCTCGTCGGCGGTGAACCCCGGCCCGTCCGTGGCGATCTCGAACAGCATGCCGTTCGGCTCGCGAAAATAGAGCGAGCGGAAGTAATAGCGCTCCACCTCGCCGCTCGACGGCAGACGGAATTCGGTCAGGCGGGCCGTCCACTGATGCAGCGTCTCCTGGTCCGGCGCTCTGAAGGCGACATGATGGACCGCACCGGCGCCTTGCCGCGCTGGCGCCAGTCCAGGCTGCACGGCAACATGAAGCTCCGCCGCCGGCCCGCCCGCGCCCATTTCGAAGACGTGGACCTGGCCCTCGCCATCCGGCGAGGCATAGTCGCGGACTTCACGCATGTTCATCACCTTGGTCAGCACCGCCTCGGTGTTGGTGATGTCGGGAACGCTGATGACGATCGGCCCGAGCCCGCGGATCTGATGCTCGGCCGGTACCGGGCTTTGCGCCCAGGGATGGCTGCCGCCGCTACCGCCATCGCTGACCAGCCGCAGACGCTGGCCTTCGGGATCTTCGAAATCCAGTGACGGGTAGCCGCCTATATCGGCAATCTCCCCTGTCACGACGCCCTCGCCGGCCAGATGCTGCTTCCACCAGCCAAGGCTCTCCCGGCCGCCGACCCGGAGGCTGGTCCGCGCGATGCTGTGGGTGCCGCGCCGTTCGCGGCCAACCGGCCAGTCGAAGAAGGTGAGGTCGGTGCCCGGCGTTGCCTCGCCGTCGGCATAGAAGAGGTGGTAGGCCGAGGTATCGTCCTGGTTCACCGTCTTCTTGACCAGCCGCAGGCCCAGCACCTTCGTGTAGAAGTGAAGATTGCCCGGCGCATTGGCGGTGATGGCGGTCAGATGGTGGATTCCTGTCAGTTGCAGGCTCATGGTCGTCTCCCTGTTTTGTGGGAAGAATTTTCTCCCTTTCATATCAGCATTGGGGTCCCATCGCGGAAGGCCGCCCATCCCGACAGTCCGTCATCGGACGATGAACAACGCCCCGTCGATTGGCATTCCATTGGTGAACAATCAGTGCCCGCCGAGACCAGCTGCGGGCGGACGTGACGCCGGGAAAACCGACGCTTGCCCTGGAGATACGCGCCGAAGGGAACCATCTTCTGTGCCCTGCCATGCTCCTGACAGACTGCTGTCAGGAGGGGTGTGCGATACTGCCTCCAGTCAGAGAGAGGAGAATAGCCATGAACGGTTTTACCATTCTGCGCGGCATGCAGCACTATGTCGGCAAGGTGCGCACGATGCGCAATGAAATCCGCACGCAGCGCTTTATGAATTCGCTCCCCGCCGACATTCGCAAGGATATCGGCTGGCCGGACATGTATGCCGACCGTCGCCTTCGCGGCAATTGAGACAAAATTTTCGAGGCGACTGTTGGACGCGGACGAGTCAACGCCCAGATATCAACGCGTGCCATCCAAAGGTGGCCCGTTTTTACAGGCACGGCACGCCTGAAATAGAGCCCGGCGCGCAAGGGATGGAGCGAGCGCATGCCCGATCGGAAGACTATCGGCTTCCTTTTCATCGAAGGTTTCGCCGACTGGGAATATGGGCTCTTGGCGGCCTCGGCGGTGGAATGGTTTGGCGCTCGCGCTGTGTCGCTGACGCCGGGTAACAAGCCGGTGACGGGAATTAGCGGTTTTCGGTTGGAGCCGGACCGCTCGGCGAAAGCCGATGAAAACATCGATCTTGATGCGGTTGCCGTCATCGGCTCGGATCAGTGGGCTGGCAAGGAACCGCCGGATGCCGCCGAACTGCTCACCAGCGTCGCGTCGCGCGGCGGTGTGGTCGGCGGTATCTGCGCCGGAACATTGGCGCTGGCCCGGGCTGGCCTCTTCGAGAATGCCAAGCATACCAGCAATGGCCGTGACTGGATCAATCGCCACGAAGCCGGCTATGCTGGCGATAACAATTATCAGGACGTGCCGCACGCCGTGGCCGACGGCAAAATCGTTTCCGCGCCGGGTTCGGCGCCCGGCACCTTCGCCCTTGCTTTTCTGCAGGCTCTCTATCCCGGCAAAGGCGGCGATCTCGCGCAGATGCGGACGCTGTTCATGAAGGAGTACGCGGAAGCATCCTGACACTATGCTGTCAGGAGGTGCGTGCGATGGTGACATAATGCGCATGGCCGGCCGAGAGGACGATCGATGAAGAGCTGGAACGACAGGCTGAACACGCCTGGCATCAACGGCGTGAAACCGACGCCCCGCGCCATGGGAGACGTCATCGAGGGCCAGCCGATGCTGGTGCCGACCGCGCGGCAGGTCGACGATTTCATCCGCTCGATTCCCGCAGGCATTGGCATGGATGTCCGCGCTTTGCGCACCGCGCTCGCCATCGAACATGGCGCTGAAGTGACATGCCCGGCCACGATAGGCTATCATCTGCGCACAGTCGCCGAAGCAGCCAACGAGGATCTCGGGCGCGGCATGACGCTTGATGACATCGCACCCTTCTGGCGCGTGCTCGATGCGACGGCGCCGACAACGAGGAAATTGTCTTTTGGCGCGGAATTCGTCGCCGCGCAGCGCAAGCGCGAAGGGCTGAAACCATAATGCATGCCGCCCCAGGGTGGGCGCCGGGCTGGGACAGCGGCATGCCTAGAGCAATTCCAGGAAGAGTGTGCTCCTGTCTTCCGCCCGGAATTGCTTCGAAACAGAGAGATGGAGCGGTTCGCCATTTCGGTGAAACGGTAAGCCGCTCTGGAAACAACACCGAGGGACGACACGATGCGCCGCGCCGACAGGCTCTTTCAGATCGTGCAGCATCTGCGTGGTGGCCGTCTGGTCACCGCGCAGAAGCTCGGCACGTGGCTCGAGGTTTCCGAGCGAACGATCTACCGCGACATTGCCGACCTGCAGTCGACCGGGGTGCCGATCGACGGCGAGGCTGGCGTTGGCTACATGATGAGGGAGGGGTTCGACCTTCCGCCGCTGATGTTCACGCGTGACGAGATCGTGGCGCTGGTCGCCGGCGCGCGCATGGTGCGCGCCTTTGGCGGCGCCGCCATGGCGCGGGCCGCCGACGAGGCGCTGGTCAAGATCGGCGCCGTGTTGCCCGACGCCGAGAAGGACCGCATCGCCCGCACCGAGATCCACACCCCGATGTGGGTCGTCAGCGACGCCGCCCGCGAGGCGATCGACCTGATCGAGCGGGCGGTCGAGAAGCGCCAGGTGCTGACCATCGACTATTGCGACGAGGCCGGCCGCGGCACCGCGCGCGACATCAGGCCACTCGGCCTGTGGTTCTGGGGCAAGGTGTGGACGCTGGTCGCTTGGTGCGAGATGCGCGACGATTTCCGCGCCTTCCGCATCGACCGCATCGCCTCGGTGGTCATCGCCGGCCGCATCTTCAAGCCGGAGCGCGGCAAGCAGCTTGCCGATTTCTACCGCGCGGTGGAGCGCAGCGAGGACTACGGCATGGCGCCGGACCGTGCGGCGCGAAGCTGAGAAAAGGATCCCAATAAAAAAGCCCGCGCGAAGCGGGCTTTTTTCATTGGTCTATCGCAATCCTATTCGTCGTCGGTGTCCTCGTTCTTGGACTTCAGCGCCGAGAGCTTGGCGAACACGGCATTGGCGTCAAGCTCGGCATCCTCGTCCTTCGGCTTTTCTGGAGCCGGCACCAGCCGCTCGGTCAGAGCCGCCGGCAAAAGCGTGTCGCCGACCGGCTGCGCCTGTTCGCGGCCGCGCGAGGCGCGGTTGACTTCCATGTCGAGGTCGATCTGCGAGGCGAGACCCAGCGTAACCGGGTCCATCGGTTGCAGATTGGCCGAGTTCCAGTGCTTGCGTTCGCGGATCTGCTCGATCGTCGACTTGGTCGTGCCGACGAGGCGCGAAATCTGCGCGTCCTTGAGTTCGGGATGGTTGCGCACCAGCCACAGGATGGCGTTCGGCCGGTCCTGACGCTTCGAAAGCGGCGTGTAGCGCGGCCCCTTGCGCTTGGATTCGGGCACCCGCACCTTGGGGTCGGAAAGCTTCAGCCGGTGGTTCGGATCCTTCTCGGCGCGCGCGATCTCGTCGCGGGTCAGCTGGCCGGTCATGATCGGATCCATGCCCTTGATGCCTTGCGCCGACTCACCGTCGGCGATCGCCTTGACCTCGAGCGGATGCAGCCCGCAGAATTGCGCGATCTGCTCGAAGGAGAGCGCGGTGTTGTCGACCAGCCAGACGGCGGTCGCCTTGGGCATCAGCAGCGTATTGGCCATTTTAAAAAATCCTTCTCGTTCGCCCGCGTTCCCGCGCGGGCGGTGGTTTAGAGCCACCAAAATGGGAAATTCGCGGCTTGTATAACCGTTCCCTTGCTGTTTCGCAACGTTTTTGGATGCACCCACCTGAAACCACAACCGAGCGGCTACCGGGATCGCTCCGCGCTCTTGAGAAGCGCGACAAGCTGGCTCTGCTGGCGCGTTCCGGTCTTGGCGAATATGCGTTCGAGAAAGGTTCGCCGGCCTTTTGGTGATGTTGGCGCTTGCCGCGGCCTCCATCAGGGCTCGCCCCGCAAAAGAGCCGAAGCCAGCGCGCCGCGGCTGGCGCCAGGTCGAACAGCCCGCCGAACGGCGCAGCGGCAGGATGTGAGGGATTAGGGTGGCAGCCTGTGAGCGGCAGCCGGAACACAATGAACCGGACCAGGGATTCAGGTATTGCCGCGCATGGACAAAGGCCCACTGGAACAGCCATTCGCAAAAAACAAACCCGCTGGACGATGTCCAGCGGGCTCGGAACCGGAGACGACAAACGTCTGCGACAGCTCTACTTCCCGGCATGAGACCGGCCCTGCGGCCGGGTCACGCTTGAAATCAGATCGCCTGACGGGCGATCCTTTCGATGTCGGCGCGGTTGATGCCGAGGTCGCTGAGCTGACGTGCGTTGAGACGGTTCAGTTCGCGCACGGTCTCGTTGTACATGCGCCAGTTACGGAAAGCGCGGATCGGGTTCATGATAGTCCTCCAAATGGGGTGTTCGTTTCGATGCTGCACAGATAGTCATCATCGATCAGGACTTGAACGGCCGATTTTGCATAGCAATGATGCAAATGCTGCATTGCAGCATTAAGCTTCTGTTCACTTTGTAAGCAAGGACGAAACGCCGAGAACGCGTCCCGATTCAGGTCAGGCCCGAGTCGAAAACGGCAGGCTCCGAGAACCTTGAGCGCAGCGTCCTAAAAGTACCTGAACGCCGGAAGCACGGGAGACTGCCGTTTGGAGGCCGGCCTCGCCTGGATCGATGCGTCCTAGCCGACGTCGAGCACGATCTTGCCGATATGATCGCCCTCCTCGATCCGCTCATGCGCCCGCCAGGCATCGGTAAGCGGGAAGATCATATCCATGACGGGAGCAACCTTGCGGGTGCCGAGCAACGGCCAGACCTGCGCTTCCAGCGCCGCTGCGATCGCCGCCTTGAATTCGACGGTGCGCGGCCTCAGCGTCGACCCCGTATGGGTCAGCCGCTTGACCATGATCTTGGAAAAGTCGGCGGTCGCCATTGCGCCGGCCTGAACGGCGATCTGGACGATACGGCCCTCGACGGCCGCGGCCTCGTAGTTTCGCTGGACATAGTCGCCGCCGACCATGTCGAGGATGACATTGGCGCCCTTGCCGCCTGTCGCCCCTTTCACCGCCGAGACAAAATCCTCCTCCCGGTAGTTGATCGCGCGGTCGGCACCGATCTTCAGGCAGGCGTCGCACTTCTCCTTGCTGCCGGCGGTGGTGATGACATAAGCGCCGAAGGCCGAGGCAAGCTGGATCGCCGTCGTGCCGATGCCGGACGAGCCGCCATGCACCAGCAGCGTCTCGCCTTTCTTCAGGCCGCCGCGTTCGAACACATTGTGCCAGACGGTAAAATAGTTTTCCGGCACAGCGGCCGCTTCCGTGTGGGTGAAGCCGGCCGGCAGTGGCAGCACGCTGCCGGAGTGAACCTTGACATATTCGGCGTAGCCGCCACCGGGGGTAAGGGCGCAGACCCGGTCGCCGATGCGCCAGCGCGATATCCCGTCGCCAAGGGCCGCCACTTCGCCCGACACTTCGAGGCCCGGCAGATCCGATGCTCCCGGCGGAGGCGGATAGGCGCCCTTGCGCTGCTGCACATCGGGCCGGTTGACGCCGGCGGCATGCACCTTGATCAGGACTTCGCCGGGGCCGGGCTGCGGCACCTCGCGCGTTTCCGGTTTCAACACCCGTGGGCCGCCCGGCTCCGAGATCGTGATGGCCGTCATCTTCGCCGGAATTGTCTGTCCGCTCGCCATAGTATTTCCCGTCTTCCTCGCCGCTTTTCGATCGGCTGTTTGCATCGACGTCCCTGCCCTATGTATGCTCATTGCCAAATCAGGCAAATGGCCAATCTGGCGTGAGCAAGGGAGGAGCGACGATGGCGATCTTCGACGACGAACCCAGGAAGAAGGCGCGCCCGCACGAGATCGGGCAGGACCTGGCATTGCTTTCCGCCGGCGAACTGTCAGAGCGCATCGGCATCCTGCGCGACGAGATCGCCCGGCTCGAGGCCGAACTCAAGGCAAAGGACAGCACCAAATCAGCCGCTGAGGCGCTGTTCCGCCGCGGATAGGCTGCAGGTCGAAGGTCCGCCGCCGAAAAGCCCGAATGGGACTGTCTTCAGACCTGCCTCCCTCCCAGAGTCCAGCCGGATCAAAAAATGCTCGCAACCTACAGACCGATCCTTTCCCTGCTTCGCGGCACCGCATTCCTGCTGGCGGCATCCGGCCTGCACGGCCTGCTTTTGCCGCTGCGCGGCCAAGTGGAAGGCTTCTCGACTGCCTCGCTCGGCCTGATGGGCACGGCCTGGGCCGGCGGCTTCGTCACCGGCTGTTTCTTCGCACCGCGCCTGGTGCGCCGTGCAGGCCATGTCAGGGCGTTTGGCGCCTTCGCCGCGGCGGGCGCGATCATTGCGCTACTGACTGGCCTCGTCATCAATGAATCTATCTGGATCCTGCTGCGCGCCTTCACCGGCTTCACCATGGCCGGCGCCTTCATGGTCATCGAGAGCTGGCTGAACGAGAAAGCCACCAACGAGAACCGCGGCACCGTCTTCGGCCTCTATATGATGGTCACCTACGCCTCGATCATGGGCGGGCAGATGATCGTCGCCGGCGGCGACGTGAAATCGGCTTCGCTGTTCATGATCACCGGCATCCTGTTCTGCCTGTCGCTGATCCCGACCGCAGTGTCGACGGCATCGTCCCCCAAGCCATTGCAGGACGTCAAGTTGGACGTCAAAAGCCTCTATGCGAATTCGCCCGTGTCGGCGATCGCCTGCCTGCTGATCGGCATCGCCAACGGCGCCTGGGGCACGCTTGGCGCGGTTTATGGCGCCCGCATCGGCATCTCCACCGCCGAGATCGCCTTGATGATGAGCCTGGTGGTGGTTGCCGGCGCCGCCATGCAGCTTCCGGCCGGGCGCCTGTCCGACAAGACCGACCGGCGTTTCGTGCTGGCCGGTGCCGCTTTCGGCGGTGCGCTGGTTGCGGTTCTCATCTTCCTGTTCGAGCCGCGCTCCGCCAGCTTCGTCATCGTGCTGACTGCCGCCTACGGCGCTTTCGCCTATACGCTCTATTCGATCGCCGTGGCGCATGCCAACGACCACGCCAGTGCCGAGGATTTCGTCAAGGTCTCGGGCGGCCTGCTGCTGCTCTATGGTTTCGGCACCATGATTGGTCCCTTGCTGGCGGCAGCGCTGATGGGCTGGATGCGACCGGAGGGCCTGTTCCTGGCCACCGCCTTCGCGCATTTGTCTCTGGCCGGCTATACCCTGCTGCGCATCAGCCGCCGCGCTCCGGTGCCGATCGAGGATCGCGACGCCTTCAAGACGCAACCGGCAGACCGCTCCGTGACCCCGGAAGCATTGCGGCTCGATCCAAGAAGAAAAGCAGAAGCAAGCAGTTGAGATTTGAAAAACTTTGCCTCACAAATGAGGCATGATGTTTTCCGACGCCTTCATGGCGATCGCCGACCCCAATCGGCGCCATCTTCTGGAAGAACTTCGACGCGGTCCGAAGACCGTCAACGAATTGGCGGCTGGGCTACCAGTCTCGCGCCCGGCCGTATCACAGCATCTGAAAGTGCTGCTCGATGCCGGACTGGTCAACGCCAAGGCTGAAGGTACGCGGCGGGTCTACACGGTAAGCAACGCCGGCTTCCTGAAGCTCAACATCTGGCTCGATCAGTTCTGGGAAGCCTGATCCACATCGCCTGATCAGCAACGCACCTCGAAAATCAGGCTTGCCCGTCCAGGAAAGCGCCAAGCGCGTCGAGCAATTCGCCCGTTCCATGCTCGCGCGGGGCTGACGTGTCGTGGCCGTCGAGGAAGACACCCTGCTCCGTCATCACAAGCCGCGTGCCCCCGCCTTCCGCCACGAACTGGATTGTCGCCAGCGACACCGAGACGCGGGTTTCGCCGAACAGCAGCTCATAGCTGTAGACGATGCGCCGGTCTGGCACGATGTCCTGATAGACCGCGTTGAAGAAATGCATCTGCCCATCGCTCGGACAACCGGCATTGACCTCTTTGCCGCCGACGCGGAAGTCCATTTCGTGGCGGCTGGGCGTCGGGTCGTGGGGATCGACGAACCAGTGCCGCTTGGCGTCCGGATCGCTGAACGCCGAGAAGACTTTCGCCGGAGCCACCGGGTAGCTCCGCTCGACGACAAAGGTGGAATGAACAACGGATCGTTCGGTCATGGAGTGGGTCCTCGTTGGTCAACTCGACTGGTTCTGTGGAATGCAGACCCCGCCACGATAGGCAGCGCCGAAATAGACCTCGACGCTGCGCAGCCGGTCGCCGCGAAACGAGTGTCCGGCCAGCACCGGGCGAAATAGGTCGCGCGGCCGATGGCATCGTCACAGGGGCTGGTGAACGTGAAATCGTCCGCCAGTACCGTCTCGGCGACATCACGCTCATTTGCCTGGTAGATGGCAAAATAAAAGCGGATCGATTCCGCTCTGCTTTTGGCGGACATGGCCATTCCTCCTTCAGCTTTCGTCCTTGGTTTGCGCGAGGAAATCGCCGAGCCGATCCAGCCGGCGCTCCCAGGAGAGGCGACGCTCATTGATCCAGTGCTCTGCCGATCTCAGCGCCTGAGGCTCGATCTGGCACGTACGCACCCGTCCAACCTTTTGGGTGCGCACCAGGCCGCTCGCCTCCAGGAGATTGAGGTGCTGGACGACGGCCGACAGCGACATCGCCAGTGGCTCGGCCAGTTGGCTGACGGAGGCGGGGCCGCGCGACAGCCGGTCGACCATCTGCCGCCGCGCCGGATCGGCGAGCGCCTGGAACATCAGGTCGAGCTGGGCGGGATCGTGCAGCATCGCGGTCAGCCGTTGTTGTAGGGGAAGAATTTGAAGTAGGGCTGCGCCTCCTCGATCACCCTGCTGAAGGCGGGACGCTGCAACAGGCGGTCATGGTAGCGCTTGACGGCAGGATATTTGTCGCCGAACGGCTCGACCTTGTTGGCATAGAAGAGCGCGGGAGAAGCCGCGCAATCGGCCATTGTAAAGGTGTCGCCCATCGCCCAGGTCTTCGACCGCATCTCCTGCTCGATGATGGCGTAGGAGTTGCGCAATTGACCGCGCGCCTGCTCGACGCCGAACGGATCGGTCTTGTCCAGCGGCCGCAACCGATCGCCGACGATCTTCTGCATCGGCTCCTGCACATAGAAATCATAGAAGCGGTCGGCCTGGCGGACGGCCAGCGCCAGATCGATGTCGGCCGGAACGAGCTCGACCGGCCCTGGATAGTGCGCGGCCAGATATTCGACGACGATGGTCGATTCCAGCACCGTGCGGTCGCGCGCATCGTCGCGCAGCGCCGGCATCTTGCCGGTCGGCGAAATTTTCAGGAAGGCCGCGCGCGATTGCTCGTCGCCGAGATCGACGATGACCGGCACGAAAGGCGTGGCGTTCTCGTAGAGCGCGATCAACGGCTTCCAGCAGAAAGAGGCCAGGGGATGGAAATGCAGCGTCAGGGACATTCTTTACTCGTCTGTTTCCGGTTCATCGGTGGCCGGCCGGCGCTTTCGCCGGATCAACACTGAAGCATTTACTTAACTATTGCGGCGAACTTCGTCCGTCAAGACCTGCCGCCGCCTCGGTTGGCGTGGACGTGGGCGACGATTGCCGCCGATATCTTCGTCCAGTCGTCCGGATGCAGCTCATGGCCGCCGCCTTCGACACGAAGGAGTTTCGCACCGGCGACCGCCCCTGCCAGCGCCTCGCCGTGCTCGATCGGAAAGATCGGATCCGCCGTGCCGTGAATGACCAGCAGCGGCGCCCTCATCTCGTGCAGGCGGCCATTCCATCGGTCGGTGCCCTTGAGCAGGAAATGATTGGTTGCCCTCAGGAACCCGCCGGACCTGATATAATCCTGTTCGATGAAAGCGCGCGTCCGGGCCGCATCGAAGGGATGCGCAACGCTGGCGATCGCCCTGGCATCCCTGACCATGAAGTCGATCACCTGGCGGCGGTCCGACCAGTCGACATCGGCGCCCTCGGCCGAATGCTCGGTATAGGCATCGCTCGGCCGCGGCAGATGCGAGGTGTCCATTCCCATCGGCGAGCTGCTGATCGTGGTCAGCGACGCGACGCGGGAGGGATGCTTGAGCGCCGCAAGCTGCGCGATCATACCGCCCATCGACATGCCGGCGACATGGGCCTCGCCGATGCCGTGGCTGTCGAGCACACCAATCGCATCGTCCGCCATGTCGTCGAATGTGTAGGGCGGCGCGCCCGGCGGATATTTGGTCGAGCGGCCGGTATCGCGATTGTCATAGCGGATCACGTAGAGCCCGGCACCCGCGAGCTTCCGGCAAAAGGCCTCCGGCCACCACAGCATCGAAGCCATTGCGCCCATGATCAGGAGCAGCGCGGGATTTTCACGGTCGCCGAAGGCTTCCGATACGATCTCGGGGCGATCGATCGCAGTCATTTAGATCCTCCCATACTGATTGCATTTTGAAATCAGTTGCACGATAATAAAACTGATACGATAATGCAACTGGTTTTGCGGAGAGAATCGAATGAGCCTCGATCGCCGGTCCGGCTGCCCGATCAACCTGTCGCTGGAAGTGTTCGGCGACCGCTGGAGCCTGATCATCCTTCGCGACATGATTTTCGGCGGCAGGCGCCATTTTCGCGAACTGCTCAACGGATCGATGGAAGGCATCGCCTCCAACATCCTCGCCGACCGCCTGAAGCGACTGATGGAGCTTGGCATGCTGACCAAGGCCGACGACCCCAGCCACAAGCAGAAGGCGATCTACAGCCTGACCGAGATGGCCATCACGCTGGTGCCGATCCTGGCCCATCTCGGCGCCTGGGGTCGGGTCTGGCTGCCGACCAGCGATGAACTCTCGATGCGCGCCGAGCTTCTGGAAAAGGGCGGACCGCCGATGTGGGAGAAATTCATGGACGAACTGCGCCACGAGCATCTCGGCACGCCGCTCGACACACCGTCCGGCCCTTCTGTCCGCGCGACGCTGCGGGCCGCCTATGAAGCCGTGGTTGCCAGCAAGGCTCTCAGCGCCGGCCCGACCACGTGACCAACTATTTTCCCCGCTAAGAGGCCGGCTCTGCTACAACTATGGAAAATCACACGTGACGGGATTGGATAAGGCTCTTGGTTGAGAACTCTAGGGATACTGCCCGCGCGCGCGCCGATCTGCGCTTCAAGAAGCAGGAAGAGGCGGCGACAGTCCGCCAGAAAGCGATGGCGGAATACGCCGCGGAGAGTGACGCGCGCAAGGCCAAGACCGACAAGCTGAGGGCGCTGCGGCTCGCCAAGGAAGCCGAAGATCTTGCCAACACACCGGCAGTGCCCGCAAAGAAGCCCGCGCGCGCCAAGAAAAAGTAACACGCACTTCCCCGGCTGCCTCGCCAATGGCCTTGAGCCAGTGGCCGTCGACTGCATTGAGATCACGGCATCGGCGCCGTCCAGATAGGGCAGTCCTTCATCCCGCCTTCTCGCAAGAAGCATTTTCAACCCAAACCGGGATTGCGTCGTCCGGCCGGTCGCCGATGATTGTCCATTTCAAACAGGAGACTGCCATGACCGCGCTGCCGCTCGAAAAAGCCATTGAGATCATCGACGCCGCCTTCGCCAAGGGCGCCGACCTCAAGTTCAAACCGCTGGGCGTCTCCGTGCTCGATGCCGGAGGACACCTGGTCGCCTTCCAGCGCCAGGACGGCGCCTCGTTCCTGCGCCCGCAAATGTCGGCCGGCAAGGCCTATGGCGCGCTGGCCATCGGCATGGGCTCGCGCCGTGTCGAGGCCTTCGCCAAGGAGCGCCCGCATCTCATCGCTGGCATCTCCGACGTGTCGGGTGGACGCGTGCTGCCGGTGGTCGGCGGCGTCCTGATCCGCGACAAGGCCGGCAC
Organism: Mesorhizobium sp. B4-1-4; assembly: GCF_006439395.2. NCBI lineage: Bacteria > Pseudomonadati > Pseudomonadota > Alphaproteobacteria > Hyphomicrobiales > Phyllobacteriaceae > Mesorhizobium > Mesorhizobium sp. B4-1-4. Next base: position 4,452,937 of record NZ_CP083950.1, read on the forward strand.
CGTCCTTGGCGCCGTCGGCATTTCCGGCGACACATCCGACAATGACGAGGCAGCGGCCATCGCTGGCATCGAGGCCGCCGGCTTCACCGCCGATCCGGGCTGAGCCTCAATTCAAATTGATGTCCCGGCTGGCTGATCGCATCGAAACCGCGAATCCGGCCAGCACATCGAACAGCGCGATGATCGTCAGCGTGAAGAAGATCGAGTGCGCGGCGCCCTTGACCAGCAGGAACTCGACCAGGAAGGCGACGAAGACCAGCGTCGAGAGAAGATGGTCCATGATCGAGGCGGTGGTCGTGCGCGCCGACTTCACCATTTCGAGGAACAGGAAGATCAGCCCGATCAGCACCATCAGGTCGCCGAGCGTCATCGAGAATACCCCGCCCGACATCATGCGGAACGAGAAGACCTCGCTCGCCCACGGATCGTCACCGCCGCCGAATATCCCGAGCAGGCCGAGATTGTAGAGCACGAAAGGCACGATCAAAAGCGGGACGGCACCGAACATCTGGCGTCTCCATATGGGGGCACCTTCTGTAGAATGCGCCACAGGCATGCCGTCAAGATTTTTCGTGCGCGGCCGCAAACACGGTCGAAGACCGGATGCAACAACCATGTCAGCCGGTTGCCCGGCCGACATGGGAGCAGCCGACAGAGACTTCGACACCTGAAATAGCCGGCGCGCACGGCGGCACCGATGACATTGAAGAGATATGGCCCGCGTCGTCGAGGCGATATCGCGTGCCGGCGCGATCTCGACGATGTCCGTGCCGACGAGACGTCCCTTGCCGACCAAACGCAAAAAGACCGGCCAGAGGCCGGTCTTTTGCAACTCAAACCTTAAAAAGCTTGTCTCAGCTTTCCTTGGGCGTCAGCACCTGGCGACCGCGATACATGCCGGTCTTCAGGTCGATGTGGTGCGGGCGGCGCATTTCGCCGGAATTCTTGTCCTCAACATAGGTCGGGGCCTTGAGGGCGTCGGCCGAGCGGCGCATGCCGCGCTTGGACGGAGAGGTTTTGCGTTTCGGAACGGCCATGGATATGCTCCACTACATGGTCAAAAGCCCCGCCCGCCCTCGTGAAAGGGCCATGTCGGGGCCTAAATCTGAGAAAGTCGGGTGCCTATACACGCCTGACATCGTTTTGGCCAGCACTGCGGTGAATTTTTTTGAGTCGGCTACTCGAGACAGCCGACATAAGCGCCGGAACGGCCGGCACGCCGCTCGATCAGATTGGCGAGTCTCCGAAGGCCCGGCCCCGGCTTTGCCGGATTGCGGGCGATCGGATTGGGCAAGGTGACGGCCAGCAGTGCCGCCTGCCGTCTGGACAACTGCTTTGCCGGAATGCCGAAATGATGCTGCGCCGCCGCCTCGATTCCATAGATGCCCGGCCCCCATTCGGCGATGTTGAGATAGATTTCCATGATGCGCCGTTTCGACATCACGGCGTCGAAATAGACGGCCAGCGGCAGTTCGACGACCTTGCGCACCGAGCCCAGCGGCCGCGACCACAGGAACAGGTTCTTCACCGTCTGCATGGTAATGGTCGAGGCCCCGCGCGTCGCCTCGCCAGCCAGCGCATCGTCGACGACGCCCCTGAGTTCGCCGAGATCGACGCCGCGATGGAAGCAGAACTGTCCGTCCTCCGACATGATGACGGAATGGGCCAGCACCGGCGCCACATCGTCGATCGACACCCAGCGCCGGTCATAGCCGGAGAAGGTCGCCAGGTCCTTCAGCATCAATGTCGAGACCGGGTGCACGAAGGGCGGCAGATAGAGGAATGTCAGCACCGCCGGGATAAGCGCCAGCACGGCGGCCACGACAATGCCGCGCCGGACCCAGCGCCTGAGACTGCGGCGGTTTATGCCGCGCGATCTCGTCGCCATGTCCAGCTTTTCGGTTTCATGATCGACGATCGGTTCCGCCAAGCCGCCCAACCCGTGCTGTGGAGCGCGTTGCGAGATCGCTCCTGTCAGTCATTCGGCGGCGTTGTCGAGAACCGGAGCCGTGCGTACAGTCGAGTACGTGAGCACCGGAAGCGCGGGAAACGCCGTCAGATGACCGTAGGATTGGAGTTTCCCAACGGGCTCTTACCGCTCCGGCATAATGGCGCTTGGCTTCTTGCGCAACGTCTGAGTGTCGGCTACCGGTCCGGCCATGACGAATGACGACGAAATGGCGTTCGAAATGGCGCTCATCAGGCGGGCCGCCGCCGTCGAGGTGCTGCTGCGGCGGTTGCTCGACGACCGACCGCTTTCGGGCGAGATCACGCGGCCCGATCGTCTGATGGCGGCGATGCGCCACGGCGTGCTGAACGGCGGCAAGCGGCTGCGCCCGTTTCTGGTCATGGAAAGCGCTGCCCTGTTTTCCGCCGATGGCGAAGCGGCGCTGCGCGTCGCGGCGGCCCTCGAATGCGTTCACTGCTACTCGCTGATCCATGACGACCTGCCGGCGATGGACGACGATGACCTGCGCCGCGGCCAGCCGACCGTGCACAAGGCGTTCGACGAAGCGACAGCCATCCTGGCCGGCGACGCATTGCTGACGCTGGCCTTCGACATCATCGCCGGCGAGGCGACCCTGCTGCCGGCCGAGCGGCGGGCCGCTTTGGTGCTGGCGCTTGCCCGCGCCGCCGGCGCCGGCGGCATGGTCGGCGGCCAGATTCTCGACCTCGAAGCCGAGCGCATCCCGCCCGACGAAACCGGCATCATAAGGCTGCAGGCGATGAAGACCGGGGCGCTGATCCGCTTCGCTTGCGAGGCGGGTGCCATCATCGCCGGCGCTTCGGCGGAAGACCGTGAGCGACTGGCCGAATTCGGCTCGGCGATCGGTCTTGCCTTCCAGCTTGCCGACGACCTGCTCGATCTGACCGCCGACATCAAGCAGATGGGCAAGGCGACCGGCAAGGACGCCGCCGCCGGCAAGGGAACGCTGGTGGCGCTGCACGGCGCCGACTGGGCGCGCGGCCAGCTGCACGGCCTTGTCGGCCAGGCGCACGCGCTGCTCGAACCCTATGGCGACAAGGCGGCCCTGCTGAGGCAAGCCGCGACCTTCGTGGCAATGCGCAACAGCTGACGGCGGCTTCGATATTGGTGGTGCGTGGCAAGAGCCAAGTGGGAGATCAGCTTCGATGTCATCCAATCTGTTCGATCTCAGCGGACGCCGGGCGCTCGTCACCGGCTCCTCGCAAGGCATCGGGTTCGCCTTGGCCAAAGGCCTGGCGCGAGCCGGCGCCAGTGTGATCCTCAACGGCCGTGACGCGGCAAAGCTTGGCGCCGCGGTGTCGCAGATTCCCGGCGCTGAAACGCTCGCCTTCGACGCGACCGATCATGGCGCGGTCCGCTCCGCGATCGACAATTTCGAGCTCTCCGGCGAGCCGATCGACATATTGGTGAACAATGCCGGCATGCAGTTCCGCGCGCCGCTCGAGGATTTTCCCGAAGATGCGTTCGAGCGCCTGCTGCAGACCAATATTGCCAGCGTCTTCCATGTCGGCCAGGCGGTCGCCCGCCATATGATCAGGCGGGGTCGCGGCAAGATCATCAATATCGCCTCCGTGCAGACGGCACTTGCCCGCCCCGGCATCGCGCCCTACACGGCAACCAAGGGAGCGGTCGGCAACCTGACCAAGGGCATGGCGACCGACTGGGCCAGACACGGCCTGCAGTGCAACGCCATTGCGCCCGGCTATTTCGATACGCCGCTCAACGCGGCCCTCGTCGCCGATCCAGCCTTCAGCGCCTGGCTCGAAAAGCGCACGCCGGCCGGCCGCTGGGGCAAGGTGGAAGAGTTGGTTGGGGCCTGTGTGTTCCTCGCCTCCGATGCCTCGTCCTTCGTCAACGGCCACATCCTCTATGTCGATGGCGGCATCACCGCATCGGTCTGATCCGCGGCACAGGGAACCTGCACTCGCGCCAACGAAATCTTAATGTAAATGAAGCGTAATCCCGGTCGTTAAAATAATGCGTATGTGTTGGGGTTGCGCATGCCGGAATATTCTTCCTTCATCCGGTTTGTCCGGATTCGTTATCTTTCAGGATTGCTGATTTTCGCGCTCGCTTCCACGGCCATCATGGTTGCGCTCGACCGTGTCAATGCCTTTCGCCACGACGTCGATGCGCTGAGCAGCAATCTCGTCATCTTCACCCGCGACCTGCGCAACGCGACCAGCTTCGCCGAGACCACCGGCTCCGCCTGGCGCAACGAAACGCGCGATGCGCTGACTGCTTCGGCGCGCGCCCATTCCGAACGCCTGACCGGCGAGATCGACACACTGACCGCCCAGCTCGCCGCGATACATCAGCGCCTGTCGGCCAAGACCATCGACGAACTCGAAGCCTCCTCGGTCAATGGCGACCTGTTCTGGTCGCCGCGCGACATGGTGCGCAATCTCAATCTGATGTCGGTGGCGCAGAAGGCGGATGAATGGAGCTACCGGGAAATCCGCAACCAGAACGACCTGTTTGTCCAACCGATGCTGGTGCGGGTCCGTACCGCATTGGACGAAGAGCGCCATTTAGCCGACACTTCCAGCGACAGGCTGCTTTTGTGGGCGAGCGGCCTGTTGTTCGGCGTCCTGGCCATCGTCGCCTTCTGGATCTTCCGGCCGATGGAACAGGCGATCCGCCGCGCCTTCGCCCAATCGGCCGAATCCCTGTTCAAGGCCGAGGCCGCCGACCGCGCAAAGTCCGAATTCCTGGCCAATATGAGCCACGAGATCCGCACGCCGATGAATGGCGTGCTCGGCATGGCCGAATTGCTGGCCAAGACCGAATTGACCCCACGCCAGAAGACCTTCACCGACGTTATCGTCAAATCCGGCAATGCGCTGCTCACCATCATCAACGATATCCTCGATTTCTCCAAGATCAATGCCGGACAGCTGACGCTTGATCCCGCCCCTTTCCGTCTCTCCGAAGCGGTCGAGGATGTCGCGACACTGGTCGCGGCGCGCGTCGCCGAGAAGAACCTCGAGCTGATCGTACGCGTCGACCCGCGCCTGCCGGCCTATGTCGTCGGCGATGCCGGCCGCTTCCGGCAGATCGTCACCAATCTGGTCGGCAATGCGGTGAAGTTCACGGAAAAGGGCCATGTGCTGATCGATGTCGGCGGCGAAACCGTCAACGACGTCGTCCAGCTCAAGCTGCGCGTCGAGGACACCGGCATCGGCATCCCGGGTGACAAACTGCAGAACGTGTTCGAGAAATTCGCCCAGGTCGATGGCTCCTCGACCCGCCGTCACGAAGGCACCGGCCTTGGGCTTGCCATCGCCGCCCGCCTCGTCGACCTGATGGCCGGCAAGATCGGCGTCGAGAGCGAGATCGGGCGGGGCTCCGTCTTCTGGTTCGCGGTGCCGCTGCCCGTACACCGTGCCGAGGCGCGCGACGCGATCGTGCCGGTCGACGTCACCGGCGCGCGCGTGCTGGTCATCGACGACAATCCGGTCAACCGCGAGATCCTGCTCGAGCAGCTCAGAAGCTGGAGCTTCGATTGCGCCGCCGCCGAAAGCGGCGCCGTGGGGCTGGCCTTCCTCGATCGCGCCTGCCAGTTGGGCGCCAGCGTCGACTGCATCATCCTCGACTACCAGATGCCCGGCATGAACGGTGCCGATGTCGCCCGGGCCATCGCCGCCGACAGCCGACTGTCGGCCATCCCGATCGTCATCCTGACCTCGGTCGACCAGGTCGATTTCGGCAAGATGATCATCGACTTCGGTATTGCCGCGCACCTGACCAAGCCGACGCGCTCGGCGGTGCTGCTCGGCACGGTCATTTCGGTCATCCAGAAAGCCCGCTCGCAGGTCGGCAAGGCGCAATTCGTTCGCGAGCCGATCCAGCCACCGCCGGCGGCTCCGCCTGCCTTCACGGTCATCCGGGGGCCAGCCGTGCCGGTCGTGACAGCGCCGGAATCGACCCTCACGCCGAACGGCCCGATAGACATCCTCATTGCCGAGGACAATGACGTGAACCAGCTGGTGTTCGGCCAGATCCTCAACGGGCTGGGCTTGAGCTACCGCATTGCCGGCAACGGCCGCACGGCGGTCGAGATGTACCGGTCGCTGCGTCCGAAATTGATCCTGATGGATGTCTCGATGCCCGAGATGAACGGTTACGAGGCAACCCGCGCCATCCGTGCGATCGAGGCTTCGTCGGGCGGCCGCATCCCGATCGTCGGCGTCACCGCGCACGCGCTGAAGGGCGATCGCGACAAGTGCATCGAGGCCGGCATGGACGACTATCTGCCCAAGCCGGTCTCGCCCGATCGCCTCGGCACCAAGATCGGCACATGGCTCAGTGAAACAGTGGTGGCCAAAACCGCCTGAAGCGCGTCATTGGGTCAGGCGAGCTCACCTTTGATGCGCGCGAAATCGTATTGATGTTCCCCAGGAGATCCCACTCTCTCGATCTCGGTCCCATCGGGAGCGACGTGCCAAAGACCGGTTTGCCGTGCCTTCACCAGGGAGACAGCTTGCGCGAGCTTGTTCGCGCGCGACAAATGTACGTAGAGAACACGGCCAAAGGCCTTTCGAAACGCGCTCTGTCCGACGCAAGCCCGGGGAAAATCTGGTCGAGTATGGCTGAAAGCTCGTCCAGGTTTTCACGCATCAGGCGCAGGCCGAAGACATCCGTCCCGCCCTTGCCGGCCCCGCCCTTGCCGGCAATGATAGCCGCGTTGAGATAGGCGACGTTGAATTCAAGCTCGCCCATTGTGTCGCGACCGGGCAGCTTCCAATCCTCGGCCCACTCCGACATATCCTGCCGCCGGTAGAAGGAGTGAGGATCGCCGGCAGTCCGGGTGGACGCCAGTAGCTTACACAGCAACGTGCTGCCGGTTCTCGGCGTGCCGCAGATAATGTATGCCTCGAACATCCCCTGCCCTGTCGTTCCTCACAGGCAGAGCAACCCTGGCCAAGCCCATCGCCGCCTATAGTCGAAATTCCAGACGGATGCGACGGGCGCATTCAAGCGGCGTGAGCCGGCTGGCATCGGCTTCGAGATCGTAAGGCATATTTTGGTGCACGCGCCTAAATTGCCAGCGCGCCAGACCCGAGAGCCTATCCGCGCGCTGGGCTTCGCCTATCGGTTGCGCACCACCACGCAGGCGCCGCCGACGCTCTGCAATTTCTGGCAGATGACATTGGCGGCGGCGCGGTCGTCCACCCCGATCCTGACGGCATAGATGCCGCGCCGGCCCATCGGCGTGCGCACCCGGCTGACCACCGGATCATGGCTGGCGAGCAGGGCCGGAAACCGGCTCCTCACCCTCAGCCACTGGTTGATCGCGGCGCCGCGGCGAAAATTGCCGGCCACCTGGATGCCCCATGGTTTGACGTTGATCGAGGCCATCGCTACGGTCCGCGACATGATCACCGGCAGCTTGCGGCAGGCGACGGCGAAATCCGTCTTGGCGTCGAGCGGCTCGATCTTTCCGCCATATGCAGGATCGGAGAACTTGTCGACCGGTTCGCCCATGATGTCGAAGACATAGCTCTCGGTCTCCATCGGCAGGAAGCCGCCCGTAGCCAGCCAGCGCGACACCCGGTTTTCGCCGGCATTGTAAGCGGCGGCGGCCAGGCCAAGATTGCCATAGCTGGTTTTCATTTCAGCCAGGTACTTCGCCGAGGCCGGGATCGCCTGGTTGATGTCGAAGGAATTTTCAAGCCCCCGCATCTTGGCGGTGCCCGGCATGAACTGGGCAATGCCCTCGGCGCCGACCGGGCTGACGGCGTTGGGGTCGAAACGGCTTTCCTTCCAGATCAGCCGGGCGAAGAAATCCCTGGGCAGGCCGTTCTGGTCGGCATAGGCCTGGATCAGATTGCAGACCTTGTCGATCAGCCTCTGCTTGGCCGATTGCGGCGGATCGGCCTGAACGAGTGCCGGCCAGCCCAGCGCACATAACAGGATTAGCGTCGCCCAGGGGAAACGCTGCATTGGACTTACTCTGCCGCGGCTTTGCCGCCGCTACCAAACCTCTGCTCGATATAGTCGGCGACCATTTTCTCGAAATCCGCCGCGATCGAAGGCCCGCGCAGCGTCGCCGCCTTCTTGCCGTTGACGAAGACGGGCGCCGTCGGCGTCTCGCCGGTGCCGGGCAGCGAAATGCCGATATCGGCATGCTTGGATTCGCCTGGCCCGTTGACGATACAGCCCATCACCGCGACCTTCAGGTTCTCGACGCCGGGATATTTCTCGCGCCACACCGGCATGTTCTTGCGCAGGTCCGCCTGGATGTTCTGCGCCAATTCCTGGAACACGGTGGAAGTCGTGCGGCCGCAACCGGGGCAAGCCGCGACGATCGGCACGAACTGCCGGAAGCCCATGGTCTGCAGCAATTCCTGCGAAACCTGCACCTCGCGCGTGCGGTCGCCATTGGGCTCCGGTGTCAGCGAGATGCGGATGGTGTCGCCGATCCCTTGCTGCAGGAGAATGCCCATGGCGGCGGACGAGGCGACGATACCTTTCGAGCCCATGCCGGCTTCGGTGAGCCCCAGATGCAGCGCATGGTTGGAGCGGGTAGCGAGTTCCGTGTAGACCGCGATCAAATCCTGCACGCCGCTGACCTTGGCCGACAGGATGATCTTCTCTCGGGCAAGGCCGATCTCTTCGGCCATCTCGGCCGACAGGATCGCCGACTGCACGATCGCCTCGCGCGTTACCTCCTGCGCCGTCAACGGGAAACCCTTGTCCTGGTTGTCGTCCATCAGCCGCGTCAACAGATCCTGGTCGAGCGAGCCCCAGTTGACGCCGATACGCACCGGCTTGTCGTGCTTGATCGCCATTTCGACGATCGCCGCGAACTGCCGGTCCTTCTTGTCCTTGAAGCCGACATTGCCGGGGTTGATGCGGTATTTGGCCAGCGCCTCGGCGCAGGCCGGATGATCGGCCAGAAGCTTGTGGCCGATATAGTGGAAATCGCCGACCAGCGGCACATCGATGCCGAGGCGCTGAAGCCGCTCATGAATATGCGGCACGGCGGCGGCGCTCTCGTCTCGGTCGACGGTGATGCGCACGATCTCGGAGCCGGCACGGTGCAGCGCCGCCACCTGCGCCACCGTCTGGTCGACATCGGCCGTGTCGGTATTGGTCATCGACTGCACGACAACGGGCGCGCCGCCGCCGACGACCACGCCGCCGACGTCGACGCCGACCGAGGTGCGGCGGGGGAAGGGAAAGGAAAAATATCCGGTCATGCCGGCAGCCTTTTGTCTCTGAAGCGCCATGCACCCACGTGGACGCATAGGGCGCTCCGGGCCTATACGCTGAAGTCCGGGCATGAGGTGGAGGAGCAAAGATCGCTTGTCAATGGCGATAGGTCGCCACTGGCAGCAATTGAGCCTCGCGACGGACCTGAAAACAGGGCGCGACCCAGCGCGGCCGAGACATGGAAGTAAAAGTATCTGAGAGGATATCGGCTACCGGCTTGTAGCGCAGCGCTCAAAGCTCACCAGGCCGGCGGCTTTTACCGCCGGCAAGCAAAACCGCAAGAGGTGAGCGGCTATATCAGGTGAGGGTTCAATGCGTGGTCGGTTGCGCCCTTAGTTTCTCAATCGCATCCTTGATTGCCAGCTTGCGTCGCTTGAGATTCACGATTTCGAGGTCGTCCACCGACGGGTGGTTCATCGCGTCATCGATTTCACGTTCAATGTCGCCGTGTTTCCGCTGCAACTCATCAAGATGGGATGCAAGAGACATGATTGGTTCTCCCTTTCATGGTTTCCTCGATTGCAGCCGTCAAAGGCACGTCCACCGCAGGTCGCTTCTGTGACGGCACGGTGACACTGTGCCACCTTCGGACAGCGATGTCGAATGATCCGTGGTAGCATTCCACGACAATGTGAAATGTGGTATGGGCTGCGCGCCGGTGGCAGAAATTTGCCGCCCCCGCCCAATCAGGCCCAGTTTTGGGCGCCGCAGACGTGCAGACGGTAAAGAATGTCCGATCAGGAACAGGCCGATATTCGCCTTGAATTTTCGCGGCTGAAGCAGGAACACGCCGATTTCGACGCGGCGATCAACGCGATGATCGCCATGAATTGCGACCCGCTGCAGATCCAGCGCATGAAAAAAAAGAAGCTGGCACTGAAAGACCGGCTCATGAAGCTGGAAGACAAGATCATTCCCGACATCATCGCTTGAGGCGCCTTCGCCTATCCGGCGATCGAGAGCCTGGCCGCGCGGTCGCGCAACAGGCCAATTAGGCTGCCGGTCCGCTCCTGCGACGTATCGATCGGGACCACCAGGCACATCGTCGCCTCGACCTTGCCTGGCGCTGAAAAGACCGGCACGGCAAGACATTTGGTGTAGGCATCGACCAGACCCGAGGTCACGCAGTAGCCGGTGACGCGCGCCTTGGCGATGTCGGCGATAAAATCGTCGAGCCGCAACTTGCGGCCGTCGGGCAGCACGAGATCGTCTTCCGATACCATGCCTTCGATCGCGGCCCTCTCCAGCCCCGCTAGAAGCAGCCGGCCGGACGCGGTCCAGGGCAGCGGTATCTGCAGGCCAGTGGCCGAGCTGATGCGGAACGGCCTGCTGCCCGGGCTTGAATGGACGATGGTGTAGCGGCCGCTCTGCAGCATGCACAATTCCGAGGTCTCGCCCGTCTCGCGTGACAGATTGTCGACCTCCTGGCGCCCGCGCCGCAGCAGGTCGTTGCCGCGCAGATAATCCATTCCATAGAGATACAGCTTCTTGCCGAAATAGACGCGGTTGCCATCGCCGGCCATTTCCAACAGGCCGGCATCGACCAGCGATCGCACCAGCGTATAGGTCGTCGAGCGGGGTGCGTTCACCCCCTTGGCAAGATCGCCGATCCCGATCGCCCTCTGCGTCGTGTGCAGAAACTCCAGAATCTCGAGCACCCGGTTGAGGCCCTTTTCACGAGAGCCCGAGATCTTCTCGCTGTCTGAAACAGCCAAGGCACTGCCATCTTGCATTGTCGATTCCTGGTGTTAGTATCTGTCTTGTACAGGATACATGCGTCTCTTGTAAGAGACAATCGGAATGATCGCTGTCGCGTGTATGACCTGTGCGTAGGGGAACACAACACGAAGGGAGGTCGCCGTGAACGACACATCCGGAAGACGTGATTTTCTGAAATTGGGAATGGCGGGACTTGCGACGGCCGGCGTGCTGGCAACCGTCGATGCCCAGAAGGCCGCCGCCCAGGCCGCATCCGAAAGCCTGCTGCGCACCGTGCTCGACCGCGGCAAGCTGATTGTCGGCACCGGCAGCACCAACGCGCCCTGGCATTTCGAGAACGACGCCGGCGAATTGGTCGGCATGGACATCACCATGGGGCGGATTCTGGCGAAGGGGCTTTTCGACGACCCCACCAAGGTCGAGTTCGTCATGCAAGATCCGGCGCAGCGCATTCCCAACGTCACCACCAACAAGGTGGACATCACCATCCAGTTCATGACGATGACGGCGCAGCGCTCGCAGCTGATCAACTTCACCAGGCCATACTATGTCGAGGGCGTTGCGCTGCTGACGCTTCCCAGCGCCGAGAACAAGACCTTCGACAAGCTGCTTGCCGGCGGTTCGGCGACGCGCATTTCCATCCTACAGAATGTCGACGCGGAGTCCTCTGTCCACTTTGCCTTGCCGCAGGCGCAGGTGATGCAGATCGACACCCAGGCCAACGTTCTGCAGGCGCTGGAATCCAAACGGGTCGACGCCGCCGCGGTCGATCTCTCCACCGTGCGCTGGCTCGCCTCGCGCAATCCGGACAAATATTTCGATGCCGGCAAGAGCTGGTATTCGATGCTCTATGGCGCCGCGGTCCGGCAAGACGATCTGGACTGGCTGACCTTCGTCGACCAGACCTTCACCATCGCCATGTTCGGCCATGAGACGGCGCTATACGACGCCGCCTTCAAGCAGTATTTCGGCCAGGAGCCGCCGCCGCGCCACCCCGGCTTCCCGGTCATCTGATCCAGCAGGCGGAAGGGGCGGCATTCGGCACCCTTTCCGCCTGGCTTCTTCCGACGCCCTTCACACCAAGGCGGACGCATGGGCTATGCCCTCAACTTCAACCTGATCTGGCGGCACTTCGACAAGCTGTGGGGCGGCCTGCTGCTCAGCCTCGAGCTTGCCGTGATCTCGATCGCCATCGGCATCGTCATCGGGCTGGTGCTGGCGGTCTGGTATGTCTCGGCCGGGCGCGTCGTGCGTGCGACGATCGCCGCCTATGTCGAATTCATCCGCAACGTGCCGCTGATCCTGCTCGTCTATCTCGTCTTCTACGGCCTGCCGACGGTGGTGGACCTCGCCTACAGCGCGCCGACCTCGTTTGTCCTGACGCTGTCGGTCTATAGCGGCGCCTATCTGGTCGAGGTGTTTCGCTCGGGCCTCGAGGCTGTTCCACGTGGCCAGCTCGATGCCGGCAAGGCCATCGGCCTGACGCCCTGGCAAAGGCTGCTCCACGTGCGTCTGCCGACCATGCTGCGCATCACGCTGCCGGCGCTCTCCAACACCTTCATCTCGCTGTTCAAGGACACCTCGATCGCCTCGGTCATCTCGGTGCCGGAACTCACCTACGGCGCCCAGTGGATCAACTTCAACACTTTCCGCATCGTCGAGGTCTACCTGGTCACCACGGCAATGTATCTGGTGACCGGCTATACGCTGCTTTTCGCGCTGAGACTCGTCGAGCGCCGGTTCAGGGCGGCGCGCTGAGATGTTGAGCCAGATCCTCTACGCCCTGCCCTTCCTCGCCCAAGGCTTCGCCGTGACCCTGTGGGTGTCGCTGCTGGTCGTGGTGCTCTCGCTCATCGCCGGCGTCCTGCTCGGCGTCGGCCTGGTCTATGGCCCTGCCCCGTTGCGCTGGGCGGTGCGCATCTTCTCCGATACGATCCGCGGCATTCCGATCCTGGTGCTGATGTTCTTCGTCTATTACGGCCTGCCGGCGATCGGGCTTCATCTGCCGTCCTTCTGGGCCGCGGTGCTGGCGCTCACTCTGTTCAAGACGGCGCAGGTGGTGGAATATGTGCGTGGCGCCGTCGCCTCCATTCCCAAGGGCCAGTCGGAAGCGGCGATGGCCATCGGGCTGACCTTCCCCCAGCGGCTCACCTCGGTCATCTTTCCGCAGGCCTTCAGGCGCTTCCTGCCGCCCTGGATCAACGGCGTCACTGACGCGGTCAAGGGCAGCGCGCTGGTCTCGCTGCTCGGCATCACCGACCTGATGCAGGCCATCAACCAGGTCATCGGCCGCACCTATGAGGCGATGCCGCTCTATATACTGGGCGCGCTCATCTACTTCGCGGTCAATTACGCGCTTTCGCTCGCCAGCCGGCGGCTCGAGCGGCGCTTTGCCTTCATCCGGGAATAGCACCATGTCCGACACCACAAACGCCAGTCCCGCGCTGCTCGACGTGCGCGATGTCTGTAAGGCCTTCGGCGCCGTGGAGGTTCTGCGCTCCGTCAGCCTTCAGGTGAAGCGCGGCGAGGTGGTGACGGTCATCGGCCCCTCGGGCAGCGGCAAGACCACGCTGCTGCGCTGCGTCAACTTCCTCGAAAGCTACGACAGCGGCTCGATCCGCATCGACGGCAGGGAGGTCGGCTATCGGGAGACTGGAACACGCCAGCGCCGCAGCGAACGCGACCTTGCCGCCATGCGCGCCGAAACCGGCATGGTGTTCCAGAGCTTCAACCTGTTTCCTCACCTGACGGCGGCCGGCAACATCATGCTTGGGCTCACCAAGGTGCGCGGAAAGAGCCAGTCCGAGGCGCGCAAGGCCGCCGAACACTGGCTCGGCCGCGTCGGCCTCGCCCACAAGGCCGACAGCTTGCCGGCGGAGCTGTCCGGCGGCCAGCAGCAGCGTGTCGGCATCGCGCGCGCCGTGGCGATGGAGCCGAAGATCCTGCTGCTCGACGAGATCACCTCCGCCCTCGACCCCGAACTGGTCGGCGAGGTGCTGGCCGTCGTGCGCAACCTTGCCGAGGACGGCATGACCATGCTGATGGTGACGCACGAAATGGCCTTTGCCCGCGACGCTTCGAGCCGCATCGTCTTCATGGCCGATGGCGGCGTCAGCGCCGTCGGCCCGCCGAAGGAGATCCTCGCGGCGGAGACCAGCAACGAACGCCTCCGCACCTTCCTGGCGCGCTTCCGCGCCTCGCATTTCTGACATTGGACGGCCGACGCCGCTCATTTTTGAATATCGGATGGCTGAAGCCAACCAAGGGAGCCTTCTTCTATGACGCCTTATACCCGGCTTGCCGAACTCGGCCTGACGCTGCCCGAGCCGCCGATCCCCATAGCCAATTTCGTCACCCATGCCGAGAGCGGCCGGCTGATCTTCCTGTCCGGCCAAGGGCCGCTGCGCGCCGACGGCACGCTCTGCACCGGCAAAGTCGGCGAGGATGTGAGCGTCGAGCAGGCGTATGAGCATGCCCGCCTGACCGGGCTCAATCTGCTTGCGGTCATGCATGCCGCCGCCGGCGATCTCGGCCGTATCGTGCGCGTCGTCAAGCTGCTCGGCTTCGTCAACGCGACGCCGACCTTCAGCGACCACCCGAAGGTGATGAATGGCTGTTCGGACCTGTTCGCCGATGTCTTCGACAAGGTCGGCGGCCACGCGCGCTCGGCGATCGGCGTCGGCTCGCTGCCTGGAAACATCACTGTCGAAATCGAGGCGGTCGTCGAGATCGCCGCCTGACCTGCCACACGGGATCCACTCACATGAAGACCTATTCCGACACCGGCTCCAACACCACCATCCGCGAACGGCTCGGCTTGCGGCCGATCATCAATGTTTCCGGCACAATGACCGCTCTCGGCGCATCCATCATCGTTCCCGAGGCGATCAGCGCCATGGCCGAAATCGCCTCGCAATGGGTGGAGATGGACGATCTGCAGCGCGCCGCGAGCACGGTCGTCGCACGCCTCACCGGCGGCGAGGCCGGTTTCATCACCGCCTGCTGCGCCAGTGGCATCACCATGGCGATCGCCGGCGCGATGACGGGTACCAGCCTGCTCGCCATCGAGCGCCTGCCTGACGACACCGGGGAGCTCAAATCGGAAGTCGTCATCCAGCTTGGCCACATCGTCAATTATGGCGCACCGATCGACCAGTCGGTCCGCGTCGCCGGCGCCAAGGTGGTGCCTGCCGGCACGGTCAGCGTGACGCAGGACTATCATGTGCTCGAAGCGATCAACGACCGCACCGCGGCCGGCCTCTATGTCGTTGCGCATCATACCGTGCAGTACGGCATGCTCTCGCTGGAAGAGTTCTGCGAGATCTGCCACGCCAGGGGCGTGCCGGTGATCGTCGATGCCGCTTCCGAATACGATCTGCGCGGTTTCCTCGCGCGCGGCGCCGACATCGTCATCTACAGCGGCCACAAATTCCTGAGCGGGCCGACCAGCGGCATCGTCACCGGCCGCAAGGACCTCGTGCGTGCCGCCTATCTGCAGAACCGCGGCGTCGCGCGCGCCATGAAGGTCGGCAAGGAAAGCATAGCCGGCACCATGGCGGCGCTGGAAGCCTGGGAGAAGCGCGATCACGCCGGTATCCGCCGGCGCGAGGAAGCCGCGCTCACCCTCTGGAAGGGCGCTTTGCAGGGCATACCGGGCATATCGGCTGAGATCATACCCGACCCGACCGCCAACCCGCTCGATCGCCTGCAGGTCTTCGTGCGGCCGGAAAGCCGCTTCACCGCCGCCGGCCTGGCCTCGGCGCTCGCCGTTGGCTCGCCGCCGATCATCGTGCGCAACCACGAGGTCGAACGCGGCCACTTCTTCCTCGACCCCTGCAACCTTCATCCCGGCGAAGCCGACATCGTCGCCGAACAGCTACGGGCCATATTGACCGCGAAGGATCGTCCCGCCGATGCGATGAAAGCCGCCCGTAAGGATTCATCAGGCGCTTTGCGCTGGCCGGATTGACTGCCAGACACCGTCCACCGGTAAAATTCCCCGGCTGCATCAGGCTGATCACGCGACTGTGAACCGGCGACGGGACTAAATTGCGGTCGCGACAAGTCTCCTCGGCATGCGCCACTGCTGGCGCTGAGGAGATCGGCATGGCCCATCATCGCGCGGACGGCGGCGAATATGGTCGCGGCTTCAGTCGCCGCCATATGCTGGCGCGCATGAACATCACCGCTCTTTCCCCCATGGCGCCCCGCCTTCCCGGAACGCTTGACACTGGTGACGCAGATGAATTCACTTTCGCCACAGCAGGCGGCGTTGCCTGTTTCGGCGGGTTTCACCCGCACAGGCAGGACGAGATCACCGTCCTTGCTTGAAAGCGCACGGCCTGTTCCTCCCGGAGTATCGAATCATGGTGCTGCTTTGAGCGAGAGGGCCCTGGCAGAACGCTTCAACGAGGTGGTGTTGCCGCATCTCGGCGACGCGCTGGCGCTTGCCAGATGGCTGACCGGCAACGCCGCCGATGCCGAGGATGTCGTGCAGGACGCCTGTATCAAGGCGCATGCCGGCATATCAGGCTATGCCGGCGGCAACGCCCGCGCCTGGCTGCTGACCATCGTGCGCAACACCTCCTACACCTGGATGTCGCGCAACCGGCCGCGCGCCATTATGGCCGTCGGCGACCTCGGCGATCTCGACGACATGGCGGCGGCCCATGGCACCAGCCTGCCGGACGAGGATGGCCCGGAGGCGAGCCTGATCGCCAGGGCCGACACAGCCGCACTAGAAGCGGCGATCGCGGCGCTGCCGCAGCCATTTCGCGAAACGCTGGTGTTGCGCGACATCAACGGCCTCAGCTATCGCGAGATATCGGCCATGCTCGACGTGCCGATGGGCACGGTGATGTCCAGGCTTGCCCGCGCTCGCGGCCTGCTTGCGTCCGAACTGGGGAGAGCGCCATGACCAGCCATGACGATGGACTGCCCAATGATCCCGAAGGTATCAGGCTTATGATCCACGCCCTTGTTGACGGAGAACTCGATGCCGCGGCCGCCCTTGCCGTGGAGCGCCGCATCGCCGCCGACCCCCGGCTTGCCGCCGAACATGCCCGTATCGTTGCCTTGCGCGCCACGGTCAGTCGTTTGCCGCGCCCCGACGTCAGCGATGCCTTCCGGGCCCGTATCGCGGCGATCGGCATGGCGGGCGCCGAACAGCAGGAGCAAGCCGAGGCGACAGAGCCACAGCAGCGCGCACCGTTGGCGCCGCCGGGATCGATTGTGGGCGCCGGCGCGGGCCAGAGACGGGAAGCCGGGACACGCCCGTCCCAGACGCGGTCGTCGCCGGGGGCACGCCGCTTCGGCTCGTTCGACTGGCGCGCTCTTGCCGCGTCGATCATGATCAGCGCAGTGCTGGCCAGTGGAGCGACGCAATGGGTGATGCAAGGCGGCATGGATGACGGCGTTGCCGCGGCGGTCGCCAACGGCCATCGCCGCAGCCTACTTGCCACGAGCCCGACCGACATCGTCTCGTCCGATCGCCATACGGTCAAGCCGTGGCTCGACGCCCGCATCGGCGTGTCGCCCCCTGCCCCTGACCTTGCCCAGGACGGCTACGCGCTGATTGGTGGCCGGGTCGAGGTGATATCAGGCCGGCCTGTGCCGGCACTGGTCTACCGCCACCGCGAGCACCTGATCACGCTGGTCGCCGAACCGCAGCAGGACGGCAAGGTCACTCAGCCTGACGACCTTTCGTCAGGCGGCTTCTCGATGGTGCACTGGAGTGACGGCGCCTTCTCCTTCTGGGCTATCTCCGACATGGAGCGGCCGGAACTCGACGACTTCGTCGCCCGCTTCCGCAAGGCGGCGGTATGACCCAGTTTCAGGAAAACGGCCCAAATGATCCTTGTGGACGCGAGCATTCGCGCCGCCGACGGCTGCGAAGACCGGCGGTCGCTGGTTCGGTCGCGTGAACAGGAGCTGCCCATTCGGGCAAGAAACGCCGCGCGGCGCGCAGTCCTCGCCGGCAGCTATTTCATCCGGTTATTCTCGTTGCCGGCCTATGAAGCTCTCGCCAGACACTTGATGAACCGACACCGGCGCGGGTTTGCCGGGGCGCGGCCAACGCTGCTCATCCTTGCCGTCGCCTCCGATTTCCGCTAAGGCGCGCCTTTGTCGCCGGGGAGCAGAAGCTTGAACGATCAACGCGCCGACGTCGCCATCATCATGGGCAGCCAGTCCGACTGGGCGACCATGCGCCAGGCCGCTGAAACGCTGGAAGCGCTTGGCATCCCGCACAAACGGCTGATCATCTCGGCACACCGGACCCCCGACCGGCTCTATGACTTCGCCAAGGGCGCAAAGGCCGCCGGCTACAAGGTGATCATCGCCGGCGCCGGCGGCGCCGCCCACCTGCCCGGCATGACAGCCGCGATGACGCCGCTGCCGGTATTCGGCGTGCCGGTGGAATCGAAGGCGCTGTCGGGGCAGGATTCGCTGCTCTCGATCGTCCAGATGCCGGCCGGCGTTCCGGTGGGAACACTGGCCATCGGCAAGGCGGGTGCCGCCAATGCAGCCCTCTTGGCGGCCGCCGTGCTTGCGCTGAATGACTACAAGCTCGCCCAGCGGCTCGATGCCTGGCGCGCCTCGCAGACCGCCAAGGTCGCGGCTGAGCCCACGGATACGCCATGAGCCTGCCCGCCGGATCGACCATCGGCATCATCGGCGGCGGCCAGCTCGGCCGCATGCTGGCGATGGCGGCCGCCCGTCTCGGCTACCGCACCATCGTGCTGGAGCCGCAGCCGGATTGCCCGGCCGCCCCGGTCGCCAACCGCCAGATAACGGCCGCCTATGACGATCCGGCCGCCCTTGCCGAACTGGCGGCGGCAAGTTCCGTTGTCACCTATGAGTTCGAGAATGTTCCGGTTGCCGCGGCACAAGCGCTCGCCGCCAGGGTCGCGGTCTATCCGCCGGCACGCGCGCTGGACGTGGCGCAAGACCGTGTGAGCGAGAAAACATTCCTGAATGGCATCGGCATTGCCACCGCCGATTTCCGGCGGGTCGACACTGACGACGAATTGACGGCGGCGCTGAAGGCATTCGGCGGCAGCGGCATCCTGAAGACGCGGCGCATGGGCTATGACGGCAAGGGCCAGCGCGTCTTCCGCAACATGGAAGCCGGCGGTTTCGCCGGCACCTGCGAGGCGATGGGCAATGTGCCGCTGATCCTGGAAAGCTTCGTGCCGTTCGAGCGCGAGATCTCGGTGATCGCGGCGCGCGGGCTGGACGGCACGGTCGCCGCCTATGATCCGGCCGAGAATGTGCACCGCAACGGCATTCTCCACACATCGACCTTGCCGGCTGCCGTCATGCCCAAAACGGCTGAGGCAGCACAGGCGGCGGCGGCGAAGATCCTGTCGGCGCTCCACTATGTCGGCGTCATCGGCGTCGAATTCTTCGTGCTGGCGGACGGTTCGCTGCTCGCCAACGAGATCGCGCCGCGTGTCCACAATTCCGGCCATTGGACCGAAGCCGCCTGCATCGTTTCGCAGTTCGAGCAGCACATCCGCGCCGTTGCCGGCTTGCCGCTCGGCAGCCCGAACCGCCATTTTGATTGCGTGATGGAAAACCTGATCGGCGACGACGTGCTGCGCGTCCCAGCCCTGCTCGCCGAGCCCGGCCTGATGCTGCATCTCTACGGCAAGGCGGAGGCAAGGCCCGGCCGCAAGATGGGTCATTTCACCCGGATCGGCCGCCGGTAAAGCCGCTCACGCACGCCCTGCAATGGCTGCCCAAGGACGGCAAACTACTCCACCTCGTCGCTGTCGTCGGGACTGGCGCAGCTCGCATCGCCCTTCTGGCAATTGGCCGAGGCGGCGAGCTGCTTGATGCGCTCGTTGGTCAGCCTGGTCAGGCATTGCGAAACCTCCAGCGCATGGATGGAGCCGCCCTGACTGGCGGCCGTGGTATGCGCGCATTCGACGTCGCGGAAGGCGATCCAGGCGCGCTGTGCCGCCTGCAGCAATCTCTTGTCATCGGCATCGTCGGAGCCGATCAGGTCCTGATAAGCCTTGTTGAGCCTGGCGTCGGCCGCCTGGTAGTCCTCGCCGGCACAGATGTTCATCATCTGCTGGCTGTCGTCGGAGCGGTCGCATTCCTGGGCGCGGACGGCTGCGGTCGCCGCCAGCACGACCAGCCAGGCATACAGGAATGTTCGGCGCATGCTCGTCCCCAAATCACTTCAAATCTACGGCATCATTCCAGCCGGCCCGGAACCGTGCAATGCCGCAGGGCCAACATGGCGGATATTTGATAATATTGGGATGCGCGGCATGCTTGCGGTTGACTCACGGTTGACATGGGCAAGCCTCCTCGTTTATGAGCCACCCACCGTTCAAAAGGCGCGTCTTCTGGCGCGCCTTAAAATTTCGACCCGGGACCGGGTCCACATCGACAGGCAAGACCATGAAGATCAAGAATTCGCTCAAGGCGCTGAAGGCGCGTCACCGCGACAGCCAGCTGGTTCGCCGCAAGGGCCGCGTCTACATCATCAACAAGACCGCCCCGCGCTACAAGGCGCGCCAGGGCTGAGCTTTCGGCTGGAGGCTGACCGCCTCCGCCATTGATGCTTGTCGGCCTGCCGACCGTTCTCACGCAAAATCACTTTGATGTTCCGCCGCCCGGGGACTAGAGTCGGGCGATGCGGATTCTTTTTGCATTTCTGATCGCGTTGCCTGTTTCTTTGTCCGTGCCCGCCTTGGCGGACGATCAGGCCAGCGCACCGGCGGCCCCGGAAGCTCCGGCCGCGCCGCTGACGAAACAGGCCCGGCTTGACAAGCTGTTCGCCGACCTCAAGCGCGAGCGCAATGAAAAGGCCGCCGAACGCATCGCCGGCAATATCTGGAACGAATGGTTCCACTCCGGCAGCGCTTCGATCGACCTGATGATGCAGTGGTCGCAAAAGGCGATCGAGAACCAGAAATTCGACGTCGCGCTCGATTTCCTCGACCAGGTGGTGACCTTGCAGCCGACCTATGCCGAAGGCTGGAACCGGCGCGCCACGGTGCATTTCATGATGAAAAACTACAGCAAGTCGATGTCCGACATCGATCATACGCTGCAGTTGGAGCCCCGCCATTTCGGCGCGCTTGCGGGCCTGGCGCAGATCATGGCTTTGACCGGCCATAAGCAATCGGCGCTCGAAGCCTGGCAGAGGGTGCTGGCAATCTATCCGATGATGCGCAGCGCCCAGAACCAGGTCGCCACCCTTTCGGAAGAGCTCGCCGGCGAAGGAATTTGACTAGGCAGTAGCGAATGGGGATTAGGCAGTAAGCTGAGATGCCCTTTCCCCTACCGCCTACCGCCTACCGCCTACTGCCTACTGCAGAATCTCCATGAACCTTCTCTACACCGCCTTCGCCTTCCTTCTGGCGCTTGTCTTCGTCCTTGTCGGCGTCACCCGGATCGGCTCGTGGCTGATCGAACGCCGTAATCCGTCCATCGGTGAATTCGCCGACATCCGCGGCGCCCGTATTCACTACGTCCATATTCCCGCCCCCGCCAACGCGGACCTGCCGCCGGTCGTCTTCATTCATGGCGCCAGCGCCAATCTCAGGGATCAAATGCTGCCGCTGAGGCCGCTGCTGGAAGGCCGCGCCGAAATGCTGTTCTTCGACCGGCCGGGATTCGGCTGGTCCGGGCGCGGACCGGGCACCAATGAAGACCCGTCGGCGCAGGCCAATACCCTCGCCGCGCTGATGGATCATCTGCGCATCCGCAAGGCAGTCATCGTCGGCCATTCCTTCGGCGGCGTGGTAACATCGGCATTCGGCTGCGAACATCCCGACAAGATGCTCGGACTGATCTTCCTGGCGCCGGCGACCCATCCGTGGCCGGGCGGCGCGACATCTTGGTACTACGACCTGACCATGCTTCCGGTGATCGGCCGGCTGTTCTCCGAAACGCTGACCTATCCCGCCGGAACAGTGCGGATTGCCGATGCCACGACCTGCGTCTTCTCACCCAACAAGGTGCCGGACGACTATATCGACAAAGCGTCGATCCCGCTGGTGCTGCGGCCGGCAGCCTTCCGCGCCAATGCCAGCGATGTTGCCGGGCTCTACCGCTATGCGCTCGGCGCCGCGCCACGCTACAACGAGATCAAGGCGCCGACCGTGGTCATCTCCGGCGACCGGGACAAGGTCGTCTACGCTCACATCCATTCCGTCGGCCTGGTGCGCGACATCGCCGGCGCCGAACTCGTCTGGGTGGGCAATCTCGGCCACAAGCCGGACTGGATCGCCCCTGACCTCGTCGCCGGCGCCATCGAAAAGGTCGCCGGCAAGGACATCGATCTTGAGGCGATGGCCAGGGCAGTGGAAAGGCGGATCGCCGGCGACGCCTACGGGGCGGGCCGATGTGCCGATATCAAGCTGCCGGAGACCGAGCTTGCACCGACCTGAGGCGGGAAGATGCCTCCTCAGGCAGGCAGCGCCACAAGTTAGATCACCAGCAGCGGCGTTTTGCCGGGAACGCGCTCGTAAAGATCCATGACGTCCTGATTGAACACGCAGCCGGACGAAGCGGATTTGCCGATGGACTTCCAATCCGGCGACCCGTGAATGCGGTAAAGCGTGTCGACGCCATCCTTGAAGATGTAGAGAGCGCGAGATCCGAGCGGGTTGCTGACGCCGGGCTCCATGCCCTGGCGCCATTTTTCCAGCTTCCGATCCCGGCGGATCATAGCCGAAGGCGGCGTCCAGGTCGGCCATTTGCGTTTCCACTGGACGATCGCACGTCCCTTCCAGGAATAGCCCTGGCGACCCAGGCCGACGCCATAGCGCATGGCCTTGCCACCCTTGAGCACCAAGCAGAGGAACTTGTCGGTCGTATTGACCACGATCGTTCCAGGTTTCTCGCCCGTCGGATCGTCGACCATCTGTCGCAGAAACCGTTCGTCGACCTTGGTGAAGGGTATAGCCGGCAACGCATGGCCGCCATCCCCGACCGCGCTGTACATGCTCGCATAGTCGGGCGACACCGGGACCATGATTTCAGGCGCGGCCTGTTCGATCGGCGCCTTTTCCGGTGTCGGCTCAAGCGGCGCGGGATTGAAGGAACTGGCCGCGCTGATCGGCTGTCTGGGCATCTGGGCATAGGCCGAGATCGCCGAAACCCCGACAAGCGACAGCCCGGTCAGCAGCGACCGCGCGAAACGAGAGATGACATTGAAGTACACTTTCAAAATGGGAGATGCTGGCGGGTAGGGCGACTGTTAGCGCCACTCGACCGCGCCTTGTAGAGGCGATCACGGCAAGCCCGTGTCCAGACAGAGGCCAGGACCATTGTCCAAGCCTCTGTTGTATCGCTGCCACGTTGAGCTACGCACAGGGCGCGAGATATGCTTCCGTCAGGAAAGGCTGGGCTTACCGGCCGGCTGCTTCCGATCCGACATAGGCGATGCGCAGCATATTGGTCGATCCCGGCGTCCTGAGCGGCACGCCGGCGGTGATGATGACGCGATCGCCCGGCTTGCCGAATTCCTCTTCCAGCGCAATGCGGCAGGCGCGGTTGACCATGTCGTCGAGATCGGTGGCGTCGGGCGAGACGACGCAGTGCGTGCCCCACAGCAGCGACAGCCGTCTGGCCGTGTTGAGGATCGGCGACAGCGCCACGATCGGCACCTGCGGCCGTTCGCGCGCCGCCCGCAGCCCGGTGGTGCCGGACGCGGTATAGGTGATGATCGCCGACAGTTTCAGCGTTTCGGCGATTTCGCGGGCGGCCAGCGAAATCGCATCGGCGCCTGTCGCTTCGGGTTCCGAGCGCTGCGCGTTGATGATGCCGGCATAGGTCGGGTCGGTTTCGACCTTGGTGGCGATGCGGTTCATCATCGCCACCGCTTCCACGGGATAGGCCCCCGCCGCCGATTCGGCCGACAGCATGATGGCGTCGGCGCCCTCGAAGACGGCGATCGAGACGTCGGACACTTCGGCGCGTGTCGGCACCGGGGCGGTGATCATCGATTCCAGCATCTGCGTGGCGATCACCACCGGTTTGCCGGCGCGGCGCGCGGCGCGCGTGATCTGCTTCTGGATGCCGGGCACGGCTTCCAGCGGCATCTCGACGCCGAGGTCGCCACGGGCGACCATCAGCGCGTCGGACAGGTCGATGATCTCGGCCAGCCTGGCAACCGCCTGCGGCTTTTCGATCTTGGCCATGATCAGAGCCCGGCCGCGCGCGATCTTGCGCGCTTCCGCCAGATCCTCCGGCCGCTGCACGAAGGACAGCGCGACCCAGTCGACGCCCGTAGCAAGCACGGCGTCGAGATCCTTGCGGTCCTTCTCGGTCAACGCGCCGACTGGCAGGTCGGTATCGGGCAGGCTGACGCCCTTCTTGTCGGAAATCGTGGTGCCGGCGACGACAGTGCAGGTGATCGACTTGCCGTTGCTCTTCACCGCCTTCAGCTCGAGCTTGCCGTCGTCGATCAAAAGGCGATCGCCAGCCTCGACCGAACTCAGGATTTCGGGGTGCGGCAGATAGACCCTGTTCGACGTACCGGGCTCGGGATTGTCGTCGAGCGTGAAGGTCTGGCCGGATGTCAGCACTTCCTTGCCATTGGCGAACTTGCCGACACGCAGCTTGGGGCCCTGCAGGTCGGCCAGGATGCCGATCGGCCGGCCAACCTTTTCCTCGACGGCGCGGATACGGCCCACCAGCGTCCGCATCAGCTCGTGATCGGTGTGGCTCATGTTGATGCGGAACACATCGGCGCCCGCTTCGAACAATTTCTTCAGCATCTCCTCGGAGGAGGAGGCGGGGCCGATTGTGGCTAGGATCTTGACCTTGCGGCTACGTCTCATTGACTATTGATTCCCGGGGTGGCTGGGGCGCCTCCCGTTGCGGGCTCATCGGTCAGCTGGACCATCCAGCTTGCCTGCTCGCCCGTGTCATATTCCTGGAATCCGGCGCGCTGGAAGCCCCGGGCGACGCAGTCGTTTACGCCGGCGATCTTGAACTCTTTTTCAGCCACACACATGTTGATCGGGCCGTCCCAGCGTCCACCACGCTCGGCGTCTTCTGCATAAAGATAGTAAAACCTTGATGACAGCGGCCCTTCGATCAACGTCTTGCAACTCGATCCTTCAATGTGCCACCAGCCCTCGGTGATCCAGCCGGCCTTGGCACGATAGCCAATGCCGACGCCGACCAGGTTCTGCGTGGCGTTGCAGACGCGGAAATCGGCGCGTGCCGGCGAAGCCACGACCATTGCCGACATGCCGACGGTCAGGATCAGGAGCGGCATGGCAAAGGCAGGGCGCATGCGCTGCCTGCCGGCGGAACCCATCCGAAAACCCCTCAAGAACCACATCTGCATCTCTCTGCGCCCCTTTTCGGAAAAGTCCGAGCGCATGTCAACGCGCCGTTTTGACCAATTCCAATCGATTTAGGAAGGCTCCCGGCGCGCTTTCCGTCGCCCCTTGCCAGATTTCGGCGGAAACCTTGGCCAAACAACGGCATTGCGCACGCGTCGTCTTCGTGGAATGACGATAGCACCCTCCCCGGAAGCCAGCGAACAGACCATTTCCCGCCAATGACCCGATCCACAGTTTTCGCGCCCTTCGACCTTGTCGAGGGCGACCGCAAGCGAGGCATCGTGCTCCTGGCCGATCATGCCCGCCGCGACCTGCCCGACGACTATGGCAGCCTCGGCCTGCCGGCTGCCGAGTTCGACCGCCATATCGCCTATGACATCGGCGTCGAGGCGGTGACGCGCGGACTCGCCGCCTTGCTCGACGTGCCCGCGGTGATCGCCAATTTCTCGCGGCTTTTGATCGACCCCAACCGCGGCGAGGACGATCCGACCCTCATTCGCCAGCTCTATGACGGCACGATCGTGCCGGGAAACTATCCCATGGCGCCGGAGGAACGCGAAAGACGGCTCGACCGCTTTTACCGGCCTTATCACGACGCCGTGGCCGCCATGATCGCTTCGGTCGCGCAGGCTTCCGGGCAGGCGCCGTTCATCTTTTCGGTGCATTCCTTCACGCCGGTCATGCAAGGGATCCAACGCCCTTGGCACGTCGGTATCCTGTGGGACCGGGACGACCGGGTTGCGCGGCCGCTGATCGATATGCTCGGTGAGGATAAGACCCTCGTCGTCGGCGACAATGAACCCTATGACGGCGCGCTGCGCGGCGACACCATGTTCAAGCATGCCATCGTCAACGGCTATGCCCACGCGCTGATCGAGATCCGCCAGGACCTGATATCTGACCAGAAAGGTGCGATCGCGTGGGCCGAGCGCCTGGCTCCGATCGTTGACGCCATCGACCGCCGTGCCGATATACATGTGGTCAGGCAATTCGGCTCGCGCACCGGGCCGGTTTAAGCCGTAAGGAGCTTACGATGATCGAACTCAATGACGAGCAGAAGCGCGACTTCGAGGCCGCGGCCTTCCGCCGGCTGGTCGAGCATCTCAGGGAACGCAGCGATGTGCAGAACATCGACCTGATGAATCTTGCCGGTTTCTGCCGCAATTGCCTGTCGAACTGGTATCGCGAGGCGGCGAATGCCGAGGGCGTCGATCTCAGCAAGGACCAGTCGCGCGAGATCGTCTACGGCATGCCCTATGCCGACTGGCAGGCGCTCAATCAAACCGAAGCTTCGGATGCCAAAAAGGCCGAGTTCGAAGCGAGGCGTCCCAAGGACCACTAGCGAACCTTAGACGGCCACCAGCCTCCGGCACCTACTTCCGACGCGGGACGAAGTTTGCGGCTTCGTCATTCTAGGGCGAAGCAGTCGCGAAGCGACGTCGCGGACACCCTAGAATCCATTCCGTGACGGCTGCCGAAGAGCACCGCGGTCCAGAATATGATCGTAACGGCGCAACCAGGGAACATTCTGCATCTAGCGGCGCTCCTCGGTCACGGCATGGATCCTCGGGTCTGCGCCGCGTCGCTTCGCTCCTTGCTTCGCCCGTGGATGACGAACGGAGAGGCGTTTCTGCCAACAACGCCGCAGCCTGCCTCGAACGAAACCGACCCCTTGGTCGCTCCCTTTGGTCCAAACACTTCTCTTTGCGCGGTGCTTGACTGAAAATTGAATCGATCTAATTTGCGGCGCAAAGCCATTTTCTGACCGGATTCGCCTTATGAACGCGTCGAACGCCATGCAGACTGCCATTCGCGGGCGATGGGCCGTGGCCGCTGTTTTCCTCGCCAATGGCTTCCTGACCGGCAGTTGGGCGCCGCAGATCCCGGTGTTCCTGACCCGGCTGGACATTTCGAAGTTCACGCTCGGCCTGCTGATCCTTTTGTTCGGCGCCGGCGCTGTCACCGCGATGACCTGGTGCGGCCACCTGATCTCCAAACACGGCTCACGCATCGTGCTGCGCTGGTTCGGCCTCTGCGGCAGCCTCGGCCTGCTGGTCGTGGCGCTGGCGCCCAACGTGCCGCTGGCGGCCATCGCCATGTTCATCTTCGGCGGCTCGATCGGCGGCATGGATGTTGCCATGAACGCCAACGCGGTGGTCGTCGAACGAAAATTGTCCCGGGCGATCATGTCCTCCTCGCACGGCTTCTGGAGTCTCGGCGGCTTCGCCGGCGGAGCGCTTGGCGGCTTCGCCATCCAGAATTATGGCCACCTCGCCCATGCCGCGCTGGTAACGGCGCTTGCCCTCGCGGCGATCGCGGCGGCGGTTTCCCATCTCGTGGCCGAAGACAGGCCGCAGGTCGCGGAGCATCATAGGTTCACACTGCCTGCGAGCCCCCTGGTCTACTTCATTGGGCTGATGGCGCTGCTGACGATGATCTCCGAAGGTGCCGTGCTCGACTGGGCGGCGCTGTATCTGCGGCAGGAACTCGGCGCCGACCTTGCCGTTGCCGGTCTCGCCTACGCCGCCTTCTCCGGTGTCATGGCAATCATGCGTTTTTTCGGCGATGGCGTACGCAACCGTTTCGGCGCCGTGACGACACTGCGCGGCTCGGCCATTGTCGCCGCCGCCGGTATGCTGATCGCCGGCCTGTCGCCCTCGCCCTGGCTCGCCATCGCTGCCTTTGCGCTTTGCGGCTTCGGCATCGCCAACATGGTGCCGATCATCTTTTCGGCCGGCGGTAACCAGGAAGGCATGTCGTCGGGCACCGGCATGAGCGTCGTCACCACCATGGGTTATTCCGGCATTCTGGTGGCGCCGTCGGCGATCGGCTTCGTCGCCGAGCATTTCAGCTTCGGCCCGATCTTCATCGCCATGGCGGGCTTGCTGATCGTCGTGTTGCTGATGGCCGGACTGGCTCACCGCGCCGAATTCGCGCCCGCACCCGCCGAATAGCGCTTCAGTTCCTCATGGAGAAAATCCGCCACGCGGCGGATGCGCACGCTGCCGCGCACATCGCGATGCATGGCGAGCCACATTGGCAGGTTCGGCAGCGGCAGGCCGGGCAGCACCTTCTCCACCAGCGGATCCCGCTCGGCCAGCCGTTGCTGGCCGAGGCCGATACCGTTTCCCGTCCGCACCGCTTCCCACTCGCCTGCTCGCGGACCGCCTTGCCGCTTTCGAACATCGTGGCCCCGGCTTCCGTGAGCGCATAGCCTCTTCGCCCGCGCCGGGACAGCGTGACGCCGAGCGGCAGCGGCAGGCCGGGCAGACCTTCTCCACCAGCGGATCCCGCTCGGCCAGCCGTTGCTGGCCGAGGCCGATACCGTTTCCCGTCCGCACCGCTTCCCACTCGCCTGCTCGCGGACCGCCTTGCCGCTTTCGAACATCGTGGCCCCGGCTTCCGTGAGCGCATAGCCTCTTCGCCCGCGCCGGGACAGCGTGACGCCGAGCGCCTCCTCCAACTCCCGATCTGCCGCCAAGCGTCGGCTGACTGGCGGATAACTTTCGCGCTGCGGCCGACAGGCTGCCGGTTTCCGCCACCATGACGAAGCTCTCGATCGGGTTCTAGTCGATATCATCCATTCAAGAATGAATATCAAGCCTACGTTCATGGCCAATTTCAATTCATCAATGAGGCACTCATATTCGCCATGCAAACAGCGATACGGACTGCAACACCAACCAGGAGTACTGACATGACCAAGATCGCAATTCTCGGCGCCAACGGCCGGCTCGGCCGCGTGGTTGCCAAAGCCTTCATCGATGCCGGCTTCGACGTCCGCGCCGTCACCCGCACCGGCAAGGTGCCGGCCGAGCTCAAAGGCGCCACAGCGGTCGTCGGCGATGCGCTGGACCGTCAATCGCTGATCCGCGCCACCGAGGGCGTCGATATCGTCTTCAACGGCCTCAGCCCGATCTACACCGACTGGAGCAAATGCTTGCCGATGGCGCGGAACGTCATGGCGGCCTGTTATGCGAACAACGCGCTGCATCTCTTTCCCGGTACCATCTACAATTACGGTTCGCCGATGCCGGCCGTGCTGTCGGAAGACACGCCCTTCCATCCGACGACTGAAAAGGGCCGCATCCGCTGTGCCATGGAAGAGCTGTTCCGCCATGAAGCCGAGGCAGGCCGGGTGCGCACCATTCTTCTGCGGGCCGGCGACTTCTTCGGCGGCACCGGCAGCGGCTCATGGTTCGACCTGGTCGTCGCCGCCAAGATGACCAAGGGCATCTACACCGCGCCCGGCCCGGCCGACCTCATGCATGAATGGGCCTATTTGCCAGACTTCGCCGTGGGCTTCGTGGCGCTGGCGCGCAATCTCGACAAGCTCGGCTCCTACGAGGCGCTGAACTTTCCCGGCCACGCGGTCACCGATCTGGAAATCAAGGCCGCCGCCGAGAAAGCACTCGGCCGGCCGCTGAAGATGAGCGCGATGGCGTGGTGGGTGCTGCGCGCCGGCAGCCCGTTCGTGGCAATGTGGCGCGAGATCGTCTCGATGTCCTATCTGCGTTTCGAACCGCATCGGCTGGCCTCGACGCGGCTGGAGGGCATCATCGGTGAGATACCCCATACGCCGCTCGATCAGGCTATCGCCGAAGCCCTCGAGGATATCGGCATCGCCACCGCGAATGGCCATTTGCACGCCGCCTGAATGAGGTTGGAGGGCCAAGCTCGCCCACGCCTCTCCTCGAACCGAAGGCGGCTCAGAGCCGCCCCATCAAAAGCAGCACCAGAACCACCACCAGCACCACACCGACTATGCCCGAAGGTCCGTATCCCCAGGAGCGCGAATGCGGCCAGGCCGGCACCGCACCGATAAGCACAAGGATCAGGACGATGATGACAATGGTGATGATCGGCATGACGAAATCCCCGCTCTGCATTGCTCCCGAGACGATGCTTCGCATTGCTCGTGAGGACAAAATGCAAAAGGCCGCCCGGATGTTCCGTGCGGCCTTTGCCGGTCAGATCGGCAAGCCTGCTTATTCGGCGGCCTTCGGGAAGGCGATGGCCGGCTCGGTGGCCGCCTCCGCTGTCGGCGCGTCCGATGGGATCTCGCCCTTGCCGCGCCGCAACAGCCGGCTGAACCAGCCGCGCCTGGCGCCAGGCTTCACCTTGGCGCGGGTGAACACCATCAGCATCGACGGCGTCACCACCAGTGTCAGGATGGTGGCGAAGGACAGGCCGAAGACGATCGCCGAGGACAGCGATATCCACCACTGCGTCGACGGTGCGTTGATCGTCGTCTCGTGATGGAAGATTTCCAGCCCGAGGCCGAAGGCGATCGGCAGCACACCCAGGATCGCCGACACCGCGGTCAGAACCACCGGTCGCGCACGCTCGCGGCAGGTCTGCAGCACGGCATCCATCTTGTCCCAACCCTCTTCGCGCAGCCGGTCATAAGTGTCGATCAGCACGATGTTGTTGTTCACCACCACGCCGGCCAGCGCGATGACACCGATGCCCGACATGACGATGCCGAATGTCTCGCCTGTTATCAGCAGCCCGAGGAACACGCCGATAGTCGCCATGACCACGCAGGACAGCACCAGCCAGACGCTGGTGAACTTGTTGAACTGCGCCAGCAGCACCAGGAAGATCAGGAAGATCGCTGCGCCAAAAGCCTTGCTTAGGAAGGCACTGGCCTCCGCGCTGTCCTCGTTCGAGCCAGCCAGCTTCCAGCGGATGCCGCTGCCCAGACCCATGTCGGCGACGGCCTTGGTGACCTCCTGCTGTACGGCGGCGACCTGGGCGCCGGCGGCGACGTTGGCCTGCACCACCACGGTGCGCGCGCCGTCGATGCGATTGAGGACGCCGACGCTCGGCTTCGCCTTGCGGACGACGAAGTTGGAGATCGGCACCGACCCTTGCGAGGTCTGCACCCTGAGCTCGTCGAGGGTCGACAGCGTGCGCCGGTCCTCCGGCAAGCGCAGGCGGATGTCGACCGCCTTGTCGGCGCCGGCGGGCCGGTATTCCGACAGCTTCAGACCGTTGGTGACGAGCTGCACAACGGTGCCAACCGAGGTCGGGCTGATGCCATACTGGGCGGCCTTGGCACGATCGACCTCGAGCGCCCAGTCGACGCCGGGCGGCGGCAAGCCGTCGGAAATGTCGATGACGCCGGGCACCTTGGCGATGCGCGCCGCCACCGCGCGCGCCTTCTCGTCCAATCCCTTCGGATCGACGGCCGAAAGCCTGATCTGGATCGGCTTGCCGGTCGGCGGGCCAGCTTCCGGCACGCGAACCTCGACGTCGACGCCGGGAATGCCGGCCATGACGCCGCGCAGATCATTCAGGATCTGGTTGGCCGATTTGCGCTCGCGCCAGTCGATGAACTCGTACTGGATGACGCCGACAACGTCCTCGGGCACATCCTGACCGCCGCCCTGGGACTTGCCGACCCGGGTGTAGACGGACTTCACACCCGGCCAGCCGAGCAGCCTGTTTTCCGCGATCTTGGTCGCCGTATCCATTTCGGCGAGCGAAAGGTTGCCGCGGGCATGCACATAGAGCAGTCCGTAATCCGGTTCGACGCTCGGGAAGAACTCGACTCCGGCGCCGTACTTCGAGTAGCCAACGAAGATGCTGGCCAGAAGAACGACGGTGAGCACCATCACCGTAATGGGGAAGCGCACCGCCTGCTTGACGACGGCCATATACCAACCGTCGCGATTGTCATCCTTGTGATGCTCCGGCGCCTTGGCGAAGATCGCGCCCAGCGTCGGCGCGAAAACCAGCGCATAAAGCATCGAGGCCGAGAGCGTGACGATCAGCGTGATCGGCATATACTTCATGAAATCGCCGATGATGCCTGGCCAGAACAGCAGCGGCGAGAAGGCGGCGATGCGCGTCATGGTCGCGGCGATGACAGGACCGGCCATGCGCTTGGCGGCAAGCGCGAAGGCTTCCTGTTTCGGCATGCCTTCGCTCATGCGTCGTTCGGCGAATTCGGTGACGATGATGGCATCGTCGACCAGCATGCCGACAGCCAGGATGAGGCTGAACAGCACGATCATGTTGATCGTGTAGCCCATCATCGCGAGCAGCAGGATACCGATGAGGAAGGACGACGGAATGGCGAGGCCAATCAGCAGCGAGGCACGGCCCGACAGCGCGTAGAGGATGACGATGAACACCAGGATCACGGCGATCATCACGTGATTCTGCAGATCGCCGAGCAACTGGTTGACGAAGACCGACTTGTCCTGCGTGTAGGTGACGTGCATCCCCTCGGGCATCGTCTTGACGAAGGCGTCGGACACCTCCCTCACCTTGGTCAGCGTGTCGATCAGATTGGCGCCGATGCGCTTCTTGACTTCGATGGCGATGGCCGGCTTGCCGTTGAGACGCGTGATCGTCGTGGCGTCGGCAAAGGTCGAGCGAATCGTCGCGATGTCCTTCGCCTGCACCACGGCATTGGGGCCGGCGACCACGGGCAGTGCCGCCACATCCTCGGGGGTTTCGATCAGGGACGGCACCTTGACGGCGTATTTGCCCTGCGAACCTTCGATATTGCCGGCGGCGACGAGGCTGTTCGAGGCGCCGACGGCGCCGATCAGCTGGTCGAGCTGCAAGCCATAGGAAGACAGTTTCATCGGATCGATGACGACCTCGACAAGATCGTCGCGCGAGCCCTGCAGCGAGCCTTCGAGAACGCCGGGCACTTCCTCGATGCGGTCGCGCAGTTCGCGCGCCGCGGCGGCCAGCACGCGCTCGGGCAGTTCGCCGGATAGCGTGACGACGAGCACCGGGAATTCGGAAACGTTGACCTCGGTGACGACAGGTTCTTCGGCCGCTTGCGGCAGGTCGGCCTTGCCGTCCTGCACCTTGGAGCGTGTATCCTGCAGCGCCGTCGCCAGGTTGGTCTGTGGCTGGAACTCGACCAGCACATAGCCGCCGCCCTGGAAGGCGGCCGAGCGCATTTCCTTGAGGCCCTTCAGGCTTTTCAGCTTGCTTTCCATCGGGCGCAAGAGGAGCCGTTCGGAATCCTCCGGCGAAATGCCCTGGTAGACCAGGCTGACATACATCATCGGAATCGGAACGTCGGGTTCCGCTTCCTTCGGCGTCGACTGATAAGCGACCCAGCCGGCAAGCAGAAGGAAGACCAGCACCGAGATGGTCAGGCGGGCATTGTTGATTGCGAGTCTGACGATATCCATGAATTGGACCTGCTGTTTTCTTCGGAGCGGCGAACTGACCAGGCGCCGGACAAGTCCGCCGCGCTGACGTCGCGCTACTGGGTACCGGCGGTGGCTTCGCCAATCAGCTTGTTGATGGTCGCCTGGTCTGCCTCGACCGGATTGACCTCATCGCCT
This sequence comes from Mesorhizobium sp. B4-1-4, assembly GCF_006439395.2. NCBI lineage: Bacteria > Pseudomonadati > Pseudomonadota > Alphaproteobacteria > Hyphomicrobiales > Phyllobacteriaceae > Mesorhizobium > Mesorhizobium sp. B4-1-4. Next base: position 4,486,503 of record NZ_CP083950.1, read on the forward strand.
TCCTTCACCAGTTCCTGACCGGCAACGATGATGCGCGCATCGGCCGGGATGCCGCCAAGCACGAGCCCGGTCGGCGTGTCGTCGACCAGGTCGATCGGGAAGAACGCCACCTTGTTGTCCTTGCCCACGGCGCGGATGCCCAGATCGCCCTTGTCGCCGAGCGTCACTACCGAACGCGGCAGCATGATCGCGTCGGTCGGCAAGGCGCTGAGACCGATCTCTGCGGTCATGCCGGCGGGAACGCTGCCATCGGCATTGGGGATGGCGATTTCGACGCGGAAGGTGCGGGTCGCCGACGAGGCATCGCGGCTGATGTAGCGCACGGTGCCTTCGACGGTCTGGCCGTTGACCAGCCGCACGCTGGCCTTGTCACCTAGCTTGAGGTAGCCGAGATCGCGCTCGCTGATTTCGCCACGGGCGATGATCGGATCAAGCTTGAGGATGGTTGCCACCTCGCCGCCCTGCATGACGGAGCTGCCGAGTTCCACCGGCACCCGGTCGATGACGCCGTCGAACGGCGCCTTGACTTCGTTGCGGTCGAGTTCGGCCTGCGCGGTATCGAGCTGGGACTGCGCCTGGGTGAGGTTCGAGCGAGCGGTGTCAAGCTGCAGCTTGGGCAAATTGCCGGTCTTGGCCAGCCGCTCGGCGGCATCGAGCTCGGCCTTGCGCTGCGCCACAAGCTGCTTGGCGTTGTCGACCATCGAGATCTTTTCCTCCGCCGCCAGCATCAGCACCAGATCGCCTGTCTTGACGTGCTGGCCCTGCTTCACCGGCAGCTTGTCGATGACGCCGGCGACGCGCGTTGCAAGCACCGCGCGCTTGTCGGCCTCGGTTAGCCCGGAGATACGGATGGCGCGTGCATAAGTCTTGCGCGGCGGCGTCACCACGGCGACCGTGCGAAGCGGCGCCTTCGGCTCGGCTACCGTCTTCGGCTTGCCTGCGTCCGGCGCCTTGCCCTGCTCGACTTCGGCTGCCTTGGCCTTGTTCGCCGCGACGCTGCCGACCGACGAGAACTCGCCTGTCGCCATCCAGGCCGCGAAGCCAATGAGCACAACAATGGCTGCAAGCTTGTGAAACCTGATTCTCGGCATCGTCATTTTTCCGTTGCGGGTTCGGCCAGCACCGCGCCTCCGCAGCGCGGGCGCGTCGCCGATATGGGTGCGCGCCTGACCCTGTTCAATTTGCCGTGAACGGCGAGCGCGCTTTCTACATCAAAGTCGCACCGCGATATAGTCCGAAAGTTGCAGCATTGCGTAGCCGGACAAGGTGTGACCACCGCGATACTGTTCTCGATCCCCTAAAATACCTGCTCAGCCGGCTCACGGTCCGCCCCTCATCGCCGGCCCGAATGACCGGTCTGCCATTGCCAAACGGGGCAGCACCGCATTCCCGCGGAACCGGCGCCATCCTGCGCGGATTTTTTAATCGGGATGCGGATTTCGGCCGACGGGCCAGATCATTTCCGATCGGCGAACGCTATCAGATTTCGGCAACAGCGATCCCAACCAACCAGTTGGAATTACTCGCAAAATAGCGGGACATGCCACTCAAGTTGGGATTTGCGCCAAGCCGTCCGTCAACGTTTAGCCTACCATCAAGAACGTCGACGCGCCCGGCAATGGGGTGTGTCGGATCACTGGGGCCCGGAGCCAGCGACATGGCGCTGACCACAGCGCGGCTGCGGAAACTCCGTGCCATTCGCAAGCCTGGTGTCGACCGATCCGCTCATCATTTCCCGGCAGCAGTGCGTAACGGTGCGCGGCAGCATCGGCGTGTCGGTGGCAGCAGGCGTCAGCATGATGATGTGATCCTCACACGCGCTGGTTGTCACTTGCCCATTGTCCACGGACGCTACGCGGATCCGGAAAACCTCGCCGATGGTCCTGATCGATCCGGCACCCTCGCGCGACAACCGGGCAGTGCCGGACGGCGGCTCGGCTATCGCGCTCTTTGGCGGCTGATGGGTTCAGGCCCGGCGGCGTTCTGCTTCCGGGGTCTTGCGTGCGGCAAGAAACTCCTTGACCCGCCGACCAGGTGCGGGGCCGCGCACCGGTTTGAAACCGTCGTCCAGTTCGCCCGAGAGATCGAGCGTTGCATGCTTGCCGACGGCATCGTAGTTCTCCTCCAGCCAGTCGCTGGCGGCGGTGCGGCCGAGGTCGCGCAGATAGGTCAGGAACGCCCATTCGGCGTTGATCTTGGACGACGCCGACAGGTCCTTGAACGCCTCGTCGGCATCAATGCGGTGCATGCGGATGTCGCGATATTCGCCATGCGGCAGCCGGCCGGCGGCGATCAGTTCCTTGACGAAGGCGATCGAGCGGAATTCGCGCAGTAGCCCGGCATTGAAGGTGATCTCGTCGATCCGGTTCTGGATTTCGTTGGCGCTTTTCGGCGTCCCCTCGCGCACCACGGGGTTGATCTGCACCAGAAGCACGTCCTCGGTCGCCGCCGTCTTGAAGAACGGGTAGAGCGCCGGATTGCCGCCATAGCCGCCATCCCAATAGGGCACACCCTTGATCTCCACGGCGCGGAACAGTTGCGGCAGGCAGGCAGAGGCCATCACCGTGTCGAGGTCGATCTCGCCATCGGAAAAGACCCGCAATTGTCCTGTCTCGACATTGGTGGCGGAGATGAACAGTTCGATCGACTTGCAGGCGCGGACATTGCCAAAATCGATCTCTCGCGCCACCACATCGCGCAGCGGATTGAGGCCGAGCGGATTGGCGACATAGGGCGAGAACACTCGAGACATGGTGTCGAAGAAGACGTAGCCGGGCGTGTTCTCGATCGACCAGTTGCCCCAGGCGACATCCCAAGGCATGCGCTGCACCGGGCTGAAGCGGCCCTTCGCCGCCACCGCGCGCCAGAAATCGTCAAGCTTCTTGCGCGCGCCCTCGACCCCGCCTCTGACAAAACCATCGGCCAGCGCCACGGCATTCATGGCGCCAGCGCTGGTGCCGGACACAGCCGCGATCTCCAGCCGCCCATCCTCCAGCAGCCGGTCGAGCACGCCCCAGGAAAAAGCCCCGTGCGAGCCGCCGCCCTGAAGGGCGATGTTGATCTTCTTCTTTTCCTCCGCCTTGCCGTTCTTCGTCATGGCGTCCCTGTCATCCTGATGCTCCAGCATGCCCCAACGTCGTCGGAAGGATGCGGTTGCCGGGAGTTTATGTTGCAGTGCAGCATATAAGGATGGACCAAGGCAAGAACACGAACACGGTCGCGTGATCACATGAATTTTTCGGCCATGCGGAAAAAGCCCCTCCGCTTCAACGCGAAGAGGCGTTCTGTTCGAAACCGACATCGAGCCTAGGCGACGAGATCCGGCACCGGGCCGACATAGCGTGACTGCGGACGGATCAGGCGCCCGGTCGTCTGCTGCTCGCGCGCATGCGCGACCCAGCCGGCGACGCGCCCGGCGGCAAAGACATTGCTGAAGGCTCGCGGCGGGAAACCCGCCGCTTCCAGCACCAGCGCGGTGTAGAACTCGACATTGGTCTGCAGCGAGCGCTGCGGCTTGGCGATCCGAAGCACATCGAGCGCCGTTTGCTCGACAGTCTCGGCGAAGGCCAGCCGGCGGCCGGTTTCGCCCTCGCCGCCAAGCTGGCGAACGACCGCCTTCAGCACATCGGCGCGCGGGTCGCGCATGCGGTAGATGCGATGGCCGAAGCCCATGATGCGCTCGCCATGCGCGATCTCGTCGCGCAGCCAGACGGCCGCGTCGCCATGTGCCTGGATGGCATCGAGCATCTCGATCACCGGGCCGGGCGCGCCGCCATGCAGCGGCCCTTTCAGCGCGCCTAGGCCTGCCAGCACCGACGATGTCAGGCCGGCCAATGTCGAAGCGACGACGCGGGTGGCGAAGGTCGAGGCATTGAGGCCGTGGTCGCAGACGGTCACCAGATAGGTGTCGAGCGCCTTGGCAAGATCAGGCGAAGGGTCGGAACCCCTCAGCATCCGCAGCATGTCGGCGGCATGATCGGCCTTGCTGTCTGGAGTGATCGGCTGCTCGCCGCGTCCCAGACGCAAGAGCGCCGGAGTCAGCACGGCGGGTGCCGCGATCAGCAGCAAGGCATCGGCCAGCGTCTCGCCATCCGGCAGCAGCGCCATGCCGGCACGCATGGCGCTGTAGACGTCAAGCGGGGCCAGCAAGGGCAGCGAAGGCAGGAGTCGGTCGAACACCTCGACGCGTGCCTTGCCCAATCTCGCCGCCAGATCGACGTCACCAGGCAAATCGTCGAAGAACCCGTCCAGCAGCAGACGCACGACCTGCGGATAACTCCATCGCCCGGCGAGTTCCGGCAACGAATGGCCGCGGATCGTCAGGCGGCCACCCAGACCATCCACGTCGGACAGCACGGTTTCAGCCGCCACCACATCATCGAGCCCATTCGCCATGGCCTTGTCTCCTTGAAGCTTTTCCCGATGGGAGATAAGGATGGGCGACATAAGCATCAATCTTGATCAATAGAATCAACATCATGGCTCGATATGTCCGAATGGCTGTCGCGGGAAGAGGCGCTGGAAAGGCTTCAGGTGAGGCCGCAGACGCTCTACGCCTATGTCAGCCGCGGGCGCATCGGCATGCGCCCGGACCGCGCCGATCCGCGCCGTAGCGAATATCGCGCCGACGATATCGCGGCGCTGGCAACCCGCCGGGCGCGCGGACGCAGCCCCTCGGCCATCGCCGAAAGCGCCATCTCCTGGGGCGAGCCGTCGATCGCAACGGCGATTTCGACCATTTGGCATGGTCATCTCATCTATCGGGGCCGGGACGCCGTTGCGCTGTCCGACCATGCCACGCTGGAAGAGACCGCCGCCCTGCTTTGGGCTCTGCCTGAACCGGTCCGTTTCGAAGCACCGGCGCAAGACGCGTCAGGCCAGCTCGGTCGAGCCCCGGCCTTTGCGCAGCTTGCCCTGCTTGCCGGCCAGGGGCGGCCTTCGCTGGGACGTAGCGCCGCCTCGCTGTGCACCGACGCCGCGCGGGCAATCGGCGTTGTGGCGGGCGCCCTCGGTGCCTCGGCGGGGCCGGATCCGGTGCATCGGCGATTGGCGCGGGGCTGGTCGGTCGATGATGGCGGCGCGGAAGCGATCCGCCGTGCCCTTGTCCTGCTCGCCGACCACGAACTCAACGCATCGACCTTTGCCACCCGCGTCGCGGCATCCACGGGAGCCTCGCCCGCCGCTTGCCTGCTAGCGGGCCTGGCGACACTGTCCGGCCCGCGCCACGGCGGCGCCGGCGAGGCGGTGATGCAACTGGCGGAAGATGCGGCACGGCACGGCGCCGATGCTGCGATCCGGCGCTGGCTCGGCCATGACCGGCCGCTGCCGGGGTTCGGCCATCAGCTCTATCCCGAGGGCGACCCTCGAGCCACGGCACTTCTGGCGGCCATCGACAACACCGACGAGACATTGCGGTCGCTGGCAGCCGCCGCCATTGCCGCGACCGGCGCCCGACCGAACATCGATTTTGCCCTGGCCGTGCTGACGCGCGGCCTCGGCTTGCCGCGCGATGCACCGTTTCAGCTGTTCGCGCTCGCACGCAGCGTCGGCTGGGCCGCGCATATGGTCGAACAGATGGTGAGCGGCAGCATCATCCGACCGCGCGGCCGCTATGAGGGATTGTTGCTATAAGCGCGTGGCTTATGACATCGTGTCGAGCTTGCGCTGCATGGCCGCGATCTGGTCCTTCAGCTGCTGCAAATCGTCGGGCTTTTCCGGCGCTTCCTTCCTGGCCGGTTCGGCGGGGGCCGCGGCCGGTGCCGAGCCCGCGGGTGGAAATGGCGTGAACAGCCGCATTGCGTTCTGGAACATTTCCATGTTGCGGCGCGTCTGTTCCTCCAGCGCCTTCATCGGCGTCGCCATCTTCATCACGTCCAAGGGCGACTTGCCGATGGCGCCCTTCATCTGCTCGCGGAACCGCTCCTGCTCCTTGGAGAAGGCGATCATCGACTGTTCGAGGAAGCTCGGCACGATCATCTGCATCTGGTCGCCGTAGAACGCGATCAGTTGGCGCAGGAAGGGGATCGGCAGCATGTTCTGCCCCTCCTTGTTCTCCAGCTCGAAAATGATCTGGGTCAGCACCGGGTGCGTGATGTCGTCGCCGGTCTTGGCGTCCTGGACGGTGAACTCCTCGCCCTTCTTGACCATCTCGGCCAGATCCTCGAGCGTCACATAGGTGCTCGTGCCCGTATTGTAGAGGCGGCGATTGGCGTATTTCTTGATAATGATCGGATCGTCTTTTGCGGCCATCTGCATCCTCCCCAGACACCGGCGCGCCTGAGTAAGCAGCCGGTAACGATTGCGCCCTTTTTGAGGATATGCGCAAAAGCCTCATAATTCCAAGCGGTTTGTGCAGTGCGGGATCACATAATGCTGCATAGCGGGCAAAATATGCTGCGCAGCAACGGACCAACGACCGCCGCGGCGACGCGCGCTCTGCTTGCGACGCATGCGCGCCATGCCGATTTCCGGTTTGACTTGAGGTTGGGAAAGGGCAAGAAAAGTCCTCAACGACAGAACATCAGCTTGAGGTCTGGAGAACAAAATGTCCGATTCCATCGTCATTGCCAGCGCCGCGCGCACGGCCGTCGGTTCCTTCAACGGCGCTTTCGCCGCCACGCCCGCCCATGAACTGGGCGCCATCGTCATCAAGGAATTGCTGTCGCGTGCCGGCGTCGAAGCGGCCGAGGTCGACGAGGTCATCCTCGGACAGGTACTGACCGCCGCTCAGGGGCAGAACCCGGCCCGGCAGGCCTCGATCATCGCCGGCCTGCCGAAGGAGACCACCGCCTGGGGCCTCAACCAGGTGTGCGGCTCGGGCCTGCGCGCCATTGCGCTCGGCATGCAGCAGATCGCCACCGGCGACGCCAAGGTGATCATTGCCGGCGGCCAGGAATCGATGTCGCTGTCGCCGCACGCCGAGCACCTGCGCGCCGGCGTCAAGATGGGCGACTACAAGATGATCGACACCATGATCAAGGACGGGCTGTGGGATGCCTTCAACGGCTACCACATGGGCAACACCGCCGAAAACGTCGCCCGCCAGTTCCAGATCACCCGCGATGATCAGGACCAGTTTGCGCTGGCCTCGCAGAACAAGGCCGAGGCCGCGCAGAAGGCCGGCAAGTTCAAGGACGAGATCGTCGCCTTCACCATCAAGGGCAGGAAGGGCGACACCGTCGTCGACCAGGACGAATACATTCGCCACGGCGCGACGCTCGACGCCATGACCAAGCTGAAGCCGGCCTTCGACAAGGACGGCACCGTGACCGCCGCCAACGCATCCGGCATCAATGACGGTGCGGCCGGCGCGCTGCTGATGAGCGAAGCGGAAGCCGTCAAGCGCGGCATCACTCCGCTGGCGCGCATCGCGTCCTGGGCAACCGCTGGCGTCGATCCGGCAATCATGGGCACCGGACCCATCCCCGCCTCGCGCAAGGCCCTGGAAAAGGCCGGCTGGTCGGTTGGTGATCTTGACCTTGTCGAGGCCAATGAGGCTTTCGCGGCGCAGGCCTGCGCCGTCAACAAGGACATGGGCTGGGATCCCTCGATCGTCAACGTCAATGGCGGCGCTATCGCCATCGGCCATCCGATCGGCGCCTCGGGCGCCCGCATCTTCAACACCCTGGTTTACGAGATGCGCCGCAGAGGCGCCAAGAAGGGTCTTGCCACCCTGTGCATCGGCGGCGGCATGGGCGTCGCCATGTGCTTGGAAGCGCTCTGACAAATCAACGAACGGGCGGCGTCAATGCACGTCGCCCAAAAGTGCGCAGCGGTTTTGGGAGGCCGACATGCATCAAGAAAAAGAGCTAAGCGCAGCGCCTGAATTTACGTCAGGCGACGCGCTTTAGCCGCCCGTTCCATATCCAGTGCCTGCCAAGCCCGCCAACAGGGCGATATCCAAAAGGGGAAAAGCATGACCAAGGTTGCAATCGTCACGGGTGGGTCGCGCGGCATCGGTGCGGCGATCTCGATCGCTTTGAAGACCGCCGGCTATTCGGTCGCCGCGAACTACGCCGGCAACGACGACGCGGCGGCGAAATTCAAGGCCGAGACCGGCATCCCGGTCTACAAATGGTCGGTTGCCGACTATGACGGTTGCGCCGCCGGCATCAAAAAAGTCGAGGCCGACCTCGGCCCGGTCTCGGTGCTGGTCAACAATGCCGGCATCACCCGCGACGCCATGTTCCACAAGATTACGCGTGAGCAGTGGAAAGAGGTGATCGACACCAATTTGTCTGGTGTCTTCAACATGACGCACCCGCTGTGGGGCGGCATGCGCGACCGCAAGTTCGGCCGCGTCATCACCATCTCCTCGATCAACGGCCAGAAGGGCCAGGCCGGTCAGGTCAATTATTCCGCCGCCAAGGCCGGCGATATTGGTTTCTCCAAGGCGCTGGCGCAGGAAGGGGCTCGCGCTGGCATCACCGTCAACGTCATCTGCCCCGGCTACATCGCCACCGAAATGGTCAAGGCGATCGACGAGAAGGTGCTCAACGAGCGCATCCTGCCGCAGATCCCCGTCGGCCGCCTCGGCGAACCGGAAGAGATCGCGCGCTGCGTCGTCTTCCTCGCTTCGGAAGAGGCCGGTTTCATCACCGGCTCGACCCTCACCGCAAACGGCGGCCAGTATTTCGTCTGACACGTCGCCGAGGCCAACGGCCTCGCACTGGCGACAAACGGATCGGGAAAACGGTCCGTTTGCGAATTGACGCTGAGGCCTGTCTTCGCCGCAGCGCAATCCCCAATCCGCAAGGTTAATGGCGGCGGGACCCTCGGTGCGAAACCGGTGGCCAAACCTGTGGATTCCCGGTGCATAAGCTGTTCACAACACCGATATTGGCGGAACAAAAAGGGAAAATACCGCTGGCGCCGGTTTGTCGCCGATTCGTTCCGGGTTTGAGCGGAAGTTAATGTTAATAGGGCCGGAATCGCCTGCGGTTCCTTAATGCCAGATTCAGAAAGATTAACAATTTCACAATGTTGAGCGAAGCGTGTCGCACCGCTTTCTTCGTTTCCTGGCAAAGGTTAACGGCAAAGCTCGCCTTGCATAAAATGGGCCAGTTCGACGATTCAGCATGTGGTGAGACTCATGGTCACAAAATCCATATGTAGCCGTGAACAAAAGCTGAATCTGGAAGAGTCAGCGATTCGTCGCTGATTCGTTCCAGACTCGTTCCATCCGTTAATCAGCGACCGACCGGGAGTTTCACACAGACACCTTCGAGCCGCCGGCGGAACATTCCGCTTTCGCTTCGCGCTCGAAATCCCTATGTGTCGCCTGTCATACGCGCCGTCCGGGGCACGTCCCGACAATGAGAGGCCAGAAAGCCCTATTTCCGAGCCGATGAACATCCAGCCGAAACACACCCAGCCGCTGATCCTGTCGGGCCGCGACGTGACCGCCGTGCTTGGGCCGACCAACACCGGCAAGACCCATCTCGCCATCGAGCGCATGGTGGCGCACGAAACCGGCGTCATCGGCCTGCCGCTCAGGCTGCTGGCGCGCGAGGTCTACAGCCGCGTCTGCGAAAAAGTTGGCGCCCACAAGGTCGCGCTGGTCACCGGCGAGGAGAAGATCCAGCCGCCAGGCGCCAAATACTCGGTCTGCACCGTCGAAGCCATGCCACGCGAGACCGACGCCGCCTTCGTCGCCATCGACGAGGTGCAGCTCGCGGGCGACCTCGAGCGCGGCCACATCTTCACCGACCGCATCCTGCATCTGCGCGGCCGCCAGGAAACGCTGCTCCTCGGCGCGGCCACGATGCACGGCATCCTCCAGCGCCTGCTGAAGGGCGTCTCGGTGGTGACACGCCCACGGCTGTCGCATCTGGCCTATGCTGGGTCCAAGAAGCTGACCCGCCTGCCCCGGCGCACTGCAATCGTCGCCTTCTCCGCCGACGAGGTCTATGCCATCGCCGAGCTGATCCGGCGCCAGCAGGGCGGTGCGGCCGTTGTGCTCGGAGCGCTCTCGCCCCGTACCCGCAACGCCCAGGTGGCGCTGTTCCAGTCCGGCGATGTCGACTATCTCGTCGCCACCGATGCCATCGGCATGGGCCTCAACCTCGATCTCGACCACGTCGCCTTCGCCCAGAACCGCAAATTCGACGGCTACCAGTATCGCAACCTGACGGCGGCCGAACTCGGCCAGATCGCCGGGCGCGCCGGCCGGCATCTGCGCGACGGCACTTTTGGCGTCACCGGCCAGGTCGATCCGCTTGACGAGGAGCTGGTCAACAAGATCGAGAGTCATGACTTCGATCCGGTGAAGGTGCTGCAGTGGCGCACCGCGCATTTCGACTTTGCCAGCCTCGATGCGCTGAAGCGCTCGATCGAGACCAACGCGCCGGTCGAAGGCCTGACGCGCGCGCTGCCGGCGGTGGATGCCCAGGCGCTCGAATATCTGTCGCGCGACGGGGACATCCGCGCGCTAGCCACAGACGCCAAACGCGTGGCGCTGCTGTGGGAGGCCTGCGCGCTTCCCGATTACCGAAAGATCGCCCCGGCCCAGCATGCCGACCTCATTGCGTCGATCTACATGGACCTCGCCCGGCATGGCCATGTCGACGAGAATTACATGGCCGAGCAGGTGCGCCGCGCCGACACCACCGAGGGCGACATCGACACGCTGTCGCACCGCATTGCCCAGATCCGCACCTGGACATTCGTGTCGAACCGGCCCGGCTGGCTGGCCGATCAGGCACACTGGCAGGAAAAGACGCGTGAAATCGAAGACAGATTGTCGGATGCGCTGCATGAGCGGTTGACGAAACGCTTCGTAGACCGCAGGACTTCCGTCCTCATGCGGCGCCTTAGAGAAAATACCATGCCTGAAGCCGAAATTAGTCCTACCGGAACCGTCCTCGTCGAAGGCCACCATGTCGGTGAATTGCAAGGGTTCCGCTTCACCGCCGACCAGAGCGCCGGCGGCGAAGACGCCAAGGCCGTGCGCACGGCCGCCCAGAAGGCGCTGGCCGCCGAGTTCGAGGCGCGTGCCGAACGCTTCGGCGCCTGCGCCAATGGCGACCTCGCGCTTGGCTCGGACGGCATGCTGCGCTGGATCGGCGCGCCGATCGGCACACTGGTCTCCGGCGAGGATGCGCTGAAGCCGCGCCTCGTGCTTTTGGCCGACGAACAGCTGACCGGGCCGGCGCGCGACAAGGTCGCGGCGCGTGCCGAACGTTTCGTCAATTTCCAGATCGAGTCGCTGTTGAAGCCGCTGGTCGATCTGAAGAATGCCGACCAGATTTCCGGCATCGGCCGCGGCATTGCCTTCCAGCTGGTCGAGAATTTCGGCCTCATCAACCGCCGCGACATCGCCGAGGAGATGAAGTCCCTCGACCAGGAGGGCCGAGCCGCCCTTCGCCGGTTGGGCGTGCGCTTCGGCGCCTACCATGTCTTCGTCCCGGCGCTGATCAAGCCGGCACCCGCCGGGCTGGTGACGCTGCTGTGGGCGCTGAAGAATGACGGCAAGGACAAGCCCGGCTTTGGCGACGTCGTCCACGCGCTGGCGTCGGGCCGCACCTCGGTGGTCATCGACCCGGCCTTCGACAAGGCCTTCTACAAGCTCGCCGGCTACCGCAATCTCGGCCGCCGCGCCGTACGCATCGACATATTGGAGCGGCTGGCCGACCTGATCCGCCCGGCGACCAACTGGAAGCCTGGCCTCGGCCAGCGTCCGGATGGGGCCTATGACGGCCAGTCCTTCATGGTGACACCGCCAATGATGTCGATCCTCGGCGCCACCGCCGACGACATGGAAGAGATCCTGAAGGGTTTGGGCTATCGTGCCGAGCCGAAGCCGGCGGCGGAAGTCAAGGCACGGATCGAGGCACAGGACAATGCAGCGCGGGAAGCCGCAGCCGCCAAGCTCGCGGCGGAGGAAGCCGCCCGCGCAAAGGCGGCGGAAGACGCGGCTATAGATGTTGCAGCGGAAGCGTCCGTCGAAGGTTCGGAACCTGCGTCTGATATGGCCATCGCTGTGGGTCCGGCATCCGAAACCCCTGCCGCCGATACCGTCGAGGCCGAACCCGCCGCGGAAGAGCCCGTGGCCGCACCAGTTGAGGCAACGCACGAAGAAGCTCCGACAGCCGAGGCCGTGGTTGAGTTGCCTGCCGAGCCCGCACAGGCAGAATCTGCGGAGATCGTAGAAAACCAGCCTGTTGCCGCCGCCGAAAGCGCCGACGCCCTTACCTCCCCCTCGATGGGGGAGGTCGCGGCGCGAAGCGACGCGGGCGGGGGTGACAGCGCCGACGATGCCGGCAGTGCTGAAAGCGCTGGCGCTGTCCCCACCCCGGCGCTGCGCGCCGACCCTCCCCAAGAGGGGGAGGGTGAGACCGCCGAGGTCGCGCCGGAAGCCGAAGCGCCCAAGCCGATCCTGTTGTGGCGGCAGGCTCGCTTCGACCAGCGCCCGCGTCATCGTGAAGGCCGCGGCAATCGCCCGCAAAATGGGCAGGCGCGGGGCCGGCGCGATGCACCGGTGGGTGCCGCCGCACAGACACCAGGCGCACCTGGCGAGCGCCCCGCCCATGAAGGGCGGCGTGACGGCGCCGGCAAGCCGCGCTTCGATCGTTCCAAGTTCAAGCCCAAGCCGCAGGGCGAAGGCGAACAGCGCCGTGACAGCCGTCCGCAGGGCGAGCGTCCCGACCGCCGCGAGGGCCGACCGGACTGGAAGGGCGGCAGGCCGGAAGGCAAGAGCGGTGCCGACGGGAACAGGGGCGGCAAGCCCGCCTTCCAGCCGAAGCCGCGCGAGGAGCGTCCGGTCCGCTTCGATCCGGACTCGCCCTTCGCCAAGCTCGCCGCCTTGCGCGACCAACTGAAGAAATAAGCTCGGCGCCGCGATGGTTGCTGAAGGCCGCCAGCGCATCGACAAATGGCTGTTCTTCTCGCGCGTGGTAAAATCGCGTTCGCTGGCGGCCAAGCTGGTCGTCGCCGGCCGCGTGCGGATCAATCGCGACAAAGCAGCGCAGGCCTCCGATCTGGTCAAGCCCGGCGATGTGCTGACCATCACGCTCGACCAGCGCATTTTCGTCTGGAAGGTGCTCGGCGCGGGTGTGCGGCGCGGCCCGGCAGAAGAGGCCCGCACCCTCTATGAGGACATGTCGCCACCGCCCGCACCGAAGGGCGAGGCGCTTCCCGACGCGATTCCGGCGCTGCGCGAGGCCGGCAGCGGCCGTCCGACCAAAAGAGAGCGCCGCCAGACCGACCGCTTGCTTGGCGAGGATTGAGGCTTGCCGCCGAGAGCGCGGTTGGCGGTTTTCGGGCGCGACGGACGCAGGACGGAACGGAACCCGGCAAACAAGACGCTCCGCGAGACGTCACCGCCCCTTGCTGTGCTCCGCAGTCTGGAATTTCATTCCGAAACCCCGACCCAAGCAGGTATGGCCGCCCTTGCAAGCAGCGGGCAAAGGCGTTACCTGACGGAAAAAGCCCAATAAAGCTGGGACGTTCCGGAGCCGACCGATGACCTATGTCGTGACCGACAATTGCATCAAATGCAAATACATGGATTGCATCGAGGTCTGTCCGGTCGACTGTTTCTACGAAGGCGAGAACATGCTCGTCATTCATCCCGACGAGTGTATCGACTGCGGGGTCTGCGAGCCGGAATGCCCCGCCGACGCGATCAAGCCCGACACCGAGCCCGGTCTCGACAAATGGCTGCAGATCAACACCGAATATGCCGAGAAATGGCCTAACATCACCGCCAAGAAGGAACCGCCGGCCGACGCCAAGACCTTCGACGGCGAGGCCGGCAAGTTCGAGAAATATTTCTCCGCCGAACCTGGCGAAGGCGATTGACAGCGCTACTGTTCAGACTGGTATGACGCCGCGTAAGAGGCACGGCACATGAACCGCCTTGACAGGCGGCGGTGATCTGTGGCCTTCGCTTGTGTAGCAAAACCTTGATTCTTCCGACTTTTTGTGTTACATCAGCGAACCATGCCGGTGACACAACGTCGATTTATGGCGCAGACGCCCCAAATCACTGAAAGGTGAAAATCCCATTCCGGACCAGAGCGATCTGGGCCAGGCGGTCGCAATCGTGCGGTTTGCCGGTCCTAGCCTTTCCGGTGGGTTCATCTGTTGTGCGGCTAATGATCGGGATTTCCCGGTCACACCAGTTCGGGCCGGCAGGACGCCGGTTCCACAACAAGGAGTTCAGGGCGTAATGGCAACGATCACCCCGCAGAAGAAGTCCACTGGAGCGCGTCACGGTTTCAAGACCGGCGAGTACATCGTCTATCCGGCGCACGGCGTCGGCCAGATCGTCTCGATCGACGAGCAGGAAGTGGCCGGGCACAAGCTGGAACTGTTCGTCATCGACTTCCAGAAGGACAAGATGCGCCTGAAGGTGCCGGTCGCCAAGGCGACCTCCATCGGCATGCGCAAGCTGTCGGAAGAGGATTATGTCGAGCGCGCGCTGAAGGTCGTGCAGGGCCGCGCCCGCGTCAAGCGCACCATGTGGTCGCGCCGCGCCCAGGAATACGATGCCAAGATCAACTCGGGCGACCTGATCTCGATCTCGGAAGTCGTGCGCGACCTCTATCGCGCCGACAACCAGCCGGAGCAGTCCTATTCCGAACGCCAGCTCTACGAGGCGGCGCTCGACCGCATGGCCCGCGAGATCGCGGCTGTCAACCGCATGTCGGAAACCGAAGCCGTCCGCCTGATCGAGGTCAATCTCAACAAGGGCCCTAAGCGCGGCGCCAAGGCCGACAATGAGGAAGCCGAGCAGGAAGAAGCTGCCTGAGCCTTTTCGCTTTGAATTCGAAAAACCCGGCCTCGCGCCGGGTTTTTTGTTGCGGGGCGTCTAAGGGCGTCTGACCTACGGAAATCTCTCGCCTACCTCTCGCCTCCGCCTTCCCTCTCCGCCTCCTGCTTCAGCGTGGCGATGAACCGCTTGGTCCGCTCACGCTCCGGATTGCCGAACAGCACAGCCGCCGGCCCCTTTTCGACCACAACGCCGGCGTCGAGGAAAACCACTTCCCGCGCGATCTTGGAAGCCAAGCGCAAATCATGCGTCGCCATCACCATGGTCGTGCCTTCGCTGGCAAGCTGGCCGAGCACATCGACCACCTCCTGCGCCAGTTCCGGGTCGAGCGCCGAGGTCGGCTCGTCGCACAGCAGCACTTTCGGCGACGGGGCCAGCGCCCGGGCGATCGCCACCCGCTGCTGCTGGCCGCCTGACAGCGTCGCCGGCCAGGCATCGGCCTTGTGCGCCATCCCGACTTTTTCCAGCAGGGCGAGCGCTCGCTCGCGGGCCCTCTCGGGCGACCATTTGAGCACCGTCACCAGTCCTTCCATGACATTCTCCATTGCGGTGCGGTGCGGAAACAACTGAAAATTCTGGAACACCATGCCGGTCTGCAGGCGCAGGCGTCTTATGTCCGCGGCCGGCACCTTGACGCCCGGACGGAACGCGAGAGACTCGTCGCCGATCCGCACCGTGCCCGATGTCGGGATCTCCAGAAGGTTGATGCAGCGCAAGAGCGTGCTCTTGCCGCCGCCCGACGGGCCGACAAGCGCGGTAACGCTGCCTTCGGCGATGGCGACCGTTACCCCCTTCAGCACCAGATTGTCGCCGAAGCGCTTTTCTATGTCGGTGAGGCTGATCATGAGCGTGCCTCCAGGAAGCCGCCATAGCGGTTGAGCCGTTCTTCCAGCCGCGTCTGCAGGGCAGACAGCACCGAACTCATCGCCAGATAGAGGATCGCCGCCTCGACATAGAGGATCAGCGGCTCATAGGTGGTGGCGACGATGCGCTGCGCCGCCTGGAACATCTCCGGCACGGTGATGGCGGCGGCCAGCGAGGTATCCTTGACCAGCGAGATGAAGGTGTTGGAGAGCGGCGGCACCGCGACGCGGCCTGCTTGCGGCAGGATGGTGCGCCGCATCGCCTGGCTCCAGGTCATGCCGATCGAATAGGCGGCCTCCCACTGGCCCTTCGGCACCGAGCCGATGGCCGCGCGGATGATTTCCGACGTATAAGCGCCGATATTGAGCGTGAAGCCGATCAGTGCCGCCGTGAAGGCGTCGAGCAGGATGCCGACCGACGGCAGGCCATAGAAGATCAGGAACAGCTGCACCAGAAGCGGCGTGCCGCGGAAGATCCAGACATAGAAGCGCACCAGCGCGACCAGCGGCCTTGGCCCGAACAGCCGGCCGAGTGCCGCGCCGAGGCCGACGGTCAGGCCAAGGACGAAAGACAGCAGCGTCAGCGGCACGGTGAAGATCAGGGCAGCCCAGAGCAGCGAAGGCAGCGACTCCAGCATCAGTTGCAGCCAGTGCAGCACGAAAGACCCTCCAGACCAGAGCAATTCCAGGAAAAGTGCGTGGCGGCTTTCCGTCCGGAATTGCGTAGAAACAAAGAGTTAGAGCGGATCACCGATTCTATCAAACGCTGAACCGCTGTGTCGCCCAAAGGTGACCCCAGGTTTGGGGGACCGACATGCATATAGACAAAGACCTGAAGCGCGTCGCATGAATCCGTTTCGACGCGACGCGCTTTAGACGAGGCAGTGTGACCGAAGTGCGAATGCAGGCGCCATACCACGACAAAAGCGGCGAGCCGTCAAAGACGGCCCGCCGCGCTGGATGGGTTGCGGGCCCGAACCGGCCCCGCTGCGTGATTTACTTCGAAACGTCCTGGCCGAAATAGGTGTCGGCGATCTTCTGATAGGTGCCGTCGGCCTTGATGTCGGCCAGCGCCTTATTGATGGCCGCGACCAGCTCGGGATCGCCCTTGCGCACGATGACGCCGGAATAATCGGCGTTTTCCTCTTGCGCTGCGATCTTCACATTGGCGTCGGGCTTGTGCTTCTTGAAGTCGAGGAAGGACAGGCTGTCGTTGATGGTGGCGTCGGCACGGCCGGTCAGAAGCAGCTGGATCGACTGGTCGAAGCCATCGGTGCCGACAAGCTCTGCGCCATTCGCCTCGGCCAGCTTGCCGAAATTGGAGGTCAGCGACTGTGCCGACTTCTTGCCCTTGAGGTCGGCGAAGGTCTTGATGTCGGTATTGTCGCCGCGCACGATCAGCACCGCCTTGGAGGCGATGTAGGGGTCGGAGAAATCGTACTTGGCCTTGCGTGCATCGGTAATGCCGACCTCGTTGATGACGGCGTCGTAGCGCTTGACGTCGAGACCGGCGATCAGCCCGTCCCACTTGCCTTCGAGGAACTCGACCTTGACCCCGAGCTTTTCCCCGATCGCCTTGGCGATTTCGACGTCGAAGCCGACCAGCGCGCCGGACGCATCATGATAGGTGAAGGGCGCGTAAGTGCCTTCCGTCCCGACCTTGATGACGCCAGCCTGCTTGATCTGGTCGAGATTGGCACCGGCATGGCCCGATGCGACGGCCAGGGCCTGCAGCGTTCCGGCGACGATAAGCGACTTGAGCCATTTCATTTTTCTGTGATCCCATCCTTGGCCTGATGTCAGGCATGTTGTGAGGGCTGGAAAATGCCAGATGTCAGCAGAAAGAATAAGGAATCTAATTTCAAAAACAACGAATTTCCGAAACCATATTCTCCAAAATGGATTTCTTCGCGCATTCAAAGGGCAACTGTGCTGAAATCGCGCGCGCAGGATAGCTTCGCTGCCCGCGCCAGCGGAACCTTTCTCGCGCGTGGCAGTTTTGGCTGTTGTAGGGCACGACGCCGTGATTTCAACCCGGTGTCTCCAAGCAGACGTCATTCGCATCGCCTGAGCCAGGGAGCGCCTCATGATGGAAGACACGGCAGGACGGATAATGGTCCGCGCGGCAATGAAGGCTCCCTACCTCGAACGGGACGAAGAGCACCGGCTGGCCTTGCTCTGGAAGGAGGACAACGACCAGAACGCGTTGCACTGCATAACCGTGGCCCATATGCGGCTGGTCATTTCCATGGCCTCCAAATTCCGCCATTACGGCCTGCCACTCGGCGATTTGATCCAGGAAGGGCATGTCGGCCTACTGGAAGCCGCCGCCCGCTTCGAGCCGGAACGGGAGGTGCGGTTTTCGACCTATGCGACCTGGTGGATTCGCGCCTCGATGCAGGACTACATTCTGCGCAATTGGTCGATCGTGCGTGGCGGCACGAGTTCGGCGCAAAAGGCGCTGTTCTTCAATCTCAGGCGCTTGCGTGCCCGTCTGGCAAACGGCGCCGAGCCGCTTTCCAACGAAACCCTCTATCGCGAAGTATCGGTGGCGCTCGGCGTTTCCGAAGCTGATGTGGCGATGATGGATTCGCGGCTGTCGGCGCCGGATTCCTCGCTCAACGTGCCGCTTGCCGATGATTCAGGCGCCACCGAACGGATGGATTTCCTGGTCTCGGACGACCCGCTGCCCGACGAGATCGTCGGCGACAAGATCGACGTCGCGCGCCGCTCGCTC
Organism: Mesorhizobium sp. B4-1-4; assembly: GCF_006439395.2. NCBI lineage: Bacteria > Pseudomonadati > Pseudomonadota > Alphaproteobacteria > Hyphomicrobiales > Phyllobacteriaceae > Mesorhizobium > Mesorhizobium sp. B4-1-4. The sequence goes on from NZ_CP083950.1 coordinate 4,504,876, forward strand.
TGGCTGAAAGCCGCTCTCGCCGCCCTCAACGCCCGCGAACTGCGCATCATCGAGGAAAGGCGACTGACCGACGAGGGCGCGACGCTCGAGGCACTCGGCGAGACCCTCGGCATCTCCAAGGAACGCGTCCGCCAGATCGAGGCGCGCGCCATGGAAAAGCTCAAAGTCGCGCTGGTGAAGCAGAATCCAGAATTTCTGGCGACAGCAGCCTAAAGCAATTCAAGGAAAAGCGCGTAGCGGTTTTCCGTTCGGAACTGGGTAGAAACCAAACGCTGAACCGCTCTAATATCCCGGCAACAACGGGCTACTTGTCGGTGACAATCTTGACCTTGTCACCGGCCGAGACCGCGGCCCCCGGTGACAACGCATTGAGCACCCGGAACAGGTCGAGCTTGCGATCGACGCCCACCATTTGCGCGGCAAGCGAGCCCATGGTCTGTCCGGGCTGCACGGTGAGCACGCGGATATGCAGCGGCTTGAGCGCCGCCTTTTCCGCGGCACTCAGGGTCCGGAACGACCCGCTGACCGACCGCGCCACCGAATCCAGCGAAGTGCTGGCCGAGGGGGCCGCTGTCAGCAGCCGATAGACCTGGCCGCCGGCACGGATCACCGCGATGTCGAACTGCCAGCCTTGCGCGCCGGCATGCGCGGTCGCGGCGTCATTGCCGTTGATCGTTTCCTGCTTGACGGTGCTGTCGTCGAGGCCAGCCACCCAGCCACTTCTGATGTAGTCAGTCAAGGAGCGGTTCTTGTCGATCGAAACGCCATCGAAGCGGATCGCTATGTCGCCTGGTCCGGTCGCCGTCACCGCCGCCGCCGAATTGTCGATGATGAACCCATCCGGCACCGTGAACGACACGCCGAGGCCCGGATGCAGGAAGGTCTCGCCCCGCACATATCCTTCCTCCGGCGTGTCGCCATAGAGCAGGCCGTCTATGCCGGCGAGGAAGGAATCGCGGTCGCGCGTGCCCACACCCGGGGCGCCGAACTGGCGGGCGTGGCGCTGCGCCAGGTCGATGCGCTGCGGCGTGTTGGGATGCGTGGCCAGGAAATCCAGACTGGCGTCGGTGGCACCGCTGATCGAACGGAAATCGGTATAGGCCGACATCGACTGCAGGAAGCGGCCGGCGGCGTAAGGGTCATAGCCGGCCTCGCCGATCGACTTGATGCCGATGGCGTCTGCTTCCAACTCCTGGTTGCGCGAGAACTGCGCCAGCCGGAGCTTGCCACGGATGAGTGCCGCCTTGGCGGTCGGGCTATCGCCAAGCACATCCGAGACCACCTTGGTCGCCAGGCCTTCCTCGGCCTCCAGCTGCTGGCGCTGCAAGCCGTGATTGGCTGTGACATGGCCCATCTCATGGGCGATGACGGCGGCGAGCTCGGACGAATCATTAGCCAGCGCCAGCAGGCCGCGTGTGACGTAGAGATAGCCGCCCGGCAACGCGAAGGCGTTGACATTGGGCGAATTGAGGATGGTGATGCGATAGGTCTGGGTCGGGTTCGCCGACACCACGGTCAGATTGCCGACGACCTTGGCGACCATGCGCTCGAGTTTGGGATCGGAATATTCGCCGCCATAGGTCGCTAGGATGCGCGGATGCTGTGCCTTGGCCAGTTCGGCAAGCTTGTTGTTGGCGGCGACATTGTCGACCGTGATCGGCTTGTCGGATGGTTGGAAGCCGGATTCCTGGACTTCCGGAGGCGTGAACATCTGGCAGCTTGCCAAGGCCACGGCGAAGCCGGCCAGCGCCAGAAAGCGCGCCAGCGGATTCCTTCTTGGTCTGTCAACGCCGATCGCCAGAACGGCTTCCTTTCAGGTCCCGGCGCATGACCACGAAAATCGGAGGCGATCTTCGGAACGTGTCATGCGCAAAAAACAAACTGCTACAGCATCCGTCACGCGTCCCTCGAGGCGCGCGGCGAATACTGCAGGCAAATCACGGCGTGTGCCGGACCAGTAGGGCGGACCTAGCCACACTACTTTGACCATGGCAAGCAAGCGCCCCATCGCCCTGAGCTGGTTTGACCGTAAATTATGTCCGCTTCCGGGCAATATCTCGTGATACGGCATCCCCAGCACCTGAACCGATGTAGCGTCGGAATGCCTCCGGACCAGCCCCGGCAAAGAAATCGTCCGCCTTGCCGATCGCCGCAACAGCGCCATTGTCCAGAAACACCACATTCTGGCCGATGCGCCGGGCATCCTGCGGCTGGTGCGTCACGAACAGCACCGTCATCCCACGTTCGGCATGAACCCCGGCAACCAGGTCGAGCATGTCGTCGCGCAAGGCCGGCCCGAGCGAAGCGAACGGTTCATCGAGCAACAGCACTGGGCGGTCGCGCACCAGCACGCGCGCCAGGGCAACGCGCTGCCGTTCGCCACCGGAAAGTTCGCGCGGCAACCGCTTCTCCTTGCCGGCAAGACCGGTGCGCAGAAGCGCCTCCGCGATATCAGTGCGGTCGGCCTCGGTCAGCCGCAGCGACGGCGAGCGGCCGAGCCCGACATTCTGCTCGACGGAAAGATGGGCAAACAGATTGTTCTCCTGGAACACCATCGACACCGGCCGCGCCGAGGGTGGCTGGGCGCTGACATCCGTCCCACCGATCAGCACCCGGCCGGACCGGGGTGTCTCGAACCCGGCGACCAGGTTGAGCAACGTCGACTTCCCCGAGCCGCTCGGTCCCATGATGGCGATGATCTTTGTCGCGGCGAAATCAACATCGAAAACGAGCGGCGCTTCGCCATAACTGAACGATACGTGGTCCAGCCGCACCGAAGCGCCTCTTTCAAGCCTGCTGGCCGCCCCGTCAGGCATCCCGGTTCTTCTCCCTGCCCATCCAGTGGGCCGCCATGACCAGAGCCAGGCAGACGAGGCCGAGCAGCAGCGCTAGGCCGGCGGCATCCTCGGTACGATAGCTGCCCATGCGCGCCAGGAGAAGGTAGGGCAAGGTCTGCACGGAATCACTGCCGAACAGCGCGATGACCCCGAGATCGCCGAGCGACAGCGCCATGGCGAAGGCAAAGGCGGTGGCGAGCGGACGCCGCAGCGATGGCCAGTCGATCAGCCGCAGCCTGGTCCAGCCGAAAATCCCAAGTTGCGCGCAGAGCCGTTCGTGGCGTTCGCTCCCCGCATCATAGGCGGGGCGGACGGCGCGCAGCGCGAAAGGCATCGCCATAACCGCATTGACGGTGACGACCATGACCGGAGCGATGGCGAAGACATCGCCGGCATGGCGCAGCAGCAGGAACCAGCCGGCGCCGATGACGATCGGCGGCACGACCAGGACAAACCCCGCGCCGGTATCCGTGGCATATTCGAGCACTGTTCTTGGTCCGGCGCGGCGATCCAGCGCCAGCGCCCGGCGCGCCATGGTCAGGGCCAGCGACAGCATCACCGAAAGCAGGGCCGACAGGAAGGCCAGCGCAGCACTGGTCAGTGTCGCCTGCCGGACAGTGGCCTCGCCGGCCAGCTGGCCGAGATCGGCGCCAAGTCCGGCGACCACGGTGGCCGCCATGGGCCCGACAACGAACAGCAGCGCCAGCGCGATGAACGCTCCATTCAGCCACGCCTCGGTGGCCTTGACCGAGACATAGCGGCGCGGCGCGACCGGCAGGTTGGTGTCGCCGACGACATTGGCGCCGAGCCGCGTCAGCGCCAGCACGATGATGAAGGTCAAGCCGATCTGCAGCAATGTCAGTGCAACGGCTCGCGCGGGATCGAAATCGAAGCGCAATGCCTGGTAGATGCCGACCTCCAGCGTCGTCGCCGCCGGTCCGCCGCCAAGCGTCAGCACGATGGTGAAGGATGTGATGCAGAGCATGAAGACCAGCCCGGCGACGCCGGGCAAGGCGGCGCGCAGCGTCGGCCATTCGATCAGCCGGAATGCCGGCCCCGCGCCCATGCCGAGCTGGTTCGCCAGCCGCCATTGGTCGGCCTGTATGGTCTGCAGCGCTTCGAGGAACAGCCGCACGCCGAGCGGCAGGTTGAAGAAGACATGGGCGACCAGAATGCCTGAGAGCCCGTAGATGCCCGGCCAGCCCTCGCCGCCGACCGCGCTGAATAGACCGGCGAAATAGCCGGCGCGGCCGTAGAGCGCCAGGATGCCGAGTGCCGCGACGATCGCCGGAAGCGCCAGCGGCACGGCGAAGAGCTGCAGGATGAAGGCGCGGCCGAAAAAGCGCGGATGCCGCGACAGCGCCCGCGCCACGAACAATGCCGGGAGGACCGAAAGAAGCGTCGAGAGGCCTGCCTGCCACAGCGTGAAGCGCACGACGCGCAGCAGATAGGGATCGAAGGCTGCCCAGGCGCCCGAAAGGTCACCGGCGCCTTCGACGAGCAGGCCGGCAAACGCGCCACCGATCAAAAGGGCGATTGCCATAAGCGCGATGACGCCGGCGGTGACGCGGGGATCAGAAGACGCGCGTTGCATGCTGGGCCGCCAGTTTTAGGATCGCGACACTTACATCGCGACACTTACAAAGAATTGCGATCCTTCGCGCCCCCCTTCTGTCCGGCAGGACAGAGGGGGGCACCGTAGAGCGGTTATCTTCGATCAGTTTGTCTCAAACTACTTGCTCACCACCGCCAGCCATTCATCCACCCAGGCCTTGCGGTTGGCGGCGACCTCCTCGGGGCTGAACAGCAAGGTCTTGGTCGGCTTGACCAGCTTGTCGAAGGCCGGGTTGAGCGGCTTGTCGGTCTTGCCGGCCGGGAACATCCAGTTGGTCTCGGGGATGGCGTCCTGGAACTTCGGCCCGATCATGAAGGCCATGAACTTTTCCGCCAGCGGGTTCTTGGCTCCGGTCGTGGTGATGCCGGCTACCTCGATCTGGAGATATTCACCCTCATCGAATGAGGCCGCCTGGTAGCGCTCGGTCTTCTCTGCGACCATGTGGTAGGCCGGCGAGGTGGTGTAGGACAGCACCATTGGCGCCTCACCCTTGGTGAACAGGCCATAGGCTTCGCTCCAGCCCGGCGTCACGGTCAACACCTTCGTCTTGAGCTTGGCCCAGGCTTCCGGCGCCTTGTCGCCATAGACCGACTTCACCCACAACAGCAGGCCGAGCCCGGGCGTCGAGGTGCGCGGATCCTGGATGACGATCTTGTCGTCGGCGCTGCCTTCGACCAGCTCCTTCAGGCTCTTGGGCGGCGTCTTGAGCTTCTGCGTGTCATAGACGACAGCGAAATAGCCGTAGTCGAACGGGACAAAAGTATCGTCGCTCCAGCCGCCAGGCACATTGATACCGGTCACCGCGCCATGTGGCGCGAACAGGCCCGAAGCCTTGGCATCGGCGGTGAGATTGGTATCGAGGCCGAGCACGATATCGGCCTTGGTGGATGCCCCTTCGAGCTTGACGCGGTTGAGCAGGGCCACGCCGTCGGCGACCGAAACGAATTCGACATCACAGCCGCATTCGGCCTCGAATTCCTTCTTCACCACCGGGCCAGGACCCCAGTCGGCTGTGAAGCTCTCATAGGTGTAGACGGTGAGCTTGTCCTTGGCCACGGCCGGGCCGGACAGCACCACAACCATGGCTGTGCAAAGAGAATATAAAAGCGTGCGCATCGGCGCCTCCTTTCGTTCACGTGACAAGGAATTGAGGCGTCGGACTGTCCGAAACGTCTAATCCCTCCGCCGGTACAAACCGGATCAGGTTCAGCGGGTTGGCGAGACTGCCTCTCAGCCGGTCCGCGAACATCGCAGCCGGCACCCCGTTAGAGCGTTTCGACACATAGGCCCGGCCGCCGAACCGCGCAAGTGGGAGTTTGCCGCCTTCCGTTTCCCGTGCCGGGCTGGTAAGGGCGACGGGATATGAGCACATTCACCATCCTGCTTGGCGGCGATCTCATCCGCACGCCCCGGCTCGACCGCCAGGTCGAAGGCTCGCGCGTCATCGCCGCCGACGCCGGCATCGGCCATGCACGGATGCTGGGCGTTGTGCCGGAACTGTGGGTAGGCGACTTCGATTCGGTTCCGGCCGATCTGCCCGCCAACCTCGCCGCTGTGACCCGCCAAACCTTCCCGGCGGAGAAGGACAAGACCGACGGCGAACTCGCGATCGCGGCGGCACTCGAGCGCGGGGCAACCCGCCTTGTGCTGGTGGGCGCCTTCGGCGGCAAGCGGGCCGATCACGCCTTCCTGCATCTGGCGCTCGGCCTACGCCTGGCCGAGGCGGGAACCGACGTGCTTTTGACCAGCGGGGCCCAGGAAGGCGTCCCCCTGCTCAACGGAGCGGCTGGCTTCGACTACGACGACGGCACGCTGTTTTCGATCCTTGGCTTTTCCGAACTGGCTGGCCTGACCGTCACCGGCGCCAAATGGCCGCTCAACCAGGTCGAAGTGGCTTTCGGATCGTCACTGACCATCTCCAACGAGGTCAACGGCCGCCTCGAAATCGCGCTTGGCCGCGGCCGAGCGCTGCTGCTCGCCCATCCCTATCCCTTGCCCGAAAGCTGACATGGCCCCGCCTCTTCTCAATCTCGACGGGATAAAACTGACCTTCGGCGGCACGCCGCTGCTCGACGGCGCCGCCTTGACCGCTTCGGCCGGCGACAAGATCGCGCTCGTCGGCCGCAATGGATCGGGTAAATCGACGCTGCTCAAGATCGCCGCCGGCCTCATTGAGCCCCAGGACGGCGAGGTTTTCCGCCAGCCTTCGGCGACTGTCCGCTATCTGCCGCAGATGCCCGACATGGAAGGTTTTGCCACCGTGCGGGCCTATGTCGAGGCCGGGCTCGGGCCTGCCGACGATCCCTACCACGCCAGCTACCTGATGGAGCATCTCGGCCTGTCGGGCGAGGAGCGGCCGGGTGACCTGTCCGGCGGCGAGGCCAGGCGCGCCGCCCTTGCCCGCGTCATGGCGCCGGTGCCCGACATTCTGCTGCTTGATGAGCCGACCAACCATCTCGATCTGTCGGTCATCGAATGGCTGGAAGAGGAACTCGTCCGCACCTCCTCGGCGCTCATCGTCATCTCGCACGACCGCCGCTTTCTCGAGCGCGTGTCGCGCGCCACTGTCTGGCTCGACCGTGGCCAGACCCGCAGGCTGGACAAGGGTTTTGGCCATTTCGAGGAATGGCGCGACCTGGTGCTGGAAGAAGAAGAGCGCGAGCAGCATAAGCTCGGCCGCCAGATCGTGCGCGAGGAACACTGGCTGCGCTATGGCGTGACGGCGCGGCGCAAGCGCAACATGCGCCGACTGGGCGAGTTGCAGACCATGCGCCAGCGCTTTCGCGGCCATCGCGGCGCCGAAGGCACCGCGACCATGGTGGCGAGCGACGCCGCCGAATCCGGCAAACTGGTCATCGAGGCGAAAAACATCGAGAAGAGCTTTGGCGATCTCACCGTGGTCAAGGGGTTCTCGACCCGCATCCAGCGCGGCGACCGCGTCGGCCTTGCCGGGCCGAACGGCGCCGGCAAGACGACGCTTCTGAAGATGCTGACCGGCGAATTGGCGCCGGATGCGGGCTCGGTACGGCTCGGCACCAATCTGGAAATCGCCACGCTCGACCAGAAGCGCGAGGCGGTCGACCCGCAGGAGACGCTGGCGCAATATCTCACTGACGGGCGCGGCGAAAACCTAGTCATCAACGGCGAACAGCGCCATGTCGTCTCCTACATGAAGGATTTCCTGTTCAAGCCGGAGCAGGCGCGCACCCCGGTGCGCGAGCTTTCCGGCGGCGAGCGGGCGCGGCTGATCCTGGCGCGCGTGCTGGCCCGGCCGGCAAACCTCCTGGTGCTCGATGAGCCGACCAACGATCTCGACATGGAGACGCTGGAACTGCTGCAGGAACTGGTCGCCGGTTTTGCCGGCACCGTCATCCTCGTCAGCCACGACCGCGATTTCCTCGACCGTACCGTCACCAGCATCATCGCGCCGGACGGCGGCGGCCGATGGGTCGAATATGCCGGCGGTTATTCCGACATGCTGGCCCAGCGCGGCGGCACCAGGCTCGACGACCGCAAGGCGCGGGCCAAGGCCGAGCCCGGCGAAGCGCCGGCACCGGGCAAGAGCGAGCCGGCAACGCCAAAGGGACCGGCGAAGAAACTGTCGTTCAAACAGAAATTCGCGCTCGATTCCTTGCCCAAGAAGATCGAGGCCGTGACCGCATCGATCTCGCGACTGGAGAACAATATTGCCGATCCGGCCTATTACGAACGTGATCCGGCATCGTTCCAGAAAACCATCGCCGCCCTCGACAAGGAGCGTGCGACGCTCGCCGCGCTCGAGGAAGAATGGCTGGAACTGGAGATGCTGCGCGAGGAGATGGAGGGCTAGGCCACCTGCAACCTAGCCCTTGATTATTGCTTCCGCACGAGAGTGCGCATAAGTTATGCGCATGTTGCGGAGGCTATTATGCGCAAGATTGCTTTGAATGCGATCCGTCAGCCAGCAAACCTGTCGATCGACTCGAACCTCATGAGGGAAGCCAAAGGGCTAGACGTGAATGTCTCGCGTGCCGCGGAAGCTGGCATCGCGGAAGCGGTGGCGGCCGAAAAAACGCGGCTGTGGAAGCTCGAGAACCGCGCCACGATTGATGCGTGGAACGATTACGTCGAAAAGCACGGCATTCCGTTGGAAGAATATCGGCAGTTCTGATGGCGCGCCATGATGTCTTTGCCGGTCGCGTCGAAGGCAGCTATTTGCTGGACGTTCAATCCGATCTGCTCGACAACTTCAAGACGCGGGCGGTCGTCCCGCTTCTCCCGGTCGCGACGGTGCCGCCACCGATGCGAAAACTTCATCCGATTTTCGAGATCAATGGCCGAAAACTGGTAATGGCGACTCACCTGATCGCCACCGTTCCAGCGAGCGAACTGGGTGAAAGTCGGATGAACCTGACAAAGCACCACGACGACATCATCGCCGCGCTCGACATGCTATTTCAGGGTTTCTGAACGAAGGCGGCGATACGTATCCCCGGCCCTCTCAACCCGCCGTCTTGGCCTGCCAAGCCTTGATCGCCTCGTCGAACACCTTCTCGCCGGGAATGCCCTTTTCCATGGTCAGCAGCGCCCGCCGTCCGGTCTTGTAGACCACCGGCACGTCGATCCAGTCCTGGCCGCGCAGCAAGGTCATGTTGGCGTCCTCGTCGGCCTTGGTGTCGTTGAGCGCGACGAGGAAGAAGCCGTCGGCGATCTTGGCCGGAATTCCGATCAGCGGACTGCCGGCGTCCTGCTCCGAACTCTTCATGGCGACGCGCAATATGTTGTCGACGCCACCACCTTCGAAGCCGTCGGGCGTCAGGAAGATCATCTCGATGATGTGACTGGCCGGCAGCGTCCGGTCGGTGTTGCGGCGGATGGTCATGCGCAACTGGATATCCTTGCCCGGGATGGTCGCCTCAGCGCGGATCGCCGGCTCGGGCGGCAGGTCGCCGCCGGGCGATTCCTGCACCAACGACCAGACGATGCTGCCGGGTTCGGCCGAACCCTGCGCGGTGCTGGTGCGCTCCTCATAGAAGATCGCCTTCTGGCCGACCGGCACCGAGGCTTGCGCCGGAGCGGGAGCGGCAGCAGGCGCTGCTGGTGTCGTACCCGCCGGTGCCGGCGGCGTGGCGGCGGCATTGGCCGGGGCCGCGGGTGCGGTTCCGTTGGCGGGGGGTGTCGCGGGCGCGGTGCCGCCCGCAGGTGAAGTTGCGGCAGGCGTCGCCGCGGCCGGCGCGCCCGTGACCGGGGGCGGACTGGCCGGCGGCGGTGTTGCCGGCGGCGGTGTTGCCGGTGGCGGTGTTGCCGGCGGCGGCGTTGCCGGCGCTGTCGCCGGCGGCGGCGGCGTCGTCAGCGCGGCGACGGATTCACCCTCGCCTACGCCGCTTTGTCCTCCGGCCGGGCCAGGGTCGGTTTCGCCGCCTCCAGGCGTCAATCGTTGCGTGAATTTCGTCCCTTCGGCGCCTGTCGCGGGCGCCGGTGGCGGCGCGACGTCGGTCGCCGGCTTGGCCGGCTTGGCCGGCGCCGATTTCACCGGCTCGATCTTGGCAACAACCTTGCTGCCGCCCAGGCCCAGCATCTTGCCGAAGGCGTCCTTGTTCAGCCAAATGCCATAGCCGCCGCCAGCAATGACCAGCAACGCGACGACGGCGGCGATCAGCCCGCCATAGCTGCGCTTGCGCTCGGCCGGGCGCGGACGCTGGAAGGTGTCAGCCTCCGCCGGTTCCTCGTCGTTCGGGAAGACATCGGCGTGCTCGTCGTTCTGGTCCGCGTCCAGGACAGGCAGGGCATGGTCGGCAAGGTTCGGGTCGGCAAGGTTCGGGGCTGCTGATTGCGCCGGTAGGGGCTTTTGCCAGCTTGGCTCGGCCTTGGCGGCGGGTGGTGGCGCGGGCCGCTCGGGCGGTGGCGCGGGGCGATAAGGCTCCGGCCTGGCGGCGGGCGGCGCCGGTCGGACGGGCTCCGCCTTCGCCGGCTGGCGCGTGTGACTCGGTTGATTCTTGTTGCGGTCGATGGAGGAAAAGATGTGTTCCAGCTCGGCGAGCGGGTCCGTTTCCGGCACGCTTTTGGCGTAGTCGCGTTCGACGCTCGCAATGGCGTCCTCCAGCGTGCGCTTCTGCTTGGCTATTGCCTCGGCGGCGAGCGGCGGCGAATAATCCGCAAGCTTCTTCACCAGCATGGCACGCACGCTGTCGTAGATGCGCGTACGCTTGTCAGGCGTCTCGTCGCCGTGCCTGTCGAGCGCCTTTTTCAGAACAGCAACGAAATCTGCCATGCTTCAGTCGACCTGTATTTTTGCTCCCGCGCCGGCCCCCGCAAATCAGCCGCGATGCCCGGAAAGGCTTCAGAAACTAGTCTTGAAACGGGTCGGTCACAAGTATCGTGTCGTCCCGTTCCGGGCTGGTGGAGAGGAGTGCGACCGGCGCGCCGATCAACTCCTCGATATAACGGACATACTTGACCGCCTGGGCCGGCAGATCGTTCCAGCTGCGCGCGCCGGCGGTGGTGCCTTTCCACCCCTCCAGCGTCTCGTAGACCGGTTCGACGCGGGCCTGCGCGCCCTGGCTGGCCGGCAGATAATCGATCATCTCGCCGTCGAGCCGGTAGCCGGTGCAGACTTTGATCTCGTCCAGCCCGTCGAGCACGTCGAGCTTGGTCAGCGCGATGCCTTTGATGCCGTTGACGGCGACGGCCTGGCGCACCAGCACCGCGTCGAACCAGCCGCAGCGGCGCTTGCGCCCGGTGACGACGCCGAATTCGTGACCGCGCGTGCCGAGGAACTCGCCGATCTCGTTCTTCTGTTCGGTTGGGAACGGACCTTCGCCAACGCGCGTCGTGTAGGCCTTGGTGATGCCGAGCACATAGCCGATGGCGCTAGGCCCGACGCCGGAGCCGGCGGCCGCCTGCCCGGCCACGGTGTTGGACGAAGTGACGAAGGGATAGGTGCCGTGGTCGATATCGAGCAGCGTGCCTTGCGCACCCTCGAACAGGATGCGCTCGCCGGCGCGGCGCTTGTCGTCCAGCACTTTCCAGACACGGTCCATATAGGGCAGGATCTCGTCGGCGACCGACGTCAATTCACTCATGATCGCCTCATGCGTGACTTCGGCATGGCCAAGCCCGCGGCGCAGCGCATTGTGGTGCGTCAGCAACCTGTCGACCTTCAGGGGCAGTGTTTCCAAATCCGCCAGATCCATCACCCGAACCGCGCGCCGGCCCACCTTGTCCTCATAGGCGGGGCCAATACCGCGGCGGGTCGTGCCAATCTTCGTCCCGGAATTTGAGGCGGCGTCCTCGCGGAATCCATCCAGCTCCCGGTGCAGCGACAGGATAAGCGCTGTGTTTTCGGCTATTTTCAGGCGATCGGGCGTCACTTCGACGCCCTGTGCCTTGAGCTTGGCGACTTCCGCCACGAAAGCGTGCGGATCGAACACCACGCCATTGCCGATGATGGACAGCTTGCCCTGCCGCACGACACCGGACGGCAATAGCGACAGCTTGTAGACCTTGCCGTCGACGACCAGCGTGTGGCCGGCATTGTGGCCGCCCTGGAAACGCACCACGACGTCAGCACGCTCCGACAGCCAGTCGACGATCTTGCCCTTGCCTTCGTCGCCCCACTGCGAGCCGACGACCACCACATTGGCCATGTTTCTTTTCCCTTGAGACGCCGCCGAGCGGCTTGGATATGGTTCGAAACGACAGGCCTCTATAGCGTCAAGACCTCGCGAGCGCGACCTTTCTTTGCCGCCGAAAATGCCCTGAGGCACAACAATTTTCGGCTTTGACATCATTTACTTGGACCGACCGGGGCAATAGGCCGACAAACACCGCGGCGCATCCGCCGCGGCCGGAATGCCGCCATGCATCGAAGCGCCTACATATTCCTGCTGCTCACCACCTTGCTGTGGGGCGGCAATTCGGTGGCCGGCAAGCTGGCTGTCGATCATGTCTCGCCGATGACGCTGGTCTTCCTGCGTTGGGTGCTGGCGGTAGCGATCCTGCTGCCGATCGGCTGGCGGACAATCCGGGAGGACTGGCCGGTGGTGCGCCGGCACTGGCTCGTCCTGGCGGCGCTGGGCGCCAGCGGCTTCACTCTGTTCAACACCATCTTCTACACGGCGCTCAACTACACGACGGCGATCAACGTTTCGATCGAACAGGCGGCGATGCCGATCCTGATCATGACAGCCAATTTCATCTTCTTCCGCCTGCGCGTAAGCTGGGCGCAGATTGCTGGCGTCGTGCTGACCATCGCCGGCGTGATCCTGACCGCCTGCCATGGCGACCCGCGCCGGCTGCTGACGCTGGAGCTCAATTTCGGCGACGCCATCATGCTGGTCGCCGTCATCCTCTACAGCGGCTATTCGGTCGGCCTGCGCCTGAAGCCGGTGATGCGTTGGCAGAGCCTGATGCTGTCCCTGTCGGTCGCGGCGCTGATCACCTCGCTGCCCTTTGTCCTGTGGGAAATAGCCGCCGGCAAGGTCATCGTGCCCGATGCGCGCGGCTGGACAGTCATCGTCTACACCGCGATCGGCGCCTCGGTCATCTCGCAGATCCTCTACATCAGGGGCAACGAGCTGATCGGCGCCAACCGCGCCGGCCTGTTCATCAATCTGGTGCCGATCTTCGGCACGCTGCTTTCGGTGCTGATCGTCGGCGAGACGTTCCAGCTCTATCAGGCATTGGCACTCGTGCTCGTGCTGGGCGGCATCGCGCTTGCCGAATATAGCGGGCGAAGGATGGCCGTGCCGGCCCGCCGGTAAAGTGCTACCGCACCAATTCCTTGCGCACCGCCGCAATATCGTCGGATGAGACCGCCGGAGCGGAATTGCCCCAGCTGCCGCGCACATAGGTCAGCACGTCGGCGAGTTCCTGGTCCTTCAGGCGCCATGCGAGCGAAGGCATGGCAGGTGTCGTCGGCGCGCCGGCCGTATGGACAGCCTGGCTTCCGGCGAGAACCACCCGGGCAAGCGTTTCGGCATTGCCTTGCGCCACGATCGAGTTGCCGACGAGCGGCGGGAACAGAGCTCCGGCCCCGGCACCATCGCCACCATGGCAGGCCGAACAATTGTCATGGTAGATCGCCTCGCCCGCGGCCATCCGTGCCTCGTCCGGCTTTGGCGCTTGCGCATTGCCGGTGTCCGAGCCTAGGCTCTTGAGATAGACGGCAACAGCCTTGAGGTCCGGATCCGTCATTTTCGAGGTCGAGTTTTCGACGGCCTCGGCCATCGGACCGGACGCGATCGAATGCGCGTTGACGCCGGTCTTGAGGTAGGCGACCACATCCTCCTGCGACCATTTTCCCAGGCCGGATTGAGCATTGTTGGTGATATCGGGCGCAAACCAGCCCTGCAGCGATGCCCCTTGCACGAAGCCGCTGTCCTGGTCGGCTCCGAGGAAAGATTTGGGCGTATGGCAGATGCCGCAGTGCCCCGCCCCCTGCACGATATAGGCGCCGCGGTTCCATTCCGCCGACTTGGAGGGATCCGGCGTGAAAGTGCTTTCGGTGAAGTTGAGGAGATTCCAGCCCCACATCGCCAGCCGGATGTTCAGGGGAAACGGCAGCTGGTTGGCCTGCACCTTGTTCGGCACCGGCTCGACCGTGGTGAGATAGGCCCAGAGGTCGGAAATGTCCTGCTCGTTCATCTTGGTATAGGCGGGATATGGCATGGCGGGGTAGAGCCGCACGCCATTGTGGCCGATGCCGGTCTTCATCATGTTGCGGAAATCGTCTTCCGACCAATTGCCGATGCCCGTCTCGTGGTCGGGCGTGATGTTGGGCGGCACCAGTGTGCCGAACGGCGTTTCCAGTGGCAGGCCGCCGGCCAGGGGCTTGCCGTCCGGCCTCGTGTGACAACCCGCGCAATCGCCGAGCACGGCCTGGTACTGACCGCGTATGATCTGGTCCGCCTGGTCGGCGGCGATTGCCGGAGCGATCGCCAGGAGTGCCGCGCCGGTGGCGAGGATGGCGGTGAGCGTTCTCATGCCCGCACCAGCGGTGCGCCGGGATTGCGCAGATACTGATTGCGGATGGCGTCGGCGGCACGGAAGGCAAGCGCGCCGACCGTTCCCGTCGGGTTCTTGCCGGCGTTCTGCGGGAAGGCCGACGCGCCGATGACAAAGACGTTCGGCACATCCCAGCTTTGCAGGAAGGTGTTGACCGCGCTTCTCTTCGGGTCGGTCCCCATGATGGCGCCGCCGGTATTGTGGGTGCTCTGATAGGGGACGCTGTCCCAGCCCTTCTTGCGGCGGCCGACGCTGTATTGCTTGCCGCCGAACGCCTTGGCGATGTCCTCCATCCGGTCGCATACATAGTTCGACATCCGGATGTCGTTGTCGGGGAAATCGAACGTCATGCGCATCAGCGGCCGGCCGAAGCGATCCTTGTAGGTCGGGTCGAGATCGAGATAGTTGGTGCGCGTGGCGTAGCTGCTGCCCTGCGAGGAATAGCCGAGCGTGCTCTTGTAACCCTCGACGGTCGCTTTCTTCCACGCCCCGCCCCATTTCGGCGTGCCGGGCAGCGTCGGCCTGGTGCCGATCGGGCGTCCATTGGTGGGGATGCAGTTGATGCCCGCGCCGCCGACGAAATCCAGCGCACCGTGATCGAAAGCGTCGCCGTTGAAATCGTCGATCGTCTGGCCGAGCGCGCCGGCCGCGATGAACGGATTGAAGTTCTTGTCGTCGAAGAACACCTGCACGCCGGCATTGGTCTGATAGCAGTAATTGCGGCCGACCGTGCCCTCGCCGGTGTTGGGATCATAGATCTTGCCGATGCCGGAGAGCATCATCAGGCGGGCATTGTGCAGCCCATAGGCGCACAGAAGCACGAGATCGGCCGGTTGGAAGAATTCCTGCCCTGACGTGTCGACATAGGTCACGCCATGCGCCGACTTGCCGCCGGCGGCAAGATCGACACGCAGCACTTCGCTGTCGGTCCGGACCTCGAAATTGGCCTTCTTCATCAGGACGGGGAGGATGGTGGTCTGGGCGCTCGATTTGGAATAGTTGGCGCAGCCGAAACGCTCGCAGAAACCGCAATAGGTGCACTGCCCCATGGTGATGCCGAGCGGATTGACATAGGTGCGAGACATGTTGGCTGATGGCGTCGGGAAAGGATGCAGCCCCATCGACCGGCCGACATTGGCGAACAAGGTCGGCGCGTAGGTCATTTCCATCGGCGGGTTCGGATAGTCCCGCGCCCTCGGATCCTCGAACGGATTGCCGCCTTCCTGCAGTTTGCCTTTGATGTTGCCGGCCTTGCCCGAGATGCCCGCCAAATATTCGAACTGGTCGTAGTAAGGCTCCATTTCGGCGCCGGTCACGCCCCAGTCCTCGACCTGGAGATCCGCGATCCTGGCCGCGCCATAGCGCTTGGTCAGGTTGGTTTTCGTCTGGAAGTCCGAATCCCAGAATCGCCAGGTGTGGCCGTTCCAGTGCACGCCGGCGCCGCCAACCCCGTTGCCGGGCAGGAAGGAACCGAAATCGCGCATCGGCAGCGCTGTCTGCGACGGGTCGTTGCGCATCGTCATCGTTTCGACGGCGGGCTGCAGGAAGAGGTCGCGCCGCACGCTGTAGCGCAATTCGTCCTGTGCATAGCCGATGTTGAAATCGGTGGCCGTGTCGCGCCATGGACCGCGTTCTATGGCCAGCACGTCGAGGCCCTGGTCCGTCAATTCATGCGCAAGGATGGACCCGGTCCAGCCGAGGCCGACGATCACGACATCCTTTCGGGGCAGTATCGTCGTCATGGTCAGCTCCTCTTGCCCAGCCATTCCGGGCTGCCTTCGATGGAGACGGGCGGCCGCGGATAGGGCTGATTGTGCTTGCTGACATGGTCCCGGTAGTCATAGCGCGCGCCGGGGAAGCCGAGCATGCGCCACGACACCATGTCCTTGTTGCCGCCATAGACCGGATCGGCAAAGAACCCTTCCATCGTGTTCTGCAGAAGAAGTCCGAAGAAGCCGGGCCCCTTGACGCCATTGGGCAGTTCGATCTTACCCGCCTCCATGGCCGTCAGGAACGCATCCTGATCGGCCGGCTGCAGTTCTGCGAATGTCTTGCCGTCGCGTTGCTTCAGGAAGGCATCTATGGCGGCGAGGCCGACGCGGTAGCGCTGGGCCGGATTGGCCTCACCCTGATATCCCTGCGTCGGCAATGCGGGCAGGAATGGCCCTTGCGTATAAAGCCGGCTCGAGGTTCCGAACGCGCCCATCAACTGCCTGTCGATATAGACGGCGCAGCCCGCCTCCTTGCCGCCCATGCTGAGATCGTCGGCGGGGATGATGCGGTCGACGATGGCTTCGACAAGAGCCGCTTCCTGCGGTGTGAAAAATTGCCAGCCGCCAGGGACCACCTGCATCGGCGGATCTGACGACAGGGGTGCCCAAGGCAGGGAGCCGGAGAAAGAGCGGGCAAGGCTTGCCGAAGTCGCCGTGACCGTAAACATCGCGACCGATGAAAGGAAAAGGCGCCGATTCAGCCTGACAGTATTGCGATGATCCATCCAAGGCACCTTGACAGCAACGAGCGCGCACCGGAAGTTGCGCGTTAAATCATGACCAAAACCGTTAAGTTCAAGCCAGGCGGGTCGATTGATGACAGCCTGCGGAAAGAAATCCGCATCGTCAAGCAGATCACAAAATCGTTAGATTAGGCCAGGCTTTATGCTTATCGGCGCCGGCTAATATATCAGGAAGTTGAAAAGTAATCCTTGGACCAGGCGCCAAGCTCGCACGGTCAATCACGGCCCGGGAAGGACCGAACTATGCAGGAATCGGGTAAGGCAGCGTCCGCCGCGGGATGCGGTCCGCCGGCTGAAACCGAGGCTAAACGAAACGTCCCGCGTGCTTGCCCGCACACGGGACGTCTCGTGCGCCTGATTGCGACGGTGTGGGCCTAAACCGCGCTCACGTCGAACTGCAGCCGTTTGGCCGAGTCGATCGACTTGTGCGCCCGCACCTGCTCCAGCACTTTTTCCGGGAACGGCGCGTCGAGATAGAGCAGCGCGATGGCATCACCGCCCGGCCGGTTACGGCCAAGCTGGAAGTTGGCAATGTTGACGTCGTTCTCGCCGCACACGGTGCCAAGCAGGCCGATAATGCCGGGCGCATCGGCATTGGTCGTGTAGAGCATATGTTGGCCGACCTCGGCATCGAGGTTGATGCCTTTGATCTGGATGAAGCGCGGCTTGCCGTCCGAGAAGCAGGTGCCGGCGATCGAGCGCGTCATGTGCTCGGTCTTGACGGTGAGCTTGATGTAGCCGTCGAAGACGCCCGACTTGTCGCGCTTGACCTCGGCGACGATGATGCCGCGCTCCTTCACCATGATAGGCGCCGACACCATGTTGACGTCGGCGACCTGCGGCCGGATCAGGCCGGCGAGTGCGGCACTGATCAGGGCGCGTGTGTTCATCGTCGCGGTCGAGCCGTCAAACAGGATCTCGACCTCCTTGATCGGATCTTCCGTGACCTGGCCGACAAAGGCGCCGAGCACTTCGGCAAGCTTGACGAACGGCTTCAGCCGCGGCGCTTCCTCCGCCGTGATCGACGGCATGTTGATGGCGTTGGAGACGGCGCCCTTGATCAGATAGTCGGCCATCTGTTCGGCAACCTGCAGCGCGACATTTTCCTGCGCTTCCGCCGTCGAGGCGCCGAGATGCGGTGTCGCCACCACATTGTCCATGCCGAACAGGGCGTTCTGCTCCGCCGGTTCGACCTCGAACACGTCGATGCCGGCACCCGCCACCTTACCGCTCTTCAGCGCCGCGACGAGGTCGGCCTCGACGATCAGCCCGCCGCGCGCGCAGTTGATGATGCGCACGCCGTTCTTCATCTTGGCGATGGCGGCGGCATCGATGATGTTGCGCGTCTTGTCGGTCAGCGGCGTGTGCAGGGTGATGAAATCGGCGCGCGCGAAGAGCTCGTCGAGCTCGACCTTCTCGACGCCGAGCTCCTCGGCGCGCTTGTCAGACAGGAACGGGTCGAAGGCGACGACATGCATCTTCAGCCCGACGCCACGTGTGGCGACGATCGAACCGATATTGCCGCAGCCGATGACGCCCAGCGTCTTGCCGGTGATCTCGACGCCCATGAAGCGGTTCTTCTCCCATTTTCCGGCATGGGTCGAGGCGTTGGCCTCCGGAATCTGGCGCGCAAGCGCGAAGATCATCGCGACGGCATGCTCGGCTGTCGTGATCGAATTGCCGAAGGGCGTGTTCATCACGATGATACCCTTACGGCTGGCCGCCGGGATATCGACATTGTCGACGCCGATGCCGGCGCGGCCGATGACCTTGAGGTTGGTCGCGGCATTGATCAGCTTCTCGGTGACTTTGGTCGCCGAGCGGATGGCGAGACCGTCATACTGGCCGATAACTTCGAGCAGCTTTTCCTTGTCCTTGCCGAGATCGGGCAGATAGTCGACCTCGACGCCGCGATCCTTGAAGATCTGCACGGCGGTGGGAGAAAGTTTGTCGGAAACGAGAACACGGGGCGCCATGGCGGCCTCCTTGAAAATGGGATTGATCCGGGGAATGGGCGGCCCGCGGGCCGCCACCGAAATCTCAGGCAGCCGCTTTCAGCGATGCCTTCTGCGCGGCGAAGGCCCAGTCGAGCCAGGGCAGCAGCGCTTCGAGATCGGCGGTCTCGACCGTCGCGCCACACCAGATGCGCAGGCCAGGAGGCGCGTCGCGGTAGGAGCCGATGTCGTAGGCGACGCCTTCCCTGTCGAGCACCGAGACGAGAGCCTTGGCGAACGCCGCCTGCCCGTCCGCGTCAAGCGCTGCGACTTGCCGGTCGGTGAAGGACAGGCATACGGACGTGTTCGATCGCGTCGCGGGCTCAACGGCGAGATGGCCGAGCCATGCGGATTTGTCGACGAAACCGTCGAGAACCGCGGCATTGGCATCCGCCCTGGCGACCAGCGCATCCAGACCGCCGATCGACTTCGCCCATTGAAGGGCATCGAGATAGTCCTCGACGCACAGCATTGACGGCGTGTTGATGGTCTCGCCCTTGAAGATACCTTCGATCAGCTTGCCGCCCGAGGTCAGGCGGAAGATTTTCGGCAGCGGCCAGGCCGGCTTGTAGGTTTCCAGCCGCGCGACGGCGCGCGGACTGAGGATCAGCATGCCATGCGCGCCCTCGCCGCCCAGCACCTTCTGCCAGGAGAAGGTGACGACATCGAGTTTTTCGAAATCGAGCCTCTGCGCGAAAGCCGCCGAGGTGGCGTCGCAGATGGTCAACCCCTTGCGATCGGCCGCAATGAAATCACCATTCGGCACGCGCACGCCCGATGTGGTGCCATTCCAGGTGAAGACCACGTCGCGGTCGAAATCGATCTTGGACAGGTCCGGCAATTCGCCGTAGCCAGCTTCGATTTTGCGCACATCCGCGAGTTTCAGCTGCTTGACCACGTCGGTGACCCAGCCGGAGCCAAAACTCTCCCAGGCGACCATGTCGACGCCGCGCTCGCCGAGCAGCGACCACAGCGCCATCTCGACCGCGCCGGTGTCGGACGCCGGCACGATGCCGATGCGGTAGCCGGCAGGAACCTGGAGGATTTCTCGTGTCAGCTCGATCGCCTGTTCGAGCTTGGTCTTGCCGATCTTGGCACGGTGGGAACGCCCGAGCGCAGCGTTTTTAAGTGCCTCGACCGACCAGCCGGGGCGTTTTGCGCAAGGACCTGAGGAAAAATTGGGATTTGCCGGACGGAGTCCGGGCTTCGCGGGAGTCGTCATCGTGGTCTATCCTTCCAGATAGTGGCCCCTCGTTGGGGAGGGGTGGCCCACGGACGGCGATATGCGTTCAGGCTTCAGGCGTCAAGGGAAAAGTTTTTGTCGCTGCCAGGATACTGGCACTCTGCGATCAGGATGTCGTGACTTCAAACGCAAACGGCGGACCGCACGGATCCGCCGTCAAAGTCCTGATGCGTCCGGAGCCTACCAGAGGTCGTAGCGCAGCCCGAGCTTGACCTGGTGATTGCTGATCCCCTTGTGAACGGGAAAGGAGGTCAGGCTTGCTGCCGTCACATACTCGGCGCTGGGGGCGGAGAAGTACTGATAGCCCAGGTCGACGGAAACGTTCTTGGTCACCTGATAGGCAAGGCCCGCATTCAACGTATAGGCGAAGGAGTATTGGGTCTTGTTGTCGCTCTGGACGAAATCGTCGGTGGGGTCGCTATTGTTGGTGAAATAGCTCGCCGAGAGCTTGCGCGTGCTGCGCACGATGCCGACGCCGGCGCCGAGGTAAGGAGTTATCCCGACATAGGTGCCAAGATCGACATAGCCGTTGAGCATGCCCGTGAAGGCGTAATTCGTCAGGGACGCCGAAGCGACGGTCGAAGTTGCCGGCGGCGTTACGATCGCGGTATCGTCATAGCCGACGCCGATCTTGTTGCCGGGCAGATAGCCGAAATTGAGATCGGCGCGCAGATAATCGGTGAAGTGATAGCCGAAGCCGATGCTGGCAAAGACCGGATCTTCCTTGTCGTCGAAGCTGGCAGGCGTAAAGGCGAAATCCTCGTTCTTGAAGCTCTTCTGCGCCAGATACGAAACATCGCCGCGCAGATACCAGCCCGAGCCGACTTCGACCGGCACGTAATCAGGCGCCTGGTCGACATAGATCGGCGGATCGTAGTCGGCGGCGAGTGCCGGTGTCAGTGGCAAAAGGCCGAGTCCGGCAACCGCCAGCACAATACGCGATGTGAGTGTCATGATCCCGACTCCCGGATTTGGCGCCTGCAATCACGGCGGCCGCCATCGTTTCAGGGAGCATTGTTAACCATAGTGGTTAAGTCACGGTTAAGGCTAACAGAGCGTTAGCGATTTGATTTCGAACGGAAACATCTTCAAGCCACCCGGCGAAAGACCGCCCGAACGAAAACCGCCCGGCTGAGCCGGGCGGTTCGTAACCATCGGAAGCAGGTAGGTCTTACTTGGTGTAGACCGGCTCGGGTTCGGGTTGGTAGGCCACAACAGGTGCGGCGCACCCGTTGTTGCCGCCGAACTGATAGCGCAGGCCACCGCGCACTTCATGTGTGTTGATGCCACGGTCGAAGCCAGGGCCCGAGCTGGTCACGTCCCACTCGAACATGCGGCCGCCCTGGATATGCGAGAAGCGATAGCCCGCATCGAGGATGATTTTATCGGTCAGGCAGTAGGAAGCGCCGGCCATCAGCGCATAGGCGAAGCGCCAGTTCGATGCTCCGGGATTATGCTCGGTGGTGTTCGGATCGTAGACATCATCCCACTTGACGCGCGCGCCGCCGATGCCGGCGCCGACATAGGGCGTGATGCCGTGCCAGGTGCCGATATCGACATAGGCGTTGGCAAGCAGCAGCAAGGCGCTCATCTTCGATACTTCGGTTGAAGTCCCGTTGATATCCGAGGTACCGCCGTTGAAGTTCGACTTGAACCAGTAGTCGGCGGTCAGGTCCGTGCGGAAATGATCGTTGATCTTGTAGCCGACGCCGCCGCCGAGCGAGAAACCGCCCTTAAGCCTGCCATAGTCGAAACTCTTGCTGCCCGGCGTGACCGAACAGTTACAGGGGTCGACGGTGTAAGTCATATAGTCGATGCCGCGGACATCGGATTTGTGATAGTCGATATCGCCACGGATGTACCAGCCGCCGACATCGACCGGCTGCTCGTAGACCGGTGGCGGGGCCTCTTCGACCACCGGTTCTGGAAGGTCGGCCGCGAACACCGGCCAGGCCAGGCCCGCGAACAGCGCGGCAAACAAGGCCTTTCTTGCTGTATTGAACATGCTTGTCACCCCTCGGAACCCCGGAGCGCGATCGCGCCCGAATAAGATTGGCTTTCAGGCGTGGATAATGAATTGCAAAGGTTAAAAGCCGTTTAACCCTGTCGATTAACCACGAATCTCTGAAATCCGAGGGAATTCGACGAGGATTTCGACAAAGCCGGAGGCTGGTTCTCCGGCCAACGAAAAGCCCGCCGGCAGGGCGGGCTTCGATGCAAGCGGAGCGCGTGACGCACTCCGGGCGCACCGGACGCGACGTCCTTCGGGCGCGATTGGGATCAGGCGGCGCTGCGTGTTTCCGAGATCACCTCGACGATGTCGTTGACGACCGCCTCGACCAGTTGTGGATCGTCACCCTCGGCCATGACACGGATCAGCGGCTCGGTGCCGGACGGGCGGATGACCAGCCGCCCGGCCTTGCCGAGACGGTGGCGTGCATCCTCGATGACGGCCTTGACCGGGGCTTCATCGAGCGGCTTGCCGCCGGCGATGCGGACATTCTTCAGGATCTGCGGCACCGGCTCGAACTTCTTCGACAGTTCGCTGACCGGGCGGC
This sequence comes from Mesorhizobium sp. B4-1-4, assembly GCF_006439395.2. Lineage (NCBI taxonomy): Bacteria > Pseudomonadati > Pseudomonadota > Alphaproteobacteria > Hyphomicrobiales > Phyllobacteriaceae > Mesorhizobium > Mesorhizobium sp. B4-1-4. Next base: position 4,527,622 of record NZ_CP083950.1, read on the forward strand.
CCTGCCGCTTGATGCAGGCCAGCACCTGCAATGCCGACACCAGGCCGTCACCGGTGGTCGAGAAATCCGACAGCACGATGTGGCCCGACTGTTCGCCGCCGACATTGAGCCCATGCGCGCGCATATGCTCCACCACATAGCGGTCGCCGACCTTGGTGCGGTGCAATTGCAGCTTCATGTCGCCCAGGAAGCGTTCGAGGCCGAGATTGGACATGACGGTCGAGACAACGCCGCCGCCGGCAAGCCGCCCGCTCTGATGCCAGGACTCCGCGATCAGCGCCATGATCTGGTCGCCATCGACGATGGCGCCGTTTTCATCGACGATGACGACGCGGTCGGCATCGCCGTCGAGCGCAATGCCGATGTCGGCGCGCACTTCATGCACTTTCTTCTGCAGTCCGGCCGAATGGGTCGAACCGCATTCCTTGTTGATGTTGAAGCCGTTGGGCTCGACATTGATGGCCACGACCTCGGCGCCGAGTTCCCACAGCGCCTCGGGCGCCACCTTGTAAGCCGCCCCATTGGCGCAATCGACGACGATCCGGAGGCCTGAAAGCGACATCGAGCGCGGCAAGGTGCGCTTGGCGAATTCGATATAACGGTCATGCACGCCATCGACACGCTTGGCGCGGCCAAGCCCGTCCGAATCGGCGAGTGCCAGTTCGATATCCTTGTCGAGCATGCTCTCGATGCGTTCTTCGATCTCGTCCGAGAGCTTGTAGCCATCGGGGCCGAACAGCTTGATGCCGTTGTCGTAATAGGGATTGTGCGAAGCCGAGATCATGACGCCGATGTCGGCGCGCAGCGACCGCACCAGCATGGCGACGGCCGGCGTCGGAATCGGGCCGAGCAGGAACACATCCATGCCGGCGGCGCAAAGCCCGGCCACCATCGCATTCTCGATCATGTAGCCGGAAAGCCTGGTGTCCTTACCCAGGACCACACGATGGCGGTGGCTGCCGCGCTGGAATGAAAGGCCGGCGGCCATGCCGACCCGCATGGCCACTTCCGCGGTCATCGGAAACTTGTTGGCGCGCCCGCGAATGCCGTCCGTTCCGAAGTAATTTCCTGCCATGCCAGTCGGTATCCCCGATTGTTCTTATCCGGCACGTCATGCCACAATTGGCCGATGCGCCATGATCACATTGTGTGATTATATGTTACGATCCTTAGAAAATCATTGTTGTGCACCGTACACAACATGGCCGCAACGCAGCATGGCGGCTCTCCGACACCGCAATATACCAGTTTTGCGAGCCATTCGGCGCAAATGCACGCGGAAAACCTTGTTTCGGGCCGGTAAGGGACAATGATTTCATCACCTTATCGGGAAAACCAGCTTCCGCCGATATATACCTCACTTGGCATCTGGCGCAACCGACCGTTGAGCGCTATTGATTTGCTGGGACGTATTAATGGGCTGCAGCAACGGAGAAACGCTATGCTCATCCACCGACTTGCCACTCTGACCGGCCTTGCCGTCGTGACGTTGTTTCTGGCCGCGCCAGCCAACGCACTGACGATGGCCGAGTGCAGCACGAAGTACAACGCCGCCAAGGATGCGGGGACACTTGCCGGGCAGACCTGGAACCAGTTCCGCAAGGCACAGTGCGGCACCGACGCCGCGGCCACCAAGACCGATGCCAAGGCCACCGACACCAAGGCAGCAGACACGAAGACCACCAAACCCGCCGCCGCGACCGCCGACAGCATGGCCAAGGGCCTGACCGCCAAGGAATGCAGCGCCAAGTACCAGGCTGCAAAGTCCGCCGGCACGCTGAACGGCATGAAGTGGAACGACTTCCGCAAGACCGAATGCGCCGCCGGAGCATCGGCTGCCGTCGACACCAAGGCGGCCACCACCAAGCCGGCCACCACCAAGCCGGCCACCACCAAGGCTGCCGCGGCTCCCGCCGCCAGCGGTGGCAAGAGCCTGACCATGGCCGAATGCAGCACCAAGTACCAGGCTGCAAAGACGGCGAATACGCTGAAGGGCACGAAGTGGAACGACTTCCGCAAGAGCGAATGCGGTGCCGGCGCATCCGATGACGAGACCGTGCCAGCTCCCAGCGAGGCAAATTACACCAAGGAACCGGCAACGCCGACTGTCGCCGCGCCGAAGGGCGTGACTTTCCCGACCGCCATCTCGCCGAAATTCGCCACCGAGACCCCGGCCAAGGGTCGCATGCACACCTGCCTTGAACAGTACTACGCCAACAAGGATGCCAAGACGCTTGGCGGCTTGAAGTGGATCCAGAAGGGTGGCGGCTTCTACAGCCTCTGCAATGCCAAGCTGAAGAGCTGATCTCGTTTCGCAACGGTTGACGAAGGCCCGCGGACCGCAAGGTTCGCGGGCTTTTTGTTGGGCTCGAGGTCAATGGGCGCTGCAAGGAAGCGCCGTCGGCGACACCGCCAATCTCACTCCTTTTGGAGGAGATGTCCGGCAGGACAGAGGGGCGCGGGGGATCGCGGCTTCAATCCCGCTTGGGTTCACCTTCGCGCAGGCGGGACCGGTGGTTCGGCGAAACCGCGATTGAGGAAGGAAAAATATGCGTGGTGGAGTCCAAAGCCCGTGGGCGCAAGGCTTTCCTTGACATACCGACGGGACAGCGCCCCTTCTGCCCTGCCGGGGCATCTCCCCTACCAAGGGGGATTGCACGTCACATCGACTTTCACAAATCGCCAACGCCGCGATGCGATTCCCGGACAGCTCTACATCTTCTCCCGCCCCAAAAGCAAAACGCCGCGGTTTGATCCGCGGCGTTTGTCGTGGGTGTTTGCTCTTCCTCAGCTTGACGGCTGCGGCTCCATGCCGCCTTCGGGCTCGGGGCCTTTCTTGCGGCGGCCGCCGGATTTCGGCACCGCCGAGCCACGGCTGGGCGGCGTGTCGTCGCCGAGGTCGCGCGCGGGCTTCTGGCCGGCGATCAGCTGCTTGATCTCGTCGCCCGACAGCGTCTCGTATTCGAGCAAGCCCTGCGCCAGCGCGATCCATTCCTTCTTCTTCTTGGTCAGCACCGACTTGGCCGTCGAATAGGCGTCGTCGATCAGGCGGCGCACTTCGGCGTCGATGATCTGCGCCGTCTCTTCCGAGATGTTCTGCGTGCGCGCCACCGAATGGCCGAGGAACACTTCCTCCTGGTTGTCGCCATAGGCGACATGGCCGAGCTTGTCGGAAAAGCCCCAGCGGGTGACCATGGCGCGCGCCAGCTTGGTCGCCTGCTCGATGTCGGAGGAGGCACCGGACGTGATGTTCTCCTTGCCGAACTTGAACTCCTCGGCGACGCGGCCGCCCATCATGATGGCGAGGCGCGAGATCATGTATTTGTAGCTCATGGAGTAGCGGTCGCCTTCCGGCAACTGCATCACCATGCCCAGCGCGCGGCCGCGCGGAATGATGGTCGCCTTGTGCAGCGGGTCCGCCGACGGCACGTTGAGCGCCAGGATGGCGTGACCCGCCTCGTGATAGGCGGTCAGCTCCTTCTCGGCCTGCGTCATGGCCGACGAGCGGCGCTCCGCGCCCATCATGATCTTGTCCTTGGCGTCCTCGAACTCGGCCATGGTGACGAGGCGCTTGTTGCGCCGCGCCGCCATCAGCGCGGATTCGTTGACGAGATTCATCAGGTCGGCGCCGGAGAAGCCTGGCGTTCCGCGGGCGACGACCTTGAGGTCGACATTGGGCGCCAGCGGCACGTTGCGCACATGCACCTTGAGGATCTTCTCGCGGCCGACGATGTCGGGGTTCGGCACCACCACCTGGCGGTCGAAACGGCCCGGACGCAGCAGCGCCGGATCGAGCACGTCGGGACGGTTGGTGGCGGCGATCAGGATGATGCTCTCGTTGGATTCGAAGCCGTCCATCTCGACCAGCAGCTGGTTCAGCGTCTGCTCGCGCTCGTCATTGCCGCCGCCGAGACCGGCGCCGCGATGGCGTCCGACCGCGTCGATTTCGTCGATGAAGATGATGCAGGGCGCATTCTTCTTGGCCTGGTCGAACATGTCGCGCACGCGGCTCGCGCCGACGCCGACGAACATCTCGACAAAATCCGAACCCGAAATGGTGAAGAACGGCACGTTGGCTTCGCCGGCGACAGAGCGGGCGAGCAGCGTCTTGCCGGTGCCGGGAGGGCCGACCAGCAGCACGCCGCGCGGAATCTTGCCGCCGAGCCGCTGGAACTTCTGCGGATCGCGCAGGAACTCGACGATCTCTTCCAGGTCTTCCTTGGCCTCGTCGACGCCGGCGACGTCCTGGAAGGTGACGCGGCCATGCGCCTCGGTCAGAAGCTTGGCCTTCGACTTGCCAAAACCCATAGCGCGGCCGGATCCGGACTGCATCTGGCGCATGAAGAATATCCAGACGCCGAGGATGAGGATCATCGGCAGCCACGAGATCAGATAGCCGAACAGCGAATTGGAGCCGTCGGTTTCAGGACGCGCATTGATGGTGACGTTCTTGTCCTGTAGCCGCGAGACCAGCGAGGGATCGCCGGGCGAGTAGGTCTGGAAGCCACTGGAATTGTCGGTGTAAGTGCCGTTGATGCGGGCACCCGCAATGGTCACCGTCTTGACCCGGCCTGCCGCGACATCCTGCAGGAATTGCGAATAAGGCACATCGCTCGAAGCCCCGCGCGTCTGCGGCGTCTGGAACAGATTGAACAGGGCAATGAGCAGGACCGCTATGATCGCCCAGAGCGCGAGGTTGCGATAGTTCGGATTCATCAATTGTCCCGTTGGCGTCCGCGGGCGGACACGCATCATGAGAGGAAACTTGGGCCTAACATAGGGAGAGCACTTCCCCTTGCCAAGCATAACAGCACGTGTGGGTTAAGCTTTCGCCCATGATCGGCCTGCACTATGGCCGGCCAATGGCGGCGCTGGAACCGGTGGCGTGCCGATCAGCAAGGCCGCGGCCCGCGCCGGCGCCAGATCGAAAGACGGCAGGAAGCGCGCAAAGGGAGCAATGACCGGCCGCGCCTCAAACCGTGGCGATACCGGCCAGTCCGGCGCCGAACCAGGATTCTCAACGGCTTGCCGCGCTGCGGGCTCGGCCGCCAACGCCGCGCGTATCAGGCTTTGCGGTGTCTCGCCCTCGCCGGTCGCCAGCCGTTTCGCCGCTGCTGCCCCAAGCGGCGCGATCAACAATGCGCCGTTGCCGTCGTGCAACGTGATCTGGCGACGGCCATCCCAGATGGCGGCGTCAAGGACGGTGGCTGCCGGCGGCAAGCCGCGCATCTCGCGGTGCAGGAAGATGCCAGCACGACGGAAATCGACGACGGTCCGCGACAATGTGGCGCAAAGAAATCCAGCCCTAAGCCGGCCGAACAACGCCTCGCTGCGGGCCTTGTCCGGCAGGAAGGCAATCCCGCCTGACGCCGCCAGGAGAATGCGCAAGGCATAGACGGCCGCACGGTCGTCGCCGGCGCACAGCAGAGCCGGATCGAGCCTGATGAGCCCCGTTGCTGGCTGGCTGGCAAAGCGAAGGATGACCTCGGCGGCGGCCAGACCAAGCTGCGTGCGGTCCAAGGCCGCCCGCGCCGCCAGTGCCAGGGCGCTATCCATGCGTTGCGCGCCGGCACCCCCGTCAAGTGCCGCGCGCAGACGCGGCCGTTCGTAGGTCTCGTCGGCATTGGTCGGATCGTCGGCCCAGCCGACATTCTGGCGCCTGAGGAAGTCGCGAAGCGCCGCGCGCCGCGTGCCCAGAAGCGGCCGCACGATCCATTCGCGCCAGTCGTGAAGGGTGGCCGGCGCCATGCCGGCAAGGCCACGGCCCTCCTCGCGGCCCGCTCCCTCTTCACGGGCCAGCCCCTCTTCGCGGGCTTCCCGCATCAGCACTGTCTCGGCCTGGTCGTCGGCGGTATGGCCGGTCACGATCAGGTCGATGCCTTCCCTTCGCGCCGCTTCCGCCAGCAGCCGGTAACGCGCTTCCCGCGCCGCGGCGGGCAGGCCGGTCGATGGCTTGCGCCCGGACCAGACGAGGGTTCGGTGGGCGATGCCGCGTTCCGCGCAAAGCTTCGCCACGGCTTGCGCCTCGGCAGCCGAACCCTGCCGCAGGCCATGGTCGACCGTCACCGCAAGCAGCCTGGCGGACGGCGCGGTTCGGTCGAGATACTGTTTGAGGAGGAGAAGCAGGGCGGTCGAGTCGCTGCCGCCGGACACGGCCGCAACGGCGCCGCTGGTAAAATCGATATGCGAAAGAAGTCTTGTCGAAAGATCAGGCTCCGGATCGAGCATCAGCAGGCAGCCAGGGCCTTCTCCTGCTTGACGCGTTCCTTGAGCGCATTCGAGATATCGGGGTAGCGCTTGCCGACTTCGCTGAAGGTGGCGCAGGCAACATCGTGCTGCTTGAGGCCAACCAGCGACACGCCGAGCTTCAACAGCATGTCGGGAGCCTTTTTGGCCTTGGGATAATCCTTGCTGGCGGCGAGGAAGACCTCGGCGGCGTCACGGTATTTCTGCTGGCCGAGCAGGGATTCACCCAGCCAGTAATGCGCGTCCGCCGTCTTGGCGTCCTTGGGGAAACGAGAGATATGGTCGCGGAACCCCTGCTCGGCGGTGCTGTAATCGCCCGACAGGATAAACTGGTAGGAATTGCGGTAGAGCTCTTCCGGATCTTTTGTCGAAGGCAGTGCGGCAACCACCGTGCCGTTGGGCTTGCCGGACTTGGCCGGAGCGTTGGGGACCGGAGCGCTGGTGGCCGGAGCGGCATCCTGCGCAGGCGCGGTCGCCTGGGTGCTGCCGCCGGCATCGACCACATTGCCGTTCTTGTCGACCGTGATGGTGCCGAAATTCTTTTCCGGCGCGCCCTTTCCAGGGATCACCTTGCCCGGGTCGCCATCGGAGGATTCGACGATGACGTCTTCGACGCTTTGGCCGCCGGACGACTGGCTGGCAGCCCGGTTGCCGGTATCGACCGGCGCCTGCGTGGCCGGTGCCTCGGCCACGCTGTTGTCGCCATTGGCGGGTGCAGCCTGCGATTTCTTCTGTCCGGCTGGCTGCCCGCCTTGCGCGCCGCCTTCGAGCTGCTGGAAGCGGAACTCGTTGTCTTCCTGCTGCTTGCGGATCTGCTCCTGCATCTGCAGAATCTGGAAATTGAGCTCTTCGATCTTGCCGTTCATCTGGCGCAGTTGGTCCTCGAGGCCGGTCGCGCCCGCGCCGTTCGACTGTTGCGCGAGCTGAACCTGGTCCTGCTGCTTCTTCTCGCCGAAGAGGCTGGGCAGTTCGATGCTGGGCAGATGGAAGGAAAAGCCGCTGTCGGTCGATTGCGCCTTGCCATCAGCCCCCAGGCCGCTAGCCAGGGCGGTGACGCCTGATAGGAGTAGCGCCGCAAGCGTGCCGCTCAGAACCGATCTCAAATGCATGTGCCTCTCGCGTGTGTCGTTAGTCTGTCCGCGCCTTCCAATCGGGGTGGGACCAGCCAAGCGCCCTCGGCTCATAGCAGGGCGCGAGACTTCGGCCAAATTTTGTTTCCGCGGCCCAGATATGAAAAAGGCGGCCTCACGGCCGCCTTTCCCAAACCGGTGTTGTATTTTTGCCGATCAGGAGCCGGCGCCGCTGAGCGTGGTGACCGCGCGGCGGTTCTGCGACCAGCAGGAGATGTCGTCGCACACCGCGACCGGACGTTCCTTGCCGTAGGAAATGGTCTTCAGGCGGCTGGCGGAAACGCCCTTGGAAACCAGGAAGTCGCGGGTGGCGGCGGCGCGGCGGGCACCGAGCGCCAGATTGTATTCGCGCGTGCCGCGTTCGTCGGCGTGACCTTCGACGACGATGGCATACTGCTTGTACTGGTTCAGCCACTGCGCCTGGCGGGCAAGCGTCGTCTGCGCGTCGGCGCGGATCGAGGACGAGTCCGTATCGAAGAAAATGCGGTCACCGATGTTGACGGTGAAGTCCTGCGCCGAGCCGGGCGTTGCGGCGCCGGCGCCGTTGAGGCCGAGGTCAGCCGCGCTGTTGGGCGTCTTCTTCGAGGCGCAACCGGCGATGGCGAGCATCGCCACAAGCGCGATCATGACGGGATTTCTGGTCAGTGCTGCGATACGGCCCATGCCGCCTCTCCTTCGCATTCGAGTGATTTCGTTGATCACCCAGTAACCACGTTTGGGTTAACCGGCATTCAAGAAACACGGTTAAAATTTGGTTTAGGCCGCCGTCCGCGACCGTTACGCCCAACGCTGAACCAGGGGCGACATTGCGCGCGGACCCTAGGCGGAAATGCGGCCAAAACGCGACCAAGGCGTGAAAAGGGGCCTTGAAGCCCCTTTTCGACAATGCAGTGTTTCTCTGTGCAACTCATTCCAGCAGCGGCGACCAGGCCGGATCGGACGCAAAGTTCGAGGTCGGGATCGGCTGCTCGTTGCGGCCGGTGAGATCGACCGAAACCAACTTCGGGCCGCCATTGGAGTCGCGGAAGAACATCAGCACGCGGCCGTTCGGCGCCCAGGTCGGCCCTTCCTGCTGGAAGCCGGAGGACAGGATGCGTTCGCCCGAACCGTCGGTCTTCATGACGCCGATCTGGAATTCGCCGCCGGTCTGCTTGGTGAAGGCGATGAGGTCGCCGCGCGGCGACCACACCGGCGTCGAGTAGACGCCGTCGCCGAAGGAGATGCGAGTCTGGCCCGACCCGTCGGCGCCCATCACATAGATCTGTGCGCGGCCGCCACGGTCGGAGGTGAACACCACCTTGCTGCCATCGGGCGAATAGGACGGCGAGGTGTCGATGGCCGTCGAATTGGTCAGCCTTGTCGTCGAGCGGCTGCGCAGATCCATGGCGAAGATGTTGGAATTGCCGTCGTCGCGCAGCAGGCTCATGATCACCTTCTGGCCGTCGGGCGAGAAGCGCGGCGCGAAGGTCATGCCGGGGAAGTTGCCGACCAGTTCGCGCTGCCCGGTCTCGATCTGCAGGAGATAGACCCGCGGCTGGCCGCTTTCATAGGACATGTAGGTGATTTCCTGCCGGTTCGGCGAGAAGCGCGGCGTCAGCACGATCGACCTGCCGTCCGAGAGGTAGCGCACGTTGGCGCCGTCCTGATCCATGATGGCAAGCCGTTTCTTGCGTGCGTTCTTGGCGCCGGACTCGTCGATGAACACCACACGCGTGTCGAAATAGCCCTTCTCGCCGGTCAGCCGCTCATAGATGGCGTCGGCGATGATGTGGGCGACGCGCCGCTGATTGGCATCGTTGGCGAAGAACTGCTCGCCGGCCATCTGCTGGCCGGCGAAGGTGTCCCACAGCCGATACTGGGCGCGGATCCGGCCATCGGCCTCCTTGCTGACGCTGCCGGTGACCAGCGCCTGCGCGTTGATTACCTTCCAGTCGTCGAAGCGGGGGGCCGCGTCCGGGTTGGAAATCTTCTCGATGAAGGCGCTCTTGTCGATCGGTGCGAACAGGCCCGAGCGCTTCAGGTCAGCGGTGACGATCTGGGAAATCTGGGCGCCAAGCGCATCGCCGCCCTGGAAATCCGTGACGGCGATCGGCAGCGGCTCGACATTGCCCTTGTTGACATTGAGCTCGACGAGCGCCCATGCCGGCATGGGAACGACAGCCGTCATGCCCAGCGCCATCGCTGCAATCGTCAGGAGCGGCTTGAGGAAAGATCTCATATCTTCTCGCTTCTCTTCTTGACTGTGTGGACGCCGGGCCTAGAGGCCGAGCATTTCCCTTGGGTCGAAGGTGACCCTGATGTCTGACCAGATGTCTTGTTTGCCGGCGGGCACCTGCAGGCCGGCCATGTCGCATTTCTGAACCGCGCGCACCGCGCTTTCGTCGAACTGCCGGTTGCCGCTCGATTTCTCGACGGCAGGACGGCCATTGAGCTTGCCGGAGGTGTCCAGATTGAAACGGACGACGACGACGAAATTCTCCGAACCTTCCAGCCCGGCCGGCAAGGTCCAGCAGCCACCCAACTGACTTTCCAAGGCGCCCTGCTCCGACTTCGACAGCTTCTGACCCTGATCCTTGTCGCCGCCGAGCGAAGCCTGCTGGGTCGAGCGCTTGGCGCCGCCGCCGGAGGGCTTCTGCTTGTCCAGCAGGGCCGAGATTTCATTGGCGTTGAACTGCTTGTCGTCGGACTTCGGCTTGGATGACGCTTCCTTGACCGGCTTTTCGGCATCCTTGCGTTCTGGCGCCTTGGCGCTTTCGGCCTGGGCCGGCTGCGGTTGCGGCTTTGGTCGCGCCTGCGGCGCGGGCGCGGAGTCCGGAAGCTGGGCGTCGTCGGGCTGGTCCTTGGCGATCGCCTGGGCGACGGCATCAGGCTTGACCGCGGGCGTCGGCTCGATGGCCGCGGTCTTGTCCGGCGGCGGCGTCGGGGTCGGCTCCTTGGCAGGCGTCGGCTTGGGCTCCGTCTGCTTGACGGGCTCGGGCTTCACCTCTTCCTTGGGCTGCGGCGCCGGCGCCACTTCCGTCGCCGGTATCGGCTTGGGCTTCTCCTGCGGCTTCGGCACATCCTCCGGCTTGGGCTTTTCGGTCGGAGTCGGGGCGGGCGGCGGAGCCGAGGTCATGTCGACGGGCTTCGGCTTGGCTTCGGGCGTTATCGGCTTGTCGGTATCGACGCTGTTTTCGCCGACCTTCTGCGCGTTCGGCACGATGTCCGGACGCTGCGTCGGCAGCGGCGCCGGCTTTTCATGCATCACGGCCTTCTTGTCGCCCTGCAAGGTCTGCGCGATGGCCTCCATCGGCACGATATCGACCGCGACCGACTCGACGTCCGCCGACGGAAGCGCGGCTGGTGCCGACAGCGTGAACAGGCCGAAGGCCAGCACCGCGGCATGCAAGATCACCGATGTGGTGAGGCCGGTCCTCATCGCGCGTCTATTGGTCCTGTTCCTGCAATGAAACCAGGCCCATGTTCTTGTAGCCGGCCGCATTGATGCGGGCCATGACCTTCATGGCGGTGCCATAGTCCGTCGACTTGTCGCCGCGGATGAAGATGCGCTCATCATAGCCGGTCTTGGAGATCGCCTGCAGCTTGGCCACCAGATCGTCCATCGGGATTTCGGTATTCTGAAGGTAGATCTTGCCCGCGGCATCGATCGAGACGGTGATCGGCTGCGTGTCGGCATTCATCGCCTTGGCCTGCGTGTCCGGCAGGTCGACCGGCACGCCGACCGTCAGCATCGGCGCCGCGACCATGAAGATGATCAGCAGCACCAGCATGACGTCGACCATCGGCGTGACGTTGATCTCCGACATCAGCCCATGGTGACGGCCGCGCCGCCGGTGGCCGCGCCCGCCGCGCCCTGCCATGCCTACCGACATACCCATCTTTTTGCTCCTCAGGCCTTCGGCGCGACTTTTTCATCGATTTGGCGCGAGAGTATGGCGGAGAACTCGTCGGAGAACCCTTCCATGCGCACCGCGAGCTTGCTCGCATCCGATGACAGCTTGTTGTAGGCGATGACGGCCGGAATGGCGGCGAGCAGACCGATGGCCGTCGCCAGCAGCGCCTCGGCGATGCCGGGCGCGACCACCGCAAGGCTGGTGTTCTTGGAACCGGCGATCGCCTGGAACGAGGTCATGATGCCGATGACCGTGCCGAACAGGCCGATGAACGGGGCGGCCGAGCCGGTGGTGGCGAGAAAGCCAAGGCGCCCCTCGAGCTTCTCCATCTCGCGGGTCAGCGCCAGATCCATCGCCTTGTCGATGCGGGTCTGCAGGCCGAGCGGCGACTTGGCGCCTTTCTCGAAGCTCTTTTTCCATTCGCGCATCGCCGCGACGAAAATCGCGCCCATGCCTGACGTCTTGCGGTCGGCAAGCGTGCGGTAGAGCTCTTCCAGTGATTGCCCCGACCAGAAGATCTGCTCGAAGCGGTTCAGCGCCAGCCGCATGCGGCCATAGGCAACCAGCTTGTCGACGATGATCGCCCAGGTCCAGACCGAGGCGCAGAGCAGCCCGATCATGACCAGCTTGACCACCCAGCTGGCCTGCATGAACAGCGCCCAAATCGACAATTGCGCGCCCGGTTCGGCGAGTGCGATATTTTCCATCGTAACGTCCTTAAGATTTTCCGGGCGAAGCTGCCGGCTGGCCCCTGGCATCCCTTGTGATCGGTTCGCACGAAGCTACCGGACACCCCAAACCGTGCCTTTCCCGGCCTTTTCGGGGCAAATATTGGTGAAAGGAAGGCGCTGGATAGCGTCAATCTTCACCACTCTCTTCATGAACCGTTATGGTTAACGATGGGTTAGTATATAAGGCGCGGCGCATTGCCGCGCCCCAGGGGCAGTTGTCCGGCCTATCCGCCTGTTCAGCTGTCGGAAACCGCCTTGGGCATGAAGGCCGCGACCCATTCCCTGGGAAAGCGCCTCGGGCGGCCGTTCTCGCCGATGATCGCCGCCTCGACCTTGGCCTCGACCAGCACCTCGTCGCCGCGTTTGAGTTGCTGCGCCATGAAGATGCGCGCGCCGGAAATGGCCTCCGTGCGGGTGTCGATGGTCAGAATGTCGTCGATGCGGGCAGGGATGCGGAAATCGATCTCCATGCGGCGCACCACCCACACGATCTTCTCGCCATGCTTGCCGTCGGCAAGTTCCGTGTGATGCACGCCGGTGAGCCTGAGATAATCGGAGCGGCCACGCTCGAGGAATTCGAGATAGCGTGCGTGGTAGACGACACCGGAGAAATCGGTGTCGGCGTAATAGACCCGCGCCAGCAGCCGGTGGCCGAATGCCGTCAGCGCACCGGAAAGGCCGGCCAGCAGCGCCACCGATTCACCATGATCGCCCATTGCGCTTCCTTTTTCAGTCGCGGCAAGGCACCTGCTCCGCGCGCGACATGGCATCGGATTGCACTGTTGAGGGCGATGATCAAGACTTTGATACCGCACTGCTCGTGGATACCGCACTGCTCGTGCTGCTGGCCTTGGCCTCGCCGAGCCACGCGGCGACCCTCTCGATGAAGCGCGGCCTCAATCTCGACCTGTGGGTTCCCTGGCCCGGCGAGGGCCAGTGAGGCGACGCCAGTTCGATTCCGTGCTTGGCATCAGCAACCTCTAATTATATCTTCAATCCAGGCAACACATTCGTTCAAGGCTGACGTCTTGACGTGATGGCACGAGGCTCTCGGATCGACCTGTCGCGATAGTTCGGAGCCGTCGTGTTCAAGAAGAGGTGCCCGTCATGACTGTAACGCTGTGGATGGCCGTCTCGCTTAACGGGATGGCCGCGCGCGAGGATCAATCAGAAGACTTCCTGTCGAAGACTGATTGGGAGATGTTTCTCGAGCTCGCTGGCGCCTGTGATGGCATCATTTGGGGCCGCGTAACACACCAGCTTTTCGAACAATCCGTACGCCGTCAGTTTGCGGAACTGCCATTGGTGGTCGTGACGCGGGATAGCATGTTCGCCACCCAGCCGGGTTCGATCCGCGCATCGTCGCCGCAGGAAGCGGTTGCATTTCTCATGCGATCCGGGTCGAACAGAATTTTGCTCGCTGGTGGTTCGCAGCCTAACGCCGCATTCGCTCAGGAGGGGCTAATCGACGAAGTGATCTTGGCAATCGAACCTGTCGTCATTGCGAAAGGGATTCCGATGGTAGCGCCGAACGCATCGGATCTTCGTTTGAGTCTCTTGGGAGTAGACGACAGGCGTAGTCCAACGCTGCGCCTGCACTACCGTGTCTTAAAAAGCTAATTCGATATCGTCCGTTTCATCTTGCCAAGCACGAATGGCCTTATGACTGGGGAAGTCTCATCGATAGGAGTTGAGGGAGCGATCAGCGTCTGACAGGCGCCAGTCTAAAACGCGTCGGTGCGAACGGATTCATGCGACGCGCGTTAGATTCTTTGTTTTTATGCATGTCGTTTTCCCAAAACCGGAGGTCACTTTTGGGCGACATGCATTAAGGAACGTCAACCGAGATCGATCTGCAGGATTTCCGGCCGCACGCCGAACCGGACCGGTAATATGCTGAAGCCGAGTCCGCCCGAGACGATCAGGTTGCGGTCGTTCTCGACGACATGGCCGTAGGCATAGCGGTTGCCGAAATCTGACGGCACGACAGGCGAATAGCCGAACAGCCGCACCTGCCCGCCATGGGTATGACCCGACAGGGTCAGCGAAACCCGCCAGGGAACGGTCGGAAAAATATCCGGCTCGTGGGCGAGAAGGATGATCGGAGAACTATCCGCGACCTTGGCCAGCGTGCCGTCGAGATCGTCGAGCCCCTTGAACCCGTCGCCCTTCTTGGCGGGCAGCAGCGCCAGTTGATCGGCGAGACCCGCGATCCAGACGCCAAGTCCGTCCTTCTCCAGGCGCACGACATCGTTCTCGAGCACCGGGATGCCGACCTTCTCCAAGGCCTTGCGCGCGATCGTCGGGCCGGCCCCGGCGCGCTGCGCGAAGCCATCGCTCCACCAGTCGTGATTGCCAAGGATCGACAGCACGCCGAGCGGCGCCTTGAGACCCGACAGCGCTGACGCCCATTGCGAGGGCGTCACCGGTCCCGTCACCAGCGGCATGCCGGCGATGTAGTCGCCAAGCAGCACGATCAGATCCGGCTGCAATGCATTCGCATCGCCGACGAGCGAGGCAATTCGTTCCTGCGTCATCCAGGGTCGGCAGGCATGGATGTCAGCGAGCGCGACGATCCGCAGCTTCAGCCCCGCCGGCCAGTGCGGCGGCATCAGCGCATAGCGCTTCACATGTGTCAGCAGCATCGGCTCGATGCCGACCGCATAAGCGCCGAGCGCGGCCGCGGTCAGGAACGACCCACCGATTAAGCGCAGAAACCCGCGTCTGGTTATCATTCTAAGGCCCCGGCACCTGGATTGAAGCGAGATAATCCAAGATTGCGCCGGCAAATCGACGAGGACGCGTAGATTTTGCGCAGGAACGTTCACGGATGCTTGATCCCGGCCTGAAAACCCGCCGGAGCCTATTCTTCCTGGAACAGGTTGATCTGCTGCTGCGCCAGGTCCTTCGGCGCGTCGAGACCGAGATGCCGCCAGGCATTGGCCGTCAGCATGCGTCCGCGCGGCGTGCGCTGGATGAAGCCCTGCTGGATAAGATAAGGCTCGATGATGTCTTCGATGGCGTCGCGCGGCTCGGACAGGCCGGCGGCGATCGTCTCGATGCCGACCGGTCCGCCGCCGAAATTGCGCGCGATCATGGACAGATACCGGCGGTCGAGCGCGTCGAGGCCGAGCGCGTCGACCTCGAGCCGTGTCAGCGCCTCGTCGGCGATCAGGCGGTCGACATGGCCATCGCCGGCCACCGAAGCGAAATCGCGCACGCGGCGTAGCAGCCGGCCGGCGATGCGTGGCGTGCCGCGCGCCCGCCGCGCGATTTCAAGCGCGCCGTCGTCGCCGAGCGGCATCTGGAGGATGCGGGCGCCGCGCCGCACGATCTGCTCCAGTTCCTCAACCGTATAAAAATTGAGCCGCACCGGAATGCCAAAACGGTCGCGCAGCGGATTGGTGAGCAGGCCAAGCCGCGTGGTGGCGGCGACCAGGGTGAAGCGCGCAAGGTCGATCTTGACCGAACGCGCTGCCGGTCCTTCGCCAATGATCAGGTCAAGCTGGAAATCCTCCATCGCCGGATAGAGAATTTCCTCCACCGCCGGGTTCAGCCGATGGATTTCGTCAATGAACAGCACATCGCCTTCTTCGAGGTTGGTGAGCAGTGCCGCGAGATCGCCGGCCTTGGCGATGACCGGTCCTGACGTGGAGCGGAAATTGACGCCGAGTTCGCGCGCCATGATCTGCGCCAGCGTCGTCTTGCCGAGACCCGGCGGCCCCACGAACAACACATGGTCGAGCGCCTCCTTGCGGCCCTTGGCGGCCTCGATGAACACTTTGAGGTTGGCCCGCACCGCGGCCTGCCCGACAAAGTCGTCGAGCGTCTGCGGGCGCAGCGTCTGGTCGGCATCCTCGCCGCGTTTTTCCGGAGCGATCAGGCGGGGGGTAAGGCTCATCCGGCCTTCCTTGCACAGGGTAGCGCTCCGGACAAGCGACCGCTCACCGCGCCAGTTCCTTCAGCCCGAAGCGGATCAGCTTGGATGCGTCCGCACCCTCGCCCGCCGTCTTCAGTGCCGCCGATACCGCATTGGCTGCGATGTCACGAGAATAGCCGAGATTGACCAGCGCGGAGACCGCGTCGGTGATCGGCGCTGGCGCCACGCCTTCGCCGAGTTCCTGCTTCAGGCCGATCGTGCCCGAGGCGGCACCTGTAAAAGCGGGCGTCTTGGTCTTTAACTCGGTGACGATGCGTTCCGCCACCTTCTTGCCGACGCCGGGCGCGCGACTGACCATGGCGATGTCGCGCAGGGCGATCGCATTGGCGAGATCGGCAGGTGTCAGCGTCGAGAGAATGGCAAGCGCCACCTTGGCGCCAACGCCCTGCACATTGTTCATCAGGAGCCGGAACCACTCGCGCTCCAGCGCCGACTGGAAACCGTAAAGCCGGATCATGTCTTCTCGCACATAGGTCTCGATGAACAGCACCACGGCTTCGCCGGGCGGAGGCAGCGTGGCCAGCGTGCGCGCCGAACAATAGGCGACATAGCCGACCCCATGCACGTCGACGAGGCAGTGGTCCTCATCGATCTCGTCGAGCGTGCCCTTGAGCTTGCCGATCATTGGCCATGGCCTCTCATGATGCCAATGCCGCCATCCGATAGGCAACGCTTTGCCGGTGATGCGCATGGCAGATGGCGATGGCCAGCGCGTCGGCAGCATGTTCGGTATCGAAGATAGCCTTCGGCAGCAGCACTTTCACCATCATATGGATCTGCTTCTTGTCGCCATGGCCGACGCCGATGACAGCCTTCTTCACCGCATTGGGCGCATATTCGGCGACGACAAGGCCGGCCCGTGCCGGCACCAGCATGGCGATGCCGCGCGCCTGGCCGAGCTTAAGCGTCGCTACCGCATCCTTGTTGACGAAGGTTTGTTCGACTGCCGCCTCGTGCGGCATGGCCTGGTGCAGGATCTCGGCAAGCCCGTCATGCAGCTGGCAGAGCCGCGTCGCCAGCGCCGCCTTGTCTTCGGAGCGCACGGTGCCGGACGCGACGAAGCGCAACGAATTGCCGAGGCTCTCGACGATGCCCCAGCCGGTGCGCCTGAGCCCCGGATCGATACCGATGATGCGAATCGCGTCCCACATCCGACCAATCTACCCCTTGGGCGGACAGCGATGCCAGCGAAATGTGAACAAACCGGAAACGGCAACCAAAGTGTAGAGACTGTTTCCGGAGATGTATCAGTTGCGCGCGAAGGCGGTGTTGAGCAGGCTGATCTGGTCCGAAACCGGATTGGGCCGGCGAGCCATTGGCTGCATGTCGATCACGGCGCCCGCGCCGTAGATTTCATCATCCATGCGGCGCACCAGCGCCTGCAGGCGCAGCGACCGGTTGACGAGGTCGAGGAAATCCTTGGGCAATTCGGCCCAGCCGGCTGCTTCGTCGTGGGCGGAAGCCGTGTCGAGGCGCACCTTGGACTTTTCCGAAGCGACCTGGTCGCGGGTCATCTCACCGGAATTGGCCGCGCGCTGCAAAAGCAGCCACGAGGCAACCTGCATCAGCCTCGTGGTCAGCCGCATCGATTCGGCCGCGTAGAGCGTAGCAGCCAGCCTCGACAGTTTCTTGGCCTCGACGCGACCCTTGCCGTCGAGATATTCCGCCGCCTGTTCGACCAGCCCCATGCCTTCCTGGTAGAGCGGTTTGAAGGAGTGCGAAAAAACCCGGCGCTCCGCCAGCTTCACGGTTTTCGCGCTGCCCTTCGAAGGCTCGTTCATTGATACGCCCCTGCACTTGCAACCGGCCGATACGGCTCACTGCCGATACACCCGGGACCCTATATGACTGAAGCTTGAAAATGCGCTTCACCGGGGGTGAAGGCAAGCACATGTTTAACAGAAGGTTAACAGTGATCGACCGCGCTGGGTGCCGCCGGACGGCGGACAAAAAAAGAGCCGCGGATAAGGCGGCTCTCAGGAGTTTAACAGGGAGGCGTCAAACAAAGTGGCTCCAACCACTCGGTAAGAATCCAGATCACTGGATGCTCATAGTAAACGCCTGTAAAGCTTAATGAACCTTTAACGGCACTGATGTTTTTTGAGCGAATGCCTGGTTCCTGTGCCGTAACAGCACAATTCCAAGGCTCCGCCAGGCACCGGTCAGGCCTTCTTCCAGACCACCGGCAAGGCGATGAAGGCAAACAGCAGCATGCCCGCATAGAAGCCGATCGAGGCGATTCCCAGCAGCGGCTCGATTCCCGGATTTCCGGCAAGCAGGATGTAAAGGCCGATCATCAGCCCGATGCCACTGATCGCTGTCAGCCAGAAATGGACGATGGCGATCGTCTTTTGCCCGGCTGCCGGAAACAGATGATAGAAGAACGCGAAGACCGCCGACATCAGCCAGCCGGCCACCATCACATGGGCGTGGGTCGGCATCTGGCCATGGTCCTCGCTGATCGCCATGTGGATGCCAAGCGCCATGCCGCACAGCGCATAGATGACGGCCAGCGTGAAGAAATTCCGTGCTACCCCTTGCATTTAGTCCCCCGAATTGCCTTTTCCCGAGCTGGGAATGAGTTGATGGTCAGGCGACTTCTGTCGCCACCGGGCTGCCGGCATCGGCGCATTAGCATCGGCAATGTTTCTGGACGATGTCGCGCCTACCCCTCCCGATACTTCTCACAATAACAGAAAGCCGGGCGGCATGTTCGCCCTATCGGCGCTTCTTGCGTTGCCGAAGCTGAAACAGAGCCGGTTTTTTCACGACATCGTTCCGAAACAGGCGCGGCGCTAAACGCTTGGCCATCGGGGCGGCGGACGGCGCCCGTTACCATTGCATTTGCACCGGGGAGAAAAACATGGACTGGTATTCCATCGTCAAATTGCTGCACATTGTTTCGGCGACCCTGTGGGTCGGGGGCGGCTTCACGCTGATGGTGCTGGCGACGCTGGCGGATCGGGCGGGAAACATCCAGGGAACGCTGCAGGCGATGCGCGCCACGGGCGAGTTGGGCAACCGCTTCTTCGCGCCGATGTCGATGCTGACGCTGGCCTTCGGATTGACCATGTGCGGGTTCTGGGTCGGCTTCTCCGAATTGTGGGTCCTGATCGGTCTTGCCGGCTACGCCACGACTTTCTGCATCGGCATGTTCGTCTTCAAGCCGACCGCCGACCGCATGGCCGCGATGATCGCCAGAGATGGCGTCACGCCGGCAGCACTTGCCCATGGCCAGCGCATCCTGCGCGCCGCCCGCTTCGACTATGCGGTGATGCTGGTCATCATCGCCGACATGGTGCTGAAGCCGACCTTGCACGATGTCGCCATCCTGGCGGCTATGGTGCTGGTCCTTGCCGGAGGTGCCGCGCTGGCGCTTGGCTGGCCGCGGCGCATGGTGCCAAGCGCCGCCTGATAGCCGCGGGACGTCTAAAGCAGGCCGGCGATCCCGTCCCACAAAAGCTTCAAAGCCACGACCGCCACCGTCGCGTAGGTGAAGGGATAGAAGATCTCCGGCCGCATGCGCCGCACCAGCCAGGCACCGGCGATGGTCGACAGCGGCGCCAGCGGCATCAGGACGGCCGACGCCGTCAGATTGGCGGTATCGAACTGGCCGAGCGCGAAATAGGGGATAAGCTTCAGCGCATTGGTGGCGGCAAAGAAGATCGCGGCCGTGCCCGACAGGACCTTGGGGTCGAGCCGGATCGGCAAGGCATAGACCTGGAAGGGCGGGCCGCCGACATGGGCGACGAAACTGGTGAAGCCGGCGACCGTCCCCCATAGAGCGGCGGCCACCCGGTTGGGTTCGGCCGCATGATCGGCACCATGGCGAAACTGCAAATAGAGCCAGCGCAGCACGAAGATGATGGCGACGCCGCCGACGATCAGCCGCACCGCCTCCTCGGTGACAAGTGCCGCCGTCAGCCAGCCGAGGCCGATGCCGATGACGGCGCCCGGCATCATGTCGACCAGCATCTTGCGGTCATAGACGCCCCACCATGTCCAGACCGAGACGATGTCCATCAGGCACAGGATCGGCAGCAGGATCGCTGCCGCCTGCACCGGCGGCATGGTCAGCGCCATCAAGGGCACGCCGACGAAACCGACAGCGCCGCCGAAGCCGCCCTTGGACAGGCCGACCAGAATGACCGCCGGAATGGCGGCCGCGTAGAACCACGGATCGAGAAGCAGGCCTGACATGGGAGGGACTGGTCTGGAGGGAAGGCGCGTCAACGCCTGAATAGCCGAGAATTTTGAGCCGGGCGACCGCAAATGCAAGTAGCGGCGCGCGCCGGACCGGTGACCCGCCTTATGCTTCCGACTGTCCTATCGGCGAGCCGACACCAGCAGGAACATCGGCCGCTCCAGCTCTTCCATCAACTCCGGCCTTGCCGCGATCTGCGCGTCCGTCGGGCGGAATTCCTCGACATGCGCGATCGTGAATCCGGCCCGGATCAGCGTGTTGAGCGTGGTACCGATGGTGCGATGATGTTTCACGACGCCCTTGGCCAGCCAGTCAGTCTCGCGAGGGCCTTCGACCAGATACCGGTCAACAGGCCACGTCTTGCGGCCTTCGGCATCGATCGACCAACCGGGATTGGTCGGAGCCATGAAGATCGGGTGTTCGGTCGAAAAGACGAAATGGCCGCCGGGCGACAGGGCCCGATGCACCGTGCCGAACAGGCGTGCAACGTCCTCGACATAGTGCAGGGCAAGCGAGCTGTAGGCCAGATCGAAGCCGTCTTGCGGCAGGCTGAGCTGGTCGAGGTCGGCCCTCGCATAGGTGATGCCGACATCCGGGCCGGCCACCCTCGCCCGGGCCAGCATCTTTTCCGACAGGTCCAGCCCCAGGACCTCCTTGGCTCCATGCTCGTGCGCCCAGCGACAGAACCAGCCGAAGCCGCAGCCGAGGTCGACGACCCGCAGGCCGCCGACGTCAGGTAGCATCGCGCGCAGCGCCGGCCATTCCGCCGCGCCGTCCAGGCCTTCGACCGACCGGCCAAGCTGGCTGTAGCCCGCGAAGAAATCCGGCTGGTCGTAGATATTCTGCGCCATGTCTCCCTCGTTCTTCAGACAATCATCTGATGGACCTGTCGCCCATTTCCACCACGGCCGTGCGGAGTCAAGACCGCGAGGCCGATGCCGCCTCAAGCGGCGGCCGCCGCCGGATCGGCTGCGCCTTGATGATGGCGGTGCTGGTCTCCTCGTCGGCGATACGATCGAAAATGCCGTCGAGGTCGCCGATCGAGCGCGCGAACAGCCGCGCGACCCTGAGGGGCTTCGAAACCGTCCACCTCGATCCCGGGGGCCGGCCAAGTAAGGCGCTACGCCGGCTGCCCGGCGGACCAAAGATCGCGATCCTGACTGTCCGCCTGTTCAAAGCGGGCAGTTTGCTCTATGCCGCAATCCAACCATCTTCGCCCGGCATAGGCGAAACCCGGGATCGAAGAACCATGAACGACGCAACGCCCCCAAATCGCTGCCGCATCGTGCTGATCGCGCCGCCCGGCGTGCCGGCCGACCGCATCGCCACGGCATTCGACGGCGGCGACGTCGCCTCGCTGATCCTGCCCGAAAATGGCATGGACGAAGCCTCCTTCCAGGCTTTCGCCGAACGGATCGTGCCGGCGGCACAGGCCGCGGGCGTGGCCGTAATCATCGCCGGCGATACCCGCATCGCCGGCCGTGTCCAGGCCGACGGCATCCATGTCGAGGTCTCCAAGGCCGAGCTTGCCGAGACGATCGGCCATTTCCAGGCGAAGATGATGGTCGGCGCCGGCGGCGCCAAGACGCGCGACGACGCGCTCGAGCTCGGCGAAGCCAGGCCCGACTACATCTTCTTCGGCCGCTTCGGCTACGACAACAAGCCGGAGCCGCATCCGCGCAACCTGTCACTGGGCGAGTGGTGGGCGCAAATGATCCAGATCCCCTGCATCGTCATGGCCGGGTCCGACCTTGCGTCGGTCGCGACCGTGGCCGCCACCGGCGCCGAGTTCGTCGCGTTGTCGACCGCGGTGTTCGCCGACGGCGTCGATCCGAAAGCGGCGATCGCCGAAGCCAATGCGCTGCTCGACGAAACCGCGCCGCGCTTCGAGGATTAATGTGGCCCAGGCAAGGCTTTCCCTTCAGGCCCTGCTTGCGGCGGTCATGATCCAGGCCGCCGCCGCCGAAACGATTCCCTTGCCGCAGCCCAAGCCCGATACCGGCGTGCACACCGACAAGCCGATCGAAAAGCAGCTGCCGCAGCCCGCCACCACGGCGGAGCCCGCACCGCTGCCCTCGGCCGACAGCATCAATCCCGACCGTTTCGGGGCGAAGCCCGCGGACGCGGCCTATGGCGCTTTCCAGCGCGGGCTCTACAAGACCGCTTACAATCTGGCGCTGACGCGGGCGCAGAACGGCGATCCGGCGGCACAGACGCTGGTGGCCGAGATCCTGTCGCGGGGCCTGGGTGTCCCGCTGAACGCGGCCGAAGCCGCGAAATGGTATGCGCGCGCCGCCGAGCAGGGCGTGCCGGAATCGCAGTTCCAATATGCGCTGATGCTGCTCGACGGCCGCTACGTTAAGAAGGACACGAAGGAGGCCTATGCACTGATGCAGGCGGCCGCCGAAGCCGGCAACCAGCTGGCGCAGTTCAATTTTGCGCAGATGCTGGTGCAGCAGGATCCCGGCGATGCTGGCTTGACCAAGGCGGTCTCCTATTATGAACGCGCCGCCGCGACCGGCCTCGCCGATGCCCAATATGCCATGTCCCAGGTCTATGCCAACGGCGTCGGCGGCAAGCCGCACGACGACGCCCAGGCAAGGCGCCTGCTGGCGCAGGCCGCGCGGCAGAACTACGATACCGCGCAGATCGATCTCGCCGCCTGGATGATCGAGGGCCGCGGCGGCCCGCGCGACCTGAAGTCTGCCTTCGGCTGGACCAAGCAGGCCGCCGAGGGCGGCAATGTCGCCGCCCAGAACCGCCTGGCGAAACTCTACATGCAAGGCATCGGCACCGATCCTGATCTGGTGCTGGCCGGCGCCTGGTACATCGTCGCCCGCCGCGCCGGCCTCATCGATTCCGAGATGGACGATTTCCTGCAAGGCTTGGACGACGACCAGACCAAGCAGGCGCTGCAGAAGGCAAATCGCCTGCCCTGACGGCCCGTGCACCGCACGGCGCCGCTCCCTGCCCGCTCGCTCCCTTGCCTCTTCGGGTGTTTTGTGGTCTTGGGAGCCCGAAATCGCTTTTCCCAGCGACCATCTCATTCCCGGATCATCCCACCATGGCCAAGATCAATGGCAACGAAATCCGTCCTGGCTACGTCATCGAGCACGATGGCGGACTCTGGGTGGCGGTCAGGACCAACACCGTCAAGCCCGGCAAGGGCGGCGCCTACAACCAAGTCGAGCTGAAGAACCTCATCAACGGCACCAAGCTCAACGAGCGCTTCCGCTCAGCCGAGACGGTCGAGCAGATCCGGCTTGATCTCAAGGATTTTTCCTTCCTCTACGAGCAGGACGACGCGCTGGTGTTCATGGACACCCAAAGCTACGAACAGCTCGAGCTGAACAAGGATTTCGTCGGCGACCGCGCCGCGTTCCTGCAGGACGGCATGATGGTGACGGTGCAGCTCTACGAGGAGAGGCCGATCGGCATTTCGCTTCCCGACTATGTAACGCTGACCATCACCGAGGCCGATCCCGTGGTGAAGGGCCAGACGGCGGCATCCTCCTACAAGCCAGCGGTGCTGGAAAACGGCATCCGCGTTCTGGTGCCGCCCTTCATCGGCGCCGGCGAACGCATCATCGTCGACACCAACGAAATCACTTACGTGCGCCGCGCCGACTGATGCATGTCGCCCAAAAGTGGCCCCGGTTTTGGGTCACCGACATGCATCAGGACAAAGTTTAAAGCGCGGCATCAGGAAGAAACTCTATGGCACGCTCAGCCCTACTCAACGTCATGGTCCAGGCCGCAATGAAGGCCGGCCGCTCGCTGTCGCGCGACTTCGGCGAGGTCCAGAACCTGCAGGTCTCGATGAAGGGTCCGGGCGACTATGTCAGCCAGGCCGACCGCAAGGCCGAGGACATCGTTTTCGCCGAATTGTCGAAGGCGCGCCCGGGCTACAGCTTTCTGATGGAAGAGCGCGGCACGGTCGCCGGCGAAGACAGCCAGCACCGCTGGATCGTCGATCCGCTCGACGGCACCACCAATTTCCTGCACGGCATTCCGCTTTTCGCCGTCTCGATCGCGCTGGAACGCCAGGGCCAGATCGTTGCCGGCGTCATCTACAATCCGGCCATGGACGAGCTCTATACGACCGAACGCGGCGGCGGCGCGTTCCTGAATGACCGCCGCCTGCGCGTCGCCGGCCGCGCCAAGCTGGTCGACACCGTCATCGGCTGCGGCGTGCCGCATCTGGGGCGCGGCCAACACGGCAATTTCCTGATTGAATTGCGCCACGTCATGGCCGAGGTCTCCGGTGTCAGGCGCCTTGGTTCGGCCTCGCTCGATCTCGCCTATGTCGCCGCCGGCCGCATGGACGGCTTCTGGGAAACCGGCCTGTCGGCCTGGGATATCGCCGCCGGCCTGCTGCTGATCCGCGAGGCGGGCGGCTTCGTCTCCGACATGGAGGGCGGGCAGGACATGCTGGACAACGGTTCGGTCGTCGCCGGCAACGAGATCATCCAGCGCGCGCTGCTGAAGACAGTGAAAAAGCCGCTGCCGCCGCGTTGAAGCGCCGCAGTCGCAAAACCGCAAACAAAGCTTGAAATACTGTCCGGCGGTTTCCCAGATACAGGGTGACACAGGACGTGAGATGACCAACACACCGCCGCAACCCGATATTCCGTTCATCGGACGCTGGCACTATTCGCGCGCCGAGATGATCGCCGACGGCATTGTCCATGCTGTCGGCATCGTGCTGGCGATCGCGGCAGGCTCGGCACTGCTGGCGCTGGCGGCGTTTCGGGTCGGGCCGGGCGAATACATCGCCGCCGCCTTCTATGTCGTTTCGCTGCTCACCGTTCTGTCGGTGTCGCTGACCTACAATTTGTGGCCGGTGTCCTCACCGGCGAAATGGGTCCTGCGGCGCTTCGATCACGCCGCGATCTATCTTCTGATCGCCGCCACCTACACGCCTTTTCTGGCCCAGCTCGGTGGCTCGCCGCTGGCCAGCGGGATGATCGCGCTGGTCTGGATCGCGGCGGCGACAGGCATCACCATAAAGGTGTTTTTCCCCGGCCGCTTCGACCGGCTGGCGATCGGCTTCTATCTCGCCATCGGCTGGAGCGGCATCATCCTGGTCAAGCCACTGGTCGAGACGCTGCCGACCACGTCGATCGTGCTCATCGCCGCCGGCGGTGTCGTCTATTCCTGCGGTGTCATTTTCTTCGCCTGGAAGGGGCTACGCTTCCACAACGCGTTGTGGCATGGCTTTGTCGTCACCGGCGCCGGCCTGCATCTGGCGGCCATGGTCGACTGTCTGGTCATCAACCGCCTTTGATCGTCGAAACCGAATTCGGTTTCCGAGCTGCAAACTTGCGCCAAGGCAATATTGCCAAGCGCCATTCAATTTGGTCACAATTCCGTTTAGAGTCGCCAACTACGTGATCGGCGGCAGCGGCATCGGAAACGGGGCACGGATGGCTTTTCTCAGATCCTTCGGCATGGGCAGGCGCTCCGACGTACTGATCTACGATCCGCATAAACTGTCGAGTCCGCAGGTTTTTCTGCTGACCATGGTAATCTTCCTTGCCATCGTAGCCTTCATCGCCGCCATCCTGACCCGGCAGGTCTCGACGGCTTTCGTCACCAATCCCGGGCTCAACGGGCTGATCATCGGCGTGCTGGTGGTCGGTATCCTGCTCGCCTTCGCCCAGGTCGGACGGCTGTTTCGCGAGGTGCGCTGGGTCAACTCCTTCCGCGCCGGCTCGGAGACCACCGAACCGGTGCTGCTGGCGCCGATGAAAGCGATGATCGGCCGCTCCGCGACCATGGCCTTCTCGACCTCCTCGATGCGGACCATGCTCGATTCGATCGCCACGCGCCTCGACGAAAGCCGCGACACCTCGCGCTACCTGGTCGGGCTGCTGGTGTTCCTCGGCCTGCTCGGCACCTTCTGGGGCCTGTTGAACACGATCGGGTCGATCCGCGAGACCATCGAATCGCTCGATCCCGGCACCGGAGACGCGGCCGCGGTGCTCGAATCCCTCAAGCAGGGGCTGTCGGCGCCGCTGGCCGGCATGGGCACGGCCTTCTCGTCCTCGCTGTTCGGCCTGTCTGGCTCCCTCGTGCTCGGCTTCCTCGACCTGCAGGCGGGCCGCGCCCAGACCCGCTTCTACACCGAGCTTGAGAACTGGCTGTCCTCGGTCACCGATCTGTCGTCCGATATCGTCGTCTCCGATCCTGCCAAGGCCGAACCTTCCGATGAAATCCGTTTGTTGTCGGAGCGGCTGCGCAGCCTGCAGGAGAATGGCGGCGGCTCCAACCCACGCGTCGCCACCGCCATGGCCAATCTCGCCGACGGCATTTCCGGCCTGGTCAAGAACATGCGCTCCGAGCAGCAGATCATGCGCGACTGGGTCGAGGCCCAGTCAGACGAGCAGAAGGCGATGCGCAACACGCTGGAAAAGATCGCCGACGCCCTGAAGAAGCCCGGGGTGCACTGACATGGCGCTCGCCAGGGGCCGGCGTACGGACCGCCGCATCGACTACTGGCCGGGCTTTGTCGACGCGCTGTCGACGCTGCTTCTGGCGATCATGTTCCTGCTCACCGTTTTCGTGCTGGCGCAGTTCCTGCTCGGCCGCGAGATTTCCGGCAAGGACGCCGTGCTTAACCGCCTCAACTCGCAGATCAACGAACTGACGCAGCTCCTGGCGCTGGAGCGCTCGACGACGCAGGACAAGGAGGATTCGCTGGCCAACCTGCAGGCGTCGCTTTCGGCGGCGCAGGCGGAAAAGAGCCGGCTCGAGCAGCTTTTGGCGCAAGGCGCGGGAGCCGGCGACGCGGCCAACCAGCGCGCGGTCGCCCTATCGGGCGAACTCGACAGCCAGCGCCAGATCAGTCAGCAGGCGCTGAGCCAGGTCGAGATCCTCAACCAGCAGATCGCCGCGCTCCGCAAGCAGATCGGAGCGCTGGAAGATGCGCTCAACGTCTCCGAGACCCGCGACCGCGATTCCAACACCAAGATCGCCGATCTCGGCCGCCGCCTGAACGTGGCACTGGCGCAGCGTGTTCAGGAACTGAACCGCTACCGCTCCGATTTCTTCGGGCGCCTGCGTGAAATCCTTGCCGACCGCGAAAATATCCGCATCGTCGGCGACCGCTTCGTCTTCCAGTCGGAGGTGCTGTTCCCGACCGGCTCCGAGGTGATCAACGACGCCGGCAAGGTCGAGATGAAGAAACTCGCCGACGCCATCATCGAGCTGCAGAAGGAAATCCCGCCCGAGATCAACTGGGTGCTGCGTGTCGACGGCCATACCGACAACAAGCCGCTCTCGGGTACTGGCCGCTACCGCGACAACTGGGAGCTGTCGACGGCGCGTTCGACCTCGGTGGTCAAGTTCCTGATCGAGAATGGCGTGCCGGCCAACCGGCTGGTCGCCGCCGGCTTCGGTGAATTCCAGCCACTTGATCCCGCCAATACCGACGAGGCGCGCAACAAGAACCGCCGTATTGAACTGAAGCTCACCGAACGGTGACTACTCATCACTTAAAAGTCACGCGAACTTGTTCACCGCCTCAACTCTAGCGCGCACATTGAATCCGGCAAGGGCTGAAAAGATTATCTTTTTTTAATTACACTTCGCACCGGAGCGCTCCTAGCTTGCTGCGCAGGGCCGAGAACCGCCGGCGATGCCTCCCATCGCGACGCGACGGAACCGGACGGCCCGCGTCCGGGACGCGGAGTGGCAAGACCGCTCCCTTCCCATGTAAAAGGAGGCGCCGTCATGCGCTCTTCAGCATCTCTCAAGATTGCAACCCTCACCGCGATTCTCATCGCCGCCCCGCTGGCGGGCGCCTATGCCGCAGGCCATCACAAGGGCGCGCTCGACGCGACCGATCCGACCGACATGACCGGCCCGCGCATCGAGGGCCTTATCGGACAGGTACAAGGTGTCCACCAGGGCATTGTGGACGCCAGGGACGCCAACAGCATCACCCCGGCCGTGGCGGAACGCCTGGAAATGCGCACCGCCCGCATCAGCCAGGCGGCCGAGAGGATCGCCGCATCGGATCATGGCAGGATACCGGCCGCCCAATACCATGATCTGCTGCGCCGTCTCGACAATGTCGACCAGAGGCTGAGGGTCGATACCGGCAGCGGCTTCATGATCGGCGACGGCGCCGACGGCGGGAACTATCCGAACGGCTGAGGAATTCCTTGTTCGCAAAGGTCCAAGAGGAAGGGACCACCTGGCGCCTTCGGGACCCCAATCCCGCGGGCGTCCTTTTCCTCACCAGCCGAGCCAGATCGCGATCAGGGCGATCGCCGCCGGCACGGTCTGGGCAAGCAGGATCTTGCGGCCGACCGTTGCGCCGCCGTAGAGGCCTGCAATGGCCACGCACAGCAGAAAGAAAACCTTGATCTGAAAGCCGGCGGCGCCGAGATAGAGCCCCAGATCAGGCCGGCAGCGAGAAAACCGTTGTAGAGGCCCTGATTGGCGGCGAGCACCTTCGAGGCACTGGCGAATTCCGGCGTCAGGCGGAATGTCTTGTGCCCGCGCGGCGTGTCCCAGAGCACCATTTCGAGATAGACGATGTAGACATGGAGCAAGGCCACCAGCCCGACCACTATGTTGCCGATCATATGCTCCCCCTTCCCGTGTTGCCGGCAGCATTTCATGCACGGCATAGACCGTGCAAGGAGCACCCGCCGGACGGCATCTGAGGGTTGCCAACGCATTTGCGTTGGTGTCTTTTCGCGCCGTCCTCAACCACGGAAACCGCCATGTCCTTTCACAAACTCGACGACCTCGGCCACAAGCTCGAAGCGCTCGAGCACGCGCTTGCCATCCTCGGCGCCGACGAAGCGACCCACATGGCGGTCGGCGGTGGTGAGAAGCGTGCCGAGGCGATGGCGGCACTTGCCGGCATGTACCACACCAGGGCGACCGCGCCGGAAATATCCGACTGGATCGCCGCGGCCGAAAGCGAGGCGCTCGACGACGAGCAGCGCGCGGCTCTCGCCGAGTTGCGCCGGCAATATACCAACCTGACCTGCCTGCCGGTCGAATTCGTCGAACGCCTCACGACCGCACGCATGCGCTGCGAGCAACTGTGGCGCGACCTGCGCGCCAAGAACGACTGGGCAGGCTTCCAGCCGGCGCTCGAGGGCGTGGTGGCGCTGGTGCGCGAAGAAGCGGCCCTGCGCTCCGACGTGCTCGGCCTAGCCCCCTATGACGCGCTGATGGAGCAATACGACCCCGGCAACCGCACCGCCGACATCACCCCCGTCTTCGCCGACCTGAAAGCCTTCCTCAAAGGATTCGTGCCGGAGGCGCTGGCGATACAGGAAGCGCGGCTGCGCAAGCATCCGCTGAAGCCGCTTTCGGGCACCTATCCGATAGATCGCCAGCGCGAACTCGGGCTTGCCATGATGGCGGCGGTCGGTTTCGACCTCACGCACGGCTCGCTCTCCGTCTCGCACCACCCCTTCTGCGGCGGCGTGCCCAGCGACGTGCGCATCACCACCCGTTACAAGACATCGGATTTCCTGTCGGCTCTGATGGGCGTGCTGCACGAGACCGGCCATGCGCTCTACGAACAGAACCTGCCGAAGGCATGGTCGCATTGGCCGCTCGGCAAGGCACGCGGCATGGCCGTGCATGAAAGCCAGAGCCTGTTCGTCGAAAAGCAGATCGGCCGCAATCCTGCCTTCTGGCGCTGGGCGCTGCCGGTCGTGGAAAAGCATCTCGGCGAGGCCTGGTCGCTCGACGACATCCTGCCGCATGTGCATCGCGTCGAACGCGGCCTGATCCGCGTCGACGCCGACGAGGTGACCTATCCCTTGCATGTCATCCTGCGCTACGAGCTTGAGCAGGAGCTGGTCTCAGGCGGGCTGGAGGTTGCCGAACTGCCCGAAGCCTGGGACGCCAAGATGCGCGACTATCTCGGTCTCTCGACCATCGACAATCCCGCCGACGGGCCGATGCAGGACGTCCATTGGCCGGGCGCCGCCTTCGGCTATTTCCCCTCCTACACGCTGGGCGCGATGATGGCGGCGCAGCAATGGGCGGCGCTGAGACGGGAGCATCCTTCCGCCGACGACGACCTTGCCAAGGGGAATTTCGCGGCCATCAACGACTGGCGCCGCGGGAAGATTTGGTCGCAGGGGTCGCGCTGGTCGACGCCGGACCTGCTCGAACGCGCCACCGGCGAAAGCCTCAACGCCGTGTATTTCGTCAATCATCTGAAGCAGCGCTACGGCGGATAAGATCGGCCGTCGTGGCATCCCGATTGCGCTGACCTGCGGCGGCTGCCGTCGAACAGGAATGCAATGAGGCAGCCTTGCGGGATCGCCTCTACTTTTCTATCACTGGTGGTATCCGACAGTGTCTTGCGAGACTTGCGGATCATGCGGGCTGGGGTGCTTTCCGGTGACATCTTCTGCGATCACACGGCTTTTCGTCTTGATTGCCTTGGCGATTTTCTGCGCGCCGGCCATGGCCGACACCGAAATCCACAAGGGCACCCCAGGCGCCCGGATCGAGGCGATGCGGCTGGTCCAGGACACCATCCGCTATGTGAGCCTGTCCATGGGCCGCGGCTCCTACATTCCCCGCAGCCCGAGCACTGTGATCGCCAGCGGCTTCGGCGATTGCAAGGACAAGGCCTTGCTTCTCGCCTCCAGCCTGCGCCGGCTCGGCGTTCAGGCCGATCCGGCCCTGGCCGATCTCGATGGCGGGCTGGCACTTGGCGACATGCTGCCGACCATCCGCGCCTTCGATCACGTCATCGTCAAGGCAACGATCAGAGGCCAGGTCTACTGGATCGACGCGACCAATTACCTGCAGGGCGGCAGGGCCGAGACCCTTGTTCCACCCGACTATGGCTTCGCCCTGCCGATTGTCGCCGGCAGCGCGCGGATCGAAAAGATGGAGCGCAAGGAGCTTTTCGAACCGACCACCTTCGTCAGCGAGGCGTTCGACTTTCCCAAACTCAAGGGCGAAGCGCTGAAGCTGACGGTCCGCACGACCTATCGCGACGCGGATGCCGACAGCATGCGCTACAGGCTGGTTTCGCAATCGGCCACCAAGCTCGCCGACGACTATCTCCAGTACTACAACCGGCAGTATCCAGGCATGACCAGCTTGGCGCCGTTGTCGACGAATGACGACCGCGACCGCAACATCGTCACGACGATCGAATCCTACGAGCTTTCCGCTGACGATCTCGATGCCGATGATCTCATCAAGAACTTCCCGCTCAAGGCCGATGTCGGCATCAGCAATCTGCTGGAGCCGGATATGGTCGGCAGGACCGGCCCAGTCTGGCTCGGCAGTCCGATGTTCAAGCGCCATCAGTGTATCGTCCACAACCTGAAGGCCGAGTTCGTGGGCCCCGAGAAGTCCAACGACGTGATCACGCCCTTTGTCGCCTTCAAGGCGCGCTGGTCGAGCGCGCCGACGGAGTTTCAGGTCGACTGGTTTCTCAAGACGATCGGGGACCGGGTTCCCGCCAAGGAGATCGGCCCTTATCTGAAGTCGCGCAGGAAGATGGCCGACAACGCCTCCTGGAGTTACAATTTCGGCTACGCCGAAACCGAGGCGAACTGAGCGTTATCGGAAATTCCTTATTCCGCCGCGCCCCTGAAAGCGCTGGCGCCGGTCTCGAATTGCAGCTTGGCCAGCCGGGCATAGATGCCGCCCTTGGCGACCAGGCTCTGGTGCGTGCCTTCCTCGACGATACGGCCGCCATCCATGACCAGTATCCTGTCGGCCTTCAGCACTGTCGCCAAACGGTGCGCGATCACGATGGTCGTGCGGCCCTGCATCAGCCGTTCCAGCGCCATCTGCACCAGCGTCTCGCTTTCAGCGTCGAGCGCCGAGGTGGCTTCGTCGAGCAGCAGGATCGGCGCGTCGCGCAGGATGGCGCGCGCGATCGCCACACGCTGGCGTTGGCCGCCGGACAGCGTCACGCCGCGCTCGCCGACCTGGCTGTCGTAGCCGTTCTCGAGCTTGAGGATGAATTCGTCGGCAAGCGCGTCCTTGGCGGCCGCCTCGATCTCGGCCTGGCTCGCCCCCGGCCGGCCGAAACCGATATTGTCGCGCGCGCTGGCCGCGAAGATGGTGACGTCCTGCGGCACGATGGCGATGCGCTCGCGCACCGCAACCGGATCGGCTTGGCGCACGTCGACACCATCGATCATGACCTTGCCGGTTTCGGGATCGTAGAAGCGCAGGATCAGCGAGAACACCGTGCTCTTGCCGGCCCCCGAGGGGCCGACGATGGCCACCTTCTCGCCGGGCTTGACCGAAAAACTCAAGCCGTGGACGGCGGCGCGGTCGGGCCTTGCTGGATAAGAAAAGGAGACGTCGTCAAAGACGATCGCGCCCTTGGCGGCCGCAGGCAGTGGTTTTGGATCGGCCGGCGCCTGGATCGCCGGCTTCTCGGCCAGAATCTCGGTCAGCCGTTCGGCCGCGCCCGCTGCTTGCGCAAGTTCGCCCCAGACCTCCGACAGCGCGCCCAGCGCGCCGGCGGCGAACACCGAATAAAGCAGGAACTGTCCGAGCGTGCCCGGCGACAGATTGCCTGCGAGCACGTCGCGCGAGCCGAACCACAGCACCGCCACGACGGACGAGAAGATGGTGAAAATGGCGAAGAAGGTGAGGAACGAGCGCGCGAAGATCGAGGCGCGCGCCGCATCGAACGCAGCCTCGACCGCGCCGGAGAAGCGCCCGGTGACCAGATTTTCATTGGTGAAGGCTTGCAGCGTGCGCACCGCGCCGATCTGCTCGCTGGCATAGGCTGTCGCGTCCGCAAGCGTGTCCTGCGCCTGCCGTGACTTGCGCCGCACCGAGCGGCCGAAGGCGACCAGCGGCAGCACGATGATGGGAATGGCTGCTATGACCAGGCCGGATAGTTTCGGGCTGGTGACCACCATCATTCCCACAGCGCCAAGGCCCAGGATGACGTTGCGCAGCGCGACCGACGCTGTTGCGCCTACCGCCGATTTGACTTGTGTGGTGTCGGCGGCGAGCCGCGACACGATCTCGCCCGACTGGGCGGTGTCGAAGAAGGACGGCGACAGTATCGTCACATGGGCAAAGACATCGCGCCTGATATCGGCGACGACGCGCTCGCCGAGCGTGATGACGAAATAGTAGCGGCCTGCCGATGCCGCGGCCAGCACCGCGGCCATCGCCACCAATGCGGCGAAATATTCAGCGATGAAGGTGGTGCTGGACGAGGAGAAACCGTGATCGATCATCCGCCTTACCGCCAGCGGCAGCGTCAATGTCGTTGCCGCCGCGATGACCAGCGAGATGACGGCGCCGACGACCAGGGTGCGATAGTGCCCGATATAGGGGAACAGGCGCCGGAGCGGCTTGAGCGAGCGTCTGCGCTCCTCTGCGCTGCTGGTTTGCGCCATACCGGTGTTTCCTCTAGCCGCCTTGTGATGCATGCGCCTCAATATGCGCTTGCCGCGGCCTTGTGATTCAATTTCGGCTGATGTATAGGCACGCCGACCGTTTTAGAAGCCGTGGCTCTTCAATAGCTCCGGCTTCGAGTTTTAAAAAGGGGCGCATCGACGCAGGCTTATGCCCGTCCGCCGCGCCGGCAAGCCAGGAACAGAGCCATGAAGACCGCTATCCATCCCGACTACCACACCATCAAGGTCGTCATGACCGACGGCACCGAATACATGACCCGTTCGACCTGGGGCAAGGAAGGCGATACGATGAACCTCGATATCGACCCGACCACCCATCCGGCCTGGACCGGCGGCCAGCAGACCCTGCTCGACCGCGGCGGCCGCCTGTCGAAGTTCAAGAAGCGCTTCGAAGGTTTCGGCCTCTAAGCCAGTTGCGCCTGCAGAATTTCAAAAAACCCGCCCTCGTGGCGGGTTTTTTGTTGGGCAGAACTCCCTTCTCCCCGTCACTATACGGGGAGAGGAGCGCGTCCCTGGCGGTTTCGCCAACTGTTAGCGCGATAGGAAGAAGCTCAACTGTCTATTCGCCCAGCAATTCCCTGAGTGCCATGCGCTTGTAGGCGGCGACCAGCCTGTCGCCTTCCTCGCGCTCGACCGATATTGCCAACCGCATCGCCGCCTCGCCCATTTGCCAGACCAGAAACGCGGTGGTCTCCAGGGAGACCGGATCGGCGCCGGGACGTAAGCGCTTCAGCACCGCGACGAGGAATTCAGCATTGGCTCGACTGTCGGCGAGTTCGAGTTGGCGCAGCGCCTTGTCGGCCTGCGTGCCCGACCAGATGTCGCGCATCACCGGCTCGGCCAGGAACAGTCGATAATAAATATCGACCAACTCCGAAAACCCCCGTCGCAACCCTTCAGCGTCACTGACGCCGGCGAGTGCCACCGAGATGCAGGCCTGGCTTTCGGCGGTGTAGCGCTCGGCCAGCGCCCAGACGATCGCCCGCTTGTCCGGAAAGAACTGGTAGAGCGAGCCGATCGATACCCCTGCCCGTTCAGCCACTTCACCCATGCGCATGGCGTCACTGCCCTGCTCGGCAATCAGCGCCGAGGCGGCCGCCAGCATGCGCTCGACCCGCTCGCGGCTGCGCTGCTGGCTTGGCGCCCGGCGCGGTGAAGCGATCTGTTCGTTGGCTGGTATGCCTTCCATGACTGTCTCCACAAACGCGCCCGGCAAATCTGCGGGAAATGGCTTGACTCGAAAAATACGAGGGTTTATCACGTTTGGCAAACGTGAGGATTATTCATATTCTGAAGCACAAATGTGCGACGACCGCAACGCTCGCCGATGGCGTCCAGCGCGCGCTTAGCCGGGCGCCGAAAGACCTTTCAGAATACCCGATCGAAACGCCGCCACCCCAATCTGGAGCAACTGACATGATCGCGAAGTTCCTTCCCACCCTCACCTTCATCGCCGCGATCGGCGCCGGTGTCGTCGGCGGTGTGTTCTTCGCCTTTTCCAATTTCGTCATGCCGGCACTTGCCCGTCTGCCCGCGGCCGGTGGCATTGCCGCGATGAATTCGATCAACATCACCGTCATCACGCCAACCTTCATGACGGCACTTTTCGGCACCGGATTGGTCTGCCTCGTGCTCATCGCCGGCGCGGTCGTCGGCTGGAGCCAGCCAGGTTCGTTTTGGCTTCTCGCCGGCGCACTGATCTATCTTGTCGGCAACCCGATCGTGACCATGGTCTTCAACGTGCCGCTCAACGACGCGTTGGCCGCCATCGATCCGGCCAGCAGCAATGGCGCGGCCGTATGGACCGACTATCTAAGCGACTGGGTGATGTGGAACCACGTCCGCGCCGTCACCGCCATCGTGGCGCTGGGCTGCTTCATCTTCGCGTCGCGGTAAATGCGAAGCCCTGCTCGAAGGATCCTGCCTAGGTGGGGTCTTTTGACTTATGGCCCTTACTGTCGGAATGGCCGAGATCGCGGTCGGGATCGATGACGTCGCGCACCAATTGCTTCAGCTTCGCCGCATCGGGAAAGCCGCCGTCGCGCTTGCGGTCCCAGACCAGCACCTCGTTACAGGAGATGGTGAAGATGCCGCCGGTGCCGGGCACCAGCGTCACTTCGCCGAGATCGGTGCCGAAGGTGGAGAGCAGCTCCTGCGCCATCCAGCCGGCGCGCAGCAGCCACTGGCACTGCGTGCAATAGGTGATGCGGACGGCGGGCAATGGCTTCTCGCTCATCCCAGCTTGAGCTCCGCTCATATCTGGTCGCTCACGCCGCGCTAAGCTTGGCCAAGGTCTCGTCGTCGACTTCGAAGTTGGCGTACACGCTTTGCACGTCGTCGTCGTCCTCGAGCGTGGCAACCAGCTTCATCAGCGACTGGGCGCGCTCCTCGTCGACCGGAACATTGTTCTGCGGCTGCCAGATCGGCTTCACCGATTCAGCCTCGCCGAGTGAACCTTCCAGTGCCTTGGACACTTCGCCGAGATTTTCGAAGGAGCAGTAGATGGTGTGGCCTTCCTCATCCGACTCGACATCGTCGGCACCGGCCTCGATCGCCGCCTCCATGACCTTGTCGGCGCTGCCGGCGGCGGCCGGATAGTAGATTTCGCCGACCCGGTTCCACATGAACGACACCGAACCGGTTTCGCCAAGCGCCCCACCGGCCTTGGTGAAGGCCGCACGGACATTGGAGGCCGAACGGTTGCGGTTGTCGGTCAGTGCCTCGACGATCAGCGCCACGCCGCCGGGACCATAACCTTCATAGCGCACGGCTTCGTAGTTTTCGGCGTCCCCCATCGACGCCTTGTTGATGGCGCGCTGGATGTTGTCCTTCGGCATCGACACCGCCTTGGCGTTCTGGACGGCAAGGCGCAGGCGCGGGTTCATCGAAGGATCGGGCGTGCCGGTCTTGGCGGCGACGGTGATTTCGCGCGCCAGCTTGGAAAACATTTTCGACCGCACCGCGTCCTGACGGCCCTTGCGGTGCATGATGTTCTTGAACTGTGAATGGCCAGCCATGGCACCCCTGTCGTGTTCGGCTAGAGCATCGGCAGCCAGGTGAACTCCACCGGGCGTTTTGCAAAATGCTCTGATACAAATTTCAGAACGCCTCTGGCGTGTCCGTCAGGACGCAGGGCACTCTATCTCGGAATGGCCGGCTTATAGATAAATCGGCTCAATTCGTCCAGCCGCGCCATGGCGCGGGGGCACAGAACCCGCGACATTCCCCCAATCCGGAGATTTTCCGGTCGCGTTCAGCCTTCGAGATGCGATTCAGCCGGTCGATGATGCTGAGCGTACAACCCACTCAAAACTCAGTGTCCGCCGCCGGACTTCGACTTCTTCCGGCTGCGCGCCAGCATGTTGAGCCCTTCGACCAGGGCCGAAAAACCCATCGCCGCGTAGATGTAGCCCTTGGGCACATGATAGCCCATGCCGTCGGCGATCAGCGTCATGCCGATCATCAAGAGGAATCCCAGCGCCAGCATGACGATGGTCGGGTTCCTGGCGATGAAGTCCGCCAGCGGCCCGGCGGCCAGCATCATCACTGTGACTGCCGCGATCACGGCGACGTACATAATGACGATCTCGTCGGTCATGCCGACGGCGGTGATGATGGAATCGATCGAGAAGACGAGGTCGAGCAGCAGGATCTGGAAGATCGCACCGGCAAGCGAGATCTTGAGCGTCTCGCCCAACATCGCGTCCTGGTGATCCTCGGGATCGACGGTGTGATGGATTTCCTTGGTCGCCTTCCACACCAGGAACAGGCCACCGGCGATCAGGATCAGGTCGCGCCAGGAGAAACCATGGCCTAACGCAGTGAACACCGGCGTCGTCAGTTGGACGATGATCGAGATGGTTGCGAGCAGCACCAGCCGCATGATCAGCGCCGCCGAGATGCCGAGCCGGCGGGCACGGGCCCTCTGCCCCTCGGGCAGCTTGTTGGTCAGGATCGAGATGAAAATCAGATTGTCGATGCCGAGTACAATCTCAAGCACCACGAGCGTCAATAACGCGACCCAGGCGGTTGGATCAGAAACGAATTGAAAATGCGGCGCCAGGAATTCAACGAGCTGCATGGAGGTCGTCCCCTACGATCTAGAGCAGTTTCGTCGCCAGTTAGGTACTATACTCCAGCATATCAATGTCATGACCAGAAGGACGGAGCCGTTTCTTCGAGCCGCGGCCCGCGACGAAACGGCGCGATCCGCTCGGTCAGCCCCGTGCGGTCGGAAATATCGACGCCGAGGCCACACAATGTCGCCGGGCCGGTCGCTGCCTCGAAGCGCCCTTTGGGCACTTTCGACAGGAACCGGTTGAGCGGCTCCTCCTTGTCCATGCCGAGCGAAGAATCGTAGTCGCCGCACATACCGGCGTCGGAGATGTAGCCCGTGCCGCCGTTCAGGATCTGGTGATCTCCGGTCGGCTGGTGCGTGTGGGTGCCGACGACGAGGCTGGCGCGGCCATCGACAAAATGCGCGAAGCACATCTTTTCCGAGGTCGCCTCGGCGTGGAAGTCGATGACCACCGCATCCGCCTGTTCGCCGAGCGGACAGGCGGCAAGCTCGCGCTCGCCAGCCTGGAACGGATCGTCGAGTTCGGGATGCATGAATACCCGGCCCATGATGTTGGCGACCAGCACGCGCGCGCCGCTTCTGGCGATGTAAACGCCGGAGCCGCGTCCGGGCGTGCCCTTGGGAAAATTGGACGGCCGCAGGAAGCGCTCTTCACGCGGCGCGAAGGCGAGTGCGTCGCGCTGGTCCCAAACATGGTTGCCGGTGGTCACGACATCGGCGCCGGCCGCGATGGTCTCGCGAAAGATCTCTTCGGTGATGCCGAAACCGCCAGCGGCGTTCTCGCCATTGACGATGACGAAATCGAGCTTGAAGTCGGAGATCAGGCCGGGCAGTTGTTCCCATACCGCCGTGCGGCCCGTCTTGCCGACCATGTCGCCGAGAAAGAGAAGTCTCATCTGCGCTTGATCCCGAAAAGTTGCATGACTTTTCGGCAAAGATCATGCGTTCCAAAGAACTATCTACAATTCTGGCGTGAAGCGGCGCAACCCGCTCTCGGTGAGTATTTCCGGGATGATGACATCATGGTCTTCGTCGGGCACCAGCGCGACCTCCTGGCAGTCGAAGGCAATTCCGATCAGCCGCGGCGGCTTTCCCTTGTCGACCAGCCTGGCGATGGCACGGTCATAATAGCCGGCGCCATAGCCGATGCGATGGCCACGCTTGTCGAAAGCGGCGAGCGGCACCAGCATCACCGAGGGGTCGAGCACCTCGGCCTCTTCGTGCGGGCCGACCGTGCCAAAGCCCATCTCGACCATCGGCGCGCCGCGCACCAGTTCGCGAAAGACGATGGTGGTCTTGTCGAGAATGGCAGGCAGGCAAAGCCTCGCGCCCTTCTCGCGCATGGCGAACATCAGCGGCCGCACGTCAACCTCCGAGCGCATTGGCCAGAAGCCGGAAACAACCTGGCCGGGCTCGAAGGCAATCTGGTCGCGCGCCGTCTCAGCCATTTCCAGCGCGACTTCCACCCGCCAGAATTCATCAAGCGCATCGCGGCGTCCAAGTGCTTCCTTGCGCAGCTGTTTTTTCAGGTCTTTTAAGGATGTCATGTAACCATGGTAGAAAAGGTCAGATTTGGATGGAGTTTTAGGAGCGACGTTTTCTACCGCATGATCCACCGAAGTGTCAGCGGTTCGGTGAAAAGATCATGCGTAAACGATAAACAGCGGAGCGAACTTTTTCATTCGTGAGCCCGCACAAAGTGGCGCGACGACAAAATCCGCCCAATATGGCCTCTTCGGCAGGTGACGATCCACACAACCGGTGGAGAGGTCGATCCCGGGTGCCTACAAAGTAGGTGGGCGCCGTGTGAGAAAACCCACGGGTCTTCCCAGGGACAGCTCCCTAAGGATCGTTAAGGCCCCGGGGAAAAGTGTCTCCTGCCGGGAAGCGCAGACCGTCTCGTCCAATATAGGCCGATGGTGCCCTGAGCACCAGAGAGTTGGCATTCTTTCCCTGCGGTTCTCACGGCTCGCCATCACCTGCCCACCCTTGCGCCGGCCGGGCCGCATCCTTACGGTCGCCCGGAACGAACCGAGGAGCAAAGATGCGTTTCGAAGGCACGGCGGCTTATGTCGCCGACAAGGACCTGATGGTGGCGGTCAACGCGGCGATCGCGCTGGAGCGGCCCTTGCTGGTCAAAGGCGAGCCCGGCACCGGCAAGACGGAACTCGCCCGCCAGGTGGCGGCGGCACTTGGGCTGGAGCTCATCGAATGGCACGTCAAATCGACGACGCGGGCGCAGCAAGGCCTTTATGAGTATGATGCCGTATCGCGCCTGCGCGACAGCCAGCTCGGCGATAGCAGGTTCAACGACATCAAGAACTACATCAAGCGCGGCAAGCTTTGGGACGCTTTTGCCGCCGGCAAGAAGGTCGTGCTTCTGATCGACGAGATCGACAAGGCCGATGTCGAGTTCCCCAACGACCTCTTGCAGGAACTCGATCGGATGGAGTTCTTCGTCTATGAGACCGGCGAGACCATCCGCGCCGCCGTCAGGCCGATCGTCATCATCACCTCCAACAACGAGAAGGAACTGCCGGACGCCTTTCTGCGCCGCTGCTTCTTCCACTACATCCGCTTTCCCGACGTCGACACGCTGCACAAAATCGTCGACGTGCACTATCCCGGCATCAAGCAGAACCTGGTGCGGGCGGCGTTGACCCAGTTCTACGAAATCCGTGAGGTGCCGGGGCTGAAGAAGAAGCCGTCGACCTCCGAGGCGCTCGACTGGATCCGGCTTCTGGTCGCCGACGACATCGCGCCTGAGGATCTACGCGCCGACCCGAAGAACGCCCTGCCGAAACTGCACGGCGCGCTGCTCAAGAACGAGCAGGACGTGCATCTGTTCGAGCGCCTTGCCTTCATGGCGAGACGGCAGGGCTAGGCTGACAGCAACAGCGCTTTCCCATGCTGTGGACCGTTGCCGGCAAGCGGCCATTGACGCAGCTTCGGGCCGAAGCATCGAAGGGAAACAGAAATGTCCGAAATCATCGTCCGGCCGCTCGCGCAATCCGACCACGCCGACTGGCGCCGCCTGTGGACCGACTATCTGACCTTCTACGAGACGAAGCTGCCGGAAGAAGTCTACGCCGTCACCTGGAAACGGCTGTTTACGGAAGGCGAATTCGAGCCGAAGGGTTTCATCGCCACGCTCGACGGCAAAGCCGTCGGCCTCACCCACTATCTCTACCACCGCTCCGGCTGGTCGGAGAAAAACAACTGCTATCTGCAGGATCTGTTCGCCGACCCGGATGTGCGCGGCAAGGGCATAGGTGCGGCCCTGATCGAAGCCGTGAAGCAGGAGGCCGGCAAGATCGGCGTCAAGAACGTCTACTGGATGACGCACGAGACCAACGCCACCGCGCGCAAGCTCTACGACCGTGTCGCGCGCCGCACCGGCTTCATCGAGTATGATCTGCTCTGATGAAATCGCCGGCAGAGCGCGCAAGGCCGATCTGGAACGCTGACCGGTTTGAGGCTCTGAAACACATAAGCGCGGTCTTGCAGGAAAGCGAGTTCCAGCCGCTCTATGCCAGCTATATCGGATATCTCGAGTTGCGGGAGCGTGGGCTAAGAAAGCAGTCCTTCGCGCAACTTGATGCCTTTATTGAACAGATAGTATCTGATCCATTCGAGATTCGACTGTCCGTCGTCCGGCATCTTATCGCTGCAATTGAAGGCTGTTGGCATAGTTGGCCTGCACCGGACAACTGGCAATTGCCCGAACAAGCGTTTCGGCGCCTGATTGGACCTCTCTGGCAGGAGTGGCGGCAACGGGAACCTGCCAATCCCGAGGCTTGGGTGTATAGCTTCGGCAATCTGTCGCATGACGTTGATTGCAGGGAGGTTGCATTCCTGTTGAACCCAGCTCATCCACGCTATCAGTATGCTCATCTGGATGGTCTCTGTCGGCAGTTGAACTACGAACTGCACGAACTCGGGCACACCGAACGGATTCTTTGCAGCCCAGAACATTTTAGCGAACTGACCAACTCGGTTTCCACCGTTGCGGGGGCAATCGGTGACAACATAGCTGATGAGGTGGTGCAAACGCCTGCTAAACTGGACGAACTGGCGGCTGCCTATCGCAACCACCGGGAGGAAAGAGGCGGCTTCCTGGGGGAACTCCTGCTGCTCGGTCGCCAGGACCTTATCGACTTCCCCATATTGCCCGCCAGACGGTGGTTTCGCGTCTTGCCTACTTTCCTCTTTGGTGGATAGCCGATGTTCATCCCCTTCTTCCTCGAGCTGAAGGCAGCGCGTGTTCCGGTCTCCTTGCGGGAATATCTGTCGTTGCTGGAGGGGCTGGAAGCCGGGCTGGTCGACTATGACGTCGAGGGTTTTTACTACCTCGCCCGCGCCGCCCTGGTGAAGGACGAGCGCCACATCGACCGCTTCGACCAGGTCTTCGCGCATGTCTTCAGGGGTATCGAGGCACTGGGCGGACCGGATGCCGTCGATGTCGCCGACATTCCCGAGGAATGGCTGCGCCGCCTAACTGAAAAGCACCTGACCGAGGAAGAGAAAAAGCTGGTCGCAGCACTTGGCGGTTTCGACAAGCTGATGGAGACGCTGAAACAGCGGCTCGAGGAACAGAAGGGGCGTCATCAGGGTGGCTCGAAATGGATCGGCACCGGCGGCACCTCGCCCTTCGGCGCCTATGGCTACAATCCCGAATGCGTGCGCATCGGTCAGCACGAAAGCCGCAACCGCCGCGCGGTCAAGGTGTGGGACAAGCGCGAGTTCCGCAATTTCGACGATGCGGTCGAGCTCGGCACCCGCAACATCAAGATCGCCTTGAAGCGGCTGCGCCGCTGGGTGCGCGAGGGTGCTGAGGAAGAATTCGACCTGCCCGGCACCATCCATGCCACGGCCGAGCACGGCTATCTCGATGTGAAGACGCGGCCCGAGCGCCGCAACGCCGTGAAGCTGCTGATGTTCTTCGATGTCGGCGGCTCGATGGATAATCATATCAAGAGCGTCGAAGAGCTGTTTTCGGCCGCGCGTGCCGAATTCCGCCAGCTCGAATATTTCTACTTCCACAATTGCCTCTACGAGGGCGTGTGGAAGGACAACCGACGTCGCCATGCCGAGACGATCCCGACCTTCGACCTTATCCACAAATATGGGCCGGACTACAAGGTGATCGTCGTCGGCGATGCCTCGATGAGCCCCTACGAGATCGCGCACCCCGGCGGTTCGGTGGAGCACTGGAATCCGGAGGCCGGCACCGTCTGGCTCGGCCGCCTTCTGCGGCAATGGCCGAACGCGGTTTGGCTCAATCCGGAGAGCGAAAAGAACTGGGACTATACCCATTCCATCGCCATGATCCGCGATATCTTCGGCGGCCGCATGTTCCCGCTGACGCTCGCCGGGCTTGAGGCCGCGACGAAGCAGCTTTCAAGGAAGCACTGAGCCCTCGGGACACATCGGTGCTGGGCAGGCGTGTAACAAATGCCTATGTTGACGCGAATATGAGGCTGCAACCAATAACGAGCCGCCAAGGCTGAGGAGATCAAATGGACACCCACACCTACCCCGTCACCCGCACCGATGCCGAATGGCGCGCCCGGCTGACACCGGAGCAATATGCCGTCATGCGCGGCCATGGCACCGAGCAGCCGGGAAGCTGCGCCCTGCTCTACGAGAAGCGCGCCGGCACCTTTTCCTGTGCGGGCTGCGACCAGCCGCTGTTTGAATCCAAGTTGAAGTTCGAGAGCGGCACGGGCTGGCCGAGCTTCAACGACCCGGTCCCGGGCTCGGTGGAGACCACGGTCGACCGCAGCTACGGAATGGTCCGCACCGAATGCCACTGCGCCCGTTGCGGCAGCCATCTCGGCCATGTCTTCGAGGATGGCCCGCCGCCGACCGGCCTGCGCTACTGCATCAACGGCGTGGCCTTGAAATTCGAGCCGGCGGCCTGAACAGGGCCCGGTCGACATTTCCTGCGAAGGGCGGCTCCGGCCGCCCTTTTTCATAGGCAGGCAGCCCGCGTCAGACGACGACTGTCGCGATTTCATAGGCAGGCAGCCCGCGTCAGACGACGACTGTCGCGATCAGCCAGAGCGCCGACCCCAGCATGACGAGCGAAGCCTTGGCGCCGCCAACTTTCTCGGCCGTCCGCCACACGGCCCATGTCAGGAAGATGTTGTAAGGCACCGGCGCGAAATGCACCGCCAGCACCAGGACAAGCGGCAGCTTCAGGCTGAGCAGGACAAGTGCCGCCACCGATGAGGCGATGCTGATAGTGGTGGCTACGAAGACCATGTCGCGCCAGAACAAGCGATCGAGCGGCACGGTGCCGCGCCAGCGCGAACGGAAGAAACCGGTTTTGTCACCGATTCCCCTGGGCACCGCGCCCGATGGATCAACCTCGTTCATCAATCGAGCCTCGCTCAAGTGCAACGCCGAAGGTTTCGGCCGCGTATCGACGGCAGGACGCCACGAAATTCAGCGCTGACAATGCAGAAATCTGCCGTCAAAGCGTGTACGATCACAGAACTGTGACACTCATCATATTCTGTCATTTGCAGCGCAAACACGGAGGAGTTCGCAATGGGCGACCATGTCTACAATGTCCTCTTTCTCTGCAACGCCAACTCGGCCCGGTCGATCATGGGCGAGGCCATTCTCAATCGTCTCGGTGCCGGCCGCTTCAAGGCTTATTCCGCCGGCTCGCGGCCGAAGGGAACCGTCAACCCCCATGCGCTGCAGCTGCTGGAGAGCCTGAACTACGACACGTCCTTCGCCAGGTCGAAAAGTTGGGACGAGTTTTCCAAACC
This sequence comes from Mesorhizobium sp. B4-1-4, assembly GCF_006439395.2. Taxonomy (NCBI): domain Bacteria; kingdom Pseudomonadati; phylum Pseudomonadota; class Alphaproteobacteria; order Hyphomicrobiales; family Phyllobacteriaceae; genus Mesorhizobium; species Mesorhizobium sp. B4-1-4. Next base: position 4,572,026 of record NZ_CP083950.1, read on the forward strand.
CGGCGCACCGGAAATGAACTTCGTCTTCACCGTCTGCGACAGCACGGCCAATGAAAGCTGTCCGGTGTGGCCCGGCCATCCGATGACGGCACTTTGGGCGGTACCGGATCCGGCCAAGGCCGAAGGCACCGAAGCCGAGCGGCATTTTGCTTTCGCCGAGGCCTTTCGCATGATGAGCAACCGCATCGCACTGTTCGTAAACCTGCCGATAGGATCTCTCGATCGACTGGCTCTGCAGCAGGAGCTGGACGAAATTGGCCATGATGAGCGATCAAACTGAAGCCGGGCAGCAAGGCACGAGCGGAGTCGTCAGATTTGCGGCCGCCCGTCGTCTCCCAGCACCTCGACGACGGCGCGCTCGACGCGCGAGCATTCCGTAACCAGCCAGTCAGCCATCGCAGGCCAGTTGTCCTCGGCAAAGCAGTTGACCCGCCACATCGAGTTGATGCCGAGGCCCTCGCAACTCTGCTCCGGCCTGAGCCTCAGCCGGCCTTCGATCGCCGGCTGGAACGGCTTCAGCCGCGACCAGCTTTGCGTGGCGCCGAATTTCTCGTTGCGGCCGAAGAACACGCCGACATGGTTTTGCGCCGGCGCGACATACATGGAAAGGACCAGGGCGAAGTCGGGCAGCCCGCGCTGCCAGAACCAGGGCCCGCGCCGCGCCAGCCGGGCTCTCTCTTCCGGGTGACGCTCGGCGAACTGCGTCCAGAAGCCGCGGTGGCGGAACTCCGAGGCCCGTCGGCCACCGAAGTCGAACTCACTCATGGCCGGGTGTCCCGCACATCCTGGCCGAGACCGTTTCGAAATTCGCTCCGGCGAGTCATATGGTGGTGGTTTCGAGAACCGTAGCGCAGCGGACACTTGGGTCCGTGAGCAACGGAGGCGCGGAAAACACCATCAGGTAGCCGCCGGAGTAGAGTTTCCAAACGGTCTCCTTACACCATGCCGAGCGCGGCCATGTACAGATCGAGGATGGCATCCTCCTCCTGGCGCTCGGCCTGGTCCTTCTTGCGCAGGCGGACGATGGTGCGCATCGCCTTGGTGTCGAAGCCGGTGCCCTTGGCCTCGGCGAACACTTCCTTGATATCATCGGAGATCGTCTTCTTTTCTTCCTCGAGCCGCTCGATGCGCTCGATGAAGGCACGCAGCTGGCCGGCGGCAACAGTCTGGCTGGTCTCGGTGATATCGTCGGCCATGTTTTTCTCCAAAATCGGTTCCGCGCCGCGACTCGGCAAAACGTGCCGCGGCGAATTTCAGCGGTTCGATGCCCGACCGGGGCCGGCGGGTCAAGCTGTTATCGAGCGAGCCGTGAGGCTGCCGCCAGAAGCCGACAGCCATCCACACCAAGAATGCCTGGCTAATTGAAAGCTATGAGCAGGTCCTTCGCATCGATCTGATCACCGGCCTTCACCAGAACCTCGGCGACCGTGCCGTCGCGTTCGGCATGCAGCGCCGTCTCCATCTTCATCGCCTCGATGGAGAGCAGCACATCGCCGGCCTTCACCGCCTGACCGGCGGCAACCGAAAGTGCGGAGACCACCCCCGGCATCGGCGCACCGACATGCGCCTCGTTGCCGGGCTCTGCCTTGCGGCGCGCCTTGGCCGCGGAAGCGCCATGCGCACGGTCGGGCACCTTCACACGCCGCGGTTGGCCGTTGAGTTCGAAGAACACGGTGACCATCCCCTTCTCGTCGACATCGCCGATGGCCAGGCACCGCACCACCAGCGTCTTGCCCTTCTCGATGTCGACGAAGATCTCGTCTTCCGGCTTCATGCCGTAAAAGTAGGTCGGCGTCGGCAGAACGCTGACCGGACCATAGGTTTCCTGCGCGGCGACGAAGTCGGAAAACACCTTCGGATACATCAGCCACGAAGCGAATTCGTGTTCCGAGAGCTTGCGCTCCAGCTTCTCCTCGATCTCCTTGCGGCTGGCCTTGAGATTGGCCGGCTTCAACAGCGAACCGGGACGCACGGTGATCGGCTTGTCGCCCTTCAGCGCCTTCTTCTGCAAGGCTGGCGGCCAGCCTCCCGGGGACTGGCCAAGATCGCCACGCAGCATCGAGACAACCGAGTCCGGGAAGGCGATGTCCCTGGCCGGGTTCTCGACATCGGCAACGGTCAGGTCCTGGCTGACCATCATCAGCGCCATGTCGCCGACGACCTTGGACGACGGCGTCACCTTGACGATGTCACCGAACATCAGATTGACGTCGTGATAGGCCTGCGCCACCTCGTGCCAGCGTGTCTCCAGCCCGAGCGAGCGCGCCTGCTCCTTGAGATTGGTGAACTGTCCGCCCGGCATTTCGTGCAAATAGACTTCCGAAGCCGGCCCTTTTAGGTCGCTTTCGAAAGCGGCGTACTGGTTGCGCACGGCTTCCCAGTAGAACGAGATTTTGCGGATCCATTGCGGGTCGAGGCCCGGGTCGCGCTCGGTGCCCTTCAACGCCTCGACGATCGAGCCCAGGCAAGGCTGCGATGTATTGCCGGAGAAGGCATCCATAGCCGCGTCTATGGCGTCGACGCCGCTCTCCACCGCCGCCAGCACTGTTGCCGCCGACAGGCCCGACGTGTCGTGGGTATGGAAATGGATCGGCAGGTCGGTCGCCTCGCGCAACGCCTTGAACAGCACGCGGGCGGCCGCCGGCTTCAATAGGCCGGCCATGTCCTTGACCGCGATGATATGAGCGCCGGCGGCCTGCAATTCGCTGGCCAGACCGACATAATATTTCAGGTCGTATTTGGCGCGCGCGGGATCGAGAATGTCACCGGTGTAGCACATCGCTGCTTCGATCAGCTTGCCCTCGGCGCCGACAGCGTCCATGGCGACCCGCATGTTTTCGACCCAGTTCAGGCAGTCGAAGACGCGGAACAGGTCGATGCCACCGGCAGCTGCCTGCTTGACGAAATGCTGCACGACATTGTCGGGATAATTGGTGTAGCCGACGCCATTGGCGCCGCGCAGCAACATCTGCAGCAACAGATTGGGGGCTGCCTCGCGCACTCGCGACAACCGCTCCCACGGGTCCTCGGTGAGGAAGCGCATGGCGACATCGAAGGTCGCGCCGCCCCAGCATTCGAGCGACAGAAGCCGCGGCAGGGCGCGCGCATAGGTGCCGGCGATGCCGGCAATGTCATGCGTGCGCACGCGGGTCGCGAGCAGCGACTGGTGGCCGTCGCGCATCGTCGTGTCGGTGACCAGCACTTCCTTCTGCTCGCGCATCCAGGCCGCGAATTTCTCCTGGCCGAGCACATCGAGCTTCTGCTTGCTGCCGCCGGGCACGTTGCCGTTGAGGTAGGGCACGACGGGTGCGGCCGCATCGGCCTTCGGCATTGGCCGGCCGCGCGTCTCGGGATGGCCGTTGACGCTGACGTCGGCCAGATAGTTGAGCAGCTTGGTCGCGCGGTCCTGGCGCTTGACCTGCTGGAACAGCTCCGGCGTCGTGTCGATGAACTTCGTCGTATAGGAATTATCGGCGAAGCTCGGGTGGTTGATGATGGCTTCGAGGAAGGTGAGGTTGGTGGCGACGCCGCGGATGCGGAACTCGCGCAGTGCGCGGTTCATGCGCGCGATGGTCTCGGCCGGTGTCGGTGCCCATGCCGTCACCTTCTCCAGCAGCGGATCGTAGAAGCGGGTGATGACCGCGCCGGAATAGGCGGTGCCGCCGTCCAGCCGAATGCCGAAGCCGGTGGCGCCGCGATAGGCGGTGATGCGGCCGTAGTCCGGAATGAAATTGTGCTCGGGATCCTCGGTGGTGATGCGGCACTGCAAGGCATGGCCGTTCAGCCTTATATCCCTCTGTGCCGGCACACCCGATTCAGGCGTGCCGATCGCGAAGCCGTCAAGAATGTGGATTTGGGCTTTGACGATGTCGATGCCGGTCACCATCTCGGTCACCGTATGCTCGACCTGGATACGCGGATTGACCTCGATGAAGTAGAACTTGCCGGTATCGGCGTCCTGCAGGAACTCGACCGTGCCGGCGCCGATATAGCTGGTCTCGCGCGCGATCTTCAGCGCATGGCCGCAGAGCTCCTCGCGCTGCGACATTTCAAGGTATGGCGCTGGCGCCCGCTCGACCACCTTCTGGTTGCGGCGCTGGATCGAGCAGTCGCGCTCGAACAGGTGCACGGCATTGCCATGGGTGTCGCCAAGCACCTGCACCTCGACGTGGCGCGCCCGCTCGATCAGCTTCTCGAGATAGACCTCGTCCTTGCCGAAGGCGGCCTTCGCCTCGCGCTTGCCCTCGGTGACCTCACGGGCAAGATCGGCCTCGGAGCGGATGGCGCGCATGCCGCGTCCGCCGCCCCCCCAGGAGGCCTTCAGCATCACGGGATAGCCGATCTCCTTGGCCAGTTTCTTGACCGCCTCCATGTCGTCCGGCAACGGATCGGTGGCGGGGATCACCGGCACGCCAACCTCGATGGCGAGGTTGCGCGCCGCGACCTTGTTGCCGAGGCGGCGCATCGTGTCCGGCTTCGGGCCGATGAAGGTGATGTCCGCTTGCGCGCAGGCTTCGGCGAATTCGGGGCTTTCGGACAGCAGCCCGTAGCCCGGATGGATGGCATCGGCGCCCGAAAGCCTGGCGACGCGGATCACTTCCTCGATCGACAGGTAACTTTCGATCGGCCCCATGTCCTTGTTGAGATGTGGACCGCGTCCGACCTGATAGCTTTCATCGGCCTTGAAGCGGTGCAACGAATATTTGTCTTCCTCGGCCCAGATCGCCACGGTTTTGAGGCCCAGTTCGTTGGCCGCGCGAAAGACGCGGATGGCGATTTCTGACCGGTTGGCGACGAGGATCTTCGTGATTGCCAAGGACTGGGCTCCAGTAGCGGAAGGGAAGAGAAATCGGCGCAATGATTAGCGTGAAAATGCTGCAGCGCAAACAAAATCGACGCTAAGTTAAACCGATTTAAATGGATTATCCGGCCAACACTCGCACGCATTCGTTCGAACGGACGGAACAATGGCGACAATTTCGATCCTGGATGCGATCTTTCCCTGCTGGGAGGAGTTGGCAAAGAAGGCCATCCGCCGCCGGGACGCGCCAAAGAAAATGCCCGGCGCGAAGCGCCGGGCATCACTAATGTCAAACCTGCCTGAGCGGCTTATTTCGGGAACCAGGAATACTTCCCGTCGTCCTTCTTCTTCCACTCGTACATGATGTAGCCCGGCAGCTTGGGGTCGCCCTTGGCATCATAGGCGAGATCGCCCAGAACCGTGGGGAACGGGCCGTTCTCATGCATCGCCTTGGCAACGGCCTGCGGGTCGTTGGTCTTGGCGGCGGCGGCCGCCTCGGCGACAACCTGCACGGCGGCATAAGCATAGAGCGTGTAGGCTTCCGGCTCGAAGCCCTGCGCGCGGAACTTCTCGACGAGTTCCTTGTTGGCCGGGATCAGGCGCGGGTCGGGGCCGAACGTGTTGAGCGTGCCGGCGACGGCGTCGCCCGCGATCGCGGCGAGTTCGTCCGTCACGATGCCGTCACCCGACATCATCGGTGCCTTGAGGCCCTGGTCCGCGGACTGACGGATGATCAGGCCGGCTTCGGTGTGCAGGCCGCCCCAGTAGATCAGGGTGACGCCGGCTTCCTTCATCTTGGCGATGAGCGCCGAGAAGTCCTTGTCGCCGACATTGACACCTTCATACATCACTTCCTTGACGCCAGCGGCGTTCATCGCCTTCTTGGTTTCATCGGCGAGACCCTGGCCGTAAGGGGTCTTGTCGTGCACGATAGCGACTTTGGCATCCTTGAAATTCGCGGCGATATAAGCGCCGGCGATGCTGCCTTGCTGGTCGTCGCGTCCGCAGGTGCGGAACACGTTCCACAGGCCGCGCTCGGTGAATTTCGGGTTGGTCGCGGCCGGCGTGATCTCGACGATATTGTTTTCGGCATAGACTTCCGAGGCCGGGATCGACACGCCCGAGTTGAAGTGACCGATCACGAACTTGACGCCGTCGCCGACGAACTTGTTGGCGACCGAGATGCCCTGCTTCGGATCCGAGACGTCGTCGCCGACTTCGAGCTTGATCTGCTCGCCGTTGATGCCGCCCTTGGCATTGATCGCGGCGACAGCGGCCTCTGCGCCCTTCTGCAGTTGCGCGCCGAAGGCCGCGTTCGGACCGGTGATCGGACCGGCGACGCCGAACATTACATCAGCCCACGCGTTGCCGCCGAACGCGACCAGCGCGGTCAGGGCGACGGCGGACAATAGTGACTTTTTCATTGAAACGCTCCCATTAACGGAGTGGGCGTGAATGAAGCTTTCATGCGATGCCCACCCTTATCGCAGAAAGCATAGTTTGCCGATTTTCAGGCACTTGTCACGCCGATTCATCCCCGAAGCGGCGTTAATGATGAACCTCAACCTTTCGGTTTCCAGCTCAAGATTGAAGCTCTTTCGTAGAGCCAATTATATTGTGTCACCATCTGGTTGGTTCGCGTGTATTGATAGCCGATGAAGCCCAGTATCATCAGCACGATGGTGTCGACGATATAGTAATGCAGCGAGAACATCGTGCCGTCGAACAGCGCGTGATGGATGAACCGGATGCCGATGCCGAGGCCCAGCAGATAGGCGAACAGCTGGATGAAGCTGCGCCATGTCTGGGCGCTGGCCTTGCCCGTCATCCAGGCCGCCCAGCCGCCGAGCAGGCAGGTGACGAAGAAGAACTGCCAGATCGACGGTTCCTCGTAGAGAATGCCTTGCATGGTGGAGACTCCTGAACTCAGTGGTGGCCGCCTTCGAGATAGGCGGCGCGCACTTCGGGATTGGCGAGCAGTTCCTTGCCGGTGCCGCTCATCGTCACATTGCCGTTGACCATGACATAGCCGCGGTTGGCGAGCTTGAGCGCGCCGAACGCGTTCTGCTCGACCAGGAACACCGTCAGCCCCTGGGTGCGGTTCAATTCGCGGATGGCATCGAAGATTTGCTTGACGATCAGCGGCGCCAGCCCGAGCGACGGCTCGTCGAGCAAAAGCAGCTTCGGCCGCGCCATCAGCGCGCGCCCGATCGACAGCATCTGCTGCTCGCCGCCCGAGAGCGTGCCGCCGCGCTGGGCGATGCGCTCCTTGAGCCGCGGAAACAACGTGAACACCTTCTCGACGTCCTCGGCATAGTGCTTGAGGTTGTCGAGGCTGGCGCCCATCTGCAGGTTCTCCATCACCGTCATGCGCGGGAAGATGCGGCGTCCTTCCGGCGACTGGGCGATGCGCAGGCGCGCGATCTCGTGTGTCGGCAACTGGGTGATGTCGGTGCCGGCGAAGGTGATGCTTCCCGTGCGGGCGCGTGGAGCCCCGAAGATGGTCATCATCAGCGTCGACTTGCCGGCGCCGTTGGCGCCGATCAGCGCCACGATCTCGCCCTGCTTGACGGTGACGTCGACGCCGTTCAGCGCCCGGATGTTGCCGTAATAGGTCTGCACACCTTTGATATCGAGCAGTGTCGTACCGGCCATTACTTGCCTCCTCCGCGCTTGCCGGTCGCAGGCTTGGCGGCGGCTGTTTTTCCGGAAGCCGCGCCGGCGCTCTTTGCCGACGCATGGCTGGTCGCCACCTTGCCCGCATCGACGCGGCGCGAGAATTCCGTGTCCTTGCCCTGCCCGAGCAGCCTGGCCTGCTTGACCCACTCCTCGCGCTCTATGCGCCCGTCAAAGGCGAGATAGGCTTCGGCGGCCTCGACGTCGGCCTTCTTCCAGGCGCCGATCTGGTCGAAGTGGAAGATGCCGTGATCGTTGAGCTTCTTCTCGTTGACCTTACCGATGCCCTTGATGCGGGTCAGGTTGTCGGCCTTGCCGCCACGCGGAGCAGCGAGACGGTTCGAAACGCCCTCGGCCTTTGCCGTGGGTGCCTTGGCGGCCGGCTTCTTTGCTGCCGCTTTCGCGAGCGGCTTGGCGGCCGAAGCCGGCTTTGTCGCCCGTTCAGCTTTAGCCACAACGGCTTTGCTCGCCACGGTCACGGTACGCGCGTCGATCTGCGCAGCCTTCGAGGCGCCTTTCGACACGGTGACGCGCTCGCCCTCGCTGTGGCTGACCGTGTCACTCACCGGTCCGGCCAGATACGACGCCGAGGTGCCCGGGCCATGCGCGGCGTCGGGACCGGTATCGAGCTGTTCGATGACGTCCTCGTCGCCGACTTCGGTCAGCACGGTCTCGACCTCCTCGTCATCGACGCCGAGATAGGCGGCGATGACGCGCGGATCGGTGCGCACCGACTGCGGATTGCCGTCGGAGATCTTGCGGCCATATTCCAGAACCACGACATGGTCGGAAATCTGCATGACCACCGACATGTCATGCTCGATCAAAAGGATCGAGGCCCCTGAGGTGTTCTTGATGTCCATCAGCAGCTTGTTGAGAGCGGCCGATTCCTTCGGGTTGAGGCCGGCCGCCGGCTCGTCGAGGCACAGAAGCTCCGGACCGGTGCACATGGCGCGCGCGATCTCGAGGCGCCGCTGCGCACCATAGGGCAGGTCGCCGGCCGGATCGTCGGCCCGATCGACGAGGTCTGCTTTCTCCAGCCAATGCCTTGCGAGCTCGATCGACTCGGCCGAAGCCTGCCGGTAGCTCGGGAAACCGAACAGGCCAAGCACCGTATAGCCCGAAGCCTTCATCAGCTTGTTGTGCTGAGCGACGAGGAGGTTTTCCAGCAGCGTCATGCCCGAGAACAGGCGGATGTTCTGGAAGGTGCGCGCCACCTTGGCGCGCGCAGGGATCTCGTGGTTGGGCAATCGTTCCAGGAGATAGCTCGAGCCATCGGCACGGTTGAGCGTGATCATGCCTTCCGATGGCTTGTAGAAGCCGGTGATGCAGTTGAACACGGTGGTCTTGCCGGCGCCGTTGGGGCCGATCAGCGCCGTGATCTCGCCGCGCTTGGCGGTGAAGGACAGGTCGCCGATGGCGACCAGGCCGCCGAACTTCATCGACAGGTGATCGACCTGCAGGATGGCGTCGTTCATTTGTGTGTTCGCATCCATCAGCCGTGGCCCTCCTTGGTGAAGGAGCCTGAGACCGCTTTTCGCTCCTTCAGGAAGGCCGTCGGTTCCCTGCTGCCGACAAAGCCGCGCGGCTTCCACAGCATGACGATCACCATGGCCATGCCGAACAGAAGCATGCGGTAGAGTTCCGGTGTGAAATCAGGCCCGAAGACCTGCTTGAGGAAGTCGAGTTCGCGCAACGCCTCGGTGCCGCCGATCATCACCATCGCGGCAACCGCGATGCCGACCAGCGAGCCCATGCCGCCCAGAACGACGATGGCCAGGATGATCGCCGATTCCAGGAAGACGAAGGATTCCGGGCTGACGAAGCCTTGCCGCGCGGCGAAGAACGAGCCGGCGAAACCGCCGAACATGGCACCGGTGGCGAAGGCGGTCAGCTTGGTTGTGGTGGTGTTGATGCCGAGCGAGCGGCAGGCGATCTCGTCCTCACGCAAGGCTTCCCAAGCACGACCGACCGGCAGACGGCGCAGCCTGATGGTGACGAAGGCGGTAAGCAGGCACAGGCCCAGGATCAGATAGTAGAGGAAAATCTTGTAATAGGCGCTCGAGGTCGCGAGATGCAGAACCTTGGCAATGTAATTGGGGTCCGACACATTGAAGGTCATCAGGCCGAAGAAGGAAACCTTGGGAATGCCGGAGATACCGGCCGAGCCGTTGGTCACCTCGCGCCAGTTGATCAGCACCAGCCGGATGATCTCGCCGAAGGCGAGCGTCACGATCGCCAGATAATCGCCGCGCAGGCGCAGCACGGGGAAGCCGAGCAGCACCCCCCAAAGGGCGGCCATGCAGCCCGCGGCCGGCAGCAGGATCCAGAACGACAGGCCGTAATGCGTGGCAAGAAGCGCATAGGCATAGGCGCCAAGTGCATAAAAAGCGACGTAGCCGAGGTCGAGCAGGCCGGCCAGCCCAACGACGATGTTCAATCCCCAGGCCAGCATCACATAGATCAGTATCTGGATGCCGAAATTGTCGACCCATTTCAGCGAGCCCTGCAGCCCTCCAGCAATCGACCAGGCGTTCAGCGACAGCAGCGCGACCACCAAAATCGGGTACAGCACCAACGCTGTGATGCCCAATTTGGTGAAGTTGGCATGAATGAAGGCGCGGAAGTAGTAGATCACGCAACCCAGCACATAGATGACCGCCAGGGCGCGCAGGAATTGGAGATAGCCGGCCGGTTCTGCTCCCACCCATCCGGCGAGAGAGCTGCCCAACACGAACAGCAGCACGGCCGCGACGACAGCCAGGATGAACGCCGGCAACTGAAAGAACCGTGACCCCACGCTGGCCGGTAACAGACCGGTGGCGACGTCGGCGATCTTCTGGTTGGCCATGAAGGGCTGGCCGTAGGCGACATAGAGGAAACGCCCGACGGCCGTGGCGATCACCACGGCGGTGAGCAAGCCCCAGCGCTGAGTCAGGACCAGTTCATTGGACATGTTCTGACCGGTTTTCAGCCCGATGAACAGCACGAACAGGCCAAGCGCGATGGCGCCGGCATAGAACGCTTCCCGAAGGGCGCGCTGCATGGGGCTGGCGACGGTGTCGCGCTCACGAGATACGGTCACGGCCATGGTCTCAAACCTTTTCGACTTCAGGCCGGCCCAATATGCCGGAAGGCAGGAAGATCAGCACGATAGCCAGGATCGAGAACGCCGCGACGTCCTTGTAGTCGATCGAGAAATAGGCCGACCACATGCTCTCGATGAAGCCGATCAGGAGCCCACCGAGCACGGCGCCGGGAAGCGAGCCGATGCCGCCAAGCACCGCCGCCGTGAATGCCTTTACCCCCGGCACAAAACCGTCGGAGAAGGCCACCACGCCATAGTACATCAGGAACAGCGTGCCGGCGACGGCGGCAAGTGCAGCACCCATGATGAAGGTGATGGAGATGGTGCGGTCGACATCGATGCCGAGCAATGCCGCCATCTTGCGGTCCTGCTCGCAGGCGCGCTGCGCCCGGCCAAGCGAGGTCTTGTTGACCAGGTACCAGAACAGCACCAGCAAAAGGGCGGTGACGATGACGATGATGATCTGCTTCAGCGACACGCTGACGCCGTCGATGTTGTAGACCTTCGACACCATCGGCGGGATCGGCTTGTTGCGGGGACCCTGCGTGACCTGGACGAAATTGGACAGCGCGATCGACATGCCGATGGCGGTGATCAGCGGCGCCAGCCGGAACGAACCGCGCAGCGGCCGGTAGGCCACCTTCTCGATCGTCCAATTGTAGAGGCTTGTGAGCAGCATCGCCACGATCATCATGACCAGCAGCGCGATGACCACGGGCACCGAATAGAACAGCGCGCCGAGGATGAGGAAGACGATCAGCGCGGTGAAGGCGCCCACCATGAAAATGTCGCCATGGGCGAAATTGATCATGCCGATGATGCCGTAGACCATCGTGTAGCCGATCGCGATCAGCCCATAGATCGATCCCAGCGTCAGCCCGTTGATAAGCTGCTGGACAAAGTACTGCATGTGTACATGGCTCCCCTGGAATGTCGCCCATGCAGACGCATTCCTTTTCGTATTTCCCCTAGTCGTAAAGTTTCGAGCCCGGATTGCAACGTGATTTTTCGATCGACATGCGCGTTTCCAATGCACGCCATTTCGACTGCCCGTTTTTTTGCACCCGGCCTCTGGACTATCGCGGACCCTATCATTGGCATAACGCAATGTCTTTGACGATTCAGCCCTATCATGCGCGCCGTTTCGAAGAAATCGCCGTCAAAATAAGTTGATGAAGGGATTCCTTGCGCTGCTGACGACATTCCTTCTTGCGCCTTCATGCCTTCCGTAGCGTGATGAATCGCCTATTTGACCACGAACCCATGCGCGAACGGATCGCGGTCGTCGATGAAGATCGTGTTCAGTCCGGTCATGCGCGCCCAGCCGCCGATCGAGGGGATGATCGCCGGCTTGCCCGCCACGGTGACCTCCTTTTCGACCTTGCCCTTGAACAGCGAACCGATGATCGATTCATGCACGAAGGCGTCGCCTGCCTTGAGCTTGCCCTTGGCATGGAGCTGCGCCATCCGCGCCGAGGTACCGGTGCCGCAAGGTGAGCGGTCGATCGCCTTGTCGCCATAGAAGACGGCGTTGCGGGCGTCGGCCCCTTCCACCGTCGGCTTGCCGGTCCACAGCATGTGCGACAGCCTGTTGATGCCGGGATTCTCCGGATGCACGAAGGCATATTTCTCGTTCAGCCGCTGCCGCACCACCGGGCTCCAGGCAATGAGGTCGCCGGCGGAATGGTCGGCCATGTCGCGATAATTCGCCTGCGGCTCGACGATGGCATAGAAATTGCCGCCATAGGCGACATCGACGGTGATCTCGCCGAGCCCGGGACATTCGACCGTCAGCCCTTCGGCATAAAGGAACGAGGGCACGTTGGTGATGCGCACCTCCTCGACATATTCGCCGACCTGCTTGTATTCGGCGATGACCAGGCCGGCCGGCGTGTCGAGCCTTAGCACACCTGGCGTCCTTGGCTTGATCAGCCCGTGCTCGATCGCCATCGTGACCGTGCCGATGGTGCCGTGGCCGCACATCGGCAGGCAGCCCGAGGTTTCGATGAACAGGATGGCGATGTCGCAATCCTCGCGCGTCGGTGGGTAGAGAATCGACCCGGACATCACGTCGTGGCCGCGCGGCTCGAACATCAGGCCGGTGCGGATCCAGTCATACTCGGCAAGGAAATGCGCGCGCCGTTCCATCATTGTCGAACCCTGCAGCAGAGGGCCGCCGCCGGCGACCAGCCGCACCGGATTGCCGCAAGTGTGGCCGTCGATACAGAAGAAGGATTTCTTGGCCATGTCGCTCCTCGAAAATCAAAACCGTTGCGGGCTGAAGGGGGCCAGATCAACGGACGGAGTCTGCCCCAGGACGAGCTCGCGGATCAACCGTCCGGTCGCCGCAGCCTGGGTCAGGCCGAGATGACCGTGACCGAAAGCATACACCACCGACCGGGCGCCCGGCGCATTGCCGATGACTGGCACCGAATCCGGCAGCGAGGGGCGGAAGCCCATCCATTCGCGCCCGCCCGACGGATCGAGCCCCGGCAGGAATTGCTGCGCCTTCTGCAAAAGCGCTTTCGACCTACTGAAGTTGGGCGGCCGCTCGATGCCGCCGAGTTCGACGGCACCGCCCACGCGCAGGCCCGTGTCGAGCGGCGTGATGACGAAACCATGGCCGGAGAAGATCAGCTGCCGCTTCACGTCGAAGGCGCCATTCGGCAAGGTCGTGTTGTAGCCGCGCTCGGTCTCCAGCGGAATGCGATCGCCGAGCTGCCGCGCCAGAAGATGCGACCAGGCGCCGGCGGCGACAACGAGCCGCCTGGCGCGCCTGATGGTTCCGTCGGCCAGCGTCAGTGCCGCGCCGTCCTGATCCGCCGCGATCCGGTCGACAAGGGCTGTTTCAAAGCGGGCGCCCTTGGCCTCGGCATAGGCCCATACTGCCTTGCCGAGCAGTTTCGGATCGGCGACCGTCTTCCAGCCCGGCACGAACGTGCCCTTGACGAAGCGCGGCGACAGTCCCGGCTGCAGAGCCGCCAGCCCCTCGCCGTCGACATGGCGGAAGCCGATGCCGAAGCGTTCGCGCGCCGCCCAGCCCGGCAGCGCGGCGCGGAACTCGGCTTCGCTTTCGTAGAGTTCCAGCGAACCATCCTCGCGCAGCATCGGCCGCGTGCCGGAACGATCGAGCAGACCCATCCACTCCGCTTCTGCAAGCCTCATCATGCCGGCCTGGGTGGCGAGGCTGGCCTCGTATTTCGCCGGTGCGCCGGCGCGCCAGAACCGGAATAGCCAGGGCAGGAGTTTCGGCAGGTAGGTGGGCGGGATGCTGAGCGGGCCGAGCGGATCGGCCAGCCATTTCGGCAACTGGCGGATCATGCCCTTGTGGGCCAGCGGCAACACGTCGGAGAAGGCGAAGGCGGCGGCATTGCCGGAACTGGTCTCTTCGCAGATGCCGGTGCGGTCGAAGACCGTGACATCCAGCCCCGCCTCGGCAAGGAAGGCGGCCGCGCAGATGCCGATGATGCCGCCGCCGACGATGGCGATGTCCTCCCCTTCTCCCCGTTCACGGGGAGAAGGGGCCCGAAGGGCGGATGAGGGGCGGCGCCCTGCTTCTGTCGACTTGGAATTTCCGGCCACGTGGGGCGCTGCTCCTTATCTGGCTGCCGCCATCTTCCCCCATGAGAAGGAAGAAGAACTTACTCTCAAAATTTCGGCAGTGTCGGCCGTACCGCCAGTGCATCCTTGACGATCTTCTCGACCGCCTTGCGGCGCTCGCCAGACAGCGGCTGGCGCGGCATCCGGACACGGTCGTTGGTCTGGATGGTGAAGACTTCGGCGAGCTTGATGTTCTGCACCAGATAGGTCGAGACATCGAGGTCGAGCAGCGGCCGGAACCAGCGGTAGATGGAGAGCGCCTCCTCGCGGCGGCCCTGCTTCATCAGCTGGTAGATGGCGACGGTTTCGCGCGGGAAGGCGGTGACCAGGCCGGCCACCCAGCCGATGGCGCCGACCGACAACGCCTCGAAGGCGAGATTGTCGACGCCGGTGAACAGGTCGTAACGCCTGCCCAGGCGGTTGATGATCTCGGTCGAGCGGCGGATGTCGTCGGAGGATTCCTTGATGGCCACGAAGCGCGCGTCCGACGCCAGCTCCTCCATCTGGTCGACGGTGACGTCGACACGGTAGGCGAGCCGGTTGGAGTAGATCATCACCGGCAGGTCGCCGGCCTCGGCGACGGCACGCAGGGCCGCGACCGTCTCTTCCGCATTCGTGTGGTAGATCGGGCTCGGCACCACCATCAGGCCATTGGCGCCTTCCCTGGCGGCACGCTTGGCGATGCTGGCCGCCTCGCGGGTGCCTGCCTCGTTGACCGTCAGCAGCACCGGCTTCTTGCCGGCGACTTTCTGCGCGGTCTTCAACACCTCGATCTTCTCGTCATGCGACAGCATCGGCCCTTCGCCGAGCGAACCGCAGACGATAATGCCGTCGCAGCCGGCCTCGATCTGCAGATTGAAGCAGCGTTCCATTTCGGCATGGTCAAGGCGATCGTCGGCGGTGAATTTGGTCGTGACGGCAGGGAAAACTCCGGTCCACATGATCATTTCTCCATCTGATATATCAGACGTATATCTGTTGAGAAAGCCGCTGTCAATGCGGAATCCGTTATGATATATTTTAGATATATCAGGAGGCCGCCATTGATATCCATGGAAGCAAGCATGCCGTCCGAGCCGGCGGCGACCAAGGCCTACCGCGTGCTCGAGCATATGATCGTCACGTTGGAACTGGCGCCGGCGAGCTTTGTCACCGAGGGCGCCCTCATCGAAAAGCTGGCGTTGGGCCGCACGCCGGTGCGCGAGGCGATCCAGCGGCTGGCCTGGGAAGGGCTGCTGGACGTCAGGCCACGCGCCGGCATCGCCATTGCGCCGCTGCATCCGGGCGACTGGCTGCGCGTGCTCGACGCCCGGCGCGGCGTCGAGGTGGTGCTTGCCCGCTCGGCTGCCCGCTTCGTCACCCGCGAGGCCGCCGACCTGTTTCACGAGGCGGCCCTTGCCATGCAGAAGGCGGTCATCTCCGGCAATGTGCTTGCCTTCATCCAGGCCGACAAGGCACTCGACGAGGCGCTGGCGCTGGCCGCCGACAATCCGTTCGCCGCACGGCTGGCCGCGCCCTTGCAGACCCACAGCCGCCGCTTCTGGTTCCGCTACAAGGCCGATACCGGGCTGGCGGAATCCGCCGAGCACCATGTCGCCCTGATCCGCTCTATCCTCGACGGCGACGAGGAAGCCGCGGCCAAGGACGCCAAGAGGCTGATGGCACTGCTGCGCGGCCATGCCGAGGTCGCCGCCACGCGTTGATCGGGCGGCTCAGATCCTGTGCGCCATCGCGTCGCGGCCACGGTGAGGTTGTTCTCCCCGCCCTCGCCAGCCGCGAGGATGCAGCTTCGGCCTTCACGTCGGATATCGGCATCGTCCAGGACCCGCTTGCCGAAACCTACATCTCGACATTGGTGGCCTGTCCGACCACGCCGTAGCCAATCTGCTTTTCTTGAAAGGCCTGCGCCAGTCCCGCGACGACGTCGCTGTGGCCGCCGCAAACGAGTTGTGGGTCTTGCGGTGCGCTGGAAAGGGCCGCCAGTCAAGCATGAGTCCTGCCGCGATAGTGGCAGTGACACACAGAACTTCGCTCAAGCGCCCGGCAGGGCTGCTTTCATTGTCGAACTGTCCCAGCCTTCGCCGACGGACAGAATGCAACTCTGGCCCTTGGTATCGGAGGCCAGTACGGTCCAACTGCCCTGTTCGGAAACAAAGACCTCCAGGATCACGCTTGGGTTGATCAGGCCACGCCCGGCTTGGCTCTCATGGAAATTGTCGCCGAGCGCCTTGACGATGTCGGCGCGCGCGGCGCATTGCCCGCCCGCTTCAGCCTGCACGACACCGGACATTGCCATGGCCGTGCAAAATATCGTTGCAATAAAACGTCGTTTCATCTGACACCTCCTTGCGCCAGACGAGAACCCCGGGTTGACACCGGCGCTGTCGGATTGCCTGCCCATCGCAGGAATACAGCAAAAGCCGTAGCCCGGCCGCTTTGTTCCATCACATTAGCGTTTAGACATATAGCGTGGCGTGAGAATCAAAAGGCCCGGGGTGCGCCCGGGCCTTTTGATCAATCATCGTCGGGATGACGACTCGGCACCGTCCCTTAGGCCGGCCCGCGCGTCCGCAGCCGAAGGCGAGGACGCGCAAGCAAGAAATCGTCCGTCAGTTCATCGTCGGGATGACGAACTCGGCGCCCTCCTTGATGCCGGACGGCCAACGTGAGGTCACCGTCTTTGTCTTGGTGTAGAAGCGGAACGCATCCGGGCCGTGCTGGTTGAGATCTCCGAAGGACGATGCCTTCCAGCCACCGAACGTGTAATAGGCGATCGGCACCGGGATCGGCACGTTGACGCCGACCATGCCGACCTGGACACGGCTTGCAAAGTCGCGCGCGGCGTCGCCGTCGCGGGTGAAGATGGCAACGCCATTGCCCATCTCGTGGTCGTTGGCGAGGTTGATAGCATCCTCGTAACGCGGCGCGCGCACCACCGACAGCACCGGCCCGAAGATTTCTTCCTTGTAGATGCGCATGTCTGATGTGACATTGTCGAACAGGCAGCCACCCATGTAATAGCCGTCCTCGTAGCCCTGCATCTTGAAGCCGCGGCCATCGACGACAAGCTTGGCGCCTTCCTTGACGCCAATATCAACATAGCCCTTGACGCGCTCCAGTGCCTGGGCAGTCACCAGCGGGCCGAAATCGGCGGAAGAATCCGTCGATGGGCCGACCTTCAGGCTTTCGACGCGCGGCACCAGCTTTTCCATCAGCCGGTTGGCCGTGTCGTTGCCGACCGGGACGGCAACCGAGATCGCCATGCAGCGCTCGCCCGCCGAACCGTAGCCGGCGCCGATCAGCGCATCGACGGTCTGGTCCATGTCGGCGTCGGGCATGATGATCATGTGGTTCTTGGCGCCGCCGAAGCACTGCACGCGCTTGCCGGCCGCGGTGCCACGCGAATAGATGTAATGCGCGATCGGCGTCGAACCGACAAAGCCGATGGCCTTGATGTCGGGATCGTCAAGGATGGCGTCGACCACATCCTTGTCGCCATTGACGACATTGAGGATGCCCGCCGGCAGGCCGGCCTCGATGAACAGTTCGGCAATGCGCATCGGCACGCCCGGATCGCGCTCGGAGGGCTTCAGGATGAAGGCGTTGCCGCAGGCGATGGCCGGCGCGATCTTCCACAGCGGGATCATCGCCGGGAAGTTGAACGGCGTGATGCCGGCCACGACGCCGAGCGGCTGGCGCATCGAATAGACGTCGATGCCGGGGCCGGCGCCATCGGTGAACTCGCCCTTCATCATATGTGGCGCGCCTATGCAGACCTCGACCACTTCGAGGCCACGCTGGATGTCGCCCTTGGCGTCGGCAATAGTCTTGCCGTGCTCGCGCGCCAGGATGTCGGCCAATTCGTCATAGTCGCGCTGGACCAGTTCGAGAAACTTCATCAGCACGCGCACGCGGCGCTGCGGGTTGGTGGCGGCCCACTTCGGCTGCGCCGCCTTGGCGTTCTCGACCGCGGCGCGCAGTTCCTGCGCCGAGGCCAGCGCAACCGTGCCGCGCACGGAGCCGTCCATCGGCTGCATCACGTCCTGCTTGCGACCGCTGGTGCCGGCGACGCGCTTGCCGCCGATGAAATGACCGTATTCGATCATGCTTTCTCTCCCTGAGGTTGTGAATGCCGCATTGTCCGCCTTTGGCCGGCAGAAGGCAACGTGAGGGAGATCGCAACCGTTGTGCGCGGAATAGATAACGATTGACGGATGAGCATCAATTCTCGCAAATGAGAGGGTGTGTTCGTCACGCTGGAATTGTCAGGTTGAGTCCCTTCGCGCCCCCCTCTGTCCTGCCGGACATCTCCCCCACTTGGGGGGAGATCGGCTGTCATCACCGCTTTCGCCTACTTTGGACATTGCAGGCCAGGTCTCAGCGGCGCGGCCGGTTGATCTCCCCCCAAGTGGGGGAGATGTCCGGCAGGACAAAGGGGGGCGCCACAGAACGCAACGCTGACAATTATCATCCGGACCACCCCCATGAACTGGGATGACGTCCGCATCTTCCTTGCCGTGGCCCGCGCCGGCCAGATTCTGGGCGCGGCCAAGCGGCTCGAACTCAACCACGCCACCGTCTCGCGCCGCATCGCTGCGCTTGAGGATGCGCTGCGCACGAAACTCTTCCGCCGCCTGACCACCGGCAGCGAGTTGACGCCGGCCGGCGAGCGCTTCCTCGACATTGCCGAACGCATGGAGGGCGACATGATCGCCGCGCGCTCGGCCATATCGGGCGAGGGTGACGATATCTCGGGCACGGTGCGCATCGGCGCGCCGGACGGCTTTGGCGTCGCCTTCCTGGCCAGGCGTCTCGGCGCGCTGACCGCCCTGCATCGCGAATTGACGATCCAGCTCGTGCCGGTGCCGCGCTCCTTTTCGCTTTCACGCCGCGAAGCCGACATCGCCATCACCGTCGAGCGGCCGACCGAAGGCCGGCTGGTGGCGGGAAAGCTGGTCGACTATTCGCTCGGCCTGTTCGCGTCGCGTGCCTACGCCGATGCCAATGGCCTGCCCAAAACCGCGGCCGAACTCGGCCGGCACACGCTCATCGGCTATGTGCCCGACCTCATCGTCAGCCCGTCGCTCGACTACGCGGCCGAATTCAGCGCCGACTGGCGCACCAGCTTTGCCATCTCCTCGGCGCTCGGCCAGGCCGAAGCGGTGCGCTCTGGCGCCGGCATCGGCATCCTGCACACTTTCGTCGCCCGCTCGATGCCGGAACTGGTGGCCGTCGATGTGGTGGCGCCCATCCGTCGCGCCTACTGGCTGGTCTATCACGAATCGGTCAGGCCGCTGCGCCGCATCCAGATCGTCGCCAGCTTCATCACCAAGGCGGTGGAGCGCGAACGGGGTTTGTTTACCTGATTTCGCAAAACCAGCACACAATGTGCCGTTCAAGGCGAGTCGAGAACGAACGAATTCACCACACGCTCAGCCTTGTCCGCCAGCGGCGCCCACATCTGCGCAACCTGGTCGGCGCTCTCGCCCATCACGCTGCAATTGACATAACCGTAGCGCGCTCCTCGAACCGAAAAAGCAAACCTGGAATGGCCATGGAGGCGGGTATCCTTGTCGATAACCGTAAAGTCCAGATCGGCAAGACGCACAGGATAGCCGTCCGGAAACCTTGCAAGCTTATCATTGCTGAACTCGGCTGTGCTGTATGATCTACCTATCATCCACTTCCAGTCGTTCATCGACCAGTCCTCGATGAGCTTGCGCGGATCGGCCGGCGAGCCGGGTCCGGATCGATTGTAAAGCGAGGCCGACACCATGCAGGTAAGACTCTGATCGTTGGATTCTATACTCAGCAATATCGCCTCGTCGGCAGGCGGCTCATTGATCCATTCCTGGGGAAAGGTCAGCGAAAATCCGTTAGCCCGGTCATGGACCATCTTGTCCGCAGCATCGGCCCCCGCAGCGCAGGACAAAAATCCAACAGTCATGACGAGAAGGCAGATACGCATGCAGATGCTGGTCCCCAAATCCTTACGGGTTCTGCCCTTCAGGCAGATCCTCCCAAAATCACAATAACACAACGGGCCGCAAGCAATGCCGCCTTTTCTTTGCCACAAAACCGGCCAGTGTGGCATCAGGCATGCGGCCACTGGCACGGCGCGGGCCGCCGGGTGGGGAAATCTTTCAGAAAGCTGGCGCGGATAGACATGCGAGCCGTTCTTGCCATCCTGCCGCTGCTTTTTTTTGTCTCCGCATGCGCCAATCCGTGGACCAAGGTGCCCGAAGCCGAATTGCCCAAACCGATCCGCTCCGCCATGGCGCGCGCCTCGCCTTTCGTCATCGGCAACTATTGCGGTCCGGGCACCCGCACCGGCGATCTTTCCGCCCGGCCGGTCGATCGCCTCGATGCCGCCTGTCAAATCCATGACGCCTGCTACATCGCGCGTCACAATCATTGCGACTGCGACGGCGCCCTCATTGCCTCGGCGAGGGCGATACGCGATGACAGGACAGCATCCCGCAAGATGCGTGGCGAAGCCGAACTGCTGATCGCCACCTTCGCCGTTCCTATCTGCAAGATCTTCCCACAAGGCTTCATGCCGCCCCGTGATCCGGCGCAGTTGAGCGCCATGAAGCCCGGGGCCACGGGGTGAACGTCCGCGCATCCGTCATTCTTGCCCTGTTCGCACTGGCAATCCTTGCCGGCTGCGCTGGTGCGGGCCGCAATGCCTGCGACCTCTTGCCGGGACAGGAGGCCTGCGCGCGGCCCTCGCTGTCGGCCAGCACGTCCGGGTCGCGGATCGCGGCCGCGCAGTTCTTCGGAGATGCCGGCGCCAGCGACTACCAAAGACGGTTCCTGGCGCTGCTCGCCCACAACCAGCTCGATGCCCTCGATCGCGCCAACGGCACCGGCCCGTTCGGGCGCAACCGCCGCGATGTCCACAATCGCGACTTCCAGGCGACCTATTCAACGCTGCAGCAACTGGCCGGACCGGTCGCCAATGCGCATGTCCAGCCCTCCAGTGGCGGCAGTGGCGAGGGCCAGTTCGACGGACGCTGGCGGGTGTCGCGGCAGACGCTCTACATCGATGCGGCCGCACGGCCCTCGGCATCCAAGACGTTCGAATTCTCCGGCCTGCAGGCACGCAGCACCGAGATCGTGCTGCGTCAGGCCGGCAAGCAACCGGCCGACATCGAGGGCACCTGCGACGGCACTTTGGCGATCCGCGCCGCCGGAGCCTCGCGTACGATCGCCCCCGGCACGGAATTCCGCTTTCGCCTCTCGGGCGAAGACGACACGGCCAGCCTGTTTCCGGGCGACAGCCTGAACCGTTGCACGGCAAGGATCCGCTCCAGCCTCGTCCCGGCCGGCGCTCCGCTCACCATCCTACGCGAGGAGACCGCCGATCCCGGGCTTGCTGCCTTCGACAGCCGTTACCAGCGTTGCACGGTTCCCGACGGCGCCGATCTCGACGCGCTTGAACGCGCCTTCTATGCCAGCCGTTGGCTGTCGCAGACCTGCGCCTTGCCGATCGGCGAGCCCAGGCTGCTGCGCAAGTCGCGTGACGGCTTCAACGCCAAGGTCGAGGCGCTGATGGGCGCGCCGCTATCCGACGCCGCCATCGACAAGGGCGATCCGGAACTGCCGCTCGATTTCTCGAAGGCGCCAAGGCTGAAGCTGATCTATTTGTCCTCGCTGGAGTTCAAGGCCGACTTTTCCGGCCGCATCATCGAGCGGCTGATCCGCCATCATGCCGCCCTCGGCACCAAGGTGCGCATCATTGTCACCGACGTGCTCGAGCGCGAAAAGGACGACGCCATTCTGCACCGGCTTGCGGCCGAATTCCCCAATGTCGAGCTGCAGGAATACCGCTGGCGCGCCGACCATGGCGCGCCGATCGACGAGCAGATTTCACAACTGCACAAGACCCATCACATCAAGATGCTGGCAACGCTGGCGCGGGATCCCGCGCGCTCCCGCGTCATCATCGGCGGCCGTAACATCCACGACGGCTTCCTGTTCCATCAGCCGATCGACTTGTCGCGCTATCCGGGCCTGCAGCAATACGGCAAGACCGATGGCCTGTCGCTGAACTACTATTCGAACTGGAGCGACTTCGATATCGAGTTCGCCGACAATGCGACGGTCGACACGCTTGCCGCGCATCTGTCGACAATATGGTTGCGTGACGCCGACACCAACCTGTCGCGCCCCTTCTCCATCCCGGTCCGCGCCGATGGCCGCCGCCCGTCCGGCAATGCCCGGCACTTCATTTCAGTGCCCTATGAGGACGACCATGCGCTGGAGGACTATTTCGTCGATCTGATCGATGCCGCCCAGCACCATGTCCAGATCGTCAACCCCTACCTCAATCTGACGCCGAGCCTCGCCCACGCCTTCGACCGGGCGCTCGCCCGCGGCGTCAAGATCGACATCGTCGGCCGCATCGATCTCAAGGGCGATATCGGCGGCAGGTTTCTCACCGCGCTCAACAAGCTGTTCGTCGAACAATATGGCGACCGAATCAACATCCGCGAGTTCAAGGCGCCGGACGTGGTGCTGCATTCCAAGATCATGATGATCGACGAAAGGCTGGTCGCCATCTCCTCGGTCAACCTTAACAACCGCAGCTTCTTCCATGACTCGGAGAACGGCATGACGGTGCTCGATCCCGCTTTCTACTTCAGCATGAAGCCGATCTATGACGACTACCTCGCCCACTCGAACCCCGTCGCCACCAATGTGACCATCCCGTGGGCCTACCGGCTGCTGTTCGACGAGGAGTGGGTGAAGGAAGCGTTTTGACATCCCATCGGTCATGAACGGTGGCTCGGCTATTTCAGATAACGCTCCTGCGCCAGTGCGCGCACATCGATATCAGGCACACGGCTCGATATGATGTCGGCCAGAACCTTGGCCGAACCGCAGGCCATGGTCCAGCCGAGCGTTCCGTGACCGGTGTTGAGATAGAGATTGGAAAGCTCGGTGCGGCCGATCAGCGGCGGCCCGTCCGGCGTCATCGGCCGCAGCCCGCACCAGAACGTCGCCTCGCGCATAGCGCCGGCGCCCGGAAAGAGATCGCCGACCGAATGTTCGAGCGTGCGCCGCCGCGATTCGTGCAGCCTGAGGTCGAAGCCGGAAATCTCTGCCGTGCCGCCGACGCGGATGCGGTCTCCAAGCCGGGTGATCGCCACCTTGTAGGTCTCGTCCATCACCGTCGACACCGGCGCCAGGGCGGCGTCCTTGATCGGCACGGTGATCGAATAACCCTTGACCGGATAGACCGGGATCGACCGCTTCATGCGGCGCATGAAGCCCGCCGAATAACTGCCCAGTGCCATGACATAGGCGTCGGCGGTCTTGAAACCCTTGCTGGTGCTGAGGTTGGCAATGCGGTTGCGGCTGCGGATGACGCGCCAGATCGTCATGTCGTATTCGAACTTCACGCCACGCGCCACGCAGAGCTCGGCCAATTTATCGGTGAACATCTTGCAGTCGCCGGTCTCGTCATGCGGCAGCCTCAGCCCGCCCACGAACTTCTCGCGCACGCCGGCGAGCCCCGGCTCCGCCGTGATGCAGCCGTCCTGGTCGAGGATTTCATAGGGCACGCCATATTTCTTCAGCACCTCGACATCGCCTGATGTGCCGTCGAGCTGTTTTTGCGTGCGGAACAGCTGCAGCGTGCCCTGCGTCCGCTCGTCATAGCTGATGCCGGTCGCTTCGCGCAGCGCCTTCAACGTGTCGCGGCTGTACTCGGCCAGCGGCACCATGCGCGATTTGTTGATCGCATAACGCTCGGCGGTGCAGTTACGCAGCATCTTGACCAGCCATGTCCACATATGCGGGTCGAAGGCCGGCCGCACAACCAGCGGACCATGCTTCATCAAGAGCCATTTGATCGCCTTGAGCGGAATGCCGGGCCCGGCCCAGGGCGAGGCATAGCCGGGCGAAATCTCGCCGGCATTGGCGAAGCTGGTTTCCAGTGCCGGACCTTTCTGCCGGTCGACCACCGTCACCTCGTGGCCGGCGTCGGCGAGATAATAGGCCGTGGTCACCCCAATGACGCCACCGCCCAGCACCATGATCTTCATCGTTCACTCCTTATGCCGCGTCTGACGTTCATAGACACGGCCCACTTGCGATTTGCACATGATCCCTGGCGAAAATCGTCCCCGATCTTCGAGACCACGCGCCGTTGCCATTCACGCCGCCGAGGGACCGGGGTCGTCATCCTCTGTCTGCCGCATTCCGGCCGCCGCGCCAAGAGGCTGGATCGGGGCTGCGGCGCTGTAGACGAGAGTCAATCCATGCGGCCGACATCCGCCAGCCGAGGCTTTCTCCCAGGCTTCCCGCCGCGCGGCTTCCGGCTGATAGAGCACCGTCTTGACCCGGATCGCCTCCCGCCTGCCATCAGGGTGTTCGATCGATGCCGTCTGGCCCTGCGCCATGCCGAGCATGCAGAGCCCACGCCTTGTCGCCACCGACAGGCTGGAGCCGACCGGCCCGCGCACCTCGTTCTGCACCAGGGTGCGCGTCTCGGCCGCGCCGGCATCGACGCAAAACACCACCCTGCTGTTCAGCGTCACGACATCGGCTTCGACCGAATCGACCGGCACGACGCCGGCATTGGCAAGCTTCTCTTCGATCATCCAGACGATCGGATCCGCGAATGCCCGCCGCCGCTCCAGCATGACTTCGAGCACGGCGAAATCCTTCGTCGTCAGGCGGCAGCTCATGTTCCTCATCACCGCCTCCACGATCAGCGCCCGCTGCCGGCGGGGATATCGACGGCCTCCACGGTCACCGACAGTTTGCGGCCGCCACGACCGTTCCAGCACACCGCCTGCCCGACGCTGACACCGATAAGCGCCGTTCCCATCGGCGTCAGCACCGAGATCCGGTTTTCGGCAATGTCGGCTTCGCCGGGATAGACCAGCACGATGCGCTGTGTGTCTCCGCCTTCGCCGCGGACCGTCACCGTCGAACCCATCCGCACCACGCCATCCGGCATCGCCGCCGCGTCTTTCACTACCGCCCGGTCCATTTCCGAGAGCAGCTCTTCGGCCGTCTCGGGCGCGCGGTCGAGCAGGGCCCTTGCCAGCCCGGTCAACCTGTCATGGTCGGTGTTGCTGATCAGAATCCGGCTCGATGGACGCAGTCCCGTTGCATGTTGCATGGCAAACCTCATGGATCGGCGCATCGAACGGATGCGCGCCTGCCGCCGCGCTGATTGCGGCTTGATGAAAGCCGGCAGCCACGAAGGGCCGTACGGCTTGATGACGATTGTGGATGTATGGATGCCCCGGTACGGACGGACGCCCGAAAGGCGGCCGCGCCGGGGCTACGATCCCGCGATCGGGCAGACCCTGAACAAGGTTCTGATATAAGCGAGGTTGCTCATGCCCCGACCCTTGCCGACAGGCGCCCGCTTGTCAAGCGCGGCCAAACCGCTCAACCGCCGATATAGTGCCGGTGAAAGCGCGGGCCGAGACTGGCCAGGATTTCATAGCCGATGGTGCCAGCATGGCCGGCGGCATCGTCGACGCTCTGCGAGGGGCCTAGAAGCTCGACCAGATCGCCTTCGCGCAGTTTGCCGGGTTGAAGGGCGGAGATGTCGAGAATGATCGAATCCATCGACACACGCCCGAGGAAAGGCAGACGCGCGCCTTCGAACCAGGCCGCCGAAGCGGAGCGTCGCAGCCAACCGTCCGCATAGCCGAACGAAATCGTCGCAAGGCTCAGCGGACCTTGCGCGTGATAAGTATGGCCATAGCCGATGCCGGTGCCTTTTTCGACGCGGCGCGTCTGCGCCACCTTGGCCTGCAGCCGCACGACAGGCAGCATCGGATTGGGTTCGTCGGGCGTCGGATTGATGCCGTAGAGCGCCGCCCCCGGCCTGGCGAGATCGTAATGGTAGCCCTGCCCGAGAAAAATGCCGGACGAATTGGCAAGCGAGCCGGGCGCCGCGGGCAACATGGCGCGCAGCCGTTCGAAGGCCAGCCGCTGTTGTTCGTTGGCTGGATGGCGCGGCTCGTCGGCGCAGGCCAGGTGGCTCATCACATATCTGACGTCGATCCCATCGAAAGCGCCGGCATCCCCGGCCAGCGTCCCGACTTCGGCCGGCGCCATGCCAAGCCGCGACATGCCGCTGTCGACCTGGATGGCGGCCGGCAGCCTGCGGCCGGCGCGATGCGCCGCCGCGCGCCAGGCTTTCAACTGCGCGCCACTATTGATGACCGCGCACAGGCCGGCCGCCACCGCTTCCGGCTCGGAGCCCGGCGGCAGCCCGTTCAGCACGTAGATGTCCGGTCCAGTCCCGACCATCTTGCGCAGATCGATGCCTTCGGCCAGTAGCGCGACGAAGAAGATGTCGCATCCCTCTCTGGTCAATGCCGATGCCACCTGCGCTGCGCCAAGGCCATAGCCGTCGGCCTTGAGCACGCCGGCACAGCGCACGCCTGCCAGCCTTGCCTTCAGCCGCCGGTAGTTTTCACGAATCGCGCCAAGATCGATGGTCAGGATGGCCCCGGCCGCCGCTTCGCTTACGGCGGTGACGTCATCGGGCAGCAATCTTGTGGGGGCGTCGTTCATGACGACCCTCCTTTTAGCGGATAGAACATCAATAGGACCGCGAGGCGGGCGCGGCAACTGCGGCCCTTCGAACCACGACCCGCACCCCGTCCTTCTATGGCACAAGGTGCCGGAACGCCGCCACCACGTCTTCATAGACCTGGCGCTTGAACGGCACGATCAGATCGGGCAGGTCCCGCATCGGCCGCCACGACCATTTGTCGAATTCGGCGGTGTGGCCGCCCGGCGGCGGATTGATCTGGATCTCGCTGGTATCGCCGTGGAAGCGGAAGGCGAACCATTTCTGCGTCTGGCCGCGATAGCGCCCCTTGAAGGCGATGCCGACGAGGTGGTCCGGCAGATCATAGTTGATCCAGTCCGACGCTTCGGCGAGCAGCGAAACGCTGCGCATGCCGGTCTCTTCGTAGAGCTCTCGCTCCGCCGCCTGCAGCGGCTCCTCACCCTTGTCGATGCCGCCCTGCGGCATCTGCCAAAGCTGCGTGGTGCCGGCGAATTCGCTGTCGGGTTCGGCGATGCGATGCCCGACCCAGACCAGGCCCTCGCCATTGAGGATCATCAGACCGACACAGGGACGGTAGGGCAGCGTTTCGCGATCGATCGTTTTGGCCATGAGCAACGAGTTCCAGCCGTCTTGAGAATTCGCTCCGGCAAGGCGGGCGGCGAGTGGTTTCGAGGAGCGGAAGCACGGAAACACCGCCAGATGCCCGCCGGAGCAGAGATACCAGGATGGCTGTTAGCCTTTTTGCGGGTCTATGGCCACCGCTGAAATCGGCACGATCTCGATGCCGCGTTTCTTGGCCTCGGCCACCCATGACGACACCGTGTCGACGGTCAGGTCGAAAGCCGAGCCGATGCCGACGGCAGTGCCCTTGGCGCGGGCGGTCGCCTCCAGACTGTCCAGTTTCTTCAGGATGGCGCCGCGATCCTGGACCGCGTCGATCGCCATGTCGCCGGCGACGAAGGGCACGCCGTCCTTCAGCGCCAGGTCAGGTGCCAGGCTGCGCGCCGATGAGCCGTCGTCGATATAGGCGAGGCCCCTTTTGCCGAGTTCGGCCATGAACGGCTCCATCGCCGCCGTATCGGCGGAAAACCGCGCGCCCATATAGTTCATCACACCGGTATAGTTCGTCGTCCGCGACAGCGCCCAGTGCAGGCTTTTCAGGTTCTCTTCGGCACTGGCCGCCACCGTCAGCGTGTTACGGCCGGGATTGACGTTGGGATAATCGAACGGTTCGAGCGGCACCTGCATGACGATCTCATGTCCGCTCTGCCTGGCCGCCTGCATCCAGCGGCCAATGCTGTTGCCCTGCGGCGCGAACGCCAGCGTCACTTCCGGCGGCAATTTGGCAATGGCCGCCTGGGTGCCGGTCTGCGACACGGCAAGTCCGCCAATGACGATCGCCACGCGGGCACCGCGGGCACCGGACCAGGGCCGCGCATAGACGTCGAACGGCCGCCGGCCATCGGCGGAGCGCATCGGCAAGGGTCCGGTTTCGCTGGCTTCGATCAGCGCCTTGTCGGGAATATGCGCGATCTTCAGGTTCTGGCCGACGGTCGACGGGTCGCGAATGACGATTTCCGCCTTGGGCGGTCCATCGCCTTCCACCGTCTGCACATGGATGATCTGCGGCCCACCGGTCTTCGCCGGCGTCTCCACCTTTGGCGTCGCTGCAGGGGCCAATGCGGGAGGCGACGCGGCGGGCTCGGCCGCCGCAGTCACTTTCGGTGTCGAGATGGCGACTTCCTGCGGCTTGCGGAACGGCTTTTCCCTGAGCGCGATCGCGGCCGAGACGCCGACCACCACCAGCACGATCGCGCTCGCCGCGATCACGCCCGCGCTGACCCTGCGGGCGGCACGCGGCGCCCGGACAGTCTGTCCAAGCGGGCGTTCGATGTCCTTGCCGATATCAGCCAAGCCCTGTCCCCGGTGCGCATGGTTCCGAAGGCGGCTCCCTTCGAGACCACGCGCGCGAATTCTTCAACCCTGGCGCACCCGTGGCGCCGCATCTGGAGGCCTCGTCCCGCCTCCCGAATCAAACTGCCGGAACCTTTCGATCCCGGCAGCATTGCATTGCTTCGTTCAGGCGGCCAGACCGGCTTACTGGTTGAGCACGGCCTTTTCCGGATTGGGCGGGAAGGCCGGATCGGTCTTCTGGCCGCGCAGCAGCTGCTCGGCATAGATGAGCTGCAGGTCGTCCTTCGGATCCGGCGGCACATAGGCTGCGGAGCCGGAGCCGGTCTTGCTCTCGTCGGCGCCCTTGATATGGCCCTTGAGATCGGACTCGCCGCGCGTCAGATCCCTGCCCTGCAGTTCCGGCGGCAATGGCTGGTCGACCTTGATGTCGGGCGTGATGCCCTTGCCCTGGATCGACTTGCCGGACGGCGTATAATAGAGCGCCGTCGTCAGCCTGAGCGCACCGTTCTCGCCGAGCGGAATGATGGTCTGCACCGAGCCCTTGCCGAAGGACTGCGTGCCGACAACCGTGACGCGGCGCAGATCCTGCAGTGCGCCGGCGACGATTTCAGAGGCGCTGGCCGAGCCACCATTGACGAGCACGATCATCGGCTTGCCGTTGATGTCGTCGGTCTGCTTCGGCTTGGCGTCGAAGCGGGTGACGTCCTTGGGATCGCGGCCGCGCGTCGAGACGATCTCGCCCCGCTTCAGGAAGGCGTCGGACACGCTTACCGCCTGGTCGAGCAGGCCGCCAGGATTGAGGCGCAGGTCAAGCACATAACCCTTGAGCTTGTCGTCCGGCACCTGCTTCTTGATGGTGTCGATGGCGTTCTCGAGGTCGTCATAGGTCTTTTCGGTGAAGGAAGTGATCTTCATGTAGCCGATGTCGTTTTCGACCCGGAACTTGACCGCCTTGACCTTGATGATGTCGCGCACGACCGTCAGTTCGATCGGCTTGTCGGCGCCTTGGCGCAGAATGGTGAGCTTGATCGGCGTGTTGACCAGGCCACGCATCTTTTCGACCGCATCGTTGAGCGTCAGGCCGCGAACCTCTTCGCCGTCGATCTTGGCGATGTAGTCGCCGGCCAGCACGCCAGCCTTGGCGGCCGGGGTATCGTCGATCGGCGTGATCACCTTGACCAGGTCGTTCTCCATCGTGACCTCGATGCCGAGGCCGCCGAACTCACCCTTGGTCTGGACGCGCATGTCCTGCGCCTGTTCGGCGTTCATGTAGGAGGAGTGCGGGTCCAGCGAGGAAAGCATGCCGTTGATGGCGTTCTCGACCAGCGACTTGTCGTCGGGCGGCGTGACATATTGTGCCCGCACCCGCTCGAAGATGTCGCCGAAGATCGCCAGTTGCTTGTAGGTCTCCGACCCCGCAGCGTTTGCCGCCGAGCCGGGCGCGCCATAGACAAGGCTCATGGCGGATGCGCCCATCAGCGCACCGGCAAACAGAAGCGACAGTTTCCGCATCATTTCACGTCCTTCCAGAAAAACGGTCCGCCCACCATGGGGCCGGATCGACGGGTTTTCCATCCTTGCGGAACTCGACATAGAGTTCCGGCGTGGCATTTCCATTCTTCGAAACCGAGGTGCTTGCCACCCGGGCCTCTCCCATCGCACCGACCGGCTCTCCTGCGAGCACTGACTGGCCAGTCACGACGCTGATTCTGCTCATCCCCGCCAGAACGACATGATAACCGTCGCCGGCATTCAGGATCAAGAGCTGACCATAGGAGCGAAACGGCCCCGCATAAAGCACGTTCCCATCCGCCGGTGCGGTGACGATGGCTCCCGATTGTGTCGCAAGCATGTCGCCAAGCATCATTGCGCCGTTACCGTCATCGGAACCGAAGCGGCGCTTGATGCGCCCGGTGACCGGCAGCGCGATCTGTCCTTGCAGCGCCGAAAAGGGAGCTGCCGCAGCGAGCCGGTTGCCTTCGGGAACCGGCAATGCAGCCAGCGATGCTGTTTTGTCGCCGCCCGTCTGATCGTCACCCGCCTGGTTCGCGGCGGCGGCCTTCGCTGTATCCGCGGCCTTGCGGGTCTTGTCAGCCTGCGCCTCGAGCGATGCGATCAGATCCTTCAGGCTGTTTGCCTTGGCCGCCAGCTGCTCGGAACGCTGCTGTTCGGCCGTCATCTGCGCCTGCGTGTCGGCCTCGAGCTTCTGCTTGGCTTCCAGCAGCATACTCAGTCGCTTCTTTTCCGCCGCCTGGTCGCCGACCGCCGCCGTCAGCCGTGCCCGCTCGGCCTCGATCGAGGCCGTCACCCGGGTCTGCTCCTTGAGGTCGGCCAGCAGACTATCGGTTTGCTGGCGCAATTCCGGCACCACGGCGCCGAGCAGGATGGCGCTGCGCACCGAGGACAGCGCGTCCTCCGGCTTGACCAGGATCGCCGGCGGCGGGTTGAGCCCCATGCGCTGCAGCGCGCCCAGCACTTCGGCCAGCACGTCACGCCGCGCCGCCAGCGAGGCGCGGATCTTCTGCTGCTGGCCCTTGAGCCCTTCCAGCTTGGCACCGATATCCTCGATGTCCTGGCCAAGCTTCTGCTCGGTCATCGCCGACTGGATCAGCGCCGCGGTGATCGAGGCGTGATCCTTCTTGACCGCGGCGATATCGGCGGCGAGCTTCGCCAGCCGTTCCGATGACAGCGTGATTTCCTTGGAAACCCGTTCGTATTCGGCGCGGCTCTGGTCCGGATCAGGCGCCATGTCGAGCGTGTTCTCGGCCCGCACCGCATGGAAGGACAAAAGAACCGCCGCCGCCGCGATGCCGCAGCGTGCGCGCCAGGAGGCCCTCCTCGATGAGCCCATTGTCGATTTCCAGCCTTCAGACATTCGCGATCGACTCTATCTGCGGCTTCGTTAACGAACCATCAACCATGTTGATGCGTGACGCCCCAAAACAGGCGGTGGTTTCCGGACCAACGGCATGTACCAGGAAATCCGTCCCCCACCACGTTTCTTGCGTGGCATTGGGGCGGAATTCGGTGCGACCCCGACGCTTTCAGGATCTGTGATAGGGATGGCCCGACAGGATCGTCGCCACCCTGTAGAGTTGCTCACCCAGCATCACGCGCACCAGCTGATGCGGCCAGGTGAGCGCACCGAACGACAGCACCAGCTCGGCCTGGTCACGCAGCGACGCATCATGGCCGTCGGCGCCGCCTATGGCGAGTACCAGCGCCTTGCGGCCGCCATCGCGCAGCTGTCCGATGCGATTGGCGAAATCCTGCGAGGACAGGCTCTTGCCGCGCTCATCGAGCAGGATTAGCGCCGTGCCCGGCTGCAGTTGCGCCTGCAGTCTCGATCCCTCGTCACGCTGACGCTCACCGGCGCTCTGCGCGCGGCCCTCCGCGATCTCGGTGATGCCGGCGAATTCGAGCCCCACCGCCGGGCCGCTCTTGGCGAAGCGCTCGAAATAGCGCTCGGCCAACTCCCGCTCGGGGCCGGCTTTCATTCGGCCCACGACATGGACTGATATCTTCATCTCGCCTCTACAAGCCGCTAATGCATGTCACCCAATGACATGCATTAGCAAATAATCGGCTTAGTGGAGTGTCTCTTCCTCGAGATCCGGCGCCTGCCACATCTTTTCGAGATTGTAGAATTCGCGGACTTCGGGGCGGAAGACATGGACGATGATGTCGCCCGAATCGATCAGGACCCAGTCGGCGCCTGACAGCCCCTCGACGCGCGCGGTGCCGAGGCCGGCATCCTTGAGCGCCTTGAGGAGATGGTCGGCGACAGCCGAGACATGACGGTGCGATCGGCCCGATGCGACGACCATGTAGTCGCCGAGGCTCGATTTTCCCTGGATGTCGATTGAGACGATGTTTTCGGCCTTGGAGTCTTCCAGACTGGCAAGGACTGTCTTGATGGCGCGGGACACGGCGTCGTTTACGCTGATCCCGGCCGGCGAAGGCACGATATCGGCCTTCTTCCGCAGTGCTGTTCTCAGTGTATTTCCTTTCGCAGCAAGAACAACCAAATCACCCCTGAAAGCAGGTGACATCACTTAAATAGGCAGAGTTCCGTTGCAGTTTCAAGACGGAGCTCCGACTCACGCGAACTCGTCGATTGCCGGGTTGTTCCATACGGCAGGCAAAAAGATCGGAACCCACGCGTCCCGCGGCGGTTATCGGCTGACCGACCAACCGGAATCCCGCCATGCCGATCGACCCGCAAAACACGCTCCTCACCGTCCAGGCGGGCCTCGCGCAGCTCAGCACGCTGATCGTCTCCTATTCCTTCTCGGCCATCGGCGCCATCATCCTTCTGGTGGTCGGCTATATCGTCGCTGGTCTCGCGGAGCGTTCGATCTTTGCCGGCCTCGGCCATATCCACGGATTCGACCAGACATTGCGGCATTTCTTTTCGAAGATTGTCCGCTACGCCATCCTGATTCTCGTCGTCATCATGGTGCTCGGCCAGTTCGGCGTGCAGACCGCCTCGATCATCGCCGCGATCGGCGCCATCGGCCTCGCCATTGGGCTGGCGCTGCAAGGCACGTTGCAGAACATCGCCGCCGGCATCATGCTTCTGGCGCTGCGGCCGTTCCGCATCGGCGAATCCGTCGAGGTCGGTTCCATCGCCGGTTCGATCGAGGAAATCGGCCTGTTCGCCACGAAGCTCAGGACCGCCGACGGCGTCTACATCCTGGCGCCCAACTCGACACTGTGGAACCAGCCGGTGCGCAATTTTTCGCGCAACGGCGTGCGCCGCACCGACATCACGCTCAGCATCGGTTCGTGGAACGACATCGACGGCGCGCAGAAGACCTTGCTTGCCATTGCCGGTGCCGAGAAGCGCATCCGTCGCGAACCGGCGCCGATCGCCTTCCTGGCCAGCCTCGGCGACACCACCGTTTCGCTCACCTTGCGCTACTGGACCTCGGCGGCCGACTACTTCTCCACGAATATCGACATGACCAAACGCGCCAAGCAGACTTTCGACAGCCAAGGCATCTCTATTCCGCTGCCGCCGCCGGAAGCGCCGCCGCCGGAGGTCCGCAAGCAGTAGCAATCAGTTGCCCCAGTGCCGGTCCTGTTCGTCCGGCGCGAAGGCAAGCTCCACCGGCAGCGGCGCCTGCGCCGTCATCGGTGCAAAGCTGCCGGTTTCGGTGGCCGGTACAGGACGGGTAGTGAACACGCGCAGAACCACGAACAGGCAGAAGGCGCAGGCAATGACGATTGTCACATAGATGAAGGCCTGCGTGCCGAAAACGGCCGAAAGCGCTGTCACGACGCCCGGTACGATGAAGCCCGCGAGCGACCAGGCAAACAAGAGCGAACTGGACAGTGCCACCATGTCGTCCTTGCTGGCACGGTCGGCGGCATGCGCGCTGGACAGCGAATAAATCGATTCCGAGGCGCCGTCCCACAAGACATAGATCACCAGCAGCGCCGCCAGCGCGCCGCCGTCGAAACCGAGCGCGAACATGCCCGACGACGCGGCTAGCGCGGATGCTCCGATCAGCACATATCGGCGATCGGTGCGGTCGGAAATCCAGCCGAACGGAAGCTGCAGGATCAGCGTGCCGAGCGGCATTACCGAAAGCAGCAGCGCCACATCGGCCTGGCTGTAGCCCTTGGCCGTGGCGTGGATCGGAGCGAAGCCGGAAATCGACATCGACAGACCGCCGACCGCCAGCATGCCGGCAACGCCGACCGGTGAAATTCGCCAGGCCCGGCGCAGCGCCACCGAGGCCGCCTGCGGCGCCGGCGGCTGCGCCAGCCGCGTCATCCCGACAGGCAGGATAGACAGAGCGGTGAAGGCAATGCCGATCAAAGGCGCATCCGCCGTCTTGATGTCGACCAGCGCAAGCGTCGCATAGCCGACGCCGAGCCCGGCGACGTAGGCGACGTAGAAGAAGGCCATGACCCGGCCACGTATGGCGTTGGCGACCGCGTCGTTCAGCCAGCTCTGCGCGACGATGAACAGGCCGCATATGGCAAAGCCGTAAAGCGCGCGCGCCGCGATCCACAACAGCGGGTGCGGACCCGCGCCGATGGCGGCATTGGACAGCGCGATCAGTGCCGACAGCACCATGAAGGCGCGGGCATGGCCGACCCTGCGCACCAGCGGTCCGGTCAGGATGCAGCCGGCAAGGCCGCCAGCCGAAAGCCCGGTGACGATGAGCCCGGCCCAGGTCGGATCGAAACCCTCGACGCCGAGCCGAACGGGGATATAGGCGAACATCAGCCCATTGCCGATGGCGATCAGCGCCATCGACACGATGACGCTGGCGATCGCGATCAATGGCGTGGGCGCGCTGCCTTGCTCCGGCTCGGCTGTGGGGTGGTTCTTTTCCAGCATGCCTGGTCAGCATTGCTCACCGAGCCGCGAAAGGCAGCGGCAAAAGCGACATGGCCAGGCGGGCGAGGCGCAGGATTTCTCCTTCCCGGGGGAAGAAGGATTTCTCCTTCCCCGGGGGAAGAAGGAAGAAACCTATCCCTTCGCCAGCTTGCGAATCGCGCTTGACGACAACGACGAGCGCGGACCGTGGATGAAGGTCCAGGCCGGCGCCTTCATGCGGGCGAGCAGTGGTGCGTCGCCCTCGTCGATGCGCGCATAGTCGAAGGTTTTCGCAACGACCGACGACAGGAGCGACAGCGTGGCGCCCGGACGGTCGATGACCGCGATCGGGAAGGTGAGCACAATCTCGCGCCAGCGCTGCCAATGATGGAAGTCGCGCAAACTGTCGGCGCCCATGATCCAGACGAACTCGACGCCAGGGTTGCGCGCCTTGACCAGCGCCAGCGTGTCGGCGGTATAGCGCACATGATGTGCCGCCTCGAAGGCGGTGACCTTGATCTTGGGGTTCCTGGCGATCTTTTCGGAAAGTTCGATGCGCTCGGCGAGCGGGGTGAGTTCACGCGCATTTTTCAGCGGATTGCCGGGCGTCACCATCCACCACAGCTGATCAAGCGCGAGCCGCCGCAGCGCGATCTCTGCGACCAAGGCATGCCCGGCATGCGGCGGGTTGAACGAGCCGCCGAACAGACCGACGGCCAGGCCCTTTGCGGCATGGGGCATGTTGAGGTAGCGGGAAGGGACGGCGTCCTTACCCTCCCCCTTGTGGGGAGGGTCGATCCGCGAAGCGGAGCGGGGTGGGGGGGGTGCAGAATTCAGCGCTATGCTCCCATCCGGCTCGCTACACCAGCCACCCTCCCCACGAGGGGGAGGGTAAAACCAGCGCTCACGGCCGCACCTGTCCCGACCCGCGCACGCGGTATTTGAACGATGTCAGTTGCTCGACGCCGACCGGCCCGCGCGCGTGCATCTTGCCGGTGGCGATGCCGATCTCGGCGCCCATGCCGAACTCGCCGCCATCGGCGAACTGCGTCGAGGCATTGTGCAGCAGGATCGCCGAATCGATCTCGTTGAAGAACCGTTCGACGACCTTCGCATCCTCGGCGACGATCGCCTCGGTATGATGCGAGGAGAAGGTCTCGATATGGTCGATCGCGCCACTGATGCCGTCGACCAGCTTCACCGCGATGATGGCGTCAAGATATTCGGTCACCCAGTCGGTATCGGTCGCCGGCTTGGCGTCGAAGAACACTTTCAGCACTTCGGCATCGGCATGGATCTCGCACCCTGCCGCGCGGAGCGCGTCGAGGATCGGCACCAGATGGCTGGACGCCACCGCGCGGTCGACCAGCAGCGTCTCGGCCGCGCCGCAGACGCCAGTGCGCCGCATCTTGGCGTTGACGGCGATCTTCACTGCCATGTCGAGATCGGCGGAGCGATCGATGTAGAGGTGGCAGATACCTTCGAGGTGGGCGAAGACCGGCACCCGCGCCTCGTTCTGCACCCGCCCGACAAGGCTTTTCCCGCCGCGCGGGATGATCACGTCGAGCGTGCCGCCCAGGCCCCTCAGCATCTCGCCGACAGCGGCGCGGTCGGTGGTCGGCACCAGCTGGATCGCATCCTGCGGCAGGCCGGCGGCCTTCAGCCCCTCGACCAGGCAGGCATGGATGGCGGCTGACGAGTTGAGCGAATCCGAGCCGCCGCGCAGGATCACCGGATTGCCGGCCTTGAGGCAGAGCGCGCCTGCGTCCGCCGTCACATTCGGCCGGCTCTCGTAGATGACGCCGACGACGCCGAGCGGCGTGCGCACGCGCTCGATATGCAATCCGTTCGGCCGCTCCCATGCAGCGATCACGTCGCCAACCGGATCGCTGAGTTCGGCGATCTCGCGTAGGCCGTCGGCCATGGCGCGGATACGCGCCGGGTTGAGTTTCAGCCGGTCCATGAAGGATGCGGAGAGCCCCGATTCCTCGCCATTCGAGATGTCGATGGCGTTGGCGTCGAGAATCTCTTGTTCGCGTGCGATGATCGCCTGCGCCATTGCGGCAAGCGCGGCATTCTTGGCGGCGGTGGTGGCGATGGCCAGCGGTCGGGCGGCAGCGCGGGCGCGGCGGCCGAGATCGGCCATCGTTGCCACCGTGTCGTTCCCGGATTTTTCATGCAGCTTCAGCATGGCTCATCCTCTGTCTATGTCGCCTCCGGCCTGACTCACCACAAGGTCGTCGCGGTGGATCATCGCCGAACGCGCCTCGTAACCGAGCACGGTTTCGATCTCGGTCGTCTTCAGGCCAGCGATCCTTACGGCATCGGCGGCATCGTAGGCAACCAGGCCGCGCGCGATCTCGCGGCCCTCGGGTGACAGGATCGCCACCGTGTCGCCACGCGAGAAATTGCCGCTGACCAGCTTGACGCCGGCCGGCAGCAGCGACTTGCCCGACTTGAGCGCACCCACGGCGCCGTCATCGACGGTGAGCCGCCCTGCCGGTTCGAGCTGGCCGGCGATCCAGGTCTTGTAGCCCTTGACCGGATTGGCGCTCGGCCGGAAGAAGGTCGCGCGCTCCCCGCGCTCGATCGCCATCAGCGGCGACAGCCGCGTGCCCGATGTTATGATCATCGCCGTGCCGGCGGCGTTGGCGATCTTGCCGGCATCGAGCTTGGTGCGCATGCCGCCGCGCGACAGCTCGGACGCGGCGGCTCCCGCCATTGCCTCGATGTCAGGCGTGATGCGGTCGACCACCGCAATGAATTTGGCATTGGGATCGCGCGCCGGCGGCGCGGTGTAGAGCCCGTCTATATCGGACAGCAGCACCAAGAGGTCGGCGCCCATCATCGTCGCGACACGTGCGGCCAGCCGGTCATTGTCGCCGTAGCGGATTTCGGAGGTGGCCACCGTGTCGTTCTCGTTGATGACCGGCACCGCCTTCATCTTGAGCAGCGTCGAGATCGTCGCCCGCGCGTTGAGATAGCGGCGGCGCTCCTCCGTGTCGCCAAGCGTCAGCAGGATCTGGCCCGATTTCAGGCCGCCCTTGCCGAGCGCGTCCGACCAGGCACCGGCGAGCGCGATCTGGCCGACGGCGGCCGCCGCCTGGCTCTCCTCGAGCTTCAGCGCGCGCTTGCCGAGGCCGAGGATGGTGCGGCCAAGCGCGATGGCGCCGGAGGACACGACGAGGATCTCAACGCCACCCTGGGCGAGTACGGCGATATCGTCGGCAAGCGAATCCAGCCAGTCGCGCTTCAGACCGCTCGCGCGGTCGACGAGCAGCGCCGAGCCGATCTTGACGGTGATGCGCCGGTATTTCCTGAGCGACTGCATGGCCCTACTTTTCCCAGCGCGTCTCGACCGGGGCGGCGATCTGCGCCCGCGCTTCCGCGACTACCGCCATCAGCGCGCGCAGCACCGCCTCGACGCCCTCGCCGGTGACCGCGGACAACAGCAGCGGCGCGCGCCCGGCCGCCTGCTTCAACGAGGCCACCTTTTTCTTGCGCTCGTCGGCATCCAGTATGTCGACCTGGCTCAGCGCCAGGATCTCGACCTTGTCGGTCAGGCCGTGGCCATAGGCTTCGAGTTCGGCGCGCACGGTCTTGTAGGCCCTGCCCGGATTTTCCTCTTGCGCCGAAACCAGATGCAGCAGCACGCGCGTGCGCTCGACATGGCCGAGGAAGCGGTCGCCGATGCCGACGCCTTCATGCGCGCCCTCGATGAGCCCCGGGATGTCGGCGATGACGAATTCGCGCGCATCGACACGGGCGACCCCGAGGCCGGGATGCAGCGTCGTGAACGGGTAGTCGGCGATCTTCGGCTTGGCCGCGGTGACCGCCGCCAGGAATGTCGACTTGCCGGCATTGGGCAGCCCGACCAGCCCGGCATCGGCGATCAGCTTCAGCCTCAGCCAGATGTTGAGCTCCTCGCCCGGCAGGCCCGGATTGGCGCGGCGCGGCGCCTGGTTGGTCGAGGTCTTGAAGTGCTGGTTGCCGAAGCCGCCATTGCCGCCCTTGGCCAGCAGGAAGCGCTGGCCGACCACGGTGAGGTCGCAGATCAGCGTCTCATTGTCTTCCTCGAACACCTGGGTCCCGGCCGGTACTTTCAGCGTGACGTCGGCGCCCTTGGCGCCGGTCATATTGCGGCCCATGCCATGAACACCGGTCTTGGCCTTGAAATGCTGCTGGTAACGGTAGTCGATCAGCGTGTTCAGCCCGTCGACCGCTTCCAGCCAGACATCACCGCCGCGGCCGCCGTCGCCACCATCCGGTCCGCCGAACTCGATGAATTTTTCACGCCGGAACGAAACCGAACCGGCGCCACCGTCACCGGAGCGGACATAGACCTTGGCTTGATCAAGAAATTTCATCGGACTGCAGTTTCTTTATTGGCCTTGCGGCATTGCTCTAAACCTTAGGCCTTGCTCTAAACCAAGGCGCGGCGAAGGGCGAGGCCGTTTTATGACAATGGCCGCATGGGGTTGGCCGGAGAGATGGCGGGATGAAGCTTGTAACCTACAACATCCAATACGGCATCGGCCTTGATGGACGCTACGATATCGCGCGTATCGCCGATGCCGTGCGCGGCGCCGACGTGATCGCGCTGCAGGAGGTCACCCGCAACAATCCCCGGAATGGCGGCCGCGATATGGTCGCCGAGATCGGCGAGGCGCTGCCCGACTATTTCGCCGTCTACGGCAGCAATTTCGAGGCCAATATCGGCTCGCGTATCGAGAACGGCCGCGCCATCACCACGACCTTCCAGCTCGGCAACATGATGCTGTCGAAAACGCCCATTCATCTGTCGCGCAACCTGCTCTTGCCGCGCAGCCGCAGCTTCGAGATGATGAATTTCCAGCGCGGCGCGCTGGAAGCGCTGATCGAGACGCCGCTTGGTTTCATCCGCTTCTATTCCATCCATCTCGATCACCGCAGCCCGGTCGAGCGCGCCAGCCAGATCCAGTTCCTGCGCCAGCGCCTGTTGAATTATGCGCTCGAGGGCGGAGCCCTGTCCGGCGTCGCCGAGATCGGCCTGCCGGAATTGCCGCATCCCGAAGCCTTTGTCGGCATGGGTGATTTCAACATGCTGGCCGGCTCGCCCGAATATGTCGAACTCGCCGGCCGGCCGGACCACGAATTCGGCATGCCGCTGACCGCCGATTTCGCCGTCGATGCCGCCGTGCGCCTCGACACCGGCGACGACCTCGTCAGCTGGGTCGATCCCAAGGACCCGACCAACACCAGCCGCCACAAGCGCATCGACTATGTCTTCACCAGCGCCTCGCTTGCCCGATCACTGAAGCGCCTGTGGGTCGACCGGCAAGCCGACGGTTCGGACCACCGGCCGGTATGGGCCGAACTGGGCTGAGGCAGTTGGTTCGGGCATAAGGCGCCGAGGCGTGTCGAGATTCAGGTCAGGCCGAACCGAAAACGCTGGTTTCCGAGAACCGGAGCGGAACGTACATAAAGTACGTGAGCACCGGAAGCGGAGGAAACCTGCGTTTGCAGGCCGACCTCACCTGAAGATCGACATGCTTAGAAGTGGACCCAGTTCGTGAGGCTGACCCACGTCTTCCTGTCGAGCCGGTAGCGCTCGACCGGCACCTGGCCGGCAACGATCGAATTCAGCATGCCCTGGCCGGCATACTGGAAGCCGCACTTGTGGATCACCCGGCGCGAGGCCGGATTGATGACCCGCGTCGAGGCATGCAGCACCTGGATCGATGTCTTCTGGAAGGCGAGGTCGACCAGCGCGTGCGCGGCTTCCGTCGCATAGCCGCGCTTCCAGTAAGGCTCGCCGATCCAGTAGCCGAGCTCCAGCCCGCGATCGGTGGTGTTCAAGCCCGCGCA
This sequence comes from Mesorhizobium sp. B4-1-4, assembly GCF_006439395.2. NCBI lineage: Bacteria > Pseudomonadati > Pseudomonadota > Alphaproteobacteria > Hyphomicrobiales > Phyllobacteriaceae > Mesorhizobium > Mesorhizobium sp. B4-1-4. Next base: position 4,612,839 of record NZ_CP083950.1, read on the forward strand.
GCCGACAAAGGTGTCGGTGCCGGCGAGCGTCAGCGCATAGGCGATGCCGGCGCGGCGTGACCTCGTCATGGCCAGGAAGGCGCGCGCCTCGGCCTCGCCATAAGGGTGCGGCATGCGCGCCAGCATCTCGGCAACGTGACGGTTGTCGGCAAGTTCGGCCAGTTGCGCGATATCCTCTTCGCGGGGCGCCCGCATCACCAGCCGCTCGGTGACCAGCACGGGGCAGTCTATCGCGTAACTTTCGTCTTCTGAGTCTTCCGCTTCGGCAACCATTTGAACGTTCCTCCAGGCAAGAAAAAGGGGAGATGGAAACCCATCTCCCCTGATCCTTTTCCTGGCCTTGCCAGACACCGGTTCCCGAGATGGGCGCCGGTGTTCTAGTGCGGAACCGGCTACTCCGCGGCTTTGGTAATCGGGTTGACCGATACGTAGGTTCGGCCGTTGGCTTTTTTGTTGAACATCACGGCGCCGGCTTCGAGCGCGAAAAGCGTATGGTCCGTGCCCATGCCGACATTGACGCCCGCATGCCAGGTGGTGCCGCGTTGACGAATGATGATGTTGCCCGGGATGACGGCTTCGCCGCCGAACTTCTTCACGCCCAGACGCTTGGAATGCGAGTCGCGACCGTTGCGCGACGAGCCGCCAGCTTTCTTGTGTGCCATCTAACTAACTCCGTTGCGCCGCAAGGCGCCTAAAAGGCCTTATGAACGCGTTCGCGTTCCGTTTCAAGTCCGATCCGGCTGATGTTTGGCCGGAAAATTACTTCTTCGCCAGTTCCTTGGCCTGCTCGCGCCAGTCCTTGATCTGGTCGGCGCTGAACGGCATGTGCTCGTCGATCTTGGCGACATCCTTGTCGGACAGCTTGGCCAGCTGCGCGAAAGTGATGATGCCTTGTTCGGCGAGATCCTTGGCGGCGACCGGGCCGATGCCCTTGATTACGGTCAGGTCGTCCGGCTCGCCCTTTGGTGCCTTGAACAGCGGTGCTGCCGCGGTCTCGGCGGCCTTGGCTTCCTTCTTCGGCGCCTCGGCCTTCGCCTCTGCGGCGACCTCAGCCTTGGCTTCCGCCTTGGCAGCAGCCTTCTTGGCCGGCTTGGCGCCGCCCAGCAGGATCTCGGAGATCCGCACGGTGGTCAAAAGCTGGCGGTGGCCGATCTTGCGGCGCGAATTCTGGCGGCGGCGCTTCTTGAAAGCGATGACGGTGCGGTTCTTGCCCTGCTCGACGACTTCGGCGGTAACCAGGGCGCCATCGACGAACGGCGCGCCGAACGTGACATTCTCGCCCTCGCCATGCGCGAGCACGTGACCGATCTCGACGATATCGCCGACATTGGCTTCGACTTTTTCGATCTTCAGGAGATCGTTGGCGGCGACGCGATACTGCTTGCCGCCCGTTTTGATGACTGCGAACATTTTTTGCCTTTCGCTGTTCCGTCGGCCTCGATGAACCGCGTCTGGCGGTTCGGCCGTCTTTTTGTCAGTCTGCGGGTTCAAAAAACAAGCGGCGCGGAAGAACCCTCCACGCCGATTGCGCGCCGTCCCTAACCGAAGGTTGCGTGGGAGTCAAGGCAAACAGCCGCTGCCGGACCGCTATTGGCCGTCGCCGCCATGCCGCCGTGGCAAGCTTCCCCGGCGAAAACACCGGCGAGGCCACGACGCGCCTCCGGAGAAACCGGTGACGACGGCGATGGCGGCCAGGACCGCCTGTGCCGCATCAGCCGACGAGCGGCCGACACCATCTCGAGCCCATGCCTGTCCGGCAAGCCAAATAACTGGTGGATTTGGCCTTGTAACCTGCCCGATCAGCCGTTATCTAGTGCGCCGCGCCGGCAACGGCCGACCATGACCGCGGAGAGGTGGCAGAGTGGTCGAATGCACCGCACTCGAAATGCGGCATGGGTGCAAGCCCATCGGGGGTTCGAATCCCTCCCTCTCCGCCAGTCAACCCCTACAAGCCGTGCAATTGCTGGATTTCTGAAAAATCACTCACCAACTAGCGCTAACCAATTTCACGCTTAGCGCAATCTGGTGCCCAACTCTATTTCCCGGCTGCTCACCTCGGCTTCGCTCAATGCGCCCATGTAAAGGCAGTTTGCGATCGTGTATGGGTGAGCCGGATCGAATTGCAAAGCCGCTTTCAAGTCGTCAAGGCAACCTTGCCGAAGCGCCGCATCCAATGCCTGTTTCGATGCCGTCGCTTCGTCCTGCCCATAGGCTCGGTATTCGCCTATGAAGTAGTATCCCACTCCCGCAATGATCGCGATGCAGGCACACGCCACGAGCAACCGCAATCCGGAATCTTTCTTGTTAGCCATGCAATCCTCCCCGCAGCCAACGTGCTTGTTCCTGAAACGTACGCGGCTCGTTCTGTAGTCCCGTTCTACATTAGTTGGGGCTGACATTGAAGGGCGTGGTTATTTGCGATCCGTGCGCTTGCTGCTCGCGATAGCCGTTTGCGGTCGGCTTCCTTGGTGTAAATCTCTGCCGTCGCTAGTTTCGTCCAACCAAACATTGCGCATAGTTCATGGGCTGTTGCGCCATTGTCTGCGGCGATGGTTGCGCCGGCTTTACGTAACCCATGTGCCCGACATTCTTTAGGCAGCCCGGCGTTGTCGCATTGCAGCGCGAACCACGTCCCGAACGTCTCCGGGGTGCTAAACGGCTTGCCGTATGATGTGACCATGAACGCCAAATCGCCGGTTGTTGTTGCGTCAATGGACCGCTTCAATTCCGGCCATATGGTCAGATAGACCATGGTGTTTGTCTTGCTGGTCCGCAACGTAATCAAACCCTCGCGGACGTGTTGCGGTCCTACACGAACAACGTCACCGCGCCGCAGCCCGCAGAACAGCATGATATCGAGCGCAAGCCGTGCGCGCGTTCCCACCGGATGATGTTTGCGGTACTGCTCGACTTGATCGACCGTCCAGCTATGGAAACCGTCCGTCTTCGCCTTGATTGGCTTCACGCCGTCACAAGGATTGAGGTCGATATGGCCGGCTGAAACCGCCCATTCGAACATTTTGCGGATCGCCTTCAATGCGTTGTTTGCGGCAAAAGGTTGATCGGCTCGCGCGTCCATTGCGGCTTGAAGGTGCTGGCGTTTGATGGCCTTGAAAGGTTGCGTCCCGGATTTCCCAACCAGACGCGCAAAGATGCTGTCGCGAACGCGGCGGGTTGATGGTCGTAATCCTTTGAAATGGGCGCTTTGCCGGTATTGATGGAGCAGCCACGCAAGGGTATGAGCCGCAGGACGGCCAACGGGTTGAACGGCAAGCTTCCCGGCAAAGGCGTCGTTGTAAGCGTTGATATATTCGCGCGAATTATATTCGCCCGGTAGGCGGACGCGGATTTGTCCGGGTCGTCGGAAATACCAGACATGTTTTCCATGGCGATTGCGCTCATGGATTTCGTACCGTCTGCGGGCGCCGGTCAAAACGACACCTTTACGTTGTCAACGGACGACCGGTCGGCCGGGTGCTGGTCAAAGGCAGTTGCGCCCGATGCTGGCAAAAGGCGAATGTTCATGCCGCCCGGCGTTTCGATGACTGGCACGTAACCCGCCTTAGACGCGCCTTTGCAGATCGCGGTAATCTGCTTTTGGGTGAGCAAAAGTTTCCGTGACATTTTTACCCCTGAACTAACCCTGCCCGGGCCAGTGGCGGAGACTTCCTCCGCCACAATCGTTGAATTTTCGGCGTTTCTAGAGCGACTAACCTTTTCGGCTAACCACAGTCATCTTGCCCTAGGATCGGAACCGATTTCGTTGACGCGGATCGGCAATGCGTAGGTGTCGTATTGCGAAATGCCATCCTCGACACCCTGCCGCACCATTTCTTTGATTTCAGCGTTGCCGCGCGCGCCCGAAACGTTGACGTTCAACTGCCCAACGCGACCGTTGTTGTTGGCGGCGGTATCGTTCGCAGCCGGTGCGGCGACTTGGACGCCCAAATCACCGTTGCCCATGCGCTTAAGCGGCATGACCGCTTCCGGCCCGGCTTCGCCCATTTCACCAAGCGCGGTTCCATTCGCGAACTTGAACGGCGTCGAGCGCGAGACGATGGAATTCGTGAAGTCGCCGCCCTTGGCGAATTTCGACAAGCCATTGCTAGTTGCAACGCCGCCTTGACCGAGCGACGACATGAAGTCGGTCAATCCGCCTAGATCGTTGCTGTAACCACCGCCACCGCCAAACAGCGAGCCGAGAAAGCCAACGATGCCGGAACCGCCACCGGACGCCGCAGAGTTGACTTGAAACAGCGCGTCAATGACATCGTTCAAGAGCTTGTCAACGATCTTGTTCAACGCATTCAAGGCGGCATCACCGAAGGATTTCCAAAACCCTTCACCGTTCACAATGCCTTGTTCGAAGTCGCTGAAAAAGCCCTTCGTCAAGTCCTTGGCAAATTCGAAAGCCTCTTTGACTTTCTTGGTTTGCACTTCCAACGACGCCATATCATCGGCAAGGCCGATCAGTTGGGCGCGCTGCGAAGGCGACAGGCTTATGTTTTTCTGCTTTGCCTCATTCAGCAATTGCGTTTCGTATTTCAGCTTCGCAGTTGCGATTTCACTAAGTCCGATCGCATCGCGTTCAGCTTGCAACGTCGCAATCGAGCGTTCAGCACCGTTGACGATATCCGAGAACTTTTCCGCTTCGGTCTTGCCGCCGTGCTTCTTCTTTTTGGCGTCCGTTAGGTCAATGGCGCTGGCAAGGTCGCGCACCTTTTGAGCCGCACCGGACGCCAGCTTGCCGGTAAACTCATACGCGGCCCCGACGTAATCGACGCCTTGCGCGCTATCGTATGCAGTCTTTGCGGTGTCGGCCATGCCGGCCGCAGCGCCGGCAAAATTGTTTTTAATTGGCTTAAGATCGACAACTTTGGACGTGTCGTTGTTGTGCGACATCATGCCGGTCGGGTCGTGATCGGCCATCCAATTCCAAAGACCGCGCATCGCCTGCACAGACTTATCAATTGCCGATTGAATGCCGCTGATTAGAGCATTGGCGGCACGAATGCCGAGGTCGGCAAACGCATCCGGCAACTTGTCCCACACCGCGACAACCGCTTTGTAGGTGCCGACGAAACCGCCGACTATGTAATTGACCGTATCCTTTACCACTCCGACCAGATCGAAGCCCAAGACCTTCGCGATTTCGTCGCGGAAGATGTTCAATGCGACAAGCACAAGCGCAAAGCCGAGAATGATTGCCGTTGCCGGGTTGGCCGCAGCCCAACCGATCGCAAGACCGATCAAATATGCGCTCAAGCTTAGGACGGCTCCGGAAACGGCCGAGATAGCGCCAAGGATCGCCGGGCCGAACGCAAGCAACATCGCGCCGCCGATGATAACCAGATACGGCGCAATCGTCGGCAAGATATCCGCGATATCGTTCAATGCGGTTTTGGCGAACTTAGCCCAATTCACGAACTGGACTAGCGCGGCGATGATCGCAACAAGGCCGATCGTGACAAGCGAGACGACACCGAACAACGACCCGAACGCCGAACCAAGCGCCTTGACGGCTTCGGCCGGCTTCATGGCGGCGAACACGCTGGAAAGTTGCGTTCCCTGTTGCAAGGCGATTTGCAGCGGGTTCATGCCCATTGCCGCAGTCACGCCGATATCTTGGAACTGTGCCGCGATGTTCGCGGTGTTCGCCTTCATAGCGCCGAGCGAGGCGGAATTCTGGTTGGCGGCATTCTGCATCCGCTTAAGCTTCGCCGCCGCAGCGTCCGCAGCCTCGCCCTGTGCCGTTGTAGCCGCCGCAGCGGCTTCCGCAGCGCCGGCCGCTTTGGTATCGGCCGAAGCGGCGGCAACAACCGCCGTGCGCTTCGTATTGATCGCAGCCGCCGCTGCGGCAACTGCCGTCTTGGTTCCCGCAGCGCCGACCGCTGCACGTTGTGCGGCAGATGCGGTTCCGTCGAGCGCTGCGGTTGCTATATCGGACCCACGCGCGGCTTTGCCGGCTGCGGGTACAATCGCTTCCAGCTTAACTTTTGCGTCAACAAGATCGGAAGTGTCAGCTTTGAAACCAATTTCGGCGATGTCCATTTGAGTAGTCTTTCAATATCAATGTATTCCGCGTTCTGATAATATCTCTGCAATTCTTTTCGCATCTTCCGCAGCGGCCTGCGCCGTCTCGCGCATTACTCTTTTAACTCTTTCGTTGTCATACCCATTAGCGGCAGTCGCTTCGACGCGCACTCGCTGCTCTTTTCCGCTGCTACGGACCATCGGCAAAACAACATCGGTGATGTATTTGCGGTCGGACGTGTCCTTAATGAGGTCCACGCATTCCGGGATGAAATAGTCAGAAATGTCCTTGAAGTCCTTACGATGCTGGACGATCAATCGTCGTGTTGTCGCTCTGGTCATTGCGTTTCCAACCCTTTTCGCCAATGGCGGAAAACCTCTCCGCCGTTGGCACTGAATTCTAGGACTTTTCAGATCACCTAACCTTTTCCACTAACCATCTGCCCTTTTGTCATTGGGTTAGCTGGTTCAAGAATGCCGCATCACGACGCATCGAATATTGTTGCACCGAGCCTAGATCGCCGCTCGATCCCTGCAAAATCGGCAGCGCCACATGCTGAAAGTACCGCGCCACGGCATTCAGTTCGTTCCCTTCAAAGAATTCGTGCAGATTGCGGCCGGTGAATTCGTTGCCGTTTGTTCGCCCGTACCAAACCATGAGTTGCAGCAAAGCCTTGCTCGATATCTCAAGCATGTTGTGAGCGGACGGCTTCACTGCCGCCTCTTGCCACCCGTAGCCGAATTGGAGAGCGGTAAAGGTCGGGATTGCCCGACGCTTGGCCGCGTATGGTCCGTGCTTCTTGTTGAAGTCCTTCGCCCAAACGAAGAAATGCAGATCGCTATCGCTGCAAACCAAGATGCAAGGGCGCGGGTGCGTGAACATGTAGGGGCGAAGGTTCATTGCGGGGTGCCTTTGTCTATCGTGATCGTTTCGGCCGGCTCGATCTCACCGAGCGGATCAAACACCAATGCGAGTTTGCACGACTTCGGAAAAGGCAGTGACTTGCCGTCAAAATTCGATAGATGAACGATCCGACCGCCCTTGATCTCAACGGTCATTGTCGCGTCGTCCAGATAGTGAATTGAAGATGCTTCCATGATGGTCGTCCTTTGTGGGTTAGGTAAGAAAGTAACGCGGTCGTTGGTTGGTCCATGTGCGGCCGTCGATGTCATATCGGACAACTTGCATTTGTCTCGACTGGCACCAACGGGCTATATCTTGGCAACGCAAGACAAGCATATCGCTCAATCGGATCGCGGAAGGAAAGCCGGCGTAACTGCGATGGTAGTTAAGCTGTTGCGCAGTCCATCCCATAATGTCCAATGCGATTTCATCGGCAACGTAGGTGCATGATGGAACGGATATAATTGTCATGATCATCGCCCCATGAACCTTTGCCATTTCTCATTGGCCTGTGCGTCGGTGTCCGTCACAACAATTGTCGGTACTTCGCCGTACAGAACGCGCCTAATATCGCTTCGAAGCCCATCGCCAACCTCGCCCGCGTTGTTGATCATCGCCGCGTAATCAAAGGGCGATTGATCTTCGCGCCAAGCTGCCAACCATTCCCGCTGTTCAGCGTCCAGTTTGCCGAGCGGGCCAATTTTGCGTTGCACGGCAAGTTTGAGCGCTTCGAGCCGTTGCCGTTCATCGCGCAACGCCATTGAGCAGCTTTTCCAATTCGTCCAGCTTGGCGCGGATTTCGACAAGCTCGGTCACGTCTTGAAGCGATTTGAGCGCCGTTGCGATTGAGCGCGTTTCGTCGGGCGTCAAATGGCCTTCGGCCAATGCCTTTGCGATGCTGGTGGGCGACGTGTCATCGAGTTCGACGCTGCGGCCTTTCGGCAAAATGCGTTCAAGAATAAAAGTGATCGCGTCCCAATCGCCGCGTTCGAGCTTTGAGCGAAGCTGTTCAATGGCAACGTCCTTCATGGATTTGATCGCGGCCATCGCTTCATTGCTGATCTTGTTTTTACTGCCGGGAATGCGGCCGGGATTTCCGGGCGCGAACCGACCGTTCGGCAATTGCACAACCGTTGATATACGGAGTTCTGCGGCGTTCCTGTCGGCGGTCATGCTAAATCCAAGATATCTGGCAACCGCGTTCATTAAGGAAAACGGCAATTTCGGCCGTAGGCGTAAGTGTGGTGTGCCCGTCCCTTCGCAATGGTCGCGGGAAACCGTAGCGAACGCGCCATTTCTCGATAAGTCGCCGGTCAGCGTTAAGAGCGCTCTGTATCTCTGCCGCGCTCATCGTCGCTTTGGTCGGCAACGCCACGGTGCGAGCTAGGCCGATCATACTGCGGCTTTGCCGGTCGTTAGAAGTTTCCAAGCATCTTCGCGCGAAAGATCGGTCGCCAGCGCTACGGCGTCGATGATGGACTGAACAGCGGTGCGAACCGCATCCACCATATCGGACCGGGCGCGAAGTGTACCAAGAGATGCCTTGGAGGCTGCTAGGGCGGCGTTCTCGTCCGGACCGAATGCCATGGGATCATTCGCATCAGGCTGGCGTTGAAAAGCGGCCTGCAAACCGGATCGGGCGATATGGCGCTTGACGATGTATTGATCTTCGATGATCTGCCAAACCGGATCGGGAGTGGCGTCGAAATAGGATCGGCCGGCTTCCATAAGCGCCGCGAGTTCTTCTAGCGAGGCGCGCTGTGCGAACGTTGCCTGTCCAGCGGCATCCATAGCGATGAAGCGGTCCCGAACCTGTGCCCGTAGCGGAGCGTTGCCCGGATCGACGGCGGCAGCGTTTGCAGCGGCGGCGGCTGCGGCGCGGCCTTCGGCAACGCCGGCACCAATCAATGCCTGGACGGGTGATGCCAGTACGTTGACGGCAGCTTCGCGGTTCGCGGCGGTGCGCGCTTCCGTCTGGAACCGTGCCGCGTTGCCGGTGATGTTGTCGTTGAACGATCCCACGGCAGAAACAACGCGAGCAGCCTGCGAAGCCACCGGGCTAGTCGATGCGGATAGGCTGGACGCAATGGCCGCCGTGGCGTGGCGCCCGTCTTCGTGGGCAACGGTAAAGACCGTCGCCCGGTCCGTGTTGGCAAGTGTGGTTTTCATGGGCTTGTCCCTCGATATCTAGTGGTGATTTGCAGCAAGCATCCCCGTATATCACCGGCCTGTCAAGTGTATGTCGCCATGTCCCCGAAAATAACCAGACCATCGCAAATATACTTTTGATAATTACCGCAATTTTACTCTTGTCTATCTAACGACGTTTCCGACAAACGGCCTCGCCGAATGACCATCTTGTCACTATTTTGGTGAGTTGTCGGGCGAACACCGCAGCGATCAAGGCAACACGGCGGACAGGTAGTCCGGCATAGAACAAATTTCGCAACACCCACTTGCACAAAGTATCGGTTTGGCGTCGATAATCGCCATGCGACCATCCAAGGGGATAGCTAAATGAAGATCACGCTTGTTTTATTTATGCTCATACCGGCGACAGCTAACGCAAATGAGCTTGCCGACGTCGTTCCGTCTGGATCAAATCCGCGCATCGTCCGCACGGTCGATTTCGTCAACAAGCTTATGGCGACGACGATGCTCTGCGAAAACGCGATCGGTCGCGAGCAATATCAAGCAGCACGGCAAATCGGGCTTAGTCGCTTCACGGAATATGCTGGAAAGGAAAAGGCGTTGGAATACATCAAAGGGATTGAGCAACGATTCAGCGCAGACCCACGCATGATGACAATGCAAAAGACCGCAGATCGTCTCAAATGCACGGAACGGATTAACGATATATATTTTGAATATAGCGACCTTTGAATTTGCATTTGCGCCCGGCGCTCTAACGCTCTGATCCCGCTTCAATCCGGTTCGGTATCAGAGCGTCAATAAAGCCAGCGTTTCCAATGAGTTGAAGGGCATGCGCTCTGATCGCTCTGATTTTCTCTATGTTGAGAGAAAAGAGATATATAAAATGGCAGTAATTACATAAATTACTGTAATTACTGCGGCGGTCCCGGCGTGGGAGTTCGAAAAATCAGAGCGGATCAGAGTATCAGAGCGGCGATCGCGTAACCAATTGTATAACAACGGTTTTTAGCCGCTCTGATTGGCGCTCTGATTGGCGCTCTGATCCCGCCTCATTCATAACTTTGGGATCGTCCATAATTAGCGACGTTCGCAAGGGGATCGATGTTCCACAATCGACCACGGCGGTTCGGAAACACTACATCATCCTGAAAATAGCCGCGTCCAGCCTGACCAACCGAGCGGTATCCGAGCGCCCTTATCGCATCACCAATGGTTCGCGGCTTTACGTCTTTCCGTTGCTCACGCAACAACGCCGCGAGCGCCGCCGTATTAATCCAACCAGCCCGAAAGCCGTTGCGTTGATCGTCCACGGCTTCTGCTATCATGGTTTCAAGCCAGCCTCGACTTTCGATCAAAGCTTCTGCGGTGCTGCTTGTGATCGGCGCTCGCGTCGGAAGCGCACCGCGCTCGATTGGATAGGTCAACAGATAGTTGGCGACGATCCGTAAGCCCATGCGGTGCGCACCGTTTTGATGATCGCCAAGCCATGCGTACAGGCTATTGAAATAGGTGTCATCCATTCCGCGCGACCGCAGATCGTCAAGCGTCTGAATTGGGCTAAAGAAGATCGCGAAGCGCCGGGCGTTGGCGTTGATCGGGATCGCATCCTTGTGGTTGGAAAAGAACATCCAATTCGATGGTGTGTCAGCCATCCGTTGATTAGCGCCCTTCCCTTCTATTTCAAGCTCGGTTTCTGTTACGAACGGTTTGAGGGTTTCGACCATATCGCGGCGTTCATCGACCTTGATTTCGTCAACCAAGAAAAAGAGCTTGCTATCCATCCAGCCGTTAAATTTGCTGCCGCTGTCGTTTAGCTGCTTCGCCTTTGGCTGATAGAAATACTGCTTGTCGATGACGTGCCGGATCACGTGCTTGAATACGTTCTTGCCCACGCCTTCAACGGATTGGATGACGGGAGCCCACGGTATTTTGTGACCGGGATAGCGAGCGTTGTGCGCGAGGAATTCGATCAATATGCGTTGGTCGTCCGCGTTGGGCAGCACCAAGGCCAGATGACGCAAGAATGGCGTAGGATCGCCCGCGAGGGTTTCGATCCGGGCGGGTACGTAGGTGTTGAGGTAGGATCGCCCTAGCCCGTCGCCGGTAATTTCGCCGGTTGGCAGATCGGGACGAAAGCAAGTGCCATCGACCTTCGGCACGGTCCAAAGCGTCGAGCGCGTTGCCGCCTTCCATGCTTCATCCGTTACCTTGCCTAGAGCATCGATAATGAACCGTTTGCCGCCATACGATGCGTTAAAGCTGCCGACATCGTATCTAATGCCGCGCGGTCCAATGATGCGGTTTTCGGGACCGATCAACACGCAACCCTTGAACCATTGTTGCTGTTCCATGTGCGTAAGCATTTCGCCGCTGCAATCGAGTTCGGGCGGCGCTGGCATCGGTGGCGTTGGAAGCGTTGCCGTGGTCACTGCCGGTTGCGCTAGTGCCGTTTGCGCTGGTGGCGTGGCTAATGTCCGGTATGCGAGCAATGACGGAACGCGGCGTTCAATCGACGGCCAACCAACTTCTGTGTTGCGAAAAGAAAGCCACTGTTTCAGGTTCTCTCCCGGATCGTTGACACGCGGCTTCCCGTCGTGGCCGATTGTATTGTAGCGAGCGCACCAGTCCGACCAAATGTGGAATAGCGTGTCAGGGTCGGTAAGCGTCCAGCCCGCTTGTTTCACCGCAGCGGAAAACGAAATCCAGTCGCCGCGATCTAGGTCATTGGGATCAAGCAGCTTCAACGCGAACCGTATCCAATCGAGCGACGGAGCCGCAAGAGACGGCTCGCCAAGCTCATGCCGCCCGCCGACACCATCGATCACGTTGACAGATGCCAGGGCACCTTCCAACGCCTCCGGTGGCGTCTGATAGCCATGGCCGGCTAATGACCAGCATTGGACTAGGTGCGGCGCGGACGTGTCTTTAAGGTGCAGCGTCCCGGCGAGGCGAAGCATCCTCGTGGGATCGATCACAGACTTATCGCCGTCAAACAGTTGCCGCAGCTTGCGTTGAATAAGAGTGTAGCGGTCATTGTCGCGGTAAGGCGTCACCGGCCAATAGCAATGGTATTTTGATGGCGACGTCTGGACGGCGAAAGATGGTGACGGAAACCACGCTGCGGCGCGCTCGAAATTTTGCGCAGCGCTTAAATTATCCAAATCCACCACATGCGCGCGAATGAATTGAACGTTGGCGAGTTCCCGCCCGTTGCCGTCAAGCTGATTGACGTTTAGAAAAACGCCGTGACCACGTGCTTGGTAATCAAGAAACGTTTTCCATAGTTGCGGCAACGTTCCGTCATAAGAATGCGCCGGCGCATTCTTAATAGCATCGTGAATGCAGCGGAAATTGACAATGGTTGTATTTGGGTCCGTCCCGGTCAACGCTGCAATGTGTGCAAAAGCTTGGTGATAATTCTGTGCGACCGGCTTGACCGGTACGCCCGATGATAATATATCGGCCATTGTAACTTGAAACTTTCCGTATCCGTCTTGAAACATTGATAACAGCCCGGCTTCACACGCCGGGCATTTTTTTGGGTTCGACGGAGCAAATGTCCGCCCATTTTGCTTGAAAACATTAGGTAATTTTGGTCACTCACGAAAATACTGACGGATTTACTGCCCTACGGCCGCTTTTGCAGTTTCATGACGGGCCATAAGCCAAGCCTCGACATCGCTTTTCAGATAGCCAATGCGGCGCGGCCCGAGTTGGATTTTGCGCGGGAAGTCGCCGCCAGCCTTGGCGTATCGGCGCAATGTCGCCTCGCTCACGGTCAAGCGGTCGCAGACGGTTTGAACGGTTAGGATAGTGGTGTCGGACATAGCCGATGCCTTCGATTTCTATAGGGTTTCGGGACTTGCAGGCATCCACCCGCTTTGCGCCACGTCTTCACCGTGGCATGCGGCATCCACCGCTCGCGCGCGCCCCAAGTCGAGGCGGCAAGTTGACAGCCTGCATTGAGCGCTTGTGACCGTCAAGGGTCTTCCAAAGAAAAAGGCCGGTAAAACCGGCCTTTACCTGTCACGCGATGAATTTTGACCATCGTTCATTGTACTCTTCGCGATCAAGCAAAAGATAATCCTCCCATTGCTGCATCAAATTCTTCCGCCGTTCAAAAGCATCTTTGCGAAGATATGCTTTTACGGTCTTGTCTTTAACGGTGTGCGCAAGGGCCATTTCGGCAATCGTATCGGGATGCAAAGTCGTTTCGCTGCACCAGTCGCGGAATGCGCTTCGGAAGCCGTGAACGGTCAATCCGTCCCGCATCCCGCGTAGCATTTCGAGCATCGCCATGTTGCTCAACGGCTGATTTCGCTTTGCGCCGGGAAAAACATATGGATTGTCTTCGATGCGATGCAGTGCTTTCACCAGTTCTATCGCGGCGCTCGACAAGGGAACACGGTGTTCTTTGCCCGCCTTCATCCGCTCCGCTGGAATGGTCCATGTTGCCGCTTCAAGGTCAAATTCGCCCCATGTCGCGTTGAGACATTCGGACGTGCGAACCGCAGAAAGGATTGTCAGCAATAGCGCCTTTGCCGAGTAGTCTGTTTTCTCGCGAAGCTCCGCAACGAAGGCGGGCACGTCCTTCCAATCCATCGCTGCAAAATGGGACTTGGATTGTTTGCCGTTCAACCAGTGTTCGAGATTGTCATTCCATGCGGCTGGGTTCACGTGTCCGGCCCAAAGATGCCGGGTTGCTGGATTGGAAAGCCCTTTCGCCTTTGCCGCGCCAATCACGATCTCAATACGGCTACGCACTCGCGATGCTGTCTCGCGGGCATTCTTCCAAAGCGATCCGGTTTTGCCGTTGCGCGTGTGGTCCTGTTGCAGCACGTCCAACACGTCTTCGGTTGTGATCTCGTGCGGCGCTTTGCTGCCGATCTTCGCGTAGACATACGTTGAGAGGGTGTTTGACCATTGCTGGCGATGCTTGTCGTTTTTCCAGTCGCCTTCATGCTGCGCAATGTAGTCGCGCGCGACGTTCTCAAAGGTATCGGTGCGCGGTCCGGTGTTGCGCTCTGGTTTGTTCGCAGCGGCGTTCCGAGCGGCAAGCGGATCGTGGCCTTGCCGCACTTTCAGCCGCAGCCCTTCCGCTTGGAGTTCGAGCGCTTTCAGGCTGGCGGCGGTTATCGGCTCATTGGAGTTGATAGTTTCCAGCGTCATCAGTCGGCGCTTGCCGTCCTGCGCACCGTAACGGAACGTCCATGTTGCCGTGCCGGACTTGGCGATGGCGAGCGACAAGCCGAACCTATGCGCCCAAAGGCCCGGTTCGGCGGCTTCGATAAGGGTTTGGAGAGTGCGGGGCGACAGGCCCTTTTTGCGTGTTGCAGTGGTCATGTCATGGCGTCCTTTTTGTTAGTCGCCACGCTAACCACTCACAAAATCGCGCTCACCATCTGTTTTTGACCCTGACCGCTCTTGATCGCTAGTGAGCGGCTAAAGTTGTGGATAATCAATTAGATGGAAGATAGATGGTAGCGCTTGTGGTGACTCGTGACGACGTTTGACGCCTCGAAATTAGGGACTCCCTCTCCGCCATCTCGCCGAGTGTCCGACCCGGAGAGCCGGAGACATGGGTACAGTTTGTCCCTTGTCAGGACAGCACAGCGTTTCGACGATCGACACATCCGGCGCCCGTTCACTTGGGGGGGGGGCCTGGCATGATGCGCTCGGCGCCTGACCTCTGATAATTGAGCGGGATAATTGAGGGGCCGCTATTGCGTATTTCGCAACATTAGATCACGCTAATATGCCGGACTTCAAAGCCGGCAAGGCCCGGCTGCTGCCCCCCACCCCAAGCTCCAGCAGCCGGGCCGCCTTCAAGTTAAGCCGATTGAGGATGGCGGCCAGTCTTCAGATGGGGATCATACCGGCGCAGGAATTTGCGCAGCGGCAACTCGAACCGAATGT
Source organism: Mesorhizobium sp. B4-1-4 (assembly GCF_006439395.2). Classification (NCBI taxonomy): domain Bacteria; kingdom Pseudomonadati; phylum Pseudomonadota; class Alphaproteobacteria; order Hyphomicrobiales; family Phyllobacteriaceae; genus Mesorhizobium; species Mesorhizobium sp. B4-1-4. Next base: position 4,627,846 of record NZ_CP083950.1, read on the forward strand.
ACATCCGCCAAGCGAAAAGAACTGATGTGGCAGTGCCGATCACGATGATAAGGTCCGGAGGAATCGGAAAAGCGGTCCACACCATCAGAAGCAGCGTTATCGGCAGAGTGTGGATCAGATAGAGCATATAGGAGGCATCACCGAAAACCGTCCAGACGCTCGGCTTCGCGTCGATCTGCATCGTGCCGAAGACGATCATCGCCGCCGGGAGGCCGTAGACCAGCACGCGCTGGAAGCCGTTATCGCCGGCGAGGAACTCCATCGTTCCCCCTTGCGGCGCTATCCCAATGAATCCGACGGCTATCATAGCCGCGGCGCCGATCGGCAGGCACCACACCGCCGGTTTCCACCTAGGCGCATAGGCGAGAACGACGCCGAAACCGAACTCGATGATCAGCGGGTTGCCAAGAAACTGCAGCACCGGACCCACCGAACGAAACATCATTGCGAGGCCGAAGATACCGAGGAGTCCCGACAGCAGTCGCCGGTCGACGAGAACGATTGTCGCGGCAGCGTAAAACAGCATTTCGAAGCACAGTGTCCAGGCCGCAGGCAGTGCTGGCGCGGTCATTTGATCGGTAGCCGGCCATAGCAAGAGCGTCGCCGCCGCGTCCCGCCAGCCGAAGCCGGTTTTGTAGGCGACGATCGCATAGGGGATGCTGATCAGCAGGTAGAGCGGAACAATGCGCCGGAATCGTCTCCAAGCGAAAGATCGCCAAGTCAGACCAGGTGCCGTCTTAGCAATAATCACCCCTGATATGACGAAGAAGATGTCTACGCCCGCGAAGCCGACCACCTGCAAATCGTGAGGTAACAGGCCATTGGATCCGGTGGCCTTAACGGCAGTCTGCGCTGCGTGGACATATACGACCATCAGCGCGGCAACGAAGCGAAGCACTTGCAAAGACCAGATCAACAGGGCGAGTCCTGATTATTGGCCGCTTGGTATGGCGCCACCAAGGAACCGCGGCAAGAGCATGGGGACGCGCCGCGCGTAATCGTCGTACTCTGGGAAGGTTTGCTGAAGAATGGATTCTTCATTTCTCGCGCGTCTATACTGCAAAAAGAACTGAACCGCACCCAAGGCCACCATCAGCATTGAAAAATGCGAGAGGATCATCCCGAGGACGAATACCCCCTCGCAGATGTAAAGCGGATGCCGGACAATCGAATACGGGCCAGTGGTAACCAAGCGTCGAGCCGTCGCCATGAGAGAGAAGGAACGGCCCAGCCAATAGAGACAGAAAATCGAACTGGCCGTACCGATGAAGACCAAGCAGAGAGCCGTCACTTGAGCCGCCTCATTTTGCAATGCCGGCGTCAGGTTCAATGCGAGCAGGATCAAAAATGTTCCAGCTACCGAGGTTACTCTCGGTTCAATTCCCTGCGCAGTTCCCTTTGGCGGAAGGCGGACGATTGTCATCACAAGCTGCAACGACAGAAACACGGTTGACGCCAGTTGAGTAACGATTGCCAGCGAACTTGCTGAGGTATCCTGACGGAAATAGAGGAGCAGAGGCATCGCGCTGGACGTCGCCAAAACCGTCATCGCAAAGATGATGGCAATGCGGCCGAAAAAATCCTCGTTCAACATTTTCATCCCCTCCTTAAGCAGTTATTGAAACATCACTTCCGCGCCCCGACAAGAAAATGGTTTCCAAAGAGTTAACGGTTATGCCGTCTCAACTTTTGGTTAATCTGTCCGACTTATCGTGGCCAAATGCCAAACCTTCTTCCCGTGCTTCGTGTCCTGGCGCCGATCTCGATTGCAATTTCAGCCGTAATGGCGATCGCACTCAGCCCGCACAGCGCAACGTTTGCGTTTTGGTTGACGTTGCCTGTGAATGCGGCTGGATGGCCCGCGCTTCGCACAGCAGAGCGGGCTGCCGCCGTTCAGTTAAGCTGATTCAGGATTCCAGAACTGCTCGCCAACACCACACTTTCGTAGATCAGGAGGGCTGTCGTGCAGATCGCCGCGACCGAGATTGGCACGCCGAACGGCACAACGCCTTTGCGGTCGAGATGCTGAACGTAGAGGCGGAAGGCGCCTGCGGGCAGCAGGAGCGGATTTTTCATGATCCCTGCAGTGACGAGGGCGAAAACCAGTAGCAGCGCGGAAAAAACGGCGAGGTCTTCGCCGCCGGTCAGAAAAGGGACGACCGCTATCAGCTTGACGTCGCCGGCTCCGATCTTGCGGAAGACCCAGAACGGGAACAAGGCAAGAAACAGCACGAGGCCGGCAGACGCGCTCAAGCCCATGTCCCACCACGACCCGGATCGGAGCATCAACAACAACAGCGATCCCACCCCCAGGCAGAGCAGTAGCAGCACATCACGATTGGCAATCCTCTGCGTCGTGAAGTCGAGCCACGCAATCCTGGCGAGCAGAGGGATGGCGAGGGCCTTCAGCAGCAGTGCCTCGACAAGCAGCATACTAGCGCTCGATGTTCTGCACGCTCGACGACAGCAGCTTCAGATTGTTGGCCACGGTCGGATCGTTGGGTGCCAGCTCATAAGCCTTGAGAAAATTCGAACGGGCGTCCTGCAGTTTGCCACGCAGCAGATAGGAATAGCCGACATTGTTGTAGTATTCGGGCGAGGCGCCAACCAGCCGGAAGGCCCTGCTGTAGGCCCGGTCGGCAAGGTCGAAACGGTGGATCCGGTCGCACGATGCGGCCAATCCCATCCAGGCGCCGCCATCATTGGGCGCCAGTTGCGTCGCCTTGAAGAACAGCGCGCCGGCATTGCCGTAGTTTTCCGCGCGGAACTGGTTCTTGGCTTCGGCCACGGCCTGATCCGAGGCATAGTATTCGACGTTACTGACCGTCTTCAATCCGTCGAACGCATCGCCAAAGGACGTGACATCGCCTTTCGAGGGTTCATTGGTGCGCACGACACCGCCTGTGGTGTCCGCACCATTTGTCTGGCAGCCGGCAAGCGCCAACAACAGACTGGCTACGGCTGCGAGGCGCATTGGCCCTGTCATTTTGTCCCCCAAGAGTCGACCGACCCTTTTTTAGAATCAAAGCATATAACCATTTAGAAGAAAATGCCCTTCATGCGAATGATCACTGGCAACATGATGACCATGAGCACAACGGGAAAGATGCACAGCCCCAATGGAATCATCATTTTGACAGGCAGGGCATTGGCACGTTCTTCAGCATGAAGAATTCTTTGTCCGCGCATCTCGTCGCTATAGACGCGCAGCGCTTCCGTCAGGCTGGTGCCGAGCTCTTCCGACTGCCGGAACAGCACGGCCAGGGAGCGCGCCTCTTCCAGCCCGATGCGGTCCGCGAGTTCACGCAGCGCCTCCCGCAACGGTTTGCCGGCGCGCAATTGCAGGTTCATGATCGCAAGCTGGATGCCCAGCCATTTGTGGGTGCCGGCCAGTTCGGCGCCGACACGCTCTACCGCCGCCTCCAGGCTCATGCCGGCGTCGGCACAGGTGATCATCATGTCCATAAAATCGGGAAACCCGCGGCGATAGATCTGTTTTTGCGTATTCTCGAAGCGATCGAGCAGGATAGCTGGAATCACGATGCATGCGAGTCCGAACAACGCGGAACCGGCAAAGGCCATGAAAGCAGGCAGGTGGGGCGGGAGCACTCGTACAAGGAGCGCATAGGCAACCAAAAAGCCGATACAGACCGCGCCCAGTCGCGACAAGGTGTAGATGAGCGGAGCACTGGGTTGATAAAACCCGGCGCGAAAAAGCTTCGCCTCGAGCGCATTCGGCTCGTTGCGTTCCTTCTCCATCGATCGAAAGTAGGCATCAACCGGACGTTGCGCCGAGATTTTGAGCAATTGTTCCTGACCCGCGAGCGAGCGGCGGTCGGCGATGCCTTCCGACGTCAGGCTCTGGGCAACCAGCTTGCGTGTCTGCAACGCCGGCAAGAAGACAAGCGCGCCGAACAGGAACAGCGACACAGCCGCCACGAACACCGCGGTGGAAACCAGGAAACTCAGTCCCTGAATGTTCGATAACAGGTTTATGGCTCGCTCCTGTCAGAAATCGAAATTGACCATGCGATACATGATGAAGTCACCCAGCAGCGCCCACGTTCCGAAGATCAAGAACACCGGCATGACCAGAGGGTCGTGCCATATTTGGCCGTAATATGCCGGAGCGGCGAGCTGGAGAATCAGGAACATTACGAGCGGAAAGAGCGAGATGATCCACGCGGACACCCGGCCCTCTGATGAAAGCGCCCTGATTTTCATTCTGAGTTTCTGACGTTCGCGCAGAACCGACGAAAGATTGGCGAGGATCTCGGTCAGGTTGCCGCCCGTTTTTGATTGGATCGACAGCGACACCGACAGCAGGTGGAGGCCTTCGAAACCTACGCGCTGCGAAAGCTTCCGCACCGCCTGTTCGATACTCAGTCCGAAGGTGATTTCGTCGGAGACGATGCCGAATTCGGTGCCGAGCGGATCGGGCATTTCGCGCGCGACCAGACCTACCGCCACCGATGCCGGGTGCCCTGCCCGCAGTGAACGCACGATCATGTCGAGTGCGTTCGGGAGCTGTTTCGCGAATTTCTGGATCCGTTTATTGCGCGCACGACGCAGAACGAGAAGCGGCAAGGCAAATCCGGTCACCAGAAAAATCAGGATGGAAGGCAATAAGGAAAAATTGAGGAGGAACGAGAACACAAGCGCGAGTGCGATAGCGGAGAGCAGGAACATCGCGGCGAAAGTCAGCGGGTTTCCGGTAACGCCGGACTGGGTATAAAGCCTGTTCAGACCGACCATGCCGAAAAGAAAGTCACCCGTGTCCGTCAGGCCGCGCTCGCGCAGCAATCCTTGCAAGGTCTTTTCGGCCGGAACCTCATCGGACAATCGCTTCAGCCGCCGATTGATCGTGCCGGCACGGGTCCGGCGATCGGCGAAGGAAAGATACAGCGCCTCGCCGGCGAGAATGACGGCCGCGGCCGCGAGCGTGTAAATAAAATACAGCAAGGTCTGGCCGGTGGGCATCAGAGCGCAACCTGAGGATTGAAGGCGTCCTTGGCGAAATGGTGTCCAAGCGTCGCTGCTTCTGGCGCAAAACGTGGACGAACACCGGTGGCGCGAAACTCCCCGACGATCTGACCGTCAACCGTCACCTCGCGACGTACGAAGGTGTAGATTTCCTGCATCTGGACGACGTTTCCTTCCATACCGGTAATCTCCGATATCGATGTCACGCGCCGGCGGCCGTCGGAGAGGCGCTGTGTCTGCACGATGACGTCGATGGCGGAAGCAATCTGCGCTCTGATGGATTCATGCGTCATCGGCATTCCTGCCATGCCCACCATCTGCTCCAAGCGAGATATCGCATCACGCGGCGTGTTGGCGTGGATGGTGGTCATCGAGCCTTCATGGCCGGTGTTCATGGCCTGCAGCATGTCGAAGGCTTCCTCGCCGCGCACCTCGCCGACGATGATACGGTCGGGACGCATGCGCAACGCGTTCTTGACCAGTTCGCGCTGGCGAACCTCTCCCTTTCCTTCGACACTGGGCGGACGTGTCTCCAGCCGGCCGACGTGAGGTTGCTGCAGCTGAAGTTCCGCCGCATCTTCGATGGTGATCAGGCGCTCCCTGGACGGGATGTAGCTCGACAGCGCATTGAGCAAGGTCGTCTTGCCGCTGCCCGTCCCTCCCGAAACGAGGATCGATTTGCGCGCCTGTACGGCGATCCGCAGCAGATCGACCATTGGCGGGCGGATCGAATTGAGCGCCACCAGGCGTTCGAGTGAATATGGATTCTTGGAGAATTTCCGGATCGACACCAGCGGGCCGTCGACCGAGATCGGCCGCACCGCGATGTTGACGCGGGAACCGTCCTCCAGGCGGGCATCGACCATCGGCGCCGATTCATCGACGCGCCGGCCAATGGCCGACACGATCTTGTTGATGACCCGCAGCAGATGCGCCTCGTCACGAAATCGGATGGCCGTTTCTTCAACCAGGCCACGCCGTTCGATGAAAACACGTTTGTGGGTGTTGATCAGGATATCGGTGATCGTGTCGTCCTTGAGCAACGGTTCGATCGGGCCGAGTCCCAGCATCTCGTCGGCGGTCTCGCTGGTAATTTGGTCAAGTTCGCGTGCGTTCAGCGGCACGCTGTGGGTGCGCACGAACTCGCGCACGATCGGGCGGATCTCGTTCAGTATCTCGTCCTTGGATGCCGTTTCGAGCGCGGTTAAATTGAACCGGTCAATCAAATGGCGATGCAGTTCGACTTTCAGCGTCAGGAAGTCCTCGCCTTGCGGCGCCAGATCCACAGTTGCCGGAATTGGCGTTGCAGCGGGGAGCAGCACGCCCGTGATCGGCTGATCGAGCGGCTTTGGCTGTTCAGCCGGCCCTTTGATGAAGCGGCCTAACATCTCGCGCGGGTCCGAAATTCATTTGATAGGAAAGCACTGCTCGGCCCGGAAGTGCGCGAACCGAGGTCCGGCGGATCGTGTCGAAACATGACTGCTTGGTTGGCGACGGTCATGACAAAGGCACCTGTTGTCGGCTGGACAAGCGTTGAACGACTTCCGAATCTGATTGCAGGGGCGGCCGGACTTGGGCAATCCAGCGGACAAATTGAATTGCAACGGCCGCGACTGCCAATCCCGCCAGCACGTCGACCAGATAGTGCCCGCCCTCGGGAAATGTGGCGAGGATCAGCATCGCGTTCAGGGCGCAGACGGGAAGCGAGATATAGCGGATGCCACGCATTGAATAGGCGAAGATCGCGGCCAGGGTGGAGTGGAAGGAAGGGAACGAGACAAGACCTTCGGGATGCTCCAGCAGGAATGGTTTCAGTGTCCGCAAGGCATGAAGCTGCTCAAGGTGCCGCGTCGAGGCGCCGGGACCAAAGGAACTCAAAATCTCCGGCGACGGATGGTAAAACTCAAAGGCACCTGCCGCCGGCACTGCCATCGTGACCAGGCACATCAAGCAACCGGCCACCCCGTAATGCGCGACAAATTCCTCCAGCCGGTCCGACCGAGCGGTCAACGCGAGGATGGCCGGCAGCAGCAACAACTGTACGCTCAAACTGTTGTAGGCGATCGAAAGCACATGATCGATTGATGGATAGTCGTTGAGCAATCTCACATAGGAGACCCAGTCGAAGCCCAAGCCTGCGTCGCCCGCGGCCAGATAGCTGTCCAGCAGTGGACGGCTTGTCGCGGTAGCCAGATAGGTAACGAGCAGAAGCACTAGGGAAAACAGGGTTATAGCGGTCAACGCCATGGCCAGCGCCTGTATCCTGCCAGCGAACTCACTTACCATGTCGCGATGGCGAAAAGGCGTTTTGCGAAGCTGAAGGCGCATCGCTCCAAGGAGCACCCACAGCAAGGCCATGGGCATCGTCATCGCCACATCGAACCAGATAGATTTATTGAGGTTCACGGTCGAGAACGGCAACCAGATCAGATTTGTCACCACAGCTCCGGCAAGCAAGGCTGAAATAAAGGCAACAAGCCCATTTTTCTCGGATTTCGCCATTCCGGTCCATCCATACGCCCGGCGGCCAATTGATATGGCCGCCATCGGATCGAAGGCCGAATCGGCCGCCGAAAGCGACGGGTGCAGGAATGCCCGCCTTTCGCGTTCCATCCGTCTAAGCATCGGCCATCCCGTCCCGCCGCGTTAGGCTTCCCTAAATTTGCAATCCATAAACTAACGGTTAACCACATGCGGGACAAGCGCCCTCGGGTTCGGGAAGAACCAATACTTGCAAGATAGTTAAGATGCGGGTGGAGAAAATATCGTTTTTATTTCTGGATCCCACGCCGCCAAATATGAGCGGCACACCAGGCTTTGGAGGCCCCTGTGCCCCTTGGGTGCTCCGACATCGGCGACCACTCAATATCTGGTTATAACCCCCCAGATATAAAGGAGTATGCAATAGGCCTAAAGTAACTGCCGCTTTATTAGCTGCCAGGCATAATTGTGAACGAATGGTTAAGGACGCTTGAAAAACTAGGCGAATCAAGATCTTGCTGAAATTTAAAGCCGCGCTCAACTCGAAAGTTCATGTATTGGAAAGTTAAGGAACCGTTAATCCCGTTTGACTCCGCAATTTCTCGGGACCTAGGATCGCGGTGACGGGGGATGCTTGGGTATGGAGTTCATCCTGGCTCTGTCTCGTCGGGTTCAAACCTCCAAAGGGAGACATTGACATGAACAAGCTCATGACGATGACCCGGCAGTTCCGCGACGACGAAAACGGCGCTGCCATGGTCGAATACTCCATCCTGATCGGCATCATTGCAGCGGCATCCATCGTTGCGATCATCGCCATCGGCGGATGGGTCGGCAGCCAGTTCACCGGCCTTTGCACGAAGCTTGGCACTAATGGTGCTGCCGGGAGCAGTTGCAATCCAGCTGGTTGATTAGAAACGCCCTGGGCCGGAATCGGCCAAAAAAGGAGGGATAGACATGAAGTCGCTTATCCACGTAGCCAGGCAGTTCCGCGACGACGAAAACGGCGCTGCCATGGTCGAATACTCCATCCTGATCGGCATCATTGCTGCGGCATCCATCGTTGCGATCATCGCCATCGGCGGATGGGTGGGCAGCCAGTTCACCGGCCTTTGCACGAAGCTGAGCGGCACGGGTATCGGCTCTGCTGGCACTGGCACCGGCGCTTGCAGCACGGCTGGTTGATCGGAAACGCCCTGGGCCGGAATCGGCCAGGGAAGGAGAGATTAAGACATGAAGTCGCTTATCCGCGTAGCTAGGCAGTTCCACGACGATGAGAACGGCGCTGCCATGGTGGAATACTCAATTCTGATCGGCATCATTGCCGCGGCGTCGATCGTTGCGATCATCGCCATCGGCGGATGGGTCGGCAGTCAGTTCACCGGCCTTTGCGTGAACCTGAACACCAAGGGCATATCCAGCACAGGCACTGCCGGTGGCACTTGCTAAAAACTTTCTGGGCCGGAATCGCTTGATTTCGGCCCAGGATTCTGCGCTTTGAAGGGGCGGACATTCGCCCGGCGGGCGATGGTGGGGTGGGAAGATGCGCGCTAATACGCTTATCATGATTGTCCTCGCCGGCGTGTTCGGCGTGCTGGCAGTGGTGCTCGCCAATATCTGGCTGGCCAGCCAGCGCAATGCCATGGCGCGGACGGATGAGGTCCCGCGCGACACGGTCGTGGTGGCGGCCGTAGCTTTGAAATTCGGTGACACGCTGACCGACGACAAGTTGCGCGAAATCGCCTGGCCTGCGGGCGCGGTTCCGACTGGCGCCTTCAAGACGACCAAGGAGGCCCTAGCAGGCGACGGCACGCGGCAGGCGCTTCAGACGATCAGCGCCAACGAACCTATCCTCGCCACCAAGATCACTGGCCCGGGCCAGCGCGCCACGCTTTCGGCGGTGCTCGGCGAAGGCATGAAAGCCGTTTCCATCCGGGTCAATGATGTGCTTGGTGTCGCCGGTTTCGTCTTTCCGGGCGACCGGGTCGACGTGCTGCTGACCCGCACGGTGCGTGGCGACGACGGCGCCGACAAGAGTTTTGTCGACGTGCTGTTGCAGAGCATGAAGGTGCTTGCCGTCGACCAGGTTGCCGATGTGAGCAAGGACAGCCCGACAGTCGTCAAATCGGTGACGCTCGAGGCCAGCACCAAGGATGCCCAGAAGCTGACCCTCGCCGCCGGCGCCGGCCAATTGTCGCTGGCCCTTCGCCAGGCCGCCGCCAGCAAGGGCGAGACGACCGAACGGGTAACGCTTTCCGACCTTACCGGCGAAACCCCGGACGATGTTGCGAAGCGGCAAGCCGAACTCGACAAGAAGGCAGCGGCCGAAGCCGCGGCCGCCGAGGAGCGCAAACGCGCCGACGACAAGATCGCGGGGTTGGCCCAGGCCGTGGACCGGGTCGGAAACAAGCTCGACCAGTTGAGCAAGGTAAAGCCGGTGCCTGTCGTGGCGTCGGCGCCCGAGGTGCACGAGGTCGTCAAGGAAGTGGTCAAATATGTTCAGCCCGCTCCGCCGGCACAGGTGACAGTGGGCGTTTTCCGGGGCGTGAAGCTCGAGACATATGACGTGCCGCGACAACCATAACAAAGGCGCGGCGAACGAAATGGGGCTGCCGCCGGCAGCGATCGGGGAGACGGGGATGCAGGGTTTCTGGAGGATAGCGGCGGCCGCGTTGTCTTGTGTGGCGACGCTGTTGCTATCGGGCCTTACGGCCGATGCGGCCGACCGCTTCATCGACGTGTCGAACCCCAGCGTCCATCGTGTTTTCCTGCCGATGTCGCAATCGGTGACGATCCAGGTGAATGCCAACCTCGGCGACATCGTCGTCGGCGACGAGAAGATCGCCGATGCGCAGCCGATGACCGACCGCACGCTCTATGTCATCGGCAAGGGCGCCGGCACCACCACGGTCAATCTCTTCTCCACGGACAAACGTTCGCTCGGCGTCATCCAGATCGAGGTCGGCGTCGACGTCAGCGACATGGCGGCGGCGATCCGCCAGGTTTCGCCAAGGTCGCGTATCGAGATCGGCTCGGTCAACGGCCGGGTGCGGCTTGGCGGTCATGTCAAGGATGGCGCCACCCTGGCAGCGATCATGGAAGTTGCCCAGCAATACGGTCCCGACGCCATCATCAACGCCGTCACGGTGGACGACAGCCAGCAGGTCAACCTCGAAGTGCGCGTGCTCGAGGCGAAGCGCAATGCCGGACGCGACCTCGGTGTGTCGATCAAGAGTACCAACAGCCGGGGCACCACCCGGGTCGGAACTGGTATTGCCACCGTGGACAAGGACGGGGCGGAGCTCGGGGCAGGCGACCTTGTCAGCGGTCTGCTTTCGAACAGCAATCCCTTCGCAGCCTTGATCACGCGCGTCATCGACAGCAACATCAAGGTCGATCTGATCATTGAAGCCCTTGAGGCCAAGGGCGTGGTGCGCACGCTGGCAGAGCCGAACCTGACCACGCTCTCCGGCGAGGCGGCCAGCTTCAACGCCGGCGGCCAGGTCCCCATCCGCAGCGTCGACGCCAATGGCCAGGTCCAGATCGAGTACAAGCAGTTCGGCGTCAATCTGAATTTCACGCCGATCGTGCTCGCTGACGACAAGATCCACATCAAGCTGGCACCGGAGGTCAGCGACCTGACCGGCTTCACCACCGCCGGCGATCCGATCTTCACCAACCGCAAGCTGGAAACCGTCGTCGAACTGCGCGATGGCCAGAGCTTCGCGGTCGGCGGGCTTCTGTCCAGCAAGACCACCAAGCTGCAGAACCAGGTGCCATGGCTCGGCCAAGTGCCTGTCATCGGCGCGCTGTTCCGCAATTCCAGCAACCAGAAGGAAGAAACCGAACTGGTTGTCATCGTCACGCCGCATCTCGTGCGGCCGGTGAAGCCCGGCGAGCAACTGGCGACGCCGCTCGACAAGACCCGGCCCGCCAACGATCCCGAATTCTTCGTGCTCGGCCAGCTCGAAGTCAACAAGGACATGATCCGGAAATACGAGACGGGCGACGGCGTCACCGGCCCCTATGGCCACATGCTCGACTTCAAATCGAAGGACAAGATGCTTTATGTCAAGAAATAGCGCCTTGATCCTCATTCTGTGTGCCGGGTCGCTTTCGGGCTGCGCCGCGGACTATCTGAACCATTACGACACGGTGACCTTGGCCGCCGGCGACACGCAGAAGTTCAACTCGATGCTGCAGACGGTCGATCCGCTCAATCCGGCCTCCAGGAACACGCATATCGAAGGCGACGGCACACGCGCTGCCGCCGTTGCCCAAAATTACAAATTCCCGCCGCCACCGCCGCCGCCACCAGCCATCACGGTCAATGTCGGCGGGTCGGGCGTGACAAAGCAGTGAACTGAACGGAAGGATGCGGATGGCGCCGGGCATGCGAGGGGCCCTTGCGCAAGAGAGCAGAGAGTAAGGTCATGTTGGGGACCATTCGTGCCTTCTGGAACGATCAACGCGGCATAGCGATGATCCTCGTCGCCATCATGCTGCCCGTGCTTATCGGCTTCGCGCTGCTAGCCATCGACATGAGCCGCGCCAACGGGCTGCACAACGACCTGCAGAAAGGCGTTGATGGTCTAGCGCTGGCGGCCGCCGCCGAACTGGACGGTAGAACAGACAGCATCATCAGAGCCAACAGCGCCGTTGCCAACCTTGTCTCGAACGGTACTTTGTTTTCGACGTCTGGCTCTCATGCGATCGTCTTGGCCGATGTTACCGTGACCTATCTGACCGGGATACCAGCCAGCGACGACACGGCTCTTAGTGCGGCAGGCGTCGATGCCAATGGCGTTAACTGGGCAAGCACCGACCCCAAAGCAGTGTCCTTCGCGGAAGTCACCGTGAAGGCGGCCGGCGCAGGTTCCTTCGCGACGATCTTCCCCGCAAGTCTCCTCGGCAGCAAGGATACGATGGACATTCAACCACAAGCGGTTGCCGGCTTCGTTCAATCTATCTGCGAAACGGTGCCGCTTTTCATGTGCAATCCCTTCGAGACAACAGACCCGTCGACCAGCAAGACGATCCAGCAGGCTTTCGCTTCGGGGGATACCTACGGCCGGGAGTTTCGCGTCCTCAAGGTCGATTCCAACCCGGGGCCGGGCAATTTCGGACTGATCGATAACAACCTGAGCTCTTTGCGCGACGCCATTGCGATCGGCACTTCCGGCACCTGCTATAGCCGCGATTCCCTGACCACCAAGACCGGCGTCACCCTCGGCCAGGTCAATACAGGCCTCAATGTCCGGTTCGATCTCTATAGCGGCTCCCTGAACAAGAACAACAAGGATTTCAACTACAGGCCGGCCACCAATGTTCGCAAAGGCCAGAAGACCGGCTGCAGCAAATACGATCCGGTGACTGACAACACCGCGCTACCCTTGCCCCCAGGCGCCAACTACGTCGACGCCAAGGGAATGTCCGACCAGATCGCGTCTCAGGGTTTTTGGAGCAGTTACTGGTCGATCAACCACGGGACGACATATCCGAATGTCCCCAGCGCCACCAACCCGACCGGAACAAAGACCGCGCCAGCTTCCCGATATGACGTCTACAAATATGAGATTTCTCACGGTTTCGTCAGTGACAAGTCATTGGCACCGACCAAGGAAACGGGCGACCCGTCCTGCTACAAGGGCGACGCGCCAACCGTAGACCCAGAACGCCGGTTGCTGAACATGGCCATAGTCGACTGCATCGCCAACGATGACAAACTGAACGGTCACGTCGCGCTCAAGCCTGACGGCTATGTAAGCGTGTTCGTCAACACCCCGGTCCAAAAGCAGGACAACACCAAGGACCCCGAAGATCCTTCAGCCGGCGAGAAGCCAATCAGCCTGGAGATCGTCGACGTCGATGGTGGGTTCGCCAACAACACCCTTGTCGATAAAGCATTCCGCAACGAAGCGCAATTGTACCGGTAGCGTCATGTTCATCACACTGAGGCAGTTCCTCCGGCGATTCCATCACGACGAACAAGGCGCTGCCTTGGTCGAGGTGGCGATCGTCACGCCATTCGTGCTGCTGCTGTCGGCCGGTGTCTTCGAGTTCTCGAACATCTTCAACACGCGCCTGCTTCTCGAAGCAGGCGTCGAGGATGCCTCTCGCTATATGGCGCGCTGCAGCAGTGATTGGGACACTTGTTCAGGATTGGCGACAAACCTCGCAGTGAACGGGGCCGTCCAGGGCGGTAGCGCGAGGGTTACCGGGTGGACCGCGGCTCAGGTCAAGATCAGGAAGGCACAATCGGTCCCGGCGATCGATGCCACGACCGGTACCGAGCTCTATCTCAGCAGCACCGGTACGGTCGTTGTCGTGGAAGTCAGCACCGCGTATCCGTACCCTACTCTGGGCCTCTGGTCTTATCTTGGCTTCGGCGCCCTCACGCTTTCGGTATTCCATCAGGAGCGTGTCCTCGGATGGTGATGTCGCACGACACGTTCTGGAGAAACCAATCCGGCGCGACGATGGTCGAGATGGCCATTGCAATGCCCCTGCTGCTGACTCTTCTCCTCGGCTTCGTCGACTTCGGCTACGCCTTCTACCAGTGGAACGTCGGCAACAAAGCGGTGCAGGCCGGCGCCAGGCTGGCGCAGATTTCCGCTCCGATCGCCAGCGGACTTCTGCTCGAGGCAAAAACACCCAGCGACTCACTGGATGTGGGAAAGGCGGTTCCAGCCAACACTTACAGCTATATCTGTACGGCCAGTGCCGCCGGAGTTGTATCCTGCACCTGTGGAACAGGCGCTACGTGCAAAGACCTCACCGCGAGCCAGGCTGCTTTCGACTTCATTTTCAGCGGCAGCAGCACACGGCCGGGAATGCTGACATTCTTGCCAACTCTTCTGAAATCCGAGGTCCAGATTCAGTACCAGGCTTCGGGCCTCGGCTACTGGACACGCCCAAGCGGCCCGGTGCCAACGATCACCGTCAGCGTTGTCAATCATCCCTTCCAGTTCTTCTTTCTGGCCGGGTTTCTCGGATTCGGAACCATCACCATGCCCTCGATGCTGAGCACGGTCACGGGCGAAGACATGAAGAGCACCTGGCCATGAATGCCATCAACACCAAGGTCCTGCCGACCAAGCGAAAGCAGGTCGCGCTGTTTTCGTCGGATCCGAATTTCAAGCGTGATGTCGCAACGCGGCTCGATGCGCTGGCGATCTATGACGTGCGGATCTCGGAGACCGGTGATTTCCTCAAGGGGCCGCCCGCCGATACGCGCCCGGGCATCGTCATCCTCGATCTCGGCGATGGCGAATTGCTCGCCAGCCCTGGCATCGTCGAGGCGCGCGCGCTGTGGGCGACGGTGCCGCTGATCGCGGTTTCCAATGAGTTGACGTCGGAGCAGACGCGCGTGCTGGTGCGCATGAACGCCTCCGACTGGCTGCACAAGCCGCTCGACGGCAAGGAACTGCTCAACGCCGTCACCTTCCACGACACCGGCAGCCAGGGAGCGAAGAGCCGCATCATCACCTTCATCAGCGCCAGCGGCGGCGCGGGTGCCACGACGCTGGCGCTCTCGGCGGCGGAGTTCCTGGCCTCGAAATCGGCCGAACGCGCGGCATCGACCTGCCTGGTCGATCTCGATTTCCAGAGCGCCAATTGCGGCGCCTATCTCAACCTGTTCAACCAGTTCGATCTTGCCGGCATCATCGGCCAGCCGGATCGGCTCGATGTCGAACTCATGGACGTCATCAAGCTGTCGCGACCGTCCGGCCTCACCCTTTATGCCTTCGAGCGGCCGCAACTGCCATTCGAGCCGCAGGGCGCCGATTTCGTCTTCCGGCTGCTGGACCTTGTCGCCTACCGGTTCGACGACATCGTCATCGACCTGCCCAACCTCGAAACGCCCTGGCACGATTCCGTGCTGTCGACGAGCGACGAGATCTTCATCGTCTTCGAACTCAATGTCGCTTCGCTGCGGCAAGGCAAACGGCTCTACAAGAAGATCCGCGAGCTGCGCGGCAACGCCGTCAACATCACCCTGGTGGCCAACAAGCACAAGCGCAAATGGTTCGGCAACCACTTCTCGCGCAGTGAACTGGAGAAGATCTTCAAGGCGCCGCACATCAAGTCGGTCGCCCTCGACAATGCGCTGCTGGCCGACGCCTTGAACCGCGCGATGCTGCCGTCGGAAGTGGATGGGCGGGCGCGCTTCAACAAGGATCTGAAGAAGATGTTCCGGGAGCGGCTCGGCGATGCGGCCCGCTAGCCATCCCCGCTTTCGGCTGGCAGCCGCCTGCCTTGTCGGCCTGGCGCTGGTGCTTGCCGCCGCACAGATCGCGTCGGCGGGCAGCCGCCCGCCATTGCCGGCCATGGGTCCCAGCCTGCGCAAGATGGTGGCGTTTCCCACCGCCGAGACCGTTGGAACCATCATCATCCGCAAGCAGGAAAAAGCGCTCTACCTGGTGACCGGCCAGGGCAAGGCGCTGCGCTACCAGATCAGTGTCGGACGGGATGGATTTGGCTGGACGGGTACGGTCCAGGTGGGGGCAAAGACGGAATGGCCCGAATGGCGGCCGCCCCGGGAAATGCGTGCCCGGCAGCCGGAGTTGCCGGAGATGGTTCCCGCGGGGCCGTACAATCCGCTCGGCGCCAGGGCGCTCTATCTGCTACGGGATGGTCGCGACACGCTGTATCGCATCCATGGCACCAACGACCCTTCCGGCGTGGGTTTCGACGGGACGTCGGGCTGTTTTCGCCTGACCAATACCGATGTCATCGATCTTTTCAGGCGCGTGCCGGTCGGCACCAAGGTGGTGGTCCAATGACGACGATCAGCGATCCGGACGAACTGGTGGCAGCGGTGGAACCGTTATTGCTCGACAAGGAGAAGAGCCGGTCCAGACTTGCCGTTGCCGTTTGTGTCGGCCTGACGCTGTTTGCTCTTCTGAACGCCACCGCGGCCGTCTACCTCTACCGTGGCATCAACGACCTGCGGGCGCTTGAGGCGCGGCTGGAGGACCTCGGCCAGTTCGAGCAGCGAATGAGCGCGCGGCTGGATACGGTCAACAACGGATTTCAAAGCCGGTTCGAGGCGTTGGATGATCGGCTGCGGGCGAGCTTCGGCGAGGTCAACGCCAACATCGCCCGGCAGGCACCGGAAATGTCGGGAAATCACGGTGGCGACGAGCCGCGCGTCGTGGAGCTTTCCCCGCCCGTCGAAGCGCCGGCGGCAGTTGCCAGCGCCTCCGAACCGGACGCCCAGCCTGCCGTCGAGGACCTGCCGCGGGCGCCTCGAAGGAGGCCGGCTCCGGCGGTGCCTCCGGCGCCAAGCTCCAACTACCAGCGGATCGTATCCCCCGAGGGCAAGGTCACCTATCACAAGATAAACTGATGCATTGCCGCCCAAAAGTGATTTCGGTTTTGGGACAACGGCACTAGAAATCTCTCTGCAGTGCCAGAACCCGGACACGCCGCGATTCAACGCGCATCCTGAGCTCACCCAGATAGGCAAAGTGACAATAGGCGCACGCCGCCACTCCCATGACCGACAGCAGGCCGTTCAGCCAGGTGAAGTCCATCACCAGTGAGAATTGAAAGCCGCTCGGCGCCGTAAACGCGGCAATGGTGCTTGCGGTCTGCGAGTGGCCGCCGATGAAAATCATCGATGCCGCGACGATCAAGGTGCCATGGTTGGCAAGAAAGAAAGCCGCCGAGCTTCTGGCCCGACATGCCACCCAGCAGACTCCCAGGACGGCGCCCAGCAAGGCAAAGTCCAGGCCCATCGACCCCGCCAGATAGAAATCGACCTGTTGCCAGAACATGCCGGACGACGGGTGCAAGGCAAGCCAGATCCTCCACATATTGGCGCTTGCTGGATAGGTTCCGAGCAGGACCGTGGCTATTCGCTCTGTCGCCAGGATCAGCAGGACAAAAGCCGGAAAGGCGAAAAGTAAGAGTGGTTTGCGCTTCATGATGCCCTCGCAATCTGGCGGCAGATTACGCCACATGGGTTGCGCGAGACTTAACGGGACGTTTTGCATTTGTATCGGCAACGGTCGGCAAGTGCGGGCGAAGACGGCGGCCTTCACCCACAACCTCAGCGGGTCCGGGTTATGTGCCATTTTTGCTACATTCCGCAAACTTATGCTCGGAACCGCCCCTCCTAGTACAACTAAATCAGTAAATACTAACGCAATATGCGATTTTGCCGGATATTGAGCAAAGCCAGCTGGGGTAGTTTGGGTTGCAGCGCTCTTCAAAAAAGGCGCGGGAAACGTGGGTGGGAAAATGAAGACGACAGGTTCTTCGACCATTGGCAAGCGCCTTGGTCTTTTGGTGACGGTATCGCTTCTGGCTTGCGGCAGTGCCGATGCCCTGACGCTGAAGGAGGCCATGGCGGTCGCCGTGGAGTCCAATCCCGAGATCGGCCAGGCCATCGAAAACCGCGAGGCGATCGAATTCGAATTGCGTCAGGCGAAAGGGCTCTATCTTCCCAGTGTGGACGTGGAAGCATCCGCCGGGGCTCGCCGCCTGGACAACTCGTCCCGCCGCGCGCTTTCCATCGACAAGGACAGCCTGTATCCAACCGAGGCCGATGTCGTGGTTTCGCAGACGGTCTATGACAGCGGCGCAAGGCGGGCCGAGATGAACCGCCAGGCCTCGCGGGTCGATGGCGCTTCGTTCCGCGTGCTGGAGCGGTCCGAATTCATCGGGCTCTCGGTTGTCCAGGACTATCTTGAATATATGCTGCAGGCTTCAATCGTCACCGAAGCGAAGAAGAACCTGGGGTTCCATCAAGCAATTCTCCACGACATCAAGGAAGGCATTGCGGGCGGCGGATTGAACGAAGCCGATCGGCAACAGGCGGAGGAGCGGCTGTTTGCGGCCAAGGCCCGCATGCAGGAAGCCTCGGAAGAGCTGGAGGCTTCGAGGATACGGTTCTTCAAGACTGTCGGGAAGCCGCTGACCAATGCGTCGAGGCCAGGCGATGTTTCCGCTGCGCTGCCGAAATCGCTGGATGATGCGCTGGGCCTGGCGCGGCAGAATAACCCGCGCGTCCACATGGCCAACAGCGATATCGACGCTGCGGCCTCGCTGGTCGACGCGGCCCGGGCGAAATACGGCCCCTCGATTGTCGCCGAAGGCACTGCACGGGCTGGATATGACATCGACGGCGATAATGGCGACACATCCGACCTGCAGGCGCGTCTGGTGTTGCGCTGGAACCTCTATCGGGGCGGGATAGACAAGGCCAATGAGCAGGAGCAGATCCGTCGCACCAGCGAACAGCGGCTTGCCCTGCATCAGGTCCTGCGCGAAATCGAGGAGGCTGTCCGCACTTCGTGGGATCGCCGCTTCCGGCAAGCCGATCTGGCAAAGACCCTGAAGCTGCAGGCCGCCACCAATGAGAGGCTGGTCGCGTCGTATCGCGAACAGTTCAAGGTTGGGCAGCGCTCGCTGCTCGACGTGCTTGACGCGCAGAATACGCGTTTCAACACGGCGACGCTGGCCGATACCGCCTCGTATGCCTCGCTGTTCGCCCAATATCGCTTGCTGGCAGCGACGGGACAGCTTCTGAAGACGATGGATATTCAGCCGGCCAAACAGGCCACGGCCTATGCGCAGACAGAGTTTGCCGTTCCGCCGACAGCGGACACCGAAACCTACGCACGGACGCCGTCGGAGCAGAAGAACGATCTGCCTTTCGACATCCTGGCCCCGGTAAGGAAGAAATGAGGTTTGACTGAAGTCCTGGCGGACGGGTCGTGAACAAGCAGCCAAATATCCTGACCCCTAAAGAGGCCTTCAAGGCCTGCTTTTCGGCGGTTGCCGCTTATCTGGGCCGGCCGAGCGCGGAAACCGTGCTTTTTGCCGGGGTGCCTGTTTCAGAGACGCGCATCGAGATCGCCGAGATCAGGCATCTTGCCGAGCGCATCGGCCTCGAGGTCAAGGAGTTCAATCACCGCGACTTCCTGAGCGGTCGTGTCGATCTTCCGGCGATTCTCTTCCGTGCCAGTCAATTGCCCATCGCCTTGTTGTCGGAAATCGACGGTGGAGACTATCTCACCGCCCCGCAGGAAGACGGGCGCACGACCATGGGCAGGTCTGAACTGGCCGCGAGTTACATCATCGGCGGCGCGTCCTTCTCGATCACCTACGCCAACGCCACCGAGGCAATGAACGTCGGTTCGGCGCAGAAAATCGAACGGCGCCATTGGCTGACGGGTACGATGGGCGCTTTCTGGCGCACCTATTCGAAGGTCGTCCTGTCGGCGATATTCATCAATCTTCTGGCCATTGCCTCCCCGATCTTCACCATGAACGTCTATGACAGGATATTGCCCAACAAGGCGATATCCACGCTCTGGGTGCTGGCGATCGGGATCGGCGCCGTCATCCTGTTTGACCTGCTTCTGAAGACAGCGCGGGCTTCGCTGATCGACTATGCCGGACGAAAGGCGGATCTTCGGATATCGTATCTTTTGTTCGAAAAGGTGCTCAATTCGTCGCTGTCGGCGCGCCCTGGCTCGACCGGCGAATACGCAAATCGGGTCACTCAATATGAGTTCGTGCGAGAGTTCTTTACCTCGAACACCATCAGCGTCTTCATCGATACGGCCTTCGTCTTCGTCTTTCTGCTCGTCATCTACGCGATCGGCGGGTGGCTGGTAATCATACCGGCGCTGGCCTTCGTCGCATCCGTCATAGTCGGCCTGGTCACGCAGCGGCGCATCGGCAAGCGGGTGGCCGCCTCGATGAACGAGGCTTCGCAACGCCAGGCCCTGCTGGTCGAGTCCATTTCCACTCTGGAAACAATCAAGTCGCTGCGCGCCGAAGCGTATCTCTTGAGGAAATGGGGAGAGCACTCGAAGAACGCCGCCAACACATCCGAGAAGATCAAGCAGCTTTCGGCGGCCGCGGGAAACATCACCCAAGCCATTCAGCAGCTGGTGACCGTCGCCCTGGTCGTGGCTGGCGCCTATGCCTTTTCCGAGGGGCACGTCTCGACAGGAGCGATCATAGGAACGGTGATGCTGGCGAGCCGTGCCGTGGCTCCGCTCGGCCAGATCGCAATCACCCTGTCCAGGTTTCGCCAGGCCATGCTCTCGTTGAGGATGGTGAACTCGATCATGGCTCAGCCGGAGGACCGGCCGGACACGGTTGGCTTCGTCAACCGCCCCATCCGCAACGGCGCGATGGTGTTCAAGAATGTCGGGTTCGTCTATCCCGGTTCGGAAAACGAGGTGTTGTCCGGCCTGAATTTCCCGGTGAAACCGGGAGAGCGGATCGGCATCATCGGCCGTATAGGATCGGGCAAGACGACGATGGGGCGGCTGATCGGCAGGCTTTTCCTGCCGACCTCTGGAGAGCTTTTGCTGGATGGCATCGATATCCGCCAGTATCACCCTTCGGAGGTGCGCCGCGCCGTAGGCATTGTCGCGCAGGCCGGCGATCTGTTTTCGGGCACCATCAAGGAAAACCTCCTGATGGCACATCCGGAAGCAACCGACGAGCAGATCATCGAAGCCGCCAAGGCCGCCGGCGTCGATGAATTTGTCTCTCGCCACCCGCGCGGCTACGACATGAATGTCGGCGAGCGAGGCACCAATCTCTCCGGAGGTCAGAGGCAGACCGTGGCGATTGCACGACTGCTGCTGACCAAACCGAAAATTGTCTTCTTGGACGAGCCGTCGGGCTCGATGGATCTGGCCTCGGAGCGGCAGCTGATAAAGCAGCTCAAATCGGCTTTTGACCGGGATACGACGCTGATCGTCTCAACCCACCGCTTCAGCATGCTCGAGTTGGCCGAACGGCTAATTGTCATCGACCAAGGCCGGATCGTTGCCGATGGACCGAAAGAACAAGTCATTCAAGCGCTGCAGAAAAACAGCGCCTGAAGAAGAGAACCACGTCGAGCCCGGTCTCGACGTAATGGGGCATGGGAAATGCTTGCAAGGGAAGACCGCCCGCCGCTTTTTGCGACGGCGTCCATATTCATCATAGCGGCGCTCTTTGTCGCATTTATTGCTTGGGCGTCCTTTGCCGAGGTGGACGAAATCGCGCGCGGTGACGGCAAGGTCATACCGGCCTCGAAGACCCAGATCATTCAAGCCAGCGAGCCCGGTGTCGTTCAGGAAATAGCGGTGCAGATCGGCCAAATCGTCAAAAAGAACGATCTTATCATACGCCTCGACAACACGTTGAATACCTCCAGTCTCGGTGAACAGCAGGCGAAGGCGCGTGCGCTTGAAGCGCGCATCGCCAGGCTCAAATACGAACAGACCGGCAATCTCGCGGGCTCGTTCCCTTGCCCCCAGGACATACAGTCGGTTGCTCCGCAAATTTGCGACAATGAGCAAAACCTGCTCGTCGCCCGGCGCGAGAACTTTGACAACAAGCTGTCGGTACTCAAGTCGCGCCTCGACCAGCGCCAAAGGGAACTGGACGAGGCGAACGCCAATTCCGAGCGCCTGATCAAGAACCTGGCGGTAAGCGACCAGCAGACGAAGCTGGTCGAGTCGATGGCAAAGAAAGGCTTGATGGCCAGAACCGAGCAGCTGAAGGCCGAGCAGCAGCAAACCGAACTCAACGGCCAGTTGAATTTGGCCGGCGAGACGATAAGGAAAGCCAAGTCGGCGATCACCGAAGCCCAGCTCCAGGTCGATGAGCTGGGCCTGCAGTTGAAGCAGGAGGCACTGGGTGATCTGACACAGGCGCTCGCTGATCTTTCGGTGGTGGATGAGACCATCCGCGGTGCAACCGACAAGGTCGCACGCACCGACATCCGCTCTCCCGTGGACGGCATCGTCAACACGCTGGAGCTGAACACGGTTGGCGCCTTCGTGCAGCCAGGGGCCATCGTTGCCGGAATCGTGCCCACTTCCGAGACATTGCTGGTCGAAGCGCGTGTTTCGCCACGCGACGTCGCCTTTATCCGCCCGGATCAGGATGCCCTGATAAAGGTCACCGCCTACGATTTCTCGATCTTCGGCGGCATCGAAGGCAAAGTCTCCAACATCACCGCGGACAGCCTTGTCGACCAGAAAACCGGAGAGCCGTACTACCAGGTTCGTGTTGCCACCGAAAAGTCGACGCTCGAGAGAGATGGAAAGGCCTATTCGATCATCCCCGGCATGATCTGTTCGGTCGACATCAAGACCGGGCGCAAGACAATCCTGACCTACCTTTTGAAACCGATCAACAAGGCGCGAGAGGAGGCAATGAGTGAACGATAGCGTCGCCTCCTCCCCTCCACCCCAAGGTGCCCGGCCGCTCCTGCCCCTCGCAACAGAGGATTTTGGGCTGGAATTCCGGGTTGTGACGCGCGGTGGCGTACGGCGCGGCATACGGCTGGAGCGGGCTTTCTGGATTTCGCTCAAGCAGATGGCGGAGAACAGGCGATGCACGATCGGTATGCTGATTGACGAAATCGCTGGCAATCACTCCGAAACGGGAAACCTGACGTCGGCAATTCGGGTGGCTTGCATACGCGCACTTGCGAACGAAAACCTGACTTTGCGCAAGCTGGCATCGATCAAAACAGTCAACGCCATTCTGGTCGCTTGTCCCTCGCCCGCCTTCGCTCTTGCATCGTCGAAGAAGATCCTGACGTTCAATGCGGCTTTCCAGCAATTGGTCAAGCGTCAGCTGCCCATGACGCCGAACGATGACGCGCGCCAAGACCTCAAGCTGGCATTGGACATCGGTGTGGCCGACATATTCGCGCGCCTCGACGCCAACGGCGAAACCCCGGTGACAAGCGGCTTCGTCATTGGCGCCGGCGAACGTCGCTATCGAGGCCAGTTGAACGCGGTGCGCGCGCCTGTGCTGGAGCCCGAATTGCTGATGGCGTTTGTCTTCAACGGCTGACCACTCAATGCGGATTGGAGGCGTCCGCCCTGGCTGTCACTGACCATCCGTCAAACCCTCGCCGGGTGCGACCGACTGGAAGCCACCCTTGAGGTCGGCCACTTGCGCGGCACCGGCTTTCGTCCCGTGAATCCAGGCCCGGTCGGTGCTGAACGAATACAGCGGCTGATAGTCCGGGAGGTCGCTATCCCTGAGGACCTTGTTGCCAAGGCTGTCCAGAATGAACGCGCCGCTTGCGGTGCTTACCGCAAGCACGGCATGAAAGAACCTGCGCTTGCGATCCTGGAGCACCACCAGCGACATGCTTTGCGCCGGAATACCCGCCTGCAGCAACGCCGTCATCTTGAGAATGGCAAAATCCTCGCAGTCGCCAGCGCGATTTGCAAGAACCTCCGAAGGTTTCGCCCAATAGTCGAGCTTGCCGTATACGTCGATGTCGCTTTTGTAGGCGATGAAGTGATTGATGCTGCTGTTGACGAACGACAGTTTTTCGCTGAAGGGCTTGTCCCGAGCGATCGAGACGATGTTGGCGAAAATCTGGCTCTTGCGTCCGCAATCGCTGTCCGGCGTGCAACTGGATATGGCCTGGTAGACGGGTGCCCAGCGCGCCGAAACGGGAAAATTATGCATGGACAGGGCAACCGATCCGAACACACCCGGGATGATCGTCGCCGTCTGCATGGGGTCGATACCGGGGTTGTCTTGGGCCGTCGACGTGCCGGTTCCGCCATCCGCGGAAACGGGACCGTAGCCGTTCAAAGCAATGCCGATCTGGCCAATGCTGATCTGGCCAATGCTGACCTGATAAGACGCGACGGGCTGCCAGGATTGATACCGCTGCAGGGAGATGCCGCCGAGACAAGGCGGCGCCTGAACCATCTCCAGGGCCGGCTTCGCGGGAAGGGAACCCTTGAAAACCTGGCTGGCAAGGGCCGGCTGCGCCAGGCCCGCGAGGCCAGCCGCCAGCAGGAGCAGTTTGATTCGGGTTGTTCCCGGAACATTTTTTTGTTTTTTCATAACGCCCACCTTTGACTGTGGACGCTACCAACCCTGTCTCAAATTACTGGAAAGGAAGGTGGGTAACTTTCCAAAAATATGCATCAGCTATTTTGTGTAAAATTTTATTCACATTTATACTTCTGTTTACCAAAACTCCCCATCGGTACCGGCTACCGAGCTCATCCTCTCAGGTGAGATATAACTCATTATATGTAGCTCGTTTACCAAGCGTAAAAAAGCTTATCGAAGGCATATTCAAATATATAGAATAGATTGACGGACCGTTGCAAAACCGACGCATCGCCTGTCTCTTTCCGGGAAATGCCGGAGGGGTTTTAGCTATGGCGACCAGTATTGAATTGGACAACGTTTCGGGTTCGTGGGACGAGCATCACGTCTCCGGCGATCATCATGATCTGACAGCGCAGGTGCAGATTGCTCAAGCCGCCCCGGCGGACCAGGCAGCGGCGCCGGCTCAAACCGCACCGGCCGCGGCCGAACCTGTCCCGGTCGATGTCGGTGGCGGCGCGCCCGTGAATGCTCCACCGGCGGCAAATATCCCGCATGAATACGTTGCCGACGCGAGCAACATCGTCAAACTCCCAGCCAATGTTTCGATCGACAACATCAAGGTCGATGGTCACAACCTCTTGCTTGAACAGGCGGACGGCTCCGTCATCGTCATCAAGGACGGCGCCTTGAATGTGCCGACCTTCGTCATCGGTGACGTCGAGGTGCCGCGCGTCGCCCTGATCGCGGCGCTCGAGGCAAGCCACATCGATGTCGCCTTCGGCGCGGACGGGTCGATCTCGGCTGGCGGAAATGGCTCGCAAAGCAGCGCTGGTGGAAATTTCGAACAGCCTGCCGGCGGCATTGGTGACGGATTTGGACTATCGGCGCTGTTGCCGCCGACCGACCTGCAGTTCGGGCAACCGGATAACCGCGAGCTCTTCACGGGCCTTGTCAGGCCAAATTCCATACCGTCGATCGGGCTCATCGGGGAGGCGACCGTCTCCGAAGCTGGCCTGCCTGCACACAATGGCGAACCCGCCGGTTCGGCCTTTGGTTCCAACTCGGAGATGACCTCCGGGACTATCGGCTTCACGTCGCCCGACGGCGTATCGCAGGTCACGCTCAGCGGCCATGCCCTGACTACGGTGCCGCAGACCTTCACCGACGCCACGGGTTCGCTGACGGCGAGCTATGCCTTCGATGCCGCAACCGGTATCGGCACGATCAACTACTCCTATACACTTGCCAACAACACCTCTGGCGACAACACGAGCGTCACTTTCGTGGTTGGCGTGACGGACGCCGACGGCGATGCGGCGCCTCCCGGCAACCTGACCATCACCATCGTCGACGACGCGCCGGTCGCGCATGCCGACACCGACAGCGTCGCGGCCGGCCAGTTCACGGCCGAGGCCGGCAACGTCATCACCGGCACCGGCACGACCTCCGGCGCGGCGGGTGCCGACACCCAGGGCGCCGACGGCGCCAGCGTCAGCCACATCCAGAGCGACAATGTCGGCGGCGCCGGACTCGACATCAACGGCAGCACCATCATCAACGGCCAGTACGGCACGCTGACCATCGATGCCAGCGGACAGTACAGCTACACCCGCAACGCCGGCTCGGCCGGCGGCGTCAACGACGTCTTCACCTACACGCTCAAGGACGGCGACACCGACACATCGACGGCGACGCTGACGATCCATATCGAAGACTCCACGCCGACCTACACCCTGCCGGCGGCCGGCGACGGCGTGACCACGGTCTATGAGGCGGGCCTGCCCGCGCGCAACTCGACCGAGCCCGCGGGCTCGCATATCGGCGCCACCGACACCACGGCCTCGGGCGTGATCGCGGTGACATCGGTCGACGGTGTCGCCTCGGTATCGCTCAACAACACGGCGGTCACCGGAACAAGCGCGGCCACGGCCACCACCGTGCTCGCCAACTCCACCGGAACGCTGACGGCCTGGTACGATGCCGCCACCAGCCAGATCCACTACACCTACACGCTGCTCGACAACACCGGCGACACCAACAACACCACCATCAGCGTCCCGGTCAGCGTCACCGACAAGGACGGCGACACGCCCCTCAGCGGCAGCAACCTGACCATCACCATCGTCGACGACGCGCCGGTCGCGCATGCCGACACCGACAGCGTCGCGGCCGGCCAGTTCACGGCCGAGGCCGGCAACGTCATCACCGGCACCGGCACGACCTCCGGCGCGGCGGGTGCCGACACCCAGGGCGCCGACGGCGCCAGCGTCAGCCACATCCAGAGCGACAATGTCGGCGGCGCCGGACTCGACATCAACGGCAGCACCATCATCAACGGCCAGTACGGCACGCTGACCATCGATGCCAGCGGACAGTACAGCTACACCCGCAACGCCGGCTCGGCCGGCGGCGTCAACGACGTCTTCTTCACCTACACGCTCAAGGACGGCGACACCGACACATCGACGGCGACGCTGACGATCCATATCGAAGACTCCACGCCGACCTACACCCTGCCGGCGCCGGCCGGCGACGGCGTGACCACGGTCTATGAGGCGGGCCTGCCCGCGCGCAACTCGACCGAGCCCGCGGGCTCGCATATCGGCGCCACCGACACCACGGCCTCGGGCGTGATCGCGGTGACATCGGTCGACGGTGTCGCCTCGGTATCGCTCAACAACACGGCGGTCACCGGAACAAGCGCGGCCACGGCCACCACCGTGCTCGCCAACTCCACCGGAACGCTGACGGCCTGGTACGATGCCGCCACCAGCCAGATCCACTACACCTACACGCTGCTCGACAACACCGGGCGACACCAACAACACCACCATCAGCGTCCCGGTCAGCGTCACCGACAAGGACGGCGACACGCCCCTCAGCGGCAGCAACCTGACCATCACCATCGTCGACGACGCGCCGGTCGCGCATGCCGACACCGACAGCGTCGCGGCCGGCCAGTTCACGGCCGAGGCCGGCAACGTCATCACCGGCACCGGCACGACCTCCGGCGCGCGGCGGGTGCCGACACCCAGGGCGCCGACGGCGCCAGCGTCAGCCACATCCAGAGCGACAATGTCGGCGGCGCCGGACTCGACATCAACGGCAGCACCATCATCAACGGCCAGTACGGCACGCTGACCATCGATGCCAGCGGACAGTACAGCTACACCCGCAACGCCGGCTCGGCCGGCGGCGTCAACGACGTCTTCACCTACACGCTCAAGGACGGCGACACCGACACATCGACGGCGACGCTGACGATCCATATCGAAGACTCCACGCCGACCTACACCCTGCCGGCGGCCGGCGACGGCGTGACCACGGTCTATGAGGCGGGCCTGCCCGCGCGCAACTCGACCGAGCCCGCGGGCTCGCATATCGGCGCCACCGACACCACGGCCTCGGGCGTGATCGCGGTGACATCGGTCGACGGTGTCGCCTCGGTATCGCTCAACAACACGGCGGTCACCGGAACAAGCGCGGCCACGGCCACCACCGTGCTCGCCAACTCCACCGGAACGCTGACGGCCTGGTACGATGCCGCCACCAGCCAGATCCACTACACCTACACGCTGCTCGACAACACCGGCGACACCAACAACACCACCATCAGCGTCCCGGTCAGCGTCACCGACAAGGACGGCGACACGCCCCTCAGCGGCAGCAACCTGACCATCACCATCGTCGACGACGCGCCGGTCGCGCATGCCGACACCGACAGCGTCGCGGCCGGCCAGTT
The DNA here is from genome assembly GCF_006439395.2 of Mesorhizobium sp. B4-1-4. Classification (NCBI taxonomy): domain Bacteria; kingdom Pseudomonadati; phylum Pseudomonadota; class Alphaproteobacteria; order Hyphomicrobiales; family Phyllobacteriaceae; genus Mesorhizobium; species Mesorhizobium sp. B4-1-4. Next base: position 4,655,894 of record NZ_CP083950.1, read on the forward strand.
CACGGCCGAGGCCGGCAACGTCATCACCGGCACCGGCACGACCTCCGGCGCGGCGGGTGCCGACACCCAGGGCGCCGACGGCGCCAGCGTCAGCCACATCCAGAGCGACAATGTCGGCGGCGCCGGACTCGACATCAACGGCAGCACCATCATCAACGGCCAGTACGGCACGCTGACCATCGATGCCAGCGGACAGTACAGCTACACCCGCAACGCCGGCTCGGCCGGCGGCGTCAACGACGTCTTCACCTACACGCTCAAGGACGGCGACACCGACACATCGACGGCGACGCTGACGATCCATATCGAAGACTCCACGCCGACCTACACCCTGCCGGCGGCCGGCGACGGCGTGACCACGGTCTATGAGGCGGGCCTGCCCGCGCGCAACTCGACCGAGCCCGCGGGCTCGCATATCGGCGCCACCGACACCACGGCCTCGGGCGTGATCGCGGTGACATCGGTCGACGGTGTCGCCTCGGTATCGCTCAACAACACGGCGGTCACCGGAACAAGCGCGGCCACGGCCACCACCGTGCTCGCCAACTCCACCGGAACGCTGACGGCCTGGTACGATGCCGCCACCAGCCAGATCCACTACACCTACACGCTGCTCGACAACACCGGCGACACCAACAACACCACCATCAGCGTCCCGGTCAGCGTCACCGACAAGGACGGCGACACGCCCCTCAGCGGCAGCAACCTGACCATCACCATCGTCGACGACGCGCCGGTCGCGCATGCCGACACCGACAGCGTCGCGGCCGGCCAGTTCACGGCCGAGGCCGGCAACGTCATCACCGGCACCGGCACGACCTCCGGCGCGGCGGGTGCCGACACCCAGGGCGCCGACGGCGCCAGCGTCAGCCACATCCAGAGCGACAATGTCGGCGGCGCCGGACTCGACATCAACGGCAGCACCATCATCAACGGCCAGTACGGCACGCTGACCATCGATGCCAGCGGACAGTACAGCTACACCCGCAACGCCGGCTCGGCCGGCGGCGTCAACGACGTCTTCACCTACACGCTCAAGGACGGCGACACCGACACATCGACGGCGACGCTGACGATCCATATCGAAGACTCCACGCCGACCTACACCCTGCCGGCGGCCGGCGACGGCGTGACCACGGTCTATGAGGCGGGCCTGCCCGCGCGCAACTCGACCGAGCCCGCGGGCTCGCATATCGGCGCCACCGACACCACGGCCTCGGGCGTGATCGCGGTGACATCGGTCGACGGTGTCGCCTCGGTATCGCTCAACAACACGGCGGTCACCGGAACAAGCGCGGCCACGGCCACCACCGTGCTCGCCAACTCCACCGGAACGCTGACGGCCTGGTACGATGCCGCCACCAGCCAGATCCACTACACCTACACGCTGCTCGACAACACCGGCGACACCAACAACACCACCATCAGCGTCCCGGTCAGCGTCACCGACAAGGACGGCGACACGCCCCTCAGCGGCAGCAACCTGACCATCACCATCGTCGACGACGCGCCGGTCGCGCATGCCGACACCGACAGCGTCGCGGCCGGCCAGTTCACGGCCGAGGCCGGCAACGTCATCACCGGCACCGGCACGACCTCCGGCGCGGCGGGTGCCGACACCCAGGGCGCCGACGGCGCCAGCGTCAGCCACATCCAGAGCGACAATGTCGGCGGCGCCGGACTCGACATCAACGGCAGCACCATCATCAACGGCCAGTACGGCACGCTGACCATCGATGCCAGCGGACAGTACAGCTACACCCGCAACGCCGGCTCGGCCGGCGGCGTCAACGACGTCTTCACCTACACGCTCAAGGACGGCGACACCGACACATCGACGGCGACGCTGACGATCCATATCGAAGACTCCACGCCGACCTACACCCTGCCGGCGGCCGGCGACGGCGTGACCACGGTCTATGAGGCGGGCCTGCCCGCGCGCAACTCGACCGAGCCCGCGGGCTCGCATATCGGCGCCACCGACACCACGGCCTCGGGCGTGATCGCGGTGACATCGGTCGACGGTGTCGCCTCGGTATCGCTCAACAACACGGCGGTCACCGGAACAAGCGCGGCCACGGCCACCACCGTGCTCGCCAACTCCACCGGAACGCTGACGGCCTGGTACGATGCCGCCACCAGCCAGATCCACTACACCTACACGCTGCTCGACAACACCGGCGACACACCAACAACACCACCATCAGCGTCCCGGTCAGCGTCACCGACAAGGACGGCGACACGCCCCTCAGCGGCAGCAACCTGACCATCACCATCGTCGACGACGCGCCGGTCGCGCATGCCGACACCGACAGCGTCGCGGCCGGCCAGTTCACGGCCGAGGCCGGCAACGTCATCACCGGCACCGGCACGACCTCCGGCGCGGCGGGTGCCGACACCCAGGGCGCCGACGGCGCCAGCGTCAGCCACATCCAGAGCGACAATGTCGGCGGCGCCGGACTCGACATCAACGGCAGCACCATCATCAACGGCCAGTACGGCACGCTGACCATCGATGCCAGCGGACAGTACAGCTACACCCGCAACGCCGGCTCGGCCGGCGGCGTCAACGACGTCTTCACCTACACGCTCAAGGACGGCGACACCGACACATCGACGGCGACGCTGACGATCCATATCGAAGACTCCACGCCGACCTACACCCTGCCGGCGGCCGGCGACGGCGTGACCACGGTCTATGAGGCGGGCCTGCCCGCGCGCAACTCGACCGAGCCCGCGGGCTCGCATATCGGCGCCACCGACACCACGGCCTCGGGCGTGATCGCGGTGACATCGGTCGACGGTGTCGCCTCGGTATCGCTCAACAACACGGCGGTCACCGGAACAAGCGCGGCCACGGCCACCACCGTGCTCGCCAACTCCACCGGAACGCTGACGGCCTGGTACGATGCCGCCACCAGCCAGATCCACTACACCTACACGCTGCTCGACAACACCGGCGACACCAACAACACCACCATCAGCGTCCCGGTCAGCGTCACCGACAAGGACGGCGACACGCCCCTCAGCGGCAGCAACCTGACCATCACCATCGTCGACGACGCGCCGGTCGCGCATGCCGACACCGACAGCGTCGCGGCCGGCCAGTTCACGGCCGAGGCCGGCAACGTCATCACCGGCACCGGCACGACCTCCGGCGCGGCGGGTGCCGACACCCAGGGCGCCGACGGCGCCAGCGTCAGCCACATCCAGAGCGACAATGTCGGCGGCGCCGGACTCGACATCAACGGCAGCACCATCATCAACGGCCAGTACGGCACGCTGACCATCGATGCCAGCGGACAGTACAGCTACACCCGCAACGCCGGCTCGGCCGGCGGCGTCAACGACGTCTTCACCTACACGCTCAAGGACGGCGACACCGACACATCGACGGCGACGCTGACGATCCATATCGAAGACTCCACGCCGACCTACACCCTGCCGGCGGCCGGCGACGGCGTGACCACGGTCTATGAGGCGGGCCTGCCCGCGCGCAACTCGACCGAGCCCGCGGGCTCGCATATCGGCGCCACCGACACCACGGCCTCGGGCGTGATCGCGGTGACATCGGTCGACGGTGTCGCCTCGGTATCGCTCAACAACACGGCGGTCACCGGAACAAGCGCGGCCACGGCCACCACCGTGCTCGCCAACTCCACCGGAACGCTGACGGCCTGGTACGATGCCGCCACCAGCCAGATCCACTACACCTACACGCTGCTCGACAACACCGGCGACACCAACAACACCACCATCAGCGTCCCGGTCAGCGTCACCGACAAGGACGGCGACACGCCCCTCAGCGGCAGCAACCTGACCATCACCATCGTCGACGACGCGCCGGTCGCGCATGCCGACACCGACAGCGTCGCGGCCGGCCAGTTCACGGCCGAGGCCGGCAACGTCATCACCGGCACCGGCACGACCTCCGGCGCGGCGGGTGCCGACACCCAGGGCGCCGACGGCGCCAGCGTCAGCCACATCCAGAGCGACAATGTCGGCGGCGCCGGACTCGACATCAACGGCAGCACCATCATCAACGGCCAGTACGGCACGCTGACCATCGATGCCAGCGGACAGTACAGCTACACCCGCAACGCCGGCTCGGCCGGCGGCGTCAACGACGTCTTCACCTACACGCTCAAGGACGGCGACACCGACACATCGACGGCGACGCTGACGATCCATATCGAAGACTCCACGCCGACCTACACCCTGCCGGCGGCCGGCGACGGCGTGACCACGGTCTATGAGGCGGGCCTGCCCGCGCGCAACTCGACCGAGCCCGCGGGCTCGCATATCGGCGCCACCGACACCACGGCCTCGGGCGTGATCGCGGTGACATCGGTCGACGGTGTCGCCTCGGTATCGCTCAACAACACGGCGGTCACCGGAACAAGCGCGGCCACGGCCACCACCGTGCTCGCCAACTCCACCGGAACGCTGACGGCCTGGTACGATGCCGCCACCAGCCAGATCCACTACACCTACACGCTGCTCGACAACACCGGCGACACCAACAACACCACCATCAGCGTCCCGGTCAGCGTCACCGACAAGGACGGCGACACGCCCCTCAGCGGCAGCAACCTGACCATCACCATCGTCGACGACGCGCCCACGGCCAACGCCGATACCGGCAATGTGACGGAAGGGGCGACGCTGACGGTCAATGCGGCCAATGGCGTGCTGTCGAACGACGCTGCGGGCGCGGACGGCTATGCGGCCGGCGGCGGCGTGGTGGGCGTACGGCTTGCGGGCGTCGACACGACGACCGCGGTGACAACGGGCGTCAACTCGACCATAGTGGGGACCTACGGCACACTGACGCTGCAAGCGGACGGATCCTACAAATATGTCGGCACGCCGAATCTGGTGCCGCCGGCCGGTGCGACCGACACGTTCGTCTACACGATCAAGGACGGCGACGGCGATCTGTCGACGACGACGCTGAAGATCAACCTGACGGATTCGGGAATCACCGCCAGCGCCAATGAGGCGACGGTGAATGAAGGGGGGCTTTCAAACGGCAGCCATGCCGGGGATAACAGCAATATCTTCACCACCGGCCAGATCACGGCTTCCAGCAGCGCTGCGGGCGGCCTGGTCTATGAGCTGACCAGTCCGGCGGCCGGCAGCCACGGCACACTGACGCTGAACGCGAACGGCAGCTACAGCTACACGCTGACCTCGCCGGTGACAGAGTCTCCCGCCAACAACGGCACCGACACGGTGAATCACGCCGACAGTTTCGGCTATAAGGTGACCGACGCCAACGGCAACACGGTGACCGGCACCATCTATGTCGACGTGATCGACGACGTTCCCAGCGTCATCGCTCCCGATCTGGCGGTGATGTTGAACACGGCCGGCAAGACCTTCACCGGCAAGCTGGATTTCGACGGCAATGTGGACAACAATTACGGTGCCGATGGCGGCGACACGCGCTTCGCGGCGTCGCTGAACGGCACCGACAGCGGGTTTACATCCGGCGGTCGCCACATCCTCTATTCGGTGTCGGCGGATGGCCACACGCTCACCGGCTTCCTGGATTCGAACGGCGACGGCATCTACACCGCCGGTACCGATTCGGCGGTGATGACCGTCGGCCTGGATCTCGACCACAGCTTCGCCGCGGCCAGCGACACCTATACGGTCAATCTCATCGGCACGATCGACGGCGGCGCGCAGAGCATCTCCTACAACTCAAACAACGGGTACACCTTCAAGGGGGGCAATGCGGCCTGGTATGGCTTCATCGACGGGTCGTCGGCGCATCATGATCTTCTGGCGACGCCCCTGAAGATCAACAGTGGCACGGTCACGAACAGCGGAAGCGTGAACGGCACATCCAGCACGATCGGCATAAGCAACGCGTACTTCGATAGCGGAGAAGGCGTCCGGCTGGATTATGTGACATCACTGGGACAAACACCCGCCAACGGTTCCAATTATCCCGCTGGCGCAAACGAAACCTATACCGGCCATTATGATGTCAATGGCGCCTTCGTCACCTTCGCTGTCGGCAACGGCAAGTCGACATCGGTTGACCTCTCCGCCTTTGTAGACAAAGGGTTGGATACCGTCGCCGGCAGCGGATCCGTGACAGCCAATGAGGGCACACTGGACTCCATCAATGGTGTCGCCATCAAATATAACGGTGGAGACACGGTCTTCAGCCTTGCCGGCCATGCGGTCAACACGATCTACAATGTCGTGGTTGGTGGCCATACGTTCACAGTGGACTTCGTGCAAGCCAATGTCGGCGACCCCGTGCACGCCGTCGTCGGTGGTGTAGTCAATAACACGACGCTTGGCGTCTATGGCGTCACCGACTACAACGCGCTCCAGATCAATTTTGTGGACACCAACTACACCTCGGCCGCCACTCACCAAGCGAGCGATCCGTTCCAGATCACTGACTTTGGCGCGACGTCGATCACTCCCGGCCTTCCGGTCGACCTGCATCTGCCGGTCAGTGTGGTGGATGGCGATGGCGATGTCGCCAACGGCTCCATCGGCGTGTATCTGATGCCGTCGTCGCCGACGACGGCTGACCATTCAGCCGACGCCGCGGGCGCCTCACATACTTACGGGGTGACGTCCACGCAGCCTGACGTGATCGGCTCGAACTACGACGACACGATCACCGGAGATGCGGGGAACAACATCCTCTACGGTGGCGCTGGCAACGATACCCTGATTGGCGGCGCAGGCAATGACATCCTGATTGGCGGCCTGGGGCTCAATCACATGACCGGTGGCGCTGGCAACGATACTTTCGTAATCGATCCATCCAAACTTACAGCTATCCACGTGGTTGATGTCATCGCCGACTATACACCCGGCCAAGATGTTATCGACCTTTCAGACCTGCTTAAATCTCTTGGCGGCAACGCACCGACTACGGATTCACAGGCAGGAGCTTCGGTCGACGTTACTTTCTCGGGTGGCGCTGCTCACGTGATGGTTGATGACAACGGCACTGCCGCCGGCGGCAACATGGTCGAAGTGGCATCGCTGACGGGAGTTAGCACCGGCTCTGCGATTACCATCCTTTATGATCACAACATGCCGACTCATACCGAGACTGTGGTGGCTTGATGTTGATCGACGCACCGGTGGTGCAAATTTGGTGACCAGTAACGTAGCGCGCGGTTGCGCTCCCATGTTATGCATTAGCGAACCATTGAATTAGGGAATAGAGGGGAGCTCATCATGAAGACTGTTGCAAAGCTGCTGGTTTCGGCGGCGGCCCTGTTGTTGACGGCCGGATCGGCGGGCTACGCCGCCGACATCATCGGCGGCTCGACGACCGATTATTGCCGTGTCGCCGGCAACTCGGACCTGGTGCGGACCGACAACATCGTCGATCTGAAGAGCCAGGTGGTGAAGCTGATGGACGAGTCGGTCGTCGTCGCCAACAGCCCGGAATGGATCAATTCATCCAGGCCGGTTTTCGTCTGGGCGTCGGAAGCCAAGGTCGCCTGCGGCATGGCTTACGGCTACCTGAAGACGAATTATCGCGACGAGGATACACTCGACAAATGCGAGTGTTTTCACGAGCGCATGGTCGAGTACATGAACTGACCAGGCAGGCGGGAACGTCGGGCCGATGATTGGCGATCCCATGTCGCTCGCTGCGATCACGGGAGCGACCGCATTGGTCGGCCTCTTGCCGTGGGTCACGCCGGCCGGTTCGAGGGAGCAGGCCCGCGAGCGAGCTTCCAGTTCCATCCGCCATTGCCAGCCTGCGCCAGGTCAAGGGCTGGAGGTGACCAAGCAGAAGAACGCAGTCCTTCCGCAGCCGAGGACCTCGGCGAGAACGGCGCAAATCCGCCGTAACATATTTTGAGGATGAGACCGGGAAGGGCAAGGTCACACAATCTGGCGGCGTATCGGGTGGGAGCAAGCATGGGATTTGGCCGACAGGTACACCGTCTGCGAACGTTGGCGGCGGCCTCCCTGCTGGCGGGATCGTTGCTGGGTTGTCAGTCGAAAGGCAGCGTGTCCGACGCACTCGATCCGGCCGCCATCCAGGCCGGCAATCAACCGACTGTTGTCGCTGCCGCCAACGCAAGCCAGGCGACGCAGTCTCTCGGCACTGGCCCCACGAAGGTTGCCATGCTGCTGCCCCTCTCCGCGCCGGGAACGGCGGGGGAAAGTGGCAGGAAGATGCTCGACGCCGCAAAACTCGCGATGACCGATCTTGGCAATCCGCTGCTTACGGTGACCGTCGAGGACACGCGAGGCGACGTGGGTTATTCCCAGCAATTGGCGATCAAGGCCATAACGTCGGGGGCGAAAATTGTCATCGGCCCGACCGAACTGCCCGCGGCACAGCATGTCGCTCAACTGTCGGGGTCGAACCGGCCGCCGGTTCTGGCTCTTGCCGACAATTTCGCCGGCGGTCCGGGCGTCTACGCCGTGTGCCTCACTGAAGCAGACAGCGCCGCGGCGGGTGCCGGCGCCATCGCGGCCAAGGGCGGCAAGAAATTCGTCCTGCTTGTCCCGGCAGGGTCGAATGCCGGCATAGTCGAGAAGCGGGTTGCCAACAGCCTCAGCGTATACGGAGCCACACTTGCGGTCACCATACCCTATTCGGCCGCCGACAACGGCGCCAAGGCGGTCGCCGATATGGGTTCGCTTGTGGAGATGCCCGATGCCGTCGTCGTTGCCAGCGGTGACGGCAGCCCGTCGCCGATCCTCATCGCTCTGAAAGCAAAAGGCATTCCGGGAAAGTCGACCTCCGTGGTCGGCACAAATCGCTGGCTGGATCGCCCGATCGATCCGCTTTTCGAAGGCGCTTATATCGCAACGCTCGATCCACGCGAGACGGGTCCCATCGCGGATCGTTTCAAGACGACCTTCAAATACGAGCCCGACGTCAATGTCGCTTATGCTTATGATACAGTCGCCCTGACAGCCGGGATCGCAAGCGCACTTGGACCTGCCAGTTTCAGCAGAAAAGTCTTCGAGAATCCGAGCGGGTTTCGCGGGTCGACCGGTTTGTTCCGGTTTCGCGCCGACGGATCCAGCGAACGGTCGATGCCTTTCTATCGAATTGAAAAAGGGGCGCTCAAACTGGTTGCCAAATCGACGTCCGGTTTCTGACTGGGCGTAGACCCGATGGGCAAAGCACAACGGGTCCGCATCATGATCGCGATCGGAAGCCTTGAGCTCTTGATCGGAATTTTGTTGATTGTCCGGGCAGCGCACCTGTTCCGGGTCGATCCGCCAATTGTCGCCTCGGCCCCCGAAGCCGGGCACAAGGACCGTCGGCGCCCGGTTCGCTTCCTTTCCAGTTCGGCACGCATGATCGCTCAGGACCTCATCGCACCGCCGCAGATCGACGCGACGCGCATCGAGCGAGCGGAGCCACGTTCGCCGCTCGGCGAACTCGGCCTCGCGTCCCCTCCGAAAACACCGATGCCGCAGGATTGGCGGGAGATGCTGCTGTACGGCCCGCAGGCCACGTCGTCAGCCGGCTTCGAATCCATGGGCCGAAAAGTGACGATCAGCGGCGTGCAGGGCGTCGAGATAGACAGGACTTGCCTGTTTGACGATATCTCCTGGCCTTGCGGGCAAAGGGCACGCGCTGCTTTCAACCGCTGGCTTCGCGGACGGGCGTTGAAATGTTTCGTGCCACCGGAAATTGACCGTTTCCCGATCGCCGCGCCGTGCCGGCTGGGACAGCAGGATGTCGGCGCCTGGCTCGTATCCAACGGCTGGGCCCTGGCTTTGCCTGATAGCATCTATGGCAAGGCCGAGGCGACAGCCAGAGCCGCGGAAATGGGAATCTTCGGCCCACCTGTGTAGGCGCTTCGGCCAACGATACCATCAAACGCTGAACCGCTCTAAGGGCGGCTGCGCAAGATTATCAACCTCGATCCGTCAAATTGTATTGTTCCTGGAGACTAAAATCGTAACTTGCCGGCCATATGCTTGCCGACCAAACAGGAGATTGGCCGTGACGAAAGCATCGACGGGGACCAACGCATGGCAGGATGTCATGCGTTTAGCCCTCTTGGGAACCATCGCCAGCCTGTGCGTTTCCTTTGGCTTGAATTATCTGCTTCTGTTCATCGATGCCTTGACCCCGTTCGGCCGTGGCGTGATCACCGCAGCGGTCCTGCCTCTGGTGATTTGCCTGCCACTGTTTGTGTTCATAGGTCTGAAGTTGGCCGATATCCGCCACTATCGACGGGAACTCAACAAGGCGGCAAGCTATGACGGGTTGACCGGCTGCCTGAACGGGACCGTTTTCGCATCACTCGTCGAACGCAGAGCGGTAAAACCCTCGGCGCCGGGCTCGCGATCGGGCGCCTTCCTGGTGATTCACCCCGAGCATCTGCGCGCCATCAACCTGCGCTTCGGCCTTGGCTGGGGCGATGAAGCCCTGCGCCTCATAGCCTCGGCCATCCGATCCTCCGTTCGCTCGGAGGATGTGATTGGCCGCATCGGCGCTTCGATGTTCGGAGTGTTTCTGCCCGGAGCAAGCGAAGCCGACGCCAGAAAGATTGGCGAGCGTATTCGTGCCGGCGTCTCGCAAGTCTATTTCGCGCCCCAAGGAGGCGAAGAAGTCCTGGCCGTGAAACTCGGAGGTGTGGTGTTTGAGCAGGAACTGGAGTTCGAGGACATGTTCCGGTCTGCGGCAGAGCGCTTGTCGGCGCCTCGACCGGACGGCGGTTTCGACTTGTCGCATCTTCACGCCTAGCCGCAGCTGACCAGCCGCGAAGCCGGCCGGTCTCTTCACCGCCGGTACTTGCGCAATTGCTAAAATAATGAAAAACCTTCAAACCGGGATGTGGCGTTCCAGTTAGGGAGACGTTTCGAGACTGGTGACAGTTAGAACGTTCTGGCAAAAATGTATTTTCCGCAGTTTCTGATAGGTATGTTCGGCACGCTGGGCTTCGTGGCTGTCTGGATCTTTGCGGCAACGGGTTCCTTATGGCATACGCTTGGCTGGACCGCGGTCGCCGCGATAGTTTTGCAGATTGGGTATTTCGTCGCCCTGATGGTGCTGGTCATTGGGCGCGCATCCCGGAAAATGGACTCCGAGGATTTTGCCGACAGTGATGCCGACTTGCCTGCGCCCTTTGAACATGACGGCGTCGCCTAAAAGCAAAGAGATAGGGCGGTTCTGCATTTCCGCGAAATGGTGGAACGCTCTAACAGGCAGGGCAAAAGCCGGCCAAACCTGTCGGTCCCCTCTCCTTGTCGAAGGCAGGATGGCGGTCGACATTGATCGTGTGCAGCGCGACGCCGCCGGCAAGCGCCAGCGAATGCACGCCATTGGCGCTGTGAAGCAGATCGCCCCAACCGGCACTTGGCCGCCGGACCCCACGGACAGCGCCGGATCGCCTCCTCAGGCCGATCCGCCCGCGTGGTGCGCGGCGATCGCGGCGAGAAAAACCTGGCCGAACTCCTTGAGCTTCGCCCCGCCCACGCCATTCACCCCGGCGAAGGCGTCGAGATCGCGCGGGCGGCGTTCGGCCATGTCAATCAGCGTGCGATCGGAGAACACGACATAGGCCGGCACCTGACGCTCCTTGGCGAGACGCAGCCGCAGCGATTTGAGCGTGGCGAGCAGCGATGCATCCACGCCTTCGGCGTTCGCGGCGCCTTCGGCCGCCCGCATCTTGCGCAAGGCGCGGCCGCGCATCTCGACGCGGTAGTGGAACGGCACCTCGCCCCGGCCAAGCGCATGGCCTTTGTCGGCAATGGCAAGGCCGCCATGGCCGCTCGGGTCCGGCTCCAGGAAGCCTCCGGCGACAAGCTGCCGGATCAACGATATCCAGAAATCCTTCTTGTGCGCCACGCCGCTGCCGAAGCTGGCCAGCCGCTCGTGGCCCCTGGCCAAGACTTTCTCGGTCTCGTGGCCGAGCAGGATGTCGATGACGTGGGTGGCGCCGAAGCGCTCGCCACTCTGCGCCACCGCCGCCAGAATGATACGTGCGTCGGCGGCGCCATCGACGCGGGGCACCTGGTCGAGGCAGTTGTCGCAATTGCCACAAGGCGAGGCGTCCTCGCCGAAATAGCCAAGCAGCACCTGACGGCGGCATTGCGCCGTCTCGCAATAGCCGATCAGCGTGTCCAGCCGGCGATGCGCCCGCCGCTTGTGCTCGGTGGACGCGTCCTCGTCGTCGATGAACAGCCGGCGCATGCGGATATCGCCAAGGCCGTAAAGCATATGCGCCTCGGCCTTGCGCCCATCGCGGCCGGCGCGGCCGATCTCCTGATAATAGGCCTCCAGGCTGCCCGGCATATCGGTATGGAAGACATAGGCGACATCGGGCTTGTCGATACCCATGCCGAAGGCGATGGTCGCCACCATGACGACGCCGGAGAGCGTCATGAAGGCGTTTTGATTGGCTTCACGCGCCTCCTTGCTCATCCCGGCATGATAGGGGAGCGCGGTGACGCCGTTCTTCTCGAGGAAGGCCGCCATCTCCTCGGTCTTCTTGCGTGACAGGCAGTAGACGATGCCGCTCTTGCCGGCGTGGCGCTCGATGAAACGCAGCAATTGCCGCTTGCTGTCCTGCTTGGATTCGATCGCCAGCTTGATGTTTGGCCGGTCGAAACCCAGCACCAGGGTTTCGACCCGCTCGGCGAACAGCCGGGATTCGATGTCGGTGCGCGTGCTCTCGTCCGCCGTTGCCGTCACCGCGATGATCGGCACGTTGGGGAAGATGCCGCGCAGCCGCGACAGGTCCTCATACTCAGGCCGGAACGCCGGCCCCCATTGCGAGATGCAATGCGCCTCGTCGATGGCGATCAGGCTGACGTCGAGCCTCGATAGCGCCTCGAGCATGCGCTCGGTCATCAGCCGTTCCGGCGCCAGATAAAGCAGCCGCGTCTGGCCGGAAGCGATACGGCGCCAGGCCGCGACATTGGCCTCGCGGTCGAGCGAGGAGTTGATCGTCTCGGCCGCCACGCCGGCAAGGCGCAAGGCGGCGACCTGATCCTGCATCAGCGCGACCAGCGGCGAGACGACGATGGTAAGCCCGCCCAGGACCAACGCCGGAACCTGGTAGCAGAGCGACTTGCCGGCGCCCGTCGGCATCACGGCCAGCACGTGTCGTCCGCTGAGCAGCGCATCCATGACGTCGGCCTGGCCGGGGCGGAAGTCATCGAAGCCGAACACGTCCTTCAGGACGCGCCGCTTGGCATCCGGCTTGTCCGCCGATCCGTGCATGGAGAGATGGTTCCTCTTTGGCCGAACCATGGTCCTAAAGCGAAGCGCGCGGGAATGCCACCGCGAACTCATTCGTAAAGTCCGAGCTAGCAACTCATCTAAGGCCGCGTCGGTCTGCAGATTCCCGCATAGGATGTATAGGTTGGCTCCCACACTTTAAGAATCGGACCCGAAACGGGAGCACCTGAAGGGCTGGCTGCGCGGCACTGGCTTGGCGCCTTTCCTTGCGGGAGCCGCGGGCCGACTGGATTCCTGCAGGGACCGGGATGTAAGCTCAGCCCCTACGACAGGGGGAGGACGCGATGCTGCAGGTCAGACAGGACACGCTCGGCGACCGGTTCAAACGGCAGCGTGCGGCCTTCCAGGCACAGCCCTTTCCGGACCTTGGCGTACGAAAGGACCGCCTGAAACGCCTGCTGGCGCTCACCGAAAAGCATGAGGCGGAAATCTGCGCGGCGATCGACGCCGACTTCGGCGGCCGCTCGGCGCATGAGACCCGCCTTGCCGAACTGTTCGTCGTGCGCGCCGGCATCCGCCACGCGCTTTCCCATCTTCGCGGCTGGATGCGGGAGCGTCGTGTCGCCACCACCTTGCCGTTCCTGCCCGGCCGAAATCGCCTGCTGCCGCAGCCGCTTGGCGTCGTCGGCATCGTCTCGCCCTGGAACTACCCCTTCCAGCTCGCCGTCGCGCCGGTCACAGCAGCCCTTGCCGCCGGCAACCGCGTGCTGGTCAAGCCTTCCGAACTGACGCCTGCTTTCTCGGAGTTGCTCGCCAGACTGGCCAGCAAGCATTTTGCCCCGGATGAGTTGAGTGTGATCACCGGCGATGCCGAAACGGGCAAGGCCTTCGTGTCGATGCCCTTCGATCACCTCCTGTTCACCGGCTCGACCGCCGTCGGCCGCCAGGTCGCGGTCGCCGCTGCCGCCAATCTGACCCCGGTCACGCTCGAACTCGGCGGCAAGTCGCCGGCGATCTTCGATCCCTCATGCGACCTCGATGCGGCTACATCCAGTGTTGCTTATGGCAAGCTGCTCAATGCCGGACAGACCTGCATCGCGCCGGACTATCTGCTGGTGCCCAGGGGACAGGCAGGCACGGTCGCCGTGAAGCTCGCCACGGCGGTGGCGCGGCTCTACCCCACCCTGCGCGACAATCCCGACTACACCGCCATCATCAGCGCCCGGCATTACAGCGCCTGCGCGCCATGATCGCGGAAGCCCGCGACGCCGGCGCCGATGTCGTCGAAATCAATCCGGCCGGCGAAGAGCTCGGCACTACGAACCGAAAGCTGCCGCCGACCTTGGTCAGGAATGCCGGTCCGGACCTGCGGCTGATGCGCGAAGAGATTTTCGGCCCGGTGCTGCCGATCGTCGAATATGCCACGGTCGACGATGCGATCGACCATGTGAACCGGGCCGACCGGCCGCTGGCGCTCTACTGGTTCGGCCACGACAGCCGCAACCGCCAACGCATCCTGCATGAGACCCTCGCCGGCGGCGTCACGATCAACGACTGCATGCTGCATCTGGTGCAGGAGAACCAGCCTTTCGGCGGTGTCGGCGCCAGCGGCATGGGCGCCTATCACGGCGAATGGGGGTTCCGCATCTTCAGCAAGGAGAAGCCGGTTTTCCTGCAGTCCAGACTGAGTGCGGGAGGACTTCTACGCCCGCCCTACGGCAAGACGTTCGAGCGCCTTTTCAGCCTGCTCACGCATATCACCTGAGCAACGCCGGGCGTTTTAGTGCCGGAATGACCAGCGCACCGGCGATGATAGCGGTTGATACCGCCCCCTATTATTGCGTTTGGCACATATTCCCTCTGGATTCGGCCGGAATTTGCTGTCTTTTTGCACGATCTTTTCCGACTTATTCCCGATCTCATAGCTAACGGATCCGCCTGGCCATGGATTTGCCCGCGCCGCTGCTTATCTTCTACGTCCGCAACGACGCCCTCGGCGACGGGTTGCTGAGGATACCGGCGTTGCGGGCGGCAAGAACGGCCTTCCCGCGAAGCCATATCGTCTATGGCAGCCAGGGCAAGTCCTCGCTCACGGGCATGTTGCACAAGCATGCCGCTCCCCTCGTCGATGACTTCAGGACGATTGTGCCGCTTTCCGCCATTCTGGCTGAGTTCGCACGGCCCGGCGGACGAACGACGGTCGTCGACTTCCGGGCGGGCGTGCCCGGGCTGATGGTGACAGGATTGCAGCTTGTCGGCCGCGGCGTCCGCTACGAGCCCAATTTTGCCGGTCATCTCCTGTCGCTGCGTTGGGGAACAAGATGGACCTTGCGGCCCGAACACAATGGCTGGCGCTACCACCGGCTGATCGAGCGCCTCGCCGGCCGGCACTTGCCATTCAACCATCCGCTCGATGTCCCACAGCCGGCCCGGGCTCTGGCGCGCCGGCTTCGCGGAACCGGCGACCGGCCGCTGATCCTGCTTGGCGGCAATGCCAGGGGCAACAAGTTCATGAGCGAGGCCCAGGTCGCCGCCATGGCCGGCAATCTCATCGATGCCGGCTATCAGGTCCTGTATCTGGTGACCCCCGGCGACGGACCGACGCCGCAGGCCCTTCTCGCCAGGGAGAGCCGTCTTTCGGTGATCGGTCCGGAACTCGGGCTCGGAGTCGAGCCGTTCGGCGACCTCCTGCTGGCGCGTGGCGAGATGGCTGCCGCCTATGTGGGCATGGAAGGCGGGCTGGGGCACCTGTTCGCCACCGTCATGACGCCGACGGTGATCGTCAACAATGGCGCCAATCTCGAGCGGTGGCGGCCGCTGTCGAACCGGGTCGAAGTGGTGACGGCGCCGAGGCGCGGCAGAACAGCCAATGTCGCCGACACGCCGGTCGAGGCCATTCTCGAGGCCACGCGTCGCTTGCTCGCCGCCGGTCGCCGTGACCACGCGGATTTAGTCTATTAAGTTAAGCTTATATTCACCATGATCTGGCAGGTTTCCAATCCTGCGGTGATGTTTTGAGTACCGCGGCGCCACAAGCGCCCAGGCAACGCCCGCGCCTCTTCGGAGGCGCGGGTTTTGATTTGCGCTGGGCAAGCAGAAGACGCCCGTCAGACCAAAAAATCAGCCCGGCGCGGCGTGAAACTGTCGACCAGCCGCCCCGCTTCCAGCGCCTTGACGCCATGCACCAGACCGGACGGCACGATGAAGCTTCCGCCGGCCCCAAGGATCTCGGTCCGGCCGTCGATGGTCACCTCGAAGCGGCCCTCGGCGACGTAACTTGCCTGCACATGCGGGTGCGAGTGCAGCGCGCCGATGCCACCCTTGTCGAAGCCGAATTCGACCATCATCAATTCGTCCGTGTGCAGCAGAACGCGCCGCCTGTTGCCGTCCGGCGTCGGCGTCCAGGCACCCTCGCCGGCCCGCGCGAACATCTTCGGTTTCGTCATCGTCACCTCCTCACCGCGCCAGCCAGCCGCCATCCACCGGCATCACCGCGCCATGCATGTAGTTCGATGCCTGAGCCAGCAAGAAAACAGCGGCATCGCCAATGTCTCCCGGCTCGCCCCATCGGCCCGCCGGAATGCGCGCCAGGATGGCAGCGCTTCTGTCAGGGTCGGCACGCAGCGCCTGCGTATTGTTGGTTTCGATATAGCCCGGCGCGATGCCGTTGACGTTGATGCCTTTCGCCGCCCATTCGCAGGCAAGCAGCCGGGTGATGCCAAGCACGCCATGCTTGGAGGCGGTGTAGGACGCGACGCGGATGCCGCCCTGAAAGCTCAGCACCGAGGCGATGTTGACGATCTTGCCCTTGCGCCCATCGGCCAGGACGCGCCTGGCGAAGGCCTGGCAGAGCAGGAAGACCGTCTTCAGGTTGACGTCGAGCACGCCGTTCCAATCGGCCTCGCTTAGATCGACGGCATCGGCGCGCCGGATGATGCCGGCATTGTTGACCAGCCCGTCGAGCGGTCCGCTTTCTTCCCAGACCCGGTCCAGCATCGGTCCGGCCGCCGCCGTGTCGGCCAGGTCGGCGGTAACAGCTTCGAACTGCCCGCCCACCTCGGCGATCCTTGCCGCCGTCTCGTCCATCGATGAGCGGCCGACGCCGACGACCGCGCCGCCCGCACGCGCGATCGACACCGCTATGCCTTGGCCGATTCCGGTATTGGCGCCGGTAACGAGGATGCGTTTGCCGGCCAGACTGAAAGCGGAGAGGTCGCTCACCGCAGTTCTTCCATCGCCACCGGATCGACATCGGTGTAGTCGACATTGTCGCCGGCCATTGCCCAGATGAAGGCGTAGTTCGACGTACCGGCACCCGAATGGATCGACCAGCCGGGGGAGAGCACAGCCTCCTCGTTGCGCATCACGATATGGCGCGTCTCGTCGGGTTCGCCCATGAAATGGAAGACCCGCGCCGTGTCCGCCAGATCGAAATAGAGATAGGCCTCCATGCGCCGGTCATGCACATGGCATGGCATGGTGTTCCAGACAGAGCCGGGTGCGAGCTGCGTCATGCCGACGACGAGCTGGCAGGTTTTCGCGCCATCGGCGTGGATGAACTGGAAGATCGAGCGCTCGTTGCAGGCGTCCTTGCTGCCGAGATCGACGCGCCTGGCGTCGCCGATGCGGATCAGCCGATTGGGATGAGCTTGATGCGCCGGCGCGCTCAACAGGTAGAACTTAGCCGGCTCATCGGAATTCGCCGACGCGAACAATACGTCGCTGGTGCCCATGCCGAGATAGAGCATGTCGCGCGCCAGGACCGTGAACAGCTGGCCACCGGCTTCGATCGTGCCGGCACCGCCGATGTTGACGGCGATCAGCTCGCGGCGATCGAGAAAGCCCTTTGTTCCTGTTGGCTTGATCGCTTCCAGCCGAAGCGGGCTGCCGGCCGGCACGGCGCCGCCGACGATCATCCGGTCGTAGTGGGTGTAGGTCAGACTGATCCGGTCGAGCTGAAACAGGTCTTCGATATGGAAGTTATGGCGCAGTTCGTCGGTGCCCATGGCCGCCGCGGCGGCGGGGTCGATGGCGAAACGCGATGTGTAGTCGGTACGGCTCTGGCTCATCTCTGTCCTGACTTCCAATAATCACTCGCCGGCGGCCGCCTTGACCGAACTGGCATAGAAGACCTGCCTGGCGTGGAGGCGTTCGCGGTAGCGCTGCTGGCTGGCGGTGAGGTGCGCGCGCATCGCCTCGCGCGCGGCTTCTGCATCGCCGGACGTGATCGCGTTGAGGATCACCAGATGCTCCCCCTGCAGCCCGCGTTGGTAGCTGTCGGATTGCACCAGTTCCGTCGACCAGGGCGAGGTCACGTCGCACGGTATGGCGCGCCGGCCGAGCACGTCGAGCATTTCGACATAGAACGGATTGTTGGTGGCGCTGGCGATGGCGCGGTGGAAGGCGAGATCGGCCGGCCCGGTCGGCTCGCTGTTGAGCAGCAGCCGTTCGAACTCGAAGAAGGCTTCCTGGATCGCCGCTTCCTGCGCGGCATTGCGGCGGATGGCGGCAAGCCCCGCCGATTCGATCTCGATCGCCAGGCGTACCTCCAACACGCTGAGCGCGATGGAATCCTTGGTGCCCATGTCGGCGGCCAGCGCGCCGAACATCGTCGAGATGTGCTCGATGACGAAGACGCCCGCCCCCTGGCGAGGCTCGACTAGGCCGTCGGCGGCAAGCTTGGCCAAGGCCTCGCGGATGACGGTGCGGCTGACGCCGAAGGTTTCGGTCAGCTGGCCTTCGGTCGGCAGTTTGTGGCCGGGCAGGATCTCGCCCGCCTGCAACTGCTTGCGGATCGCCGCCACGACGGTCTCCGAGAGTTTGGGTTTTCTCTCGACCCGGAGGTCGGCAACTGTTTCGGACACGTGGTGAACCTCCTAAAGCAATTCCAGGAAAAGTGCGTAGCCGTCTTCCGTCCGGAATTGCGTAAAAACAAAAAGTTGGAGCGGGCCAGCGATTCTATCCGTCGCTGGCCCGCTCTAGTGGAACAGGCTCGGCAGCCACAATGAGATTTCCGGTATGTAGGTGACAAGCATCAACACGGCGAAGGCCGCGCCATAGAACGGCCAGATCGAGCGCATCGCCGTCCAGATCGGAATGCGGCCGATGGCACAGCTGACGAAGAGCACGGCGCCCACCGGCGGCGTGCACAGGCCGATGCCGAGATTGAGGATCAGGATGACGCCAAAATGCACGGGATCGACGCCATAGGCCATGACCACGGGCAGGAAGATCGGCGTGGTGATGATGATCAGCGGCGACATGTCCATGAATGTGCCGAGGATGAGCAGGACGATGTTGATCAACAGCAGGATGACCAGCTTGTTGTCGGATACCGACTGCAGAAAGGCGACCAGCGCGGCGGGAACCCTGAGATAGGCGAGCAGCCAGCCAAAGGCGGCGGCGCAGCCGATGATCATCAGCACCATCGCCGTCGTGCGCACCGCCGCCGTGGTCGCGGCGACGAAGTCGACCCAGCTCATCGAACGGTAGATGACAAGCGTCACCAGGAAAGCATAGACGATGGCGATGCACGAGCTTTCCGTCGCCGTGAAGATGCCCGACCTGACGCCGCCGAAGATGATGCCGATCAGCACGAGGCCGGGAATGGCGGCGACAAGCAGTTGCATCGCGCGACCGAAGCCGGCGAAGGGCTCGGTGGGATAGCCGCGCCGGCTGGCGACCCAATAGGCCGTGATCATCAGCGACAGCGCCAGCAGCAGGCCCGGTATGACGCCCGCCGTGAATAGGTCGGCGATCGAGATGCGGCCGCCGGCCGAGATCGAATAGATGATCATGTTGTGCGACGGCGGGATAAGCAAGGCGATGATGGCGCCGACCGACGTGATGTTGACGGCATAGTCTATCCCGTAGCCGCGCGCCTTCATCTGCGGGATCATCAGCCCGCCGACCGCCGAGGCGTCCGCCACCGCCGATCCGGAAATGCCGCCGAACATGGTCGAGGCGGCGATGTTGACCTGGCCCAGGCCGCCGCGCAGATGGCCGACAAGCGATCCGGCCAGCGCCACCAGGCGCGCCGCGATGCCGCCGCGCACCATCAGGTCGCCGGCGAAGATGAAGAAGGGAATGGCCATCAGCGAGAACACGCTGACCCCGGAATTGAGCCGCTGGAACACCACCACCGGCGGCAGGCCCAGCGTCAGGATCGTCGCGAAGCTGGCAACGCCGAGGCAGAAAGCGATCGGCGTGCCGATGACGAGCAGAAACACGAAGGTTCCGAACAGGACAGTCAGCGCCATGATTCAGGGCTCCTCGCCGGTCGCATAAATGTCGGCGTCGACCGGCAGTCCGGCAAAACGCCCGGCCAGGCGCTCCAGCGAAAACAAGCAGACCAGCGCACCGCCCAGAATGACCGGCAGGAAGCTGACCCCGCCCGGCAGGGCGAGCGAGGGCATCACCGTTTTCCAGGTCAGCTTTGCCAGTTGTATGCCGTAGATGATCATGCCGGCGCCGAAGGCCAGCACGACAAGGTCGGAAATACTGCGCAGCACCGCCTTCGCCGAGGCGGGCAACACATAGAGCAGCACATCGAAACCAAGATGCGTGCGTTCGCGCACACCGACGGCGGCGCCAAGGAAGATGAACCATCCCATCAAAAGCACCGAGAAGGATTCGGTCCAGCTTGGCGACCGGTTGAGCACGTAGCGCGAGAACACCTGCCAGAAGATGACAATCGTCATCAGCGTCAATCCCGCTCCGCTGATCCATAGGGCCAGCCGGGCAAGCCCGGAAAGAAGGCGCTCCGCCCGCAGCCAGAACCCTGTCTGGCCCGACCGGCCGGAAGGCAGCGCGGGGGTCTCCGCGCTGCCTGGCGTGCTGCCCGTCATCGTCATTTCTCGGCCTGTATCCGAGCGGCCAGGTCTTTCAGCTCAGGCGTCGACAAATACTTGTCATAGACGGGTTTCATGGCATCGATCAGCGGCCGCTTGTCGATTTCGCTGACCTTCACGCCGGCGGCCTCGACGATGCCGCGCGACTTCTTCTCCCGCGCGTCCCAGAGTTCGCGCATCTTGACGACGCTGTCCTTGGCTGCTTGCCGCACGATCGCCTGGTCCTCCGGCGACAGCTTGCCCCAGCTTGCCTTGGACATCACCAGCACTTCCGGGACGATCTGGTGCTCATCCATCGTATAGTGCTTGGCAACTTCGTAATGCTTGGCGGATTCGAAGCTCGGCCAATTGTTCTCGGCACCGTCGATAACGCCTGTCTGCAGCGCCGAATACACCTCGCCATAGGCCATGGGCGTGGCATTGGCGCCGAGCGCGTTGACCATATCGACGAACACGTCCGACTGGATGACGCGGAACTTCATGCCCTGCATGTCGGCCATCGAGGTGATGTCCTTCTTGGTGTTGTAGAAGGAACGCGCGCCCGAATCGTAGAAGGCCAGGCCGATGAGGTCATGCGCCTCGAAGGCCTTCAGGATCTGATCGCCGATCGGGCCGTCCATGACATGGCGCATATGCTCGACCGAGCGGAACATGTAGGGCAGCGACGGCACCGCGGTTTCCGGTACGATGCCGTTGAATGGACCCATCGAGACGCGGTCGAGATCGATGACGCCGGCCTGGGTCTGTTCGATCGTGTCTTTTTCCTCGCCGAGCTGCGCGGAATGATAGACCTCGATCGAGTAGCGGCCGTTGCTGCGCTGCTTGATCAGGTCACCCATGTATTTGACCGCCTCGACCGTCGGATAGCCGTCCGGATGGGTATCCGACGATCGCAGTACGGTTTCAGCGTTGGCAGTGCCGATCAGCAGCGAGCCGAAGGCGAATGTGGCCGCCGTCATTTTCGATAAAAACAACATGACTTCCTCCCTTTGAAATCAAAACGCCGGCTCACAGCCGGTACGCCTTCTTGGCAAGCGTGTAGGCAAGCTCCCTGGCCAGTTCATGCGCCTCGTCCTCGCGCAGCCGGTGCTCGGCGACGAGGCGCGCGAGGAACGCACAGTCGACCCGCCGGGCCACGTCATGACGAGCCGGGATCGAGGGAAAGGCACGGGTGTCGTCGTTGAAACCGACGGTGTTGTAGAAGCCCGCTGTTTCCGTCGTCATCTCGCGGAAGCGGCGCATACCTTCCGGACTGTCATGGAACCACCAGGCTGGCCCGAGCTTCAGTGCCGGATAGACGCCGGCAAGCGGCGCCAGTTCGCGCGCATAGCTGCTTTCGTCCAGCGTGAAGACGATGACGGTCAGGTCGCGCTCCAGCCCGACGCAATCGAGCAGTGGCTTCAGCGCCGTCACATAATCGGTCCGCGTCGGGATATCGAAGCCTTTGTCGCGGCCGAACTTATGGAAGATGCCAGGCGAATGGTTGCGCCAAGAGCCGGGGTGGATCTGCAGCACCAACCCGTCGTCCCGGCTCATCTTGGCCATCTCGGTCAGCATCTGGGCGCGGAACAGTTTTCGCTCGCGTTCGTCCTCCGAGCCGCTGCGGATGCGGTTGAACAGCTCTTGCGCCGCCGCATCGGAAAGATTGGCCGTCTCGGCGGTCGGATGGCCGTGATCGGACGAGGTTGCGCCAAACTCCTTGAAGAAGGCGCGGCGCTGGCGATGCGCGTCGAGATAGCCGGCCCAGGTGCCGGTGTCGCGGCCGGTGATTTCGCCGAGCCGATCGAGATTGGCCGGGAATCCTTCGAAATCGGGATCGACAACCGCGTCCGGCCGGTAGGCGGTGACGACGCGGCCATCCCAGCCACTGTCGCGGATCATCCTGTGCCATCTGAGATCGTCCAGCGCACCTTCGGTCGTCGCGATGATCTCGATGTTGAAGCGCTCGAACAGGGCGCGGGGGCGGAAATTCTCCCACTGCAGTAAGGTCGCGATCATGTCGTAGTGACGGTCGGCCGTCGCGGCACTCAGCGGCTCGTCGATGCCGAACAGATGCTCCAGCACATGGTCGAACCACAGCCGCGTCGGCGTGCCCCGGAACAGAAGATAGTGCTCGGCGAAGCGCCGCCAGATCGTCCTGCCGTCGGTCTCGACCGGCGCGCCGTCCACGGTCGGCACGCCGAGATCCTCCAGCCGCACGCCCTGGCTGAACAGCATGCGGAAAATATAGTGGTCGGGCACGATGAGCAATTGCGCCGGATCCGGGAACGGCTCGTTGAGCGCATACCACCGCGGATCGGTGTGGCCGTGCGGGCTGACGATCGGCAGGTCCTTGATCCCGGCATAAAGCCCCCGGGCGATCGAACGCGGATGGGCCTCGGCGGGAAACAGCAAATCCGCATTGGTCAGTGCCACGGTCATCCTCCCGAGGACGTTATCGGTAGGATTGGAAGGAAATAATGTCAACATACAAAAATTAGATTGTTGTATGATGACTTGTCCCATTGTGTGGCAGGAGATCGGATGTTACGCCTTTTGCCGATGATCCCGAGGCGATTTTATGCCGTCCGACCAGACCAGCCGCGCCACGACGAATAACCGTCTCTCGGGCAAAACCGTTCAGGCGTTACCGGCAGCGGTCGCTACACCCTCCTACGACCGCGCCCGTGTCGTCACGGGCATAGTGCATCTCGGCGTCGGCGCCTTCCATCGCGCCCATCAGGCCGCCTATGTCGACGACTGCCTCGCGGCGGGCGAGACGGACTGGGGCATAACAGGCGTCTCCTTGCGCAGCGCCGACACGCGCGACGCGCTGGCGCCGCAGGATGGGCTCTACACGCTGGCAATCCGCGGCAGCGGCGGAGAGCGGCTTCGCGTCATCGGTTCCATCGGTTCGATGCTGGTCGCGCCGGAAGATCCGGAGGCGGTGCTGGCGGCGCTGACCGATCCTCGCACCCGCATCGTCACGCTGACCATCACCGAGAAGGCCTATCTCAGGGCGGCGGGCGGCGGACTGGACACCGCTCATTCCGAGATCGCCCACGATCTCAGAAATCCACGGATGCCAAAGACGGCGCATGGTTTTCTCGCCGAAGCGCTTGCCCGCAGGCGGGCCGCCGGCACGCCGCCCTTCACCGTGCTCTGTTGCGACAACCTGCCGGCCAACGGCGCCACGCTGCACCGGCTGCTGACCGAATTCGCAACGTTGCGCGATGCCAGGCTCGGCTCAACGGACGAACCCAGCCTCGCTTTCCACATCGCCGACGAGGTCGCGTTTCCGTCGAGCATGGTCGACCGCATCGTCCCGGCGACCACGGATGCCGACCGGGCAAGGATATCAGGCGAACTCGGTGTCGAGGATGCCTGGCCCGTGATGACCGAGCCCTTCCGCCAATGGGTGGTGGAAGACAAGTTTCCGGCGGGCCGCCCTGCTTGGGAAAAATTCGGCGTCACCATGGTCGGTGATGTCAGGCCCTTCGAGGACATGAAGCTGAGGCTGCTCAACGGTGCGCATTCGGCCATCGCCTATCTCGGCCTGCTCAGCGGCCACGCCACCGTCGACCGCGCCTTTGCCGATCCGGCGATAAGAAGCTTTGTCGATGCGCTGTGGGCCGAGGCCATCCCGACATTGCCGACGGACGCCGGGCTCGACACATCCGCCTATACGGCCCAACTTGCCGAGCGCTTCTCCAACACCGCGCTCGCTCACCGCACCGCGCAGATCGCCAATGACGGCAGCCAGAAATTGCCGCAGCGCATCATCGCCTCCGCGATCGAGCGCCTTCATGCCGGCGCCGCGCCAGACCATCTCGCACTGGTAATCGCCGCCTGGATCGCGGCTTGCGAGGCGCGCGGCAAGACCTTACCGGAAGCGCATTTCACCGATCCGCTCGATGCGCCGCTGACGGCGCTTCTTGACCGACGGTCGCCGGCGGACGAAACGGTGGCGGCGGTGTTCGACGTGGCCGGCTTTGCAAGAGGCGACCGGGCGCGCGAAACACTGATAGGTCTTGCCGCCGACAGCCTCGGACAGTTGCGCCGTGGCGGACCGGCAGCAGCTTTCGCTGCATTGGACGCCTAAACAAAAAAGCGAGGCAAGGCCCCGCTTTTCAGTCAATCATTTGGTGCCGATCTCAGGCCGGCAGAATGGCGCCTTCCAGCGTGGTGAGCTGGCCGAGGAACTGTTCCGCCTTGGTGCGCGCCTGGTCGTCCTTGGCGTCGGCGGCGTCTTCCTTGGCTTCCTGGATGCGGCGCGCGAGATCGGCCCGGTCGACATCCTTCACCGCGACAGCCGATTCCGCCAGCAGCGTGCAGCCGGCCGGGACGATGTCGGCGAAGCCGCCGAACACGACATACCGCTCTTCGCCGCCGGACGCGGCCTTCACCGTGACGACACCCGGCTGGATCGTGGTCATGACCGGCGCGTGATGCGCCATGACGGTCATCTCGCCCTCGGCGCCCGGGATGACGACCGACTCGACCTCGGCAGAAACCAGCAGGCGCTCCGGTGAGACCAGTTCGAACTTGAAAGCTTCAGCCATGTCAATTTAGTGAGTAGGGACTGGTGAGTAGGAAGTAGGGAAGAGGGCAACTGCCCCCCTAGCCCAGCTGCTATTCACTATCGACTACCGACTACTCCCTATTGCCTTGATTATGCCGCTTCAGCCGCCAGGCGCTGTGCCTTCTCGACCGCTTCCTCGATGCCACCGACCATGTAGAAGGCGGCTTCCGGAAGATGGTCGTAGTCGCCGTTGCAGAGGCCCTTGAAGCCCTTGATGGTGTCGGCGAGATCGACCAGCTTGCCCGGCGCGCCGGTGAACACTTCGGCGACGAAGAAGGGTTGCGAAAGGAAGCGCTCGATCTTGCGGGCGCGCGCCACCGTCTGCTTGTCCTCTTCGGAAAGCTCGTCCATGCCCAGGATGGCGATGATGTCCTGCAGCGACTTGTAGCGCTGGAGGATCGACTGCACCTGGCGGGCAACGCCATAGTGCTCGTCGCCGACGACCAGCGGGTCGAGCATGCGCGAGGTCGAATCGAGCGGATCGACCGCCGGGTAGATGCCCTTTTCGGCGATGGCGCGGTTGAGCGTCGTCGTCGCGTCAAGGTGCGCGAACGAGGTCGCCGGCGCCGGGTCGGTCAAGTCGTCGGCCGGCACGTAGATGGCCTGCACTGATGTGATCGAGCCCTTGGTGGTGGTGGTGATGCGTTCCTGCAGCGCGCCCATGTCGGTGGCGAGCGTCGGCTGATAGCCCACGGCCGACGGGATACGGCCCAGAAGCGCGGACACTTCCGAACCCGCCTGCGTGAAGCGGAAGATGTTGTCGACGAAGAACAGCACGTCCTGGCCCTGGTCGCGGAAATATTCGGCAACCGTCAGGCCGGTCAGGCCGACGCGGGCGCGCGCGCCCGGCGGCTCGTTCATCTGGCCGTACACCAGTGCCGCCTTGGAGCCTTCGCCGCCGCCCTTCTTGTTGACGCCGGATTCGATGAACTCGTGATAGAGGTCGTTGCCTTCGCGGGTGCGCTCGCCGACGCCGGCGAACACCGAATAGCCGCCATGGGCCTTGGCGATGTTGTTGATCAGTTCCTGGATCAGCACGGTCTTGCCGACGCCGGCGCCGCCGAACAGGCCGATCTTGCCGCCCTTGGCGTAGGGAGCCAGAAGGTCGAGCACCTTGATGCCGGTGATCAGGATCTGCGCTTCCGTCGACTGGTCGATATAGGCCGGAGCCGGCTGATGGATCGAACGCAGTTCGACCGCGTCGACCGGGCCGGCTTCGTCCACCGGCTCGCCGATGACGTTGATGATGCGGCCGAGCATGCCCGGGCCGACCGGAACCGCGATCGGGCCGCCGGTGTCACGCACTTCCTGGCCGCGCACCAGGCCTTCGGTGGAGTCCATGGCGATGCAGCGCACGGTGTTCTCGCCAAGATGCTGGGCAACTTCGAGCACGAGCCGGTTGCCGACATTGGTCGTCTCCAGCGCGTTCAGGATCGGCGGCAGATGCTCGCCGAACTGAACGTCGACGACGGCGCCGATGACCTGGCGGACCTTGCCGATTACGCCCGTGGCCTTGGTCGCCACTGCCGAAGTCCCGGCCGTCCCTGCCATGGCCGGTGCTGCCGCCGTGCTGGCAGGAGCCGCCTTCGCTGCCGCCGGAACCTTTGCCGCCTTGGCGGGAACCGCGGCCTTCGGGGCCGCCGTCTTGGGGGTCGCTGCTTTCGCCATCGTCTTTACCCTTTTTCGTCCTTTGTTTTTCACGCGGTCCAGTCGCGGGCCGATGACCCGCGAACCGCGCCTAGAGCGCCTCGGCGCCCGAAATGATTTCAATCAGTTCCTTGGTGATCTGCGCCTGCCGCTGGCGGTTGTAGGTGATCGACAGTTTGTTGATCATCTCGCCGGCGTTGCGCGTCGCATTGTCCATGGCGCTCATCTTGGCGCCCATTTCGCCGGCCGCGTTTTCGAGCAGCGCGCGGAAGATCTGCACCGCGATGTTGCGCGGGATGAGGTCGGACAGGATTTCACCGGGCTCCGGCTCATATTCATAGACGGCACTGGCGCCATCCGCCGATTCGGCCTGGGCCGAAGAAGCGGTGGCGACCGGGATGATCTGCTGCGCGGTCGGAACCTGGCTGATCACCGACTTGAACTGCGAGTAGAACAGGGTGCAGACGTCGAAGGCGCCCTCGTTGAAAAGATTGATGACCTTGCGGGCGATCGCGTCGGCATTGACGAAGCCGAGCGTCTTGACCTCGCGCAGGTCGATACGTTCGAGGATCATCGACGCATAGTCGCGGCGCAGTATGTCGAAACCCTTCTTGCCGACGCAGATGATCTTGACCTGCTTGCCGTCGGCCAGCAGCCGGCGGATGTGGTCGCGGGCATGACGGGCGATCTGCGAATTGAAGCCGCCGCAAAGGCCGCGCTCGGCCGTGCAGACGATGAGCAGATGCACATCATCCTTGCCGGTGCCGGTCATCAGCGCCGGGGCATCGCCACCGCCGCCGACCGCCTGGGTGATGTTGGCCAGCACGGAACCCATGCGCTCCGAATAGGGGCGCGCCGCTTCCGCGGCCTCTTGCGCGCGGCGAAGCTTCGCCGCGGCGACCATCTGCATCGCCTTGGTGATCTTCTGCGTCGCCTTGACCGAGGCGATACGGTTACGAAGGTCTTTTAATGAAGGCATGCTTCAAACCTGATCCCGTCTTGTCTCATCCGGATTGGCGCTTCGCTCAGGCGAAGGTCTTGGCGAAAGCGTCGATTTCGGCCTTGAGCTTGGCGCGCAGATCGTCCGACAGCGCCTTTTCGTTGCGGATGGCGTCGAGAACGTCCTTGCCGGCCGAGCGCATGTGGCTGAGCAGGCCATGCTCGAACTTGCCGACCTGGTTGACCGGCAGCTTGTCGAGATAGCCATTGACGCCGGCGAAGATCACCGCGACCTGTTCTTCCGTCTTCAGCGGCGAGAACTGCGGCTGCTTCAGGAGCTCGGTCAGGCGCGATCCGCGGTTGAGCAGGCGCTGCGTGGCGGCGTCGAGATCCGAGCCGAACTGCGCGAAGGCCGCCATTTCGCGGTACTGCGCGAGCTCGCCCTTGATCGAGCCGGCGACCTGCTTCATCGCCTTGATCTGCGCCGAGGAGCCGACGCGCGACACCGACAGGCCGACGTTGACGGCCGGACGGATGCCCTGGAAGAACAGGTTGGTTTCGAGGAAGATCTGGCCGTCGGTGATCGAGATCACGTTGGTCGGGATGTAGGCCGACACGTCGTTGGCCTGCGTCTCGATGACCGGCAGGGCCGTCAGCGAGCCACCGCCGAGATCGTCATTGAGCTTGGCGGCGCGCTCGAGCAGGCGCGAGTGCAGGTAGAAGACGTCGCCCGGATAGGCTTCGCGGCCCGGCGGGCGGCGCAGCAGCAGCGACATCTGGCGGTAGGCGACGGCCTGCTTCGACAGATCGTCATAGCTGATCAGCGCATGCATGCCGTTGTCGCGGAAAAATTCGCCCATGGTGCAGGCCGTGAACGGCGCCAGGAACTGCATCGGCGCCGGATCGGAAGCGGTGGCGGCGACGATGATCGAATATTCAAGCGCGCCGCGCTCTTCCAGCACCTTGACGAACTGCGCGACGGTCGAGCGCTTCTGGCCGACGGCGACGTAGACGCAGTAGAGCTTTTCCTTCTCGGGGCCGTTGTCGTGCACCGACTTCTGGTTGAGCATCGTGTCGAGGATGATCGCGGTCTTGCCGGTCTGGCGGTCGCCGATGACCAGCTCGCGCTGGCCGCGACCGACCGGGATCAGCGCGTCGATGGCCTTGAGGCCGGTCGACATCGGCTCGTTCACCGACTTGCGCGGGATGATGCCGGGCGCCTTGACGTCGACACGCCTGCGCTCGGTCGCCTTGATCGGGCCCTTGCCGTCGATCGGGTTGCCAAGCGCGTCAACGACGCGGCCGAGCAGGCCGGGGCCGACAGGCGCGTCGACAATGGCGCCGGTGCGCTTGACGGTGTCGCCTTCCTTGATGTCGCGGTCAGCGCCGAAGATGACGACGCCGACATTGTCGGCTTCGAGGTTGAGCGCCATGCCGCGGATGCCGCCGGGGAATTCGACCATCTCGCCGGCCTGGACATTGTCGAGGCCGTAGACGCGGGCGATACCGTCACCGACGGACAGCACCTGTCCAACTTCGGAGACCTCGGCCTCCTTGCCGAAATTCTTGATCTGGTCTTTCAGAATTGCGGAAATTTCCGCGGCGCGGATGTCCATCAGCCGACCTCTTTCAGTGCAAGCTTGAGCGAATTGAGTTTGGTTTTGAGCGACGTATCGATCTGGCGCGAGCCCATCTTGACCACCAGCCCGCCGAGCAGCGACGGATCGACAGTGACGGAGATGGCCACGTCCTTGCCGGCAACGCTTTTCAACGCCGCCTTGAGTTCGGTTTCCTGGGCAGCGTTCAGCTCGTGAGCCGACGTCACCTCGGCGGCGGCCTCGCCACGATGCTCGGCGGCGATCTGGCGGAACGCCTTGATCATGCCCGGCACCGCGAACAGGCGGCGGTTCTTGGCGACGACGCGCAGGAAATTGCCGGTCAGCCCGGTAACCTCCGCCTTGTCGGCGATCGCCGCGATGGCCTTGGCCTGGTCTTCACTGGAAAACACCGGGCTGTTGATCAGCCGGGTGAGGTCGGCACTGCCGGCGAGCATCGCCTCGAAACTGTTGAGGTCGGCTTCGACCTTGGCGACGGAATTTGCCTGCGATGCGAGTTCGAACAGCGAACCGGCATAGCGTTCTGCGACACCTGAGATTGGCGATGACGATTGAGCCACGGACCGTCTTTTCTCTTGTCTGACAGGCCGCAGATTGTTGGCGCGAGCAAAAACTCTGGCTAAATCTTTGACCTTACTGCATTTTTTCAAGCACGGAGGCGCGGCTTCCGCTATCCCCGGCCGAAAGTCGATTGCCGTCTAGCACAGGCATTTTAAGACCGCAATGCGTCGTTCCGCATGGTTTTCAGGCACTATTGTCGCATCCGGCGAAAGATCGGCACCTTTGACACCGCGATACCCCTGGATTCAGGGCACAAAGCCGAAGGCAAAGGCGAGCGGCAATGCCGCCAGGGCCAATTCCACCACAATGGAAACCCAATTGAAAGGTGTGTTGGCGCCATCCGACATCATCGACAGCAGCCGGCCAAAGGCGGTGAACAGCCAGGAGAAGCCGAGTGCCATGTAAACCAATGGCTGCGCGAGCAGGACGCAGCACAGGCCGACGCCGAGATAAAAGCCCGACATCCTGCCGCGCCCCTCGGCGATTGCCGCTGCCTTCTCCGGCCTCGCCTGCAGGCGCAGGATGCGGAAGGCAACGCCCGGCGCCAGGAAAAACAGCAAGCCCAGCAGCACTGTGACGACGGCGCTCGACCAGGCCAGCCACTCGCCCTGGCTCGTCGGCCATGGAAACGCAAAATCCATCTTGTCCCTCGAAACGCCTGCTTTGAAATTTTTGGCATTCTAGCTGAGGTAAAGCGCCGCGCCAGATGGCTCCAAGCACTTTAGGCCAAGCGCATCAACCGAGCGCGAATTGCACTGCCGCCTCGGCATGGATGCGCGTCGTGTCGAAGACAGGAATGTCGAAATCCCGCTGGCCAATCAGCATGGTGATCTCGGTGCAGCCCATGATGAGGCTGTCGACGGCCTTTTCCCGACGCAGACGCTCGACCTCGGCGATATAGGCCGCCTTCGAAACGTCGGTGACGATGCCCTGGCAGAGCTCGTCATAGATGACACGATGCACCATGTCGCGACCGGCCGCGTCGGGCACCACCGGCTGCAAGCCATATTTGTCGATGAGCCGGCGCTTGTAGAAATCCTTCTCCATGGTGAAGCGTGTCGCCAGCAATGCCGGCCGCTGCAAGCCGGCGCGCTTGATCGCGACCGCGGTGGCATCGGCGATGTGGATCAGCGGGATCGATACCGACGCCTGCACCTGGTCTGCCAGTTTGTGCATGGTGTTGGTGCACAGAAGCAGGCCCTCGGCGCCGCCCGCCTCCAGCTTGCGCGCCGCTTCGACAAGGAGCACGCCGGCGCCATCCCAATCGCCATGGTGCTGCCGCTCCGCGATCTCGGCGAAATCGAACGACCAGAGCAGCAATCTCGCCGAATGCAGCCCGCCAAGGCGCTCGCGCACGATCTCGTTGAGCTGGCGGTAATATATGGCGGTCGATTCCCAGCTCATGCCGCCGAGCAGGCCAAGGGTTTTCATGACGGGCTGTTCCTTTACCGTGCAATTCCTATATTATGACCACAAGAGACCACAAGGAGATTTACCGTGAAAACAATGCAGGTTCGGGAAGCCAAGGCAGGGTTCTCGGCGCTCGTCGAGGCCGCGGAGAGCGGCGAGCCCACCATTATCACAAAGCACGGTAAGCCAGCAGCGGCTGTCGTTTCGGTCAAGGACTTGCAAAAGCTTTATCCAGCCAAGCGTCGAAATTTCGGGGAGTTTCTTCTGACCTACCCAGGAGGGATCGAGTTGGAAAGGAATGAGTCCCCGTCGCGGGATATCGATCTTTGAGCGGCTATCTTCTCGACACGTCCATCTTATCGGCGTTCGCGCCTGGCCGGCTGCCACTTGCGAAAGACGTCGCCAATTGGATCGTATCGCAAGGTGAACAGCAAACGCTCTTCATACCGGTTATTGCTATCACCGAAATCGAGAAAGGCATACGCAAGCTCGATCGTGCCGGGGCATCAAAGCGCGCGGAGAACCTCGCTGCCTGGGTCAACGACACCATCGAAGAATTCGCGGATCAAATTCTGGGGATCAATGCCGACATAGCGCGAAGAGCGGGCCGAATGGAGGAAGCGGTCTCTGCGAAAGGCAAGAACCCGGGCTTGGCGGACATACTGATCGCTGCTACGGCGGCAGCCAATGAGCTTACCGTGCTTACGGCAAACGTCAGGCACTTTGAAGCGCTTGATGTTGGGTGCTGGAATATACTGCAAGATCCGCCAGGCCCCGACTGATCCATTCTCACAAAAAGCTCTGCGGATCGATATCGACCTGCACCCGGACCGAGCCGCGCTGTTTCGGCCCATTGGCCAGCATCGTCCGGATGAACCCCTGCATGTCGGCGCGGCGTTCGCCCTGGATCAGCAGGCGGAAGCGATGGCGGCCGCCGAGCAGGGACAACGGCGCTTCGGCCGGCCCGAGCACGAACAGGTCCGACGCTTCAGGCGCCGCGCGGCGCAGGCCACGGGCGTGACCCTCAGCTTCCGCCCGCGTCACCGCGCTAACGATGACGCCGGCGAGCCGTCCGAAGGGTGGCAAGGCCGCCCGCTCGCGCTCGGCGATCTCGCGCTCGTAAAAGGCTTCCGCATCGCCGGACACGATCGCCCGCATCACAGGATGATCGGGCTGGAAGGTCTGCAGCAGGCCGAGGCTCTTCTTGCCGGTGCGGCCGGCACGGCCGGTTACCTGGCTGAGCAGCTGGAAGGTGCGCTCGGCGGCGCGCGGATCGCCATTGGCGAGACCGAGATCCGCATCGACGACGCCGACCAACGTCATGTTGGGGAAGTTGTGCCCCTTGGCAACCAGTTGCGTGCCGATGACGATATCGGCTTCGCCATCGGCGATCGCCTCCAGTTCCAACCGCAGCCGCCGCACGCCGCCCATCAGATCCGACGACAGGACGACGGTGCGCGCGTCGGGGAAATGCGTGACGACCTCCTCGGCGATGCGCTCGACGCCCGGCCCGCAGGCGACGAGATGATCGAGCGTGCCGCATTCAGGACATGCCTCGGGGCGGCGCTCATTATGCCCGCAATGGTGGCAGACCAGCTGGCCGCGAAAGCGATGCTCGACCAGCCAGGCCGAGCAGACCGGACAGCCGAAGCGGTGGCCGCAGACCCGGCACAGCGTCAGCGGCGCATAGCCGCGCCGGTTGAGGAACAGCAGCGACTGTTCCTTCTTCTCCAGCGTCCGGCGCATATGGTCGATCAGCACCGGCGACAGGAAGCCGCCACGCGCCGGCGGCGCGCGCCGCATGTCGACCGATTTGAGATCGGGAAGTGCCGCCTCGGCGAAGCGGGCGGAAAGGACGGCCCTGGCGTACCGGCCTTGGCTGGCATTGACCCGGCTTTCGACCGACGGCGTCGCCGATGCCAGCACCACGGGAAAGCCGCCAATATGGCCGCGCACGACGGCCATGTCGCGCGCATTGTAGAAGACGCGGTCTTCCTGCTTGTAGGCGGGGTCGTGCTCCTCGTCGACGACGATCAGGCCAAGCTCCTTGAACGGCAGGAACAGCGCCGAGCGCGCGCCGGCAACGACGCGCACGCGGCCTTCCGCCACCTGCCGCCAGACTTTTTCGCGCATCCTGGGGGGCAGGTCCGAATGCCATTCGGCCGGCTTGGCGCCGAAGCGGCGCTGGAAGCGCTCCAGAAACGCGTGGGTCAGCGCGATTTCCGGCAGCAGGATCAGCACCTGTTTGCCCTGGTCGAGGGCCGCCGCCACCGCCTCGAAATAAACCTCCGTCTTGCCCGAACCGGTGACGCCGTCGAGCAGCGCCACATTGAAAGCACCGGCCGCGACATTGGTGCGCAGCATCGAGGCGGCATCATTCTGGTCCGGCATCAGCTCCGGCACGGCATAGTTCGGATCAGGCGCGGCCACGACCGGGCGCGGCGGGATCATCACCGTCTCGAACACGCCTTGCGCCTTGAGCCCCTCGATCACCGTCGAGGACACGCCGGCGGCATGGGCGAGGCCGGAACGCGTCCAGGCAAGGCCGCCCTCCGCCGTCTCCAGCACGCGCGACCGCGCATCCGTCATCCGGTCGGGAACGGCCGTGGTTCGCTGCAGCCCCTCGATCCAGGGTTCGGGATCGAAAGCCTCCGGCGCCCTGAGCAGCATGCGCGCCACCATGCCGGGCGCCGACAGCGTGTATTGCGCCACCCAGTCGACGAAACGGCGCATGGCACGGTCGATCGGCGGGCAGTCGAAGACCTGTTCGATCGGGCGCAGCTTTTTCGCATCGACCTTCTCGACCGCACCGTCCCAGACGATGCCGGCGACCTGGCGCGGCCCAAGCGGCACGCGCACGATCGAGCCCGGCACGACACGCATGCCGGCCGGTACGGCATAGGTGTAGGGGCGTTCGGCCGGCATCGGCACCAGCACCGGCGCGGCCGCGACAAAGGGCGAATCTTCACTCATGAGGCGTGACCTTGCCCCGACTTTAGTCTAGATCAAAGAGCAACGCTGAACGTGCCTTCCCAAGCACGACGAAATCGTCAGGAGACCCGCCATGAAATTTTTTGCCGACACAGCCGACATCAAGGAAATCCGTGAGCTGAACGATCTGGGGCTGCTTGATGGCGTCACCACCAACCCCTCGCTGATCCTGAAATCGGGTGGCAAGATCGTCGAAGTCACCAAGCAGATCTGCGACATCGTCGAAGGTCCGGTTTCAGCCGAGGTCGTGGCGACCGTGTACAAGGACATGATGGCCGAGGCCGAGGTCCTGGCCAAGATCGCACCCAATATCGCCATCAAGGTGCCGTTGACGCTCGACGGCCTTAAGGCCTGCAAGACGATCCGCACCGAGATGAACCGCATGGTCAACGTCACGCTGTGCTTCTCGGCCAATCAGGCACTGCTCGCCGCCAAGGCCGGCGCCTCGTTCATCTCGCCCTTCGTCGGCCGCATCGATGACACCGGCTCGGACGGCATGGAGCTGATCCAGGAGATCCGGCAGATCTACGACAATTACGATTTCCAGACCGAGATCCTGACCGCATCGGTGCGCACGGTGAACCACGTCAAGCAGGCCGCGCTCATCGGCGCCGACGTCATCACCGCTCCGCCGGCGACGCTGAAGGCGCTGGTCAACCATCCGCTGACCGACAAGGGCCTCGCCGCCTTCCTCGCCGACTGGGCCAAGACCGGCCAGAAGATCGGCTGAAGCCACTTGGTTTTCAAGAAAAAGGCCGGGTAACCGGCCTTTTTTGTGCGCTGCGGATCAAGGCGAGGCCGTCAATCATTCCGCTCCGTCATCGTCGGGCACGGTCGCCTGGGGGCGGCGCCCCATGATGATCTCGCGCTTGCCGACATGGTTGGGCGCGCCGACCAGTCCTTCCTTCTCCATGCGCTCGACCAATGAAGCGGCGCGGTTATAGCCGATGCCGAGGCGGCGCTGGATGTACGACGTCGAGCACTTCTTGTCGCGCAACACCACCTTGACCGCCTCGTCATAGCTGGAATCGCCATCCTCGGCGGCGACGGATCCCTTGTCGAAGACCGCGCCCTGGTCGGCTTCGTCTTCCTCTTCATCCTCGTCGGCCGTCACGGTTTCCAGATATTCGGGGCGGCCCTGCGCCTTCAGATGCGCCACGACATGTTCGACTTCCGCGTCGGAAACAAAGGGGCCATGCACGCGGGAAATACGCCCGCCGCCCATCATGTGCAGCATGTCGCCCTGGCCGAGCAGCTGCTCGGCGCCCTGCTCGCCGAGGATCGTGCGGCTGTCGATCTTGGATGTCACCTGGAAGGAAATGCGGGTCGGGAAGTTGGCCTTGATGGTGCCGGTGATGACATCGACGGACGGGCGCTGCGTCGCCATGATCAGGTGAATGCCGGCCGCACGCGCCATCTGCGCCAGGCGCTGGATGGCGCCTTCGATCTCCTTGCCGGCGACCATCATGAGGTCGGCCATCTCGTCGACGATGACGACGATATAGGGCATCGGTGCGAGGTCGATTTCCTGCTGCTCGAAAAGCGGCTCTCCGGTGCCCTTCTCGAAACCCGTCTGGATCGTCATGACGACCGTCTCGCCCTTGTCGCGGGCAGCGGCGGCGCGCTCATTGTAGCCATCGATGTTGCGCACGCCGAGCCGCGCCATCTTGCGATAGCGGTCCTCCATCTCGCGCACCGCCCATTTGAGCGCGGTGACGGCCTTCTTGGGATCGGTGACAACAGGCGTCAGAAGATGCGGGATGCCGTCATAGACGGAGAGCTCCAGCATCTTGGGATCGACCATGATCAACCGGCACTCTTCCGGTTTCAGCCGGTAGAGCAGCGACAGGATCATGGTGTTGATGGCAACCGACTTGCCCGAGCCGGTGGTGCCGGCGACCAGCAAATGCGGCATCTTTGCCAGCTCGGCGATGACCGGCTCGCCGCCGATGGTCTTGCCCAGGCATAGCGCCAGCTTGCAGCTGGTCTTGCGAAAACCCTGGGATTCGATCAGCTCGCGGAAATAGACGGTTTCGCGCGTCTCGTTCGGAAGCTCGATGCCGATGACGTTGCGGCCGGGCACGACGGCGACGCGCGCCGAAACAGCCGACATGGAACGGGCGATATCATCGGCGAGACCGATGACGCGGGAGGATTTGACGCCCGGCGCCGGCTCGAACTCGTAGAGGGTGACGACCGGACCGGGGCGGACATGGATGATCTCGCCGCGCACGCCGAAATCCTCGAGCACGCTTTCCAGAAGATCGGCATTCTGCTCGAGCCGCTCCTGCGACATGTAGAAGCCCTGCCCTTCGGGCGGCTGCTGCAGCAGCTCTTCCGAGGGAAGTTCATACGCCCCGCTCGTCGCGGCCGGAGCAATCTTGCCGACCAAAGGCAGTGGCGAAGACGCCCGCATGGCCGGAGCCTGTGCGATTCCCTCCAAGCCTTGCGTCACCTCCGCTGGAGCGGCCTTGCTGGCAGCGACCGGAATTGCACCCGCCGCCTGAACCTTCTGCGGCGCGCTCCTCGCTACCGGCTGAACCGCGGCTTCATTCGAATTGGCCGGACGGACATCCGGCAAGGCCGGTGGAGCTTGCTGGCCCGGAAGGCACTCGATGACGCGGAATAAGGCGGTGGGATCGGCCGTCGGCGCGCGGCGGATGTCGACCCGGCTGACGGCAGCCGGCGCCGCCGGGCGCGGAGCCGGGACGGCCTGTGTCGCCGGCGACGGGCCCTCGATCATATAGGGCGCCATGAGTTCGAAGAAAACATGATCCGACAGATAGGGCCAGCGGACAGTCTCGCGCCCTGTTGTCTTGACCGTTCCGGGGGCGGAAGCCGCTGGTACGGATGCGCGTGTCATTGCGGCCGTCCGCGGCCCTGTCGGTGCGACAACCCGCGCCTTATCGCCGGCACGCCCTGGTGAAACGGATGTCACAGACGGGGCAGGCTGCCCTTCATGCAGCACAGCTCGGTTGCCGGCGGGCGCCCGGGCAGCGTCTGAAGCGGGGTTCCGGTTTTTCATCGGCGATGACAAGGACGAGGCTGCCTGGGGCGCCGAGGCGGATCGCGCCATTGTTGGCGGCGCCGTTTGCCCCAGCGGTTCGTTTTGCATGGTGGCAGCGTGGTCGAGTCGCGGATGGCGTGGACTGGCCTCATAGTCAGGCGTGCGTGTAAAGCGCACATTCGGCGCCAGGAAGAAATACTCCTGCCATGCCGGGCTTTCGTTGCCGCCGAGATCAATAGGCGGCGGAGAACCGCCCCCGGCTGCGCCGGAACGCTGGCCGTTCCCCTTGTCGCTCATGCCGTTGAAACGCTCACCCTCGGGATCATCGGGCGAAGCGGACTTCGATAAATTGACCCGAGGAAAACGCTTGGATTCCATGCTCAAGACTCACTCTGAAACGTCTGCTGAGCAATAGGGAGCGAGTGGTTAACAGTTGCTTCCCGTCAGCACCGTTGGAGCGTCCGAAACGTATCTTTCGCGACGATGTCGAACGATCCGGATTCGAGCGAATGATCGCCATCCACGATCACCCACTCACCCATACGCGCCGGCAAAAAAAGGCGAACTGACGGGTTCGGCTCTTGGCCGTCGCGAGCGGCCCGAGCACCAGGATTGAGACGGTATTTTCCGAAAACGAAGGCTGGCGCCAAGGCAATTCCAGGAAAAGTGCGTAGCGGTTTTCCGTCCGGAATTGCGTAAAGACAGAGAGCTCTAGCCAGCTGCCTTGCCGTGCCGGGCCAGATCCTGGGCGATCGACAATTGCAGGGCTTCGGCCAGTTCGCGCGCGGCGCGATTCTCGGCATCGATCTGCGCCCGGTAGGAGGCAAATTCCTGGCGCGGCTTGTCGAAGGACGAGGTGATCGCCCGCTTGCCGACAGCGATCACCGCACCGGTTGTCGCATCGGTCAGCGTATAGCCGGCGGTGAGCGTCACCGAACCGGCGGTCGGCTCGTCCTCATCGGTTCCGACCTGCACGAGAGCCGAGGATTCGACGGCTTCGGTCACGCCGAGATCGAGCGAATAAAGCGGCGAGGCCGGTTCGCCGGCGCCGCGCCCAAATCCGAAGATCAGATTGTTGCGCACCTGCTGGGCATAACGCGTCCTGACCGGCTTGATGGCGATCGACGCCATTTCAGCATTGGCGGTCGAGCCAGTCGACAGCGGCGCGCTGGAATAGAGCGGCCGCACGGTGCAGGCCGAAACCAGCGCGAGCGAGCCGACAAGGCCGGCCAGCGCAATGCGGCGCAGCAAGCGGCTCAGCTCTGTCTTCTCCCGATCAGGCAACGACATTGACGATCCTCTGCGGCACGATGATCACCTTGCGCGGAGCCTTACCCTCAAGTGCTTTCTGCACGAAGTCGAGAGCCAATACCGCTTTTTCGACCGCACCTTGGTCCGCGTCGCGGGCAATTGTCAAATCCCCCCGCTTCTTGCCGTTGACCTGCACCGGATAGGTCACTTCGTTGTCGACGACCAGCGCCGGATCGAAGACCGGCCATGGCCGTTCGGCAACCAGTTCGGTGCCGCCGAGCGTCTCCCAGCACTCCTCGGCCAGATGCGGCATGACGGGCGCGATCAGATGCACCAGGATCTCCACCGCCTGTCGGCAGGCGCCTTGCAGCGCCTGGTCGGCTTTGCCGTCCGCCACGTCGTTGAGCGGCGTGGTCAGCGCGTTGGCCAGCTCATAGATGCGGGCGATGGCACGGTTGAAGGCGAGCTTCTCGATGTCCTCGCCGACTGCCTTCAGAATCTTGTGCGTGGCCTTGGAGACCGCTCCCGCTTCGCCGGCGGCAGCCGCGGCAGGCTTGACCCCTGCCAGCGTCTCGGCCGCCGTCGATACCAGGCGCCAGATGCGCTGCATGAAGCGATGCGCGCCCGCCGCGCCATCGTCTGTCCATTCGACGTCGCGCTCGGGCGGTGAGTCCGACAGCATGAACCAGCGCGCCGTGTCGGCGCCGTAGCCGTCGGTGATGTCTTCCGGGCTGACCGTGTTCTTCTTGGACTTCGACATCTTCTCGAGCGGGCCGATGGTCACCGCCTCGCCGGTGGCGATGTCGATGGCGCGGCGTTTGCCGTCGACATCCTCCAGCCGCACCTCGGTCGGCGCCAGCCAGCGGCCATTCGATGCCGTGCCGACACGGTAAGTTTCGTGCACCACCATGCCTTGCGTGAACAGGCCCTTGAACGGCTCGGCCAGATCGACATGGCCGGTCTCGCGCATGGCACGGGTGAAGAAGCGCGAATAGAGCAGATGCAGGATCGCGTGCTCGATGCCGCCGATATACTGGTCGACCGGCAGCCACTCATTGGCCGCCCTGGGGTCGGTCGGCTCATGCGCCCAGGGCGCGGTGAAACGGGCGAAATACCAGGATGAATCGACGAAGGTGTCCATCGTGTCGGTCTCGCGGCGTGCATCCCCACCGCATTGCGGGCACTTCACATGCCGCCATGTCGGATGCCGGTCGAGCGGATTGCCCGGCCGGTCGAAATCGACATCGTCGGGCAGCTTGACCGGCAGGTCGGCCTTCGGCACCGGCACCACGCCGCAATGCTCGCAATGGATCATCGGGATCGGGCAGCCCCAGTAGCGCTGGCGCGAAATGCCCCAGTCGCGCAGGCGGAAATTCACCTTGCGCTCGGCCATCGGCCGGTTGCCGATCGTCTTCTGCTCCAAGAGCTTCGCCACCTCATCGAAGGCCTGGCTCGGCTTCATCCCATCGAGGAAGCGTGAATTGATCATCGCGCCGTCATCGACATAGGCAACGTCGATAATTTGGAACGCGGACGGGTTCTCGCCCTCCGGCATCACCACCGGCAC
This sequence comes from Mesorhizobium sp. B4-1-4, assembly GCF_006439395.2. NCBI lineage: Bacteria > Pseudomonadati > Pseudomonadota > Alphaproteobacteria > Hyphomicrobiales > Phyllobacteriaceae > Mesorhizobium > Mesorhizobium sp. B4-1-4. Next base: position 4,696,453 of record NZ_CP083950.1, read on the forward strand.
CACCGGCAGGCCGTATTTGTTGGCGAAGTCGAGATCGCGCTGATCATGCGCGGGGCAGCCGAAAATGGCGCCGGTGCCATATTCCATCAGCACGAAATTGGCGACATAGACGGGCAGCGTCCAACTGTCGTCGAACGGATGAACGACGCGGATGCCGGTGTCGAAGCCCTTCTTCTCCGCCGTCTCCAGCGCCGCCACCGAAGTGCCCATATGGCGCACTTCCTCGATGAACTTGGCCAGCGCCGGATTGGTCTCGGCGGCCTTCCTAGCCAGCGGATGATCGGCGGCGATCGCCATGAAGGAGGCGCCGAAAATGGTGTCGGGCCTTGTCGTGTAGACTTCCAGCTCATGCTCGCCCGCAGCGTCCGAGGCCAGCGGCCAGCGGATTAGCAGGCCTTCCGAACGGCCGATCCAGTTCTGCTGCATCAGCTTCACTTTTTCGGGCCATTCGTCGAGGCCGTCGAGCGAATCCAGCAGATCCTGCGCAAAGTCGGTGATCTTGAAGAACCACTGCGTCAGCTCGCGCTGCTCGACCAGCGCGCCCGAGCGCCAGCCGCGCCCGTCGATGACCTGCTCGTTGGCGAGCACGGTCATGTCCTCCGGATCCCAGTTGACCTTGGACGATTTGCGCGTCACCAGCCCCTTCTCGACGAAGTCGAGGAACAGCATCTGCTGGCGGTGGTAATAGTCGACATCGCAGGTGGCGAACTCGCGCGCCCAGTCCAGCGACAGGCCCATGACCTTGAGCTGCTCACGCATGGTGGCGATGTTCTGGTAGGTCCATTCCTTGGGGTGGACCTTGTTCTGCATCGCCGCGTTCTCGGCCGGCATCCCGAAAGCGTCCCAGCCCATCGGGTGCAGCACGTTGAAACCCTTGGCCCGCTTGTAGCGCGCCACCACGTCGCCCATCGTATAATTGCGGGTATGGCCGATATGGATGCGCCCCGACGGATAGGGGAACATCTCCAGCACATAGTATTTCGGACGCGGATCGTCATTGTGCGCTTCGAACAGCTTCTTTTCGGCCCAGGCCTTCTGCCATTTGGGTTCTGACGCGCGCGGATTGTATCGTTCGGTTGCCATGGGACGTTTTTCACTTAAAAGCATGCGGACCGCCGAAGCCCGGCGGTTCATGGAATGTGGTCCGGGTGTTCACCATGGTTTGGCAAACCCGTCAACCATATGGGCATCGCGGCTGACAAAAACGCGGGTCAAAACAGCGGGATTTGCATATGGGCGACACCGTTCAGCAGTTTTTCGCGGTCAAGGCGAAGATCGCCGCCGCCGAGCAGGAAGCCGGTCGCGAAGCCGGCGCGGTGACGCTGGTGGCTGTTTCGAAGACCTTCGACGCCGCCGATATAAAGCCCGTTCTCGAGACCGGCCAGCGCGTGTTCGGTGAGAACCGCGTGCAGGAAGCGCAAGGCAAATGGCCTGACCTGAAAGCGGCTTTCCCGGATATCGAACTGCACCTGATCGGTCCGTTGCAGTCGAACAAGGCGAAGGAGGCGGTGGCCCTGTTCGACGTCATCGAGACGGTCGACCGCGAAAAGATCGCCGCCGAACTCGCCAAGGAGATCGCCAGGCAAGGCCGCGCGCCAAGGCTCTACGTCCAGGTCAACACCGGCTCCGAACCGCAGAAGGCCGGCATCGACCCGCGCGAGGCGGTGGCCTTTGTCGCCCGCTGCCGCGATGTGCACGGCCTCGCCATCGAAGGCCTGATGTGCATCCCGCCGGCCGACGAGAACCCGGGCCCGCATTTTGCTTTGCTGGAAAAGCTGGCACGGGAGGCAGGCGTTGCCAAACTGTCGATGGGCATGTCAGGCGACTACGAGACGGCAATCGCCTTTGGTGCCACCAGCGTTCGTGTGGGTTCGGCCATCTTCGGCAGCCGTTAATTCCGCTTGGACTGGCAGTTCAGAGGCAACGTCCCTTGCCGAGTAGCCAGGCGAATGTTATATCTAGCCAAGCTAGCTAGGATACATTCTATGAACTGGCACCTCCAGGACGCAAAAAACAATTTCTCCAAGGTGGTTCAGCGCGCGCGTAGCGAGGGACCGCAGACAGTGACACTGCGCGGCGAACGCGCCGCAGTGGTGCTCTCGGCTGAGGATTACGACCGCCTAGCTGGAAAGAAAAAATCGCTGGCTGAATATCTCTTGACTGGCCCGGTCTGGGACGATGATTTTGCCGAAGAGGTCAACCGCCGCCCGGAGACGATGATCCGGGATGTGGATTTTTGATGTATCTGCTCGACACAAATGTCGTGTCGGATGTGGAGAGGCGCTTGCCCAAGCCCACAGCTTGGTTGGCTTCGGTGGACCCGTCCTCGGTCAATCTCAGCGTTATTACCCTTGGAGAAATCGAGCGGGGGATTGTCAGGCTACGCAAGATCGACTCCGAAAAAGCAACACGCCTCGATCTCTGGCTGCGAGAGCTTAGGCGAGACAATGCCGACCGGATTCTTGCTGTTACGGATGATGTCGCGCTGGCTTGGGGCCGCATCACCGCCGGCCGTACACGAGGCAGCGCCGACACCCTGATCGCCGCAACCGCGCTTGTCCATAATCTCGTTATGGTGACACGTAATGTCGCCGATTTCGAAGAGACGGGCGTGACGGTGCTCAATCCCTGGGAAATTTAGGATTCCTCCGTGGAACGTCGGCCCGTTGGGCCAACGCTATCGGGTACATTACGCCAGCGCTGGAAACGAAACGTACCGTTCCTATCTGACTCCTGTCACCTCGATTCCTCTGGAGCCTTCACCATGCGCTACAACCAGCTTGGAAATACCGGGCTATTCGTCTCCGAACTGTGCCTCGGCACCATGACCTTCGGCGCCGCCGGCCAGAATGCCCAATGGGGCCTGATCGCCAGTCTCGATCAGAAGGGCGTCAACGAGATCGTCGGCCGCTCGCTCGCCGCCGGCGTCAACTTTTTCGACACGGCCGACGTCTATTCCTTCGGCGAGTCCGAAAAATTGCTCGGCCAGTCTCTCCGCGATCTCGGCGTCGCGAGGCAGAACGTGGTCATCGCCACCAAGGTGCATGGCCCCATGGGCGAAGGCCCGAACCAGCGCGGCTCCTCGCGCGGCCACATCATGGATTCGGTCGACGCCAGCCTCGAACGGCTGCAGCTCGACCATATCGATCTCTATCAATTGCACGGGACCGACGCGGTGGCGCCGATCGACGAGACGCTGCGGGCACTGGACGATCTCGTCTCCAGCGGCAAGGTCCGCTATGTCGGCGTCTCCAACTGGGCAGCGTGGCGCATCGCCAAGGCGCTGGGCATCGCCGACCGCAAGGGCTTTGCCCGCTTCGAGACCATCCAGTCCTACTACTCGATCGCCGGCCGCGATCTCGAGCGCGAGATCGTACCGCTCATCAATGAGGAGAAGCTCGGTCTGATGGTATGGTCGCCGTTGGCCGGCGGCCTGCTCTCGGGCAAATACGGACCCGGCGCGCCCGGCAATGGCGAGGGCCGCCGCGCCTCGTTCAATTTCCCACCGGTCAACGAGGACCGCGCCTGGGCGGCTGTCGCCGCCATGCGCGAGATCGCCAAAAGGCACGACGTCAGCGTCGCCACGGTGGCGCTCGGTTATGTCCTGGCCAAGCCCTTCGTGATGAGCGTCATCATCGGCGCCAGCCGCATGGACCAGCTCGAACAAAACCTTGCCGCGACCGGGGTGAAGCTTGACGCCGACGATCTCGCCCGTCTTGACGAAGTCAGCGCGCTGCCCGCCGAATATCCCGGCTGGATGCTCGAGCGCCAGGGCGTCGGGCGCCGTCCGGCGCCGTTCACGCCGAAAGCATGAAGCAGTTGGGGCAGACGTCTCGGGAGCCGATCGGCTTCCGAGATCGCTTCAGGTCAACCTGACGCTCTCCCCGAGAAAATCGAGAAAAGCCCGCACCCGTGCCGGCAGGTGCCGGCCCTGACCGACATAGACGGCGTGGGTGGCCTCCTGGTCTCCGGGATTGAAATCCTCCAGCAGCGGCACCAGCCGGCCGGCGGCGATATCGGCCGCCACATGCCAGCGTGCCAGCCTGGAGATGCCCGCCCCGGCCAGCGTCATCAGCCGCATCGCCTCGCCGTCGCTGACCAGCGTGTTGCCGGTGATCGGGATCATGACCGCGTTGCCGGCCGCGTCGAGGAATGGCCAGCCATCGATATGCCTGACGAAGCCGAAGCCCATGCGGTTGTGGCTGTCGAGATCGACCGGCGTCAGCGGCGTACCGTGCGCATCGAGATAGGATGGGGCCGCAACGACGACCCCCGGGCTCTGCCCAAGCTTGCGCGCCACCAGCCGTGATTCGCCGAGCGGGCCGGCCCGGATGGCGACGTCGGCGCGCTCCGCCATCAGGTCGATGACGCTGTCGGTCAGCACCAGATCGACCGAGATCTCGGAATAGCGTTCGAGGAAGCGCGGCAGCAGCGGGATCAGCCGGTGCACCCCGAAGGGCACGTAGGTGTTGACGCGCAGCCGCCCGCGCGGCGCGGCACCGGCCGCCGCTTCGCGCTCGGCCGCCGCCATGTCGGCCAGGATGCGCTGCCCGCTTTCGTGGAAGGCCGCTCCTTCCGGCGTCAGCAGCAGCTTGCGCGTCGAGCGGCTGACCAGTCTGGCCCCTAGCCGGGCCTCCAGCCGCGCGATCAGCTTGCTGACCGCCGATGGCGTCATGCGCAATGCGCGGGCGGCCGCCGAGAAGCTGCCGGCCTCGACGACGCGCACAAACACTTCGATCTCGCCGGAGCGGTTGATGTCGGGTCTCGCCATCTGTGAATCTATTTCACAGAAAATATGCCTTGGGCAAGTCTGGTTCACAGTGCGGGCCGATACGATCTTCCCGGTAGGGGCGCGGATTGGACAGGGCGCTCGTCGTCTTGGAAGTGGAAACCACCATGCCTCTTGCTCTTTACGCCCTCGCCGCCGGTGCCTTCGGCATCGGCGTCACGGAATTCGTCATCATGGGCCTGCTTATCGACGTCAGCAAAGACCTTGGCGTCTCGATCTCGGCCGCCGGCCAGCTCATTTCGGGCTACGCGCTGGGCGTCGTCATCGGCGCGCCCTTGCTGACCATCGCCACCGGCAACTGGCCACGCAAGACGGTGCTCCTGGCGCTAATGGCCATCTTCACCCTTGGCAATCTCGCCTGCGCGCTGGCGCCCGATTACTGGACGCTGATGGGCGCCCGTATCATCACCGCCTTTGCCCATGGCACCTTCTTCGGCGTCGGCTCGGTGGTCGCCACCAGCCTCGTCGCGCCCAACAAGAAGGCCTCGGCGATCGCGCTGATGTTCACCGGCCTGACCATCGCCAATATTCTCGGCGTGCCCGTCGGCACCTGGCTCGGCCAGGCCTTTGGCTGGCGTGCGACCTTCTGGGCGGTAACCGCGGTCGGCCTCGCCGCCTTCGCCGTCATCTTGGTTCTGGTGCCGCGCAGCCAGGCGGCACCTGAAAAGAGCGAGCTTCGTGCCGACCTCGCCGTGCTGCGCCGCGCGCCCGTGCTGCTCGGCCTCGCGACCACGGTGCTCGGCTATGCCGGTGTCTTCGCCGTCTTCACCTACGTCGCCCCTCTGCTCACCGAGATCAGCGGCTTCAAGGAAGCGGCGGTGTCGCCGATCCTGCTCGTCTTCGGCGGCGGCCTCATCGCCGGCAACCTCGCCGGGGGCAAGGTCGCCGACCGTTGGCTCGTGCCCGCGGTCCTGGGCAGCCTTGTGGTGCTGGCGCTGGTGCTGGCGACAATGAGCTTCGCCATTCACAGCCAGGTCATGGCCGTGATCTATGTCGGCCTGCTGGGTGCGGCCGCCTTCGCCACCGTGGCGCCGCTGCAAATGTGGGTGCTGGAGAAGGCGCAAGGCGCCGGCCAGAGCCTCGCCTCCTCCTTCAACATCGCAGCCTTCAATCTCGGCAATGCCTTGGGCGCCTGGCTGGGCGGCGCGGTCATCGCCCACGGCCTTGGCCTCGGTGCCCTCACCTGGGTGGCCGCGCTGCTGCCGCTTGGCGCCCTCGCCGTGGCCGCATTGGCGCTGCGCCTCGACCGCGCGCCGGCGCTCGGCGAGCCGGCTTCCGCCCGGCCGTGAGCCGGCAACCCTAATTTCGCTTTCGACGTCTCTCCCTACAGCATAAGGAGCAAGAAAATGGACTATCGACGTCTCGGCGCATCGGGCCTGAAGGTGCCGGCGCTTTCGTTCGGCGCGGGAACTTTTGGCGGCTCCGGGCCACTGTTCGGCGCCTGGGGCAACAGCGATGCCAGGGAAGCGCGGCGGCTTATCGACATCTGCTTGGACGCCGGTGTCAACCTGTTCGACAGCGCCGACGTCTATTCGAACGGCGCGTCGGAGCAAGTGCTCGGCGAAGCCATCAAGGGCCGCCGCGATGCGGTGCTGATCTCAACCAAGACCTCGCTGCCGACGGGCGACGGCCCGGCCGATTATGGCTCCTCGCGCTCGCGGCTGGTCAGATCGGTCGACGCCGCGCTGAAGCGCCTCGGCACCGACTACATCGACCTGTTGCAACTGCACGCTTTCGATGCAGGCACGCCGATCGAGGAGGTGCTGTCGACGCTCGACGACCTCGTGCGCGCCGGCAAACTGCGCTATGTCGGCGTCTCCAATTTCTCCGGCTGGCAAGTGATGAAGTCGCTTGGGCTCGCCGACAGGCACGGCTACCCGCGCTACGTCGCGCATCAGGTCTATTATTCGCTGCTTGGCCGCGACTATGAATGGGAGCTGATGCCGCTTGGACTCGACCAGGACGTCGGTGCGCTGGTGTGGAGCCCGCTCGGCTGGGGCCGCCTGACCGGCAAGGTCCGCCGTGGCCAACCTCTGCCGGAAAAGAGCCGGCTGCATGATACGGCGAGCTTCGGCCCGCCTGTCGAGGATGAACATCTGTATAAAGTGGTCGACGCGCTCGATGCCGTTGCCGCGGAGACCGGCAAGACCGTGCCGCAGATCGCCATCAATTGGCTGCTGCAGCGCCCGACCGTGTCATCCGTCATCATCGGCGCCCGCAACGAGGAGCAATTGCGCCAGAACCTCGGTGCCATCGGCTGGACGCTGACGCCGGAGCAGATGAAGAAGCTTGATGCGGCCAGCGAGGTCACCACACCCTATCCGTATTCCCTTACCGGCGTCAGGAAGGATTTGCCCGGCTCAATCCGCCGACGGTGTGAAGCCGGCGCCGGAACTGCCAATCTCCACCCTTGCGGGGGAGATGGCCGGCAGGCCAGAGGGGGGTGTGAAGAAACGCGACGATGACCAGAACCGCCAACTGCGGGCGGCTTCATGGCATGTTGGCGGGACAGCACCCCCCTTTGCCCTGCCGGGCATCTCCCCCGCAAGGGGGGAGATCAGCTGTGCCGCCGCTCAATGCAGCACGAACTCACCATCCAGCTTGCGCCATTCGTTCGGCGCGATCAGCTTCTGGTGCGTGTAGACCACCGAATGCAGCGGCCCGTCGAGCCTCGCTCTCCAGAACTCGATGAACTTGATCAGTACCGGAAATTGCGGAGCGATATCGTAGTCCTGCCAGATGAAGCTCTGCAACAGGTGCGGGTGGTCGGGGAAGTGATAGAGAATCTTGGCCGTGGTCAGGCCGTAGCCCTTGAGCATTAGGTCCATTTCGCCATGGTCGCGCATTGCAGTCCTCAGGTTGATTCTCCTTCCTCCCAACGCTGGATTGTGCGCGTGGTTGCTTAACTGTCTATTGATTTTCGTAGACCATGACGGCCTTTTCCTCCACGAAAGCATGTGCTTAGCAGCGATGCTCCGGGAGTGCTGACAGCGTTTTGCGCAGCCGCTGCGGCATCGCGCCACGCGAATCCAACGTCTAATGTTGCCGTCTTCGCGGAACTGTTAATAATGCGCGCGAATTCGCGGCCGCTTCGCCGCGATCCCGCTGGCCGCCAAGCCAGCGGTTTGGTTTCGGGAGGAAAGCGAAGACATGTCCGAGGCAAAGATCCATCGCGTCCAGCCGGCGTGGAAGAAGAACGCGCTGATCGACAACGACACCTATCTCAAATGGTATGGCGACAGCGTCAAGAATCCGGATAAGTTCTGGGGCAAGCACGGCAAGCGCATCGACTGGTTCAAGCCCTTCACCAAGGTCAAGAACACCTCCTTCGACGGCAAGGTCTCGATCAAGTGGTTCGAGGACGGGCTGACCAACGTCTCCTACAACTGCATCGACCGCCACCTGAAGAAGCGCGGCAACCAGACCGCCATCATCTGGGAAGGCGACAACCCCTACGACGACAAGAAGATCACCTACAACGAGCTTTACGAGCATGTCTGCCGGCTCGCCAACGTGATGAAGAAGCACGGCGTCAGGAAGGGCGACCGCGTCACCATCTACATGCCGATGATCCCGGAAGCCGCCTATGCGATGCTGGCCTGCACCCGGCTGGGCGCCATCCATTCGATCGTCTTCGGCGGCTTTTCGCCGGACGCGCTGGCCGGCCGCATCGTCGACTGCGAATCGACCTTCGTGATCACCGCCGACGAGGGCCTGCGCGGCGGCAAGCCGATCCCGTTGAAGGAGAACACCGACAAGGCAATCGACATCGCTGCCAAGCACGATGTGACAGTGAAAAGCGTAATCGTCGTGCGCCGCACCGGCGGCAAGATCGGCTGGGCGCCGGGCCGCGACCGCTGGTATCACGACGAGATCGCGACGGTTAAGCCCGACTGCAAGCCGGAAAAGATGAAGGCGGAGGATCCGCTGTTCATCCTCTACACCTCCGGCTCGACCGGCAAGCCGAAGGGCGTGCTGCACACCACCGCCGGCTATCTCGTCTATGCCTCGATGACGCACCAATATGTCTTCGATTACCATGACGGCGACATCTACTGGTGCACCGCCGATGTCGGCTGGGTCACCGGCCACAGCTACATCGTCTATGGACCGCTCGCCAATGGCGCCACCACGTTGATGTTCGAGGGCGTGCCCAACTATCCCTCGCAGTCCCGCTTCTGGGAGGTCATCGACAAGCACAAGGTCAACATCTTCTACACCGCGCCGACGGCGCTACGTGCGTTGATGGGCGCCGGCGACGATCCGGTGAAGAAGACCTCACGCAAGTCGCTGCGCGTGCTTGGCTCGGTCGGCGAGCCGATCAATCCGGAAGCCTGGGAGTGGTATTTCAACATCGTCGGCAACGGCAAGGTGCCGATCGTCGATACATGGTGGCAGACCGAGACCGGCGGCATCCTGATCACGCCGCTGCCCGGCGCCACCGACCTCAAGGCAGGCTCGGCGACCCGGCCCTTCTTCGGCGTCAAGCCGCAGCTGGTCGACGGCGAAGGCAAGGTGCTGGAAGGAGCCGCCGACGGCAACCTCTGCATCACCGATTCCTGGCCCGGCCAGATGCGCACCGTCTATGGCGACCACGACCGCTTCGTGCAGACCTATTTTTCCACCTACAAGGGAAAATACTTCACCGGTGACGGCTGTCGCCGCGACGCCGACGGCTATTACTGGATCACCGGCCGCGTCGACGACGTCATCAACGTCTCCGGTCACCGCATGGGCACGGCCGAGGTCGAATCGGCGCTGGTCAGCCATGAGAAGGTCTCGGAGGCCGCCGTCGTCGGCTACCCGCACGACATCAAGGGCCAGGGCATCTACAGCTACGTCACCTTGATGAAGGGCATTGAGCCTACCGAAGAGTTGCGCAAGGATCTCATCGCCCATGTCCGCAAGGAGATCGGCGCCATCGCCTCGCCCGACAAGATCCAGTTCGCGCCGGGCTTGCCCAAGACACGCTCGGGTAAGATCATGCGCCGCATCCTGCGCAAGATCGCCGAGGACGATTTTGCCGCCCTTGGCGACACCTCGACGCTCGCCGATCCGGCCGTCGTCGACGATCTCGTCGCCAACCGGCAGAACAGGAAAGGCTGAGACGAGCCATGGCCGCGATCGGCAGGGTTGCCGAACTCTGGCGCTATCCGGCGAGCTCGCTCGCCGGCGAACGCCTGCAAGCGATCGCGGTCGGCACCGACAGCATCGACGGCGACCGCATGTTCGGTCTGGTCGATGCCGCCGACAATGAGATCGCCCGGCCCGACCGCGAGGCGAAATGGCACAAGGTGCCGCGCATCCGCGCCCGGCTGACCGGTGACCGCAAGCTCGAGATCGCCATTCCCGGCGGCGACTGGCTGGCGGCACCGGGCACGGAAAGCGATGCTGCCGTTTCGGCCTATCTCGGCTTCGCGGCCTCGATCCGGCCGTTCGGCCCGCAGAACGCGCCGCCCGCCTACGCCGGTCCGCTCACGCAAGCGCGCTACAACAAGGCGCCCATCCATCTTTTGACCACGGCTTCGCTGGCGCGCCTGAAGGCGCTGCATCCGGAGGGAACGCCAGATGCGCGCCGCTTCCGCCCCAACGTCGTCGTCGACATGGCGGCGGTCGAAGGCTCATTTCCGGAGACGGAGTGGATCGGCCGCAAGCTTGCGATCGGCGATCTGCTCTTGACCATCTCCGAGCCCTGCCGCCGTTGCGGCTTCACCATCATTGCCCAGGATGGCTTCGACAACGATCCCGGCATCCTGCGCAACCTGGTCCGCCACAACGCCCACAATCTGGGCGTCTACTGCACGGTCGACCAGCCGGCCAGCGTCGAGATCGGCGCGACGATGCGGTTCGTCTAGCTGGCGGCATGGTCTCCGCAGGCGTTGCGCCGTCGAAAATCTCGTCGCGCAGCCTGTAATACGCGTGACAGAAAACGGCGCCATACAGGGCCCGGCGCGACCCCACCTTGTCGCTTTCGCCAATTTCAAATCCCACCGATCGGAGTACCGATGACTTCCCTGCCCATCCTTGGCGCCGCCATGACCCTGGACGACCTCGAAATCCATCGCGCCTGGCTTCTCGAAAAGCAGCGCGACCTGGAATTGCAGAGCTTCACCAACGCCGATGTTCTCAACGGCGACTGGGCACCGCTCGCCGCCCGCGCCAAAAAGCTCCTCGACGGCTACCAGGGACGGCTCGGGATTCACGGGCCTTTCTGGGGCTTCGTCATCGCCTCGCAGGATCCCGATATTCGCGCCGTGGTCAGCAAACGTCTGATGCAAGGTCTTGATGTCTGCGCCCAAATCGGCGCGACGCAGATGGTCGTCCACAGCCCCTACACGACATGGTCCTACAACAATCTCGACAACAATCCCGGCGAGCGCGAAAAGATCGTCGAGTACTGCCACCTGACGCTGAGCGAAGCCGTCAGGCGGGCCGAGGACATCGGCTGCACCATGGTTCTCGAAAACATCGAGGACAGGGACCCGCATATCCGCGTGGCGTTGGCCGAAAGCTTCAAGTCCCCTGCCGTCGCCGTGTCGATCGACACCGGCCACGCCTATTATGCCCATGGTTCGACAGGTGCTCCGCCGGTCGACTACTATGTGCACGCCGCCGGCAACCGCCTGCAGCATGTCCATCTGCAGGACGCCGACGGCTACGCCGATCGTCACTGGAGCCTCGGTGAGGGCACGATCCAGTGGCGTTCGGTCTTCGCCGCGCTGGCCAAACTCGAAGGCAATCCGCGTCTCATCATCGAGATCAAGGACAAGTCCAAGATCCCGGCGTCGGCGGCCTATCTCGCCTTGCTCGGTATCGCCGAGTGAGACGGCGGCGAGCGCCCAGGCGGCGCCCGCACTCTGTCGAGATCTCGACGTCGCCTGAGCCGCATCGGGATCGAGCGTGTCGGAGGTTATCGGTACAGATCCGCCCGCGTCGGCGGCAGGCCGCTCGGTCCGCGTACACGCTTGGTGGCGACGGTCTGGAAAATCTGCGCCGAGGCACGCTCGAAGGTGATGGAGCATCCGGTGAGATAGAGCAGCCAAAGCCTTGCCCTGGCCTCGCCCACCTCGGCAATGGCCTCGTCGAACCGCGCATGCAGGCGCTCTGCCCACAGCCTGCAGGTGCGGGCATAGTGCTCACGCAGATTTTCGACGTCGTAGACGAGGAAGCTATGCGCTTCGAGATTGCCGAGCGTCATGCCAATCGTGTCGAGCTCGCCGCCCGGGAAGATGTACTTGATCAGCGCCTTGTATTCCGGCCCTTTGCGCAAAGTCTTCTTCAGGTTGCCCTTGCTGCGCCGCGTGATGGCGTGGTGCAGGTAGATGCCGCCCGGCTTCAACAAGCGGTGGACGGTCGAGAAATAGGCCGCGTGATTAGCGAGGCCCAGATGCTCGAACATGCCGATCGACGATATCTTGTCGAAGGTGCCGGAAAGCTCGGCATAGGATTTGATCTCGATGGTGATGCGGTCCTCAAGCCCCTCGGCGCGGATGCGCTCGCGCGCCAGCTTCGTCTGCTCTTCGGACAGCGACACGCCATGGCCGACGACGCCGTAATGCTTCGCCGCGTGGATCAGCATCGCCCCCCAGCCGCAGCCGATGTCGAGCAGGCTTTCGCCCGGCTTCAGCCGGAGCTTGCGGCAGATGTGATCGAGCTTGTCGATCTGCGCCTGGTCTATGCTGTTGGCAAAATCCGTGAAGTAGCCGCAGCTGTAGACCATGCGCTCGTCGAGGAAGAGCCGGTAGAAAGCATTCGATATGTCGTAATGATGCTGTATCGCCTCCTTGTTCGACCCACTGACATAAGGGTTGCGACCGGACAAATCGGTCCGCGCCGTCATCTGCTTTCGCGAAAACAGCACGGCCGGCAGGTCCCGCAGAATCGCCAGCTTCGGCAGTGATCTGAGCCTTGTCTTCAACTTGCCTTGCGAAGGCAGGGCGTAGAAGTCGAACAGCGAGCCATCCTCGACGTCGACCGCCTTGGATATCCACATCTCCACCAGCGTCGAAAAGCTGGGGCGCCGGACCATCTGCCAGACAATATCCTGGTCGTTGATGGCAAGCACGGGCCCCGTCGCCGGGCCGATCCGCTCACCGGTCCACAGCCTGACCGCGAAACCAGGCTTCAGCGTCTCGACGACACGTCGCACGATCCGTGCGGCTCTGTCGGCAGCGTCCATCTCCACCTCCCATGCATCGAATATCGCCCTGATCCCGAATTGCACTGTCGTCCAATCGGTCCGCGGACCGCAATCCCTATCGGTTGCGCAAAAACATCGCGCCAGACGATTTCCCGGGCGGGGCTCGGCCATTCCGTTGCGGCACCTTGCCATTTGCTGCGACGCACCCCATCATTAGGGCGTGTTCAACAAATCGAAAGGAGGTGATCCGATGTCGAGTGATTTCGTTTTCCAGAACGTGGCCTCAGCGGATTGCACTTTCGGGAAGCAGTCTTCCCGTTAAGGCGCGAGATGCGCGGCGGGTGACCCGAAGGGGTTGCCGCCACAGGCCGCGCCACGGACGGAAACACGGAAGGCCGCCGGCTTCGCACGAAGCGGCGGCCTTTTCCTTTTGGGGCCTGTTGCAAGCTGCCCGGTTCGGCACACTCTAATGGCAAGAGCCCTGTCGCAGGCATCTGTCTCGATGACGCGCCTGGTCCTATCTGGTCAGCGCGCCGGAGCGGAGCGTGCTTAAGTACGTGAGCACCGGAGGCGCAGGAAGCTGCCGTTTGCAGGCCTGCATCACCTGAATATCGACGCCCCTTAGGCCAGCATCTGCGCGCTGACCGTCCTGTCGATGCGGTGATTGGGCGGATTGAACAGCCTGCCTTCCTGTTCATAGGTCCAGACCTTGAACAGGGTCAGCCGGTGCGGGCCGAAGCTGTGCAGCAGAGGCACGTCCGTGGCGTCGCGCCCGCGCGCGATGACGACGCGGCCGATCCTGGGCCGATTGTGGCGCGGATCGAACGTGTACCACTTGCCGTCGAGGAACACTTCCATCCAGGCCGAGAAGTCCATCGGCGCCGGATCGGCTGGCACGCCGATATCGCCGAGATAGCCGTTCACATAGCGCGCCGGAATGTTCATGCAGCGGCAGAGCGTGATCGCCAGATGGGCGAAGTCGCGGCACACCCCGACCCGTTCCTCATGCGCCTGCGCCGCCGTGCGGGTCGACCGCGCGTAGCCATAGCCGAACGACAGACGGTTGTGGACATAGTCGACGATCGCCTGCACCCGCGCCCAGCCGGGTGGAAGATGGCCAAACCGTTGCCAGGCGAGATCGCTCAAATGATCGGTCTCGCAGTAGCGGCTGCCGAGGAGATAACCGAGCACCTCGTCGGGCAATTCGGCCACCGGCATTTCCCTGGCCAGCGTGTTGACCTCGTCCGGCTCGCCGCTGTCCTCGACCACCGCGTCGTAGAGGATGCGAAAGATGCCGGCAGGCGCGGTGAAGCGGCGGCAGCCATTGCCGTGCAGATCCTGGTAGAGCCTGGTCGGCACCGAGGGCGAGGTCAGCACGCGCGTTTGCCGCTTGATGTCGGCCTGCCTGTCCTTGTGGATCTCGAGCAATGAAATCACGGGAATGGCCTCGGCGCATTCAATGGCGATCTCGTAGCCGAGGCGGATCAGCATGGGCGTCGTCCCTTGGGTCGCATGGTGGGGATGTGGGATTGCAACGTCGGACGGTGGCGGTGGTTCCCCGCATTGCCGCGAAATAGGCCTGTGCGCCTTTCCATGTCCGCGCCTGGACGTTACGGTTGCGCCCTCCCTCGACGCCCCCCGGATTTCAAGGAAAATCATGTTCGCTGGCAGAAAATTCGCCGCCTTCCTCTTCGACATGGACGGCACACTCATCAATTCCATTGCGTCGGCGGAGCGGGTGTGGAGCGATTGGGCGCGCCGACAGGGCCTCGACGTCACCGCCTTCCTGCCGACGATCCATGGCGTGCGGGCGATCGAGACCATCACCGGCCTTGCCCTCCCAGGCATTGATCCGGCGCATGAGGCGGATCTGCTGCTGAAGGCCGAGGCCGCCGATCTGGACGGCATTGTCCCGATCGCCGGCGCCGTGGCGTTCCTCAATTCGCTACCGCGCGAAAGCTGGGCGATCGTGACCTCCGCGCCACGCGAACTGGCGCTACTGCGCATGAAGGCCGCCGGCATTCCGGTTCCCGCCATCCTCGTCGCCGCGCAAGATGTGTCGCGCGGCAAGCCGGCGCCGGACTGCTTCCTGCTGGGCGCCGAACGGCTCGGCGTCGATGCGCGCGACTGCCTTGTGTTCGAGGATGCTCCGGCCGGCATCGCGGCGGCCGAGGCTGCGGATGCCGCGGTCATGGTGATCAACGCCACGCACCGGCATCCCTTGGCGACGCGGCACGCGTCGATCGCAGGCTACGACACGATCGGCATCACCATTGACGAACGCGGCTGGATCGCACTTGAGGCGCAGCGCAGCGCCGCCTAGGCCGGTTTCTAGAAGTCGCTGGTCAGGCCCTTGACCTCCCAGTCGCCGTAGCGGCCAGGTTCCTTGCCGCCGCGGCCGCCGATCTCCTTCGGCATGGCGGCTTCCTTCTTGCGATAATCCTGACGCCGCGCCTCGGCTTCGGCCAGCGCGCGGCGGGCGGCGGGCGTCAACTTCTTTGGCAGCGCGCCGTCATGCGAGCCGGCGGCGGGCGTTTTACTGGTCTCGTCGTTCATGGATATTTCCAAGCGGATTGAAACAGGGGCAGGCGTTTCCCATCATATAGCGATGAGCCTAGGACTATCGACCCCCTTTCATCACCAGCGTGACAGGAGCAGACGATGAACACTTTGCGCACCGCGATGCTTCTGGCCGCCATGACGGCCCTGTTCATGGGCGTCGGCTTCCTGATCGGCGGTTCGGGCGGCATGATGATCGCCTTGCTGATCGCCGCCGGCACTAATCTGTTCAGCTATTGGAATGCCGACAAGATGGTGCTGTCGATGAACCATGCCGTCGAGGTCGACGAGAAGAACGCGCCGGAATATTACGCCATTGTCCAGGCCTTGGCCAAGCAAGCCGGCTTACCGATGCCCAGGACCTATCTGATCGACAGCCCGCAGCCGAATGCGTTTGCCACCGGCCGCAACCCGCAGAATGCGGCGGTCGCCGCCTCGACCGGCCTGCTGCAGCGGCTGACGCATGAAGAGGTCGCCGCCGTCATGGCGCACGAGCTCGCCCATGTCCAGCATCGCGATACGCTGACCATGACCATCGTGGCGACGTTTGCCGGCGCCATCGCGATGCTCGGCAATTTCGCCTTTTTCCTCGGCGGCAATCGCGACAACAACAACCCGTTCGGCTTTGTCGGCGTCCTGGCGACGATGATCGTGGCGCCCTTCGCCGCCATGATCGTGCAGATGGCGGTCAGCCGCGCCCGCGAATACGAGGCCGACCGGCGCGGCGCCGAAATCTGTGGACACCCGCTGTGGCTGGCCTCCGCGCTTGACAAGATCGCCCGCGGGGCCGAACGCATTCCCAACTCCGATGCCGAGCGCAACCCGGCGATGGCGCATCTCTTCATCATCAACCCCCTGCATGGCGAGCGCATGGACAGTCTGTTCTCCACCCACCCGAGCACCGAGAACCGCATCGCCGCCTTGCAGGCGATGGCGCAGCAGATGGGAGGCAGCGACGCAATGGCCGCGCCGCGTCAGGCCCCGACGGGTCGGCGGGCGGATGAACAGCAGCCGGCAGGCCCATGGGGCCAGGCCGCGCAGCCCGAACAGCCGGAGGAACCCGCCAGGCCGAGGCCCAATCCATGGGGTCGCAATCCGACCGGGCCCAAGGGCCGGTGGTCGTGAGCGTGGCCGGCAGACCTCGACGCACCGTTTCAGGCGATCAGGAACACAATGCCGGCGGCGAATTCGTTGCCGGCCTCGCCGCGCGTAAGGCGGCGGCGCGGCTGCTTGCCGCCGTCATCGACGCCAGGACGCCGCTTGACGGGCTGACCGATCACGAGAACGGCCACCCGCAATACAAGGCGCTCGATTTGCGTGACCGGGGCCTGGTGCGCGCTATCCTTGTCACGGCGCTGCGCTATCGCATGACCATATCAGGACTGCTGGCGCGCCGCCTGGAGAAGCCGCTGCCGCCAAACGCAACGGTGCTATCGCACATACTGCATGTGGCGGCGGCGCAGATCCTGTTCCTCGATATTCCCGACAGCGCCGCCGTCGATCTCGCGGTGACGCACGCCAAGTCCGATCCGCGCACACAGCGCTTTTCCGGCCTGGTGAATGGCGTTCTGCGTACCCTGGCACGCGCCAAGGAAACCGAATTGCCGGCCGCTCTCGCCGCCATCGACGAAGCACCGAAATGGTTTTCCGACCGTCTGAAGGCCGCCTATGGCGTGGACAGGGCCAGGCAGATCCTCGCGGCCCATCGCTACGAGGCGCCCGTCGATTTCACGATCAAGGCCGATCCCGAACTCTGGGCCGAAAAGCTCGGCGGCATCGTCCTGCCGACCGGCACGGTGCGGGTGGAAAAACTCAGCGCATCCGTCACCGAACTGCCCGGCT
This sequence comes from Mesorhizobium sp. B4-1-4, assembly GCF_006439395.2. NCBI lineage: Bacteria > Pseudomonadati > Pseudomonadota > Alphaproteobacteria > Hyphomicrobiales > Phyllobacteriaceae > Mesorhizobium > Mesorhizobium sp. B4-1-4. The sequence continues at coordinate 4,713,783 of NZ_CP083950.1, forward strand.
TCGAAGCAGGCGCATGGTGGGTTCAGGATGCCGCCGCCAGCCTGCCCGCGCGGCTGTTCGGTGATGTCACAGGCCTCAGCGTCGCCGACCTCTGCGCCGCGCCCGGCGGCAAGACCGCGCAGTTGATCCTGGCCGGCGCCAGGGTCACCGGGGTCGACACCTCGAAGAACCGGCTGGCGCGGCTGGCGCAGAATCTCGATCGTCTCGGGCTCGCCGCCGACATCGTCCAGGCGGACCTCCTGAACTACCAGCCGGAGGAGTTGTTCGACGCCGTGCTGCTCGACGCGCCATGCTCCTCGACCGGTACGGTACGCCGGCATCCCGACGTGCCCTGGACCAAGACCACGGCCGATGTCGAGAAGCTCGCCGACCTGCAGCGCAGGCTGCTCGCCCGCGCCGTCACCTTGGTGAAACCGGGCGGCAGGATCGTCTTTTCCAACTGTTCGCTCGACCGGCTCGAAGGCGAGGAGCTCTATCGCGCTTTCCTCAAGGAGACGCCGACGGTCGTCGACGATCCGCTGCGGCAGGGCGAGATCGCCGGCATCGATTCGTTCCTGACGGCGCAAGGTACGTTGCGCACTACGCCCGCCGATCTCGACCTCGGCGCGCCGGAGCGCTCGGGCCTGGATGGTTTCTTCGCCGCGCGCATGCGTAGAGCCGGCTAATGCATTTTGCTGACTTTTTAGGGAGAGCCTGGGTAAAACCGGGTGAACCGCAGCCGTTCCCGGGAATTCGCCTTCGCACGTCTCGTTCAATCATGTAAACTCGTGCTTGGGGTTGAGGACGATCAGGAGGGCGTTTGGCACTTGCTGCCGGCAACACGACGCGTCTGTGGACGCTGGTCGCGAAGGAGTTCTGGCGCAAGACGCGTAGACGCCTGCGCGCCGGGCCGGTCTATCGCTGGCGCTATTCCGGCCGCACGCCTGAACGTGTTCTGATCGCGCCACCGGACCTGCGCCTCGCCGACCCACAGATCGCGCTTGAGATCTATTACGGCCGCTATCCCTTGTCCGGGCATCTGGTCGAGACCGGCGGCAAGTCGCCATTCCAGATCAACGTGCCCAACCACGGCTGGCAGAAGACTTTGCATGGCTTTCGCTGGCTGCGCCACATGCGGGCCGCCGGCACCGAGCTTGCCGCCGCCAATGCCCGCGCCCTGGTTTCCGACTGGATCGCCATGCATGGCAGCCATATTGCCGGCGTTGCCTGGGAGCCCGGGACGGCGGCCAAGCGCATCATCGCCTGGCTGCAACATTCTTCCGTCGTGCTGCAGGGTGCCGAGTTTCCCTTCTATCGCGCCTTCCTGAAATCGCTGGCCATGCAGATCCGCTATCTCAGGTCGATGGCGCGCGAAATGCCCGACGGCAAGGATCGGCTGCGTGCCCGCATCGCATTGGCCTTCGCGGCACTCTCGCTGCCGGCGCCGGCCTCGGCGCTGCGCGGCGCCACCCGCAACCTGGCCGAGGAACTCAACCGCCAGATTCTCGCCGATGGCGGCCATATCTCACGCAATCCGATGACGGTGCTGGAAATCCTCGCCGATCTCTTGCCGCTGCGCCAGACCTACGCCAACCAGGCGGAAGCGCCGCCGCAGGCGCTGATCGGTGCCATCGACCGCATGCTGCCGGCGCTTCGCTTCTTCCGCCATCAGGATGGCAGCCTCGCCCGCTTCAACGGCATGGGCGCCACCATCCACGACCGCATCGCCACCATCCTTCGTCACGACGACACCGCCGGCGCGCCGCTGCTGCATGCACCGCATTCGGGCTATGAGCGCCTGTCGATGGGCGGCACCACCGTCATTGCCGACACTGGCCTGCCGCCGCCGGTCGACGTGTCCAACGCGGCACACGCCGGCTGTCTTGCCTTCGAATTGTCGTCCGGCCGCCAGCACTTCATCGTCAATGCCGGCATCGATACCTATGGCGCCGCCGAGTTCCGGCCTTTGGCGCGCGCCACCGCCGCGCACTCCACCGCCACCATCAACGACACCTCGTCGGCTCGCTTCAGCCATTCGCTGCGGGTGAACGACCTGCTCGGTTCGCCGCTGATTGGCGGCCCGCAGCTTGTGCAATGCAAGCGCACCGACCAGAAGGGCGTTCATGGCTTCGTCGCCCGCCATGACGGCTATGTCCAGCGTTTCGGCTTCCTGCATGAGCGCGAGCTGAAGCTGTCGTCGAACGGCGATGTGCTGTCCGGCAGGGATCGGTTCCAGCGGCCCAGCAGTGCCGCGATCCGCAACAATGGCCGTGACTTCATCACCGTGCGCTTCCATGTCCATCCCGACATCAACCTGCTGCAGGACGAGCACGACCGCCTGGTGCTGGCCGCCGACCAGGCCGACACCTGGGTGTTCACGTCAAGCGAAGTGGTGCCCGAAGTCGAGGAATCGATCTATTTCGCCGGCCTTGGCGGGCCGCGCCGAAGCCGGCAGATCGTGCTCGCCTTCCAGGCCTCGGATGTGTCCGAGATCCACTGGCAGCTGACGCGCACCCGTATCGCCAGCTACGCCGAAAACAACTGACCGGGCTGGCCGCCACTGAGCTTGGCGCTTGATTTCCTGATGTCATATGCTACGGCGCGGGCTTGCCCCTCCAGCCGTGAAAGGCCGCGCCCATGGCCATCGCCGCCAAGAACATCCCCGCGCCGGACCTCGTTCCCGTCCGCCGCGCTTTGCTCTCCGTTTTCGACAAGACCGGCCTGATCGACTTCGCCAGGGCATTGGCGGCGGCCGGTGTCGAGCTGGTCTCGACCGGCGGCACCGCCAAGGCGATCGCCGAGGCCGGCATGACGGTGCGCGACGTCTCCGAACTCACCGGCTTTCCCGAGATCATGGACGGCCGCGTCAAGACACTGCATCCTTCCGTTCACGGCGCGCTGCTTGGCGTGCGCGACGACCCGGGACACGCGGCGGCGATGCGCAAATACGGCATCGAGCCGATCGACCTCGTCGTCTCCAATCTCTATCCGTTCGAGGAGGTCCGCCGCTCGGGTGCCGACTATGCCGCGATCGTCGAGAACATCGACATTGGCGGCCCGGCGATGATCCGCGCCTCGGCCAAGAACCACGCCTATGTCGCCATCGTCACCGATCCCAGCGATTACGCCTCGGTGCTGAACGCGCTGGAAATGAACATCGGCTCGCTGTCGCTGGATTTCCGCAAGAAGCTGGCGGCCAAGGCCTTTGCCCGCACCGCCACCTATGACGCGGCGATCTCCGGCTGGTTCGCCGAGGCGCTGGAGATCGAGCATCCGACATGGCGCGCCTTCGGCGGCAGGCTGGCCGAGGTGATGCGCTACGGCGAGAACCCGCACCAGGTCGCCGGCTTCTATGTCAATGGCGACAAGCGGCCGGGCGTCGCCACGGCGCGCCAGCTGCAGGGTAAGCAGCTCTCCTACAACAATATCAACGACACCGACGCGGCCTTCGAACTAGCCGGCGAATTCGACCCGGCACGGTCCGCCGCAGTGGCGATCATCAAGCATGCCAACCCTTGCGGTGTCGCCGAGAGCGCGTCGCTGAGGGCAGCCTATGCCAAGGCGCTGGCCTGCGATCCAGTCTCCGCCTTTGGCGGCATCGTCGCCATGAATCGCGCCCTTGATGCCGAAGCCGCCGAGGAGATCGTGAAAACCTTCACCGAGGTGATCATCGCGCCCGATGCGACCGACGAGGCGGCGGCGATCGTCGCGGCGAAGAAGAACCTGCGCCTGCTGGTCACCGGCGGCCTGCCGGATCCGCGCGCGGCGGGCACGATGGTCAAGTCCGTAGCCGGCGGCCTGCTCGTCCAGGGCCGCGACAATGCCGTCGTCGACGACCTCGATCTGAAGGTGGTGACCAAGCGCGCGCCGACCCCGGCCGAAATGGCCGACCTCAAATTCGCCTTCCGCGTCGCCAAGCACGTCAAGTCGAACGCCATCGTCTATGCCAGGGACGGCGCCACGGTCGGCATCGGCGCCGGCCAGATGAGCCGGGTCGATTCTTCACGCATCGCCGCCCGCAAGGCGCTCGACGCAGCGGAGGCGGCAGGTCTTTCGGAGCCGCTGACCAAGGGCTCGGTCGTCGCTTCGGACGCGTTCTTCCCCTTCGCCGATGGCTTGCTGTCGGCCATCGAAGCCGGCGCCACCGCCGTCATCCAGCCCGGTGGCTCGATGCGCGACGACGACGTCATCGCCGCCGCCGACGAACACGGCATCGCCATGGTGTTTACGGGCGTGCGGCATTTCAGGCATTGAGCGCCTTACCCTCCCCCTTGTGGGGAGGGTCGGCGAACGATTTTGCGAAGCAAAACTCGTGAGACGGGGTGGGGCAGCGCCGACCCCACCCCGCTCCGCTTCGCGGATCGACCCTCCCCACAAGGGCCCACAAGGGGAGGGTAAACTCACCCCGCCGGCCGATCCGCCGGATACGGCGTCCTCGCCAGGATCGCCATGCCGATGCCGAGGAACAGGATGATCACCGCCATGCCGAGCCGCGCCGAACCGCTGAGCGCGGTGATGGTCGCCACCAGGAATGGCGCCAGGAAACTGGTCGCCCGGCCGGCCAGCGCATAAATGCCGAAATAGCGGCCGGATTCCGCCGCCGTGACGCTGCGCGCCATGTAGGAACGCGACGACGCCTGCACCGGTCCGAAAGCCAGGCCGATCAACAGGCCGTACAGGATATAAGCTTTTTCAGCCGCCGTGCCGAACAGGCCGCCCGAATCGGTTGTCGAGAGCGGTATCAGGCCGAGCAGGGTGAAGCCCGGCCCCGTCGAGACGACGCCGACGGTGGCAACCGACAGCATGACCAGCGCGATCATCACCACTGCCTTGGAGCCGAGGGCGGTGTCCAGCCGGGCCGCGATCCAGCAGCCGAAGATGGCGACGACATTGAGGATGATGCCGAACATGCCGATCTCGGTGATCGACCAGTGGAACATGCCCGCAGCGAACGTGCCGCCGAGCGCCAGCAGCGCGTTGACGCCGTCCTGATAGATCATGCGCGCGACGAGGAAGCGGAAGATGCCGCCGCGCCGGCGCACCTCGGCCAGCGTCGATTTCAGCTCCGACAGCCCCTCGCGCACCGCCGGCCCGATGGGGATGCCCTTGATGGCGTCCGGCGTGAAGAAGAACATCGGCAGGATGAACAGGAAATACCAGCCGGCCGACAGCGGCCCGGTGGCGCGGGCATCTTCGCCCAGATGCGGATCGAGCCCGAACAGCGGGGTGAGGCCGATGATGGTCTTGCCGGTCTCGGGCGAACCAGCCAGGCATGTCACCACGAAGATCAGCGCGATCATGCCGCCCAGATAGCCGAGGCCCCAGGCCGTGTTGGAGATGCGGCCGATCTCGCTCTTCGGCACCAGCCGCGGCATCATCGAATCATTGAACACGGTGGAGAATTCCGCCGCGACCGACGCCAGCGAGAACAGTGCCACGATCAGGAACAGGTTCGAGCCGGGCGCGGCGAACCAGAGCAAGCTAAGGCTGGTGATCTTGACGGCGGCGAAGAACGCGATCCACGGTTTACGCGGCCCGGTCTGGTCGGCGATAGAACCAAGAATGGGCGATAGAACCGCGATCACCAGCCCGGCCGCGGCGATGCCGTAGCCCCAGACCGCCTGGCCGGTGTTGGGGTCGGCAGCCATGCGCGAGACGAAATAGGGACCGAAGATGAAGGTGGTGACGACCGTGAAGAACGGCTGCGCCGCCCAGTCGAAGAACATCCATCCCCAGATGCCGCGCCCGGACGCCCGCTGCATTGTCTCTACCGCCATCCTGACTCCCCTGGCACCCGCTCGGCCCGTGTCGGGCGCCATGTCTGCATGTTTCCGATGCTCATGCAAATGACAAGCGTCGCGCTGCCCCTCATCGCCCTGCCAGGCATTTCTCCCCGTAAAGTGACGGGGAGAAAGACGCTGTCGCCGAGGATTTCGCCAATCGTCGACGTGGCAGAATGAGCGCCGGCCTCCCGGCCGGTTCCCTTCTCCCCGTCACTATACGGGGAGAAGGTGGCGGCAGCCGGATGAGGGGCGGCACCAACCTCCGCAAGAATTCGTCACATCCCCGTCAGATCGCTCATCAGCCCGGACGCCACCGACAGCCGCGACACGGTGATGTCGCCGCCCTCGGTCAGCGCCTGCAGCCGCTCGCGGATGCGCGCCACCCGCTCGCCGCCGGCTTCCAGCCAGGCCGACACCGGATCGGCCGTCTTGGCATGGCTGGTGAGCGCGGCGACCGCGATGCCGCGCCGCGCCGCGCCGATCGTGTCGGTGGCGCGCGACAGCGCGAGTTGGTCGTAGTAATCCGAAGGCGTGATCGAGCGCGCGGCGTCCTCGACGCGCGGGATGCGGAAGGCATCGCTGACGGCGAAGAACGCCTTGGCGGCCGCGACGATGTCGGCACCGGCCGTGCGCGCCGTCAGCGCGATGTCGGGGATCAATTCCGCCACTTCGCTCAGCGCCAACTGCTCGGCCAGCCTTTCCGGCGCACCGGCCTTGAACAGCCCGTGCCGCTTCTCCTCGATCCGCTCGCGCGAGAAAGCCGGCAGCAGCGAAACGAGCTTGGGCTCCAGCGCCTTGCGCGCCTCCTGCAGTTCGGCGATGCGCTGGCCGAGCGGCGCCGTGCCGGTATCGTTCTTCAGGTACCAGCCGCTGCTCATGTAGATCAGCCGGCTGACGATCTGGTAGAGATCGAGCTGCACCTGGCCGTCGATCTGGTTGTCGAGCGCGTCGATCTCGCGATGGAGCGCCGGCAGCGCGAAGCCGTCGCGCACCACGGCGAAGGTGCGCACCACATCGGCGGCGGTGCGGCCCGTGGCCTCCTGCAACCGATTGACGAAGGACGGGCCGCCGCGATTGACGAGGTCGTTGGCGACGACACGGGCGATGATCTCCCGGCGCAGCCTGTGACCATGGATCTCGGTGGCGTATTTCTTCGCCATCCGGTCCGGGAAATAGCCCATCAGGTCGCGGTCGAAATGCGCGTCGTCGGGCACGTCGCTGGCGACGATGTCGGAGAACAGCACGATCTTGGCATAGGCAAGCAGCACGCCGAGCTCGGCCCTGGTCAGCGGCTCGCCGCGTGCTTCGCGTTCGGCGAGTGCCGCCGGCGAGGGCAGTGTTTCCACGGCACGGTCGAGCAGGCCGCGCGCTTCGAGCGCGGACATGAACCGGGCCTGATGCGCGATGTCGGCGAGGCCACGCTTGCGGGCAATGGAAAGCGCCAGCGTCTGCTCGTAATTGTTGGACAGAACAAGCCCGCCGACCTCGTCGGTCATCTCGGCCAGCAGCTTGTTGCGTGCCGGACGCGTCAACGATCCCTTGCGCATGGCGGATGCCAAGGCGATCTTGATGTTGACCTCGACGTCGGAGCAGTTGACGCCGCCGGAATTGTCGATGGCATCGGAATTGCAGCGGCCGCCATTCATGCCGAACTCGATGCGCGCCCGCTGCGTCACACCCAGATTGGCGCCCTCGCCGATCACCTTGGCGCGCACGTCGAGCGCGGTGATGCGGATCGCGTCGTTGGCGCGGTCGCCGACATCGGCATTGGTCTCGGTCGAGGCCCGCAGATAGGTGCCGATGCCGCCGAACCACAGCAGGTCGACCGGCGCCTTGAGGATGGCGGTCATGATCTCGACCGGCGTGGCTGTCGTCTTGGCAAGGCCGATCGCCGCCGCAGCCGCGGCCGGCAAGGTGATCGACTTCTGGCTGCGCGAGACGATGATGCCGCCTTCCGACAGCTTGGTCTTGTCATAATCCTGCCAGCTCGACCGTGGCAGCGCGAACATGCGCTGGCGCTCGGCGATCGACGCCTCCATGTCGGGATCTGGATCGATGAAGATGTCGCGATGGTCGAAGGCGGCGATCAGCCTCGTTTTTGGCGACAACAACATGCCGTTGCCGAACACGTCGCCGGACATGTCGCCGACGCCGACGACGGTGAAGGGCGAGGTCTGGATGTCGCGGTTCATTTCGCGGAAATGCCGCTTGACCGCTTCCCAGGCGCCCTTGGCGGTGATGCCCATCTTCTTGTGATCATAGCCGGCCGAGCCGCCGCTGGCGAAAGCATCGTCCAGCCAGAAACCATGGCTTTCGCTGATGGCATTGGCGGTGTCGGAGAAGGTGGCCGTGCCCTTGTCGGCGGCGACGACGAAATAGGGGTCGTCCTGGTCGCGGCGCACCACGCCAGCCGGCGGAATGACACCCTCCAGCCCGATATTATCCGTAATCGACAACAGGCTGGAGACGAAGTTCTTGTAGGCCGAGGTGCCGGCCTCGAAGATCGCGTCGCGGCTGCCGCCCGCCGGCAGCCGTTTGGGGAAGAAGCCGCCCTTGGCGCCGACGGGCACGATGACCGCGTTCTTGACCTGCTGCGCCTTGACCAGGCCGAGCACTTCGGTGCGGTAGTCCTGGGCGCGGTCCGACCAGCGCAGGCCGCCACGCGCCACCGGGCCGAAGCGCAGATGCAGCCCCTCGACCTCGGAGCCGTAGACGAAGATCTCGCGCCACGGTCGCGGCGCCGGCAATCCCTCGACCGCTTGCGAGTCGAGCTTGATCGCCAGCGATTGACCCTTCTGTTTCGTATCGGTAACGAAATGATTGGTGCGCAGCGAGGCTTCGATCAAATTGAGATAGCGGCGGATGATGGTGTCATCATCGATGTTGGGCACATCTTCCAAGGCATCCTTGATCTTGGCCTTGAGGTGCTTCGCCGCAACGGCGCCTTCCGTCTCCGCCGTCGGCCCAAGCCGGGCGATGAAAAGCTCGTGCAGACCGCGCGCGATCTCCGGGTAGCGGTTAAGCGCAGCGGCGATGAAATCCTGGCTTTGCGGAATGCCAACCTGCTGCAGATAGCGGCCATAGGCGCGCAGGATGGTGATTTCTTCAGACCACAGGCCGGCGGTCTGGGCAAGGCCGTTATAGCCGTCATTGTCGACGTCGCCGCGCCAGACCGACAGGAACGCGTCCTCGAACAGCGCGCCGCCATCGGCAAGATCGATCGGCTTGCCGTAGCTGTTCTCCAGCTCCATGTCGTGGATGAAGACCATGCCCGTCGCGTCGTCGCCGACCTCGAACGTACGCTCGCTGATCACCCGGAAACCGATATTTTCCAGCACCGGCACCCGCCGCGACAGCGCCACCGGGCTGCCATGATGATAGATCTTCAGCGCAGCCTGGTGCGGCTTCTGCTCGCCATGGCGATAATAGTCGATGGCGATCGGATTGGCGGCGCTGATCCTGGCGATGCGCCCGGCATCGACCAGCGCCACCGCCGCGCTGAATGAATCGCGGTAGCTTTCCGGCAGCCTTGCGGCGATGGCTTTCAACGCCGGGTCGCTGCCGCTAGCCTCAGCCGCCTCGGAAAGGGCGTCCTCCCAGGTGCGCACGATGTCGCGGATCGCCGCCTCGATCGTCGCCTGCTCGACCTTGGGCGTCTTGCCGCCGGAGCGGCCGATGATGAAGTGGACACGCGCCAGCCCGCCTTCCGGGAAGGCCGGGTAATAAGCCGACAGCCGGCCTTCGAACACGGTCTTGAGATAGGTGCCGACCTTCTCGCGTACCACGCTGTCGTAGCGGTCGCGCGGCACGAAGACGAGGATCGAGACGAAGCGGTCGAACTGGTCGGCGCGCACCAGCGCCCTGACCCGCGGCCGCTCGATCAGGCCGAGGATGGCCGCGGCGTGCTTCCTCAGGATCGGCACCGGCACCTGGAACAGTTCGTCGCGCGGATAGCTCTCCAGCACATTGATCAGCGCCTTGCCGGAATGGTCGTGCCGGTCGAAACCGGATTTGGCGATAATGGTTTCGGCCTTGGACCTGAGATACGGGATCTTCATCACCGAGCGCGTGTAGGCGGTCGAGGTGAACAGGCCGACGATGCGCAGTTCGCCCGACAACGCGCCCTTGGTGGTGTAGGTCTTGACGCCGATGTAGTCGAGATAGATGCGGCGGTGCACGGAAGACTTGGCATTGGCCTTGGTGACAATCAACGGCTCCGGCCCGTGCAGGAAGGCGCGAATCTCAGGCGTTGTCGTCACCGCTTCAGTGCCGCGCCTGAGCACCAGCACGTCGGGATCGGACAGGATACCAAGGCCGGGCTTGTCGGCGCGCTCCAGCGTGCCGCTTTCCTCGCCGCCGGTATATTTGAACTCGCGCATGCCGAGGAAGGTGAAATTGTCGTCGCGCAGCCACTCCAGGAAGGCGATCGCCTCTGCAACGCTCTTCTTGTCGAGCGGCACAGCCGAATAGCGGAACTCCGAGATCGCCTGATCGAGCCGGGCCAGCATCGGTTTCCAGTCGTTGACGGCCGCATGCACTTGGCCAAGCATCTTGCGCAGCCGCTCGGTCAAGGCGTTTGCCGCGTCGGCCGCCAGCCGCGGGATATGAACGTGGATGACGCTCAGCCGGTCGTGGCTGCCGTCGTCCTTGGCGAAATTGCCGTCGCCGAGGATTTCCTCGACCCCGCCTTTGCCATGGCGCACCGTGATGACCGGATGGGTAACCAAGGTTGGCTCGCCGGCGGTCTCGGTGATCTCACCGAGGATGGAATCGAACAGAAACGGCATATTGTCGTTGACGACCGTTATGACCGTCATCGGCCTGCCTTCGCGGGCGACGCCGGAATCGCTCTCGACGGCAACGACGCACTCGCCTTTCTTGTGACGGGCTACTGCCTGGCCGGCGAGGTCGGCGGCGCGTTCCAGGTCACCCACTTGATAAGCGGCGATGTCTTCCGCCGGCGCACGGGCGAGCAGGTAATCGGCAAGCCTGGCTGGCCTGTCCTCCGTCTTCGCCGCCGCCGTTGCCCTCTTCTTCGACTTAGCTGCGGATTTCACGCTGGCCATGACGCTTCTTGCCTCCCGTCGTATGCTTTTGTGACTATGGTAGCAGATGACCGCCATTTGGCGACAAAGGTTTGACGGCTTGCCAAGAATTCTGGAATTCGGCGGCAAGGCATCGCCCGACGAGGAGAAACGAACCATGACCGGCAAAGTCACCGCGCTTGATCTCGATACGGGGGAACTGAGCGAGCCGACAAAAGCCTATTTCGCCAAATGCGAGGAGAAGCTCGGGCTCATTCCCAACGTGCTGAAGGCCTATGCCTTCGACGACAAGAAGCTGCGCGCCTTCACCGACATGTACAACGACCTGATGCTCGGCGATTCCGGCCTGTCGAAGCTAGAGCGCGAGATGATCGCGGTCGCCGTCTCCTCCATCAACCAGTGCTACTACTGCCTGACCGCGCATGGCGCGGCGGTGCGCCAGCTGTCCGGCGATCCTTCGTTCGGCGAGATGATGGTGATGAATTTCCGCGCCGCCGATCTTTCGCCGAGACAGACGGCAATGCTCGAATTCGCCGTCAAGCTGACCGAGGAACCGGCCAAGATCGTCGAGGCCGACCGGGCCACGCTTCGCAAGGCCGGCTTCAGCGACCGCGACATCTGGGACATCGCCTCGACGGCCGCCTTCTTCAACATGTCGAACCGGGTGGCGGCGGCGATCGATATGCGCCCGAATGACGAATACCACGCCATGGCAAGGTGAAGAACCGGGTCTCCAACCAGACTACATATTAGCAATCTCTCATTCTAATTGCGTGTTTGCCTTTTTGGCCCGATGATTGCGGGGCGGCACGGCCGCATGCCGGTTCGATGCCGCTGAACAAGGAGGAGAACATGGCGAAATTTCTCTATGTATATCATGGCTCCGGCAAGATGCCGGCGACGGAAGCCGAGCGCAAAGCCGCGATGGACGCCTGGAATGGCTGGTTCGGAAAGCTGGGCTCGGCCGTGGTCGACGGCGGCAATCCGGTCGGCATGTCCAAGACCGTGCTGCCGGGCGGCAAGGTCGAGAACAATGGCGGCAGCAATCCGACCGGCGGCTATTCGATCATCGAAGCCAAGGACATCGACGATGCCGCCGACAAGGCCAAGGGCTGCCCGATGCTGGCCATGCCGAACTGCAGCATCGAGATCGCACCGATCATCGAAATGATGTGATGGGCGCGCCGCGCGTGCGACGCGGTAAAGCGCGACAAGACAAATCGCCGGCGCTGCCCCTCACCTGCCTGCCGGCATCCTCTCCCCGTATAGTGACGGGGAGAGGGACGCTCTCATCGACGATTTCGCCGATCGCCAGCGTTGCTGAAAAAACGCCGAGGTTGCGGCCAGCCTCCTTCTCCCCGTCGCTATACGGGGAGAAGGTGCCGGCAGGCGGATGAGGGGCAGCGCCGGCGGTCGAAGAATTGGATTGAGCCGAGCGCGCCCTCCGAAAGAGACCCTTGCTCCTCTGCCACCACGCCGCTAGAAGAGGCACCCTTTATCAATTTTCGAGTTCTGTTTTGCCTCAGTAACCGCCGGTCTCATCAGTCCCCGAAAGCACCGCAGGCGCAGCTTTGGCGGCCCCTGCATCATTTTCACGTGTTCCTCAGGGCGGCGGTTCGAGACCGGTTTGGCACTGCTGAACCGCTGTCGCGCGCTTGCCGCCAGCGACACCTGACTTCCGATCTCCGCAGCCTACCGCCACGCCGCGCCCGCATGGGCATCTCAACAGAGCCGACCTGAAGAACTTCCCCACGGGAAGGGCTTACCGGCATGTCTTCTACCACTTGCATCCAATGGACGATCGCGCCTGAGATCGCACCTCGACCGCTCATCAACTGCAATCGCTGCGGCGACGTGAAGGCCTATCGATGCAGCGGCAAATTCCGCGTCAACGCCAACGGCAAGCGCATCGACGTGTGGCTGATCTATCGCTGCATCGACTGCGACAATTCCTGGAATTTTGGCATTTTCGAACGCTGCAACCGCCGCGACATCGAGCCGGCGCTCTTACGGGCGCTCGAAAGCAACGATCCGGGGCTGGCGCGGCGCCACGCCTTCGACATCGTCGCCCTGCGCAACAAGGTGGGACGTGTCGAGGAGTTTCCCGATGTCGCCGTGCCCAAGCAGGCGGTTGGAGAGACGACGGAAACCGCGACAGCGTTGGAACTCTGGCTTGGGTTCGAAATGCCGACATCGCTCCGGCTCGATCGTCTGCTCGCCAACGAACTCGGTATCTCGCGATCAAGGCTTCAGGCGCTGGAAGAGCGGCGATTGCTGCTCGTCGATCCAGGCGGCGCAAAAGCCCTGCGCAAGCCGGCCCGCGAGGGAACGACATTGCGTACCGACCTGACCGGCGAACCTGATCGGCAGGTCATTATCGCGGCAGCCCTCGGATGAAAATGAAAAAGGGGCGGCGCACTGGTGTGCCCCACCCCTTTTCAAATGGAGGAACGGAAATTACGCCGCGCCGACTGCCTTGGCCGACTTCTCGAAGCGCTTGCGCTCGTTAGGGTCGAGATAGAGCTTGCGGAGGCGGATGGTCTTCGGCGTCACCTCGACCAGTTCGTCGTCCTGGATCCAGGCCAGCGCGCGTTCCAGCGTCATGCGGATCGGCGGCGTCAGCTTGACCGCCTCGTCCTTGCCGGCGGCGCGGATGTTGGTCAGCTTCTTGCCCTTCAGCACGTTCACTTCGAGGTCGTTGTCGCGGGAATGGATGCCGATGATCATGCCCTGATAGACCTTGACGCCGGGGTCGATGACCATCGGACCACGGTCTTCCAGGTTCCACATGGCGTAGGCGACCGATTCGCCCTGCTCGTTGGAGATCAGCACGCCATTGGTACGGCCGGGCAACTCGCCCTTGTAGGGCTCATAGGCGTGGAACAGCCGGTTCATGACGGCGGTGCCGCGCGTGTCGGTCAAAAGTTCCGACTGGTAGCCGATCAGGCCACGCGTCGGCGCGTGGAAGACGATGCGCTGGCGGTTGCCGCCAGACGGGCGCAGCTCGACCATCTCGGCCTTGCGCTCCGACATCTTCTGCACGACGACGCCGGCATGCTCCTCGTCGACGTCGATGACGACTTCCTCGACCGGCTCAAGCAGTTCGCCGTTTTCGCCCTTCTGCATGACGACGCGCGGACGCGACACGGCGATCTCGAACCCTTCGCGGCGCATCGTCTCGATCAGCACGGCGAGCTGCAATTCGCCACGGCCGGAAACGAAGAACGAATCCTTGTCGGGCGATTCCTCGATCTTGAGCGCGACATTGCCTTCAGCCTCGCGCAGCAGGCGGTCGCGGATGACGCGGCTGGTCACCTTGTCGCCTTCGGTGCCGGCCAGCGGACTGTCATTGACGAGGAAGGACATGGTCACGGTCGGCGGATCGATCGGCTGCGCATGCAGCGCCTCGGTCACGCTCGGGTCGCAGAACGTGTCGGCGACGGTGCCCTTCGACAGGCCGGCAATGGCGACGATGTCGCCCGCCTGGGCTTCCTCGATCGGCTGGCGCTCGAGGCCGCGGAAGGCGAGGATCTTGGAAATGCGGCCGGTTTCGATCTGGGTGCCGTCATGGTGCAGCACCTTGACCGGTTGGTTGGCCTTCAGCGTGCCGCTCTCGATGCGGCCGGTGATGATGCGGCCAAGGAAGGGGTTGGCCTCCAGGATGGTACCGATCATCCGGAACGGGCCGGGATGAACGGTAGGCGCCGGCACATGCTTGATGACGAGGTCGAACAGCGGCGCGAGCTGCTGGTCCTTGGGGCCTTCCGGATTTTCCGACACCCAGCCGTCGCGGCCCGAACCGTAGAGGATCGGGAAGTCGAGCTGCTCGTCGGTGGCGTCGAGCGCGGCGAACAGGTCGAACACCTCGTTGACCACTTCGACATGGCGGGCGTCCGGCCGGTCGATCTTGTTGATGACGACGATCGGCTTAAGGCCGACCTTGAGCGCCTTGCCGACGACGAACTTGGTCTGCGGCATCGGGCCTTCGGCGGCATCGACCAGCACGATGGCTGAATCCACCATCGACAGGATGCGCTCGACCTCGCCGCCGAAATCGGCGTGTCCCGGGGTGTCGACGATGTTGATGCGGGTGTCCTTCCAGTCGACCGAGGTCGCCTTGGCGAGGATGGTGATGCCGCGCTCCTTTTCCAGGTCGTTGGAATCCATGGCGCGCTCGGCGACGCGCTGGTTGTCGCGGAAAGAGCCGGACTGCTTCAGAAGCTGGTCGACAAGGGTAGTCTTTCCATGGTCGACGTGCGCGATGATCGCGATATTACGGAGTTTCATGTTCTGGTCTCGGGAGCGTTGCAGGCAGCAGGCCAAAGGCGCTGCCTCTTTCGGTTGCGCGGCTCATACAAGGTTTTTCGCATTTGCGAAAGAGGACGCATGACACCAAATCCTCATCAAATCTTAAGCATCCTCGTGTGAAATGATTTTGTTAACCAAGGCGGGAACCTTTTATGGCCCGGGCAGTTCGAACGTGATGACCGACAAACTCAACCGTTTTTGGCCGCTCGTCGCATCCGCGGCCTTCGCCACGCTGCTGGCGGCCAACGCCGCGCAGTCGGCCGCGGCGCTGAAGGAAGCACGGCCTGTTCTTCCGACAGATAGCTCTTCGGCCCAGCAGGTCTTCGCTGACGCGCCCGATGGCGTTGACCCCGTGGTGACCGGCCCGGTCAGCGCCGCCTTCAAGCAGCGCCAGGACGCCGCCAATTGCGACGGCGCCGTCTGGCCGAACATTCCGATGGTCTGCTATCCGGATTGACGGCTGCTTCAACGGCCGTCCCGGGTTGCCTCACGCAGAGCGCACAGGGTCGAGCGTGACCATGTAAAGCTCGTTGTCGTCACGATCCATCAACCGCACCGTCAGCTGCTCGGTGGCGCCGGATATATCGACCAGGCCGAAGAACTGCAGCCCGGCTGACGGCGGCAGGTTCTGGCCCTGCTCCGCGGTCGGCGCCTTGATGAACTTCAGCTCGGGGCCGAACGTCATGTCGAAATCGTTAGGACCGAAGGTGCCGGCATGGATCGGGCCGGAGACGAACTCCCAGAACGGGTTGAAATCCTGGAACTGTGCCTTGTCGGGATTGTAGTAGTGGGCTGCCGTGTAGTGGACGTCTGCAGTGAGCCAGACGGTGTTGGTGATGCCGGCGTTCTTGATGTAGCGCAACAGGTCGGCGAATTCGAGTTCGCGGCCTTTCGGCGCGCCATTGTCGCCATTGCTGACCGCTTCGGCGCCAACCTTTTTGGTGCCGTCGTCCCAGACCACGAGGCCGAGCGGCATGTCGGCGGCGATGATCTTCCAGGTCGCCTTCGAGTTCGTCAACTCGCGCTTCAGCCACTTCGTCTGCTGTTCGCCGAGCATGCGCGACTGCGGCGTCATGGTATCCTCCATGTCGGGGCCGTTGGGGCCGCGATAGGAGCGCATATCGAGGAAGAACACGTCGAGCAGCGGTCCGTGGGCGATCTTGCGATAGACACGACCCGGCTCCGACGGCTCGTAGCGGATGGTTGTCATCTCGTGGAAGGCGCGCGCGGCGCGGGCCGCCAGCACGTGGATGGATTTCTCCTTGTAGCGATCGTCGGCGCTGAGGTTCTTCGAATCCGACCAGTTGTTCAGCACCTCGTGGTCGTCCCACTGGTAGAAGGTCGGGCAGATGGCGCTGAGTTCCAGCACGTTCTTGTCCATCATGTTGTACTTCCACTGGTCGCGATATTCGTCCAGCGTCTCGGCCACCTTGCGCTTGCCGTCGATGAGAACGACGTTCTTCCACTTGCCGCCGCCGGGCAGGTCGACTTCGTCCTTCATCGCGCCATCGGCATAAATGGTGTCGCCCGAATGCAGGAAGAAGTCCGGCGTATGCTTGGCGATGGTGGAATAGGTCTTCATGCCGGTCTCATCGATGCCCCAGCCCTGGCCGGCGGTATCGCCCGACCAGGCGAAGCGCACGTCACGCTTCGAGGACGGCGCGGTGCGGAAACGACCGACGATCGGCTCGGAGACGGCATTGATGTCGGAAAGATCGGCCGCCGACATGCGGTAGAAGATGTCCTGGTCGGAGGCGAGGTCGGTGAGCAGCCGCTTGACCGTATAGTCGCTGGCCGGCGAGGTATCGAGCGGCGCCAGCTTCGTCGCATTGGCGAAGCTTTCCGTGGTCGATACTTCGAACATGACGCGCGCGGGGCGGTCGGTACGGGTCCAGACCATGCCGCTGACGGCGTCGACATCACCGGACTGGACGCCATGGGTGAAGGCCGGACGCTGGCTGGCGCGGGAATAATAGGGCAATGCGAGCCCCGAGGCGCCGAGCAGACCGGCCGCGCTGGCCGAAGTGACGAAGGCGCGGCGGGTCATCGATAACTTCTTCATGGCTGTCTCCTGGATGGCTTTGAACGATGCCACCAAGCTCTGGCCTGAATGTTTCAGGCACATTTCGAAACCATGAAGTTTTGACAACAGCTGCCAATCTCCCCCCTTGAGGGGGAGATGTCGCCAAAGGCGACAGAGGGGGTCGCCTCGCGTGAAGTGCTAACCTTCATCTGCCGCGGGACGTCGGCGTCCAGTCGAACCGACCCCTCTGGCCGCTTTGCGGCCATCTCCCCCTAAAGAGGGGAGACTGGCGTCCCGCCTCAAGCCGCTTGCGGCTCGGGATCGAATGCCGGCCTGTCGGTGTTGATCAAAAGCGAGATACACGCCGCCGCGATCGCCGTCATGCCGGCGATCAGGAAGGCCAGCTCGTAATTGCCCTGCAGCTCGCGCATCGTGCCGCCGAAGACAGCGGCGGTGGCCGCCCCGACCTGATGGCCGGCGACGATCCAGCCGAACACGATCGGCCCACTGCGATCGCCGAAAGCCTCGTTGGCGAGCCGCAGCGTCGGCGGCACGGTGGCGATCCAGTCGAGGCCGTAGAGCACCGCGAAAATGATCAGGCTGGTCGCCGAGAACCCGGAATAGGGCAGGTAGATCAGCGACAGGCCACGGATGGCATAATAGACGCCGAGCAGCTTGCGCGGGTCGTAACGGTCGGTGAGCCAGCCTGACAGCGTCGTGCCGATCAGGTCGAAAATGCCCATCATCGACAACAGGCCGGCGGCCTGCACCTCGCCGATGCCCATATCGCCGCAGAAGGCGATCAGATGCGTGCCGACCAGCCCGTTGGTGGTGAAACCACAGACGAAGAAAGTGGCGAACAGATACCAGAACACCCTTGTGCCGGCAGCGCGGCGCAACGTGTTGAGCGTGTGCGCCAGGAAGTTGCCCTGCGAAGCGGGCGAAACCGGTGGCACGTCGTCGGCTCCGGCGCCATAGCGAACCATGCCGATCGAGGCCGGACGCTCGGGCACCAGCAGCCAGACCAGGGGCAACAGGCAGGCGGTGGCGACCGCGACCGCGATTGCGACCGGCTGCCAGCCGCCCGACTGTGCCAGGGAAGCGATCAGCGGCAGGAAAATCAGCATGCCGGTGGCGCTGGAGGCCGACATTAGCCCCATGACCAAGCCGCGATTGGTCTTGAACCAGCGGTTGACGATGGTGGCGCCGAGCACGCTGGCGACGGCGCCGGAGCCGATGCCGGAGAAGACACCCCAGGTGATGAACAGGTGCCACGGCTTGGTCATCAGCAGACTGAGCGCGGTCGAGGCCGACATCACCATCAGGGCGGCAAGCAGCGTGCGGCGCAGCCCGATCCGCTCCATCAGCGCGGCCGCGAACGGACCGGTGAGGCCATAGAGCAGGATGCCGACGCCAGCCGCCAGCGAAATGACATCGCGCCGCCAGCCAAAACTGTTTTCGAGCGGCAGCATCATGACGGCGGGCGCGGAACGCAAGCCGGCCGCGATCAGCAGGCAGAGGAAGATGACGCCGACCACGACGAAAGCGTAGCGCTGGCCAAATGGACGGGATTGGGCTACCATGTTACTGACCGGTACGTTGCAAGATGGGAGCATGTATACGTACCGATCGGTAACATTGTCAATCGAGTCCCATGATGCCAACTGACAAAAATATTGAACTGGCCATCAGCGACGGTCATGCATCGGCGCCGCCGAAGGCCGCCAAGAAGATCCTCGACGTGGCCTATGAGCTGTTCTACCGGCGTGGCATAAGAGCGATCGGTGTCGACGAGATCGTCAAGCGCGCCGGCGTCACCAAACCGAGTCTCTATCGCAGCTTCCCCTCCAAGGACGAACTGGCCGCGTCCTATCTCAGGCAATACGACCTTGAGTTCTGGGAGCGCTTCGATGAGGCCGTCGATGCGCATCCGGGCGATCCGCGCGCACAGATCATTGCCTTCCTCACCCGCGTCGGCAAGCGCACGCAGAAACCGGACTATCGCGGCTGCGGCATGACCAATGCGGCCGTCGAATATCCCGAGCGTGGCCATCCGGCACGCGTGGTGAGCGAGGAGAACAAGCAGGAACTGCGTCGCAGGCTGCGTACCATGGCTGCGGCGATGGGCGCGCCAGACGCCGATACGCTGGGCGACGGGCTGCTGCTGCTCATCGAGGGCGCCTATATCAGCGGCCAGCTGTTCGGGCTCGGCGGGCCCGCGCAATCGGTCGCCCGCAACGCCGACCTGCTGATCGAAGCAAGCTTGAAGAAATAAAACTTTCAGGCGCTGCGCAGCCCCTCACCTGCCTGCCGGCATCCTCTCCCCGTATAGGACGGGGAGAGGGGCGCTCTCATCATCGATTTCGCTAATCGACGGCGTTGCAAAGAGAGCGCCGAGATAGCGGAAGTCCCCTTCTCCCCGTCACTATACGGGGAGAAGGTGCCGGCAGGCGGATGAGGGGCAGCGCAGACGAGACGCGGAGCTTCGCCTAGTCTAGGGCAAGGACAGGCACACCGTCATCGGCGATGTGCCACCCTTCGGCCGGGTCGATAATTAGCCTACTTGCTCGCCTTGGCGCGGTCGACCGCGTCCATGATCATCTTCTTGGCGTATTTGGAATCATGCCAGCCTTCGATCTTGACCCATTTGCCGGGCTCGAGATCCTTGTAGTGCTCGAAGAAGTGCTGCACCTGCTGGCGGGTGATTTCGGGCAGGTGGGTGTATTCGGTGACGTTCTCGTAACGCAGCGTCAGCTTCGGCGACGGCACTGCGATGACCTTCTCGTCCTGGCCGGCATTGTCTTCCATGATCAACACGCCGATCGGCCGCACATTGATGACGCAGCCCGGCACCAGCGCGCGCGTGTTGCAGACCAGCACGTCGATCGGATCGCCGTCGCCCGACAGCGTGTGCGGCACGAAGCCGTAATTGCCGGGATAGCGCATCGAGGTGTGCAGGAAGCGGTCGACGAACAGCGTGCCGGCCTCCTTGTCCATTTCGTACTTGATCGGCTCGCCGCCGATCGGCACCTCGATGATGACGTTGACGTCTTCAGGCGGATTCTTTCCGGTGGCTATGGCTTCGATGCGCATGGTTTTGTCCCTCTCTCGGTTGGGAGACCGATAGCGGGCGGCGCAAAATGGCGCAATGCGGCGAATGGTGTTCACGCATGTCAGGCGAGACGCGATGGCGTTCGACGCGTTCAACAATCAGCACAAGATGTTTCAGCGTCGTGATTTTTGCGCGGGATGCGCCCCGAGGCTTCGCCTTCTCCGGGACCATCTCTGGGCAGTCACTCCCAGACGAAAGCGACTTTCTTCAGCGCTTTCTGCTCGAAGATCTCGACGCCTTCGGCAATGTCGCGGCCGCCGGCGCCGGCATAGAAAGCCAGCGCGGTCTGGTTGTCTTCCAGCGCCCACACCACCATGCCTTTCAGGCCATGGTCGGCGAGACGTGCCCTGGCTGCCGAAAACAGCCGCCGGCCTAGACCGATGCCCTGATATTCCGGACGCAGGTACAATTCGTAGATCTCGCCCTGCTGCTTGAGTTCCCGGGCGCGGTTCTTGCCGATCGTCGCATAGCCGGCGATCGTACCGCCGATCTCGACGACCAGGACGGTGGCGGCGCGGCGAATCGCATTCGCCCACCAGTCGGCGCCGCGGCGGTTGATCATCGATGTCAGCGTGCGATGCGGAATGATGCCGCTATAGGCGCCGCGCCAGGCCTCCAGATGCACTTCGGCGATGGCGCCGGCGTCGCGCGGTTCGGCTTTGCGGATGTCGATCGTCAGCGTATTCATGATTTGTTAACCATAAACCCGCATCGCCCGATTGCAAAGAGTCCGGGCGCCCCGCCGACCGCTTTCTTGTAACCGGTTCCGACACTGCTGACAGGACAAAGCCATCTGAAAACGCGTTCAGCCGAGGCGCATGACCTGGTTTTCGAGAACCGAAGGGCGGCAGGCGGGCTTTTCAGATTTCGACCAGATGGTCGTCGAGTTCGTTGGTATCGTCCGGCGTGACCGGGAAGTGCTCGGCCAGCACCGCCCCCACCTGCTCGATCGCCTTGACGAAACCGTCGGCAAGCCGGTCGTCGCCGGCATGGGCGGTGAGATCCCGCACGACGCCATCCCAGACCTGCTGGCCGACCTTTGCGTCGATACCCGAATCGGCGACCACCTCTGCGTAGCGTTCGGCGATCGAGACAAAGATCAGCACGCCGGTGCGCGCCGTGGTGCGATGGACGTTGCGGGCAAGGAACTGCTTGAGCGCGTTGGCGTGTGCCGCCTGATAGCGCAGCCGCCGTGGCACCATATGGATGCGCAGGCCGGGCAGCGCCCACAACAGCGCCAGCACGCAGGCCAGCGCCAGAAGCTCGGCGATGACGAAATGCGGCAGACGGATGGCGAGCCACCATGCCTCCAGCCCATAGGCGACGGCGAGGCTGACGATCAGCATGCCGAGTGTCGCCATCAAGGCCGCGGGGGAGAAATAGCCGTCGCTGGCACGCGCCACGACGCAGTAGATCTCGCCATCGGTCCTGGCCTCCGCGGCGCGGATCGCGTCGGCGATGCGTTCATGATCCCGCGGGCTGATCGGTCGTGTCGCCATGCCGTTGCCTCACCAGCCTCCTGACGAACCGCCGCCGCCGGACGAACCGCCGCCGCCCGAAAAACCGCCGCCACCGCCACCCGACTCCCAGCCACCGCCGGAACTCCCGGAAGACCAGCCACCACCGGATGAGGAGCGCCGGCCAGGCTCGAAGGTCATGCCGAGCCAGCGATAACGGCCCGGCCCGAGTTTCTGGCCGAAGATCGGCGGCAGGACGGAAGCCGCGATGCCGCCGAAGAAAATGATTGCCCAGATGCCGACGAAGATGGCGAAGAACAGGTCGTCGGAATTGAACGGCGCCTGCTGGTTGCGCTTGCCTCGCGCCTCCAGTTCCTCCGGATTGCCTTCCAGCACCATGACCATGTCGTCGACGGCCTTGCTGATGCCACCGGAGAAGTCGCCGGCGCGGAAGGCCGGCACCATGTCGTTCTCGATGATCAGCTTGGTGTGCAGGTCGGTCAGCGTGCCTTCCAGCCCGTAGCCGACCTCGATGCGCATCTTGCGGTCGTTCGGCGCGACCAGCAGCAGGACGCCGTTGTTCTCCTTGGCCTGGCCGAGTTTCCAGAAGCGGAACAGCCGGTTGGCGTAGGGCTCGATCTCCTCGCCGCCGAGGCTCGGGATGGTGGCGACGACGATCTGGTCGGAACCCTTTTTCTCGAAATCGGCGAGCTTCTGCGTCAATGCTGCTTTGGTGCCGGCATCGATGATGCCGGCGTTGTCGACGACACGCCCGACGAGGGCGGGAAGATCGGCGGCGAAGACGGTGAGGGGCAGAAGAAGGAGGCAGAGAAGAAGGCCAAGAGTGTTTAGGCAAGCGTTCCTTCGCGCCCCCCTCTGTCCAGCCGGACATCTCCCCCTCAGGGGGGGAGATCGGCCGTAACCACGACCTTCGCCAATCGCCGACATTGCAAGCAGAGCGCCGCCCGCGAAATTGCCAATCTCGCCCCTTGAGGGGGAGATGTCCGGCAGGACAGAGGGGGGTATCAACACGCCAGCGGTCCGTCTTCGCAGAATCAGATGGTAGTCGTTCACCCGCCCTGCTTCGTGCTCGTGCCGAAATCGACCTTCGGCGGCTGCATCTTGTCTTCGGCGACGGTGAAATTGGCGAAGGGCTCGTTGCCGCGGAACCAGAGTGTGGCCCACAGCACCGACGGGAACGTTCTCAGGGTCAGATTATAGTCCCTGACCGCCTGGATATAGTCGCGCCGCGCTACCGCAATGCGGTTCTCCGTGCCTTCGAGCTGCGCCTGCAACGCCAGGAAATTCTGGTTGGCCTTGAGGTCGGGATAGGCCTCCGACACGGCGATCAGCCGCGACAGCGCGCTGGTCAGCCCTGCCTGGGCATCCTGGAATTTCTTGAACGCTTCCGGGTCCTTCAGCGTTTCCGGCGTCACGGTGATCTGCGTTGCCTTGGCGCGCGCCTCGACCACCGCGTCGAGCGTGTCCTTCTCATGCGCGGCGTAGCCTTTGACCGTCTCCACCAGATTGGGGATGAGATCGGCGCGCCGCTGGTACTGATTCAGCACCTCGCTCCAGGCCGCCTTGGCGTTTTCTTCCGCCGTCGGGATCGTGTTGTAGCCGCAGCCGGCGAGCAACGGCAGCACGATTGCCATCATCAGGAAGGCGGGCAGCGTGCGGAATATCGATGGTCGGGCAAGGCGCTGGGCAGGCATGATGGGTCCCTCGGTAGAAGTTGCATGCGAAGCATTATCACAATCGCCGCGCAAGAAAACGGCTTCGACGGGATGGCTGTCGGCACGGTTACCCTCGGCTGCAAGCCCCTGTGATTGCCCGCGCGAACACGATAAGGTTCAGTCGAAACGGGACATCATCATGGCGGAACGCCAAGACAGCGACACGGAATCGCGCCGTATTCTCGAGCGCGTCGCGCGCGAGACCGATCCGGCCGGCAACTCCTTCGTGGCGAGGACCGCGAAAGGCGTGCGCGACCACGTCGCCGCAAGCGACGCCGACCGCACGGACCGGATCGAGGTCTGGGGCACGCGCATTGGCAGGATACTCGGACTGCTTCTGGCGCTGGGCCTGATGGTCTGGCTCGTGCTTTTCCTCACCCGGGGCAGCTAGGAATCAAAAAGAGAATGAGCGCCGAAAAACCCGACGCACCGCGTGCGGTCATCGTCATTTCCAGCCATGTCGCCCGCGGGTCAGTCGGAAACCGCGCCGCAGTGTTCGCCCTGGAGACACTGGGCTTTCCGGTCTGGGCCGTTCCCACGATCATCCTGCCCTGGCACCCCGGCCATGGGCGGGCGACACGCATCGTGCCGCCGCTCGACCAGTTCAAGGCGCTGATGGCCGACCTCGAGCGGGCGCCATGGCTGGGCGAGGTCGGCGCGGTGCTGTCGGGATATCTCGGTGAGGCCGGTCAAGCCGAAGCCGTCGCGTCACTGGTCGCCGCGGTGAAGGCAAGGACACCCGGCGCCGTCTATATCTGCGATCCGGTGATGGGCGATTCGGGCGGCCTCTATGTGCCCGAGCCCATCGCCGCCGCCATGCGCGACCGGCTGATGCCGATCGCCGATATCGCCACGCCCAACCGCTACGAGCTGGAATGGATGGCCGGCGCGCCGCTGCCCGACCTGAAATCCGTGATCTCGGCCGCGCTCCATGCCGGCCCATCGACGATGCTGGTCACTTCGGCACAGTCGATGATGACTGGCGGAACCGGCAATCTGCTGCTCGACGGCAACCAGGCGCTGCTCGCCGAGCATCGCCTCATCGACAAGCCGCCGAACGGCCTTGGCGACCTCACGGCGGCCGTCTATCTGGCGCGCATCCTCTCCGGTCAGCCGCCGATCAAGGCGCTGCAGTCGACCACGGCGGCGGTCTACGAGATCCTGGCGCGCACCGCCAAGCGCGGCGGCGACGAATTGCAGCTCGAAACCGATTCGCAGAGCCTGTCGCACCCGATGGCGATGGTGCAGCTTCGCCACCTCACGCATCCCGGGCGGGACCGCCGGGCTTGACCACGGCCACCGTCGTGCTTGTCGGCGCCGACGGCTGCAAGGCCGGCTGGATCGCGGTGCGGCGCGATCCGGATGCGGCGCCTTCGGTGAAGGTCTTTGCCAGCTTCGCGGCGCTGCTTGCGGCAGTTCCCGACGACGCTATTGTCGCCGTCGACATGCCGATCGGCCTGCCCGAGTTTTCGAGCAAGGGCGGGCGCGGACCGGAGGCTCAGGTCAGGCCGTTGCTGGGGGCACGCCAGTCCAGCGTGTTTTCGATCCCGTCCCGCGCCGCGCTTTATGCAGACACCGCCGACTTCACCACGATCGATGCCTGGTACGCCGCGCATATCAGGGCAAGCGAGGTCGCCAAGGCTACCTCTGATCCCCCGCGCGGCGTTTCGATCCAGGCCTTTGGCATTTTTTCGAAGATCCGCGAGATCGACAGCTTGCTGATCGCGCGGCCCGATCTACGCGGCCGTGTCTTCGAATCGCATCCGGAAGTGGCGTTCTGCCGGTTGAATGGCGATCAGGCCATGAGTTTGCCGAAGAAGATCAAGGGCAGCATCAATCCGGCCGGCATGGCGGAACGCAAGGCGCTGCTCTGCCGCCACGGCTATGACATGGACTTCCTCGGCCAACCGCCGCCGCGCGGAGCGGCCGCCGATGATTTCCTCGATGCGGCGGTGATGATGCTGATCGCCGGCCGCATCGCCGGCGGCAAGGCCAGGCCGTTTCCGGACCCGCCGCTGGCCGACGGTTTTGGAATACCGGTCGCCATCTGGGCATGACAGTGTCGGCGGACGTCCGATTTTGGCGCATGGCATTTATGGCCAGCCCCCGCAATTCTGCATTGCTCGTTATAGGCTTTTGCCGCTAGAGCCTTTCTCGACCGCAACGCATCGGCCTGAAAACCGAATTCGGGTTTCGGAAAGCACGATGCGTAAAGCAGAATTTGAGCTGCCGCCTCCAACACGGAAAGCCGCCTATGCCTCATCTTCCCGACCACCTTCTCGCCGGTTATCGCAATTTCATGAACGGCCGCTACCTCACAGAGAGCGGCCGCTATCGCGAGCTCGCGCGCGAAGGGCAGGCGCCGGAGACGATGATCGTGGCCTGTTGCGATTCGCGCGCGGCGCCCGAGGCGATCTTCGACGCCGGACCCGGCGAACTCTTCGTGCTGCGCAATGTCGGCAACCTGGTGCCGCCCTACGCGCCGGACGGCGAGTTCCATTCGACCTCGGCCGCGCTCGAATTCGCGGTGCAGAGCCTCAAGGTCAAGAACATCGTCGTCATGGGCCATGGCCGCTGCGGCGGCATCCGTGCCGCGCTCGACACCACGTCCGCGCCGCTGTCTCCCGGCGATTTCATCGGCAAGTGGATGAGCCTGATCGCGCCGGCCGCGGAGACCGTCGCCTCCAGCACATTGATGACGGCGACGGAGCGCCAGACGGCGCTGGAGCGCATCTCGATCCGCTATTCCATCGCCAATCTCAGGACCTTCCCTTGCGTCTCGATCCTGGAGGGCAAGGGGCGACTGTCATTGCACGGGGCCTGGTTTGACATTTCGACCGGCGAGCTCTGGGCGATGAACAAGGAGACCGGCGATTTCGAGCGGCCGGTGCTGGAATGAACGGGACGGCGCGCCAGCTGTCGAACGTCCGGTCGGTCAGTCTCACGGCGGCCGCACTGCTGGCTGCGATTTCGGCAGCACGCGCTGACGACGGCGCCATCATCAACCGTTGGTATTCGGCGCTGCTGGTCGCTGACCGCACCGAACTTTCCGAGCTGCTCGCCGACGACGTCCGCATCAAACTCGACGACCTCGGCGTCGTCCAGAGCAAACAGGAATTCATCGTCTCGATCGACGAATGGAAGAGCGCGATTGCCGGCGCTGCGATCCGTCACCGGATCGAGAAGAGCGAGGGCGGCGTCACCACGGTGATCGCCTGCTACGACTTCCCCGACAACGACATGCTGATGCAGGAAACCTTCGCGGTGACCGACAACCGCATCACCGCCAGCTCGCAGGCGGCAATCGCCGAAAACTGCGACGGCTACTGAGGCGGATCGGCCAACTGTCATATTGCGGGCTCGCGGGCAGCGCCCTACATCGGTGACACCCTCCCTTTGACGCCAGCGAAAGACCCTCCATGTCCTCCACGAAAGCCGTCGACCTCGCCGCCCATCCGCTGACCGCGTGGCAGGGGCCGCTCGGCCTGCCTGATTTCACCCATATCGGCGACGGCGACTTTTCCCCGGTCTTCGACGCGGCGCTGCAGGCGCATGAGGCGGAGATCGACGCGATCGCCTCCAATAAGGATGCACCGACGATCGAGAACACGCTTCAGGCGCTGGAACTCGGCGGCGAGGCGCTCGATCACGTCTCGTCGATCTTCTGGTGCCGCGCAGGCGCCTACACCAATGAGGACATCCAGGCGCTGGAGCGTGACATTTCGCCGAAGATGTCGAGGCATTTCTCGGCAATCTCGATGAACGAAAGGCTGTTTGCCCGCATCGACGATCTCTACCACCGCCGCGAGAGCCTGGGGCTCGATGCCGAGACGCTGCGCGTGCTGGAAAAGACCTGGAAAGGCTTCGTCCGTTCAGGCGCCAAGCTCGATGCCGAGGGCAAGAAACGGCTGGCCAAAATCAATGAAGAGCTGTCGTCGCTCGGCACGACTTTCGGCCAGAATGTGCTGGCCGACGAGCGCGACTGGGCGCTGTTCCTGGACGAGGCAGACCTTGCCGGCCTGCCGGACTTTTTGAAGAGCGCCATGGCCGAGGCCGCCGAAATGCGCGGCCAGAAGGGCCGTTACGCCGTCACCCTGTCGCGCTCTATCTACGAGCCGTTCACGACCTTCTCGGAACGCCGCGACCTGCGCGAAATAGCCTTCCGCGCCTTCACCATGCGCGGCCAGAATGGCGGCGTCACCGACAACACGTCCGTGGTGCGCGACATGCTGAAGCTGCGCGCCGAAAAGGCGAAATTGCTCGGCTATGCCTCCTTCGCCGCCCTGAAGCTCGACGACACGATGGCCAAGACGCCGGAGGCGGTGCATGCGCTGCTCGATCCGGTTTGGGAAAAGGCGCTGCAGAAGGCCGCCACCGACCAGAAGGAACTGGAGCGGCTGGCCGCCGAGGCCGGCAGCAACGAAAAATTCGCCGCCTGGGACTGGCGTTTCTACCAGGAGAAGCTGCGCGCCGAGAAATTCGCTTTCGATGAGGCGGAACTGAAACCCTATCTGCAGCTCGACCGGGTCATCGACGCCTGCTTCGACGTGGCGACACGGTTGTTCGGCATCAGCTTCGAAGAGAAAAAGGGCATTGCCGCCTGGCATCCGGACGCGCGCGTGTTCGTGGTGAAAAATGCCGATGGCAGCGAGCGCGGCCTGTTCCTGGCCGATTATTTCGCGCGGCCCTCGAAGCGTTCCGGCGCCTGGATGAGCGCGCTGAAGTCCGGCTACAAGCTTGGCCACGGTTCGAAGCCGGTGATCTACAACATCATGAACTTCGCCAAGCCGTCCGTGGGCGAGCCCGCATTGCTGTCGATCGACGAGGCGAAAACGCTGTTCCACGAATTCGGCCACGCGCTGCACGGCATGCTGACCGATGTCACCTGGCCTTCGGTCTCCGGTACCTCGGTCAGCCGCGATTTCGTCGAACTGCCCTCGCAGCTCTACGAGCACTGGCTGACGGTGCCGGCGGTGCTGGAGAAGCATGCGCTGCATGAGAAGACCGGTAAGCCGATGCCGAAGGCACTGCTCGACAAGATGCTGGCCGCGCGCACTTTTGGCGCCGGCTTCGCCACGGTCGAATTCACCGCCTCGGCGCTGATGGACATGGCGTATCACGCCAGGCCGGACGCGCCTGAAGCACCGCTTCGATACGAGGCCGAAACGCTGGAAAAACTGGACATGCCCGACACGATCGCGATGCGTCACCGCACCCCGCATTTCGGCCATGTCTTTTCAGGCGACGGCTACTCGGCCGGCTACTATTCTTATATGTGGTCCGAAGTGCTCGACGCCGACGCCTTCGCCGCCTTCGAGGAAACCGGCGATCCCTTCAATCCCGCTCTGGCCGAGCGGCTGCGGAAGAACGTCTACGCCGCCGGCGGCTCGAAGGATCCGGAAGAGCTCTACACCGCGTTTCGTGGCAAGATGCCTTCGCCCGATGCGATGATGATCAAGCGGGGGCTCGTATAGCGCTGGTAATCTCCTCCCTCGTGGGGGAGATGGCCGCGAAGCGGCCAGAGGGGGTCGTTGCGCGTGGAGCGCTGGCCTTTCCTTTTGCCGTTGCATGGCGTCGTGGCAGTTCGGGCAACCCCCTCTGTCGCCTTCGGCGACATCTCCCCCTCAAGGGGGGAGATCATCAGCGTCACCTCCCCGCGCCCCAAGGATCCGCCACCCTTGGCCACACCGGCCGCTTCAGCTTCTTGTAATCCGTCACCGCCGGATTGCTCGGATAGGAACTCGGCGCCGTGACATAGATGATCTCGGCGGCGATCGGCGCGAAGCCGGCGTAGAAATGGTTGGTCGACTTGATCAGGAGCATGTCCTTGCTCAGTGGATCGACGCCGATGTTGGAAAAAATGTCCGGCTCGAAGGTCTGCGTGCGGTTGGTGTTCAGGATGACGTCGACCTCGGTGCCTTCAATGCGCACCACCGCTGCCGGCCCCAACGTCACCCGGCTCGGCCCGAAACTCTGCCAGCCCTCCGGAACCGCCTTCAGCACCTTGACGCGCGCGTCGATCGGCTCGCCCCCCTGAGGTCCAGCCTTGCCGCCGAAGCGCAGGTCGATGACCGCGCCCTCGCCCGCCGCCAGGCAGAAGGTCACGGCGATCGGGTCCCAGATCGTCGCCACACCGACCTTGTCCAGGCCGCGCACCAGCATCTGGCGCAGCACGAATGTGCCGTCGCCGGGAACGCCGCCGCCGGGATTGTCCCAGATGTCGGCGATGACCACGGGCTTGCCGGGATTTTCGGCGCGAACGGCCAGCGCCCGATCGAGACCGTCGGCGGTGGAGAGCATCGTCATCGCCGTCTTTTCGCGCATCGCGTAGAGCTCGCGCCCCAGCCGCTCCGCCAGCGCATCGCCCCTGGCTTTGTCATTGTCGGTGATGACAAGAATGCGCGTGCCCATTTCCGGCACGTCGGCGGCCATGAAGCCATGGACGACCGACACCGACAGCACGCCGTCCTTGCCGTGCAGCGCCTTGATGCGATCGACGAAGGACCGCATCGGCTCGCGGCTGGTCGGCAGCACCTGGATCATGCGGCAGTCGAAGGTCGAGATGACGGGCTTGATCTCGCCGCGCGCGGCGGCAAGGCCGAGCTCGACGACATGCTCGCCGCGCTCGTAGAAGTCGGTGTGCGGGAATTCGAGAAAATAGGCCATGATGTCGGACGCCGCCACGCGCTTCGGCGTCAGATGGCTGTGCGGATCGAACTCGGAGGCGATCACCACGTCAGGTCCCACGATCGCCCGCACGCGCTCGAGCAGGTCGCCCTCGCAGTCGTCATAGCCTTGCGCCACCATGGCGCCATGCAGGCCGAGAATGACCGCATCGACCGGCAGCGCCGCCTCGAGCTGCCCCAGGATCTCGTCGCGCAATGCCTCATAGGTCTGGCGCTGCACCAGCCCGCCGGGCTCCGCCCAGGTGGCGGTGCCTTCGACCACTGTCAGGCCTTCGGCGGCCGCGCGCCGGCGCAAGGCGATGATCGGCGAGGAGCACAGCGTCGGCGTCTCCGGATGCTTGCCCGGTCCGGCGTAGAACGCCATTTCGAACGAGGCCCGGTCGGTCGGCACCGGCGAGAAGGTGTTGGTTTCCGTCGCCAGCGAGGCGGTGAAGATGCGCATTGAAACTCTCCGTGGACAGCTACGGCTATTATCTCCAGCAATTCCGGATGGAAAACCGCTGAGCACTTTTCCTGGAATTGCTATTTTACGGCCCCGAGCGCCAGGCCCCGCACGAGGTAGCGCTGCAGCCAGATGAACAGGATCGCCACTGGCAGCGTCGCCAGCAGCGTGGCGGCCATGACGTGGTGCCACTCGATCGTGTAGCGGCCGGCGACCAGCGAGAACACCTGGATCGGCAGCGTGTAGCTCTCCTGGCTGCGCAGCATGGTCAGCGCCACGACGAACTCGTTCCAGGCATTGATGAAGGTGAAGATCGCGGTCACCGCGATGGCCGGCAGGCAGAGCGGCAGGAACACCTTGCGCAGGGTGAGCCAGCGGCCGGCGCCCTCCATCCAGGCGGCCTCCTCGAGATCGCGCGGAATGGTGTCGAAATAACTCTGCAGCATCCAGACGGTGAAAGCGACATTGAAGGCCATGTAGATGAAGCCGAGCGCGGTCGTCGATTCGACCAGCCCCCAGGCCGCCATAAGCCGGAACAGGCCAAGCACCAGCACGATCGGCGAGATCATCTGCGAGATCAAAAGGAACTGGCGGAAGACACCGTAGCCGGCAAAGCGAAAGCGCGACATGGCATAGGCGGCCGGAACGGAGATGAGGATGGCACCGATCGTGGCGATAACAGACACATAGAGCGAATTGGCCAGCGCCTGGCCGAAACCGGTCGCCACCCACATGTCGGAGAAGTTGGACCAGCGGAACTCGCTCGGCCACCATGTCGGCGATAGCACCTCGGTCCGCGGCTTGACCGCGGTCAGGAACATCACCGCGAAGGGAAAGAGCGTCACCACGATCAGCGGCGCCAGCAGCAGCCAGGCGATGATCGTGCGCTTCAATTTGCCCGTCATGAACCCATTTGTCATGCGCGTTGCTCCCGCATCGCCAGCCGCACATAGATCATGGTGAAGATCAGCAATATGGCGAACATCACCAGCGACACCGCCGAGGCCTCACCCAGTTTGCCGATGCGGAAGGCGAGCTTGTAGAGGTGGGTGACCAGGATATCGGTCGAATTGGCCGGCCCGCCCTGCGTCATCACCCAGATGATCGGGAAGGAATTGAAGACGTAGATCGTGTTGAGCACGATGGCGATGTTGATGAACGGCTTCAGGAGCGGAAAGGTGATCTCGCGGAACTGCTGCATTGGCGTTGCTCCTTCGAGCGCCGCCGCCTCATAGAGATCGTCCGGGATCGACGACAGGCCGCCAAGGAAAATCGTCGTGGTGAATGGCACCGTCACCAGTATGCCGATCAGCACTTGCATCGGAAACGCCGTCTCGGCGCTCGCAAGCCACTGGACGTTGTGGTCGATCAGGCCGAGCCCGATCAGCGCCGAATTGAGCATGCCGCTTTCGCCGCTCAATGCCCAGCGCCAGACCACAGCCGTCATGGTCAGCGACACCGCCCAGGGCAGCATGATGATGACGCGGGCCAGCCCGCGGCCATGGAAATCGGTGTTGAGGATCATCGCCACCGGGATGGACAGCAGCAGCGCACCGCCGACCACCAGCACGGTCCACAGCCCGGTGCGCCACAACGCGGCGACGAAGTCGGGATCGGCAAACAGCGCCGAGAAATTGGCGAGGCCGCTGAACTCGCGCAGTTGCCCGAAGCGGTTGACGTCATGGGTCGATATCTGGATCAGGTCCCAGACCGGCCAGAAGATGACGACCGCCGCCAGGAACAGGCTGGGCAAGGTCAGGAGATAGGGCAAGGTACGATTTCGCATCGGCTGACCTGTACCGCGTTGTGAGGCATCAGCAGTGCTGGCTTGCCAGCTGGACTAATTCTGATCTGTTCTTCGCTCAGTTTCGAACTCTTTCCCGGCGTCGGCGCTGCCCCTCACCTGCCTGCCGGCATCCTCTCCCCGTATAGTGACGGGGAGAGGGGCGCTCTCGCCGCCGCTTTGACCAATCACCAGCGTCTCAAAGAGGACGACAAGATCGCGGCCAGCCCTTTCTCCCCGTCCCTATACGGGGAGAAATGCCCGGCAGGGCAATGAGGGGCGGCGCGACATCGGCGATCTATTCCCTGTACGAAGTGGTTGTCCCGTCGGCGTTCGACGCTTTGCGCTTAAGCCCGAAAACTGTGGCGCGCCCCGCCTGAGTTTGGGGCGCGCCACGGGCGCAGGGAGATACGCCCTATTTCTTGAGCACGGCCCCTACTTCTTCAACACTGCGTTGGCTTTCGCCGCCGCCTCCTTCAGGCCTGTCTCGGGGTCGACGCTGCCGAGATAGATCTTCTGCATAGCGTCGGAGGTGATCTGGGCGATCTCTTCCCAGCCCGGAATGACCGGCGCGAAACGGGCGTCGGGCAGGAGCGCGGTGAAGGCGGCCAGATCGGCATTGTTGACATAATAATCCATCTTGGCCTCTTCCTTGTTCACCGGCAGGAAGCCTTCGCCTTGCGTGAACTTGGCGCGTTGCTCCTTCGTGAACAGGAAGTCCATCAGCTTCCAGGCATCGTCCTTGTTCTTGGAGTTCCTGAACATGATCATGGAATCCGTGACGCCATACGTGCCGCGCGCGCCGGTCGGCCCGGCCGGAATGGCCGCCACGCCGTATTTCAGGCTCGGCGCCTCTTCCTTGATCTGGTTGGACAGGAACGGTGCGGTGATCATCATGCCGACCTTGCCCTGCTTGAACAGGTTCTGCACGTCTTCACGGTTGTTGGAGGTGACGCCGGGCTCGGTTAACCCTTCATCGATCATCGACTTATAGAGCTTGGCTGCTGCAAGCGCGCCGGGCGTGCTCAAGCTGGAGGTGCCGTCCTTGTTGAGGGTCTCGGTGCCCTGCGACCACATCGCGTAGTAGTAGTAGACGTCGGTCTCGATCTCCTTGCCCTGCAAGCCGAAGCCGAAGCTGCCGGAACCCAGTGCCTTGATCTTGCGGGCATCGTCCTGCAGTTCGGTCCAGGTCGCCGGTGGCTTGGCGATGCCGGCCTTCTCGAACAGTTCCTTGTTGTAATACATGGCCCGAGCCGAGGCTGCGATCGGCAGGCCATAGGTCTTGCCATTCATGATCGAGGGCGACAGGAAGGTCTCGATGAAACGGCCCTTGAATTCGGGCGTGATGTAGCTGTCGAGCGGCTCGGCGACATCCTGCTGGACGAAGTCGATCAGCCAGCGTGTGCCGATGATCGAGAGATCCGCATTGGTGCCGGCGGTGATGTCGGTGGTCAGCTTCTGCAGCAGCACATCCCACGGCACGACTTCGAACTTGACAGTGATGCCGGGGTTCTTCGCCTCGAACTCCTTCTTCACCTCTTCGAAATAAGGCCCGGTCTTGGCGCTGTATTCGGCGACGGTGACGCGCACTTCACCCGCATTCGCCTGCGCCGCGAAGGCCAGCATGCTCATTCCGGCCATCAGGCCGACAGTCCATTTGGCAAGGCTCATCCGATCTCTCCCATTTGTTCCGCGCTTTTTGCGCTCCTTGCGCCGATGGCTGGCACAAGATTTATGTGACTTTCCTACATTATCGACGAATCCACCGCATGCAAGCGGATTATCATGTTGCTTAATTACATTCCATTCCTTAGCCTGCCGGCATCTGCCTGATCTGCGGGAGGAACAAGCACCGTGGTTTCGAAAGCCGAATTCGAGGGCCGTACTGTCGTCGTCACGGGTGCCGGCGGCGGCCTTGGCTCGGCGATCGTCGCACTGCTGGCCGCAAGGGGCGCGCGGGTGGTCGGCTGCGACCAATCCGAGGAGGCGCTGGCAAGCCCGCACCTTGCCTCGCGCCATGTCTTCAACCTTCTTGACCGCGCGTCCCTAGAGAAGGCGATCACCGCCGTGCTCGACAGGGACGGCGTACCCGATATCCTGATCAACAACGCCGGCTGGACGCGCGCCGAGACGCTTGCCGCGCTGACGGCGGACAGGATCGAGCATGAGCTCGACCTCAATCTGACCGGGGTGATGACCTTCGCCGACCCTATCGCCAAGGCGATGGCCGCGCGCGGATCGGGCAGCGTCGTCTTCATCTCCTCCGTCAATGCCATCGCGCATTTCGGCAATCCCGCCTATGCCGCCGCCAAGGCCGGCATCAACGCCTATGCCAAATCGATCGCCGTCGAGCTTGGCCGCAGCGGCGTGCGCGCCAATGTCGTCTGCCCCGGGTCGATCCGCACCGCCGCCTGGGACCATCGCCTGGCCAAGGATCCGGAAATCCTCGGCAAGCTCAAGCGGCTCTATCCGCTCGGCCGCATCGTCAACCCACAGGAAGTCGCCGAAGCGGTGGCTTTCCTTGCCTCCGACCGCGCCTCGGGCGTAACAGGCGTGGTGATGCCCGTCGATGCCGGGCTGACCGCCGGCTGCCTGCCGTTCATCGACGACATATTGGGAGCGTGACCATGACCGACGTCCTGTTTCGCAACCTGTCGAAATCCTTCGGCCAGCACAGGATCCTCGAGGACATCAACCTCGATATAAAAAGCGGCGAGTTCGTCGTGCTGGTCGGCCCGTCGGGCTGCGGCAAGTCCACCCTGCTGCGCATGCTAGCCGGCCTGGAGACGATCAGCTCGGGCGATCTGCTGATCGGCGGCACACGCGCCAACGACCTGCCGCCGCAGCAGCGCAACATCGCGATGGTGTTCCAGTCCTACGCGCTGTTCCCGCACCTGAAGGCCTCCGACAATATCGGCTTCGGCCCGAAGATCCGTGGCGAGAACCGCGCGGCGGTCGACGAAAAGGTCAAGAAGGCGTCCGGCGTCCTCAACCTGTTTTCCTATCTCGACCGCTACCCGCGCCAGCTCTCGGGCGGCCAGCGCCAGCGCGTGGCCATGGGCCGCGCCATCGTCCGTGAACCCTCGGTGTTCCTGTTCGACGAGCCGCTCTCCAATCTCGACGCGCAGTTGCGCGTGCAGATGCGCACCGAGATCAAGGCGCTGCACCAGCGGCTGAAATCGACGATCGTCTATGTCACCCACGACCAGATCGAAGCCATGACCATGGCCGACCGCATCGTCGTGGTGGACCGCGGCAGGATCCAGCAGGTCGGAGCACCGCTCGAACTCTATGACAGGCCGGCCAACAAGTTCGTTGCCGGCTTTCTCGGCTCCCCGTCGATGAGCTTTGTCTCCGGGGCTCTCAGGACGACGCCTGAGAAGACCTGGTTCGAGTCGGTTGGCGGCGGCCGGCTTGCGCTTGCCGGTAAGCCGGTGCCTGCGGGCAGCGTGGTGGAGGCCGGCATCCGGCCCGAGCACTTCATCATCGGCGAAGCCGCCGACGCCATGGCGCTCAAGGTGGATGTCGTCGAGCCGACCGGCTCCGAGACCCACGTCTATGGCGCCATCGGCGCCGATACCGTGCGCGCCGTGTTCCGTGACAGGGTGCCGATCAGGCCGGGCGACCTGCTTCCGGTCTCGGTCGATCCCGGCAACATCCATCTGTTCGACAAGGCGACGGGCCTGCCGCTGTGAGAACGCAGGGATGACGACGAAGGCACAAGCATGAAGACGCCGGCCGACATCATCACGCGGCTGCAGCTGATGTCGCAGGACGGCACCAAGTCGGACCGCCGCCTGGCCGGCCTCGTGCTATCCGATCTCGATTTCGCCTCCAAGGCGGCGATCTCGGAGATCGCCTCACGCGTCGGCGTCAGCGAACCGACGGTCACGCGCTTCTGCCGCAATCTCGGTTGCGAGGGCCTGCGCGACTTCAAGTTCTATCTGGCGCAGGCCATCGCCATCGGCGGCCAATATCTGTCGCCGGAGCCACTGAGCCGCGATGCCCGCGAGCAGCGCATCGCCTCCGCCATCACCGAAGCGGCGATCTCGGCCATCCAGCGTGCCAGCGAGAATCTCGACATGACGACGCTGGTCGCGGTCGCCGAGCGGTTGGCGATTTCGGGCAATGTTCTGTGCATCGGCTCCGGCGGCATCTCCTCGATGATGGCGACCGAGGTGCAGAACCGGCTGTTCAGGCTCGGCTTGCCCGTGCTGGCGCAGATCGACGGCCAGTTGCAGCGCATGTATGCCGCCGTTGCCACGCCCGAGACCACTCTGGTCGCTTTTTCGGTGTCCGGCTATGCGCGCTCAGTCATCGAGGCCGTGCAGGTCGCCCAGCAATATGGCGCCACGACTGTGGCCGTCACCGCCCCTGACTCGGCGCTGGCCAAGGTCGCCGATACGGTCATCCATCTGCAGCCGCTCGAGGATGGCAACATCTACAAGCCGACATCGTCGCGCTACGCCCTGCTGGCGATCGTCGACATGATCGTGACATCGGTGGCCGAGACGCGCGGCCCGAAGGTGCTGGAGAACCTGCGTCGCATCAAGCAGAGCGTAAACACGCTGAAGGTCGACGATCCGCGTTTGCCGCTGGGCGATTGACTCCGAAGGTCGTGCGGCAAGGAGACCTATGCACCGAACACCTCGACGCTTCTTGCCAGTGTCACCGGTTCGCCGACAACGCGCAGCGTCTTGAGCCGTGCCGTGCCGCCGGCAACGACCGAAACGGCCGACCCTGGCACCCCCAGCGCCTTGGCGACCAGCTTCTCCAGCGCCTGATTGGCCGCACCGTTTTCCGGCATGGCGCGGACCCGCGCCTTAAAATGGCTGCGCCCGTCCGCCGATGTTTCGACGCCTTCCAACCTGTCCACGGAAGATTTCGGCGTTAGCCGGACAAACAGCTCGATGCAGTTTTCGCGGATGCGAAACGGCGCGCTCATGCAACCGCCGGACTCACAGCAGCAGCGGCGCCACCGTGGTGAGAATGAACTGCCTGACGAAGAACAGGATCAGCAGCAGGATAATCGGCGAGATATCGATGCCGCCAAGGTCGGGCATGAACCGGCGGATCGGCCGCAGCGCCGGCTCGGTCAGCCGGTAGAGCATGTTGCCGATGCTGCCGACGAACTGGTTGCGCGAGTTGACGACATTGAAGGCATAGAGCCAGGAAAAGATCGCCGAGGCGATGATGATCCACCAATAGAGGTCGAGCGCCATGACGATGGTTTGAATGAGGGCGAGCATGCCGGTCTCCAATTGTTGCCGACATGTAGCCATTGCGCACCAAACCGGCAAGAGCCGCCGGCCGGCGCGACAGACAGCAAGGATTTCGGCAAAACGCCGCCTTGACAGAAATCCGCCGCGCCCGATAAATGCGCCATCCGCTGGACGGGGCTGTAGCTCAGCTGGGAGAGCGCGTCGTTCGCAATGACGAGGTCAGGAGTTCGATCCTCCTCAGCTCCACCAGCGGAATAATCGGTGGTCCGCTTTTTTGCCGCAAGGCGCGGACGGCATCCGTTGCGACGCGCGGCGTCAATGCTCCCCCAAAAGGCCATATGCGATTTCGCGGGACTTCCAGGGCAAGACAATTGTCAATTGGACTTATGGCGATGGTCGCCGTCAGATCGGCCCTATTTTTTTTGGAAGCCGCCCCATTAGACTGGCGTTACCAGATCAGTTTTTTCTGTGTGTTGTGACTGGGCGTTTCGGCGGGGGCGACCGAAGGCGCTATATGGATTTCGAGTCGAAATGAAGAATTCGCCTGCGAAAGCAAAGACGTGTCCATTCGCGAGAATCTCGCTGCAAATCTCAGACGGCTCTGCAAGGACCGTGCATCCATCAGCGCGGTATGCCGTGAGTTGGGGATCAATCGCACGCAGTTCGAACGCTATCTGCAGGGCCAGACCATTCCGAACAAGGCCACGGCCAAGCTGATCTGCGACTATTTCCGCATCCACGAAGCCGAACTGTATCAGGGCCCCGGCATGCCCGAGCCTGCGGTTGCCGGCCTGCCGCCGATCTCCGAAAGCCTGTTCAACCAGATGATTCGGCCTCCCGCCCCATCGATCGCGGGAGGCACCTATTTCACCTATTTTTCGATCCCGGCCCGTCCCGATCTCCTGATGCGGTCGGTGACTTTCGTGCGTCGCGAGGCCGAGTTGGTCACATTCCGCAGGGTCACCGGATGTCGGAGCGCCGGGGCTCGACATGGGCGCGGGCGCGCGGCAACCACTACGGCGTGGCGATCTCGCGCCTGAACTGGATCTATTTTAGCGGCGTCAACCGTCGCCAGACCGGCGAGCCATCGCTGATCTCCGTGCAATGGGCTCCAATCTCGGAACCGGTGCTCGTCGGCAAGGCCATGCTTCTGACCGAGGCCGGGCCGGCATTCGTATCGGTCATCATGCGGCAGGATATGTCTGGTATCCGAGCACGGCATGCGATCCGTATGGCGCATGTCGTCACGCTTGACGATCCCGCCATCGATCAGCTCGTCGTCAGCCTCGCCCAGGACGGGCTGAGCTAGGAGCACCAGCGGCTGGTTACGCTAAATAAGAACAAGAGTATCTCAAAAAAGCGTATGCCAGCGAGTACCTACTCCATATCCGAGTAAAATCGATTTTTTAGACTTTCTTGGAAAGAAAGATATTCTAGGTCACGTTAGATTTACTGTAATTTTAACACACCATTAATTCTTTCGAACTTACCTTTCTTCTCGCGGATCCCGCTGTGGGGATCTTTTAACAGATCCCATTGGGGGATCGGGAAAGAGACGAAAATGGCAAAGAAAGTAAACAACGCGCCGAAGCTGACGGTTGCCGCAGGCACCCAGACCGTCTTCTTCTCGCAGGGCATGCACTACAACAAGCGCTGAAGTCGTTCGGCGCCGACTGGCTGTCCGCCCTGTCGGCGCCTTGCTTTCAAAAACGGCATTCAGCATCATGAAAATGCGCTCCTCAAAAACACTTGTGTTCTACCCCGGGACCAACAAGCTCACGGCCTGCAATTTCCTGACCCGAAGCGTCTTCGAATGCAGCCCCGCAGTGGTTGGTCTTCTCGCATCCTGGGACGAATGGGCCTCCACGGGAGAGGTCGCGCGCGCTCATGGATGGTCGAAATCCGACCTCAATGCCGTCGTTCCGCAATTGCTGGATTTTTCCGCCCTGGTCACCGCCGGCTCGCCGCTGGCCGAACGGGAGACGCAGTTCTCCGGGCAGTGGAACTGGGGCATTCCGACCGCGCTGATGCATTTCTGCGTCCAGGACAGCGAGTTCATGACC
This sequence comes from Mesorhizobium sp. B4-1-4, assembly GCF_006439395.2. Lineage (NCBI taxonomy): Bacteria > Pseudomonadati > Pseudomonadota > Alphaproteobacteria > Hyphomicrobiales > Phyllobacteriaceae > Mesorhizobium > Mesorhizobium sp. B4-1-4. Next base: position 4,753,422 of record NZ_CP083950.1, read on the forward strand.
ATCGAACAGGCCGAGGCACGGCAGATCGAACGCGCCGGTCATGCCACCCAGCCCGACCTTCTGCTGAAAAATGCCACGGATGCCATTCGGCTGCCGAACGCACTGGCCAACAACGAACTTCTGGCCCTGATGGCGCGGCGCCGCACCAACCGCACCGCGGCCGCGCCCACCATCACCGCGCGGCAGCTCTCCGACTGTCTGTTCGCGGGCATGGGCATAACCGGCGAAACCAATAACTGCGTCGGCGCCCTGCCGCTGGGCATGACCCCCTCGGGCGGCGCGCGCAATCCCTATGAGGCCTATGTGGTTGCGCTTGGCGTCGAGGGTCTTGAGCCGGGTGTCTATCACTATTCCGCCGCCGATCACGACCTCGGCAGGATCTCGGCCAACCATCTGCCGAGGATCTCGGAGCTGGTCGGCGGGCAGGAATGGGCCGATACCATGCCATGCCTGGTTCTGCTTTGCGCCAGGCTCGACCGGACCATGTGGAAATATGACGATGCCAACGCCTACCGCGTCGTCCTGATCGAGGCTGGCCATATCGGCCAGAACATGATGCTGGCGGCGACCAGGCATGGTCTGTCGGCGTGTCCCACCGCAGCTCTCAGCCACTCGGCGATCAAGCGCCTACTCGGCCTCGACCGCCTCACCGACGCGCCCATCTATGCCTTGACCCTCTCGACCCCGGAACCAAGCCTGCATGCCGCCGGTCAATCCATCAATTAGCCGCCTCGGTATGCCCAGTGTAGCCAGTAATGCGTCCCCTGAGTTCCATCCGATAAAGGAGCAGCACGTGGCAAATCAGTCCTTACGCCAGTCAGAGATCGATAGTCTTCAATATATCGCGTCGATGACCAATGAGCTCGTGCAGATGGCCGACGCAAGCCGTTTTCCCATGATCTCCTATTTGCTTGGCATGGCCTATGCCGAAGCATTCGATATTCTGCGCGGCGCCCGGCCGGCAAGGCTTGCGCAACTCAGCGGCAACCCCATGCATCCCAAGCCGTATGCAAAGGACCACGCTCAGCCAAGGAGGGCGTAGCGGATGCAGCCGTGTGCCGGCCGGCTTACGGCCGAACCGGCGGGAGACACCTTGTGCGCTGCACGGTCTGCTGCCGGAAAAAGCCGCCGCCGACCCTGATCGCACCGCCATGGTCTGGCGGTTCGAGCAGGCCAATGCCGAGGCTGCCAACATCGGGGGCCGGCGATCGGATCCGGCAGTGATCGCCGCCTTGATCGCTGGCAGCCCGCAAAATGAACATTCATGCGCAGAGATTTGAGGGGAACCCGCAGATGAACATGCTTGCAACCGTCCGGACCGTCGACGCCAGGGAAAGCATCTTCGGCCGGCTCCATGCCCTGATCGCAGCCCGGGCGGCATCGCCGGACTCGGCGCGGGTCGAGGTCCGACGGTTGATTTCCATGGCCATGGCCGACAGCTGGCAGGCCGACAGCCTCTGGGGCGCGGCAGACGCCTTTCATGCCCATTTCGATTTCATGATGCAGACCATCGAGATCAACGGCGCCGACGACCCGAACCTGAGAATCCTGCGCACGAAATGCCGCTTCTACCTCGAGCAGGTCGAAGCACTATGTCAGTCGCTGAGCTGAGCCGTCCTGGAGCGGTTCAGCGTTTGATGGAATCGTTGACCCGCTCTAACTCCTTGCTTTTAGCACTCCCGGACCTCGTCGTTCACACCGAGGACCGATCCGCGGCACGCCCGCCGGGCGCCCACATTGCGCCTCGTCGCCTTGACGCGGAATCGCTAGAGTGGCTCGACAGCAGGGAGCTCCGGATGATCAAGGCAAAGCCCTTCGACTACCCCTATGACGGCAGGCTGGTGCCGGAAAACACGGCTTTGGTTGTCATCGACCTGCAGCAGGATTTTCTATCGACGACGGGCTACTTCGCCAGAAAGGGCTATGACCCCTCGCCGCTGAGGGCGATCCTGCCCACCGTGAACCGGCTGATCGCCGCCGCGCGCGAAGCCGGTGTCGCGATCATCCACACAAGGCAGGGCTATCGTGCCGACATGGCCGACATGACGGCCTACGAGAAATGGCGCCGCAAACGCGCCGGCCTCGACGGCACCGACGTGCTGCTGCGCTCGGGCCAGGGTTTCCAGATCGTCCCCGAAATCGATGTCGACCCGCACGACATCATCGTCGACAAGACCTGCAACAGCGCCTTCACCTATACGGATTTCGAGCTTGTGCTGCGCGCGCAGGGTATCACGCATCTGATGTTTTCCGGCTGCACGACCGATGTCTGCGTCCACACCACGCTGCGCGAGGCCTGCGATCGCAATTTTCAGTGCCTGACGATTTCGGACGCCTGCGCCAGCGGCGACCAGAAGGCTCATGAGGCAGCGCTGCACATGGTGACGGTCGAGGATGGCGTCTTCGGCACCCTGGCCGATTCCGCTGCCGTCATTGATGGCCTGTCACGGCTTGGCGACAGGCGTGAGCCGACAGACGATTGACGCGATCGGCATCGCCATTTCCTCCATTTCTGGACTCACGGGATGCGATGATCACCGGTCGCGCCAAGGCAGATCGGAATCCGGTTCATCGACTGCAAATGCATGGAAGCGCCGGCCGCTAAACCGGGCGATTAAAACGTTCAGGGAATGAAGCCCAGGACAACGGCCCCGGTGAACACGAACGCAAGGGCAAAGACGACATAGGCGAAGGCACCGGCATAGGCCGGGCGGAAGATCTGGGCATTGGCCAGCCTCTGGCCGCTGCTGTCAGTCTGAGCGTTCTGGATATAGGACATATCGACCTCCGTCTCATCAATTAATCTATAAAACTTGTAGACTTTGTCGAGTGCTATTTTCGGGCATGATGCAGAATAATTTTCTCACATTCGGCCGAAAATTGGCGATGGTTTGCTTATTTTGCGCTGTCTGGAAGGCTTGCGGGATGGGTTGTGGGCGCCGCAACGCCAGCCTCGACGGACCATCCCCGTCCTTGCAGACCCAATTCGCGCATTGGCCGCTCCGCGCATCAGGGATAGCATCGCAAAACGAGACATCATCCAACGGGATATGGAGTTAAAAAATGGGCGCGAGACTTGCCGGCAAGGTCGCCATCGTTTCGGGCGGCGCGACGGGAATGGGCGGAGCGGCTTCGGAGCTGTTCGCCGCCGAGGGCGCCAGGGTGGCGATCATCGACCGCAACGGCGAAGCGGCAGCGGCGACGGCGGCGGCGATCCGGGCGCGCGGTCATGTCGCCGAGCATTTTGTCGCCGACGTCTCTGACGAAGCGCAAGTCGAGGCGGCGGTGAAAGGGGCGACGGAAAAACTCGGCTCGATCACCGTCCTGTTCAACCATGCCGGCACCATCGTCATAAAGCCGTTCCTGGAAACGACGCTTCAGGAATGGGACTGGCTGCATGCCGTCAATGTGCGCTCGATGTTCCTGATGACGCGCGCCGTGCTGCCCGGCATGATCGCGGCGGGCGGCGGCTCGATCGTCTGCACCTCGTCGATCTCGGCGGTGGCGGCGACGCCGAACGAAGTGCTCTACGACACCACCAAGGGCGCCTGCCACATGTTCGCGCGCGCCATCGCCGTCGAGTTCCGCGACCGCAACATCCGCTGCAACGCGGTCTGCCCCGGCTTCATCCGCACGCCGCACGGCCTGCGCGAGGTCGCCGATCTTGGCAAGCTCGGTGTCGATGTTTCGGACGCAGCCCTTGCCGCGCAACAGGGGCGCATCGGCGAGCCGGAAGAGGTGGCGAAGGCAGCACTTTACCTCGCCAGCGAGGAGTCCAGCTTCGTCAACGGCGCGCATCTGTTCGTCGATAACGGCTTTACGGCGATGTGATACTTTTCCTCGCCCCCACGGGAGTGGGGGAGAGGTGGCTCGGGCGAAGCCCGAGACGGAGCGGGGGATGCCCTGCGTGAAGCCAGAACCGACTGAGAAGCTGGCGCAAGGCGCGGCCCTGAAAAAGCAACCATTCGACAGTCGGCGCAGCCCCTCTCCGACCGCTTCGCGGCCACCTCTCCCCGTTTTGCGGGGTGAGGAACCCAAGCCTGCGTTACCGCTCCTCCCGCCGAAAAGGCTTGAGCAACGCCGAGGGAGCGACAGCATTGCGCGACATGAAAGCCATGGCGACGATGGTGAAGATGAAGGGCAGCATCAGGAACGCTTCGTAGGGAATGTGCCCAAGGCCGCTCGCCTGCATGCGCAACTGCAAGGCATCGACAAAGGCGAACAGCAGCGCCGCACCCGCCGAGCGCCATGGATCCCAGCGGCCGAACACGACCAGCGCGATCGCCACCCAGCCGCGCCCGGAGACGACGCCGAAAGTGAAGGCGTTGAACTGCGCCATCGACAGGAAGGCACCAGCCAGGCCCATCAACGCGCCACCGAGGATCACCGCCTGGAAGCGCGTGGCGATCACGCTGACGCCGGCGGAATCGGCGGCACGCGGGTTCTCGCCGACCATGCGCACCGACAGGCCCCAGGGCGTGCGGTAAAGCACGAAGGCGGCGAGCGGGATGGCCAGGATCGCCATGTAGACCAGCGCGAACTGGTTGAACACCGCCGGCCCGAGCACCGGAATGTCCGACAGCACCGGGATCGGCAATGTCTGAAAACCCTTGATGCTCGGCGGCACCGATTGCTGCCCGAAGATCAGCCGGTAGAGGAAATAGGCGAGCCCCGAACTGAACAGCGTCACGCCGATGCCGCAGACATGCTGGCTGAGGCCGAGCACGACCGTGAACAGCGCATGCAGCGCGCCCATCAGCATGCCGGTCAACACCGCGGCCAGCACACCGAGCCACAGGCTGCCGCTGAGGCTGGTGGCGGTGAAACCGGTCATCGCCGAAAGCAGCATGATGCCCTCGATGCCGAGATTGAGCACGCCGGCCCGTTCGGAGAACATTTCGCCAAGCGTGGCAAAGGCCAGCGGCGTGGCGATGCGGATGATGGCTGCCAAAAAGCCGACCTGAAAAATCTGTTCCAGCACCACGCTCATCAGGCTGCTCCGACACGGCGGATGCGGTAGGCCGTGAACAGCAGCGCCACCAGCATGGCAAGCAATGCGGTGCCCTGGATGACATCGCTGAGGAAGGCCGGCACGCCGGTCGCCCGCGACATTGCCTCGGCGCCGGTCATCACGGCGGCCAGGAAGATCGCCGCCGGCACGACGCCGAGCGGGTTGAGCCGCGCCAGCATGGCGACGACGATGCCGGAGTAGCCGTAGCCCGGCGAGATGTCGCTCATCACCTGGAAATGCACGCCGCCGACCTCGCCGACGCCGGCCAGTCCCGCCAGTGCGCCGGAGAGCAGCGCCGTCGACAGCAGCACGCGTTGCACATTGATGCCGCCATATCTGGCTGCTTCAGGGTTTTCGCCGGTGACCCGGATTTTGAAGCCAAGCGTGGTGCGCGCGATCAGGAACCAGATCAAAGGCGCCGCGATCAGCGCCATGAGAACGCCGAGATGCAGCCGCGTGCCTTCGATAAGCACCGGGAAATTCGCCGAATCCTCGATCGGAGGCGAGATCGGATAACCGCTGAAACTATCCTTCCACGGCCCTTCGATCAGCGCCATCAGCGCGTAATAGATGACCGAGTTAAGCAGCAATGAGCTGACCACGTCATCGACCTTGAATTTGACCCGCAACGTCGCCGGGATGAGCGCGATGGCGGCGCCGGCCGCGGCACCCGCAACCGCCATCGACAGCATGGCAAGCGGCCCCGGCATCGGGACTGCGCCGACGAAGCAGCTGGCCACCGCGCCGGCGAGCAGCTGTCCCTCGGCCCCGATGTTCCAGAATTTGGCCCGGAAGGCGACGGCCACCGCCAGTCCGGTGAAGATCATCGGCGCGGCGCGCACCAGTGTTTCGGTGATGGCGTAGCTGTCGCCGAGCGAGGCCGTGAACATCACGCCGTAGGATTCGAGCACGCCGGCCCCGGCCAGCGCGATCAGGCCGCTGCACAGCACAAGCGTGGCGCCGATCGCCAGCAGCGGCAGCGCAAGGTTGAACCAGGCGGGCGTCGCGGTACGAACTTCCAGGCGGAACATCAGCTATGGCCCTCCGCCCGCCAGCCGTTGGCGCCGCCCCTCATCCGCCTGCCGGCACCTTCTCCCCGTATAGGGACGGGGAGAAGGGGGCTAGCCGTATCCCTGGCACCTGTCCTGCAACGTTGGTCATTGGCCAAAGCGGCGGTGAAGGTTCCCCTCTCCCCGTCCCTATACGGGGAGAGGATGCCGGCAGGCAGGTGAGGGGCGGCGCCGATGTCTAAAATCAGCCTGAAGCGATTGCCTTGGGCGACGTCATTTGAGACAGAGAATTGATAAGGCAAACCCATACACTACGCCCTCCCCTCCGCGCCGGTCATCAAGAGACCGAGCCGGGCTATGGTCGCCTCCGCGCTGTCCAGCGTGCCGACGATGCGGCCCTCATACATCACCGCGATTCGGTCGCAGAGCACGAGCAATTCTTCCAGATCCTCGCCAATCACAATGATGCCGCAGCCCCTGGCCCGCATGTCGAGGAACTTTTCATGAATGAAGCGGGCAGCGCCGATGTCGAGGCCGCGCGTCGGCTGCGAGACGACAAGCACTTTCGGATCGAAGGCAAGCTCGCGCGCCAGCAGTGCCTTCTGCAGGTTGCCGCCGGACAGTGCGCCTGCTCGCGTCATCGGCCCGGGGCAGCGTATGTCATAGGCCTTGATCTGCGCCTCGGCGAAGGCGCGGATCGCGTCGGGCTTGAGCAGGCCCTTGCTGCTGAACGCTGATGTGCCGATGCGCGGCAGCACCATGGAATCGGCCAGCGGCAGGTTGGTGACCAGGCCGGTTGTCATGCGGTCTTCCGGTATGCGGCCGAGACCGAGCACCTGCACCTCGCGCGGGGTGAAGTGCCTCACTTGTTTGCCGGCTATGGTCATCCGCCCGGCCTCGGGCGAAATCATACCGGAGATCACCTCCGCCAGCGCCCGCTGGCCATTGCCGGAGACGCCGGCGATGCCGAGGATTTCGCCAGCGCCGACGGCAAGCGATACGCCGCGCAGCACCGTGCCCGAATGCTTCGAGGTGGAGATGCCCCCGAGGGTGAGCACCGCTTCCCCCGGCGTCGATGGTCCCCTGGCCGGCGGCACGATCTCGTGGCCGCACATCAGTTGCGCCATGGCGGCCGACGTGGTGTTGGCGGGATCGTCGACACGACCGGCGACGCGGCCATGGCGCAGCACCGTGCAGCGATGGGTGAGCGCCCGCACCTCGTTGAGCTTGTGCGAGATGAAGATAATGCCGAGCCCCTGCGCCGCCATCGAGCGCAACGCTGAAAACAACCCGTCGACCTCGCTCGGCGCCAGCACGGCGGTTGGCTCGTCAAGGATCAGGAGCTTGGCGCCGCGAAACAGCGCCTTGACGATTTCCAGCCGCTGCTGCTCGCCGACCGACAGCGCCGAGACCGGCACATCGGGATCGAGCGTCAGCCCATGCTGGCGGCCGATCTCGGCCAGCCGCGCCAGCCCGCCGGCGCGGTCGATCCGTCCCGACTTGCCGGGAATGCCGATGAGCAGGTTCTCCAGCACCGTCAGCCGTGGCGCGAGGTGAAAATGCTGGTGCACCATGCCGATGCCCGCGGCCAGCGCGTCCGCCGAACTGGTGATCCGCACCGGCTGGCCCTGGATCAGGATCTCGCCGGCATCGGGCGCATAGGCGCCGAACAGCACATTCATCAGCGTCGTCTTGCCGGCGCCGTTCTCGCCCAGCAGCCCAAGGATCTCGCCCGGCGCGACGCTGAGGTCGACAACCTCGTTCGCCTTCACCGCGCCGAAGCTCTTGGTAATGCCGCGCATTTCGATGAGTGGGGCAGGCAAGGGTTTCTTCCGTTGAAATGGCTTGGCGTGGCTCTTCACCCTCCCCCTTGTGGGGAGGGTCGGCTTGCGATCGCAGCGCAGCGAAGATCGCGAGACGGGGTGGGGGTGCGCCCTACGAGACCCCCACCCCGATCCGCTTCGCGGATCGACCCTCCCCACAAGGGGGAGGGTAAAATATCAATCCGAAACCGGCGTGTTCTCGTCCACATCGACGCGAAAATTGCCTTCCAGGATCTCGGCCTTCTTCTTCTCGACCAGATCCTTGACGTCGGCGGGCAGCGTCCTGTCGAATTTGTGGAACGGCGCCAGATACGAGCCGCCCTTGGCCATGCGCGAGAAATCGCCATAGTCCTGCGCCGTATAGACTCCGGCCTTGACCAGCTTGATCGCCTGCTCGACCGTCGGGTACATGTCCCAGACCGGGCCGGTGATGACCGTATCCGGACCGAGGCTCGACTGGTCGGACATGTTGGAGATTGCGAATACCTTCTTCTCCACCGCCGCTTCGATGACGCCGAACCGTTCGGCATAGATGACATCGGCGCCGGCATCGATCTGTGCGACCGCCGCCTCCTTGGCCTTGGGCGGATCGAAGAAGGAGCCGATGAAGGCGACCTTCTTCTTGACGTTCGGATTGACCTCCTTGGCGCCGGCGAAGAAGGCGTTAACCAGCCGGTTCACTTCCGGAATGCCCATCGCCGCCACGGCGCCGACCGTGCCCGACTTCGACATCTTGCCGGCGATCATTCCGGAGAGATAGGCCGGCTCATGGATCCAGTTGTCGAACACACCAAAATTGGGCTCGGCAGGGCCTGCGCCGGAGCCGAACAGGAACGCGGTTTTGGGAAACTGCTTGGCCGTGCGGCGCGATTCGCGCTCGGCAGCGAAGGCATCGCCCAGCACCAGTTCGTATCCGCCTTGCGCATATTCGCGCATGACGCGGCTGAAATCGGCGGTCTGCACCTTCTCCGACCATTTGTATTCGATGCCCAGTTCCTTCTCGGCCTTCTGCAGGGCGACATGGATCTGGTTGTCCCATGGCTCCTCGATGGGCGTGGCGAAGATCGCCGCCACTTTCAACTTCTTGTCCTTGGCGAAGGCAGCACCCGGCAGCATCGCCGCTGCCAGGCCAAGCGCGCCCAGTTCGAGCACGTTGCGCCGCGACAGCCCGTCGCGTGTCGGTTGAGGTTTATTTTTCCGGTTTTCCATTGCAGTCCCCTCTGTTCGACAGCCGTGTCGAGCCGACTGTTCTTAAAATCAGACGGGGAACTATGGAACGGGTCCGTACTTTTGTCCACATGGTCAAATTTGACGGACCGATCCGGGCACTCTGCTGGCCCGGCCGGGAATGTGGCCGATCAGACTCGTTCGAGCGCGATGGCGATGCCCTGGCCGACGCCGATGCACATGGTGGCGAGTGCATAGCGCCCGCCACGCTCGCGAAGCTCCAGCGCCGCGGTGCCGGATATGCGGGCGCCCGACATCCCAAGCGGATGGCCGAGCGCGATGGCGCCGCCATTCGGGTTGACGTGCCCGGCGTCCTCGGCGATGCCGAGTTGGCGCAGCACGGCGATGCCTTGCGAGGCAAAGGCTTCATTGAGTTCGATGACATCGAACTGCTGTGGCGTCAGGCCGAGCCGCGCGCACAGTTTCTGCGTCGCCGGCGCCGGACCGATGCCCATGATGCGCGGCGCGACGCCGGCAGCGGCTCCGCCCAGGACGCGGGCGATCGGCGTCAGGCCGTATTTCTTCGCAGCGGCTTCCGAGGCAACGATCAGCGCCGCGGCTCCGTCATTGACACCCGACGCATTGCCGGCAGTCACTGTCCCGCCTTGCCGGAATGGTGTCGGCAATTTGGCCAGCGCCTCGATTGTTGTTCCGGCTCGGGGATGCTCGTCTTTCGAGACGACAATCGCATCGCCCTTGCGCTGCGGGATTGTCACGGGCGTGATTTCCCTGGCCAGCCGGCCATTGGCCTGCGCGGCGACGGCCTTGTCCTGGCTGCGCACGGCGAAGGCATCTTGATCGGCGCGCGAGACGGCAAAATCCTCGGCGACGTTCTCGCCCGTCTCGGGCATCGAATCGACGCCATACTGCTTCTTCATCAGCGGATTGACGAAGCGCCAGCCGATGGTGGTGTCGTAAATCTCGGCATTGCGCGAGAACGCCGCGTCGGCCTTGGGCATGACGAAGGGCGCGCGGCTCATGGATTCGACGCCGCCGGCGATCATCAATTCCGCCTCGCCGGCCTTGATGGCGCGCGCCGCGATGGTCAGCGCATCCATGCCGGAACCGCACAGGCGATTGACGGTCGAGCCCGGGATTTCCTTGGGCAGACCGGCCAAAAGCAGCGCCATGCGCGCCACGTTGCGGTTGTCCTCGCCGGCCTGGTTGGCGCAGCCATAGACGACATCGTCGACCGCTTGCCAGTCAATACTCGCATTTCGCTCGAGCAAAGCCTTCAGCGGTATCGCCCCGAGATCGTCGGCACGCACCGATGACAGCGAGCCGCCGAAACGGCCGATCGGCGTGCGGATATAGTCGCAGATATAGGCCTCGGCCATGTCATGCAGCCTTTGCTTTTCCGGTTCCCTCATGCGCCGCCTTGGTGCGGGCCTGCAGGTCGCGCAATGTGTTGAGTTCGAGATCGCTTGGCGCCGGCGTCTCGTCAAGCGCCTCGGCGAACCTGACGACCCAGCCACAGGTCTCCTGCACCTGCTGGCGTGTGACGCCGGGATGCAGCGACACGACCGTGAATTCCTTGGTCACCGGGTCTGGTTTCCAGATCGCAAGGTCGGTGATCAGCAAAGTGGGCCCGGCCGTCTCGATGCCGAGGCGCTTTCGGTGATCACCGCCCTCGCCGTGGCCGAAGGAGGTGAAGAAGTCGATCTTTTCGACCATTCCACGCCTTGTCTGCGCCATGGTGATGTAGATCTCCTTCGACGAGGTCGCGATCTCCGGCGCGCCGCCGCCGCCGGGAAGCCGGGTCTTGGGGTGGAAATAGTCGCCGATGACCGTGGTGTTGATGTTGCCGAACTTGTCGAGTTGGGCAGCCCCGAGGAAACCGATCGAGATGCGGCCACCCTGCAGCCAGTAGCGGAACATTTCCGGCACCGCGACGGTGGTGACCGCGGTTTCGGACAGTTCGCCGTCGCCGATCGACAGCGGCAGCACGTCAGGCGCGGTGCCGATCGTGCCGCTTTCATAGATCAGCGTGATGTCGGGTGCATGCGTCAGCCTCGCCACGTTGCAAGCGGCGGAGGGCGCACCGATGCCGACGAAACAGACATCGTCGTTCTTCAACGCGCGGCTGGCTGCGATCGTCATCATCTCGTTGGGAGTGAAACCCCGTTCGCTCATGCCGCTTTCCTCAAATGTTCGACGCGGGCCGCGAAATCACCGGCGCTCTTGCCGATGACGTTCGCCTGCATCCACGCCTGGAACTTGCCACGGTCAGCGGCGATCTCGTCCCATTCGAGATAGGCGGCATTGTCGCGCGCATAATAGCCATGCGCGTAGGAGGGGTGCGATCCACCGGGTACGACCGAGATCGCCGCGATCGTCCAGCGCGGCAGCACAGTCAGATTGGGGTGCAGATCGTCGAAATTGTCGACCACTTCCTCCACCGTCACCACCGCGCGCCTGGCCGCCAGCACAGCCTCCTTCTGGATGCCGATGATGCCTTCAACCAGAACATTGCCTTTGCGGTCGGCCTTCTGCGCATGGATGAAGGTGACGTCGGGCCGGATCGACGGCACCGCTGCCAGCACCTCGCCAGTGAACGGACAGGTGACTGACTTGATGTTCGGATTGACATTGGCCAGTCCGGCGCCGCGATAGCCGCGGAACACCGCGCAGGGCAGGCCGGCCGCCCCTGCCTCATAGGCGTTGGCCATGCCGGCATGGCTGTGCTCCTCGATCTCGATCGACCTGGGGAAGCCGTTCTCGATCGAATCGCGGGCACGCCGCAGCAGGCCGACGCCGGGGTTGCCGATATAGGAGAAGATGATTTTCTTCGCCATGCCCATGCCGATCATCTGGTCGTAGATCAGGTCCGGCGTCATGCGGATCAGGGTCAGGTCGCGAAACCCCTGGCGGATCGCCTCATGCGCCGCCGCCGTCGGGATCAGATGGGTGAAGCCTTCGAAGGCGACGGAATCACCATTATTGAGGTTCTCGGCCACCGCCTTTTTGAGCGGCAGGAACTTGACCATCGCCAGGGCTCCAATCCCGAAAGTTCGCATTGCGAACATATGTATTGTATGTGATACTTTCTAGGCTGACCGGAGCCCCGAGTCAATCCGGGCGGACGGCAGCCTTTGGTATGGAGGTCAGATGGACGAAGGGGCTGCTTCGCGTGATCACGTCGGCTCGCTTGAACGCGGCCTCGCCGTCATGGAGATCCTCGCCCGCCACCCTTCGGGCATGACGCTGACCGAAATGGCGGAGGAAGCCGGCCTGACCCGGGCTGGCGCCAGGCGATTCCTGCTGACCTTGGTCGCGACCGGCTATGCCACACAGGCTGGCCGCGTGTTTTCGCTGTCGCCACGTCTGCTGACGGTTGCGCGCACCTGGCTCGGCGGCGCCTCGCTGTGGAGCTTCGCGGCCCCCATCATGCGCGCGGTGGCGGCGCAGCTGAACGAAGCCTGTTCGGCGGCGATCCTCTCGGGCGAGGATGTCGTCTACGTCGCCCGTATTCCTGGCCGCCGCATCCTCAGCGTCTCGCTGGATGTCGGCACCAGGCTGCCGGCCTATTGCACCTCGATGGGGCGCATGCTGCTCGCCGGGCTGACATCTGAAGAATTGGACACCTTTCTCAGCCGCGCGGCGATCGAGAGAAGAACGGCCAAGACGATCATCGACAGGCCCCTGCTGGCGAAGGCCATCGCCAAAGCGAGGAAGGACGGCTTCGCCATCGTCGACGAGGAGTTGGAACTCGGCCTGCGCTCCATCGCCGTGCCGATCCGCGACCGCTCGGGAAACACGGTCGCGGCCATCAATGTGTCGACACAGTCGGCGCGGTTCTCGGTTGCCGAGATGGAACGGGAAATCCTGCCCGCGCTGCTTGGGGCCAGGCAGCGCATCGAGGATTTCTTTGTGGTTTAGGAAAGTCTTGTTGACCTTCCCAACATCGGCGGGACAGCGCCCCCTCTGCCCTGCCGGGCATCTCCCCCACTTGGGGGGAGATCGGACGTCAAGCCGGCTTTCGCCAATCTCCAACGTCGCAGGAGAAGGCGAATCGATGAAACTGCCAATCTCCCTCCTTGTGGGGGAGATGTCCGGCAGGACAGAGGGGGGGCGCTGTCCCTCCAGCCTCTCCTCAAAATGGCGACGCTAAGCGACCTCAATGCTTGATCCTATCCCGCATCGCGTACCACAGCATTCCCAGCACATAGAGCGGGCCGCGCAGCGCCGTTCCACCCGGGAACGGCATCGGCGTGAGCGTCGAAAACAGGTCGAGCCGCGAGGCGTCGCCGGTGATCGCTTCGGCGAGCAGCTTGCCCGACAGCGTCGATAGGATGACGCCCTTGCCGGAATAGCCGTGCGCGAAATAGACCTCGCCATAGTGCCCGACATGCGGCAGGCGCGATGTCGTCACCGACACCAGTCCGCCCCAGGCATGATCGATGCGGCAGCCCTTGAGCTGCGGAAAGGTGCCTTCCATATGCGGCCGCACGAAGCCGGCAATGTCGGCCGGCGGTGACGGCGTATAACGCTCGCCGCCGCCGAACAGCAGGCGGCCGTCCGCCGACATGCGGTAATAGTTGACGACAAAGCGCGTGTCGGACACCGCGACGTTGGCCGGGATGACGTTGCGCTTGCCTTCCAGCGGCTCGGTGGCGACGATGTAGTTTCCGACCGGCATGATGCGGCTGTTGACGCGCGGCTCCAGCCCGTGGAGCAACGCGTCGCCCGCCAGCACGACATGTCTTGCGCGCACAGATCCCTTTGCTGTCGAGACCCGTATGGAAGGCTCGCGCTCCAGCCGCGTGGCCACCGAATTCTCGTGGATGATGACACCGGCGGCCACTGCCGCGCGGGCGAGGCCCAAAGTGTAATTCAAGGGATGCATGTGGCCGCCAAGCGGCTCGTACATCGCGCCGTGATAGGGCGTGTCGACCTTGGCCTGGGCTTCCGCCGCCGACAATATCTCGACGTCGCGGAATTTCATCACGCTTTCGAGGCAGCTGGCCTCCTCCTCCAGATCCCTGAGGTCGGAGCCGTTGACCGCGCCGACCAGATGACCGGTTAGCCTGAGATCGCAATCGATGGCGTTGCGCTCGATAATGTCGAGCACCAGCCCACGCGCCTCGAAAGCGAGGTCGAACAGCACCTTCGCCCGCTCGGGCCCGTAGAGTTTGACCAGGCCCTTGGCGCCCTTGCGTAGGCCGGGGATCATCTGGCCGCCATTGCGCCCCGACGCCCCCCAGCCAATCTTGCCGCCTTCGAGCAGCATCACCTTCAGGCCGCGCTCGGCGGCGTGAAGGGCGGCGGACAGGCCGGTGCAGCCGCCGCCGACGACGACCAGGTCGGCGTCGACATCGCCCACGAGCGCTGCATGATCCGGCGCCGGATTGGCGGTGGCGACATAGTAGGATTTGCCGATATCGAGACCGGAATTGAAACCCGTCGAAGATGCCATGATCACACCTTCAACAGCAGGTGGTCGCGTTCCCAGCTCGTCACCACGCTCTGGAACAGGTCGAGCTCGACGCTCTTGACGCGCAGATAGGTCTGGAAGAAATCCTCGCCGAGCAGCGTCCGCACCGGCTCGCAAGCCGTGAAGCGGTCGAGCGCCTCCTCCATGGTCTTCGGCAGCGTGCTCTTGATCTTGTAGGCATTGCCCGACGCCTCGGCCGAGCGCGCCAGTTTCTGTTCGACGCCGAGATAGCCGGCGAGCAGCGAACCGGCGATCGCCAGATAGGGATTGCAATCCGCGCCCGGCAGGCGGTTCTCGACTCGCCGCGCGGCACGGCAACCGGCGGGCACGCGCAAGCCGCAGGAGCGGTTGTCATGCGACCACTCGATGTTGGCTGGCGCGCTGTGGTTCGGCCGGATGCGGCGATACGAATTCACGTTCGGCGCGAACAGCGGCATGATTTCGGGGACATATTTCTGCAGCCCGCCGATGAAGTGTCCGAACATCTCGGTGTCGGCGTCATCGGTGCCGGCAAACAGCGCGTTGCCAACCTCGTCGACGATCGACATGTGCAGGTGCATCGAGCTTCCTGCCTGCGCGGCGATCGGCTTGGCCATGAAGGTGGCGTGCATGCCGCATTGCTGCGCGGCCTGCCGCGTCAGCCGCTTGAACAGCAGCACCTGGTCGGCCAGCGGCAGCGCGTCGCCATGCAGCAGGTTGATCTCCAGCTGCGCCGTGCCCGATTCGTGGATCAGCGTGTCGAGCGGCAGCCCGGCGGCCGCGGCATAGTCATAGACGCGCCTGATCACCGGCTCGAACTCCTCGAGTGCCGCCATGTCATAGGGGTGCTGCACGCCCTCGGCGCGGCCATTGGCGCCGACCGGGGCGGTCAGCGGTTTGTCCGGATCGGGATTGGGCGCGGTGAGGTAGAATTCAAGCTCCGGCGCCACGACGGCCCGCCAGCCACGCTGCCGGTAGAGGTCGAGCACGGCCCGCAGCACATGGCGCGGCGAGGCCATCCATGGCCTGCCATCCATGTGGAAGGCGTCGGCGAAGACATAGGCCTTGCCAGGCCCGGCGCCGGGCGCCAGGCACAGCGTCGAGACATCGGGCACCATGCGCATGTCCGGGTCCGAATAGGCGAAACCCTCGTCGATCGAGCCGGAATAGCGGCCGTCGATGCTGACCAGGAAGGCGCTGCTCGGCAGATAGAGCGCGCGGTCCTCCAGCGTCTTCAGGAATTTCGCCGTCGGCAGCGCCTTGCCGCGCAGCACGCCGTTCATGTCGGGCACCAGGCATTCGACTTCATTGATGCCATGCTGCGCCAGCCAAGCCTTGGGATCGTTGCCGCCGGAGAGCGAGGTGTTGGTGTTCTTGTCAAGCATTTCGTTCAATTCCGTATCAGAGAGAGTATGGCTTGCGCGGCCAAATCCGTTCCGGGTTCCAGCGCCATCCGGGCTGCATTGTCCCTCAGGGGCGCGCATGGCGTCGTCGGCCAGCAGGCCGACAATGGCTCTCTCCATACTCCTTCTGTCCAGCCGTCACGGCCGATATGGTCGCCGACGCCGGTCTCTCCGGCGCGCCACGCATTGTCATGGCCGTCCCTGCAATAGAGCATGATCAGCGACGGCATGCCGAAGCGTAGCGCCTCGCAAAAGCGCGCGCCCCGCGCACGCAACGACCGCGCAATGCCGACGCAATTCAACGCCGCGCCGAAACTGGCTTCGGGAAACAGCGCGATGGTCGGACTGGCTTTGCGCGTCAATTATTTCCTCTTCAATCGGGCCGGCTGATCATGCCGAACAGCGCGGGGGCGCCGCGGCTGGCCGCTTGCGATCGCTGGCTGCGGGAGAGCCGCAGGTGGATACGAAGCAGATCGGCAGCCACCTCATACTGCCGGTTTTCGAGAGGGTCGAGTATGTTCAGGTGTTCGCGCAAAGATTGCTTCAGGCGGAACACATTGACCCCGGCATAATGCCCGGCAGCCGGCGCAACCTTAGATGATCCGACAGCGCATCGGTGAGGAAACGATTGGCACAGCCCTCGGCGATCATGCCGTGAAAATCGATGTCCAGCCGCTGGAATTCGCGCATCGAACGCGGCGTCCGGCAGCGGCCTGCGCCTCCACGCCCTGGCGCAACGCCACGGCCCGCGTCCCGCCCAGCCGGAAGCCGGGCGTCAGGATCGCCGCCGCCTCGAGGAGCAGGCGGAACTCATAGCTTGGGCTTCCGGATCGTCTGGTGCGCGGCGGAACAGCCAGGATTGCCCGGCGCGCGGTCGAGCAGATTCTCCTCCGTCAGTCTGTTAATCCCCTGATCGACAATGACGCGCTACCCCTCGGCGACTGGAAAGCATCCGGACTCGGCCATGAACTCGGCCGCCAGGGCTGGATGCCTTCCGCCGCCCGAAGGTGGTGATCGAGCACAAGCCGGCGATCCAGGAATGGTGGTATCCCTATCCCGATAGCTGGCTCCGCGCGACCGGCGGCCGCAAGCACGTCCAGGCCACACCTGCTTTCCTTTCGAAGGCAAGCAACAGGAACCTCGGCCAGCGAGGATGGTTGTTCCGTTGGTCGACACGGGGCTGGCGGTCTTACAATCGGAGCGACGAGATGGACGGCAGGATTGAAACGGGCGCCTGTTTTTGCGGGGCAATTGCCGCCGAGATGCGAGGCGAGCCGTTCTGGGTCTGCACCGACCATGACGACGATTGCCGCCGGGCAATCGGCAGCCCATTGACCGTATGGGTCGGCTACCGTCCGCATCAGGTGCGGCTCACTCGTGGCCGGCCGAAGGAATTCTCCAAGACCAAGGGCATTGTGCGAACATTCTGCGGAGATTGCGGCTCCTCGATCGCCTATCGCGATGAAGGGCTGAGCAACGA
This sequence comes from Mesorhizobium sp. B4-1-4, assembly GCF_006439395.2. Taxonomy (NCBI): domain Bacteria; kingdom Pseudomonadati; phylum Pseudomonadota; class Alphaproteobacteria; order Hyphomicrobiales; family Phyllobacteriaceae; genus Mesorhizobium; species Mesorhizobium sp. B4-1-4. The sequence goes on from NZ_CP083950.1 coordinate 4,770,789, forward strand.
AATCTACGTCACGATAGGCTTTTTCGACCATCCGGAGCGGTTCAGTCCGCAAGCGCACGCCTATTGGCGCCTGAGACTGCCTTGGGTGGAATTCTCGGACGACCTGCCGCGTATCGATACCTATTCGCGGCCACGCGATCCCGCGTTCGGAAATCCTGCCGACCGTAAATAAGTCTCCTTACGCCTGGATCGCTTCGATCAAAGCGCGCGAGACGGAAGCAATAGGCCGTCGCGGAGAGCGAGGCGGCGATGCAAATCGTTGGAAACGAGCTCAGCCCGCCGCGCCACCGTCCCAGGAGCCGGTTTCGGCCATTCGTTTCAGCAGCGGCGCAGGCTTGAAAACTGGCCCGCCGGTCCGCTGGTGCCAGTACTCAAGCCTTTCGACGATCCGCGCCGGCCCTTCTAGCCCGGCCCAGAACATCGGGCCGCCCTTGCCGACAGGAAAGCCGTAGCCGTTGACCCAGACGACATCGATATCGGAGGCGCGTGCCGCGATCCCTTCGTCCAGAATTTTCGCTCCCTCGTTGACCAGGGGATAGAGCGTGCGCTCGATGATTTCTTCGGCGCTTATCGCACGCGGCGCGATGCCTTGCTCGGCCGCCTTGCCGCGGATCAACGCCTCCACTTCGGGGTCGGCAGCGCCCGCCCGCGCGCCGGCCTCGTAGAGGTAAAAGCCACGGCCCGTCTTCTGGCCGAACCGGCCCTGTTCGCACAGCGTGTCGGCGATCACGGCCATCAGGCCCCGGGCCTTGCGGTTGCGCCAGCCAATGTCGAGGCCAGCGAGATCGCCCATCTGGAACGGCCCCATCGGCCAGCCGAAATCGGTGAAGGCCTTGTCGATCTGGCTGGGTGTCGCGCCCTCCAGCAGAAGCGCTTCGGATTCCGAGCCACGCGCCGCCAGCATGCGGTTGCCGACGAAACCATGGCAGACGCCGACGACGACAGCGACCTTGCCGATCCGCCGTGCCAGATCGACGGATGTCGCCAGCGCGTCGGGCGCGGTCTTTTCCGCCCGCACGATTTCCAAGAGCTTCATCACATTGGCCGGCGAGAAGAAATGCAGGCCGAGCACATCCTGCGGGCGAGAGGTCGACGCGGCGATATCGTTGATGTCGAGATACGAGGTGTTGGTGGCGAGAATCGCGCCCGCCTTGGCCACCGCGTCGAGCTTGCCGAAGATTTCCTTCTTGACCGCCATGTCTTCGAACGCCGCCTCGATGATCAGGTCGCAATCGGCGAGATCGGCGTAGTCGGTGGAACCCTTGAACTGGCTGAGGCGCTGCCGCTTGGCCTCTTCACTCAGCGAACCACGCGAGACGGAGACGGTGTAGTTCTTCTCGATCGTGCCCAGCCCGCGCTGCAAAGCTTCATGGCTGGCTTCCAGCAAGGTGACGGGAAAGCCGCCATTGGCGAAGGCCATGGCGATGCCGCCGCCCATCGTGCCGGCGCCGATGACACCGACGCGGCTGATCCTGCGCTTGACGATGTCCTTGCCCGGAAGCTTTGCCGCCTCGCGTTCGGCGAAGAACAGATGGCGCTGAGCCCGCGACTGGTCGCCGGCGACCAGTTTCACGAACAGTGCCCGCTCCGCCGCCAGCGCATCCTCGAACGGCAGCGTGATCGCATTGCGCACCGCTTCCGCGCAGGCGATCGGTGCTTCCAATCCCCGCGCTTTCCTGGCGAGGTTCGTCGCCTCGGTATCGAACGTCGCCAAGTCGGTCTCCCTCAGCAGATCATCGCGATCGCGCACCGGTGTGAACGGCCCGCCCTTGCGGGCGATTTCCCGGGCGAAATTCACTGCATGCGTGGTCAGATCGCCTTCGAAGACGGCATCAACCAGCCCCGCGGCGTGCGCTTCATCGGCCCCGATCGGCGTGCCTGAAACGATCATCTTCAAGGCCTTCAATGCCCCGACCAGCCGTGGCAGCCGCACCGTGCCGCCCCCGCCCGGGAGCAGGCCGAGCTTCACTTCGGGAAAGCCAAGCCTGGCGCCGGCGTCGGCGACGCGGAAGTGGCAGCCGAGCGCCAGCTCCAGCCCGCCGCCGAGCGCGGTGCCGTGAATGGCGGCGATCGTCGGCTTGGCGATGGTCTCAAGCAGAGCCACGATGGCGCGCAGGTCGGGCTGCTGCACCGGCTTGCCGAATTCGGTGATGTCGGCCCCGGCCACGAAGGTCCGCCCGGCGCAGGTGAGCACGATCGCGGCAACCGAAGCGTCGTCGCGCAAGGCAACCAACGCCTGCATCAGCGGCTCGCGGACATGAAAACTCAGCGGGTTGACCGGCGGGTTGTCGATGGTGACGATCGCGACATCGCCGTCGCGGCTGACCTTCAGGGAATCGGACACGCAAAAACCTCCCAGCAACGGTGAGCGGCTGGCCGCCGCTTGAACGGGATTTATAGCGCCATGACGCGGATGGGAACCGGCCTCCAGTCTGGCACAACGATTAGTGCCGACCGGCGGCCTCCGTTGCCATCATCTCCGGCATGGCGTCGCTGGCGGTGCGTCCGCCGCGCCAAGAGGCAAAAGCCGCGACCAGATAGAGGATCGCCGAGAAGGTGAAGGCGAAGACCAGCCCGTGCTTAAATGGTCCCGACATCAGCTCGGGGAAGAAGGCGTGGCCGGTCAGCGTGTCGATGCTCTGCTGCGGCAGCGCATGCAGCACATCGGTCGGGATCAGCTCGCCCATCGGATTGTAGCCCAGGAAAGCGGCAAACAGGCTGGCGACCGGCGGCATATTGGCGATCTGGTGCGCGACCGCCTCCGGCACGTGCTGCGCCAGCAGGCCGGCTTCCATGCTCTGCGGCAGGCTGGCGGCAAGGCCCAGGATCATCAGGCTGAAGAACAGGCCGATCGACAGCACTTGCCCGGCATTCGTCGTCGTCGCGCGCATGCCCGACGCCTGGCCGCGTTCGCGCGCCGGCACCGAATTCATGATCTGCGTCGAGTTCGGCGCCACGAACAGGCCGGAGCCAAGGCCGTTCAGGAACAGGAGCGCCGCAAAGGCCGTATAGGAGAAGTCGGCAGGCAAAGCCATCAACGCGATGAAACTCGCCGCGCCCACGACCATGCCACCGACCGCGAAGGGCACGCCGCCGACCCGGTCGGAGAAATAGCCGGACACCGGACCGGCGATGAGGAAACCGACCGTCAGCGGCAGCATGAAGATCGCCGACCACAGCGGCGTCTCCTCGAAGGAATAGCCATGCAGCGGCAGCCAGATGCCTTGCAGCCAGACGATCAGCATGAACTGCAGCCCGCCGCGCGCGATGCCCGAGGCGAGGTTGGCGATGTTGCCATAGGCGAAGCCTGGAATGCGGAACAGCTTCAGGTCGAGCATGGGCTTCGTCACACGCTGCTCGATGAAGATGAAGGCGACCAGCGAGATGAAGCCGATGGCAAACAGGACAAGCACTTTCGGGCTGGTCCACGCCATCACCTGGTCGCCATAGGGTTGCAGCCCATAGGTGATGGCGGTGAGGATGAGCACGAGGCCGAGGCCGAAGCTGACATTGCCAAGCCAGTCGATCGTATGCGTCGAGCGGTTCGGCGCGTCGTGCAGCTTCATATACGCCCAGATCGTGCCGACGAGGCCGAACGGCACGTTGATCCAGAACACCAGCCGCCAGTCCGTGTCGGCCAGAAGGCCGCCGATCAGCAAGCCGACGAACTGGCCGCCAATGGCCGCCACCACATTGATGCCGAGCGCGAAACCGCGTTCGTTTTCCGGAAAGGCATCGGTGAGCAGCGCCGTGGAGTTGGCCATGATCAGCGCGCCGCCAATGCCCTGGATGATGCGCACCGATATCAGGTACATCGCGGCGAAATCACCCTGGCCGGGCAGAAGGCTGAGCGCGATCGAGGCGGCGGTGAAGATAGCGAAGCCGAGATTGTACATCCTCGCCCGGCCGAACTGGTCGCCGAGCCGGCCGAAGGCGACGACCAGCACCGCCGTGGCGATCATGTAGCCGATGATCGCCCACAGGAGGTAATTGATGTTGCCGGGGTCGAGCGCCTTCAGGCCGATGCCGCGAAACACCGCCGGCAGGCTGATCAGCAGAATCGACCCGTTGATGGCGGCGGCGAGCATCCCGAGCGTGGTGTTGCTCAGAACCATCCATTTGTGGCTCTGCGGGCGGCTGTCAACGGTGGTATTCATGGTGGTAACTCTCGACGGTGCTGGCGCGGTTGCCGCCAGTGCTATATATGAGGATAGTCTCAGGTTTGGAAATATGAGGATGGACTCAGAAAAAGCAAGAGCCTTATGCATGTCGCCCGAAAGTGAGCTCGGTTTTGGGATAACGACATGCATGAAAACAAAGACCGAAAGCGCGTCGCATGAATTCGGTTAGACGCGACGCGCTTTCGACAGCGAATCCGCGTGCACCGCAGCAAAAAAGAGGGCGAGAGCGGGTCGCGGCGCTCATGGCGAGCGGGGCAGCGCTGTTCGTCGAGAAGGGTTTCGACGCCACGACGATGACCGAGATTGCCGCACGCGCGGGCGCGGCCATCGGCACGCTCTATCTGTTCTTCCCGACCAAGGAGGCCCTGGCGCAAGCCATTCTGGCCGAGAACGCGGAAAGCCTGTCCACGCAGCTTGACGCCTTGCAGGAACGCGCCAAGGGCCTGGCGCCGGCAGCCATCGCCGATGCGCTGTTCGAATTGCTTGGCGATTTTCTCGCTACGCACCCGGCCTATTCCGCGCTGCTCGATCTTCCCGGCGACGAAGCCTGGCGGCGCAAGATGCGGGCCCGTCGGCGTGAGCAGATCGCCGCCCTGTTCGCGCAGGCCGAACCGCCGCTCCCCTTGGGTCAGGCCGAGCGGCTCGCCGTCATCGTGCCGCAGTTGATGCGCATCCCGCTGGCACTGGTTGGCGAAAAAAGACTGCGTGACGGCGTGCTGGAGGAATTGCGGCTAATGCTGGCGCGGCATTTGCGGGTGAGCGGTGAAGTGTGAGCAGTTCGATACGTTGCCGTTTTGCCGAACCTCCCATACTTCGTCATCCTAGGGCGGAGCAAGGAGCGCAGCGACGCGGCGTAGACCCTAGGTGTTTGATCCCGAGCTTTAATGGTGCGATATTTTCTTCCGACTGGAAGGATGCGTTATGGGACAAGTTCTGCACGGCCGCGCCACGACGACAGAGGCAATCCGTCGAGCAATACAAAATAGTCAAGAGAGCCTGAGGGCGCTGGCCAGGCGCTACGGGATCGATCAGAAGACGGTTCGAAAGTGGAAGAACCGAACCTCGACCGCCGATCTTCCGACAGGCCCCAAGGACCCGAAGTCGACGGTGTTGTCTGTGGAGGAAGAGGCGGCCATCGTCGCCTTTCGCAAGCACACGCTGCTGCCACTGGATGATTGTCTCTATGCCCTTCAGCCGACGATCCCGCATCTGACACGCTCGTCCTTGCATCGTTGCCTTCAACGCCATGGTATTTCGCGATTGCCGCAGGTGGATGGTGACAAGCCGGCCAAGAAAAAGTTTCAGGCCTATCCGATCGGCTATTTCCATATCGATATCGCCGATGTGCAGACCGCCGAGGGCAAGCTGCGTCTCTTCGTTGCCGTCGACCGGACGTCCAAGTTCGCCTATGCGCAGCTACACGCGACGGCGGACAAGATGACGATGGTCCAGTTCCTGCGAGATCTGATCGCGGCCGTGCCCTATGCCATCCACACCATTTTGACCGACAACGGCATCCAGTTCACCAACCGAAGCTGCGACCGCCATGCCCCCCGGCATATCTTCGATGATGTCTGCGCCGACCATGGCATCGAGCACCGGCTCACCAAGATCAACCATCCCTGGACCAACGGCCAGGTCGAGCGGATGAACCGAACCATCAAGGACGCGACCGTCAAGTGCTTCCACTATGACGATCACGATCAGCTGCGCCGACACCTCGCCGACTTCATCTCAGCCTACAATTTCGCACGCAGGCTCAAGACCCTCAAAGGCCTCACGCCTTATGAGTTCATCTGCAAAATCTGGAAAAAAGAGCCCGAACGGTTCAGACTCGACCCGGTCCATCAAATGCCGGGACTAAACACCTAGGATCCATGCCGCGACCTCAAGGCGTCACGGCGCTGCAGAGTTTTGTTCCGCTGCGTTCCGTAGCGATGTAGCCGCATGGATCCTCGGGTCAAGCCCGAGGATGACGAAGGCGCGGTTCAGCGCACCGCCTTCTCGCCACCTGCCACCGTTATGACGCCGACGATGATCAGCCCCGTCAGTAGCAGCCGCACGCCGGCACTCACGCCGAACGTGTTGAGCATTGTGAGCAGCAGCACCAGGAACAGTGCGGCGCCCCAGACCCCGGGCACGTTGGCCTTGCCACCCGCCACCGACGTGCCGCCGATGACGACGACGGCGATCGAGGCGAGCAGGTACTCATTGCCGATATCGACATTGGCGCCGCGGAAATAGGCGGCGAGCAGCGCGCCATCGATGCCGCCGAGCGCGCCCGACAGAGTGTAGGTGAGGAAGCGGATGCGGCCGACATTGATGCCGGCCAGCCAGGCGGCGCGGATATTCTGCCCGATCGCCAGCACGGAGCGACCATAGATCATGCGCTGCAAAGCTATGCCGGCGCCGATGGTGAACAGCACGGTCAGCATTGCCAGCACCGGAATGCCAAGAATTTGCCAATTGGTGAAATCGGCGAAGCCTGGCGGCGGCTTGATCTGCAGCCCGCGCCCATAGCTGATGTCGACCGACTGGATGATGAAGCTGGCCGACAGCGTGGCGATGATCGGCGGGATGCGCAACGCCCAGATCAACAGGTAGTTCACTGCGCCGATTGCGGCACCGCAAGCCAGCGCGGCAATCAGCCCGACCACGATCATGGAATCGCTGCCGCCCATCACCTTCATGGCGACGGCACTGGCGAGGCCGATATTGGCCGGCAGGGACAGGTCGACATTGCCCGGCCCGAGCGTGATGACGAACATCTGGCCAATGCCGACGATGACCGTGAACACGGCAAGCGACAGGGCAGCCGTGACCATGCCGCCGGCGCCATAGCCGCCGGTGAAGGCGATCGTCGCCAGCCACACCAGCAGCGCGCCGAGAAAGGACCAGATCCAGGGCTTGGCGGCCAGCGACTTCACCAATGTCATCGCTCACCTCTCCCTGCGGCTGATCAGCACCCGCGCCGCCAGCACGATGATGAGGATGGCGCCGTTTGCGGCCACTTGCCAGTCGGGTGGGATGTGCATGAAGGTGAGCAGCGGAGATGCGGCCAACGCCAGCGTCAGCGCACCGATCACGGCACCGATCGGCGAGACCCGGCCGCCGACGAATTCACCGCCGCCGAGGATGACGCCGGCGATCGAAAGCAGCGTGTAGCCATTGCCGATATTGGCGTCGGCCGACGTGGTGATGCCGATCAGCGCCATGCCGGACAGCACACCGAACGCGCCGGCGAGCGCAAACAGCACGACCTTGGTCTTGAGCAGCGACCAGCCGGCGCGCCGAAGGGCTGCCGCATTGCCGCCGGAGCCGCGCAGGATCACACCGTAGGAGGTACGCATCAGGCCGAAATGGACGATGAGCCCGATCAGCAGCGCGGCGATGATCGGGAAAGGAACGAAGGGCGGTTTGAACGACAGGATCGCCAGCAGCCAATCCGGCGCCTTTCCGCCTGGTTTGGGCAGCACGAGGATCGCCAGCCCCTGCCAGACGAAGCTCATGCCAAGCGTCACCACGATCGATGGCAGGTTGCGCAGATGGATCAGCGCGCCGAGCAGCGCATAGATGCCGATCGACCCGAGCAGGATGGCGACACCTATCAGCGGCGCGTCCTTCAGCCATGTCGCGGTGACGCAGCCGACGAACCCGACGAAGGTGCCGATCGACAGGTCGAGTTCGTTGCCGGCGATGACGAACATCTGCGCTATCGTTGCCAGCGCGATCGGGATCGCCAGGTTCAGCATCAGGCTGAAGCCGAAATAGCTGATCGCACGCGGGTTGAGCCAGGCGATGGCGAGCAGCACAAGCACCAGCGACAGCGCTGGCAGAAACCCGCGCAGCAGTCGGGCACGTGCCGCGCTCCCGCGCGCCGCGGACGCCTTGAGATGGGATTCGACAGTCGCTGCCGTCATCTCAGGCCGCGTCGCCGAAGGAGGACTGGATGATCTTCTCTTCGGTGAGCTCGTCGCGTGTGAGATTGGCGACGATGCGGCCGTTCTTGAAAACATAGATGTGGTCGCAATTGTCCAGCTCTTCGGTTTCCGTTGTGTACCAGAGGAAGGTGCGGCCGCGCCGGGCTTCCTCGCGCACCAGATCGTAGACTTCGAGCTTGGTGCCGATGTCGACGCCGCGCATCGGATCGTCCATCAGCACGATCCCGGCATCGGAGCCCAGCGCGCGCGCGAACAGCGCCTTCTGCTGGTTGCCGCCCGAAAGCGAAAAGATGTTGTTGTTCATGTCTGGCGTACGGATGCCGATCTTCTTCTGCCACGACGCCGCGAGCTCGGCCTCGCGTCGCGGCGAGATCAGCAGCCCGTTGCGCAGGCGGGCCAGCGAGCGGATGCCGATGTTCTGCGCGATCGACCATTGCGGGAAGATGCCGTCCGACTGGCGATCGCCGGCGACCAGCGCCACTGGTGCCGTTACCTCGACGCCGGCCCTGGCGTGTGATGCGGCATTGAAGATCGCCAGCAGCAGGTCGGTCTGGCCGTGGCCGGCCAGCCCGGCAAGGCCGATGATCTCGCCGGCGCGGGCGACGAGGTCAACGCCGTCCTTCTGCACGGCGGGACGCGCCCGAACCCGCAGCGGACCGGCCCCTGGCTTGGCCACTATTTCGGCCGCCATCTTCTGGCGGGCTTCCGCCCCGCCCATGACCGCCACCAGCCGGTCGCGGTCGAAGGCACCCGCGGCTTCCGACGCCACCACCTTGCCGTCGCGCATCACCACGATGCGGTCGGCATTTCTCAATACCTCGCCCAGCACGTGCGAGATGAGAATACAGCTTTTGCCGCTGGCGACGAAGCGGCGCACGAAGGCCAGAAGTTGGCCGGCGGTATGGGCGTCGAGAGACGACGTCGGCTCGTCGAGGATGACGAGGTCGAGCCGGTCCTGCGTGACCGTGAAGGCGCGCGCCACCTCGACCATCTGGCGCCGGCCGATCGAAAGATCGCCGACAATGTCGGACGCGGAGATGCCGTGGCCGGGAAATATCTCGTCGAGCTTGCCGGCGATCAGCTCGGCCGCCCTGCCGCGCCAGCCGAAGCCGGTGAGGGAGGCGTGGTTGATGCGCGTGTTTTCGGCGACGTCGAGATTGGGGCACAGCGACAGTTCCTGGAACACGCAGCGTATGCCGAGCTGCTGTGCCCTCGACACCGAGCAGTTCTCCTCGATGCCGCCATGCACCGCGATCCTGCCGCTGTCGGGCGTCGAGGTGCCGGCCATCATGTGCATCAAGGTCGACTTGCCGGCGCCGTTGTGGCCGACAAGGCCGACGCATTCGCCGGGCCCGACGTGGAAATCCACCCCGCCCAGCGCGCGAACGGCGCCGAAATATTTTTCGGCACCGTCAAGTCTTACAATGTCGATATTGGCGGCGCCGAAACGTTTTTCGGCGCCGTTCAGTCTGATGATGTCAGCGTTGCCTTCAGCCATGATCAACGATACCCGCTAGGCGATATGGACGGCAACGCTGCCGCGAATTTTACTTGATGTTGGCCTTGATCGCCGCGATGGCATCTTCCTGGCTGTATTCGTGGGTGGCGACGCCGCCCTCCTTGATCTTCGGCAGGGCTGCCTCGAAGTCGTCCTGGGTGAAGGCCAGATACGGCACCAGAAGGTCATGCGGAATGTCCTTGCGGCCGTCGAGCACCTGTTGTGCCACCCAGAAGGCGAGCGACGACACGCCGGGCGCGATGGATGCCGACCAGGTTTTGTAGCCGTCCTTGTCCTTCTGCTCCTTCCACCACTTCAGCTCATCCTGCCTGTTGCCCATGATGATGGTCGGGCGCGGCTTGCCGGCTGCGGCGAAGGCCTGTGCGGCGCCATAGCCGTCGCCGCCCTGGTCGACGATGCCGACGACGTCGGGCAGCGACGGCAGGACGGTCGCCACCGCCTTCTGGGCGGTGGTCTGGTCCCAGTCGCCGGTGACCGAACCGACAATTTTGAATTCGGGATGGGCGGCGACACCTTCGAGGATGCCGGCGTGGATGGCATCGTCGATCGAAGTGCCGGCAAGGCCACGGATTTCAAGCAGGTTGCCGCCCTTCGGCTGGAACTTGGCCATGTGCTCGACTTCCTGCTTGCCCATGTCCTTGAAGTCGACGACGACGCGGTAGGCGCAGGGTTCGGTGACGATGCCATCGAAGGAGACGACCACGATGCCGGCATCGCAGGCCTGCTTGATGGCACCGTTGAGCGCGTCCGGCGAGGCGGCGTTGATGACGATGGCGTCATAGCCTTGCAGGATCAGGTTCTGCACCTGCGCCGCCTGCGTCGGCACCTCCTTGTCGGCGGTGGTGAAGACATCGGCGGCGGCGACGACCTTGTCGTCCACCGCTTTCTTGGTGACGATGCCATAGCTGTCGAGCATCGCCTGCCGCCACGAATTGCCGGCATAGTTGTTGGAGAATGCGATTTTCTTGCCGCTGGTATCGGCCAAAGCCGTACCGGCTGCCAGCACCGCTGCCAGGGTGCCCAAGACGAACAGTTTCTTCATGTCATGCTCCTCCCAAGAGTTGTTTGTCGTGGCTGATTTCGATGACGTCGTGCCTGCGTACCTGTTTTTTATCTATTGTCAGACAAATGTAGTTGGGCGCGCTTGTCAACTGCGATCGGTAGCTGTCTGGCGATCAACTTGCGGTGCGGCGGTTGAAAAGGCTTCGGCGGATGGCTAGTCCTGCGTGCATGAGGGTGAAACCATGACGCCGACCGTCCCCCCGGGCGCACCGGGAATCCCGGCGCGCTGGACGTCCAGCGCCAAGAGCGGTGTCGGGTCGGCGCTTTCCCGGGACAGCCAAGTCTGGTTCACCATCAGCCATGGCATCCTGAACGAGATCTACTATCCGCGCCTCGACAGCGCCTGCACGCGCGACCTTGGCCTGATCGTCACCGGACCCGACGGTTACTTCTGTGAAGAAAAGCGCGACGCCACGCATGCCATCGAACCGTTCGAGGCCGGCGTTCCCGCCTACAGGCTGGTCAACACGGCCAACGATGGCGCCTGCCGGATCGAGAAACGCATCCTTGCCGATCCGGCCCGCCCGACCTTGCTGCAGGAGATCACCTTCATCCCGCTCAAGGGCGCTGTCGCCGACTACCGGGTCTACGTCCTCCTGGCGCCGCATCTGGTCAATGCCGGCATGGGCAACACCGCCTGGGTCGGCGACCACAAGGGAAAGCCCGTGCTGTTCGCCTCGGGACGCGGCACCTGCCTGGCGCTGGCCTCGTCGCTGTCGTGGCGAGACTGTTCGGCCGGTTATGTCGGCTTCTCCGACGGCTGGCAGCAGCTTCACAACACCGGCGCACTCGATCCGGCTTGCCAGCGGGCCGAGGACGGCAATGTCGCGCTGACCGGCGAGATCGGCTTTACCGCTGCCTGGACAAAAGCCGTGCTGGCATTGGGATTTGGCGCAACACCCGAAGAGGCCGCCGAAAATGCCTTCGCCAGCTCGAAGCGGGGCTTTGAGCCCGCGGCGAAATCCTGCGTCGAGATGTGGCGTAAATGGCAATCGGGCTTGTTGCCACTGGACCGGCATGGCGAGGTCAACCGCTATCGCGTCTCCACAGCTGTCCTGGCAACGCACCGCTCGATCGCCATTCCGGGTGCGGCGGTCGCCAGCCTGTCCATCCCCTGGGGCTTCAACAAGGGCGATGACGATCTTGGCGGCTACCATCTGGTCTGGCCGCGCGATCTGGTCGAAACGGCGGGCGGCTTCCTCGCCGCCGGCGACGCCGCTTCGGCGTTGCAGATCCTCGGCTATCTCCGCTCCATCCAGCAGCCCGACGGCCACTGGCCGCAAAATGCCTGGCTCGACGGGTCGGCCTATTGGCCCGGCATCCAGATGGATGAATGCGCCTTTCCGCTGCTGCTCGCCGACGCCTTGCATCGCGCCGGCCATTTGCCGCGCGCCAGGCTGAAAACCTTCCTGCCGATGATCGAAAGCGCCGCCGCTTACGTCGTGCGCAACGGACCGGTCACCGGCGAGGATCGCTGGGAAGAGGACGCCGGCTACAGCCCGTTCACGCTGGCGGTCGAGATCGCCGCCCTGCTTGCCGGCGCCGACCTGCTCGACGCCTGCGGCGAAAAGGCGGCCGCCGCCTATCTGCGCGAGACGGCCGATGGCTGGAACGACCAGGTCGAGCGCTGGACCTATGTCACCGCCACGGCGATCTGCAAGGCGGTCGGCGTCGAAGGCTACTACGTCCGCATCGCACCGCCCGACAGCGCCGATGCCGGTTCGCCGAAGGACGGCTATGTGCCGATCAAGAACCGGCCGCCGGGCGACACCGACAGGCCCGCCCAGGAAATCGTCAGCCCGGACGCGCTGGCGCTGGTGCGCTTTGGCCTGAGGGCCGCCGACGATCCCCGCATCGTCGAGACGGTCAAGGTCATCGACGCGCGATTGCGCTGCGGGCTGCCGCAAGGGGCGCTCTGGTACCGCTATACCGGCGACGGCTATGGCGAGCACGAAGATGGCGCGCCCTTCGACGGCACCGGACAGGGGCGCCCCTGGCCGCTTTTGGCCGGCGAACGCGCCCATTACGAGCTGGCGGCAGGGCGTAAGGACAAAGCGGCCGAGCTGCTGGCGGCAATGGAACGATCGGCCGGGCCAGGCGGCCTGTTGCCGGAGCAGGTCTGGGACGGCACCGACCTGCCCGAGCGCGAATTGCTGCGTGGTGGCCCCTCGGGCAGCGCCATGCCCCTGGTCTGGGCGCATTCCGAGCACATCAAGCTTCTGCGCTCGCTACGCGACGGGGCGGTCTTCGACATGCCGCCGCAAGGCGTGAAGCGCTACATCGAGGACAAGACCGTATCGCCGTTCCGGACCTGGCGCTTCAACAACAAGATCCGCACGCTGCCCGCCGGCAAGACGCTGCGCGTCGAATTGCTGGCAGCCGCGACCGTCCGCTGGAGCACCGACAATTGGGCAACCGCCCGCGACAGCCAGACAGCGGAAAATGCTTTCGGCATCCACCTTGTCGATCTGCCCACGGCAAGCCTACCCGACGGCAGCACGCTGATCTTCACTTTTTTCTGGCCCGGGACCGGCGATTGGGAGAATGTCGATTTCTCCGTCATGTCAGGCGCTCAGGGCAGCCAATAGACCCTTCCTCGATAAATCCAGCAAATCCTCCAAGAAACAGGGACGAAGACCATGCAGATCGGAATGATGGGACTGGGCCGGATGGGCGCCAACATGGTCCGGCGCCTGATGCGCGACGGCCATGAATGCATCGTCTACGACATCAACCCGGCCAGCGTCGCCGCCCTGGTGGCCGACGGCGCCTTGGGAGCGGCATCCCTGACGGAATTCGTCGGCAAACTCGCCAAGCCGCGCTGTGTGTGGCTGATGCTGCCGGCAGCGATCACCGGCAAGATCATCGATCAGGTCGCGGCCCTGATGGAGCCCGGAGACATCGTCATCGACGGCGGCAATTCCTACTATCACGACGCCGTCGACCAGGCCGCGAAACTCGCCCCCAAGGGTATCCATCTCGTCGATGTCGGCACCAGCGGCGGCGTCTGGGGCCTGGATCGCGGCTACTGCCTGATGATCGGCGGTCCCGACGTGGCGGTGCAGCACCTCGATTCGGTCTTTGCCACGCTGGCCCCGGGCGCCGATGCCGGTTCCAATCCGCCCAAGGATGCCGGCACCGCGCCCTTCGGCTACCTGCATTGCGGGCCGAGCGGGGCCGGCCACTTCGTCAAGATGGTGCACAACGGCATCGAATATGGCGTCATGGCCGCCTATGCCGAAGGCATGAACATCCTGAAATCGGCCAACGCCGGCAAAAGGCAACGCACTGCGGACGCCGAGACCAGCCCGCTGGAAAACCCGCAATACTACCAGTTCGACATCGACCTTCCCCAGGTGGCCGAGGTCTGGCGGCATGGCAGCGTCATCGGCTCCTGGCTGCTCGACCTCACCGCCGGCGCGCTGAAGAGCGACCCGGCGCTGGCGCAGTTCGGCGGCCGGGTTTCGGATTCCGGCGAAGGCCGCTGGACACTGAAGGCGGCGATCGACACCGGCGTGCCGGCGCCAGTTCTGTCCTCGGCCCTGTTCGACCGCTTCTCCTCGCAGGGCGAATCCGAATTTGCCGACAAGCTGTTGTCGGCCATGCGCTACGCGTTCGGCGGCCACGTCGAGAAGCCGAAGGCAGGCAAGTGACGCCAAAGCGGGAGACGCACGCATGAGCCAGGAACGATCCGATACGCTGGTGCTCTTCGGGGCGACCGGCGACCTCGCCCACAAGAAGATATTTCCAGCCCTTTACCAGATGGTCGCCAAGGGTACGCTCACCGAGCCGGTGATCGGCGTTGCCTTCGACGCCTGGGACTTGAAGCAGTTGCAGGACCGCGCCCGCGACGGCATCGTCAACACGCTGGGCAAGGTCGACGAGAGGGTGTTCGCCAAGCTGGCGTCGCTGCTGCGCTATGTCAGCGGCGATTATCGCGATCCGGCGACGTTCGAGAAGCTGAAGACGGCGCTCGGCAGCGCCCAGCGGCCGCTGCACTACATGGCCGTTCCGCCGACGATGTTCGAGACTGTCGTGCAAGGGCTTGAACAATCCGGCACCGCGCATGGCGCCCGACTGATGGTGGAAAAGCCGTTCGGCCACGATCTGCAGTCGGCGCGCTGGCTGAACCGGGTGCTCCACCTTGTGTTTGACGAACAGTCGATCTTCCGCATCGACCACTATCTCGGCAAGGAAGCGATCCAGAACCTGCTCTATTTTCGCTTCGCCAATTCCCTGCTCGAGCCGATCTGGAACCGAAATTTCGTCGAGAGCGTGCAGATCACCATGGCCGAGGATTTCGGCATCGAGGGGCGGGGCCGCTTCTATGACGATGTCGGTGCCATCCGCGACGTGATCGAGAACCATCTGCTCAACATCCTGCTGCTGTTGGCCATGGAGCCGCCGGTCGGCCGCTCCGCCGACGACCTCATCGATGAGAAAGTGCAGGTGCTGCGGGCAATCCGGACCTTGACCAGGGACGATGTCGTGCGCGGCCAGTTCAAGGGTTATCTTGCCGAGCCCGGCGTCAAGCCGAACTCGCCGGTCGAAACCTTCGCGGCGGTGCGCTTCTTCGTCGACACCTGGCGCTGGCAGGACGTGCCGTTCTTCATCCGCGCCGGCAAGAATATGCCGGTGCATGTCACCGAGGTGGTGGTGCGGCTGAAGCGGCCGCCGCTCGACGTTTTCGATCCGATCAAGCCCGCCGACCAGAATTACGTGCGCTTCCGCATCGACCCGCAGGTGATGATCGCCATCGGCGCCCAGCGCAAGGCTTCCGGCGACGACATGATCGGCGAGCAGGTCGAGTTGACGGCGCTGGACGACAGCAAGGGCGACATGCCTCCCTACGAACGGCTGATCGGCGACGCCATGAACGGCAACGGCCAGCTCTTCACCCGCCAGGACGCGGCCGAGCTTGCCTGGCGCATCGTCGGTCCGGTGCTGGGCGACACCACGCCGCCGCATCTTTACGAGCCGAAGACCTGGGGGCCGGCGGACGCCATGGCCGGCTTCGGGCCGCCCAATGGCTGGATCGACCCGGTGGCGTGAGTGGAGCGGACATGGATGGCCAAGGCGGTGAAGCAACCAGCATCGGGCACGGATAAGGTCGCGCTGGCGATCGACATTGGCGGCTCGCACGTCAAGATCCTGACCAGCGCCGGTGGTGCGGAGCGCCGGGCCGATTCCGGCCCGGGCCTGACGCCACAGCAGATGATCGAAACGGTGAGAAAGCTGGCCGAGGGCCTGTCCTATGACGTGGTATCGATGGGCTATCCCGGTCCGGTCCGTCACGACAAGCCGACGCGTGATCCCATGAATCTCGGCAAGGGCTGGGCCGGCTTCGACTTCGCCGCGCAGTTCGGCAAGCCGGTCAAGGTGGTCAACGACGCGCTGATGCAGGCCATCGGCAGTTATGAGGGCGGCCGGATGCTGTTTCTCGGTCTCGGGACGGGCCTCGGTGCGGCGATGATCCTCGACAACGTCGCCCAGCCGATGGAACTCGCTCATCTTCCCTACAGGAAAGGCGGCAGTTTCGAGGACTATGTCGGCGAGCGCGGCCTGCAAAAGCGCGGCAAGAAGAAGTGGCGCGGCTACGTCTTCGACATCGTCGACCGGCTCCGCGTAGCCATGCAGCCCGACTATATCGTCATCGGTGGCGGCAATGTCGACAAGCTCGACCAACTGCCCGCCAACAGCAGGCGCGGCGACAACACACGGGCCTTCGAAGGCGGCTTTCGTCTATGGCGAGACAAGGCCTTGATCGTCTGATATTATTACAGTTTAGTATAGTCGTTCAAAATAACGTGTGATGCCGCGCTAAATCATTGCCTTGGGCAGATTTGCCGACTAGGAATTCCGCCGCACTGCCGGCGTGCTCCCACGGATACACCAAAGACGATTCGGCATTTTTGATTTTGTGCCTCGTCCTTTCGAAACCGATCCCGATTTTCGAGGCCGCGCGCCATAGACGGAGGAAAGATTGAACGACGATAGCAACGACGCTCGCAAGGACATCGACCTTCTCGAGCTCACCGCCCATATCGTGTCCGCTTACGTCGAGAAGAATCGCCTGCCCGCCTCCGGCCTGGCCGACCTCATCGCCAGCGTCGCCACCTCGATCGGCGGGCTCGGCAAGCCGGCCGTTCCAGTGGCCGCGCCGCTGGTTCCAGCGGTCAATCCCAAGAAGTCGGTGACGCCGGATTTCATCATCTGCCTTGAAGACGGCAAGAAGTTCAAATCGTTGAAGCGTCATCTGGGCGTGCATTTCGGCCTGACGCCGGATGCCTATCGCGCCAAATGGGGCCTGCCGGCGGACTATCCGATGGTCGCTCCCAATTACGCGGCCTCGCGCTCGCAATTGGCGAAGTCGATCGGCCTCGGTCGCAAGGCAGCCGCGCCGGCACCCGCCAAGGCCAAAGGCCGGAAGGCCAAGGTTTCGGCCTGAGCATTTGGTCCTGAGCCAATATTAAAACGGTTGGAACAGAAGCCTGCCGGCGAAACCGCCTTGGCAGGCTTCCTGTTTTTGTGGCTTGGATAGACCAGACAAGATGATCTGGGGAAAGCCATGAACTACACCAGGATGGTGATCGAGAAGGAAGCGCCGGAGGAGTACGGCTATGACCGTATCCGCTACAATCTCTCCGAAAGCTCGATCGCCGACCAGAAGCTCTCCGACATCGGCCTGTCGCTGCCTGACCTTACGCTCTTTTATGGCGAGCATCGCGGCGACAAGGAATTGCGTGCGCTGATCGCGGCGCAAGATGCCGGCATTTCGCCCGATGACGTGCTGGTCACCGCCGGGGCCGCCGGGGCGCTCTTCATCATCTCGACTTCGCTTTTGTCGGCGAGCGACCACCTCGTCGTCATCAGGCCCAACTATGCCACCAACATCGAAACCCCACGGGCGATCGGCTGCGCCATCAGCTTTGTCGATCTGGCCTTCGAGGACGGCTTTGCCATCGATGTCGAGGCCATCAAGGCGGCGATACGGCCGGACACCAGGCTGATCAGCGTCACCTGCCCGCACAACCCGACCGGCACGATGATGTCGCGCGCCGATCTCGATGCGCTGGTGGCGCTCGCCGACGCCAGCGCCTGCCATCTGCTGGTCGACGAGACTTATCGCGATTTGTCCTATGGCACGAGGCTGCCTTCGGCGGCCTCGCTCAGCCCGCGTGCCATCAGCGTCTCGTCGCTGTCGAAGGCCTTCGGCATTCCCGGCATCCGCATCGGCTGGCTGGTCACCAGGGATGCGGCACTTCAGGAGACGTTCCTCGCCGCCAAGGAGCAGATCGGCATCTGCGGCAGCGTCATCGACGAAGCCATTGCGCGTGGCATGCTGGAGCGGCGCGATATCTTCCTGGCGATGCTGCTGCCCGAAATGGCGAAGCGGCGCGACATCGTCCAGGCCTGGATCGACCGCGAGCCACTGGTCGACTGGGTGCGGCCAGAGGGCGGCGTCGTCGGCTTCCCGCGCCTCAATGTCGAGCCCGACTTCGACCTCGACCGATTCTATGCGAAGCTGCTGGAAAGCCACGGCACCTATGTCGGATCAGGCCATTGGTTCGAGATGCCGAAGCGCTTCTTCCGCGTCGGCTTCGGCTGGCCCGCGGAGGCGGAGCTGCGAGGCGGGCTAGATGCCATTTCGGCTGCCTTGCGTGGATGAACATGACGTGCGATCCGCCGGACAGGCCGGAAAATCCTTGATCCGGGATTGATTTTAACGCACATCCCGCCGCGAACTTTGCTAGAAGTTCCATTGGTCGGACCAGCGCCCGTCGTGGAAGTGCCCCGCCAGCATCGCATCGGCCCGAAAATCTGTTCCGATCTTCGGAAAGCACGATGCGAAAACCAACAGTGCTGGAGCGTACTTTGTGCGTTCGATTGGACACCCGTCGCTCCAGTGCCATCGCAACGGGGCTCTATTCATGACTGCCGCACAAACTTCGCCGGACCAGCGCTACGCCGCGTTTCGGCACCGTCCGTTCCTCAGCTACTGGACGGCACGCTTCCTCACCACCTTCGCGACCATGATCGTGTCGGTCGCCGTTGGCTGGCAGATTTATGACCTGACGCGCGATCCATTCGACCTCGGCATCGTCGGCATTGTCCAGTTCCTGCCGTCACTGCTTTTGGTGCTGGTCACCGGCGTCGTCGCCGATCGCTTCGGCCGTCGGCTGATCATGACGCTGTCGACGCTGATCGAGGCTGGTTGCGCATTGGCTCTGCTGTTCCTGACGCTTAACGTCCTTACCGGCCCGTTGCCGATCTTCGCCGTGCTCGTCGTGTTCGGAATTGCCCGCGCCTTCTATGGGCCGGCATCGTCGTCACTGTTCGCCAATCTCGTGCCGCAGGAGGATTTCGCCAACGCGATCGCCTGGAATTCGTCCGCCTGGCAGACGGCGACCATCATCGGTCCGGTTGCCGGCGGCCTGCTCTATGGCGTCTCGGCCGAAGTGGCTTACGCCACGGCGGCGATCCTGATGCTCGCCGCGGCGTTGCTCATCTTCACCATCCCGAAGCCCGCCCAGCAGACGTCGACCGACAAGCCCACCATGCAGACATTGTTTGCCGGCTTCCGTTATATATGGGGCGAGAAGATCGTGCTCGGCGCCATCTCGCTCGACCTTTTTGCCGTGCTTCTGTCCGGCGCCTCGGCGCTGCTGCCGGTCTATGCTCGCGACATTCTGGAACTTGGCCCCTGGGGACTCGGCTTGCTGCGTTCCGCGCCGGGCATTGGGGCCATTTGCGTCGCGGTGTGGCTGGCCGGACACCCGATCCGCAACCATGCCGGCCTCATCATGCTCGGCTTCGTGGCGGCGTTCGGTGCCTTCACCGTGCTGTTTGGCCTGTCGACCCTCACATGGCTGTCGATCGTGGCGCTTGCCTTCCTCGGCGCCACCGACATGTTCAGCGTCTACATCCGGGAGACGCTGATCCAGCTATGGACCCCGGACGCGGTGCGCGGGCGCGTCAACGCCGTCAACCAGGTTTTCGTCGGCGCTTCCAACGAGCTCGGCGAATTCCGCGCCGGCACCATGGCGGCGCTGATCGGCACCGTTCCGGCAGTCGTGATCGGCGGCGTCGGCGCCATCGCGGCAGCCGGCCTGTGGGCTTACCTGTTCCCTCAGCTGCGCAAGGTTCGTCACCTCAACGGCCGCAACTGACGCGCAGCGCCGTAAACCTACCGCACCGCCTGTCGACCAAAGATCATCCGCAAAAACTCGTCCAGCCAGCGCTTCAGATGCATGTCCCAGATCAGGCGGCCGCCGAGATGATCGCGGCCGGGCTGTGCGCCTGGCAGCTCGAAGCGGTGCGCGCCGCGCACCACCCAGCGCTGCATCATCACCCTTGTGAGTTCGCCGTGGAACTGGATGCCCCAGGCATTGTCGCCGTAGCGGAAGGCCTGGTTGGGATAGGTTTCCGCCGTCGCCAGCAAGGTCGCGTCCCTGGGCAGCGAAAAACCTTCGCGATGGAACTGGTAGACCATTTCGGGCCAGTGCATCAGCTTCTTGCCAGCCTCGGTGGCCGTGAGCGGATACCAGCCGATCTCGACCAGCCCTTCGCCGTGACCCTCGACCTTGCCGCCGAGATGATTGACCAGCATCTGCGCGCCAAGACAGATGCCGAGCAGCGGCCGGTTTTCCCGGAGCGGGACTTCGAGCCAACTGGTTTCGCGGCGGACGAACTCGTCCTCGTCATTGGCGCTCATCGGCCCGCCGAACACCACGGTGCCGGCATGGTGGTCCAGTGTTTCCGGCAGAACATCGCCCAGCGGCGGACGACGGATGTCGAGATCGAAACCCTCTTCGAGCAGCATATGGCCGACGCGTCCGGGGCTCGAATTCTCCTGATGCAGCACGATCAGAATTTTTGGCTTCGACCTCGTTGTGCGCGGCATCGGCAGGCGAATTCCCGTCTATTCGTCGCTCGACGTCCCACGGGCGCCCGGCGCCTGCGCCGCCGCCTTGCGGCGCGTCTCGATCCGGTCGTGGCGCTCGACGCCGATCAGCTCGGCGACGCGCCAGACCGTATTGTCCTCGAGCTCGTGCAGTTCGCCATCGGCATAAACGATCTCCCACATCAGGCCGATGAATGCCTTGCGTCCCTCGGCGTCGAGATGCCGCTTGAGCACGCTGGTGAAGGCATAGAGGTCGATCGCCTCATTGTCGGCGCGTTCGCCGGCGGCGGCGAGTGCTTCGAGTTCGACGCCGCTGATCGAATAGGTCTGCGCCAGCACCGCCTTGAAGCGCTCCCATTCGACATCCTGGCGCACGCCGTCGGCATTCATCACATGATAGAGCAGTGCCGATGCGGCAACGCGCGGATCATCCGCGCTCGGGCGGACCCCGGCGCCGGTCGGCAATTCCCTGAGAAACGACAGCACGCGCTCGAACATCAAATCCATTCCCAAACGGCCAGACGATTGGCCCAGATCAAAACAACCGGAACCGGCGCGGTGACTTTCCCGCCTCGTCGTCCGGATCGACGCCCGGATCGTCCGGCAACCGCGTCAGCTCTTCCGCCGGCTCGACGGCCTCGGCACCAGCCGGCACCGCCGCGAACGCCGCGGCGGTCACAGGGGTGACATGGTCGTCGCGGCTTTCGGTTTCCTTGCTTGTCGCCTCGTTGGCCTGGGCGACATGATCGATGACGTCGATCGGCTTTTCCGGCACCGGTTTGGCTGGCGCCTCGATTGCCGCGACCGCTCCATCCGGCGCGTCGTCGTGGCTGTCGATCAGCTGGCCGAGGCGCTCCATCGGGGCGCGCCACTCGAAGGCGTCGAGCCGGCCGGTGATGGGCGATACCGGCGCCCAACGTTCCGAAACCACGCCGTCCGCCACCCAGGCCGGGTCGCGCGGCGCCCGCACTGCCTTGGAGAGCAGCTGCCTGACCTTGCCCTGGTCACCGGTCTCGGCTTCCTCGATATCGGCGAGGAGCAGATACGCGCCCTCGCGCCGGTCCATCCGGATCGCGGCCTCGGCCTCGCGGCGGGCGGTGGCGAAATCCTGCGCATCGAGTGCCGCGCGCGCCACTGTCATCGATGATTCGGCGTGGTTCTTCTTCATCTCCTGCAGCTTCTTGGCCCGGTTGAGCCGGTCGAGCACGGCGTCACCCGGCCGCGCATGGGTGTAGAGCTCGGCGACCTCGGGATGCGGCTCGGCCCGCCAAGCCGTTTCCAGGATCTTTGATCCCTTGCGCACGTCGTTCTGCTTGAACAGCGCCGCGGCTGCGGCGACAGCGGCAGGCGCGAAATCCGGCCGCAGTCTGTTGGCCTCGATTGCCGCTGTCCGGGCGGCAGCGGGATCGCTGTCGGCGAGCGACTGCGCCTTGGCGGTCAACAGCACGGCGCGGCGGCGGGCGGCTGCGTCGCGTTCGATCTGCCGCGTCGACTTCTGCGCCTCCACCAATTTCAGGGCACCGTCCCAGTCGCCGCGCGCGGTCAGCTCCTCCAGCGTCGATTCGGCGGCCCAGGCCAGTTGCGGCGCCATCACCGCGGCACGGCCGGCATAATGCCGGGCGGCGTTGCGGTCGCCCAGCCGTTCAGCTTCGAGATAGAGTCCACGCAGCCCGAGCAGACGCATTTCAGGATCGTCGAGCATGCTCTCGAATTTCTGCCGCGCGCCTTCATGATCGCCTTCGAGCAGCGATGCCTGCGCCTCGAGCAGATGGATCAGCGGCTCCTGGTCGGAGCGGATCAGCTTGGCTGCTTCCTTGGTCTTCTTGCGGGCCAGCGCGCCGTCGCCGGCGCCGGCGGCGATCATGCCGGTCGACAGGGCCTGATAGCCACGGTCGCGACGGCGCACGCGGAAATAGCGCGAGATGGTGTAAGGGCTGTTCCACAGCGACCTGATCAGCCACCACAGGATCATCACCGCGGCGACGACAGCGACGATGGCCACCGCCGCCACCATCAGGCTGACCTGGTACTGGTAGCCGTTGAAGGTGACGACCATGTCGCCCGGCCGGTCGGCAAGCCAGGCAAAGCCCAGCCCAAGCGCGAAAACGACGATGAGGAAGGCGAGCAGGCGGATCATCGTATTGCCCTCATGCCTTCATCGCGCCGGAGATCAGCGCGTCGACCTGGGTTTCGACCTCGATGCGCGCCTTCAGTTTGCCGGCAAAATCGGCGCCGGCGGCCTTCGCGGCTTCCGGCAGTGCGTTGTATTCGCTGAGCGCCTTGGCATAGTCGCCCTGATTGACCGCCACTTCCATGCGCGCCACAGTTTCAGGCGCGCCGGGACCCTGGACGGCGCCGATCGGCCGGACCTTGACCAGCGATTCGGCGCTCGACATCAGGCTCTGCAGAAAGCCGGCGTTCTGGTCGACAGGCGTCGCGGCGGCGACCATGGCATTGGCGGCGGCGTCCATCTGCGAGGCGATCTCGGTGCGGGTCGGAACCCCCTTTTCGGCATAGGGCCGCAAGGCCGCCAGTTGCGACGCATTGGGCGAAATCGCGGCCAGCGTATCGAGTTCGGTCGCGAACGGAGCGCCACGGTCGAGCGCCGCCTTCAGCGCCGAGGCGGCGATGGCGAGCGCGATCTTCGGCTGTCCGGCTTGCGCCTCGACCTTGCCGGAAAGCTGCGACACCGATTGCTCCAGCGCGGCGAGCCGGCCTTCCTGCGCCTTCGCCGCCTCGTCGGTCGACTTCACCAGCGCATCGAGACCCGCCAGCTTTTCGTTGAGCGGGCCGAGATCGACCGGTGCCGTACTGCCGGCCTTGCCAAGAGCGGTGACCGCCGTTTCGATCTGCTTGACCTTGTCGCCGAGTGCGGCAAGCCCGGCGCTGTCACCCGCGCCGCCCTGTGCGACCGTCGATTTCAACGTCGCGACATCGCTCTTGACCTGATCGAGTGCGGCCGACAGGCCGTCAACCTTGGCCGAGGCGTCGCCGCCGCCCGCTTCCTTCATGCCGGCGATTTCAGACTTCAGCGAGGCGATCTGGCCGTTGACTCCGTCGAGTGAAACACCAGCGCCTGAACCCGGCGCGCCGAGCAGGCCGGCGAACTGCAGGCCGCCGGCGCCGACCAGTGCGATGACACCCCCGATGATGCCGGCAGCGATGCCGTTGACGCCACCACGCTTCGGCTGTGCCGCCATCGGTTCGCTCCTTGCCTCAGTTTTTCCGGCAGCCGCCTTGGTCTCGCCGGCCTTCGTGCTTGCGTCCTCAAAGCCGTAATCGAAAGGCTTCGCGGGCGGCGCCTCCGAACCGGGGTAAGGCATCTCCGGTTCCGCGGCTTTGGTCGCCGGCGCATCCGCTCCGGCCTGCCCCGTGGCGTCGGCATGCTCCCAAGGTTCGAGATCGGTCTGGTCGGCATGCACCGGCTCTTCCGGAGCCTCCGGCTGCGAGGCGTTCGCGGCCTCCTCGGCCTTCGCCTCGTCGGTCTGGGCCGCGTCCTTGGCGGCATCCTCGTCGACGATGCGGGACACGGCGCCGGGCTCGAGATCGATGGTCACCGGCTCGCGGCGGCTTTTCGAGTGTCGCATCTTCGGCGTCTTGACCATGCCTGGGCTCCGCAAAATTCGCTTCGTCTCAACGCCTGGTGGCGCGTGATGGTTCAGAAGGGTCTAGCACATCACCAAGCGGTGAAAAGGGGCGGTGTGATGACGCGGGTCACGGCCGCTCCGGCAAAAGCGCCAGCATTGCCTCCTCGTCGGGTCGTGCGGCAATGCGAATTGACTTGCCGGCGCTGTCGGCGAAGGCAGCGGCGATACGCGCGGAAAGCGCGAAAACCCTTGTTTTTTCAAAGAGCCCTTTCAATGCGGATCTTGCGGCCAGCACCTGCAACGCGACAGCCGCCTTGGCCGAATAAAGCAGCACCGCGTCGACCGGCTCGCCGGACAGCCGCGCCAGAATGGTCTCGTCCGAATACGGCACCGGGAACGTATCGTATGTTTCGACCGCGCGAACCCGCACTCCAGCCGCCTCCAACCGCTGTTCGAACATTGGAAACCGCACGCGTCCGCAGAGATAGACGACGGTTTTGCCGGGAAACGCCGCCACAATGCCGTCGGCAAGCGACTCGGCATCGCCGGAACCCTCAAAGACCGACAGGAGCCCCGCCTTGCGTGCGGCTTCCGCCGTCCTCGTTCCGACGGCATGGCACGGCAGAGCGGCAAGCGCAGCCATCATCTCCTTTGGGGCATGGCGCACGGCATTGGCGCTGGTCACGGCAACGGCGACAGCGTCATCTGCAACCAGCCGGGCATCGGCAGGCAAAGCCACCGTTTCGGTCAGGGGCAGGAGAACCGGCTGAAAACCTTTATCCTGAAGCCGCCGCGCCGTGCGCGATGCGCCCGGTTCCGGTCTGGTCACCAGGACGCGAAGCATTTTCAGAGCCAGCCGTCGAAGAACTTTTCGCCGGCCTTGGCCCGCACCGTCCGCGCCGCCTCATCGCCGATGCGGACGGCATCCTGCGCTGCCCCCTGCAGCTCGACCGCGTGCGACTGGGTACCATCGGGCGAAATGATCAGACCGGAAAAGGAGAGTTTTCCGGCCGTGATCGCCGCGTAGCCGGCGATCGGCGTGCGGCAGGAGCCGTCGAGCGCCGCCAGGAAAGAGCGTTCGCAGGCCAGCGCCTGACCGGTCGGCACGTCATGGATGGCCAGCAGCATCTTCTCGACCTCGCGGTCGCCGATGCGCGTCTCGACGCCGATCGCGCCCTGGCCGGGCGCCGGCGGAAAGATGTCGAGCGGCATCAGGTCGGTGATCACATGGTCGAGGCCGAGCCGCTTCAGCCCGGCATAGGCAAGGATGGTGCCTGCGGCGACGCCTTCATCGAGCTTGCGCAGCCGCGTCTGCACATTGCCGCGGAACATCACCACGTCGAGATCCGGCCGCATGCGGCGGATCAGCGCCTGCCGCCTGAGCGACGACGAGCCGACCGTCGCGCCGCGCGGCAGCTCAGCGATGCTCTTCGCCGCCTTGCCGACAAAGGCATCACGGGCATCCTCGCGCGGCAGGAAGGCGGAGAGTTCCAGACCTTCGGGCAGTTGCGTCGGCATGTCCTTCGACGAATGCACGGCGATGTCGATCGCGCCGGCGAGCAGCGCCTCCTCGATCTCCTTGGTGAACAGGCCCTTGCCGCCGGCCTCAGACAGCGGCCGGTCCTGGATGCGGTCGCCGCTGGTCGAGATGACGACGATTTCGAAGGCTTCCGCCGGCAGGCCATGAGCGGCCATCAGCCGCGCC
Source organism: Mesorhizobium sp. B4-1-4 (assembly GCF_006439395.2). Lineage (NCBI taxonomy): Bacteria > Pseudomonadati > Pseudomonadota > Alphaproteobacteria > Hyphomicrobiales > Phyllobacteriaceae > Mesorhizobium > Mesorhizobium sp. B4-1-4. Next base: position 4,796,688 of record NZ_CP083950.1, read on the forward strand.
TGTGTCTCATGCGCCTGCGCCAAGGCCAGCGGGCTGCCGCGTGTTCCGATTTTCAAGATTGTTTGCATGGCGCGCGGTCCGTGATAACCCCCGGCTGGCTTTGCGTTTCCGGGCACTCTCCTAACGAGGAACGCCCGGACATACAATCTCTGGAGACAGCGACGAATTGATCCGCGTTCTGGGCATTGAGACGAGTTGCGACGAGACCGCCGCCAGCGTCGTGGCGCTGGAGGGCGACGCCGCGCCGAAAATCCTCTCCAACGTGGTGCTCAGCCAGATAGAGGAACATGCCGCGTTCGGCGGTGTCGTGCCCGAGATCGCCGCACGCGCCCATGTCGAGGCGCTGGACGGCATCGTCGAGGCCGCCCTTGCCGATTCGGGCACGGCCCTCGCCGATATCGATGCCATCGCCGCCACCGCAGGTCCCGGCCTCGTCGGCGGCCTGATCGTCGGGCTGATGACGGCCAAGGCTATCGCCGCGGCGGCAGGCAAGCCGCTGATCGCCATCAATCACCTCGAAGGCCATGCCTTGACGGCCCGGCTGACCGACGGGCTCGAGTTCCCCTACCTGCTGCTGCTGGTCTCCGGCGGCCACACGCAGATCCTGGCCGTGCGCGGTGTCGGCGACTACCAGCGCTGGGCCACCACCATCGACGATGCGCTCGGCGAAGCCTTCGACAAGACGGCCAAGATGCTCGGCCTGCCCTATCCCGGTGGGCCGAATGTCGAGAAGGCGGCGGTATTGGGCGACGCAACACGCTTTGCCTTCCCCCGTCCGATGAAGGGCTCGGCGCAGCCCGACTTTTCCTTCTCCGGGCTGAAAACTGCCGTGCGCCAGGCCGCGACGGCGATCGAGCCGCTCAGCGATCAGGATGTCGCCGACATCTGCGCCTCGTTCCAGGCGGCGGTCGCCGATGCCCTGGCCGACCGCGTTTCTCGCGCACTGAAGCGGTTCGGCGAAACATTTCCCGGCACCAAGCAGCCCGCATTGGTCGTTGCCGGCGGCGTCGCCGCCAACCGTACGATCAAGGCGACGCTGGAGCGGCTTTGCGCGGAGGCCGGTTTCGCCTTCGTCGCGCCGCCGCTGCAGCTGTGCACCGACAATGCGGCGATGATCGCCTGGGCCGGCATCGAACGGCTGCGCGAGGGCCTGGCGCAGGAGAACGGCTTCGATTTCGTGCCGCGCTCGCGCTGGCCGCTGGACAGCATCTCGGCGCCGATGGTCGGCTCCGGCCGGCGCGGAGCCAAGGCATGACTGGTGTGGCAATGAGCGGCCAAGCGATAGGCGGTCAGGCGACAAGTAATCCGGGCAAAAGCGGATGGCGTCTCACTGTGCTCGGCGGCGGTGCTTGGGGCACTGCGCTGGCGCTGGCTATGCTGCGCGCCGGCCATTCGGTGCGCCTGTACGCGCGCGACCCGCAAACCGTCGCCGCGATCGGCCGTGGCGAGAACCCGCGCTATTTACCCGGTATAGCCATCGCGCCCGGCATCGAGGCGACGAGCGACATCGAGACGGCACTCGCCGGCGCCGATTGCGTGCTGGCGGTGACGCCGGCGCAGTCGCTGCGAGCGACGCTGGCGGCGGCGAAAGACCATATGCCGGACGGCATCCCGCTTGTGCTCTGCGCCAAGGGCATCGAGCGCGACACTGGCGCCCTGCTGTCGGCAATTGTCGAAGAAATCCTGCCGCGAAATCCGGTCGCGGCATTGTCCGGCCCGAGCTTCGCAACCGACGTCGCCCGTGGCCTGCCGACAGCGGTGGTTGTCGCCGCCCGTGACGAGATGCTGGCCGCCGACCTTGCCGCCCGCTTTTCCGCCGAGAACCTGCGCTGCTATTCGAGCAGCGACCTGATCGGCGTCGAGATCGGCGGCGCCTTGAAGAATGTCTTCGCCATTGCCGCCGGCGCGGTGACCGGGGCCGGGCTCGGCGCCAGCGCCCAGGCCGCCATGGTGACGCGCGGCTTCGTCGAACTGCGCCGTATCGGTGCCGCCTTCGGCGCCAGGCCCGAGACCTTGATGGGGCTTTCCGGCCTTGGCGACCTGCTGCTCACCTGCTCGTCGGCGCAATCGCGCAATTTCGCCTACGGGCTGGCGCTTGGGCAAGGCAAGACGCTTTCCGGATTGCCGCTGGCCGAGGGCGTGCCGACGGCGGCGATCGCCGCCCGCATCGCCGTCGGGCGTGGCATCGACGCGCCGATCATTTCCGCCGTCGCCGCCATACTGGACGGCAAGGTGACCATAGACCAGGCCGTGACGGCGCTGATGACACGGCCGCTGAAAACCGAAACCAAGGACTGAACCATCCGGAGTTAGAGAGCATGCTGTTTGCGTTGATTTGCAAGGACAAGCCTGGCAGCCTGCAGCTGCGCGTCGATACAAGGCCGGCGCACGCGGCGTTTCTGGAAGGCCTGATCAGCGAAGGGAGGCTTGCCTTTGCGGGCCCCTTCCTCGACTCCGACGGCAAGCCGGACGGCAGCTTGGTGATGATCGAAGCGCCTGATATGGCCGGCGCGCAAGCCCTCGCGGCAACCGACCCCTATGCCAAGGCCGGTCTGTTCGAAAGCGTCGAGATCCGTGCGTGGAACTGGGTCTTCAAGAAGCCTGCGAGTGAATGATTGTTTGGTCGCGCAACCCCTCGTCGGGCAGGGTGCGGGGGCAGCGCCGACGCTATGGCGATATACTGTGACAACGGTAAGGAACCCCTGAGATGAACTACTGGCTGTTCAAGTCCGAACCCTCGGTCTTCTCCTTCGAGGCGCTGAAGGCCAAGGGCAAGGCCGGCACGCAATGGGACGGCGTGCGCAACTACGCCGCCCGCAACAACATGAAGGCCATGCAGATCGGCGATCTCGGCTTCTTCTACCATTCCAATGAAGGGCTGAACGTGGTCGGCATCGCCGAGGTCTGCGCGCTGGCCCACCCAGACACCACATCGGACGACCCGCGCTGGGAGTGTGTCGACATCCGGGCCTTCAAGGACGTGCCGACCCCGCCGACGCTGGCGGAGATCAAGGCCAATCCGAAGCTTGCCGACATGGCGCTGGTGCGGCTTGGACGGCTTTCCGTGCAGCCGGTGACCCCGGCGGAATGGAAGGAAGTCTGCCGCATGGGCGGCCTGACACCTGCCCCGTGACGGTGCTCACCCCGCACAGCGCCAGGCAGTTCATCCTCGACAACACGGCGCTGATGGCGCCGCCGCACGTGCCCGAGATCCTGCTTCATCTTGCCGATGAGGCGCACGATCTGTGGCTGCGGACCGAGGACGAGCTGGTCGAGATCGGACTGCCGCCGCCCTTCTGGGCCTTCGCCTGGGCCGGCGGCCAAGGCCTTGCCCGCTATGTCATCGACAGTCCCGGCGCGGTGCGGGGCAAGCGCGTGCTCGACTTCGCCTCGGGATCAGGCCTCGTCGCCATCGCCGCCGCCAAGGCAGGCGCGGCCGGGGTAACCGCCGCCGACATCGATCCGTTCAGCGAGACCGCGGTCCGCCTCAATGCACAGGCCAATGGCATCGAAATCGAATTCCTCGACACCGACTGCATCGGCGCCGATATGGGTTGGGACGTCGTGCTGGCCGGCGACGTCTTCTACGACAAGCCTTTCGCCGACCGGCTGATGCCTTGGTTTTCGGCGCTCAAACAGCGTGGCGCCGAGATTCTGGTCGGCGATCCCGGGCGGTCCTATCTGCCACGATCGGGACTGGAGCCGCTCGGCGTCTACGAAGTTCCGGTGACGCGGGCGCTCGAGGACGCCGAGATCAAGCGCACGACAGTCTGGCGACTTGCTTGACGCCGCCGCCGAACAGGCGTTTCCATGAATCCGAATCGGAGGGGAACTCATGGATTTTTCCGCAGTGAACTGGCTGGCGGTGATCGCCGGCGCCATCGTCGCATGGCTGTTCGGCGCCGCCTGGTACATGGCTTTGAGCAAGCCCTGGCTGAAGGCCGCCAAACTCGACCCGGCGACGATGAAGAGATCGCCGCTGCCTTTCGTCATCAGCTTCATCGCCGAACTGGTCATGGCCTGCATCATGGCGCTGGTTGTCGGAGCGATGACCGGGGGCGAGCCGACATTGCTGGCCGGGCTTGTCTTCGGCTTCGTACTTTGGCTCGGTTTCGTCGCCACGACGCTTTCGGTCAACCACCGCTACGAGAATTTCGGCTGGGACCTGACCCTTATCGATGGCGGCCACTGGCTGGGCGTGCTGTTGATCATCGGCGCGGTGATCGGTTGGTTCGGCGCCGCGGCAGGCTGAACGGATGACGGTACATTGACGATGGCAGATGAGTCCGGATTTCCGCGCGACCTGGTGTTCACCCGGATCTGCCACGTCAAGCAGGGCTATGACGACCGGCGCCGCCACATTGTCCGTGAGTTCGAGCGGCGCGGCGTGCCCGTCTACTTCTACACCGACTGGGACCGGCCGGATATCACACCGGAGATTCGCGACGAGTTGATCGCCCCAACCTTTACCCACCCGGCGGCCGTCTCGCTGGCGCTGAAACATGTCGGCATCTGGCGCGATTTCCTCGAGACCGACCTACCCTATTGCCTGGTCTTCGAGGATGACGTCTTCCTCGCTCGCGGCTTCGTCACCAAATTCCGGCAGGGGCTGGCCGAGCTCGGCGACCCCGCGCGCAAGGCCGTCATCTATCTCGGCAATGGCAGCAACTACTACACGCCGAGCTGGAAATTGCGCAGGGGTCAAAGGCTCTATCCCGCATTGCATGCCAGATGCGCCGACTCCTACCTCATCACCCGCCCAGTCGCCGAAGCCCGTTGCGCCTGGATCGCCCGCAATAAGATATCTACGGGAATCGACCACCAGATCGAACGGATGGACGAAGAACTGGGGGTCGAAATGTTGTGGTTTGAGCGGCCTATCGCCGAACAGGGCAGCGAAAACGGCACCTTCCACACTTCCGTTGCCGGCAAACCACACCCGCTTCTGTATAAGAAATTGCAGTGGAACTGGAAAAAATACACCCGCATGATCTTCGGCCACAACGCCCGGTCGTGAGCGAAGGGTTGGCCGGCCGGCCTACCCCTTGTCCGTGGCGCGCGTCCTGGCCACCTCATCGAGGATCCATTCGCGGAAGGCGACGATGCGGGGATCGTCAGCCGCCGCTTTGGGATAGACAAGGAAGTAGGCGTATTCGGGGGCAACCTTGATGCTGAGCTCGAGGGCCGCACCAGCCGGCCCCTCGGAAAGGTCGTTTGCCACCATGGCGAAATCGGCGAGCGCGACGGCATTGCCGTGGAGCGCTGCCTGGACCGCATCCGTGGATGTGCCGAAGACGACGGTGCGGCTGTCGTCGAAATCGTTGATGCCGGCCGCCGCCATCCACATGCGCCAGTTCGGCCATGTCACGCCCTGACGCGTCCACTCGATATGGGCAAGCGTGTGCTGGAAAAGATCGCGCGGCTCGCGCAGGGGCGGCCCCGACGTCAAAAGGCCCGGGCTGCACACCGGAATGATGATGTTGTCGAACAGGCGGTGCGCGCAAAGCCCGGGATATTTGCCCGCGCCGAAGCGGATGCCGACATCGACATCGTCAAGATCGAAGTCGCGCAGCCCGTAGGCGATGTCGAACCTGAGCTCGATGCCTGGCCTCTGCTTGCGGAAATCCTCGACGCGCCGCATCAGCCATTTCGCCGCGAACTGCGCGTCCAGCGTCACCTTCAGAAATTCCGTTCCGCGCGCCATCTTGCGCGCCCGCATGGCGGCCCTGCCGAGCAGGTCGAGCGCATCGGTCGCGGCTTCGAACAGCACCGTGCCCGCCTCCGTCAGCCGGATGGTGCGGCTGGTGCGCGTGAAAAGCACGATGCCAAGCTGATCCTCGATTTCCTTGATCTGATGGCTGACGGCCGCCGGCGTCAGGCCAAGTTCGTCGGCGGCGCGGGTGAAATTGAGGTGGCGGGCCGCCGCCTCGAGCGTCCTCAGCGCCCGCGTCCCCGGCAGCAGGGCCGCCATCAGCGCGTGAACTCCGCAAAGCGGCTCATGACGTCTCTTCGATCCTCAAAGAAAACTTGATAATCGGAAAAAAACTACTCGTTTCCTCCCAGGATTTCAATCGGGCATGATGTGAACATCGGAACACTATCAAACCGGATTTGAAGCCCGGAAGAACGGATTACATCATGTCTCACATCGCTCTCCACCCCGCTTATGCCGCCCGGCCGGGCTGGCTATCGGCGATCCGTGACTGGCTGCGTCAAGCCAGGGTGGCGGTCAGCCTTCCGCACCAGAACGTCGAGGATCTGTCCGACCGCCAGCTGCGCGACATCGGCGCTGGCCGCAAGGACATCGCCCGGGCCATGGACCGCGAGATCGGCCGGCTCGGCCTTCTCGACATCGGCTGGCAGCAGCCAAGAAGGTAAGGGAATAGGGCAGTAAGGCAATACGGCAGTAGGGAAAGCCAGGCCAGCAACGAAGACCCTTCTACTGCCCTACTGCCCTACTGCCCTACTGCCCTACTGCCCTACTGCCCTACTGCCCTACTGCCCTACTGCCCTACTGCCCTACTGCCCTACTGCCCTACTGCCCTACTGCCCTACTGCCCTACTGCCCTACTGCCCTACTGCCCTACTGCCCTACTGCCCTACTGCCCTACTGCCCTACTGCCCTACCTCACCACCCGCATCACCGTACGATCCGACAGCAGCGGCAGCAGCCGCGCCATCGTGCGCGCGGTGACGGCGACGCAGCCTTGCGTCGGCGTGAAATCGGCGCGCGCCAGGTGGAAGAAGATGGCGCTGCCGCGTCCCCTGCGGCGCGGCGCGATGTTCCAGTCGAGCACGAGGCAGGCGTCATAGAGCCGATCGTCACGCCGCATGCGTTCATGGCTGGCGCCATAGGGAATCCTGACCGGACGGTTGTAGTTGCGGTCGTCTGGTACCTCGCACCAGCCGAGATCGGGGCCGATCGGCGCCATCGCCAGGCGGGTTTTGCGGCCGGCGGCAAACTGATCCCCCCGGAAATAGCCCGCCAGGATGCGCATCGAGCCAAGCGGCGTGGCGCCATCGCCTTCGCGCTTGTCAGCCGTGATGCCGCCGCGCCCCAATGCGCACGCAAACACCGTTTTTCCGGCCTGCAGCAGGCCCTGAGTTGGATGACCGGGCCTCGGCCGCACGGTCAGCACACGCAGCCCTTTCGGCAAAATTGCGCCAGCTGCATTGCGCGCGCGTTTTTTCTTGTATGATCGTGCCACGGAACAAATCACTGTGATCGGCTGTTGTGCCGATCAGCTTCCGCATAAATAGGCAGCGGTCAACAGAATTTCTTTTCAAAACAACGGATTGATCCATGACTTCACGCACCATCCTGATCGTCGACGACGATGACGACCTGCGCGGCACACTGGTCGAGCAATTGTCCCTCTACGAGGAATTCGACGTGCTGCAGGAATCGACTGCGGCAAAAGGCGTCACCGCGGCGCGCGGCGGCCTCGTCGACCTGCTCATCATGGATGTCGGCCTGCCTGACATGGATGGCCGCGAGGCGGTGAAGATCCTGCGCAAGGGCGGCTACAAGGCGCCGATCATCATGCTGACCGGCCACGACACCGATTCGGACACGATTCTCGGTCTCGAGGCCGGCGCCAACGACTATGTGACCAAGCCGTTCCGCTTCGCGGTGCTTCTGGCGCGCATCCGTGCGCAGCTGCGCCAGCATGAGCAGAGCGAGGATGCCACCTTCTCGGTCGGCCCCTACACATTCAAGCCCAGCCAGAAACTGCTCATCGACCCGCGCGGCGGCAAGGTGCGGCTGACGGAAAAGGAGGCATCGATCATCAAATATCTCTACCGCGCCGACCAGAAGGTGGTGACGCGCGACGTGCTGCTGGAGGAAGTGTGGGGATACAACTCCGGCGTCACCACGCACACGCTGGAAACCCATGTCTACCGCTTGCGCCAGAAGATCGAGCGCGATCCTTCCAATGCCGAAATTCTTGTGACAGAAAGCGGCGGCTACAAGCTGGTTCCTTAAACATTTCACTATCCAATAGGCGGTCTGGGCGGAGCCGCTTTCGGATACGATCCGGTTGGAGGGGGATTCTGGATCGTACCGCAAAGGAGGGACTGGACTGACCGTTCGGGGACACAGCTAGATGGCGCTGGATGACGACATCCGCATCCTGTCCGCCGTGAGGCTTTTCGAAGGCTTCACGCAGGAACAGTTGCGCCTGCTCGCCTTCGGCGCCGAAACCACTTTCTTGCAGGCCGACCACAAGCTCTATCGCGAGGACGACATGGCCGACTCGGCCTACATCGTCGTCAGCGGGCGTATCGTGCTCTATCGCGAGCAGAGCCGTGGCGAGCGCATCCCGCTAGGCACAGTCGGCCCCGGCACGATGCTCAGCGAACTGGCGTTGATCGCCGATACCAACCGGCTGACCAGCGCGTCGGCCGAAATCGACTCGGAAGTGATCCGGCTCAGCCGCAAGATGTTCCGCCGCATCCTGGAGGAATATCCGGAAGTGGCGGTGAAACTCCACCAGCGCATCCTGGAGGATTTTCAGGCCATGATCCGCCGCATCGAGCAATTGGCGCCGCGATTTACGAGCGAGTGAAAGCGCGGCAAATATAAATCCTGTTAAGTCAGCAGGACAGGGGGGTGGAGGACCGCTGTCTTCCGCAGGTTAATCCAGATCGAAGCGCGCGATGACCGGCACATGGTCCGACGGCCGATCCCAGCCGCGCGCCGCCCTCAGGATTTCGTAGCCGGCGAAATCGGGCACCAGGTTTGGTGACGACCAGACATGGTCGAGCCGCCGGCCGCGATTGGAAAGCTCCCAGTCCTGCGCGCGATAACTCCACCAGGTGTAGAGCTTCTGTTCGAGCGGCACGTTGAGCCGCATGAGGTCGACCCAGTTGCCGGCCAGCCGCATCGCTTCGAAGTTCTCGGTCTCGACCGGCGTATGGCTGACCACGTTGAGCAGTTGCTTGTGCGACCAGACATCGTGTTCGAGCGGCGCGATGTTGAGATCGCCGACCAGGATCGAGCCCGACACCTCGTTGTGCTCGGCGCGGATGGCGTTCATCTCGGCGACGAAATCGAGCTTGTGCCTGAACTTCTTGTTGATCTCCGGGTCTGGTTCGTCGCCGCCCGCCGGAACGTAGAAATTGTGCAGCAGGATCGCTTTGCCGCCGGCCCGCACCGTCACCGACAGATGCCGGCTGTCCTCGATCTCGCAGAAGCGGCGCTTCTCGACCACCTCGATCGGTCGCCGCGCCACCGTCGCAACACCGTGATAGCCCTTCTGGCCATGGAAGGCGATGTGCTGGTAGCCGAGCCTGCGAAAGGCCTTTTCGGGAAACAGTTCATCGGGGACTTTCGTCTCCTGCAGGCAAAGCACATCGGGCGCGTACTCATCCAGCAGGCGCTCGACGATCGGCATGCGCAGGCGAACGGAGTTGATGTTCCAGGTGGCGATGGAAAAGGGCATGCGGCGGGTCCGACAAAGATCAAACTACTGCCAGCCGCGCGTCACAAAGACAAGTACTGCAATATCAGAGGCCAGCGCGGCCTCCCTGCCGGGCATTTCTCCCCGTGAACGGCGAGCAGGAGGCTGGCCGCGACCCCGGCATCTTTCTGGCAGCGCTGGCAATTAAGCGAGACCGTCGGCGACTTCTCCTCGTTTACGGGAGAAGATGGCGGCAGCCAGATGAAGGGCAGCGCCGACGTCCAAAAGCTTTCCGCAGAGATTGCAGATTACCTGGTCTTGGTGTTAAGCTCGCGGTTCGCGGTATAGTCGATGGCGAAGGTGTCGGGGGCGAAACTGACGCCTTCCTTGGTGTTGAAGATCATCACCGTCGTGTCCTTGCCTTGCGCATCGGTAATCGTCCACTGGCGCAGGTCAAAGGTTTTCGGGTCGAACATCATGGTGATCCGCGCATTGCCGAACACCGACTTGTCGGCGAGCTGAATGGTGGTGAGATCGTCCTCTTCCTTGACGCTCTTGACGCGGTCGCCCGACAGGTCGATCCGGTCGTCGAGCAGCAGTTTCAGCGGTGTCTTCGACAGTGGATAAAGGTCTGACGTGTTCAGCTTCTTGTTGAGGATGACCACCGACTTGCCGTCCGAAATCACCCGGAAATTCGACGCTCCGTCATAGTTGAAGCGAATCTTGCCAGGCCGTTCCAGAAAGAACTTGCCGCCGGTCTGCTCGCCCTTTGGGCCGAACTGGACAAATTCGCCGCTCATCGATTTGACCGCGGAAAAATGGTCGGCGATCTTCTGCGCGGCCGCCGGCACGGCAGCCTGCGCCGAGGCCAGCAACTCGAATCCAGGCACCACATTGAGGGCTGCGGCACCCACGAACACCAGGCCAAGGCCAAGCAGCCGGCGTCGGGTCGTGGCAAGATCGCTGAGCGCTGAAAGATCATTTTTCATATCGGTCACTCTCATCTGATTCCTGATTTAGTCGCTGTCCTGGACCCCCAGTTGGGCTGAAGTTTGGCGGGCCGAACGCTGCCCAGTCGCTTGAACGCGCCAGAGGGTTCAAAGTTGCCGTGGGTTCCCCGCCGTCAGAACTTATCCTCTTCGGTCGGTACCAGGATTTCGCGTTTTCCCGCATGGTTGGCCGGGCCGACAATGCCTTCCTTCTCCATCTTTTCTATGATCGAGGCGGCGCGGTTGTAGCCGATGCCGAGACGGCGCTGGATGTAGCTAGTGGACGCCTTGCCGTCGCGCAACACCACCGCGACGGCCTGATCGTAGGGGTCGTCGGAATCCTCGAAATTGCCGCCGCCACCGCCGCCTCCGGAACCGCCCTTGCCGGACGGCTCGTCGTCATCTTCGCCGTCGTCCTCGGTGATGGCGTCGAGATATTCCGGCACGCCCTGCAGCTTCAGGTGCCCGACGATCTTCTCGACCTCGTCGTCGGAGACGAAGGGGCCGTGCACGCGCTGGATGCGGCCGCCGCCGGCCATGTAGAGCATGTCGCCCATGCCGAGCAGCTGTTCGGCGCCCTGCTCGCCAAGGATGGTGCGGCTGTCGATCTTCGACGTCACCTGGAAGGAGATGCGGGTCGGGAAATTGGCCTTGATCGTGCCCGTGATGACGTCGACCGACGGGCGTTGCGTGGCCATGATGACGTGGATGCCGGCGGCACGCGCCATCTGCGCAAGGCGCTGCACCGCGCCCTCGATGTCCTTGCCCGCGACCATCATCAGGTCGGCCATTTCGTCGATGATGACGACGATATAGGGCATCGGCTCGAGATCGAGATCCTCGGTCTCATAGATCGCCTCGCCGGTCTGGCGGTCGAAGCCGGTCTGCACCGTGCGTGAAATCTTCTCGCCTTTTTTCTCCGCCTGTTGGACGCGTGCGTTAAAACCGTCGATGTTGCGCACGCCGACCTTGGACATCTTGCGGTAGCGGTCCTCCATCTCGCGCACGGTCCATTTCAGCGCCACCACCGCCTTCTTTGGATCGGTGACGACCGGCGTCAGAAGATGCGGGATGCCGTCATAGACCGAGAGCTCCAGCATCTTCGGGTCGATCATGATCAGCCGGCATTCCTGCGGCGTGAGCCGGTAGAGCAGCGACAGGATCATGGTGTTGATGGCGACCGACTTGCCCGAGCCGGTGGTGCCGGCGACCAGCACGTGCGGCATCTTGGCGATATCGACGATAACCGCCTCGCCATTGATGGTCTTGCCCAGCGCCAGAGCCAGCTTGGCCTTGGTCGTCTCGAAATCGCGGCTGGCCATGATCTCCCTGAGATAGACCGTCTCGCGCTTCGCATTCGGCAGTTCGATGCCGATGGCGTTGCGGCCGGGCACGACCGCGACGCGGCAGGCGATCGCGCTCATCGAGCGGGCGATATCGTCGGACAGGCCGATGACGCGCGACGACTTGATGCCGGGCGCCGGTTCGAGCTCGTAGAGGGTGACGACCGGGCCGGGGCGAACGGCAATGATCTCGCCCTTGACGCCGAAATCCTCCAGCACGCCTTCGAGCAGCCGCGCATTCTGTTCCAGCGCATCCTTGGACAGGCTCGGGTCGCGCGCCACGTTCTTCGGTTCGGACAGGAAGTGCAGCGACGGCATCTCGAACTTGTCCTCGCCGATCAGCGAGGTCTGCGCCTCACGCTGGACGCGCGCGCCGGGCGCCGGGCGAGGCGCCGGCGCCTCGACGCGGGTGGCGGCGTCGGAACGGAACTGCTGCACCCCGGCCGTGGGGGCCGCACGGCGCTGGGCGACAGGCTCGTCGTCGAAATCCATGTCTTCACCGTCGCGGCCGAAGACGTCGTCATCGTCCGGATCGACGGAAACGCTGCGGTCGTTGACCATGGCGGCGAAGAATTCCGGCTCGACGCGGGCGCGGCCATCCTGGCTCATCCGCTGCTCGGCGAACTCGGCCGATTCGACCCGTTCGGCGGCGCGGCGCCAGGCGCTGGCGCGCGGCTGCATCTCCGGCTCATATTCGTCGCGCTCCTGCCGGCGGCGCACCGCGCGCCGGTGCATCCACGCGCGGAACGAGAGCCACCAATGGGTGATGGCGCCGAGCGCCAATATGCCTTCGTCACCCTCATCCTCGTCATTGTCGAACAGAAGCTCGTCCTCGCGCGGATCGGCGGCGGCCGGCTCCTCCATGACGGCGAAGCCGTTCTTGCGTCCGATCAGTGCCGAGCCATAGGCGAACAGCCAGAGCGCCGGTGCTGCCAGCAACACGGCGAGCACGCTGGCGATCAGCCCGGTCGGATAACCGCCGATAAGAACGCCGGGAATCTTGAGCACCATGTCGCCGAACACGCCGCCGAGGCCGGTGGGCAGCGGCCAGGTCTTGGGTGGAACGATGCAGCCGGCGATCGCGGCGGCGAGCAGCGCGAAGCCGAACCAGAACAGCCCGCGCTTGGGCAGCCTGTCGACGCCGCGCGCCGAAAACAGGAGGTATCCCCAGATCACCGCCGGAACCAGCGCGGCAACCGCGGCGAGACCGAAGAACTGCATGGCAAGATCGGAGAACACCGCGCCGGCATAGCCCATGGCGTTGGTGACGGTGTTGTTCGTGGCATGCGAGAAGCTTGGATCGGCAACGTTCCAGGTGGCGAGGCTGGCGATCCCGAAGGCCACAGCCAGGAACAGGCCGGCGCCGACAAGCCGGCCGACCTGGCGCCTCGCGAAAGCCTGGATACCGTGCCCCGTATCGGTCAGCGCGAGCGGTGCTGAAGCCCCTGAACGCATGCTCTTCCCCGTCAGTGATTGCCTGGCCGGAGCGCATGACGCACTCCGGCAGATTCGAGGGCCAGACTATGCGTGGGAAGGTTAAGGGCGCATTAACTATAAGGCCGCCGATGGTTACCCCCTCTGCTACAGAGAACTTCTGGGCCTGGCACCCGCAGAAAATGGCGGGCGCCCTGGCCCGCCATCCGTTCGGGTGGATCAGGCGGCGCTTACTTGCTGGCGCCGCCAAGGGCGCGCACATTGGCGCAGAACTCGGCATGCGGCTTGCTCATCGCCGCGTCGTTGCACTCCTTGATCATGGCGTCCTGCTTTTCCTTCGGCATGGCCATGAAGGCCGCCTTGAATTCTTCCATGGGCTTCATGGTTTTCATGCTGGAATCGGTAAAGAAAGGCGACATGTCGACTGGACTGTCGAGAGCGCCGCCAGCCAAAGCCATGCCGCTGATCATGGAAAGTGCCAGTGCCCCGAGGCAGATATTCTTGAGGTTCATGAAAAATTCCTTCCCTGTGTTGTACAGACGAACGCCAGGACGACGATCGCCTCCACAGTTCGGGCCAAGGCAGTGGATGTTTCTTTCAAAAATCCTTTTCACGCCAACGTGATTGCGCGAATCCAGGCGCGGCCGGGACGAATTTCTCAAAAAAGAGGCCCGGATGCGATCCGGGCCTCAAGGCGTGAGCTCCTTGCGGAGCGTCACGACGGGATTCTTTTTCAGGCAATTCCGGGAAAAGCATGCAGCGCTTCATCGCCCGGAAATGCGCGGAGATATGGCCGGCGGGAGGAGGATCCGCCGGTCCATTGGCGAGGCGGGCCTTACGGCACCACTTCGCCATGCTGGGTGACGTCGAGGCCTTCGACTTCCTCCTGGCCGGATGGACGCAGGCCGACGAGCGCCTTGACGATGTAGAGGATCACGAAGGTGACGATCGCAGTCCACAGAATGGTGAAGACGATGCCATAGAGTTGGGTGGCGACCGATGCGCCCTTGCCGAGCGCGTTGATGGCCGGATCGGCGAGCGCGCCGGTGAGCAGCGCACCCACGATACCGCCGACGCCATGCACGCCGAAGGCGTCGAGCGAGTCGTCATAGCCGAAAATATGCTTCACCTTGACCGCCGAGATGTAGCAGACGACGCCTGCGACGATGCCGACGACGAAGGCGCCCGTCGGGTTGACGAAGCCGGAAGCGGGCGTCACCGCGACCAGGCCGGCGACGGCGCCTGAGATGATGCCGAGCACCGATGGCTTCTTGGCGATGATCCATTCGGCGAACATCCAGGCAAGCGCCGCCGCCGCGGTCGCGACCTGCGTGTTCATCATGGCCGCACCGGCAAGCCCGTCCGCCGCCAGTTCCGAGCCGGCGTTGAAGCCGAACCAGCCCACCCACAGCAGTGAAGCGCCGATCACCGAATAGACCAGGTTGTGCGGCGCCATGTTGGTGGTGCCGTAGCCTTCACGCTTGCCCAGCACCAGTGCGCAGACCAGGCCCGCGACACCGGCGTTGATGTGGACGACCGTGCCGCCGGCAAAGTCGAGCACGCCCGCCGTGCCAAGGAAGCCGCCGCCCCACACCCAATGCGCGATCGGCGCGTAGACGAACACCAACCACAGCGCCATGAAGATCAGCAGCGCCGAGAACTTCATGCGCTCGGCGAAGGCGCCGACGATCAGCGCCGGCGTGATTATGGCGAACGTCATCTGGAACATCGAGAAGACGAATTCGGGAATGTTGGCCACACCCGGCGCCCACAGCGTCGCGGTGGTGATGCCGTGATGGAAGAACTTCGAGAAGCCGCCGAGATAGGCATTCATGCCGCCACCGTCGGAGAAGGCCAGCGAGTAGCCGAACATGAACCAAAGCACCGTCACCAAACAGGTGATGGCGAAGCTTTGCATGATCGTGGCGAGCACGTTCTTCTTGCGCACCATGCCGCCGTAGAACAGCGCCAGGCCTGGAATCGTCATCATCAGCACGAGCGCCGTCGAGGTCAGCATCCAGGCGGTGTTGCCGGTGTCGAGCACCGGGGTCGGGGCGGCGGCCGGCGCGGCCGCTGCGGCGGCGGGAGCGGCCTCTTGGGCGAAGGCGGCGACCGTGCCCAAGGCTGCGAGAGTGAGCGTACCCAAAAGGGCCGCCCGTCCCGTAGTCTTCAAGATGGAAGAAATATTCATTGAACTCTCCATTGGAATACGTGTCCGGCGCTTAGAGTGCGTCGCTGTCTGTTTCGCCGGTGCGGATGCGCACCGCCTGGTCGATGCCGAAAACGAAGATCTTGCCGTCGCCGATCTGGCCGGTCTTGGCGGCTGCGGTGATGGCCTCGACGGCCTTGTCGACCACGTCGGCGCTGACCGCGACCTCGATCTTGATCTTCGGCAGGAAGCTGACCGCGTATTCCGCCCCGCGATAGATTTCCGTATGCCCCTTCTGACGCCCGTAGCCTTTGACTTCGGTGACGGTCAGGCCCTGGATGCCGACGGCGGTAAGCGCTTCGCGCACCTCGTCGAGCTTGAACGGCTTGATGATTGCCATCACGATTTTCATAAGGTTTCACCCTTTGCTGTTGCGGTCCCCCGCGTTTGCACGACTGCACCGATCCCGAGGAGCCGGAGAGTGCCCCCAAGGATTCAAGCTCCGTGCCAAGTGCCGAAGCAGCATGTTAACCTGTTGTAAACAAAGGAAATGGATGGGCCGCAGCCAGCAGGTGCCGGAGCCTGCGGCATGCCGCATGCTTAAAATTTATGCAATTTTTTGGAAATGCCTATTTCGCCGGCTTCCGATCAACGCTTGAGCCGGATCAAACCTTCCTGGGCCATCGAGGCGATCAGCGTGCCGTCGCGTGCATAGAGCATGCCGCGGCTGAAGCCGCGCGATCCCGAGCTCGACGGGCTGTCCTGCGCATAGAGCAGCCAGCCGTCGAGCGAATGCGGCCGGTGGAACCACATCGAATGGTCGAGGCTCGCCGCCTGGATGTCTGGATCGAACAGGCCGCGCCCATGCGCGAAGGTCGAGGTATCGAGCAGCGTCATGTCCGAGAGATAGGCGAGCAGCACCGATTGCAGCGCGCGGTCGTCGGGAACCGGTCCGGCTAGCCGGATCCAGACATTCTGCCGGGGCGGCAGCTTGTCGCGGCTCTCATAGTGTTCGAGGTTGACCGGCCGCAGCTCCAGCGGCCGCTCCCGTGCCCAGAACCGTCGAACGGCTTCCGGCACCCGGTCGGCCGTTTCGAGCAGCTGGCGCTGCGTCTTCAGTCCTTCCGGGGGCGGCACGTCGTCGGGCAGCGCGAATTGATGCTCCAGCCCCTTCTCGTCGACCTGGAACGAGGCTTCCAGCGAAAAGATCGCCTGCCCGTGCTGGATCGCAAGCACGCGGCGCGTGGTGAAAGAGCCGCCGTCGCGAATGCGGTCAACCTCGTAGATGATCGG
The DNA here is from genome assembly GCF_006439395.2 of Mesorhizobium sp. B4-1-4. NCBI lineage: Bacteria > Pseudomonadati > Pseudomonadota > Alphaproteobacteria > Hyphomicrobiales > Phyllobacteriaceae > Mesorhizobium > Mesorhizobium sp. B4-1-4. The sequence goes on from NZ_CP083950.1 coordinate 4,813,300, forward strand.
CACCTTGATGTCGCCCGGCCGCATGAAATAGCCGTGCAGTGAATGCACGAAGCGATCGGGCTCCACGGTGCGCTGCGCCGCCACCAGGGCCTGGGCGATCGTCTGGCCGCCGAAGACGCGCTGCCACTCCACCTGGGGGCTGCGACCACGATACAGATTGTGTTCCAGCCTCTCGAGGTCGAGAATGCGCAGAAGCTCGTCCATGGCCGCCGTCATGTTTTGTGACCTCGCCTCAAAATTGCTATGGCGGTTTCCGACAGGAAGAACGAGCCGTCAAGGGCGCAAGCCCGGGCCGGCGCGCAAGGAGCCAAGACAATGGAACGCAAGGCGGACGCCAAGACCAGATCCGGGCTCGATGTTCTCGTCGCTGGCGCCGGCTATGTAGGACTGGCCAGCGCCGTCTCGCTGAAGCAGGCGCGGCCGGGCCTTGCCGTGGCGCTGGTCGATGCCGCACCCGCCGGCGCCTGGCAAAGGGATAGCCGCGCCTCGGCCATAGCCGCGGCTGCCTGCCGCATGCTCGACCAACTTGGCGTGTGGGCCGAGATTGCACCCCACGCGCAGGCGATCACCGAGATGATCATCACCGATTCGCGCAGTTCCGATCCGGTGCGCCCGGTGTTCCTGACCTTCGGCGGCGAGGTCGCGCCGGGCGAGCCCTTCGCGCATATGGTGGCCAACACGATTTTGAACGGCGCCTTGCGCCGCAGGGCCGAAAAGCTCGGCATCGACATTATCGAAGGCGTCGCGGTGCAGGGTTTCGAAACCAACGGCGCCGGCATATCAGTGCATCTCGCCGACGGCGCCACGCTGGCGGCGCGGCTGCTTGTTGCCGCCGACGGTGTCAATTCCAAGCTGCGCGACATGGCCGGCATCAAGACGGTGAAGTGGGAATACGGCCAGTCCGGCATCGTCTGCACCGTGGCGCATGAACGGCCGCACCATGGCCGCGCCGAAGAGCATTTCCTGCCCGCCGGCCCCTTTGCCACGCTGCCGCTCAAGCCGGACGAGGACGGCACCAACCGTTCGTCGATCGTCTGGGTCGAGCGCACGCCCGATGCCGCGGCGCTGGTGTCCGGCGACGATCTCGTCTTCGAGCAAGAGCTCGAGCGGCGCTTCGGCCTGAAGCTCGGAGAAATCCGCGTTGCCGACAAGCCGCGCGCCTGGCCGCTCGGCCTCACGCTTGCGCGCGCCTTCGTGGCGCCCCGCATCGCGCTCGCCGGCGACGCCGCCCATGGTATCCACCCGATCGCCGGCCAGGGCCTGAACCTCGGCTTCAAGGACGTGGCGGCACTTGCCGAAGTGATCGTCGAGGCGGACCGGCTCGGCCAGGACATCGGCGCGCTCGACGTGCTGGAGCGCTACCAGCAGTGGCGCCGTTTCGACACGGTGCAGATGGGCGTCACGACAGATGTGCTGAACCGGCTGTTTTCCAACGACATCAGCCCGCTGCGCACTGCCCGCGACATCGGCCTCGGCCTGGTCGAGCGCATGCCGCGCTTGAAGGATTTCTTCATCCGCCAGGCATCGGGGCTATCGGCCAATACGCCGAGGCTGTTGCGAGGCGAGCCGATCTGATCGCCTGGCAATTGGCCGAGGCCTACACGACGTCGTCATCCACGGGCGAAGCGGACGTGCAGACGCGAGGATCCGTTCCGTGATCCTGGTCGAAGAATGCAGCCGAGCACAATTCTGCACCGCTGCAACGCTTATAGGTAATGGAATGAATTCTATGGTCTACGCCGCGTCGCTTCGCTCCTTGCTCCGCCATAGAATGACGAGAAGGCGGGCCCTCAGTTCACCTCGAACCCAAGCTTCTGCCGTAACCTCAACATCCGCTGGTCGGCGACCTTGACTGTTTGCCCGCCGCCCTGGGCGACGCGGTTCAGCATCCTGAGCAGGTCTTCCCGTTCATTCGGGTCGAGACGCTCACGCAGGAACGGCGCCAGCTTGTCGATGACGAGTGTGGTGTCGTCGATCTGTGACGCCGCCCATTTGGCGTATATCACCGCTTCGTCCGCCTTTTTCTTGTCGGCGATGCCAGAGATGACTTCGCGGATGACGGCCTCGCGCTGCGGCAGGACAGGCCCGTTCTCCGAGACGATCGATGTGATCAGCGTCGCGGCGGCCACTACTGGATCGTCGATCGCCGTCAGCGGCGACAGCGCCGCCTGCTTGCGCAGCTTCTTGCGCCGGATGTTGCCTTGCACGCGCCCGACGACATCGGCAACCTCGCGCGCGGCGTCGTTCATGGCCTTCATCCGGTAATACCACAATGCCGCCGCTCCCAGCACGCCAAGGATAGCAATCAGGAACGGCATGCCGAAGTCCCCCAAAATCCCGGCGACGATAGGAGAACTCGAGACTTGCTTCAACACGCAAAAGTTGCGTCAGGTGAAGAATTTCGTGTCCGCGCTGGCAGTGCCGTCAGGGCTCAAGGCTGCTTCGCCGAGTTCCTTCCCAACTTCCGGACGGCAGGACAGAGGGGATGCTGTCCCACCAGCATCCGGCATCTTCTATGATCCCGGTACATCGTAGATCGCCCGCACCTCGATCGTACCGATCTCCGCCAACGGAATCCCGGCGGCGATGTCCAGCGCTTCATCGAGATTGTCGGCCTCGACCATGACGAAGCCGAGCAATTGTTCCTTGGTTTCAGCGAATGGTCCGTCAGTGACCAGCCTCTTGCCTTTGCGGCGGCGCACGGTTGTGGCGGTCTGCACCGATTGCAGCGCCTGTGCGATGATTAGCTTGCCCTCCTGGTCCAAGGACCTGTCATAAGCGAGCGAATCGGCGTTGAGCTTGGCCCCACGCTCCGGGGTCAGCGCATGGAGGTCCTTTTCCTCACCATAGACCAGACAGACATATTTCATTTCCGGCTCCCGTGCTGCGATGAACCATAGGATGCGGTGGCGGGCGTGTCAGCCTTGCCCTCGACCGCCGTTGCTTGGTCGAGAAGGCAGGCCGCGGCCCCGATGATGGCGACGGCCGCAAGCAGCCGGCCGAAACCGGACGCCGCCGGGTCCAGCCAGAAGCCGTCTTGTCGCCCGGGCCTGCGGCGCCGCTCGTGCCAAAGTGCGAAAAGCAGATTGTCCATGTGAACCTCCATCCGGCCACAAGCTTCGTGGCCGCCCGCAGGACGGCCGGACCGGATGGAAGCCGACATTTTCGCACGCGCATTTTTCAGAAAAAATTTGCCACGGGCGCCGATGCCGCGGTTTCCGCTGCGATGGCGCGGTGGCCTTCCCATGCGTCCGCGCTATAGTTGGGAGGAACGCTGGCGCCGGGCCGGCGCAAACGAGGCCAAGGAGACCACCATGGACCGCACCGCAACCGCCGTCTGGAAAGGCAATCTGAAAGAGGGCAAAGGCACGCTCGACAGCCAGAGCGGGACGCTCAAGGGCACGCCCTATTCGTTCAAGGCGCGCTTCGAGGATGAAAGCGGTAAATCCGGCACCAATCCGGAAGAGCTGATCGCGGCCGCCCACGCCGGTTGCTACGCCATGCAGCTTTCGCATTTCCTGGCCGAGAACGGCACGCCCGCCGACGAACTCGATGCCAAGGCCGTGGTGACGCTGGTTCCAGGCACCGGCATCACCGGCAGCGCCATCAAGCTGGTCGGCAAGGTGCCCGGCATCGATGCGGCGAAATTCAAGGAATTGGCCGAGAAGGCCAAGGCCGAATGCCCGGTCTCCAAGGCGCTTGGCGCCATAAAAGTGTCGCTCGACGCCAGGCTGGAGTGATTTGCGTTCTATTTGCCGAGATCGCGTTCCTTCGCGCCAACCTCCGATGAACTAGCCGCCCAGCGCCTCTATCTTGGCCCGCAGCGTCGCGACCTCTTCCTCAAGCGCCCGCACGCGGGCTTCGAGATCGGTATCCTGCACCGGCGGTTGCCAGGGCGTGGCGGCGGCCTGCATCTCGACCGGCCCGCTCATGAGATGCACGTAGCGATCTTCGCGCTGTCCCGGCCCGCGCGGGATTTCCTGGACCAGCGGCGGCCGGCGGCCGATCAGCATGTCGAGCTCAGCGCGCAAATCCTCGATCGACGAAAACCGCGCCATGCGCTCGGCTCGCGCCAGGAGCTCATGCGCCGTCTGCGGTCCGCGCAACAGGAGCAGGCCGAGCAACGCGGTCTGCGGCGTGGTCAGCGAGAAGCGCTGCGCCATCTGATGCTCGTAGCGCTCGACGCGCGAGCCGAACATCTGCCGCACCAGCCCCTTCTGCTCGAGCAGCTTCAGCGCCCGGTGTACCTCGGTCTGCTCCAATGCCATCACCGGCTCGCGTGCCGTCTTCTGGTTGGCGGCGGCCAATGCCGCGTTCAACGTCAGCGGATAGACATCCGGCGTCAGTTCCTTCTTCTCGATCAGGCAGCCGAGCACGCGGGCTTCGCTGGCGTTGAGGATGGGAAGATTTGAGTCGGTCATCGATTAGCTACCCTTTGAGGCCGAGGGACAGCAGCCCCTCTGCCCGGCAGGACAGAGGGGGTTGGAAGGATCGCCGGCGGCGGCGACCGGCCAGCAACCACGTCCTGCTAAACCCGTCTCTCCACCATCATCTTCTTGATTTCGGCAATCGCCTTTGCCGGGTTGAGGCCTTTCGGGCAGGTCTGCGCGCAGTTCATGATGGTATGGCAGCGGTAAAGCCGGAACGGATCCTCCAGATTGTCGAGCCGTTCGCCCTTGGCCTCGTCGCGGCTGTCGATCAGCCAGCGATAGGCCTGCAGCAGCGTTGCCGGACCGAGATAGCGGTCGCCGTTCCACCAGTAGCTCGGGCAGGAGGTCGAGCAGCAGGCGCACAGGATACACTCGTAGAACCCGTCGAGCTTCTCGCGGTCCTCATGGCTCTGCAGCCATTCCTTGGCCGGCGTCGGCGACACCGTCTTCAGCCACGGCTCGATCGAGGCATGCTGGGCATAGAAATTGGTGAGGTCGGGCACCAAATCCTTCACCACCTGCATATGCGGCAGCGGATAGATTTTCACGGCGCCGGAAATGTCCTCGGTGCCCTTGGTGCACGCCAGCGTGTTGGAGCCGTCGATATTCATGGCGCAGGAGCCGCAAATGCCTTCGCGGCAGGAGCGGCGCAAGGTCAGCGTCGGATCGATCTTGTTCTTGATCCAGAGCAGAGCGTCGAGCACCATCGGCCCGCAATCGTCCATGTCGACGAAATAGGTGTCCATGCGCGGATTCTCGTCATCGTCCGGCGACCAGCGGTAGATGCGATATTCCCTGAGATTGGTGGCGCCTTCCGGCTTCGGCCAGGTCTTGCCCTGCTGGATCTTCGAATTCTTGGGGAGCGTCAGTTCGACCATTTACCTCAGGTCCTTTCGGATGACGAGCTTCAGCCCGGACCAGATTTCGTTCACGGCGGCGACCTTGACGTCGACAAGGTCGAGTTTCAGCGCCTCGGCGCGGACCACGGCCTCGGTGACGTCGGTCGGCACTTTCGACGCCTTCTTCGGCCAGGAGACCCAGACCATGCCGTCGCGCTTGATCGCCGTTTCGAGTGCGCCGAGGCGATCCTCGATCTCGGCGCGTTGCTTGGTGAAGGCATGGACGGCATCGTATCTCTGGTGAATGCCCGAGATACCGGACCAGTCGGCCAGCCGGTCGACCGAAGCGAAATTCGCCGCCTCGGCGAGTTCGTCGAGTTCGGGCGGCAGCGCGATGAAGGCAGCGATCATGCCGTCCTTCAGGCCGAGCTTGGCCGGAAGAGGCGTGCCGGAATATCCCGTCGCCGCCAACGCCATCATCAATACACCCTGGCCTTCGGCGCGATCTTGGCGAGGCTGATGCCGCCGTCCTTTTCGGCCAGCAGCGGCTCGGTATGCACCGGGCGGTAGCTGAGCGTCACCGTGCCGTCTTCGCTTAGGTGCGCCAGCGTGTGCTTGCGCCAGTTGGCATCGTCGCGCGCGGAAAAGTCCTCACGCGCATGGGCGCCACGGCTCTCCTTGCGCGCCTCGGCGCTGTAGACCGTGGTGATGGCGTTGGCCATCAGGTTCTCCAGTTCCAGCGTCTCGACCAGGTCGGAGTTCCAGATCATCGAGCGGTCGAACACCTTGATGTCCTTGAGCTCGCCCCATATCTCCGAAATGCGCTTGCAACCATTTTCGAGCGATTCCTGCGTGCGGAACACGGCTGCGTCTTCCTGCATCGCCTTCTGCATCTTCTCGCGCAGCACCGCCGTCGGCGTCGAGCCGTTGGCGTGGCGCAGTTTGTCGAAGCGTTCCATGATCTTTTCGACCGAGGCTTCATTGGGCGAAGGGATGGCCGACTTGCGGTCGATGACCTGGCCGGCGCGGATCGCCGCCGCACGGCCGAACACCACCAGATCGATCAGCGAGTTCGAGCCCAGTCGGTTGGCACCGTGCACGGAGGCGCAGCCGGCCTCGCCGACCGCCATCAGACCGGGCGACACCTGGTCGGGGTTGAAGGCGGTCGGGTTCAGCACCTCGCCCCAGTAATTGGTCGGCACGCCGCCCATATTGTAGTGCACCGTCGGCAGCACCGGGATCGGCTCCTTGGTCAGGTCGACGCCGGCAAAGATCTTGGCCGATTCCGAAATGCCGGGCAGCCGCTCATGCAGCACCGCCGGATCGAGGTGGTCGAGATGCAGGAAGATGTGGTCCTTCTTCTTGCCGACGCCGCGGCCCTCGCGGATCTCCAGCGTCATGCAGCGCGAGACGACGTCGCGCGAGGCCAGGTCCTTGGCCGAGGGGGTGTAACGCTCCATGAAGCGCTCGCCCTCGGAATTGACGAGGTAGCCGCCTTCCCCGCGCGCGCCTTCGGTGATCAGGCAGCCGGCGCCATAGATGCCGGTCGGGTGGAACTGCACGAATTCCATGTCCTGCAGCGGGAAGCCGGCGCGCGCCGCCATGCCGCCGCCGTCGCCGGTGCAGGTGTGCGCGGAGGTTGCCGAGAAATAGGCGCGGCCATAACCGCCGGTCGCCAGCACCACCATCTTGGCCGAGAAGCGGTGGATGGTGCCGTCATCGAGGTTCCAGGCGACGACGCCGGTGCAGGTGCCGTCCGGCTCCATGATCAGGTCGAGGGCGAAATACTCGATGAAGAACTGCGCGTTGTGCTTCAGCGATTGGCCGTACAGCGTATGCAGGATGGCGTGGCCGGTGCGGTCGGCGGCGGCGCAAGTGCGCTGCACCGGCGGGCCTTCGCCGTAGTTCATCATGTGGCCGCCGAACGGCCGCTGGTAGATCTTGCCCTCTTCGGTGCGCGAGAACGGCACGCCGTAATGCTCGAGTTCGTAGACCGCGGCCGGCGCTTCGCGCACCAGATATTCCATGGCGTCGACATCACCCAGCCAGTCCGAGCCCTTGACGGTATCGTACATGTGCCACTGCCAGGAATCGGGCCCCATATTGGAGAGCGAGGCGGCAATGCCGCCTTGCGCGGCCACCGTGTGCGAGCGGGTCGGGAACACCTTGGTGATGCAGGCGGTACGCAGGCCTTGCTCGGCCATGCCGAGCGTGGCGCGCAGGCCCGCCCCGCCGGCGCCGACGACCACCACGTCGAATTTGTGGTCGACAAAGCTATAGCCTGCCGTGTTGGCTGATTTCGCGTCCTTGGCCAACTCAGCCTCCGAATGTCAGTTTGAGCAGGGCGAAGAGCGAGGCGACGCCGACCGCCACGGTGAAAAACGTGTTGAGGGCGATCAGCGCCAGCTTCATGCCTTCGCCATGCACATAATCCTCGATGATGACCTGCATGCCGATCCGCATATGATAAAGCGGAGAGATCAGCACCAGGGCCAGCACCAGCGCCACGAATGGATTGGCCAGTGCCGCGCGCACCTCCGCGTAACCGGCGCCGTTGAGCGCGATCAGGAAGCCGACGAAGAACAGGATCAGCGGGATATTGGCGATGGCGGTCAGCCGCTGGCGCCAGAAATGCCCGGTACCTTCGTGGGCGGAACCCAAGCCGCGGACCTTCGCCAGCGGCGTGCGCATGTCGGTGTTGTTGCCGCTCATGATCAGGCCCCCCGCACCATGTAGCCGACGATCCAGATGAGCAGCGTGAGCAGGATCGAGCCGGCGAGCGTCGCCCAGGCGATCCTGGAAGCCGTATGCTTTTCAAGACCGGCGCCGGTGTCCCAGACCAGGTGGCGCACACCGCCCAGCATGTGATGCATCAATGCCCAGGTGTAGCCGAAAAGGATGAGCCGGCCGAGCCAGGTGCCGAACGCCCAATTGATCCAGTCGAATGCGCCCTGCGAGGTTGCCGCCGCCATCAGCCAGGCAGCGACCAGCAGGGCGCCGAAATAGAGCGCGCTACCGGTGATGCGATGGATGATCGACATCGTCATGGTGATCGGCGGCCGGTACACGCTCAGGTGCGGCGAAAGCGGCCGTTCACGTCTGATATTCGCACGGGTGGCTGGTGATCTGCTCATGGCTCCCCCAGTTCGACGTCTCTGGAGCCTCAGGTGGAAATGCGGCAATGCCGCTTCCGGTTGCGACTTCGGACAGCCGGTTTCTAATGCTCTTTTTGCACCGCGTCAAAGCCAGAAAACCGTTTCGAAAACGTAATTTAGTCTGATTAAATGGGCCGATCAGGCTTCAATCGATTAACGCGCTATTTCGAAGCCGGCGCAGCTTCGTTGCACTGCAGCATGTCGCGATTCGGGAGGGCTTATCGCTTGCAGGTTTGCGGTGTCGACCCCTTCTTCATGACCAGCGCCTCGCGTCCGTCGATCACGATTGCGTCATGCGTCGCCGCCTGGTAGCGGCTGGTCTGGTTGGCGGGTGAGGCCGCAAACTCCTCGGTCATGCCATCCGGCCCTACCGCGCGAACCGACGTGCCGAGACTCTGGATCGTGATCATATCACCGTTGCCGCATTTATAGGTGGCCGTGCCGGTGCCCGATCGCGGCACGGTAAGGTCAGTGGTGATCTTGGTTGCGGGTGCCGCGGTTGCCGGCGGCGAGGGCACCGCGGGCGCGGTGGACTGCTGAGCCAGAGCAGGCGAGACCGCGTGCGATGCCGCCTGCGGCGCACCATCTTGCGGCACACAACCTGCGGCAGCGAGAAGCAGCGGGATAATGATCACCCGAACTGTGTGGCCAAAGGTCATGCGCTGCCCCTTTCGTGCGCCGCACGCTAGAGCAATTCCAGGAAAAGTGTGAGCGGTTTTCCGCCCGGAATGGCGTCAAAACAAAGAGATATGGCATTTCGCCGTCTCCGTGAAACGGTGAAATGCTCTAGCCACGCGGCGCTGCAAGATCAGCTTCACCTGGAGCCAGCAGGTCGGAGCAGGCAAGCGGATTGATGCCTGCGCCCCATCCCGTGGAAATTAACCATGTTCATTAAGATCCGCCGCCGAAGGCCGTCCACCCCTTAACAAAGGTTAAGAAAGAGTTAATTTCCGATTCGGACGAAGTCCGGGCCGAGGCCGCAAGGTCGCGCCGGTGAACGGAGGACAAAATGCGTTCGAATTCAGTGCTGGCTTGCCTCGCCGCGATTGCGGCCATGGCCGGCGGCTTCGCTGCGCCGGCATGCGCCGGACAGCATCAGGACCGTGTTTATGCCGATTCCTTCGGCAATCTCGTCATCGACAGCGCCGCCGGCTATAAGCGCATCATCGTCGGCGAGGGCAAGCTGGCCAAGAAACTGTCGGCCTACACCAGCGCCGGCCAGCCGAAGGTGATCTATCAGAACGAAGCCGACGAGATTACGGGCTACGGCGATTGCTACCGGCCGCCGGTGTTCGTGAAGGGCCGCAGCTACATGTACGGGCTTTCCGACGGCGAGATGCCGCAGCTCAGCCGCTGCCGATAGTCTGGAGTAATTCCAAGAGACGCTTTTCCGTCTGGGATTGCGTCAGGCCACAAAGAGTTAGAAGTGGCTTGCTTCGGTGCCGGCTGACGAAGGGACGCCGACTGGCCCGGCGGAGACGCGCACGCAGTCCCGCCCGGCATGCTTCGCCTTATAGAGCGCCGCATCCGCACGCCGCATGAGATCGGCGACGTTCTCGTTCGGATGGAGTTCGGCGACCCCGAAACTCGCGGTGCAGCGACTATCCGCCGGCAGGCCGTCGATGGGCAGCGCGCCGAACGCGCTGCGCGTGCCTTCGGCGAACAGCCGGGCGGCGGCGATGTTGGCCCCGCGGAGCATGATGGCGAATTCCTCCCCGCCGATGCGGCCCGCGACATGGTGGCCGGCGGCGGCCTCGCGCAACAAGCCGGCAAAGGTCTCGATAACCCGGTCGCCGGAGGCGTGGCCGAAACCGTCGTTGATGCTCTTGAAATCATCGAGATCGGCGATGACCACGGCCACCGGCATGCCTTGCCGCGTGGCGCCAAGCACCGCAAGTTCGGCCCGACGCGTGAAGGCGCCGCGGTTGAGCAATCCCGAGAGCGTATCGGTCTCCGATTTTGAAGTCACCTCAGCCAGCACGTCGCGAACCAGGATAGCCAGCATCAGCAGCGCCAGCGCAAGGCCGAAGATGGTGCCGAGCGATTGCGACACCAGGGCGTAGTTGCTTTGCAGATAGGCCTGCGGATCAGCACCCCAGCCGCCGAGCGCATGCGCGATGAACGGCTTGGAGGCAAACTGCATGCCGCTGAGCGCCAGCACGGCCATCAGGATGCGGTCGAGCCGACCGAACCTCTGCCTTGAAGACCAGACTATACCGAGGCCGACGAACTGCATGGCGGCATAGGGAAGCTGGTAAGCCATCATGCGGGCCAGCGACTGGCGCGGTAGGTCCTGCAAGCAGTAGACCGCGATGGTGGTGGCGAACAGGAAGAACAGCATTGGCCGCCAAGGCGGCGCCACGCCATATTTGTGGGCCAGCCCGGCGTTGAAACTTATAGTGGCGCCACGGAACACGGCAAAGGCGGCGGCCACCGGAAGCCGCGCATCGGTGAAGGCGGGGATGCTGAATTCGATGGCGAAATAGGCCATGCCCAGGAGATAGCCGTAGGCAAACCACCGCGCGGGGGCGCGGCCGGCATCGTGAAAGGCGATCGTCATGAAGGCGGCCGCCAGCAGGCCGGCAACCGACAAATTGATCAGCAGGATGAAATTGGCGCCGCTCATTTCTTTTTCGAACCCCCGGCCTCAGCTAGAGCGTCGGGCGAATAGGGTGAATCGTTGGGATTCCCTTTTCGACTGAAGTCTGATTCCTATGGATGCGGAGGTGCACCATGGGCAAAGCGGTTTCGCAGGATTTGAGGCTACGACTTGTTCGCGGCATTGCCGAGGGCAAGTCGCGGCGGGCAGTTGCGGCGCAGTTTGAGGTGGCGCCTTCGACGGCGGTACGCGTTCAGGCACGCTATGCGGCGACTGGTTCCGTCGAACGCCGGCCCGTCAGGGGCGTCCTGCCGGGTCTGGCAAACTCGGCCCGTATCGTCAGGCCATTGTCGACAAAGTGATGGCCAGGCCGGACATCACGATGCCTGAGCTTGGCGCGTGGCTTGAAGACGAGCACGGCGTCAGGGCGGACCCGTCGAACCTGTCGAAGTTGCTGTGCCGGGAGGGGTTTACGTATAAAAAAAGCCCTGCTGGCGTCGGAGCAAGAACGGCCCGACGTGAGAGCGGCGCGGCGTGAGTGGCGCGACCATCATCAGCCTCTGATGCGCGCCGTGCCGGCGCGGATCGTCTTCATCGACGAAACGAGCGTGAAGACCAACATGACCCCATTGCGCGGGCGCAGCCTGCGCGGCAAGAGGCTCCTCGCCGATGCGCCCTTCGGCAAATGGCATACCCAGACCTTCATCGCCGGCCTGCGTTGCCATGAACTGGTGGCCCCCTGGATCATCGAGGGAGCCATCGACGGTGCGGCGTTCGATGCCTATGTCGAAACCCAGCTCGCACCGGCTCTCGGGCGCGGCGACATCGTTATTCTGGACAATCTCAATGTCCACAAAAGTCCGCGCGCCGCAGAGGCACTCAAACAGCGCGGCGCCAGGTTCCTCTTCCTGCCCAAATATTCGCCGGACCTCAACCCGATCGAGATGGCCTTCGCAAAACTCAAAACCCTGTTGCGAAAGGCCAAAGCGCGCACCTACGACGATCTCGTCCGCGCCGTCGGAAGCATCTGCGCCATGTTCGATCCAACCGAATGCTGGAACTATCTCAAACAGGCAGGCTACGTTGCATGTTAATCGCCCGATGCTCTAGCATCGACGGGCGAAAAAGACGTTAACGCGAGGTTGCGGCGTCAGCCGGTCTTGGAGAGCTCCGGCACGAACGCCGTTTCCGGTCGTTCGTAGGAGAGGCGCACGCTGTCGCGGCCATTCTTCTTGGCCTTGTAGAGCGCCTCGTCGGCGCGGCGCATCAACGGCCCCAGGGCCTCGTCACCAGTGCGGGCCGCCACGCCGAAACTTGCGGTGACCTTGGTGCCGGTTGGAAGCCCGTCGACGCCTCCTGCCGAATAGAGCGTGCGCACCGCTTCGGCGAACATTCGCGCCGCGGCAAGGTCGCTCAACGGCAGCAGCACCGCGAACTCTTCGCCGCCGATGCGGCCGGCGGCTCCGCGCTCGCCGGTGGCGGACCGGAGCTTGGCGGCGAAATCGGCAATCACCCGGTCGCCGGCGGCATGCCCGTGCACGTCGTTGAGCGCCTTGAAATGATCGAGGTCGGCCAGCACCAGCGCCACCGGGAACTTCGCCGCCGCGCAACGCTGCAACAGGAACTCCGCGCGCTCCTCGAAGCCGCGCCGGTTGAGCAGGCCCGACAGGGGGTCGGTGTGCGTCTCGGCCTTCAGCGCCTTCATCACGTCGAGCGCCGCGGCGGTGAACAGGCAAAGCGCGATCAGCAGCGACAACAGCGCATGCGACAGCAGCGCCGTCGTCCAGTAGGACGAACCATAGAACCCGTCATAGGTGGTGAACGGCCCGTGCGCGATGACGACGGCAAGGGTGCGCACGAAGAAATTGAGACTCGACAGCAGCGACAGCACGAACAGGATTTTCTCTGTCGGGCCGTTGTTGCGAACCGGCCGCAATTCGGCGCCGACCAGAAGGCTGATGCCGCCGAAGGCGAAATTCATCGCCAGGATACGCCAGGTGAGATCCGGCTCAACGAACAGGAACCAGCAGAACGATGCTAGGCCACCTCCTGCCAGCACGCCGAGCCCCGGATAGGGCACCTTGCGGCCGTAGCGGGCGACGATGGCGCCCGACAGGCAACAGCCGGCGATGATGAAGCAGATGTTGGACACCAGCTTGGTCAGCGCCATGCCAATGGGCAAGGTGAAATACTGCAACAGAAAGCCGGGTGCCGAAACACAGTAGCTGAACGCCAGCACGGCAAGATAAGGACGGTGGCGCTGATAGGTCCATAGCACGAGGAAGGCCGCGCCGAGGGCCAGCGCGATCGTCGGATTGAGCAGCGCTATCAGCAGGCCGGTGTCCAAAGGACGGTGACTTCCCCTTGCTTGACGTCGGGGAAGAGCTTAGAGGGCAAGCGCAAACAAGCGGTTAAACTCGGAGTGTCGCCACGATATGTCGCGGGGGAACCTGGCGCTGTCGGCGGCGTTCATGCATTCACCATCAGGAGCAGAGCATGGCCGACACGATCACATTGACCGACCACGATGCAATCCGTTCATGGACTGCCGGGCGCGCCGGCTTTCCGGCAATCGTCGACATATCGCCCGAGGCGGGAACGCAGCCGATGTTGAGGCTGGTCTTCGGCCAGCACGCCTATCAGGATCAGGACCAGCCGGAACGGCCGGTCAATGCCGGTGGCTATGAGCTCGTCGAGTGGGACGAGTGGTTCAAGATCTTTGAGGAGCAGCAACTGGCGCTTGTCGTCGCGGCCGATGAACCTGGGCACCGGGAGGAATTCCACGAACTCATCAGGCGCGACGGGAAGGCTTGACCCGGGCCGCGCGGCCCGGGTTCCGCCCGGGCCGGATTATTTCCAGTCGCGGATGTCGACGAAATGGCCGGCGATCGCCGCAGCCGCCGCCATGGCCGGCGACACCAGATGGGTGCGGCCCTTGAAACCCTGCCGGCCCTCGAAATTGCGATTCGAGGTCGAGGCACAGCGCTCATGTGGCTTCAGCCGGTCGTCGTTCATGGCCAGGCACATCGAGCAGCCCGGCTCGCGCCAGTCGAAACCGGCGGCGAGGAAGATCTTGTCGAGACCCTCGGCTTCCGCCTGTTCCTTGACCAGGCCGGAGCCCGGCACGATCATGGCGTTGACACGTGGATTGACTTTTCTGCCCTCGACCACCTTGGCGGCGGCGCGCAGGTCCTCGATACGGCCATTGGTGCAGGAGCCGATGAAGACGCGATCGAGCGCGATGTCGGTGATCCTGGTTCCCGGCGTCAGCCCCATATAATCGAGCGCGCGGATCTTCGAGGTGCGCTTATTCTCGTCGGTGATCTCCTCCGGATTTGGCACCACGCCCTGGACCGACACGACGTCTTCCGGCGAGGAGCCCCAGGAGACGATCGGCGGCAGTTTCGCCGCGTCGAGCACGATCACCTTGTCGAAATGCGCGCCTTCGTCCGACTGCAGTGTCTTCCAGTATTCGAGCGCCGCGTCCCAGGCCGCGCCCTTCGGCGCGCGCGGCTTGTCCTTGACATAGGCGAAGGTCGTCTCGTCGGGCGCGATCAGGCCGGCGCGGGCACCGCCCTCAATCGACATGTTGCAGATGGTCATGCGGCCTTCCATCGACAGCGAGCGGATCGCCTCGCCGGCATATTCGATGACGTAGCCGGTGCCGCCGGCGGTGCCGATCTCGCCGATGATGGCCAGGATGATGTCCTTGGCGGTCACGCCTTCCGGCAACTGACCGTCGACGCGCACCAGCATGTTCTTGGCCTTGCGCTGGATCAGCGTCTGCGTCGCCAGCACATGCTCGACCTCCGACGTGCCGATACCGTGCGCCAGCGCGCCGAAGGCACCGTGCGTCGAAGTGTGGCTGTCACCGCAGACGATGGTCATGCCGGGCAAGGTAAAACCCTGCTCCGGGCCGATGATGTGGACGATCCCCTGGCGGATATCGTTCTCGGAATAATACTCGACGCCGAAATCCTTGGCGTTCTTGGCCAGCGCCTCGACCTGGATGCGGCTTTCCTCGTTCTTGATGCCGAACTTGCGCTCGGGCGAGGTCGAGACGTTGTGGTCAACCACGGCCAGCGTCTTTTCTGGATGCCGGACTTTCCTGCCGCTCAGGCGCAGGCCCTCGAAGGCCTGCGGGCTGGTGACTTCATGGACGAGGTGGCGGTCGATGTAGAGCAGGCAGGTGCCGTCGTCCTGGCGGTCGACGACATGGTCGTCGAAAATCTTGTCGTAGAGGGTGCGCGGTGCGCTCATGTGCGTAAATCCGTCGATTTGGAATGAGGAAAGGAGCATATGCCGCAAGCCGCGGCCGACCGTCGGGATCAGCGAAGTCGGCTGGTGAGGGCGCCGGACACGCGCGCGGAGAATCGCGACGGCAGGCGTTTCCTGTCCTGCAGCACGAAACCCTTATAGGCCGGATTGCCAAAAAGCTCTTCCATGGCGGCGTAGATAGCAACGTTTTGCCTTTTCGGCAATTGGTTGATCCGATGACTCAGGCAACCGCTCAGGCTTTGAATTATTCCTCAACCCATCCAGACGTTGGCGCTGCCCCTCACCTGCCTGCCGGCATCCTCTCCCCGTATAGTGACGGGGAGAGGGAAGCTCTCATCGCTGACTTCGCCAATCGTCTACGTCGCCAGAGAAAGGCGTCGAGGCTGCGGCCAGCCACTTCTCCCCGTCACTATACGGGGAGAAGTGCCCGGCAGGGCGATGAGGGGCAGCGCGACTCCGCGAATTTGAGACCCTACAGAACCTCGAACACAAAGGTCTTCACCAGCGCCTCAGGCTCGGCGATCGCATAGCAGCGGAACCACGGGCTTTGCTCGACCAGGCGCCATTTCCTTGCCTGTGTGAGGTCGTCAAACACGGCCTGGAAACCGCCGCTTTCGAAAACCTGGTCGCGCACGGTGAAGATGGCGTGGCCGCCTTTGCGCGTGATGCGCACCAACTCATGCAGGCCCGACGCCGGCGCGTGGCTAATGGTGAACACGCCGGTCGAGAAGAAGGCGCGGAAATGTCCGTCCGGCCAGGGCAAAGACCCGCCCAGCATCGCCTTTTTCAGCTCGCCATACGCATTGCGGCTGCCGGCGATCTTCAGCATGTCGTCGGACAGGTCGAGCCCGGCAATATCGCCGTAGCCCAGCGCCTTGAGCGATGGCCCTGACAGGCCGGTGCCGCAGCCGGCGTCGAGCAGCGGCCCTTCACCCGCCGGCACATGGCGCGCTATCCAGGCGGTGATGAGGAACGGCAGGAGATAGCCAAGCGAAGCGGTCTCGCTGTCATAGGTCGCGGCCCATGCGGCATAGGCTTGCGCCAGCTTTTCCGGCGTGTCGGCTCCATAGACGGAATCCAGCGCCGCATTGGCCTTGTCGACGATCATCGGTCTTGCTTCTCCCGCTTATGCATGTCGCCCAAAAGGGCGTCGCGGTTTTGGGCCAATGACATGCATAAATGCAAGATAACCCTGTCTTTGCCCAAAAACTATTCCTCGTGCTGGCGGCGCAAGCGCCGCTCCAGCGCCCTGAGTGCCAGCGACAGGCCGACGGTCAGGATGAGATAGATGTAGGCGACGATCGAATAGGTCTCGAAGAAGCGGAAGGAGCCAGCGGC
Source organism: Mesorhizobium sp. B4-1-4 (assembly GCF_006439395.2). Taxonomy (NCBI): domain Bacteria; kingdom Pseudomonadati; phylum Pseudomonadota; class Alphaproteobacteria; order Hyphomicrobiales; family Phyllobacteriaceae; genus Mesorhizobium; species Mesorhizobium sp. B4-1-4. Next base: position 4,829,939 of record NZ_CP083950.1, read on the forward strand.
ATAGACCTTGCCCATCTGGATGATGTCGGCGACGCCGAGCACCGAGACCAGCGAGGAATCCTTGACCAGGGCGACGAAGTCGTTCCCCAGCGGCGGCAGGATGGTGCGGATCGCCTGCGGAAACACGATCAGCCGGAAGCGCTGGGAGCGGCTCAGGCCAAGCGCCTTGGCCGCTTCTATCTGGCCTTTCTCGACCGCCTGAATGCCGGCCCGGAAAACCTCGGAGATGAAGGCCGAATAGCCGATGGTCAGCGCCATGATGGCGCGCCACAACAGCGAGACATCCCGCACCAGAAGCTCGCCGAGCAGGCCGGCGCCCTGCAGCGGCGCGGTCAACGTGTTCCAGGCCGCGACAAAGGCCGGCGCGCCGGCGAAGGCGATCCAGAACAGCAGCACCAGGATCGGCACGCCACGGATGATCTCGACATAGAAGCGCGCGATCTGCCGCAACCAGGGCGAACCTGACAGGCCCATCAGCGCAATGCCGAGGCCGATCATCGAGGCCAGCGCAAAGGCGACCACCGTGACGAAGACGGTGATGCCGATGCCCTTGGCGACAGTGGCGAAGACCTGGGCGTAGAGATCGCTGGTGGCGATGAACAATGCCGCCGCCAGTGCGAGGACGGCGGCAACGGCGAGCCACCAGGGGAATTCGGGTTTGGAGGAAGAGGGCTGCATCAAAAGGATCGCGCCAAGGCACCCCCCTCTGGCCTGCCGGCCATCTCCCCCTCAAGGGGGGAGATCGAATGTCGCGTTGGCTTTCGCCGATACCCAGCGTCATAAAATGAGTGACGAGGCCGAAGCTGCCAATCTCCCCCCTTGAGGGGGAGATGCCCGGCAGGGCAGAGGGGGGCGTTCAAGCGCAAAGTCAGCAGGAAATCACTGACCCATCTTGTAATCAAGGAACCACTTCTTGTTCAGCGCATCGAAAGTGCCGTCGGCCTTCAACGCCGCGATCGCGGCATTGACCGGCTTAACCAGGTCGGAGCCCTTGGGGAAGATGAAACCGAAATCCTCGCTGCCGAGCGGTCCGCCGATCAGCTTCAGCTTGCCCTCCGAAGCATCGACATAACCCTTGCCCGCCGTGCCGTCGGTGAGCACCACATCGACGTCGCCCGACTTCAATGCCTGCACCGTGGCGCCGAAGGTCTCGAACAGTTTGATGCGCGGGTTCTGCTCATTGCCGTCGAGCACGCTGTAGACGGCGGTGTAGAAGGGCGTGGTGCCCGCCTGCGCGCCGATCAGCCCGTCCTTGAAGGCGCCGAACGTCTTGGCGTCGGTGAAGCGGCTTTCATCGCCGCGCACCAGCATGAACTGCTCCGAGCGCATATAGGGGTCGGAGAAATCGACCTTCTCCTTGCGGTCGTCCTTGATGGTGATGCCGGTCATGCCGATGTTGTACTGGTTGTCGGAAACCGCCTGGATCATCGCGTCCCAGGAGGTGTTCTGGTACTCGACCTTGAAATTCAGCCGCTTGGCGATCTCGTTCATCGCGTCGTACTCCCAGCCGATCTGCTTTCCCGTCTTGGCGTCGATGAATTGCAGCGGCGGATAGGCGTTTTCGGTCACCACAACCACCTTCTTGCCACCAAGATCGGGCAGCGCCTGGGCAAAAGCGGCGACGGGCGCCAGAACGAGGGCCAACAGCCCGGCCAGCAGCAGTTTCGACTTGATCATGATACACCCCGGAAATTAAAGCGCCCGGACGTCGGCCGGGCCTGCAGGAAATCCGGCGCCGACTTTAGCTTTCCGCAAGCGCCATGCAAGACGGTCCGCTGCATCAGGACAGGCGAAAACGGATTTGGCTGCCTTCAACCCCAGCTTTCCGCAACGATCCGTGCCCCGGCGGGCGGGTGCGGTGGGCGGCTGCATTGGCGGCTACAATTTTCCCATGTCCGAGATCGAAACTTCCGCGTCCGTCGACCCGTCATCAGCCGTTGCCTTGCGCAAGTCAGCGACAAGACGCGTGAGCGTTGCGTGCAGGGTTTTCAACTCGTCTGGCCCCAGCGGCACGGCGCAGGCAAGTGCCGACAACACGTCCTTCATGCGCGCGCGAAGGGCCTGGCCCTTGGCGGTCGGCTCGACCAGCACCCGGCGCTCGTCGGCGGCATCGCGCCGGCGGGTGACGAGGCCGCCCGCCTCCATCCGCTTGAGCAGCGGCGTCAGCGTTGCGGAGTCCAGGCCAAGCGCTTCGCCAAGCTCGCCGATCGTGCTCGGCGCGCGCTCCCACAGCGCCAGCATCGCCAGATATTGCGGATAGGTCAGGCCAAGCGGCTCGAGCAGCGGGCGATAAACCTTGGTCATCAACCCGCTCGCCGAATAGAGCGCGAAGCAGAGCTGCTGGTCGAGACGCGGAACCGGGATCGCCCCGGCGGCTTCCACCGGGACATGCTTGGCTCTCGTTTCGACTTTTGTCGTCATGCCGCCTTTACCGAAAGCGCCACATCGACATTTCCCCTGATGGCGTTCGAATAGGGGCAGATCTTGTGCGCCTCTGAGACAAGCGCTTCCGCCGCCGCCTGATCAAGGCCTTTCGTTTCAGCCGCGAGCGCGACGCCGAGCTTGAAGCCCTCGCCATTGGGGAGCAGGCTGACGGTGGCGGTCATCGCGGCGTCCTGAAGCGACAGCTTCTGTTTGCGCGCGACGAAGCGGATGGCGCTTTCGAAGCAGGCGGCGTAGCCGATGGCGAAGAGCTGCTCGGGATTGGTAGCGCCGCCCGGCCCGCCGAGTTCCTTGGGCATGGCCAGATCGACTTTCAGGAGGCCGTCGCTGGTCTCGCCGTGGCCGGCGCGGCCGCCGGTGACGTGAGCCTGTGCCGTGTAGAGTGCCATATTATGTTTCTCTATTTACCTTGTACGCTATTATTTAGTACGCAAAATAATATGCCGTCAACATCCGGATCCAGCTTCTGAAGATGAAGGCGTTCACAGCTTGGTGAAACGAAAAAAGGCGGCCGAAGCCGCCTTTTTGAAAACATCGTCGTCGAAACTTATTCGGCGGGGGTCGCTTCAGCGGCCTTGGCTGCCTCGGCGGCTGCCTTCTTCTCGGCGGCTTCCTTGGCGGCCGTCTCGGCGGCCAGCGCCTGGGCGGCGGCGACTTTCTCGGCCTCGATGCGGGCCTTCTCGGCGTTCAGCGCATCGCGCTCTTCGTCATTGAGCTTGCGGGCGCGCACGCCGGTGTTTTCCGAGATACGGGCCGACTTGCCGCGACGATCGCGCAGGTAATAGAGCTTGGCCCGGCGCACCTTGCCGCGACGCACGATCTCGACGCCTTCGACCATCGGCGAGTAGACCGGGAACACGCGCTCGACGCCTTCACCATAGGAGATCTTGCGGACGGTGAAATTTTCCTGGAAGCCGGCGCCGGAGCGGGCGATGACCACCCCCTCATAGGCCTGGACGCGGGTGCGGGTGCCTTCGGTCACACGGACCTGGACGCGCACGGTGTCGCCGGGCTGGAATTCGGGAAGCTTGCGCTTGGCTTCGATCTTGGCGGCCTGCTCGGCCTCGAGCTGACGGATGAGATCCATCTTAAAAATCCACTTCTTGTTCTTCCGACAGTCAGAGCGTCCGACACTCGCCTTGCAGTCCCATCGACCGCTCGGCTATGTCCTTTGCCCCTGAGACATTTGCCTCCAAGACATCGGACAGGGGCGACTACACCGCCATTGTTGACGGGCCCGGCGGGTTTTCCAGCCAGTACGGGCGGGCACATACAGCTATTTCGGCGCTTTGTCACGCCCGAACGGCGTATTTTTCGCCGGCATGGCACCATCGTAATCGCGCCGTGCCGGGTTGTATACGTTCCACAAGCTTTCTAAGCAGCGGTAGCACAATTCCAAGCGGCCGCACCCATGTCTCTCTTCGACGCTATCCTTCTCTTCCTCGCGGGCTTCCTGTCAGGCGCCGCCAATGCGGTCGCCGGCGGCGGCACCTTCATCACCTTTGGCGCCATGACGTTGGTCGGCCTGCCGCCGATCGTCGCCAACGCGACCTCCTCGGTCACGCAATTTCCAGGCTACGTCACCTCGACGCTGGCCTATTGGGACGACATCCGGCATTTCTGGCGCGGCGCCCTGCTGCTGTGCCTGATCTCGGCGGTCGGCGCGCTGGCCGGCGCGCTGATCCTGCTGGCGCTCGACAATCCGTCGTTTCGCGTCCTTGTGCCCTGGCTGCTTCTGGGCGCAACGGCGCTGTTCGCCGCCGGACCTTGGCTGAAGCCGGCGCCGAAACCCGGCCATGAAGCGTCGGTAGGCTCATTCGCCGGCTCGCTCGCGCAATTCGCCACCGCCACCTATGGCGGTTTCTTCGGCGCCGGCATGGGCGTGATGATGCTGGCGACGCTGGGGCTGACGCAAGCCGGCGACTATCACCGGCTGAACGCGCTGAAGAACATGCTGGCCATCGTCATCGCGGCCGTCGCCATTATCGTCTTCGTCTCGGGCGGCGTCGTCGCCTGGCCGCAGGCGATCGTCATGATCCCGGGCGGTGCGCTTGGCGGCTATGCCGGTGTCTGGATCGCCAAACGCGTACCGCAGAACGTGGTGCGCGGCTTCGTCATCGCCGTCGGCCTGTTTCTCGCTTTTTACTATTTCGGCAAGGGCTGAGCGGCGAGCAGGTCGGGCCGCCTCTCCTTCGTCAGCCTCTCGGACTGTTCCCGCCGCCAGGCCCCGATCTTCTTGTGATTGCCCGAAATCAGCACTTCGGGAATCTGGCGGCCCTCGAAGTCCTGCGGCCGCGTATAGTGCGGATGTTCGAGCAGGCCGTTCTCGAAACTTTCCTCCTCGCCCGACACCGCGTTGCCCATCACGCCAGGCAACAGCCGCACCACGGCGTCGAGCAGCACGAGCGCCGCCGGCTCGCCGCCCGACAGGATGAAATCGCCGACCGATATTTCTTCCAATGCCCGCGCCTCGATCAACCGCTGGTCGACGCCTTCGAAACGGCCGCAGACGATAACGGCGCCCGGCCCGGCGGCGAACTCGCGCACACGCGCCTGCGTCAGCGGCTTGCCGCGCGGGCTCATCAGCAGGCGCGGACGCAAATCACCCTCCGGCGAGGCATGGTCGATCGCCCTGGCCAGTACATCGGCGCGCATCACCATGCCGGCGCCGCCGCCGGCCGGCGTGTCGTCGACGGTGCGGTGCCTGTCGGTGGCGAAGTCGCGGATCTGGATCGCGTCCAGCGACCATGTTCCAGCCTGCAGCGCCCGACCGGCCAGCGACAGGCCGAGCGCGCCCGGAAACATCTCGGGATAGAGCGTCAGGACCGAGGCGGCAAAACTCACCGGTTGCCTCCGGCATCGCGCGGTCCGCGGGGCCTGCCCTTCGGGTCGAAGCCTTCCTCGCGCGGGGCGTCGCCGTCCTCGTCCTCGACCAGTCCGGCCGCCACCGGGTCGACGCGGACAAAACCCTCGGCGATCGACACCTGCGGCACGGCTGCCTGCGTGAACGGGATCAGCACGCCCTTGCGGCCGGAGAGCGTCACATCGAGGATGTCGCCGCCACCGAAATTGTGCACCGCGACCACCTTGCCGATGGCCGCACCCGTATCATCCCGGATTTCCAGTCCGATCAGGTCGGCATGGTAGAATTCGTCCTCCTCGCCGTCGTCGGGCAGCATCGAGCGGTCGACGAACAGCTCCGTGCCGGCAAGCGCCTCGGCGGCGTTGCGGTCATTGATGCCCTTGAAGCGGACCACGACGACGGTGTTCGCTGGCCTTATGTCTGTTATCTGGAAGGCACGGCCATCCCTGGCATAGAGCGGCCCATAGTCGGCCAGCGCCATCGGCTCGCCGGTGAAGGTCTTCACCCTGAGTTCGCCCTTGATGCCGTGAGCGGCGCCGATGACAGCCATCTGGACAGGGTTTTGCGGTTTGCTCATGGCGCCTTTACCTTCGTCATCCACGAGCGAAGCAGGCGCGGAGCGGCTGCGCAGACCCGAGGATCCATTCCGTTACGGTGGCCAAAACACGGCAATTCAGAAGAGGCTCACCGGTCTCATTCCAGCCAATCTCCTAGCCCCGCCGGGCCGGCATTTCAATGACGGGCTCTTCACCGCTTCCTAACCAGGCTGGCCGAAAATGACCGCGAACCGGAACAGGCGCCATGCAGGAATTTCTCATCCCAGCGAAACCCGATCTCCAGGCGGCGCGCGAAAGCTGGCTGAAGATGCTGGCGCGCGAGCGCCGGCTGTCGCCGGAAACCGTCGAAGCTTATGAGCGCGACGTCAGGCAGTTCCTGCATTTCCTCACCGGCCATCTCGGCGGGCCGCCCGGCATTTCGGACATCGCCGATCTGCGCCCGGCCGACCTGCGCGGTTTCCTCGCTGCCCGCCGCAACGCCGGCGCCGGCGCCCGCACCCTCGGCCGCGGGCTGGCCGGTATCCGCTCGCTGCTGCGTTTCCTCGAACGCCGTGGCCTCGCCAATGCGGCGGGTGCCGCCGCATTGCGCGCGCCGCGCCAGCCCAAATCCCTGCCAAAACCGCTGACGGCGAGCGACGCCAAACATGTCGTGTCTGTGGAAGGCCAACTGGCGGAAGAGCCCTGGATCGCCGCTCGCAATGCTGCCGTGCTGACTCTGCTCTACGGCTCCGGCCTGCGCATTTCCGAAGCACTCGGCCTCGCCGGCGCCGATCTGGCCTCGGAGGCCGACACCGTGCTGCGCATCACCGGCAAGGGCGGCAAGACGCGGCTGGTGCCGGTGCTGCCGGTCGCGCTCAAAGCCATCGCCGAATACCGCCGGCTCTGCCCTTACCATCTCGATCCGAAGGGGCTGTTGTTTCGCGGCGCGCGCGGCGGCCCGCTCAACCCGGCCATCGTCCAGCGCGAAATGGCGAAACTGCGATCGGCGCTCAACCTGCCCGACACCGCAACGCCGCACGCGCTGCGCCATTCCTTCGCCACGCATCTGCTCGGCCGTGGCGGCGATCTGCGCACCATCCAGGAACTGCTCGGCCACGCCAGCCTGTCGACGACGCAGATCTATACCGGCGTCGACACCGCAAGGCTGCTCGAAATCTACGAATCGGCTCATCCGAGGGCATGAACGCCCGGTGGCCCGCACCGGATCGGGGCATCTTGAAACGTTCGCGATTGGTTGAAACCTTCCCAACTTCGTTATCCCTGGGCGAAGCAGGAGCGAAGCTCCGTCGCGGAGACCCTGCGATCCATGCCGTTACCTTAGCCTAGGAGCGCAGCGGAGCAGAATTCTGCACCGCAGCGGCGCTCGTGTGTCGCGGCATGGATCCTCGGGCCTGCGCCGCGTCGCTACGCTCCTTGCTCCGCCCGTGGATGACGAAGAATGGCCGGTTCCGCCAATCGCTGGGCATGCGCCAATCAACGTCAGCACAGGGCTGATAGCCGGTTAGGACAATTTCGTAACGCCAATTAACCGTTTCGCCGTTTTTTGGTCTTAGGAAAAAAAACCATGAAACGTGTCATCGCTATCGCCGACCGCGCGGCTTCCGTGTCGCTGAAGCTGCTTGTCGCGCTCAACGCCCTGTTTTTCCTGTCCTTCCTTGCCGTCCTTTTGTTCGCGGCCGGAAGGGCGCATGCGGAAATCCCGACCTGCACCGGCGCCGACATGTTGTCGGCCCTGCAGAAGAGCAGCCCTGCCACCTACAGCAAGATCGAAGCGGACGCCGCCGCCACGCTCAATGGCAAGGGGCTGTTGTGGAAACTGGAGAAATCAGGCGAACAGCCGTCCTATCTGTTCGGCACCATGCACATGACCGACCCGCGCGTCACCACGCTGCCGGAGGACGCACAAAAGGCCTTTGATGCAGCCGGCACCCTCATCATCGAGACCACCGACGTGCTCGACAAGCAGAAGATGATGACGGCGATGCTCAAGCAGCCGGACCTGATGATGTTCACGGACTCCACCACGCTGTCGTCACTGCTGTCACCCGACGATGCGATGGCGATGAATGCGGCACTGGACGCGCGTGGCATCCCGCCGGCAACCGTCGCCAAGATGAAGCCATGGATGCTGTCGGCCATGATGGCGCTTCCGGCTTGCGAACTCGCCCGCCAGTCCGGCGGAGCGCCGGTGCTCGACGTCAAGCTGGCGGAGAGCGCCAAGGCGGCCGGCAAGCCGGTGGAAGGATTGGAAACGGCCGAAAGCCAGTTGCGCGCCATGGCCTCGCTGCCGCTCGCCTTTCACATGAAGGGGCTGGTCGACACGCTGAAGCTGGGCGACAAGGTCAATGATATCAACGAGACCATGATTCTGCTCTACCAGCGCGGCGATACCGGCATGTTCTGGCCGCTGTTCCGCGCCGCCATGCCGGAAGAGCAGGACGACCCAGCCGGCTATGCGGCCTTCGAGGAAACAATGATCACCAGCCGCAACAAGGTGATGGTTGATCATGCCGGGCCGATCCTGGCCAAGGGCAATGCCTTCATGGCGGTCGGCGCCCTGCACCTTCCCGGTCCAGAGGGGCTGGTCGAAGATTTCCGCAAAGCCGGTTATACTGTCACCGCCGTCAATTGAGTCGGACGGCAGTGGAGGGGGCCCAAGCGCCGCGTTTCCGGCGTTTTCCTCCCCTAGCGTGAAACCCATTCAACGGTTGCGCGTTGATGGATGTTGATTGATCATTTTCATTTTCTCGGAGGACAGATTTATGGCGAACGCACCCAATCCAAACGACCCGTACAATTCGACCACCAATGCTCCACGGCCGAGCGGCGGCGGCAGCACTTGGCTGATCGCGCTGGTCGTGGTCATCCTGGCGGTTGTAGCGTATTACGTTTTCGGAAGAAGTGGTGAACATCCGGCACCCGCCGAGCCACCGGCCGCCAGCACACCGGCCCCGGCGCCCGCACCGGCGGAACCGATGAAGCCTGCTGAACCGGCCAAGCCAGCCGAACCTGCTCCCGCCCCGGCGCCAGCACCCGCGCCGGCTCCAGCACCCGCTCCTGCGCCAGCCCCGGCTCCGGCACCCGCGCCAGCTCCGGCGCCCGCCCAGTAAGCGGCTCAGTGCCAAATCCGAGACGGCCCGCTGAGAAGCGGGCCGTCTTGTTTTGGAGCATGCGGCAAGCCGGACGGGAACCGCCTCTGCAGGATACTGTCAATGGCAGTGCCGCCCCCTCATTGCCCTGCCGGGCATTTCCCCCGTAACAGGCAGAAAAAGGTTGGCGCCAGCGCCGGCGCTTCTCTTGCAACGCCGGCAATTGGCGAAACCGCCGGCGACAGCGTCCTTCGCCCCGTTTACGGGGAGAAGATGGCGGCAGCCAGATGAGGGCAGCGCGACGCTCACAGCAAAGCGTGGCCGGCGAACCGTTACCTCTAGATGTGGATCGGCTTGAAAAACGTCGCCAGCGCCGCTTCCTTCACCGCTTCCGACATCGTCGGATGCGCGTGGCAGGTGCGGGCGAGGTCCTCCGACGATCCGCCGAACTCCATCAGCACCGCCGCCTCGTGGATCATTTCGCCGGCGCCGAAGCCGACGATATGCACGCCGAGCACGCGGTCGCTGGTCTTGTCGGCAAGGATCTTCACAAAACCGTCCGTGTGCAGCATGGCGCGCGCCCGGCCATTGGCGCTGAACGGAAACTTGCCCACCTTGTAGTCGATGCCGGCCTTCTTCAGCTCTTCCTCGGTCTTGCCGACCGAGGCGATTTCCGGGCTGGTGTAGACGACGCTCGGGATGACGTCGTAGTTCACATGGCCGGCCTGGCCCGCGATGGTTTCGGCCACCGCCACGCCCTCGTCCTCAGCCTTGTGCGCCAGCATCGGTCCGGCGATGACGTCGCCGATGGCATAGATGCCGGGCATATTGGTCCTGAGATGACCGTCGGTCTTGACCCGGCCGCGCTCGTCGACCTCCACTCCAGCCTCCTTGAGACCGAGACTGTCGGCATAGGCGCGGCGGCCGGTGGCGATCAGCACGACGTCGGCATCGATCGTCTCGGCCGCCCCACCCTTGACCGGCTCGAAGGTGACGCTGGCGCCCTTCTTGGCCTTGGCGACGCCGGTGACCTTGGCGCCGAGCTTGAACTCGAAACCCTGCTTGGAGAGCATCCGCTGGAACTGCTTGGAAACCTCGCCGTCCATGCCGCCGAGGATCGTGTCGAGGAACTCGACGACGGTGACCCTGGCGCCAAGCCGCGCCCAGACCGAGCCGAGCTCGAGCCCGATGACGCCGCCGCCGACCACCACCAGATGGCCGGGAACCTTCTCCAGCGACAGCGCGCCGGTCGACGACACGATCACCTTCTCGTCGAAATCGACCTTGACGCCGGGAATGCCGGCGACATCGGAGCCGGTGGCGATAACGATGTTCTTGGTCTCGATCTCCTCGACCTTGCCGTCCTCGCCGGTCACCGACACCTTGCCGGCCGCGACCACCTTGCCGGTGCCTCGAAAGGAGTCGATCTTGTTCTTCTTGAACAGGAAGGCGACGCCGTTGACGTTCGACGCCACCGTCGTGTCCTTGTGCGTCATCATCTTCTTCAGATTGAGCTTCGGTGCCGGTATCTCGACGCCCAGCGTATCGAAGGAATGGCCGGCCTCGGCGAACATCTCGGAGGCATGGAGCAGCGCCTTGGACGGGATGCAGCCGATGTTGAGGCAGGTGCCGCCGAAGGTCGCGTTCTTCTCGACCACGGCGACCTTAAGCCCGAGCTGTGCCGCCTTGATAGCGCAGACATAGCCGCCCGGTCCCGATCCGATGATAACGACGTCATAAGCCATAATGGTGTCCTTCTCTCGGTTGGGGCTCAGCGGCCGCCGCTGACATTCAGGATCGCGCCCGTCGTATAGGACGCGGCGTCGGATAGAAGATAGAGGACCGCGCTTGCGACTTCATCGGCCGTGCCCGCCCGCTTCATCGGCAGCATGTCTTGCATCCGCGCCACGCGATCGGGCTGACCGCCGGAGGCATGGATTTCGGTGTCGGTGATGCCGGGGCTGACCGCATTGACTCGGATGCCCTCCAGCGCCACCTCGCGCGCCAGGCCGACTGTCATGGTGTCGATCGCGCCCTTGGAGGCAGCGTAGTCGACATATTCGCCGGGCGAACCGAGCCTGGCGGCGGCGGACGAGATGTTGACGATCGCCCCGCCCTTGCCGCCGTGGCTTGTCGACATGCGCTTCACCGCCTCGCGGGCGCAGAGAAACGAACCGACGACATTGATGCGCATCATGCGCTCGAGCCGCGCCACATCCATCTCGTCGACGCGCGCCTTGACGTCGACGATGCCGGCATTGTTGACAAAGGCGTCGAGCCGGCCGAAGGCGCGATCCACCGCTTCGAACATGGCCATGATATCGGATTCATTGCCGACATCGCCCTTTACCGCGAAGGCCTCGCCACCGGCGGCTTCGATTTCGGCGACCAGCGCGTCGGCGGCAGCCTTGTTCGAGGCGTAGTTCACCGCGACGCGATAGCCGGCCTTCGACGCGAGCCGGCAGATCGCCGCGCCAATGCCGCGACTGCCTCCGGTGACCAGCAGAACCTTCCCGCTCATTCCTGGCATCCCTTCAGGGCAAACACATCCGACGGCACTTTCGAAAAGCCGCTGCCGCCAAAGGCGTTGGATTGCCGCAGCACCGGCCCGAGGTCAGGCAGGATAAGGATTTTCGGCGCCTCGATGCCTTCGGCCGGCAAAAGCCCGATATTGCCGTTGTCGTCAGACGTGTAGATGACGCCATTCCACAGCGTGCAGGCGGCAAGTTCGGCGCCGGTGCTGTCGCCTTCCGGGCATTTGTACATCAGCGCGCCGTTCGGCCGCGCCACGCCCTCATTCCACATGGCGATGCCGTTCAGCACGACATTGTTGTCGAGGATGAGCCGGAACGTGTTGGTGACGGTTGCCGAGGTGCCTGTCAGCGTAAAATCGATCTCGGCGCCGCTCGTCTCAGCACCGCGTTGGGCATCACCATAGACGGCAAGCTCGATCGGACAGGCGGCGAAGGCTGTAGAGCCGATGAACAGGATCACCGGCGCCCCGGCGGCACATTTGATCATGACGGATGCCAAGGCGTCGCGCAGCATTAGGCGGCCTACTGGCTTTCGCGGCCGTCGGCGTTTTCCAGCACGCCGAAATCCGTCATCAAAAGCAACGGCTCGCCGGCCGCATTCAATCCCCAGAAAGACGGATAAATCCCATCACCCCAACCACTCCAGAACATCGCAACATTGATCGGGTTACCAGGAACGGGATAGTGCATGACGAACCGGTCCTGGTTGGGCGCGAACTCGGTCGCCAGCACGTCGTCATAGTAATTCTGGTCGGCCTCAAGCTTGTCTTGCTGATCCGACATCAACGCCATCGCCATCTTATCCATGAACGAACCAAGGCCGGCATCGACGGGATAGCCAAATACCTCGTCGCCCTTCAAGGTCGATGCATCCTGGCCGGGCAAGGTTGCCAGTTCCCAGCGAATTGGCTTGCCGGGCCGGAAACGCAGGACTGCCACAGCAACACGGCCTTGTGCCTCAAGCAGCGAGACCGGGTAGCGCCCCGGTTTGATCTTACGGCTCAATGCTGGCCAGTCGATTCCGGTAGTCAGCGGATCGCAGGCGATGATTTCGCCTGTCGGCAAATCCAACTCGCCGATCGCTGTGACGGTTATCTCTCGCTCCGCCATTTGCGCTTCGCTCAGGTCGAAGAGGCCGAGATTGCTGCTCGCTTGCGCCGGATTCCATTCGGCCGGCGCGGTCGGCATGGTCATGGAAGTCCAGGGCTCACGCCGCAACATCCGCAGCGCACGGCCTAGCCTGAACCCTAACTCCTCTACCCAGCTGCCCATTGCGGATCAGCTCCGATCACAGATCGAGCACCAGCCGTTCCGGATCCTCCAGGCTTTCCTTGACCCGCACCAGGAAGGTCACCGCTTCCTTGCCGTCGACGATGCGGTGATCGTAGCTGAGCGCCAGGTACATCATCGGCCGGATCACGATCTGGCCGCCGACCACGACCGGCCGGTCCTGGATCTTATGCATGCCGAGGATGCCGGATTGCGGCGCATTGAGGATCGGCGTCGACATCAGTGACCCGTAAACGCCACCGTTGGAGATGGTGAACGTGCCGCCCTGCATATCCGCGACCGACAGCTTGCCGTCGCGCGCGGCGATACCCAGCCGGCCGATCTCCTTCTCGATCTCGGCGATCGACATCTGGTCGGCATCACGCACCACCGGCACGACAAGGCCCTTCTCGGTGCCGACAGCGACGCCGACATGGGCGAAATTCTTGTAGATGATGTCGGTGCCGTCGATCTCGGCGTTGACCGCCGGGATTTCCTTCAGTGCGTGGGTGACGGCCTTGGTGAAGAAGCCCATGAAGCCGAGCTTCACACCGTGCTTCTTCTCGAACACGTCCTTGTACTTGGTCCTGAGCGCCATCACCGCGCTCATGTCGACCTCGTTGAAGGTGGTGAGCATGGCGGCGGTCGACTGCGCTTCCTTGAGCCGGCGCGCGATGGTCTGGCGCAGCTTGGTCATGCGCACGCGCTCCTCGCGCGACGCGTCGTCACCCGAAGATGGCGCGCGGGCAGCGGCCGGAGCCACCGGAGCAGGCGCCGCCTTCGGCGTCTCGGCCGGCTGCGATGGCGCCCCCTTGGAGATGGCGTCGAGGACATCGCCCTTCAGCACCTGGCCGCGCTTGCCCGAGCCGGAAAGCTGGTCGACCGACAGATTGTTCTCGGCGATCAATTTCGCAGCCGCCGGCGCCGGCGGCATGGTGCGCGGCTCGACCGGGCCGGCATCGCCGGCGATCTTGGCGGTCTCGGCGGCGGCCTGCTTGGTGGTCTGCGCCGCGTCGGGGCTCGACGCCTGCGCCACCGCCTGCGGCCTGGCCGCCGGCGCGGCCGCGCCTCCAGCCGAAATCGAGCCCAGCAATGCGCCGACGCCGACCGTCTCGCCTTCCTTGGCGGTGATTTCGCCCAGCGTGCCGGCGGCGGCCGCCGGAACCTCGACCGTCACCTTGTCGGTTTCGAGCTCGACCAGCGGCTCGTCGACGGCAATGGCATCGCCGACCTTTTTGAACCATTTGCCGATGGTCGCCTCGGTGACGGATTCGCCGAGAGTGGGGACGCGGATTTCGGTAGCCATTGTGCCTGTCCGTTGTTCCTGAGTTCTATTCGCCAAGCGCGTCTTCGAGCAAGGCGGCGAGCTGGGCAAGGTGCTTCGACATCAATCCGGTCGCTGGCGAAGCGGCCGCCGGTCGGCCGGTGTAGCGCACCCGCTGATGCTTGGCGTCGATATGCGCCAGCACCCATTCCAGATACGGGTCGATGAACGACCAGGCGCCCATGTTCTTGGGCTCCTCCTGGCACCACACCATCTCGGCATTGCGGAAGCGCGACAATTCGGTGATCAGCGCCTTGGCCGGGAACGGATAGAGCTGTTCGACGCGCAGCAGGTAGATGTCGTTGATGCCGCGCTTCTCGCGCTCTTCGTAGAGGTCGTAATAGACCTTGCCCGAACACAGCACGACGCGGCGGATCTTGCTGTCCTTGACCAGCTTGATCGGCTGGTTGGGCAACAGCTGGGCGTCATCCCACAACAGCCGGTGGAACGAGCTTTCACCCGACATTTCCGGCAGCGTCGACACTGCCCGCTTGTGACGCAGCAGCGACTTCGGTGTCATCAGGATCAGCGGCTTGCGGAAGTCGCGCTTCAGCTGCCGGCGCAATATGTGGAAGTAGTTAGCCGGCGTCGTACAATTCGCCACCTGCATGTTGTCTTCGGCGCAAAGCTGCAGGAAGCGCTCCAGCCTGGCCGACGAATGTTCCGGGCCCTGGCCTTCATACCCATGCGGCAGCAGGCAGACGAGGCCCGACATTCTGAGCCACTTGCGCTCGCCCGACGAGATGAACTGGTCGAACACCACCTGGGCGCCATTGGCGAAGTCGCCGAACTGCGCTTCCCACAGGGTCAGCGCCTTCGGCTCGGCCAGGCTATAGCCATATTCGAAGCCCAGCACCGCCTCTTCCGACAGCATCGAATTGATGACTTCGTAGCCGGCTTGCGCCGCCGACAGATTGTTCAGCGGGATATAGCGGGTCTCGTCGCGCTGGTCGTAGAGCACGGAATGGCGCTGCGAGAAGGTGCCGCGTTCAGAATCCTGCCCCGACAGGCGGATCGGATTGCCGTCCAGCAGGATGGCGCCGAAAGCCAGCGCCTCGGCCGTCGACCAGTCGATGCCTTCGCCGGACTCGATCGCCTCGCGGCGATTCTCGAGGAAGCGGATGATCGTCTTGTGCGCCTCGAAACCCTTCGGCACCTCGGTCAGCTTCTTGCCGATTTCCTTCAGCGTCTTGACCGGCACGGCGGTCTTGCCGCGCCTTTGCTCATCCTGGTTGTCGGCCGTGCGCAGGCCCGACCAGGCGCCGTCCAGCCAGTCGGCCTTGTTGGGCTTGTAGTGCTGGCCGACTTCCCATTCGGATTCCAGATGCGCGCGCCAGTCGGCTTTCATCTTGTCGAATTCGGCCTGGGTGATGTGGCCTTCGGCGATCAGGCGGTCGGCGTAGATCTGCACCGTCGTCTTGTGGGTGCGGATGTTGCGGTACATGATCGGCTGCGTGAAGGCCGGTTCGTCACCCTCATTATGGCCGAAGCGGCGGTAGCAGAACATGTCCACGACCACCGGCTTATGGAACTTCATGCGGAATTCGATCGCCACCTTGGTGGCATGGACCACGGCTTCCGGGTCGTCGCCATTGACGTGGAAGATCGGTGCCTCGATCATCTTGGCCACGTCTGACGGATAGGGCGACGAGCGCGAGAAGCGCGGATTGGTGGTGAAGCCGATCTGGTTGTTGATGATGAAATGCAGCGTGCCTGCGACGCGGTGACCGCGCAGGCCGGACAGGCCGAGGATTTCGGCGATCACGCCCTGGCCTGCGAAGGCGGCGTCGCCATGCAGCAGGAGCGGCAGCACCTTGGCCCGTTCCTCCAGCGGCACGATCTCCTCGCGGCCACGGGCGAACAAATAGTCCTGCTTGGCGCGCGCCTTGCCCATCACCACCGGGTCGACGATTTCCAGGTGCGACGGGTTGGCGGTCAGTGACAGATGCACCTTGTTGCCATCGAACTCGCGGTCCGAGGAGGCACCGAGATGGTACTTCACGTCGCCCGAGCCCTCGACCTCGTCGGGGGCGGCCGAACCGCCCTTGAACTCGTGGAAGATGGCGCGATGGGGCTTCGCCATCACCTGGGAGAGCACGTTGAGGCGGCCACGATGGGCCATGCCGAGCACGATTTCCTTCAAGCCGAGCTGCCCACCGCGCTTGACGATCTGCTCCAGCGCCGGGATCAGCGCTTCACCACCGTCGAGGCCGAAGCGCTTGGTGCCCTTGTACTTGACGTCGATGAACTGTTCAAAGCCTTCCGCCTCGACCAGCTTCGACAGGATCGCCTTCTTGCCGGCGGCGGTGAACGAGATTTCCTTGTCCGCGCCTTCGATGCGCGCCTGGATCCAGGCCTTCTCCTCGGGATCGGAGATGTGCATGAATTCGACGCCCAGCGTCGAGCAATAGGTGCGGGTCAGGATTTCCAGCATCTGCCGGATGGTGCCGAATTCGAGCCCGAGCACATTGTCGAGGAAGATCGGCCGATCGTAATCGGCTGCGGTGAAGCCGTAATTCTCCGGCGACAGCTCGTTATAATCCTCGAGCGGCTTGGCGATGCCGAGCGGGTCGAGATTGGCGTGCAGATGGCCGCGCATGCGGAAGGCGCGGATCATCATGATGGCGCGCACCGAATCGCGCGTCGCCTGGTGCACGTCGGCGTCGGACAGCACGACGCCGTTGGTGACCGCCTTGTCCTTGACCTTCTTTTCCAGGTGCTTTTCGACAATGCCCCAATTGCCGTCGAGCGCCGACACCAGTTCGCCGTTGGCCTGCAGCGGCCAGGAAGGCTTTGCCCAGGACGCACCCTTGGCGTTCTTGCGCACATCGCCGGCATCGTCCTTCAGCCCGGCGAAGAACTCCTGCCATTCGGGATTGACCGAGGCGGGATCCTCCTCATACGCCGCGTAGAGCGCGTCAATATAGTCGGCATTGCCGCCATAGAGGAAAGAGGTGAGCGAAAATTGGGCGTTGGTTTGATCTTGTCGTGCCATTTTGCCTAGCGGAGCTCTGCTCCGTTCTCCCTATCCCTAATGCGCCAAAACACGGCTAAGCCGCCACATGCCAAAAGGGTTTGTATGTAGATTGTGTTCCGCGTCGGGCTGCTGCGTTTCCACACTCAAACGATATCGCGGCGCTCCTGCTTCCAGCCCAAACGTCTGACCAGCCAAAAGCTCGGGGCTTTCGTAAAGTTGATACATGTTGAAGCCGCGAAGCAACTTCACGGCAGACTGAAACTCGTCACCTGAAACGATAGCGTCCCAAAGCCCCAGATTACGCATGCCGCAGCTGTAGGTCGTGGTACCGTCCGTGACGGAATCCAAAACCATCAACTCATATATCTCAACAAAACCACCGCTTGTCCGTTCAAGCCATTGATCCGCTGAGAACGCCTTGCCAGCCGTTTCGATCTTCACACCAAGACCGCCGGCCTTGACCAGATGAGCTGCCGCCTTCGCGATGGAAATCGATGTTTCCTTCGTTTGAGGGGCGGTGGAAAGCAGGTAGACGACGCTCTTATGCGAGTCGATCTTTTCGATGACATCCTTACCGAGCCCATTGGCGAGCCCTGCGCTTGCGAAGGCTCTCGTCATGTCCTCGTCGCGATCGCAGAAATCAAACTCGAACGCAGCTTTGCTCGGGCCATGCATCATGACCATCCCGGCGGCGGCATAATCCTCTGAATGCATCGATGCCTGCGCAACAGCGCGCACGAAGGCCGACTTGCCTTCCCACGGGCCAGGTACGCAAACGATGATGCGCTTCTCGTCTTCCATGTCCTGCTCACCGGCACTCGAAAGCTCGACTGCCCACGGTCTTAACCCTTGATGGCTTCCACCAGCGTCGTGCCAAGCCGTGCCGGCGACGGCGAAACTTTTATCCCGGCCGATTCCATCGCCGCGATCTTGTCTTCCGCGCCGCCCTTGCCGCCGGAGATGACCGCGCCCGCATGGCCCATGGTGCGGCCGGCCGGCGCCGTGCGCCCGGCGATGAAGCCGGCCATCGGTTTGCCGCGGCCACGCTTGGCCTCATCCTTGAGGAACTGCGCGGCGTCTTCCTCGGCCGAGCCGCCGATCTCGCCGATCATGATGATCGACTTGGTCTCGTCGTCGGCCAAGAACATCTCGAGCACGTCGATGAACTCGGTGCCCTTGACAGGGTCGCCGCCGATGCCGACGGCGGTGGTCTGGCCGAGGCCGACATTGGTGGTCTGGAACACAGCTTCATAGGTAAGCGTTCCCGAGCGCGAAACAACGCCGACCGAACCCTTGCGGAAGATGTTTCCGGGCATGATGCCGATCTTGCATTCGTCGGGGGTGAGCACGCCCGGGCAGTTGGGGCCGATCAGCCGTGAGGCCGAGCGGTCGAGCCGCGCCTTGACCTTGATCATGTCCATCACCGGAATGCCTTCGGTGATGCAGACGATGAGCGGGATCTCGGCCTCGATGGCTTCGATGATGGCTTCGGCAGCACCCGCCGGCGGCACATAAACGACGGACGCATTGGCGCCGGTCCTTTCCTTGCCTTCGGCAACCGTGGCGAAGATCGGCAGGCTCTCGCCCTTCGATCCGGTCCAGGTCTCGCCACCCTTCTTCGGGTGGATGCCGCCGACCATTTTGGTGCCGTGATAGGCCAGCGCCTGTTCGGTGTGGAACGTGCCGGTCTTGCCGGTCAGGCCTTGCACGAGAACCTTGGTGTTCTTGTCGACGAGAATGGACATTTTTGCGACCTGATCAGTGAGTACGGAAGGGGTTGACGGCGACCACGGAACCGTAAGTCTGCCCGTGATTGAGATCTTCGGTGTAAAGTACCTTGACGCCGAGGCGTTCGGCCGCGGCGATGATTGCGCCGTCCCAATAGGAAATCTGGTACCGTTGCGAATTCTCGATGCCTCGCATCACAACGGCGCTGTCCAGATCCTGGCAGGGCTTCATCGAAATCGCAGCGACCCACTCGGCCGCCTTCGCTGGCGCGAGCACGACCTCCGCTCGTTTGGTCACATTTATGTAGAACTCCTGCAGCACCTGCGCGGAGGTCGAATAGTCTTCCTTGGCAATCAATTCCACGGCGCGTTCATACTTCGCACGCTCGGATTTGTGTCCGATGGCGGCATAGACGAGAACGTTTGTGTCCAGGAAGCACTCAGCGGTCATAGAGATCTTCCCGGTTCCACTTTTTGCTGCCCATATCTCCCGCTGCATCTCCAGCCGCCTCGCGAGCGAGCCGCAGAAGGGCTTGCCGTGCCTCGTCCTTGGCGCGCCGCTTCGCCGCCACTGTCGCGAAAAACTCCCGCACCATGCCGTTGACAGTCGTTCGTTGTTCGGCGGCCGTCAGCTTGACCTGCTCCAGAATCTCGTCCTCGACTGCCAGGGTGATATTCTTCATTTCGTTTCTCCCGCGAATGTTCCACAGTATATGTGTAACTGTGTAGCCATCGCAAGTTCCTCACAACCGCTTCAGATCGGTGACGGTGAGATCGCCCTTGGCATTGCCGGTGTTGAGCGTCGTCGCCGGCTCGAACATCAGCACCACCGGCTCCAGGGTCAGCGAACGCGGCCGGTGCTCGACGCCGCGCGGCACGACGATGAAGTCGCCCTCGCCGAGTTCGACCGGGCCATCGCGGAAATCGATGGCAATGCGGCCGCGCAGCACGAGGAAGGCTTCGTCCTCATGGTCATGCGCATGCCAGTCGAAAACCGCGCCGAACTTGGCGACCTTGGCCTGGCTGTCGTTCACGTCGCCGGCAATATGCGGATCGAAGACCTTGCTGATCTTCCGGTCCGCCGCCTCGACCAGGTTTATCTTGCGCGGGGGCATCCGCTCAGCCCTTCACCGCCTTGACGATCTTCTTGGCCGCGTCGTCGAGATCATCGGCGGAGACGACGTTGAGGCCGCTGTCGTTGATGATCTTCTTGCCGAGCTCGGCATTGGTGCCTTCCAGGCGCACCACCAGCGGCACTTTCAGCCCGACTTCCTTGACCGCGGCGATGACGCCCTCGGCGATGATGTCGCACTTCATGATGCCGCCGAAGATGTTGATCAGGATGCCCTCGACAGCCGGATCCTTGGTGATGATCTTGAAAGCCGCCGTCACCTTCTCCTTCGATGCGCCGCCGCCGACATCGAGGAAATTAGCCGGCTCAGCGCCGTAGAGCTTGATGATGTCCATCGTCGCCATGGCAAGCCCGGCGCCGTTGACCATGCAGCCGATATTGCCGTCGAGCGCGACATAGGCGAGGTCGTATTTCGACGCCTCGATCTCCTTCTCGTCCTCTTCGGTGGTGTCGCGCAGTTCCATCACCTCGGGGTGGCGGAACAGCGCATTGTTGTCGAACGACACTTTTGCGTCGAGCACACGCAGATGCCCATTCTTCATGACGATCAGCGGATTGACCTCGAGCAGGCTCATGTCCTTCTCGACGAAGGCCTTGTAGAGGATCGGGAACAGCGTGGCGCCATCCTCGGCCGCGTCGCCGTCGAGCTTCAGCGCGGCATTGAGCTTCTCCACGTCGTCCGCCGTAACGCCCTTTTCCGGGTCGATGGCGACGGTGATGATCTTTTCCGGCGTGTCATGCGCGACCGCCTCGATGTCCATGCCGCCCTCGGTCGAGACGACGAAGGCGATCCGGCCGACCGAGCGGTCGACAAGGATCGACAGATAGAGCTCGCGCTCGATGTCCGCGCCGTCCTCGATATAGAGCCGGTTGACCTGCTTGCCGGCCGGGCCGGTCTGCTTGGTCACCAGGGTGTGGCCGAGCATTTCGTTGGCGTTGGCGACGACTTCGGCAACCGATTTCGCCAGCCGCACGCCGCCCTTGGCGTCGGGGCCGAGTTCCTTGAACTTGCCCTTGCCGCGGCCGCCGGCATGGATCTGGCTCTTCACCACATAGAGCGGACCGGGCAGCGCCTTGGCCGCGGCTTCCGCCTCGCCCGCCTTGAACACCGGCACGCCTTCGGCCACCGGCGCGCCAAAGCTCTTCAGCAGCGCCTTGCCCTGATATTCATGGATGTTCATGGGGAACTGTCTCCAGATCGTTTTGGCGGGGTTACTTCGAGGCGAGTTGCGGCGCGATCTTGACGCAGGCCTCGGTCAGGCCCTGCACCGCGGCCACCGAGCTATCGAACATCTTCTGCTCGGCCTTCGACAGGTCGATCTCGATGATGCGCTCGACGCCGCCGGCGCCGATCACCACGGGAACGCCGACATAGGTGCCCTTGACGCCATACTGACCAGAAAGGTGTGCCGCGCATGGCAGCACGCGCTTCTTGTCCTTGAGATAGGCTTCCGCCATCGAAATCGCCGAAGCCGCCGGCGCATAATAGGCCGAGCCGGTCTTGAGCAGGCCGACGATCTCGGCGCCGCCGTCGCGGGTGCGCTGCACGATCTGGTCGAGCCTCTCCTTCGAGGTCCAGCCCATCTTGACAAGGTCGGGCAGCGGGATGCCGGCGACCGTCGAATAGCGGATCATCGGCACCATGGAATCGCCGTGGCCACCCAGCACGAAGGCGGTGACGTCCTCGACCGAGACCTTGAATTCCTCGGCCAGGAAATAGCGGAAGCGCGACGAGTCGAGCACGCCGGCCATGCCCACCACATGGGTCTTGGGCAGGCCGGAAAACTTCTGCAGCGCCCACACCATGGCGTCGAGCGGGTTGGTGATGCAGATGACGAAGGCCTTCGGCGCGTATTTCTTGAGGCCGGCGCCAACCTGTTCCATGACCTTGAGGTTGATGCCGAGCAGGTCGTCGCGGCTCATACCCGGCTTGCGCGGTACGCCGGCGGTGACGATGCAGACGTCGGCACCCTCGATGCCGGCATAGTCGTTGACGCCGGTCAGCCGGGAATCAAAGCCGTCGACCGGCGACGACTGCGCGATATCGAGCCCCTTGCCTTGCGGAATGCCCTCGGCGATATCGAACAGGATCACATCGCCGAGATCCTTGAGGCCGATCATATGGGCGAGCGTGCCGCCGATCATGCCCGAGCCGATAAGCGCTATCTTGTTGCGTGCCATGTGAGGATGTTTTCCCTTTGTCTGTGACTGCGCCCAAATCTTTGACGACTTGATGACGACATTGAGGAAGAGGCCGGAAGGATGCGAGAACCGCGAGATTTCGCCGCACCCATAGCCCCGGCGCAAGATAAATTCAAACGATTATTTTGAAGCGAGCATTTTCAATCGGTTAGACCAGTTGGGAATTACGTAAACGTCAAAACTTTATAGGCCACCTAGGGGAATTTACACAATGACGATCGAGATCAGAAGGCTCTTTCCCGGCGATGACGCCCTTGTGATGCGGGTGGCCGGCGCCGTGTTCGATGAGCCGGTGCGGCCCCTTGCCAGCTATCTCACGCATCGGGCCATTTCATGATCATGGCCCTGGCCGAGGGTGTTGTCGTCGGCCAATGCGCGGCGGTCATCCACCGCCATCCGGACAAGCCGACCGTCGAACTTCGTAAGGCTGCGCCTCGATGTGACGCTCGCAGGTCGCGGAATGGATCCCAGGGTCTGCGCGGCGCTTGCGCCGCTGCGCCCTAGAATGACGAGCTACGCCTGCGCCCGCCCCGCTTCAGCTGGCATCGTCCGCGTCTTCCGCCGCTCCGCCCAATCCTCCAGCCAGTCGCGGCTTTGCATCTCGATAAGCCTTGACGCCGTGCGTTCGAACTCGAACACCTCGACGCCGCGCTTGGCCACGTAAAGCTCTTGCGGCGGCGCCTCGGCGCTCACCACCAGCCGGACATGGTGGTCGTAGAGCGTGTCGATCAAGAGGATGAAGCGCTTGGCTTCGTTGCGCTTGCCTTCCCCCAGCACCGGCACGTGATCGATGAAGACGGTCGAGAAGCGCCCGGCAATGGCCAGGAAATCGCGCGCGCCGAGCGGTTTTTCGCAGAGGTCGGCGAAGGAAAACCGCGCCGCGTCGCCGGCGGCGGCCGGCACCAGCACCTGCCGACCCTTCAGCGCAAGCGATGTCGCCGCCGTCGGCGCGCCGCGCGTCATCGTCCGCCAGGCCTCGTCGAGCGCCCGGTCGGCCGCGGCATTGGCTGGCGTGACATAGACCGGCGTGCGGGCAAGCTTTTCCAGTCGATAGTCCTTGTCGCTGTCGAGCGACAGCACCTGCGCGTGCCGTTCCAGAATGCCAATGAAGGGCAGGAAGAGCTGGCGGTTGAGCCCGTCGCTGTAGAGGTCTTCCGGCGCCACGTTCGAGGTGGCGACCAACACCACGCCATTGGTGAACAGCGCCGAAAAGAGCCTGGACAGGATCATCGCGTCAGCGATGTCGGTGACCGAGAACTCGTCGAAGCACAGCACCCAGGCCTGCTCGGCGAGCGCCTTGGCCACGGGCGGGATCGGATCGTCTTCCCTGACGTCGCCGTTCTTGCGCGCCTGCCGGTGCTTCTGGATGCGGTCCTGCACCTCGGCCATGAAGTCGTTGAAATGGACGCGGCGCTTGCGCCTGACCGGCACCAGCTCGAAGAACATGTCCATCAGCATGGTCTTGCCGCGGCCGACACCGCCATGGATGTAGAGGCCCTTGACGGCCGCATGCGTCTCGCGCTTGCGGGCAAACAGCCAGCCCAGCGCACTGGATTTTTGCGCCAGCCGCTTGGCCGAGATCTCGTCGATCAATCGGTCGAGCGCGGCGGCGATTCTCTCTTGCGCCGCATCGCGCCCGATCACGCCGGTTTCCACCAGATGGTCGTAGCGCTGCCTGACGGTCACATGGGTCTGGAGGCCGTCACGCAGATGCATCGGTCACGTCATTTGTTCAGAGCAGGATGCTCCGGGGAGGACTAAGTGTGTTGAGATTCAGGTCAGGCCGAGCCGAGAATGTCGGCTTTCGAGAACCGGAGCGGAGCGTACTTTTGGGGTACGTGAGCACCGGAAGCGCAGAAAGCCGCCGTTCGCAGGCCGGCATCACCTGAATATCGGCACATCTAGCTACCTTGTAAGCGAAATCGGCTGCCCGTTGGAAGTCTGGCCGTCGAATTTCGAGCCGCCGGAAGAATAGAGCCGCGCCAGCGAGCCGCCATTCTCGTCATAAAGCGTCAGCTGCTTGCCGGTGACGTTCCACGACTTGATGCCGTCGATCGGCGCCGGACAGTGCAGCGGCCCGGCGCGGAAGCCGGCGCCGAACTTGGTCTGCGGCGTCGCGATCTTGCAGCTCTGGCCGGAAACGCTGGCATTCCACACGCCCGCGACGCTTGCCGCGCTAAGGTCCGCGGCACCGGCCGGCGCCGAGCCGTCCGGCGGCAGCGAAGCCACTTGCGTGTTCTGCGGCGCGGTCGGGAACTGCGACGGGTCGGTGGTGCCGGGCGAAGCCGGCGGCGGCAATTGGTTGGAGGTCACCTGGCCGGAAGGCGCCGGCTGCAGCGGCGCCGGCTGCTGTTCGTCCATCGACGAGAATCGCGAGGTCGTACAGCCGCTTGCAAAAAGCGCAGCCAAGGATACGGCCACCAGGCCGCTTTTCGAAAAATTCATTACAACCTCCGTCGGATCCGGCTGGGGGGAACGCCGTCCGCGCAATCTCACCCCCACCAAAATGGAGAAGGTGGCGAAATTTCAACCCGATATGGTTAAAATAGGGTTTGCAGCAGGATTTGTTGCAGATTTATCACACAATGCGTCTCGCCAAAAATGCGCAGCGATTTTGGGACTACGGCATGCGTCAAATGATCCAAGCGACGTATGGCCAGTTGGCAGCCCGAAGTAGCCAAGGTGCCGCCCTGACCGATGGCATTCGGCCGGCAAACGCTTGCGCCAGGCGAGGCAGGGCCTATGTCAGGGAAACGAACCCCGCCCGGAGCAAAAACTTGATCGCGAGAAAGAGAGCCGCCAATCGCTACTACAGCGGCCCTCCCAGCGACCATTTCGACGGCATCTTGTTCTTCAATCCCGATGGCAAGCCGCCTGGCCGCTTTGCCGATCTCCTGAAATGGAAGCTGAATGGCCGGCGCTCGAAATGGCCGGCGGCGCAGCCGAGCCCGTTTCAGCGGGCAAGGCCGGCTGCACGGGTGGAAGGCTCCGATCTGAAGGTTACCATGGTCGGCCATTCCACATTGCTGATCCAAACGGCTGGCCTGAACATCCTCACCGATCCGGTCTGGTCGCAGCGCTCGTCGCCGTTTTCCTTTGCCGGTCCCAAACGCGTCAGTCCGCCAGGCATCGCTTTCGCCGACCTGCCGCCGATCGACCTCGTGCTGGTCAGCCACAACCATTACGACCATCTCGACCTCGCCACGCTGAAGCGGCTGAAGGAAAAGCACGACCCGCTGGTGATGACACCGCTCGGCAACGACACCATCATCAACGCCGCCGTGCCCGGCATGCGGCTGACGGCGCATGACTGGGGCGACAGGATCGCCGTTGGAGATGGCACCGCCATCCACGTCGAGCCCGCGCATCACTGGTCGGCGCGCGGCGCCCGCGACCGGCGTATGGCGCTGTGGGCCGGCTTCGTCATCGAGACAACAGGGGGAAAGATCTATTTCGCCGGCGACACCGGCTTCCATGAAGGCATTAACTACCGGCTGATCGCCGGGAAGCATGGCGGCTTCCGCTTCGCCATCCTGCCGATCGGCGCCTATGAGCCGCGCTGGTTCATGGCGCCGCAGCACCAGAACCCGGAGGAGGCGGTGCAAGGCATGCTTTTGTGCAACGCCGCCTTGGCCGCGGGTTGCCACTGGGGCACCTTTCAGCTCACCGACGAGCCGTTCGACGAGCCGGTTCGCAAGCTGGCCGAAGCACTGGACGATCAAGGCATCTCGCGGGAGCGCTTTCGCGCCTTGCGGCCCGGCGAGGTCTGGGACGTGCCTTGAGGCGCATCGCGATTGCCATTTACGCCGTGGCTGTTTTGCCCCACGATGCCGGCTCAAAGGAACGGAGAGGCGTCTCGTGAAAACAATCCTGGCAGCCCTGCTCGCCACCGCCATCTGCACGCCGGCGGCTTTCGCGGGCGAAATCGGCGACCGGGCCGCCGAGGCCGACAAGTTGCTCCAGTCGGGGGATGGCTCCGGCGCGATGGAAAAATTCAACAGCGCCGAGGAAGCCTTCTGGAAGGCGATGCCGCTTGACGTGCTGAACGTCAAGCAGGTGGACAGCGCCACCGGCTTCGGCATCTACAGCGAGCGCGCCAATCACATCTACAAGCCCGGCGAGAAGATCGTCCTGTACATGGAACCCGTCGGCTATGGTTATGGCTCGGATGGGCTCAGCAACAGCTCCATTGCGCTTTCGGTCGACATCACCGTCGTCTCCGCAGCGGGACAAACGCTCGGCACGATGGAGAAGGTTGGCCGTGTGCAAGTCGCATCGCGCTCGCACAACCGCGAGCTGTTCTTCAAGCTGGACCTCTCGCTCGACGGCCTGCCGCCCGGCAAATATCGCTGCGACTTCCTCATGCATGACGAGAATTCGGCCAAGACGGCGCCGTTCAGCACCGATATCGAGATCGCCGGCTAATTTCGTAGCCTGGAACCCAAATGCCATGGGGACGTTTTCAAACGGTTTCAAAAATCCGACGTCTGAGGCATCCCCATGATCAAATGGATCATCATTCTTCTCATAATCGCCGCCGCGGCGAGCCTGCTCGGCATGCCGGCGCTCGCGGGAGCCGCGGCCACCGGCGCGCGCGTCCTCATCGGCATCGTTCTGATCATCTTCCTGCTGGTGGTGCTTGGCATCTTCGCGGTGACGTAGGGCCGGCGCCTTCAGCGCGGCTGAACACGCCGGCAGACTGGTAATTCCCGCCCGTTTCCGCCATATAGCGCCAAACGGATATGGAACGACCGCAAGAAATGGCAGGTATCGCCCCCTTCGCCAAGATGAACGGCATCGGCAACGAGATCATCGTCGCCGATATGCGCGGCCGTGCCGACCGGGTGACGGCGGCGGCGGCGATCGCGCTCAACGCCGATCCCGCGACCCGCTTCGACCAGATCATGGCGATCCATGACGCGAAGACGCCGGGCACGGCCTACTATGTCGACATCCTGAATTCCGACGGCTCGGGCGCGCAGGCTTGCGGCAATGGCATGCGTTGCGTCGTTCAGGCGCTTGCCGCCGAGACCGGCCGGAAGACGTTCACCTTCGAGACCCGCGCCGGCATTCTCAATGCGGAAGAGCATGTCGACGGCTTGATCTCGGTCGATATGGGCACGCCGCGTTTCGGCTGGCAGGAAATTCCGCTCGCGGAAGAATTCCGCGACACCCGCATGATAGAATTGCAGATCGGGCCGATCGACGCGCCTGTGCTGCATTCGCCCTCCGCCGTCTCGATGGGCAACCCGCACGCCATCTTCTGGGTCGACCGCGACGTCTGGTCCTATGAACTCGAGCGCTTCGGCCCGCTGCTCGAAAACCACCCGATCTTCCCAGAGCGCGCCAATATCACCATCGCGCAGGTGACGTCGCCCGAAACCATGGTCATCCGCACCTGGGAGCGCGGCGCCGGCCTGACCAAGGCCTGCGGCTCGGCGGCTTGCGCTGCCGTGGTGGCGGCGGTCCGCACCAGGCGGACCGGGCGCAGCGTCAGCCTTTTAACACCCGGCGGCGGCACGCTGAAGGTCGAATGGCGCGACGACGACCACGTCATCCTGACCGGTGCGGCCGAATGGGAGTTTTCCGGCAGCTTCGATCCATCCAACGGCACCTGGGCCCGCGACACCGAAAGCGCGGCCTGATGTCGGCTCTGTCCAAGAGCCCTGTCTTCGAGGGCCCCCTCTCCGAGGCTCCCCGTTCCAATGGCATTGACGTGGTGACCTTCGGCTGCCGCCTGAACACCTATGAGTCCGAGGTGATGCGGCGCGAGGCCGAAAGCGCCGGCCTTGGCACGCTGGCCGGCGGCGCCGTGATCTTCAACACCTGCGCCGTCACCGGCGAGGCGGTCCGCCAGGCTAAGCAGGCGATCCGCAAGGCGCGCCGCGACAACCCTCGCGCGCGCATCGTCGTCACCGGCTGTGCCGCGCAGACCGCGCCACAGGATTTCACGGCCATGGACGAGGTCGATCTCGTTCTCGGCAATGAGGAGAAGCTGAAGGCGAACTCCTACCGTGCGCTGCCGGATTTCGGCGTCAACGACACCGAGAAGGCCCGCGTCAACGACATTTTTTCGGTGCGCGAGACCGCCGGCCATATGGTCGACGCCATCGAGGGCCGGGCACGCGCCTTCGTCCAGGTGCAGAATGGCTGCGACCATCGCTGCACCTTCTGCATCATTCCCTATGGCCGCGGCAATTCGCGCTCGGTGCCGATGGGCGCTGTCGTCGAGCAGGTCAAGCGGCTTGCCGGCAACGGCTATGCCGAGGTCGTTTTGACCGGCGTCGACATGACGTCTTTCGGCGCCGACCTGCCGGGCGCGCCGAAGCTCGGCAAACTGGTGAAAACCATCCTGAAGCAGCTGCCCGACGTGAAGCGCCTGCGGCTGTCCTCGATCGATTCGATCGAGGCCGACGACGAATTGCTCGACGCCATCGCCACCGAGCCCCGGCTGATGCCGCATCTGCACCTGTCGCTGCAGTCGGGCGACGACATGATCCTGAAGCGCATGAAGCGCCGCCACAGCAGAGACCAGTCGATCCGCTTCTGCGAGGATGTGCGCAAGCTGCGCAAGGACATTGTCTTCGGCGCCGACATCATCGCCGGCTTCCCGACCGAGACCGACGACATGTTCGAGAACTCGATAAGGATCGTCGCGGAGTGCGGCCTGACCCATCTCCACGTCTTCCCGTTCAGCCCGCGCGAAGGCACGCCCGCCGCGCGCATGCCGCAAGTGCGCCGCGAAGTGGTCAAGCAGCGCGCCGCACGGCTGCGCGCCGCCGGCGAGGCGGCCTATCGGCGCCATCTGGCCTCGCTTGCCGGAACACGCCAGTCGATCCTGATCGAACGCGATGGCCTTGGCCGCACCGAGGGTTTTACACTTGCCGCACTGGGCACAGGCGCGCCGGGCGAAATCATCAAGGCCGAGATATCGGGCCATGATGGCGCTCGCCTGATCGCCGCGCCCCTTGCCGCCCGCGCTGCCTGAGAAACGCAAAACATGGCTGGTTTTTTCAAGAAGATATTTTCGTTCGGCAAGAAAGAGGTTGTCGAGGAGCGGATCGACGAGACCGCCCCGCTGCCGCCGATCAAATGGGACGCGCTGGATGCGTTGAAGCCGGCGACCGAGCAGGCCGTTCCGGAATTTTTGAAGCGTGATGAACCAGAAGCAGCGCCTCACCCTCCCCCGATGGGGAGGGTCGACGCGAAGCGGCGGGGCGGGGTGGTAGCGCCGGCGTTGGCGCTGATCACCCCCACCCCCGAGCCGCGCTCGGGACCTCCCCCATCGAGGGGGAGGTAAAGGACGCGTCCCCGCTGGCGCCTGTCGAGGAGCCGGCACCCGAGCCCATTCCGACTATCCCACCGGCGCCGGAGCCGACGGTTCCGTCCGAGCCCGAAATCCAGCCTGAGCCTGCTCCGGCCGAAGAACCGCAGCCGGTCGAACCCGCCCCGAAGCCACCGGCTCCCGAAATACCCGCCGAAGAGCCGGCGCCGCAAGAAACTCCCGACGTGCCGGTGGTGCCGGAACGCATTCCCGAACCTGCGCCACAGGAAATTCCTGAACGGCCAGGGATCGCGCCGGAACCGGAGGAACTGCCGGAGCCAGCGCCCGCCGAAGTGCCGGCACCGATCGAGACGCCGTCGGCGATCCCGTCCGCAAGGCTTCCCCCGGAAGTCAGCGCCGCCCCTCATCCGCCTGCCGGCACCTTCTCCCCGTATAAGGACGGGGAGAAGGAAGAGGCTTCGGCTCCGGCGCCCCACCCTCTCCTTGATGGGGAGGGTCGACGCGAAGCGGCGGGGTGGGGTGATAGCGCTGGCGCCGGTCACCCCCATCCCCGAGCTATGCTCGGGACCTCCCCCATCGAGGGGGAGGTAAAGGGCGCGCCTGTCTCAACCCTGCAGCCGGCATCGGAACCAAAACCCGCCCAGGGCAAGGTAACTGTCTCCAAAAGGGTCGAGCAGAAGGCAGAGCAACAGAAAGCGCCCGAGGCGGCGCCTCGGCGCTCCTGGTTCCAGCGCATGCGGGACGGGCTTGCCCGCTCGTCGCGCGAACTTACCGGCAACATCGCCGGCGTCTTCACCCGGCGCAAGCTTGACGAGGACACGCTGCAGGATCTGGAGGATGTGCTGATCCGCGCCGACCTCGGCATGGAGACCGCGCTGCGCGTCACCGATGCGCTGGCTTCCAGCCGCTACGGCAAGGATGTCTCCGACACCGAAGTCCGTGCCATCATGGCGGCCGAGGTGGAGAAGGTGCTGACCCACGTCGCCATGCCGCTCGAGCTCGATCTCAGTCACAAGCCGCATGTCATCCTGGTGGTCGGCGTCAACGGCACTGGCAAGACCACCACCATCGGCAAGCTGGCGGCAAAGCTGACCGATGGCGGCCTGTCGGTGATGCTTGCCGCCGGCGACACGTTCCGCGCCGCGGCCATCGAGCAGCTGAAGATCTGGGGCGAGCGAACGAAATCGCCGGTGATCGCCTCGAAACTTGGCGCCGACGCCGCCGGCCTCGCCTATGACGCCTTCGAGAAGGCCAAGGAGGCGGGTTCAGACGTGCTGATCATCGACACCGCCGGCCGCCTGCAGAACAAGACCGAACTGATGGCCGAGCTGGAAAAGATCGTGCGCGTGCTCGGCAAGCTCGATCCCGAAGCACCGCACACCGTGTTGCAGACGGTCGACGCCACCACCGGCCAGAACGCGCTCAACCAGGTCGAGATCTTCCGCAATGTCGCTGGCGTCAACGGCCTGGTGATGACCAAGCTGGACGGCACGGCGCGCGGCGGTATTCTGGTGGCGATCGCGGCAAAGCACAAATTGCCGGTCTATTTCATCGGCGTCGGCGAACAGGTCGACGACCTCGAACCTTTCTCGGCAAGCGAATTCGCCAGGGCGATCGCTGGAGTGGCTTGAACAGGCATGATGCCGGAAGGAGGCTTCCGGATTGTATCGTGCGTAAGAAAGAGACCCATGAACCCACCTATCCTCGAGCGCGATCCCTCCGATCCGCAGAAAGAGAAGAACGAAGGCGTCAATCCCGTGCTCAAGCTGGTGCTTGAACTCGGGCCGCTGATGGTCTTCTTCTTCGCCAATGCGCGTGGCGAATGGCTGACGCAGAAATTTCCGGTGCTGGCCGAATTCGGCGGGCCGATCTTTGTCGCCACCGGCTTGTTCATGGCGGCAACCGTCATCGCCCTTGCCGTCTCGTGGCTGCTCACCCGCACCTTGCCAATCATGCCGATGGTGTCGGGTGTCGTCGTCCTCATCTTCGGCGCGCTGACGCTCTACCTGCAGGACGACATCTTCATCAAGATGAAGCCGACCATCGTCAACACGTTGTTCGGCGGCGTGCTGCTCGGCGGCCTGTTCTTCGGCAAGTCGCTGCTCGGCTATGTCTTCGATTCGGCGTTCCGGCTCGATGCCGAAGGCTGGCGGAAACTGACCTTCCGCTGGGGCCTGTTCTTCCTGTTCCTGGCCATCGTCAATGAAGTGGTCTGGCGCAACTTTTCCACCGACGCCTGGGTTACCTTCAAGGTCTGGGGGATCATGCCGATCACGCTCCTGTTCACCTTCAGCCAGATGCCGCTGATCCTGCGCCATTCGCTGGACGACAAGGCAGGCGGCGAGGAGAAGGCCGGCAAATAGGGAGTAAAGGCATGGAATTCGTCACCACGCGCGAAGAGCTGCGGACGATCTACAAGACGCCGCGCCCGACCGACGGTTCTATCCGCAAGGAATTGAAGACACTCGACGGCCACTGCCGCTCCTTCATCGGCAAGAGCCCCTTCGTGCTGATCGGCTCCTCCGACGGCGAAGGCAACGCCGACGTGACGCCGAAGGGCGACAAGCCCGGTTTCGCCGCCATTCTCGACGACCGCACCATCGCCACATCCCCGACCGGCCCGGCAACAACCGGCTGGACACGCTGGAAAACATCCTGCGCAATCCTTCGGTCGGGTTGCTCTTCCTCATCCCCGGCATGAACGAGACGCTGCGCGTCAATGGCGATGCCCGCATCACCGTGGATGCCACCTTGCGCGAGCGCCTTGCCGTTAACGGAAAGGAACCGCAAAGCGTCATCGTGGTGTCAGTCAAGGCCACCTACATGCATTGCGCCAAGGCTTTCATGCGCTCCGATCTGTGGAAGCCGGAGAGCTGGTACGACCGCGCCATGCTGCCGACGCTCGGCCAGATTCTGCGTGACCAGCTGGCGCTGGCCGACTCGGCCGAGGCGACCGACCGCTGGCTGGACGACGATTACCGGCGGACCATGTGGTAGGCTCGGACGGACACGATTCGTCCGAACCGGCCTTCTTCACTGTGCTCAACATCATCGCCATCTCCGGCAGCCTGCGCGCCGCCTCGACCAATTCGGCCCTGCTGGCGGCCCTGGCCGCCAACGCGCCTGCGGACTGCCGCGTCCAGCTTTATGACGGCCTCGGCCGGCTCCCCATCTTCAATCCCAACGACGAAAGCGAGCGCACGCCGCCCGAAGCGGCACGCTTGATCGAGATGATCACCCGCGCGGACGGTGTCATCATCTCGTGCCCGGAATATGCCCATGGCGTTCCGGGCGGGCTGAAGAACGCGCTCGACTGGCTGGTGTCGGGCGAGGCCGCCATCGACAAGCCGGCGATGCTGGTGCACGCCTCGCCGCGCTCGCTCTATGCGCGCGCCGCATTGGCCGAGATCATGCGCACCATGTCGTTCGCGCTTTACGATGGCGGGCTTGAGATTGCCTTGCTGGGGAAGAAGTCGCCGGAGGTGGAGAATATTCTCACGGAACCGGCGAACCGGCTGGTCATGCACGATGCGGTTGCGGCTTTTGCGGAGTTTATCGGGACGCGTTGAGCGTGTTGGCCACTATCCTTCGTTTGCGATCCTTCGCGCCCGCCTCTGCCCTACCGGGCATCTCCCCCACTTGGGGGGAGATTGGCGGTTCCGCCGCCGGCTTCCTCTTGTAACGTTGGCTATTGGCGAAAGCGGTAGCGGCATCTGATCTCCCCCCAAGCGGGGGAGATGTCCGGTAGGACAGAGGGGGGCGCTGTCCCGCCGGCCTCTCACAATGTCCGCGTAGCAGCCTTAGTCGGGTTAGCCCTTCCGCCGCGTTTCGACATCGGTCTTGCCGACATACCAATCGCGGGCATTGACCTCCTCAAAAACCACCCAGACATCGTCATTGCCGAGGCCGGTGGCGTCCATGATGGCGGCCGTGACCTTCTTGGCGATGTCAGCCTTCTTGCCGGCCGGATCGGCGGCGATCACTTCCTTGACGATGCGGATGTTGACGAATGGCATGACGTCCTCCCGTTGGATCCTGCCGATTGCCGCCCGGCAACTGTTTCGAAACTCGCTCCGGCAAACCGCAGCGCGGGGATTGCAGTACCCGTGGCGCGGCGAGCGCATCAGATCAGATAGGCGCAAAAACGCCAGCAGAGGCCGCCAGAGAAAAGTTTCCAGTAGCCTCAATAGGTCTTGGCCCCATTGACCATCAGCCGCACCGAATAGAGCGAGGTGGTGCCGGCGATGTAGAGACAGTTCAGCTTGGCGCCGCCGAACACGCAATTGGCGGTCACTTCGGGCACCTTGACCTTACCGATCAGTGTCCCGTCCGGATCGTAGCAATGGATGCCGTCGGCCGCGCTCGTCCAGATGCGCCCGTCCGCGTCGAGCCGGAAGCCGTCGAACAGGCCGGCGGTGCAGTCGGCGAAGACCTTGCCGCCCGAAACCTTCTTGCCGTGCTTGCCGACGTTGAACACGCGCATATGCGCCGGGTTCTCAGCGCCATGCGTGCGGCCGGTATCGACGACATAGAGCAGGCTTTCGTCTAGCGAGAAGGCGAGGCCATTCGGCCTGACCATGTCGGTGATGACGGCCTCGACCTCGCCAGTCTCGGGATCGACACGGTAGACATGGCAGGCGCCGATCTCGCTCTCGGCCTTGTCGCCCTCATAGTCGGTGTCGATGCCATAGCTCGGGTCGGTGAACCAGATCGAGCCGTCGGATTTCACCACAACGTCGTTGGGCGAATTCAGCCGCTTGCCCTTCCATTTGGCGGCGATCGTGGTGACCGAGCCGTCATGCTCGGTGCGGCTGACACGGCGGCCCGAATGCTCGCAGGTGACCAGCCGGCCTTGCCGGTCGACGGTGTTGCCGTTGGAATTGCCGGAGGGCTGGCGGAAGACGCTGACGCTGCCATCCGTCTCGTCGTAGCGCAGCATGCGGTTGTTCGGGATGTCCGACCAGACGACGTAGCGGCCGGCGGCGAACCAGGCCGGCCCTTCCGCCCAGCGGCATCCGGTGAACAGCTTCTCCACCTGCGCGCTGCCATTGAACAGGCGCGCGAAGCGCGGATCGAGAACTTCATAATAGTCTGAGGCCGCCATGCATTTCCTCCCGGCATCACGTGACGTCGGATCAAGCCAGCCCGCGATCGATATGGCAAGCCGTGGATTTCGCATTTGTAAGACAAAACGGATTGGGCCAGCCTTTCGCGCCGGCGGTCCGATGTGCGGACGGACGCTTTAGGCCGCCATTAACCGGCTATGCGCTCCGCGCAATGGTGCATTGCAACATCTTCTTTTTGCAGCGCACCATTCCTATGTCATGCTGCGTACCGATCAAGGGAGGAAGAACCAGCCGCGACAAACGCGGCATAGAAGGAACCTTGACATGATCTTCAACGATCTCATGACCCGCGCTCGCACCAGCATCGCCAAGCGCAAGCAGTACAACCGCCTCGTCGCCGAAATCGACAGCTTTTCCAGCCGCGACCTAGCCGACATGCGCGCCGACCGCAGCGAGATGCTGTACCAGATCCACAAGCAGATCTACGGCTAGTATTCGGTCGGCCAATCACGTTCGTCATCCTTGGGCGTAGCGACGCGAAGCGGAGCGAAGACCCAAGGATCCATGCCGTGATTTTCGAGAGTTACCGCGGTGCAGGGCTCGTACGCGTTTCGGACCGCCGCACTTCTAACGAATGTCACGGAATGGATTCTAGGGTCTGCGCCGCGTCGCTTCGCTTCTTGCTTCGCCCTAGAATGACGACCGAAGGGCCGCCTCAACCCGGCGCCGCCAGTGCCTTTTCGATCTGCGGCAGCACGAGATCCCTCGCCGACTCCGCCGTCAGCGGACCGACATGCTTGTAGGCAATCTTGCCATCCTTGCCGATGACGAAGGTTTCCGGCACGCCATAGACCCCCCAGTCGATCGCCGTGCGGCCCGCCTCGTCGACGCCGATCGCCTGGAATGGATTGCCGAGGTCGCCGAGGAAGCGGCGGGCGTTTTCCGGCCGGTCCTTGTAATTCAGCGCCGCCATGGTGAAGCGCTTGTCCTGCGCCAGCGCCAGCAGCACCGGATGCTCTTCCCGGCACGGCGCGCACCATGAGGCAAACACGTTGACCAGCGTGACCTTGCCGGCGAAGGCCTTCGAATCGAGCCCCGGCAGGTTTGACCCTTCCAGCGCCGGCAAGCTGGTTTGCGGCGCCGGCAACCCGATCAGCGCCGAGGGCACTTCCGAAATATCGCGTCCCGACAGCAGCTGCGACAGGAACAGTCCCGCCAGGCCGAGGAAGACCAGCAGCGGCAAAAATACGAACAGGCGCCGGCGGGGGGGCGGTGTTTCGCTTTCACTGCTCATGGCTTCGGTGTCCCGGCCTTGTCGGAACGGCGTCGCACGCCGGCGGCTTCGAGTTCGGCGAGTTCGCGCTTGCGCGCCCGCTGGTCGAGAAGGATCCAGCCGATCAAGCCGGCCAGCACCACGGCGGTAATCGCATAGGCCGCAGCGACATAGAGGGCATGCGCGCTCACGGCCGCCGCTCCATCGACGTTCTTCTTTCCGACCGGATCGTTTCGCCTCGCTCGATCATGCTTTTCCCTTAACGGCCTGCCCGTGGCTTCGCAATCGGCTGCCGCGCCGCAGTCCCAAACCTGCATGGTCGCCGCGCCGCCGTCCTGATGTCGCGCAAAACCCTGGCCGAGGTCACTCAATCCGTACCATGGCGCAAGGCCAGCGCCGCCGAGGCCGGTCCCAGCACGGCAAGAAACAGCGTCAGCGCGGCAAGAATGAGAAAGGGTTGCAGGAACGGGTCGGGACTGGCCGTCGCGCCGTAGCTCGCCGAGACGCCGAAGATCAGCACCGGGATGGTCAGCGGCAGCACCAGCACCGAGATCAGCAGCCCGCCGCGCGGCAGCGCCACCGCCACGGCCGCACCCGCGGCGCCGATGAAGGTGATCGCCGGCGTGCCGACCAGCAAGGTGAGCGCCGTGGCGCCGATCGCCAGCGGCTCCATGTTCATGAACAGGCCGAGCAGGGGAGCTGCGACGACCAGCGGCAGCACGCTTCCCGCCCAATGCGCCAGGCACTTCACCAGCACCGTCAGCGGCAGCATGTGCCGGTCGTTGCCGAGCACCAGCAGGTCGAGCGAACCGTCCTCGCGGTCGGCCTGGAACAGCCGGTCGAGCCCGAGCAGGCAGGACAGCAGCGCCCCGATCCAAAGGATCGCCGGGCCGATGCGGGAAAGCAGCTTCAGGTCCGGCCCGACACCGAACGGGATGGTGGCGATGACGGCAAGGAAGAAGATGACGCCGGTCAGCGCGCCGCCGCCGGCGCGGATCGAGAGGCGGATGTCGCGCAGGAAGAGGGACCACATTTACACTGCGGCCTTTTGTTTAGGTGGGAGTCCCTTCGCGCCCCCCTCTGTCCTGCCGGACATCTCCCCCACTTGGGGGGAGATCAGCTGTTTCATTGGCGGCACTCTTCTTGCGATGTCGAAAATTGGCGAAGCCCGTCGCGACATCTGATCTCCCCCCAAGTGGGGGTGTCCGGCAGGACAGAGGGGGGTGCCGTAGAGCGCAGACATCAGCCGGCCTCCCCCATCCGCAGCGCCTTTGCCCCCTCGATACTCAACGGCAGATGCGTTGCCGCCACGACAATCCCTCCGCCCCCCAAATGCTTGCGGATCAGCCCCGCGAACCGCCCCTCCGAGGCCTTGTCCAGCCCCGCCGTCGGCTCGTCGAGCAGCCACAACGGCCGATGGCTGACCAGCAGTTTCGCGATCGCCGCGCGGCGACGCTGCCCGGTCGAGAGATAGCCGAACGGCAGATGGCCGATGCCCCCCAGCCCGACCGTTTCCAGCGCCGCTTCGACCTCGAGCGAACCTTGCCCGTGGAACTCCCGCCAGAAGCGCAAATTCTCCGCCACGCCGAGCGCCGTCTTCATCGCGTTCTGATGACCGAGATAATGGCAGGCCGAGGCGATCGACGGAAACGCCTCACCACCGCCCTCGAGCAACAGACCGCCCTCGGCCTGCGGCAGCAGCCCGGCGATGATCCGGAGCAGGGTTGATTTGCCGGCGCCGTTCGGCCCGGTGACGACCAGCGCCTGGCCCTGATCGAGCGCGAAGCCGATGCCGGAGAAAACCGATTCGCCGCCGCGTTCGCCGCCCAGATTTTCGGCGATAAGCCGCATCTCTCGCCTGCCCTGAAAACAATGTTTCGCGAGCGCTGCCGCATCGCACAAATTTGCTCCGCAACTGTCTAGAACTATTCCACAAAATTCTCTATATGCGGTGCATCCGTGCCAGCGGTCGGCGCGGGAACAGAATTTGCGCCGAACCAGCGCACGCGCCGCCTTGAACGGCTCGGGTTGCTTGGGAACGGACAGCGGAAATGGCCGTACCCGCACCTTTGCGCGTGATTGCATGCCATCGGCGTCCGTTCCCTTTCAGGCTGAACAGACAAGGACGGATCGCACGTGTCAAAATCCCTCGATAGTTTCAATTGCCGCCGCACGCTGACCGCGGGTGGGGCGGAGTATGCCTACTTCGATCTCGTCGAGGCCGAGAAGAACGGTCTCACGGGCATCGCCCAGCTGCCTTATTCGATGAAGGTGCTGCTGGAGAACCTCTTGCGCAACGAGGATGGCCGCTCCGTCACCAAGGACAGCATCCAGGCGGTCGCCGGCTGGCTGACCGACAAGGGCACCGCCGGCGTCGAGATCGCCTATCGCCCGGCCCGCGTGCTGATGCAGGATTTTACCGGCGTTCCGGCCGTGGTCGACCTTGCCGCCATGCGCGACGCCATGGCCTCGCTCGGTGGTGACCCGCAGAAGATCAATCCGCTGGTGCCGGTCGACCTCGTCATCGACCATTCCGTCATCGTCGACGAGTTCGGCACGCCGATGGCCTTCGCCCGCAATGTCGAGCTCGAATATGAGCGCAACGAGGAACGCTACAAGTTCCTGAAATGGGGCCAGCAGGCGTTCCGCAATTTCCGCGTCGTGCCGCCCGGCACCGGCATCTGCCACCAGGTCAACCTCGAATATCTCGGCCAGGTGGTGTGGACCAACACCGAGGATGGCGAAACGACAGCCTATCCCGACACCTGCGTCGGCACCGATTCGCACACCACCATGATCAACGGCCTTGGCGTGCTCGGCTGGGGTGTCGGCGGCATCGAGGCCGAGGCGGCCATGCTCGGCCAGCCCGTTTCCATGCTGTTGCCCGAAGTGATCGGCTTCCGCCTCACCGGTAAGCTCAGGGAAGGCGTCACCGCCACCGACCTCGTGCTCACCGTCACTCAGATGCTGCGCAAGAAGGGCGTCGTCGGCAAGTTCGTCGAGTTCTTCGGCCCCGGCCTCTCCAACATGACGCTGGCCGACCGCGCCACCATCGGCAACATGGCGCCCGAATACGGCGCCACCTGCGGTTTCTTCCCGGTCGATTCGGAAACCATTCGCTACCTCACAATGTCCGGCCGTGAGGAAAGCCGCATCGCACTGGTCGAGGCCTATTCCAAGGCGCAAGGCATGTGGCGCGAAGCAGGTTCCGCCGACCCCGTCTTCACCGACCTGCTCGAGCTTGATCTCGGTGACGTCGTGCCGTCGATGGCCGGCCCCAAGCGCCCCGAAGGCCGTGTCGCGCTCGAAGGCATTCCGGCCGGCTTCGCCAAGGCGATGGACACCGAATACAGGAAGGCGGCGGAAATTTCCAAGCGCTACGCCGTCGAAGGCACCGATCATGATCTCGGCCATGGCGACGTTGTCATCGCCGCCATCACGTCGTGCACCAACACCTCGAACCCGAGCGTGCTGATCGGCGCCGGCCTGCTCGCCCGCAACGCCAATCGCCTTGGCCTCAAGCAGAAGCCGTGGGTGAAGACCTCGCTGGCGCCCGGCAGCCAGGTGGTGGCGGAATATCTGGAGAAATCCGGCCTGCAGAAGGAACTCGACCAGATCGGCTTCAACCTGGTCGGCTTCGGCTGCACCACCTGCATCGGCAATTCCGGCCCGCTGCCGGCGCCGATCTCCAGGACCATCAACGATAAAGGTTTGATCGCCGCCGCGGTGCTTTCCGGCAACCGCAACTTCGAAGGCCGCGTCTCGCCCGATGTGCAGGCGAACTACCTCGCCTCGCCGCCGCTGGTCGTCGCGCATGCGCTCGCCGGCACCGTGACCAAGGACCTGACGTCAGAGCCGCTTGGCGAGGACAGCAACGGCAATCCGGTCTACCTCAAGGACATCTGGCCAAGCTCGGCCGAGATCCAGGAGTTCATCGAGAAGAACGTCACCCGCGAGCTGTTCGCCCGCAAATATGCCGACGTCTTCAAGGGCGACGAATACTGGCAGAACGTCAAGGCGCCGGAAGGCCAGACCTATGCCTGGGACGACAATTCGACCTATGTGCAGAACCCGCCCTATTTCGCCGGCATGACTTCGGGCTTCGGCAAGATCGGCGATATCAAGGGCGCGCGTATCCTAGGCCTGTTCGGCGACAAGATCACCACCGACCACATCTCGCCGGCGGGTTCGATCAAGGCCGCCTCGCCGGCCGGAAAGTACCTCACCGACCATGGCGTCGGCGTCGCCGACTTCAACCAGTACGGCACGCGGCGCGGCAATCATGAGGTGATGATGCGCGGCACCTTCGCCAACATCCGCATCCGCAACCACATGCTGGGCGAGAATGGCCGCGAGGGCGGCTACACCATCCACTACCCGTCGAAGGAAGAGGAATCGATCTACGACGCGGCGATGGAGTACAAGAAGGAAGGCGTGCCGCTGGTCATCTTCGCCGGCGTCGAATACGGCAACGGCTCGTCGCGTGACTGGGCGGCCAAGGGAACGAATCTCCTTGGCGTCCGCGCGGTCATCGCCCAGTCCTTCGAGCGCATCCATCGCTCGAACCTGGTCGGCATGGGCGTCATCCCCTTCGTCTTCGAGGACGGCACCTCCTGGGCGTCGCTCAACCTCAAGGGCGACGAGCTCGTCGAGATCGACGGCCTGAATGCGATCAAGCCGCGCCAGACGATGAACGCCAAGGTCACCTATGGCGACGGCACGGTGAAGAACGTGCCGATCGTTTGCCGCATCGATACGCTGGATGAGCTCGATTACTTCAAGAACGGCGGCATCCTGCAATACGTGCTGCGCGACCTCGCCGCCTGAGGCAGCAAGGGAATAGGGCAGTAGGACAGTAAGAGCGTAGGGAAGACAGTACCTACTGCCCTACTGCCCTACTGCCCTACTGCCCTACTGCCCTACTGCCCTACTGCCCTACTGCCCTACTGCCCTGCAATAAAAGCCAGACAGCCCAAAGCATTAGCGGCTTGGCCCAAGTTCCTGACCAGTTCGCCCCACAATAGAGATCGACGGGGGTCAGGAGAGTTTGCCACATGGTGGTGATGCCACCCCCAAATCGAACCGCGTCGTGAAATGCAGTGCCGCTCCTATCGCCGCCTTATCTGCGGCTGCGATGCAAAAAATTTCACCGCAACGTGACTTCCCGTTGACTTGCGCTTCTGCCACATATTTCCGCAAATCAGAACAAAGCCGGCATCACCGGCGGGAATTGGAATGGTCATGGCCTGGCGAAGATCACTGTGGCTGGCAGCCCTTGCGCTGGCCTTCTCGGCGTTTGCCGGTTCAGGCCACGCGGGCGAGTCCGAGAGGGTCCAGGCCGAAAAATCCCAGCCTGACAAGCCGCTTGGCGTGGTCGAACTGTTCACCAGCCAAGGCTGCAGTTCCTGTCCGCCAGCCGACGCATTCTTCGCCGAACTTGCCAATAAGGAAGACATTGTCGCGCTCGCCTATCACGTCGACTATTGGGACTATCTCGGCTGGAAGGACACGCTGAGCCAAAAGGAAAACACCGAGCGGCAGAATGACTACATGCGCGCCTTCGGCAGCCGGTCCGTTTATACGCCACAGGCGGTCATCAACGGCCGCATCCATGTCAACGGCGCCAACCGCAGCGAGGTCAATGGCGCGCTCGCCCGCATGGCCAGGGGTGGCGAGGGCATTCGGGTCCCTGTCAAGGTCAGTCGGACCAGCGACCGTGTGATCATCGACGCCGGCGACGCCGGCGCCAGCCCCAGCGATGCCCATGTCGTCATCGTCTATTTCGAGCCGCCGCAGACGATCAAGATCGCCCAGGGCGAGAACACCGGCCGCAAGATGACCTATTGGAACGCAGTCACCGACATCCAGACGGCGGGCATGTGGCACGGCAAGGCGCAACGCTATGAATTGCCGCTGAGCGAGGTTTCCAAGAAGGGCGGTTGCGCCGTGCTGCTGCAGTCCGTCGGCAAGGACGGCATGCCGGGGCCTATCCTGGGTGCCGCCTTCATTCACAAGCCCTGACGGCCGTAGCGAGCGGTTCATCGGTTCACGAAAACGTTGAACCTATCGCTTCTTCAAACGCAATTCTGGACGGAAGACCGTTTCACATTTCCTGGAATTGCTTTGCTGACTGCAAC
The DNA here is from genome assembly GCF_006439395.2 of Mesorhizobium sp. B4-1-4. Taxonomy (NCBI): domain Bacteria; kingdom Pseudomonadati; phylum Pseudomonadota; class Alphaproteobacteria; order Hyphomicrobiales; family Phyllobacteriaceae; genus Mesorhizobium; species Mesorhizobium sp. B4-1-4. The sequence continues at coordinate 4,871,816 of NZ_CP083950.1, forward strand.
AGGATGTCTGAGCTGTCCGGGAGACCGGCTGGCACGCCAAACCGCAGGCATGAAAAAACCGACGTCAGCTTGCTTCTGACGCCGGTCATTCAGGTATTTGGGATCGTCGCACCCGATTTCTCCAAGAGAAAAACCGAGGTTGGTTCGATCCGACGCAGACCCGTGGGCGGGGGGCTTGGGGTTTACGAGTCGGTGCCGGACCGAACCGTCTCAGGCAACGCCGGTAAATTCGTCGGACATTGGGGCATGAGCGCGGATAAAAAAAGGCAGAAATGTGGCGAGGCATCACCAATTCCAACAGGACGCATTACAAAAGTGACTGGACGTGTCCAAAAAGGCGCACCCCCGCCTCTCCTCGTCGGCTCTTGCAATTGTAACGCGAAGGGGCCAACTTTGGTTGGCAAAGATTCATTTTGAAGGATCGAGGCATGACTGATGATAGCGGCGGGACGGGGGATGGTGACGCATCCGCAATATTGATCCCGCTGCACGAGGCGCGACGTGACCGCCTCGACCAGCCGGTGCGCTTCGACCGGCGGGAACTGGACCAGATCCTCAGGCTCTACGGGCGCATGGTCGCCGCCAATGAATGGCGCGACTACGCCATCGATCATTTGACCGACAGAGCCGTGTTTTCCGTCTTCCGCCGCGCCAGCGAAGTGCCGCTGTTCCAGATCGTCAAGAATCCGAAACTGGCGCGCAAGCAGGGTGCCTTCGCCGTCATCGCGGCGGGCGGGCGCATCCTCAAACGCGGCCAGGAGCTTGGCCGCGTGCTCGGCGTCTTCGATGGCAAGCTGAAGCTGGTGCAGGCCTAGAGCAATTCCAGGAAAAGTGCGCAGCGGTTTTTGCGTCCGGAATTGCGTAAAGAACTCAATCCCTTATTTCTGCTGCTGAAATCGACGCTCCGGCAGGGAAGCCGGATCAGGCGGCAGTGACGCTCCACCATTCAGTGGCAATTGCATGAACACCGTGTCCAGCCAACGCCCGTGCTTGTAGCCGGAACCGTCGAGGCGGCCTGAATGGCGGAAGCCGAGCTTTTCGTGCAGCTTGACCGAGGCGCTGTCGGCATGGCCGTCGCCGATCACCGCAACGATCTGGCGGAAGCCCGCTGCCTCGACCGCCGCGATCAGGCTTTGCATCAGCTTGAGGCCGACGCCCTGGCCCTTGGCATCGGGCGCGATATAGACCGAATCCTCGACGATGAAGCGATAGGCCGGGCGCGGCCGGAAGGGACCGGCATAGGCATAGCCGAGCACGAGGCCAGCTTTTTCCGCCACCAGGTAGGGGAAGCCGCCGGCCGCGAGCGTTTCGAATCGCGCACCCATCTCGGCGCGGCCGGGCGGCTCCAACTCGTAACTCGCCGTGCCGTTGGTTACTGCGTCGGCATAGATTTCGGTGACGGCGTCGAGGTCGGCCGCGGTCGCCGGCCGAATCACGATAATGCTCATTTTTTATGCAAGCCTTTCATCTGCCTTCAATAACAGCAAAGACCGGCACAAAAGGAAAGGGCGGCCGTTGGGCCGCCCTTCCGCAAGTCGATGGTCCAGTGAGACCGCGGACGAAGCCTTAGCGGCGGTCGCCCATGAACTGCAGCAGGAACATGAACAGGTTGATGAAGTCGAGGTAGAGTCTCAACGCGCCCATGATCGCCTTGCGGCCGGCGACATCGGAAGCGTCACCTTCGAAATACATCTCCTTGATGTTCTGCGTGTCATAGGCGGTGAGGCCGGCGAAGACCAGCACGCCGATCGCCGAAACGGCGAAGGACAGCGCCGACGACTGCAGGAAGATATTGATCACCGACGCGATGATGATGCCGAACACGCCCATGATCAGGAACGAGCCCATCGCCGTCAGGTCGCGCTTGGTCGTGTAACCGTACAGCGACAGCGCGCCGAAGGCCGCGGCGGTGGCGAAGAAGGTCTGCGAGATGCTTGCCGTGGTGTAGACCAGGAAGATCGAAGACAGCGACAGGCCGACCAGGCCGGCATAGACCCAGAATGTGGTCTGCGCCGCCGAAACGCTCATCGACTGGACGCGGAACGACAGGAAGAACACGGCGGCAAGCGGCGCCAGTATCACCACCCAGCGCAGCGGCGAACCGAAGATCGCGTAGCCGAACGAGGTCAGCATCTCGCCGCTCGGCAGCGTGGCGACAGCCGAGGCCGGATCGGTCGTGGTCGCCAGCATGATCGTGCCGACGGCGGCAAGGCCGGTGATGAGGAGACCAAGCCCCATCAAATTGTAGACCTTGATCATGTAGGCGCGCAGGCCCTGGTCGATATCGACAGCGGCGCCGGGCACGGCGCGCGTCTGATAATTGCGAATGGGATCAGCCATTGTAGTCCTCTATTGCTTCTGCCCCGTCCGGTGTCGGGCCTGCCGGATATACATCCGCCGAACCCAGGCGCCGCTGGCGGGGCTCCAGCATGCCTGTGGCGAAATATGATGGTTATTCGCGTCGAGAACAAGACCGTAACGGCGTGTAACGGTTCGTGAGAGGACGAAATCCAGCTCCATCAGTGCCTTCAGGCGGCATTCTTACCAAGATTTAACCCGAGACAGGGCGCTCCGACCGGCGAATCAGAGATTGCGCAGCACGGGTGCCGCCTTGTGGCCGAGCACACGCCAGGTGCCGGCGAGGCCGATGCCGACGGTGATGAAGAGCGAAAACAGGATGGTCGCCACCGCCACCTCGGGCATGAAATGCGATGGCAATGTCATGATGCGGGCGACGATGTACCAGGCCGCGATGCCGCCGGCCGCCAGCGCGAATACCGCCGTGGCCAATCCGATTAGCATGTACTCCAGGGAGAATGCCGTGATCAGCGTTCTCCTGGTGGCGCCCAGCGTCTTCAGCACCACCGCATCGTGGATGCGCGCCCGGTTGCCGGCGGCGAGCGCGCCGGCCAGCACCAGCACCGAGGCGATCAGCGCCACGCCGGCCGCCGCCCGGATCGCCGTGCCGAGCTGGCCGACCAGCCGGTTGACGACTTCGAGCGCGTCCTTGACGCGCACCGTGGTCACCGCCGGGAAGGCCCGGGTGACGGCATTGAGGATGCGGGCATCGTCGGCCGTGGTGGCGCTCTTTTCGGTCAGCGTCGCCATCCAGCCATGCGGCGCGCCGGCGAAGGTGTTGGGCGAGAACACCATGACGAAATTGATGCCCATCGTCTCCCATTCGACCTGGCGGAAATTGGCGATCCTGGCCGTGACATTGCGGCCGAGCACATTAACGGTGACAGTGTCGCCGAGTTTCAGCCCGATCTCCTTGCCCTCCCGCGCCGAAAACGAGACCAGCGGCTCGCCGGCATAATCGTCCGGCCACCAATTGCCCTCGGTCAGCGTCGCGTTTTCCGGCTGCCTGGCGTCATAGGTCAGGCCGCGATCACCTTTCAGCACCCACGCGCCTTCCGCCGGCACCTTGACCTTGTCGACCTCGACGCCGTTGAGCGCCATCACCCGGCCGCGCAGCATCGGCACCTTGACCAGCGTCCCCTGAGGCGCCTCCTTGCCGATCAGCGTGGAGAACGCGTCGACGTCACTGCCCTGGATATCGACGAAGAAAAAGTTCGGCGCCCGCTCCGGCAGGCTGCCGGAGATCTGCTGCCGCAGGTTGCCGTCGATCAGCGCCAGCGTCACCAGCAGCGTCAGCCCAAGCCCCAGCGACAGCACCACCGACGGCGTCAGCGCACCTGGCCTGTGGATGTTGCCGACGGCGAGCCGGAGCGCCACGAAGCGCACCCGCGGGCTTTTCCTTGCCGCCCATTGCACCAGCCCGCCGACCAGGCGCAGCACCAGGAAGGCAAAGATGGTGGCGCCGACGAAGATCGAGGCGATGCGCCGGTCGCCGGAGAACAGGATGGCGAGCACCGCCAGCAGCAGCGCGATGCCGATCGCCGACGCGACATAGATCGGGTGCGGAAAGCCGCGGCCTTCCAGGCCCATCTCCCGGAACAGCGCGGTCGCCGGCACGTCGCGGGCGCGCCCGAGCGGCAAAAGCGCGAAGGCCAGCGTCACCAGCAGCCCGAACAGCGCCGCCATGGCGAGCGCGCCGGGGTAGAAGCCGCCTTGCGCCGGCACCGGAATGACGGACTGCAGCGCGGCACTTGCCACGAACGGCATCAGCGCCCCGAGCACCAGGCCGGCGGCGATGCCGAGTGCCGCGATGATCAGGATCTGCACGAGATAGACGGCAAAGACGAAGCCGCCGGAAGCGCCCAGGCTCTTGAAGGTGGCGATGACGCCGCGCTTGCCGTCGAGATAGGCGCGCACCGCATTGGCGACGCCGACACCGCCGACAACAAGCGCCGTCAGCCCGACCAGCGTCAGGAATTGCGAAAAGCGTTCGATGTTCGACGACAGCGCGGGTGCCGCGTTGCTGCGGGTGCGGATCGACCAGCCGGCCTCGGGGAAATCCTTGGCGGCCTGGTCCTGGATGGCCTTGAGCCGCGCCTCGTCGGAATCGGCGGGCAGCCGGACCTTGTAGGCATTTTCGACCAGGCTGCCCGGCTGGACCAGCCCGGTGGCCACCAGGGCCTCGGTCGAGATCATCAGCCTTGGTGCGAAGCCGAAACCGTCGGACACGGCGTCCGGCTCGGTCACCAGCCTGGCGCGCAGTTCGAAGGTGGCGGTGCCAAGCTTCAGCCGGTCACCAGGCTTGAGATGCAGCCGTTCGAACAGCAGATCGGGTGCGACTGCGCCAAAGACGCCGAATTCTTCGCCGAAAAGTTCCTGCTTCGTCAGCTTCGGTTCGGTTTCCAGCGCGCCATAGAGCGGATAGGCATCGTCGACCGCCTTGGCCTCGACCAGCGCCTGGTCGGTTCCGTCGGCCAGCCGCGCCATCGAGCGCGTGCTCGCGGTGCGCGAGACCACACCCAGCCCGTCGAGGAAACCGCGCTCCGCCGGGCTGGCGTCGCGTTGGTTGATCTGGAAACGGAGATCCCCACCAAGCAGCGTCTGCCCCTGGTTGGCGACGCCGACGGTGATCGAGCGGGCCACCGAATTGACGCCGCCGATCGCCGCGACGCCGAGTGCGATGCAGGCGAGGAAGATCAGGAAGCCGGACAGGCCGCCGCGCATCTCGCGCAGCGAGAAGCGGACGGCAAGCTTCAACGTCCGCGCCAATGGCATCAGGCGGTGACCTTCAACGGCGCCGACGCCTCGATCCGCCCGGAGCGCATCGAAACCTGGCGCGAGCAGCGCGCCGCCAGCGCCGGATCATGGGTGACCAACACCAGCGTCATGCCACGTTCGGCCGCCTTGGCGAATAGAAGGTCGGCGACCTGCCGCCCCGTCGCCTGGTCGAGATTGCCGGTCGGCTCGTCGGCGATGAGGATGCGTGGGGAAGGCGCCAGCGCCCGGGCGATCGCCACGCGTTGCTGTTCGCCGCCCGACAGTTCGCCGGGGTAATGGGTGATGCGGTCGCTCAGGCCCACCGCCGCCAGTTCCCGTTCCGCCACCGAAAACGGATCGGCATGGCCAGCCAGCTCCAGTGGCACGGCGACGTTTTCCAACGCCGTCATGTTAGGGATAAGATGGAAGGACTGGAACACAATGCCAATGTTTCGGCCACGAAACGAAGCGACCTGATCCTCGCTCCTGCCGTTGAGGAGCTCGCCAGCGATTCGTATCGTGCCCGAATCGACCCTTTCCAGACCCGCCATCACCATCAGGAGAGTCGACTTGCCGGAGCCCGAAGGGCCAACGATGCCGGTCGCCTCGCCATGCGCCACCTCGAGGCTGACGCCTTTCAGTACATGGACCGACGAAGCGCCTTCGCCGAGCGTCAGCGATACGTCTTTCAGCGCGATGACCGCTTCTGTCAAAATGAAAGCGTCCTATATGGAGGATGAGGGCTTTGCTTACCGGAAGCCGTCGCCCGAAAGAGTCTCTTGGTCATATGGGGCCTGACGCATGTCTTTCAAACGCCGATTTGCCGCAGGCCTGATCCTTTTCCTTGCCATTTGCGGCGCCATTTCGTCGGCGCGGGCCGAGCCATTCAAGATCGTCGGCTTCGGTGACAGCCTGATGGCGGGTTTCGGCCTCGGACCCGGCGATGGATTTACCGACAAGCTGCAGACAGCGCTACGCGCCAAGGGCCATGACGTCTCCGTTGCCAATGCCGGTGTCTCCGGCGATACGTCGAGCGGCGGGCTGGCGCGGCTCGACTGGTCGGTGCCGGACGGCACGCAACTGGTCGTCCTCGAACTCGGCGCCAACGACATGCTGCGCGGCATCTCGCCCGACATCACCAGGAAGAACCTCGACGAGATGCTGGGCAAGCTGAAACAGCGCAAGATTGCCGTGCTGCTCGCCGGCATGCGCGCCGCGCCCAATCTCGGCGCGGATTACCAAAGCGCCTTCGACGCCGTCTTTCCGGACCTGGCGAAGAAATACGATGTCCCGCTCTACCCGTTCTTCCTCGACGGTGTCGCCGGCCAGCCCGCTTTGCAGCTCGAGGACGGCCTGCATCCGAACGCAAAGGGGGTCGACCTGATGGTCGAGCGCATCCTGCCGACGGTCGAGAAGGCCATCACGGCGGCGCCGGGAGGTGCATGAAAACCGAGAAAACTGCCTTCCCTTAGGGAAACTTTTAGCAAAGCCTGTGACCAATATACCTCTTGCTCCGTTTGACTATCGATGATTCGCTATGGGTGACAGTTCGATTCGAGGAAGGGAGGCTCTTCATGCCGCGTCTTTTCACCGCCCTCGAAATTCCGCGTGATGCTGCCCTTTCGCTGTCCCTGCTCCGGGGCGGCTTGCCCGGGGCCCGCTGGATCGATGTCGAAAACTACCATTTGACGCTGCGCTTCATTGGCGATGTCCAGGGCCATGTCGCCGACGAGATCGCCAATGCGCTCGACCGGGTCCATCGCCCCTCCTTCTCGCTGACCTTGTCCGGCGTCGGTGCCTTCGGCCAGAAGAAGCCGCATGCCGTGTGGGCCGGCGCCGTCCCCTCGCCCGATCTCAACGCCCTCCAGGGCGAGATCGAGCGCATCTGCCAGCGGCTCGGCATTCCCGCCGATCCGCGCAAGTTCATGCCGCATGTGACACTGGCGCGCTTGCGCAATTCAAGCCCGCTGGATGTCGCCCAATATCTCTCGGCGCGCGGCAATTTCTCGACGCTGCCGTTCCGCATCAGCCGCTTCGTCCTGATGTCGTCGCGCGATTCGGTCGGTGGCGGCCCCTACATCGTCGAGGAGGCCTGGCCATTGTCGGGCGGCGATGCCCGCGCCGCCAGCCGCGTCGCCAATGCCTCCGATGCCTCGCGGATCATGCGGTAGACCTCGGCGAAGGCCTCCTGCCCGTCATAGTAGGGATCCGGCACGTTGCGCGCCTTGCCTTGTGCAAACTCGAGGAACACTCGAGGAACAGATGCACCCGGTCGCGCATGGCGGCGGGCGCCAGTGCCCTGAGGTCGGCGACATTCGAATGGTCCATGCCGAGGATCAGGTCGAAGCAATGAAAATCCTGCGGCATGATCTTGCGCGCCCGCTGCCCGGAAATGTCGATGCCGTGATGCGCCGCGATCGCCATCGCGCGCGGATCGGGCGCAGAGCCGACCTCCCAGCCACTGGTCGCGGCCGAATCGAGCAACATATCCCGCGGCGCTCCGCCCACACGGCCTGAAAGACGCCCTCGGCCAACGGTGAGCGGCAGATATTGCCGAGGCAGACGAAGAGAATGGATTTTATGGGCTTTGCGCTCATCGATCCCAGGCGTTCTATCCAGGTCGCTTTCCCAAAACCGCAACGCACTTTTGGGCGACATGCCTGCTTTGTGCATGTCGTTTTCCCAAAACCGCAACGCACTTTTGGGCGACATGCAGTATGGTGAGGGTCGTTTTTGCAAATAGCATGGGAACCGAACATGACGAGAGAAAAACTGTCCAAGGATGCCATCACCGAAGCCCTGGCCGGGCTCGCCGGCTGGGCGCTGGCCTCTGACGGCGCCTCGATCAAGCGCAGCTTCGTCTTCGGCAATTTCTCCGAAGCTTTCGCCTTTATGACCCGCGTCGCGCTGGCGGCCGAGAAGATGGATCATCATCCAGACTGGTCGAATGTCTACAAGACCGTCGACGTGACCTTGAATACCCATGATGCCGGCGGCGTGACCGCGCTGGACATCGAGCTGGCAAAGAAGATGAACCGCTTCGCCGGCGGCTGAACAGCTTCGCTTCCTGTCCGCGATCCGGCGAGACAGCCAAATTGACGCCGGCATCTTGCAGGGGGGTTGGGCTTTCACCACATCTTCCCGCGCGGACATGCGCCAGGAAGCGTATTGGCCGGCAAGGAGAGGTTGATGGCGCAAGAATCCGGTTTTGATTTCTTCGGCTTTGGCGACAAGCTCGGCGGCGAAGGCGAAGTGCGCGAGAAGTTCTGGCGCACGGCCAAGAAAGCCGCACGGCAGATCCCGTTCATGGAGGACGTCGTCGCGGCCTATTACTGCGCCATGGACAAGAACACGCCGCTGCGCGCCAAGGGCATATTGGTGGCGGCGCTCGGCTATTTCGTCCTGCCGGTGGACCTGATCCCGGACTTCATCGTCGGGCTCGGCTTCACCGACGACATCGCCGTGCTGACCGCCGCGATCACCGCCGTCAGCGCCCATATCACGCCGGCGCATCGCCAGGCCGCCAAGGATGCCATCGCCGATAGGAGCTGAGCCGGCGCGGTGTAAGGCGTGGACGAGGCTCTGCTCCGCGGCCGGTCAAACCCACCGCCGCACCCGCGCCTTGTAGGCACGATACGCATCGCCGAATTTCCGCTCTAGATAGCGCTCTTCCCGCGCGATGACGCCGGTATTGATCACCCACAGCAACGGGACGATCAGCCCGATGACCCAAAAACTTCCCGCCGCGACGCCCAGGCCCAAATAGACGAGGGTCGCTCCCAGATAAAATGGGTTCCTGGTCCGCCGGTAGATGCCGTCGATGACCAGCGCCGTCGTCGGCAGTGTCGGCGGAATATTGGTGCCAGCGGCGCGAAAGCGCCCCGCCGCCATGAAGATGATAACGAAGCCGCACGCCGCGAGCACGGCCCCGCCCAGATAGCGGGTGAGCGACGGCGCGGCCAGGACCGGGAGGGGGATGACAGCCTCGAGGACCGCTGCCGCCGCCAGGAAGCCGAGAAAGATCAAAGGTGGCAGCGTGATGACCCCCGCCACGTCGGGCGCGCCCGATCCGCCTGCAGCCTCCCGATCACCGGATCGCGGCGCCGCCGCGGCGCCACCGGCCACCGCCCGGATGGCAACACGAATGCCGAACACGACCAACAGGACAACAGTGCCACCCACCAGGATCAGGACTGTCCCGGATATGGCCATGACTGAAATCTCCCATACGCTACCAATGAGGGCGCCCAGGCCGAGCGCCTCGGAAATGAAAGCGGGCATCTTAGCGGCTGGAGAGAAATTCGTCACGTGTCCCGGAAGTCAGGGTGGCTGCCGGACCTGGCTTGAAAAGTCAAACTCTTGCCGCTTTCGTGGCCTCCAAGTCGCCAAAGGGACGCCGTGCCGGCAGCTGACAAGGCGGCGGTGCGGAAATGGCGGCGGTTTCCTGGGGGTGTGGGTCCTTTTCTCAAAGGAAGTTCACCGTTTGGTAACCCAGATTAAATCAAAATGAAGCGACGGCAGGACGCAAGGCGGCCCGCCTCCGCACCATTTGGAATACGGGAAAGACGATGCGCGGATTGACAGCTATAGTTTCGAGCCTGGTCCTGGTGGCCTTTGCAGCGCCGGCACTGGCGCAGCAGGCGACCAAGATCGGCCAGCACAATGCCTGGGGCACCTACAGCTACCAGGCATCGGGGGGCAAGGTCTGCTACGTGCTCACCGTGCCGACCGACAAGCAGCCGCCGACGCTCGACCACGGCGACATGTTCTTCTTCGTCAGTCAGCGGCCCGGCCAGCAGGTGTCCTACGAACCGCAGTTCATTGCCGGCTACAATTTCCAGGAAGGCTCCAAGGCTACCGTCACCATCGACAAGAAGTCCTTCTCGATGTTCACGCGCGGCAAGTCGGCCTGGGTCGAGAACGCCGCCGAGGAACCGGTGCTGATCGCCGCCATGAAGACCGGCACCGACATGAAGGTGACGGCGAAGTCCGGCCGCGGCAACCCCACCTCCTATGTCTTCTCACTGAAGGGCATTTCGGCTGCGCTGTCGTCGATCGCCAAGTGCAAGTAACAAGTGCAAGTAAGCAAAAGCCGCGTTTGAAACCGAAGGCCGGGCCGCAAGCTCGGCCTTTTGCTTTGCATATGTCTCTCAGCCCCCGGAAACCGGCGCGGCTTCCGCCCGCCGCCGCCGGATCGCCTCGGCGATGAACACCCGCGACAGCGCGTGGTAGAGCGGCTCGTGCGAGATCATGCGCGCCATGCCGTAGCCCAGCATCGAGGCCAGCATCAGCGCGATGACATTGTCGTGATTGCCGGTCATCTCCAGGATGATGACGAAGGCCGTCATCGGCGCCTGCACGACGCCGGCGAAATAGCCTGCCATGCCGAGCAGCGCCGCCGCGCCCGTGCTGGCGCCGAACAACAGGCCGAGCGAACTGCCAATGCCGGCGCCGACCGCCAGCGAAGGCGCGAAGATGCCGCCGGGAATGCCCGAAACCATCGACAGCAGCCCGGCCAGGAACTTTTCGGCAAAAAAGAACCATGGCAGCGGCGTGCCCTCGACGGCGCCGCGCGCCTGTGCGTAGCCGGTGCCGAAGGTGAGCCCGCCCGACGCAATGCCGATTGCCGCCACGGCAAGTCCGCATGCGGCGGCCACCAGCAGCGCGCGCCGCAAGGGCTGCTGCGTGTGCCAGCGCCGGATCCGCCGCGTCGTCTTCAGGGCCAGCAAGGAAAACAGCGCGCCAAAACCGCCGCCAATGACGCCGCAGGCGATCACCAGCGGCCAATCGGCGGCGAACGAGATCGTGTCCTTTGACACACCGAAATAGGTGTAGTTGCCAAGCAGGCCGAGCGAGGCGATGCCGGCCAGGATGACCGCCGTCAGCACCAGCCCGTTGGTGCGCGATTCATAAGTCCGGCCCATTTCCTCAATGGCGAAGACGATGCCGGCCAGCGGCGTGTTGAAGGCGGCGGCGATGCCGGCGGCCGAGCCGGCCAGGATCAGGCCGCGCGCCTGCGCCATGCCGCCCCAGCGCGCCGCCTGCAGCATCAGCGACGCCCCGACCTGCACGGTCGGGCCCTCGCGGCCGATCGAGGCACCACAGAACAGGCCGACGATGGTGAGTGCGATCTTTCCCGCTGCCAGCCGAAGCGACAGGAGATGCTCTCGATCCTCCTCGTCGCGCAAATGGCGCGCGGCGATCGCTTGCGGAATGCCGCTGCCTTGCGATCCGGGGAAGAAAGCGTAGGCAAGCCACGCGCTCAGCACGAAGCCCAGCGGCGTGATCACGAGCGGCAGGTAGAAGCGCCAGCCACCATCGGCGCCGATCATGACATGGAAAAGTTCCTGCGCCTTGTCGGCCAGCACCGCGAACAGCACGCTGATGACGCCGATCGACACCGCGCCGGCCCAGAACACCAGGCGCGGCTGCCACACGCGCCGCGAGCCCAACATCGCCCGCGACCGCCGCAGCATGGGATATTTTCGCGATGTGCCGGCCATGTCTGTCCTCTGGAAGGGTGGTTCCGACCTAACACAGCCGCGACCTGCGGGGCCAGTCCTGCATAGGGAGCGATTCTTCCTTCTTCCCCGTAAGGAAGGGCCTCGCGAAGAGTCGTCGGTAACGGACCGCATGAGCGCTGCGTCAGGTCGCCGCAGCCGGCGTCGCAAGACCAGGCAAGCGCCCGCTTCGGGACGATCTTTTAAAAATCTTTTGTGTCGCGATCCGTTTCCATCCTGCGGATCGTCCTTGCTGCGTCCGAAACAGAAGGAGACACGCCATGTCCGACAAATCCGTTATTCTGGTCAATCTGCTGAAGGTCAAACCCGGCAAGCAGGATGCGCTGATCGCGCTCCTGAAACAGAACACCGACACGGTGATCCGCACACTCCCGGGCTGGAAGGCGACCAAGCTGGTCGCGGCGGCGGACGGTGCCGGCGTCGTCATCTACTCCGAATGGGAGTCACCCGCGGCCATAGAGGCGATGCGCGGCGACCCGCGCATGAAAGTCTATTTTCCGAAGATCATCGAGCTGGCGAGCCTGGACTCGATCGTGGGATCGACGGTGTTGAGCGAGACCCGGTGACGGCCGGACGTGCGAGCAAGCAACCATCACGAAATCGGCGAAAGGAGAACCGCAATGGCCAAGATGGTCGTCGTCTACAGGAAGCCGGCTCACGTCGATGCGTTCGAAAGGCATTATTTCGAGACGCACATACCTCTGGCCAAGAAAATCCCGGGCCTCAGGAAATATGAGATCAGCAGCGGACCTGTCATGGTGATAGCCGGACCGCCCGATGTTCACCTGATCGCGACGGTGTATTTTGACGATCTTGACGCGATGAAAAAAGGCTTCGCAAGCCCGGAGGGACAGGCCGCTGGGGCGGATCGGCGGCTTTATGCGCCTGATGAATCAGGCGTTCAAATGTTCGTTTTTGACACCACGGAAGTTTGAGCCGTCTCCTGTCCGCTACATCGCGACGGTTGACGGCGCCATCGACGGCAAGACAATTACCCACATTGAAAAGCAGCCACTCGCCATTCCTGTCACAACCGGCGGCCCTTGTCGAAAATTCTCGACATCGGCATCCAGTCCGTGGCGGAGCAAAGCCCGGGAGCACCGTGGGTCTCCACCGATGAATACGGAAGAATTCGAGGATCGGCTGAAAGCGCTGCGGCCGCGCCTTCATCGCTATTGCGCGCGCATGACGGGGTCGGCGATCACTGGCGAGGATGTCCTTCAGGATGCCCTCGTCAAGGCCCTGCACGCGCGAGCCCAGGGCGCCGAGGTGGACAATCTCGAGGGCTGGCTGTTTCGCATCGCCCACAATGCGAGCCTGGATTTTTTGCGCGAGAGTTCCCGCAACACCGTGGTTCCGCTTACCGAAAACATCGAGGCCGCGCCCATGCCCGAGGCGGATATCGTCGCGATCAGCTTTCAGACCTTTCTGCGACTGCCTGAACTTCAGCGCTGCGCGGTGATCCTAAGGGATGTTCTGGGGCATTCGATCGAGGAGATCGCAGGCATTGCCGAGTGCTCTGCAGCCGCCGCCAAATCGGCGCTTCAGCGCGGCCGCGTCGCGCTGCGCCAACTTGCCCAGGCGCCGGAGGACACCAGGCTGCCGCTGATGTCGGGCACGGACCGGCGCAAGATCGCCGCCTTCGTCGATCTGTTTCGTGGCGGCGATTTCGACGCCATCCGCGCCATGCTCGCCGACGATGTGAAGCTCGAACTTGTGAACCGGCTGCACCTGGCAGGGCGCGACAGGATTGTTCCCTATTTCACGCGCTATGCGGAAGTGACGAAATGGCGGTTCGCCCTTGGCGCGGTCGAAGGACAACCGGCCATGCTGGTCTTCGACAGCACCGGCCCGATGGACAGACCCGCGCATTTTGTTCTGGTCGACTGGTCGGAAAACAGGATCATCGGGATCCGGGATTTCCTGTTCGCTCCCTATGTGCTGGAGGCCACGGACTGGGTTCAGCTCGGCTAAAAGCCCATGGTCACCTGGCACAGACACCGATCAAGTGAGGTGAGGTCGCGACCGCGCGTCTGACCGGTTGTCGCGTGTTTGCTCGAGCCAAAGCCACGAGAGGCTGGCGCCGGACCCCGCCAGCTCTCGCCGGCGGGGCGGTGGCACGACTACATGGCCATCTTCTCACATTCGGCCTGTGCCTTCTTGGTCGACGTATCGATCATGTAGGCTTTGCCTTTGGCGTCGGTCATCATCATCATGCAGCGTTTGATAGGCTTCGCCATCTTCATCATTTCGCCGCTCATCTTTGCGTCCGGCGTCATGGTGCCCATATGGCCGTCCGGCATGATCGCCGTCACTTGTCCGGCCTTCATCATCGTCATCGTGCCCATGGCGTCTTCGGCAAAAGCCTGCGAGGCGGACAGGCCGACAAGGCCGGCAATAAAAACAAGCTTGATCGAGTGCATTCCACGAACTCCCATTTTTCCGGAGCACAGTTGCCCCTTTCAGCCTTCGCGGCCGCGGGGCCTGCTGTTACCTCAACACGAACATGTGACCGGAGCGCTGGCAGCGACGCGGTGGAGAAGATCTTGGCGGTTCCGCATGACGAGCCGGTCGCTTCGCCCGCGCATGACTCCGCGCTCAACCTGTGCTATGCGCCGCGCTTGATGTCCGGCACGATGGATGAAATCGGCCGCAAACCGCTTATATCAGTGCAACCATGACCCTTTCGCTTGACCTCACCGCCGACGGTGCCCGTGACGCGTTGCGCGCCCGCGCCATGCCCTCCGAAAAGCCGTCCCTGATCGGCCTGACGCGGTCCGAGCTGGCGCAGGCCCTCGTCGCGTCCGGCGCCGTGCCAGAACGCCAGGCAAAAATGCGCGCCCAGCAGCTCTGGCACTGGATGTATGTGCGCGGCGTTTCCGACTTCGCCGGCATGTTCAACATCTCCAAGGATTTGCGCGCCGAACTGGACAAGCATTTCACCGTAGCCCGGCCCGAGATCGTCGAGGAACAGATCTCTTCCGATGGCACGCGAAAGTGGCTGTTCCGTTTCCCGCCGCGCGGCGCCGGCCGGCCGGTCGAGATCGAGACCGTCTACATTCCCGAGGAAGGCCGCGGCACGCTTTGCATCTCCTCGCAGGTTGGCTGCACGCTGACCTGCTCGTTCTGCCACACCGGCACGCAGAAGCTGGTGCGCAACCTGACGGCGGAAGAAATCCTCGCCCAATTGCTCACCGCGCGCGACCGGCTCGGCGATTTTCCCGACCGCGACACGCCCGATGGCGCCATCGTGCCGGCCGAGGGCCGCAAGGTGTCCAACATCGTCATGATGGGCATGGGCGAGCCGCTCTATAATTTCGAGGCGGTGAAGAAGGCGCTGTTGATCGCCTCCGACGGCGACGGGCTTTCCTTGTCAAAAAGACGCATCACGCTGTCGACCTCCGGCGTCGTGCCCGAAATCTTCCGGACCGGCGAGGAGATCGGCGTCATGCTGGCGATCTCGCTGCACGCCACCAATGACGATCTGCGCGATCTTCTTGTGCCGATCAACAAGAAGTATCCGCTCAAGGAGCTGATTGCCGCCTGCCGTGCCTATCCCGGCCTGTCGAACGCCAAACGCATCACCTTCGAATATGTGATGCTGAAGGACGTCAACGATTCGCTCGAGGATGCCAAGGCGCTGATCAAGCTGCTCAAGGGCGTCCCGGCGAAGATCAACCTGATCCCGTTCAACCCGTGGCCGGGCACCAACTACCAGTGCTCGGACTGGGAAACGATCGAGAAGTTCGCCGACTACATCAACAATGCCGGCTATGCCTCGCCGATCCGCACGCCGCGCGGCCGCGACATCCTGGCCGCCTGCGGCCAGCTCAAGTCGGAATCCGAGCGCATGCGCAAGGTCGACCGGCTGGTGCTGGAAGCCATGATGATTGCGGGGCACGGCGAGGCGTGAGCCGTCTCGTCGCCGGGCTCAAGCGTATCGCCATGATAGCGGTCGGTTATGTCGCCGCCGTGCTGACCTCGATCCTGGTGCCCGTGCTGCTTATCGCCCTTCTGGCAGGGATCGAGGACGACAACTGGTCCATGGTCTTCGCATTCGACTGGCTGGGTTCCTTCCCGCTCGCCGTACTGACCGTGGCGGTCTGCGCGCTGCTGATCGTTGGGCCCGCGATCTTCCTCGCCGAGCGGCTCTGCCTGCGAGGATGGTTCTATTTCGCGGTCACGGGTGCGATCACGTCCATCGCGTTTGGCGTTTTTATCCCGGGCTCGGCCGGTGGGTTTGTTTTCAATCCGGGCTTTCTCGGGTTTCTGGCCACGGCCGGCACCGCCGCCGGTTCGGTCTATTGGCTTGTGGCTGGACGCAAGTCCGGTCACCTCATGCCGCGGGGTCCGCGATGAACCGTCTCGTCGCCTACATCGTCCGCTTTGCCATCATCCTGTTCGGCTACGCCGTCGCCGCGCTGGCGGCGAGCGCCTTCCTCAACATCCTGTTCCTGGCGTCGCACGGCTATGCGCCGGACCACACGCACCCGACAGCGACGGCTTCGCTGTATTTCTCAATTCCCTTCGTCGCCCTGTTCGTCGCCTACTTTGCCTTCATGCCGGCGGTGATCGTCATCCTGGTTGCCGAAATCCTCGGCCGGCGCGACTGGCTGATGCGCTGGCCGGCGCCGTGGTCGCGGCCGTCTTCCTCGGCCTCGTCGACCACGCCGGTGACACCACCTTCGCGGTCACCGGCACTAACCCGATTATGGCGGTGATCGGCGGCGGCATGGTCGGCGGCATCTTCTATTGGCTCAGCGCCGGGCGCTGGGCCGGAAGCTGGTGGCAGGACGGAAGACCCGTTAGCCTGGGCGATCGAAATCCTGATCTCGACCGCAGCCCTTGACCGCAGCCTGTTGCTTTCGGCATGAGTAGCCGATGCCGAAAATGCCGAAGCCGGGCGCGACGCCCTCTCCCGCACCGCTCATCACGCCGCTTGCCGCTCAGAGGTTGAGGCCGGTCTTTGTCGACCGCTGGAGCGACAAGGTTCGGATCCGCACGCTCAGGCCATCCGAGGTTACGAGTGAGATCGCGGAGTGGTTGACTGATCCGGCGGTCATGGAAGCCCTGAACGCACCGCAGAAGGCGATGGGGCTCGAGGCCTTTCGTGTCTATGTCGCCAGCTTCGACAATCTAAAGCGCAATCTGATGACGATCCTGCGCCGGCCAGACGATACCCCGCTGGGCCTGGCTGTGGTGGAGGTTGATCTCAGGCACCGGCTTGGCTCGTTGCACCTGATCATCGGCGATCCGGAAAACCGCGGCCGGAACATGGCGTTCGAGGCGTCGGTGGTGTTGCTCCGGCATTTCTTTCTGTAGCCACTTTTACTCGCTAATACCCCCTTTGGGGTATTCCGATATAGGGTTCTATGGAAGTGCCGGTCCCAGCACTGGCGCTTCTGTTGTCCTCACTTCGTCCCGATCTCTACCGCAAGATGATCGAGCTTCTTGTCGAAGTTCGCAAGGATGCTGGCATCACTCGGATCGAGCTGGGCAGGCGCCTTGGTCAGCGGCAGACATTTGTCTCGAAGTTCGAGCTGGGCGAGCACCGACTGGACGTGGCCGAGTTCGTCACCGTTGCGAGGGCGATCGGCGCTGACCCTCTTGAGATCATCAGGGTAGCGGAATCTGAAAGTTGCTGAGCACGCGCCGCCGCCTGATCGGGAGGCAACGCCATCATCGGAGACAATTGCGACGCGGTGCTGTCAGACCGATCGGCAGCATGATCGCCTGAACCGTCCGACTTATAATGTCCAATCTAGAAGGTCGGCCATCATGATTTATGTTCGAGGGTAGCCCTCCTGTCGCCGCTGGCATCCTGCGTCGCAGAATCCCAACTGATCTTTAGGAGCAAACCGATGTCCAGTGACATCATGGTACCCAGAAACGCTGCAATCAACTCGCAAGGGGACAAGAGATCGCTAGTGTTGGGAAAAAGGGGACGTCAGCAACCTTATCCGGCAAGCCTTGGACGTGGAGCCTAGAGGCGTGAAATAGCTGCAAGACCAAACCGGTTTGACCGCAGCTCAGGTCAAGCGGCTGTCGGTTCACTCCGTGCGGTCGACATCGCCGTTTTTGTAGTCACGCCGTGGTTTCTGGGCCGATGGTGGTCCAACCCCTGCTCCAGAAACCTGTCGGCGATGGAACAAGGAGCCGCCGAACGCTTGAAGCCAGTTCTACCGCGCGGTGGCGAATGGTTAAGTGCATTGTGGGGTAAGGTTCAAAAAATCGCTTTGTCGGCGGCGGCTGGCAGGCTTTATGTAGCCGGGGGAGCAATCTGGATGCCGTCACTTGATTTTGAGGCCGAGAAGGCCGCATTCCGCAACTACTACAACGACAGTGCGCAACGCCTCCAGCAGGCAAAGGAGGCCTTCCTGACCCTGCTCAATTCTCTTCTTGCCCAGGGCGACTTTGCGGTGGCGGCCGCTACCGGTCGTGTCAAGGAGCGGGAGGAGTCAATCACGAAGTTCACGCGGAAATATCAGAGCGGTCTCGAAAAGAACGAGACGCCATACGAGATCAAGGATCACATTACCGACCTGATCGGGCTGCGTCTTGTTTGCTTATACGAGGACGAGATCGATCGGGTGGGCGACCTCTTACGCCAGCACTTCAGTGTGATTGAGGTCACCGACAAGACGGCCGAGATCGAAGGAACGGAGAATGCCTTCGGCTACAAGGGCCTTCACCTCGATCTAAAGCTCGACGAAGGCCGCGCAGGCTTGCCCGAATACCACCTCTTTGCACCCTATCGCTTCGAGTTGCAGATTCGCACAATCATTCAGGACTCCTGGAGTACGCTCGATCACAAGATAAAGTATAAGAAGTCGATTCCCGCGTCATTGAAACGCCGCATCAACACACTCGCTGCCCTATTCGAGCTTGCTGACCGAGAGTTCCGCCAGGTGCGCGACGAGACCGAGCTAGAGATAGAGAAGGCCAAAGCCGAGCCGGAACCTGAGCCGGAAGCGGAAGAAACTGCGGTCGGCGCGGAGCCCGCCGAACAGACAGGTCAGACGGTCGACAGGGTGCGTGGGGAATATGCTCCATTAGACGCCTTCAGGCTGCTGCGCATCGCCCGCCACTTCTTTCCAGACGCCGACTTCGAGCCGAAGAAGGTTGATGGATTTACTGCGGCGGTGATCGAATGCGAGCCGAAGATCAGCCGAGGAAAATTCAACTACTACCTCCGGACGTCGATCGGGCTTGCGAGGCGATACAAGGCCCACTTTCTTGCAAGCGGCAGAGGCGAGAAGTTTAATCCGTTCACGGAAATGCGCCACGCCCTCTACGCCGCGAATCCGGATACTTTCACTGGCATGCTGACCAACGTAGCGCGCGAGTCCTTCGATGCTTGGCGCGCTGAGGACACAAACGAGCAAGCGTGATGTGTCAATTCGGCTCGCAAGTGTAAGCCCGCAAGGGATCTCCGTCCCTGAGGAGGTCAGCAGGATTGTTGATTCGCGCAGGGGAAGATGGAACCAGAGCGGTGTTTGCGCACTCGCGCTTGCAACAAGGCAAGGCGCGCGGTGATGCTAGGTCCGGAAGAATCGCACTTCTGTCCGCGACTGCGAACGCATCGCACCTCCTTCGCATCCGGGATGTGGCGCCTGCATAGGTAGACCGTATATGCGGCGCAAACCGCAAGTGCTGGCTGCAAACGTTTCGAAGGTTTGCGCTTGTCATCAATGTCAAAGGTTTGGATCATGTTGCTATCCACACTAGCACCCGGTCTGAGCATGACAATAAATCCCGCAAACAAGCTGTCGATTGCGCCGTGGTGCATCACCGACACCGTATTTTCTGACCGGAAGAACCTGTTTTGCCTCGCGCCCATGAGGGAGTTCCACATCGGCACTCTCGTTTCGGGTAGCAGAAGCCAACTGCATCGCTTTGAATCCGCGCTGCCGCTCATTCGGCATGCGCCCGATTTGGCGACCACATTGAAGGAGCTGGTAGCAGTGGTTGAAAGGACAGAGGTATCGGATGAGATGACAAAAGGAACGATCGCGAAGGCCAAAAGGCTACTCCGGCTCGTCACCCTTCCTTATCAGGAGGGTTGACACTTCCTCTGTTCCTTTGGTTCCACCCTCCCGAATTCGCCTCTGGAGTTCGTCGGAAATGCCGCGAGGTCGCGCTTCCGCGAGCTGCGCCATTATCTCCGCTTTTCCGATCCGCGGGGCCAGCCATCGGGAAAGCCACCCGTCTGCAATTGCAGTTGCTGCCGGACTATTTTTCGATCTCACACGTGGATCAAATCCGGCCAAGGTATCCCTCGCGTTCGGGAAAAGCTCCATAGCGTAAACACGGCGACCAACGGACTGCCGCAAGACGTCGTCGTTGTTGATTCCTATCAAATTCAGCCCTTCACGTATTTGGCGAGTTCGCGGGCTGCTGCCCTCACCAAAAACCGAATTGATGCGCCTTCGCCCATAGACGCTGATTGCTAACCGTCTCATAAGTCCAACAGTCTGAGGTGATATATGGGTCACTGTGAAACCAGTGGTCGATGCTAACTTACGCCAACGAACTTCGCTTCGTAAGTTCGGACTATCTTGCGGAATGACTTTGGCGGCGGAATACTGGTTGCCACCAACGCCATAGAGGCTCGTAGTGGTAAGCACTTTTAGGTCGGCTGCTCTGCGAATTGCCCTGCCGGCGATTTGTGATGCTATCTCGCTCGCCTGATCTCTGTAGCGTCGGGAATAAATATCTCGGACATCTTGCGATCCCATAAGCAAGGCGACCAGTTTGCCACCGAGGAGATGGTTGTAGGGGGAGATCGCTCCGCACACTGCGACGTCGGCGACTTCGATGGCGAGTTTGCGTTTCTTGATCTCATTTAATGCTACGTTGATCGCTTGCTTGCCTCTTCGGTCGAGCAATGCCTCGTAGATTGCTGCCTTCGGCGCGGTGTCAAAATCTGCCAGCTTTAGATCGCGTAGCGCACCAAGTAATGGTTTGAGTTGCTCCGCACGCTTCTTCCGATAAAGAGATGTCTGCGAGAGCGCAGCCCAGTGCTCATCGGTAATCGTGGCCTTGTCGACATCGCGGATGTCGACAAGAGCATCATCACTCCGTTGGCGTAAATCATCGCTGCGTTGTGCGGTGGCTTTGGCGACAATTTGGTCGAGGACGAAGAGAGTTTTCTCGGTCGGGAACTCTAACTCGTCGGCGGGCACCAAATCCTCTGATCTAATTTCCGCAATTGCGGTGCGAATTGCAGCCATGAGAGCATCTGAAATGTCCTCCGGTCGCCATCGATGCTCCATGAGACCGGCAATCAAATCATCGGCGTTGCGCCAACGAATCCATGCGTCTCGGACGTAGAGGTTTGCTGCTGGGCTTGCCAGCATAGCGATGCCAATTATGGGACTATTTGGCCGCGCGGCATTTCGAATGAGGAGTCTCAACGTTCGACCAGGCAGCGGGTTGTATTCTAGCGACCACGTATGGCGAAAATAGCGCCAGATGTCTTGTAGCTTCAGTCCGGTGAACTCACACCGATCTTCCGGACCGCATTCGACAACGCAAGGTCGGAACGCTCTGCGAAGCGCGTTCATTCGAGCAGCGCCTGACAGAGTCGTTGCAGGATTCAGGTCGGACGCGAGCGTAGGACCATCATCGATCAAATCAATAACCGACTTCTCTCCTTCTCCAAAACGGCGGCGACGTTCCATTGAGGCAATGAAGGCGGATACCGACGGCTGCGCTAGCTGTCGATTGCTTGCTCGCTGAAGGCCCTTTCTTGCTCGCTTTTTCGCGTGCTCAATGGTCTCGCCATCCTTCGGTTTGAGTTCGCTTGGGGTAATGAATATCGATCCCGAATCTGTATTTAACTCCCAGCCTTGATCGGCGAGATCAGCCAGAAGGGACAGGACGACATCGAACCTTTGGTCTCCAGCATCTGTCGTCTCACTTATTATTTGGCCGCGCAAAAAGGCGCCACGCTCCATTGGGTCGATCGTTGCTGACGTCGCCAAAAGCGCAATCACCTGCGACAACCGGCCCGAATCCAGAGCTTGGGGATTGAAAAGTCTCCCGTTCAAAATCGCTGCTCCACACACGTAAAGAGAGCGGCGTTGCCGCCGCTCTCCCGACCTTAATAACCAAAGCTCACGCTGCGTTGGACGTCACGTCGGTGGCGCCGTTTGTATCATCATCGATATCTGTTTCGTGGACAAATTTGTCCAATGATTCAAGGGCGACGGACAGCCGCTGCGACCAACTCTGCTTTTCGACGGCATAGAAGGTGTATTTGTCATTGTTTCCGATCGCATCAAGCTCCGCCTCGCCGATCGAGAAAAGGAGAACCTCTAGCCCAGCTCGAATAAAACGATCTGCTCCTGCTGCCGCATATACTTGCGAAAAGAACGAGTGCGCTTGGTTAATTTCCAGCAGCCTCTGCCCACCGATCTGCTCGACGCGATAGAACGGTGCTCCTGGATGGTTTGCGAAGGTGACCTTATATGGGTGCTGAAGAATTTCCTGAACAACTTCAGCCTCAACCTCATTTTCAGAGCGCTGTGTTTCGCGAGCCTTCCGTTTGACGGTCTGACGGAAATTTTCCTCAGCTTTTTTGATCCGTTCTGGAGTATCTGAGCCGGCCTTGCCCTTCCGGTATTTCTCACTCTCCAACATCGACAGCTCTGAAACCCGTGGTTCTCCGACAACGCTGTCTTGTCGAGTAACATCATTGAGCTTGTTCTGTGCATGCAATTTACGGAGGTGCCTAAGGGCAGCCTCCACACCGGCCTCTTTTAGGATGTCCCAAATTCTGTCGGACATAACTACGCCTTGCTTGGAGTTCGCGATCGTGAACTCCTCGTCAAGTTCGGCCGGGAAATCTACTTCTATTGCCCAATATCGATCATCATTTCTAAATTTCTCCAGCCCACTCCATGGAGTTCTTTCGATAACGTCGATCTGACGACCCATTCTGGAAATTATTAGCCCCCGATTATCATTAGAAATTTTCCACCGATCATTTTGGTTAGAACCTTGGGCCTTTTTCGTCTTGTCGATCGAGAAGAAGGTTAACGGGAAACTGGCATAGCGTATTTTGATGGCGGCCTTCTCTCCTGACTTCTTCGATGTGACCATTGCAGTTCCATTAGGCAATGCAACAGCTCGATCCTCATCCAGATCAAAGAGGCGATAGCCAGGTGTCGCAAAAAGGGGATCAACCGGGTCCACTCGTGTCCCGTCGAAAACAAGCTTTACCTTGTCGACGGTAGTTCCGGTACGTGACTCCGAAGTGGGGGAGCAGATTCTTGCTCATACCCGCCGTGGTGCTCCATTTAATGCGATCCATCTTCTCCCAGAGAACCACGGTCCCACGCTCTTCACGGATTTTGTTTGTCTTCATATACTCAAAAACCCATGCCGGTGGCTCGCCTGCCGATACCTCGGGAACATGAACCTTGCCGGTGCTATCAGTGTGTTTGCCGTCGCGGATTTCATCCAGATCGACCGTCACGAAATGGTTCATCCAGCGAAGAAACGGGACTGTATGCGTAGGATTCGGCGCAGTGCGCCAAAAAGTGTGCGTTCACGGTGTGGACCTCTTAGTCACGAGTTTCAATCGTGCAGAGGCCCAGTTTCGCTGGAAGGTTTGTTCGCTTCTTTCTGCAACCGTGTTTGGCCGCGTCGTTCCGCCGAACCCCTACATTCAAAATGTAACACACGAATGCGCTATGTTGAATTAGCGGCAGGAATTTTCTTACTCGCGAGGCAACTCCCCCTGCCGCTCCCCGGCGCCAGACGCCAAAAGGCCCGGTTACCCGGGCCCTTTAAGCTTTTCAAATCTAAGAAGATTTGGAGCGGGTGAAGCGATTCGAACGCTCGACCCCAACCTTGGCAAGGTTGTGCTCTACCCCTGAGCTACACCCGCTCACACGGCCCTTGGCCGCAAGCCGGGCCTATATGGCTGAAGAGCGCGGCGATTGCAACAGGGAAATCGCAGCCTTTTTTGACGTAACGTGATGATGCCGGCGAGACTTGCCGGCAAAGGGTCGATTTGTGCGCCCTGACGCGCGGTGGTCTTGTGTCGGGCGCCTCATTGGCCGTAAACGGCATGGCTGGAAACCAGCCGAAGAAGAAACCCAATGCCGAAGACCGAAACCGAGCTTCTTGCCTTTCTCGCCGAACTCGGCATCGCCGTTTCGACGAAACGCCATCCGCCGCTCTATACCGTCGCCGATTCGCAGGCGCTGCGCGGCGAGATCACCGGCGAGCACACGAAAAACCTGTTCCTGAAGGACAAGAAGGATAATTTCTTCCTCGTCACCGTCGGCGAGGACGCGGTTGTCGATCTCAAGCAGATCCATCAATTGATCGGCGCCGCCAGCCGTGTTTCCTTCGGCAAGCCGGAGATGCTGATGGAGTTGCTCGGCGTCACGCCGGGCGCGGTCACCGTCTTCGGCGTCATCAACGATACGGCAAACAAGGTCAGGCTGGTGCTCGACAAGGATTTGATGGACCATGCCGTCATCAACGCCCATCCGCTGACCAATGAGGCGACGACATCGATCGCGGCGGCCGATCTCATCAGATTCGTCGAGGCAACCGGGCATGATGCTGCTATCTTGAAAGTCTCGGCATGATCGCCACATGGATGGCGAAACCGACTTCCAATTGAGGACATTGCGCCGGCCCGCTGTTCGGCGGCGCGACCGAAAGGGTGACGAGATGAGCGACAACAATCGGTTTGGCGGGTCATTCGGCAGCAATGGCGGCCAGTATGCCACCACGGTGCAGTATGGCGGAACCGAATCCGCGCGCGCCAACGCCGCGCTTGGGGAGGCGGTCCCTGTAACCGGCGACATTATCAAGGACACGACGACCGCGGCCTTCGCGGCCGACGTCATCCAGGAATCGCGCCGCCAGCCGGTGCTGGTCGATTTCTGGGCGCCGTGGTGCGGGCCCTGCAAGCAGCTGACCCCGCAGCTGGAAAAGGCGGTCAAGGCGGCCGGCGGCAAGGTCAAGCTGGTCAAGATGAACATCGATGATCACCCCTCGATCGCCGGCCAGCTCGGCATCCAGTCGATTCCGGCGGTCATCGCCTTCAAGGACGGCCAGCCAGTCGACGGCTTCATGGGCGCCATCCCCGAAAGCCAGATCGTCCAGTTCATCGACAAGGTCGGCGGCAAGGGCAATGGCGCGCCGGCCGTGGCCGAGGCGATTGCCGCGGCGACCGAGGCGCGCGACGCCGGCGATATGCAGGCCGCCGCCGACATCTACGACGCCATCCTGGCGCAGGCGCCCGAGACCATCGAGGCCATCGCCGGACTGGGCGAGATCCTGTTCGGGGCCGGTGATGTTGAAGGCGCCGAGGCGCTGCTGGCAACCGCACCCGAGGCCAAGAAGGACGCGCCGGCGCTTGCCGCGCTGCGCGCCAAGATGGCGCTCGCCGCACAGGCGGCGGAACTGGGCAACCCGGCCGAGTTCGAGCGCCGGCTGGCCGACAATCCCAACGACCATCAGGCGCGCTTCGACCTGGCCATGATCCAGAACGCCCGGGGCGAGCGCACGGCGGCGGCGGACAATCTCCTGGCCATCATCAAGGCCGACCGCGCGTGGAACGAGGACGGCGCCAAGGCGCAATTGCTGCGTTTCTTCGAAGCCTGGGGCATGACCGACGAGGCGACGCTGGCCGCCCGGCGCAAATTGTCGTCGCTGCTGTTTTCCTGAACCCGAGGCCGTTTCGTCGCACGGGCTTGAGGGCGGCGCCGACTGCGCCAGATTAGAAAGCTGGCTTCGGCGGGCCGGTGATCCCGGCAGACAAAGGCGGATCGGGCGTGACACGCACTATGTCTTTGTTTTTATGCATGTCGTCCTCCCAAAACCGAGGTCATTTTTGGGCGACATGCGTTAGGTGAAGCGATCGGAGGAATGAGGTGCAAGCGGGAAACGCGCATTACCGGCTCGCCAAGGATCTGCCGTCAGCGATCCCGATCTTTCCGCTCGAGGGAGCGCTTTTGCTGCCTGGCGGCCGCATGCCGCTCAACATCTTCGAGCCGCGCTACCTGCAGATGGTGGATGAGGCGGTGGCCGGCTCGCGGCTCATCGGCATCATCCAGCCCAGTCTCGACGGCGCGCTGCGCGAGGATGGCGAGCCGGAGCTGTGCAATGTCGGCTGCGCCGGGCGCATCATCGCCTTTTCCGAGACCGGTGATGGCCGCTACCTGATCTCGCTGCAGGGCGTGTGCCGGTTCCGCATCGGCCAGGAGCTGACGGTCAAGACGCCGTTCCGCCAGGTCAAGCCGGCACCGTTCCTGGCCGATCTCGGTGACGACCAGGCGGCGAACGAGATCGATCGGCCGGCCCTGCTCAAGGCGTTTCGCGCCTATCTGCAAGCCAATGATCTCGAAGCCGACTGGGAAAGCGTCAGCCGTGCCGAAAACGCCATGCTGGTCAATGCCCTGTCGATGATGGCGCCTTACGGGCCGGCCGAGAAACAGGCGCTACTCGAGGCCGCTGACCTGAAGACAAGGGCGGAGACGCTGATCGCCATCACCGAAATGGCGCTGGCGCGCGAGAATGAGGATTTTGGCTCGAGCCTGCAATGAGATATGCCGATATTCAGGTGATGCCGCTATTTGCAGGCCGGCATTACCCGAATACCAACACATCTCAGGTCGGCAGTTGGTTGAGGGAGGCCGTGATGGCGGCGGATGGACGCGACGGAAGGAAGGCCAGTGTCGACCCGAAGCTGCTGGAGCTTCTGGCGTGCCCGCTGACCAAGGGGCCGCTGGCCTGGGATCCGGAGCGGGGTGAACTGGTCTCGCGGGTCGCCAAGCTCGCCTATCCGGTACGCGACGGCATCCCGATCATGCTGCCCTCGGAAGCGCGGACGTTGTCGGCGGAGGACGTTTTGCCCGTAACGCCGCCGCGGCTGAGCGGGCCGAGCTGAGTGGCGCGCATCGCTGCGATGCAGGTGTTGCCGGAGGCTGGCGGGACAGCGCCCCCTCTGCCCTACCGGGCATCTCCCCCACTTGGGGGGAGATCGGCAGCTTCGCCGTCCAGCCTGGTTTTAAAAGCGGTGATGACGGCCAATCTCCGTTGCGGGCAGGGCAATCGCATATGGGAGGCTCAGGCTTTTGCTTTACGAGTACCCCCACCCCTAACCCCTCCTGTAGAGACCGGGGAGATGGTGGACAGGCGTTCGGAGACATCGTGGACACTTCCCGAGCATCGAATCGGGAGGGACGGAATGCCGTTTTGCGAGGTGTCCGCGATGGCTCAGAAGCGAGAGTTCGTGATGTTTGCCTTGAATGAGGGGGCGAACGTTCGAGAGCTTTGTCGACGGTTCGGGATCAGTCCGACGACCGGCTACAAATGGATCGAGCGGTATCAGGCGGAAGGGCTGGCCGGGCTGACCGAGCGATCGCGCCGCCCGCACTCGAGTCCGCAGCGCACCGCTTGGCAGGTTGAGGCGAAGGTGTTGGAGGTACGCGACAAGAGCAACAACGTCTGGGGCGGCCGCAAGATCAAGGGGGCGCTGGAGAAGGATAGTGAGCTCGAAATCCCGGCGGCAAGCACGATCACCGCGATCCTGCGCCGTCACGAGCGGCTGACGGAGGCTGGAGCGGCGCAACATCCGGGACCATGGCAGCGCTTCGAGCGGGAGACCCCCAACGAGCTGTGGCAAATGGACTTCAAGGGTCACTTTGCCATCCATAGCGGCCGCTGCCATCCGCTCACCACGCTCGACGACCATTCGCGCTTCAACCTGGTGCTTTCTGCCTGCGGCAATGAGCAGGGCCGAACGGTGCGCGGGGAGCTGGAGATTGCCTTTCGCCACTATGGTTTGCCGCTGGCGATGCTGATGGATGGCGGCCCGCCGTGGAGCGATCCCGGCGGCGAGCCCTACACCGTGTTCAGCGTTTGGTTGTTGCGGCTTGGCATCCGCGTCCTGCACGGTCGACCGCGCCACCCCCAGACGCAAGGCAAGGAAGAGCGCTTCCATCGCACGCTGAAAGCCGAAGTGATCAGCGGGCGAAGCTTCGGCGATCTCGCCGATTGTCAGCGGGCCTTCGACCAATGGCGTCCGCGTTATAACCACGAACGGCCGCACGAGGCACTCGACATGGCGACGCCGGCCGAGCGGTACCGGCCGAGCCCACGCTGCTTCCCTGAGGTGTTGCCCGCGATCGAATACGGACCAGGTGACAAGGTCCGCAAGGTCGACAGCGATGGCTTCATCAGCTTCAGGAACCGACCTTGGCGGATCGGCAAGGCCTTCCGCGGCGAGCTGGTGGCACTTCGCTCCACTGACCAGGATGGCCTCTTCAGCGTGCACTACTGCTCGCATCGGATTGCCACCCTTGACCTGCGCTCCACCGACAGGGAGGCCTGTGGACTTGTGGACAACGCTAAGCCTTGCCCACAGGGTCCACACCCCAAACAACAACAAAAACAACCCGTCTCATCATGATGAAAAAATGTGTCCACGATGTCCCCGAACACCTGTCCACCTTGTCTCCGGCACAAACACCCTCCCCACAGGGGGGAGGGAGACTCCGTTGACGCCGATCCGGGCAATTGAGCATGTTTTTAGATGGCAAGGCGGAAGCAAAGGCGCGCGGCAGCATTCCCTTCCCCTTGTGGGGAGGGTTAGGGTGGGGGTCCTCTTCGCAAGAATCCATATGCCCCTGCCCTGGCTCTATTGAAAATTACGCCCTTTGGGCATGACCCTTTCCGCTTCTTCCGACAGCGTTGCGAGACTTTGATCGGCCGGCGCGTTCCTTAGTCCGGATTGGCTGGTGCGATCCCGACCTTCCCCAGAGGCGTGTCGTATGGCAGGCGGGCCGGCCGCGCTGACCTTCTCCAGCAGGACGGTCAGCCAGGGTGTCAGATCCTCGATCTTTTCCGCGACGATATGGATGACACCGGATTCCGACTGCAATTTCCCGCTGACCTTCACGAACCGCGCGCCCATGACGATAGGCCGGAAGCGGGTAAAGGTTCTCTCCCAGAAAATGACATTGGCGACAGCCTTGTCGTCTTCCAGCGTCAGGAAGATCGCATTGCCCTTGCCGGGGCGCTGGCGCACCAGCACCAGACCGGCAACCGAAACCCGCCTGCCGTCGCGCACGGAAGGCAGGTTGGCGTTGGGGATGATGCCGGCCCGGTCGAGCCGCTCGCGCAGGAAAGCGACCGGATGCGCCTTCAGGGACAGGCCGAGCGAGCGGTAATCATGGATGACATGCTCGCCGAGCGGCATTTTGGGCAGCTTCGTCTCGGGTTCCAGCTCGCGCAGGCGCAACGCCGGCTGGTCGAACAGCGGCAGCTTTTCGGCCGCACTTTTGCCGTCGAGCGCACGCACCTGCCAAAGTGCGGCACGGCGGTCGAGGCCGAGCGAACGGAAGGCATCGGCCTGCGCCAGCCTCTCGATCTCGCCGACATCGAGGCCGGAGCGCAGCCAGACGTCCCGGACGGTTTCGTAGCCTGCACCGCGCCGCGCGACGAAAGCTTCCATGCGTTCCTGGGAAAGTCCCTTGATCTGCCGGAAGCCGAGCCGCACCGCATGATCCGTCTGGACGACACCGCGCATTTCGGCATGGCGCGGCAGGATGCGGGCCGGATCGAAAGGTGCTTTTTCCAGGGTGCAGTCCCAGACGGAATAATTGACGTCGACCTCGCGGATCTCGACGCCGTGGTCGCGCGCGTCGCGCACCAGCTGCGCCGGCTGGTAGAAGCCCATCGGTTGCGAGTTCAGGATCGCGGCGCAGAATACGTCGGGATAGAAGGTCTTGAACCAGCATGAGGCATAGACGAGGAGCGCAAAGGAGGCGGCATGGCTTTCGGGAAAGCCATATTCGCCAAAACCCTCGATCTGCTTGAAGCAGCGCTCGGCGAACTCCTTTTCGTAGCCCCTGCCCGTCATGCCGTCGATCATCTGCTGGCGATAGTTGCCGATGGTGCCGGTGCGCTTGAAAGTGGCCATGGCGCGGCGCAGTTCGTCGGCCTTGCCTGGCTTGAAGCCACCGGCGACGATGGCGATCTTCATCGCCTGCTCCTGGAACAACGGCACGCCGAGTGTCTTGCCGAGGATCTCTTTCAGTTCCGGCTTGGGATACTCGGGTTTTTCCTTCTCCTGCCGACGGCGCAGATAGGGATGGACCATGTCGCCCTGGATCGGGCCGGGCCGCACGATCGCCACTTCGATGACAAGGTCGTAGAATTCGCGCGGCCTCAGTCGTGGCAGCATCGACATCTGAGCGCGCGATTCGATCTGGAAGACGCCGAGCGTATCGGCACGGCAGATCATGTCGTAGACGCGGGGATCCTCCTTGGCGATCGTATCCAGGGTCAATGGCCTGTCGAACTCGTCCCTGACACCGTAATGAGTCTCAAGCAAAGTGAAGGCACGCTGCAGGCAGGTCAGCATGCCCAGCGCCAGAATATCGACTTTGAGGATCTTCACCGCGTCGAGATCGTCCTTGTCCCATTCGACCATCTTGCGCTCGTCCATCGCCGTCTTGATGATGGGGACGATCTCGTCGAGCCGGTCCCTGGTGATGACGAAGCCGCCGACATGCTGCGAGAGATGGCGGGGAAAGCCCATGATCTCGTTGGCGCGCTCCATCACATGCCGCGATACGGGATCGCTGCGGTCGAGCCCCCCGGCCCGGGCTTCCTTCTCGCCAAGCTCGGATGTCGACCAGCCCCAGATCGAGCCGGACAGGGACGCCCGGACATCCTCGGACAGGCCCATTGCCTTGGAGACTTCGCGCAGTGCCGAGCGGCCGCGATAGCTGATGACGGCGGCGGCGAGCGCGGTGCGCTTGGCGCTGTATTTCGAATAGATGTACTGCATGACCTCTTCGCGCCGCTCATGCTCGAAGTCGACGTCGATATCGGGCGGCTCGTTGCGCTCCTCGGAAATGAAGCGCTCGAAGAGTGTGTCGATCTTGTCCGGGCCAACCTCGGTGATGCCGATGCAGAAGCAGATGATGGAATTGGCGGCGGAGCCGCGTCCCTGGCAGAGGATGTTCTGGCTACGGGCGAATTTTATGATGTCGTGGACGGTCAGGAAGTAGCGTGCGTAGTTCAGGCGCTCGATCAGGGCGAGTTCTTCCTCGATGCGTTTTATGACGCCGGCGGGGACACCGCCGGGGAAGCGCCTGGCCGCACCTTCCCGCGCCAGCCTTTCCAGCTCGGCCTGCGGGCCAAGGCCCGATTCCGTCGGCTCGTCGGGGTAATTGTACTGGAGGTCGCTGAGCGAGAAGGTGAGTTCTTCCGCGAACCGCAGCGTCTCGGCCAGCGCCCGCGGATGCCTGCGGAACAGGCGGGCCATTTCCAGCGGCGGCTTCAGGTGGCGCTCGGCATTGGCGGTGAGTTGCAGCCCGACTTCGGCGACGGGCGTGTTGAGACGGATCGCGGTCAGCACGTCCTGCAGCGGGCGGCGTTCGGCCGTGTGGTAGAGGACGTCGTTGGTCGCCATCAGCGGGATGCCGGCAGCCTCGGCAAGCGCCGCCGCCTGCTCGATCCGGAAACGGTCATTGCCGGCATAACAGGGCGAGACGCCAAGGCGCAGGGCTCCGCCGAAGCGGTCCTTGAGCTGGCGGAGCAAAGCGAGGCTGTCTTCTCCGCCCGCCGCCAGATCCGGCAGGACCGCCAGCGACATCCGGTCTCCCCACTCGAGCAGGTCGCCGCGCTGGAGAAGGGTGGCGCCCTTTTCGGTCTCGTCGCGCAGATTGGCTTGGGTGAGCATGCGGCACAGATGCCCCCAGCCCGTGCGGTCCCTGGGATAGGCGAGAATGTCGGGCGTGCCGTCGCCAAAGACCAGCCGGCAGCCGGGGTGATAGGAGAGCTTTTCGACCTTGGCCTGCTGCCAGGCGCGCACCACGCCGGCCACCGTGTTGCGGTCGGCAAGCCCGATCGCCGGGAAGCCCAGGAGCTTGGCCGCGACCACCAGCTCCTCCGGCTTGGAGGCGCCGCGCAGGAAGGAGAAATTCGACTGGATGCCGAACTCGGCATAGGGGATGACGGTCAGTGCGTTCATGCGAAGACCCCGTGCATGAACCAGCGCGGCGGGATCTGGGAGACGCTGCCGTAAAGGCCTTGCCGGTAGAGCCAGTAGCGGCGGCCGTCGGCATCCTCGATGCGGAAATAGTCGCGTGTCGATGCCGCTGCGTCGCCTGGCGCTTCGCGCCACCATTCGGCGGCGATGCGTTCCGGCCCTTCGGCACGCGTCACCCGGTAGAGTGCGCGGCGCCAGCGGAAATGCAGCGGCGGCCCTTCGGGCATTTCGGTGGCCGGCACCTCGATGGGCTCGGGCGCGCGGAACAGCCGGATCGGCCGTTCCGGCGGGAAAATGGTCATCGGCGCCTGCATCCTGTCCGGTCTCTTCGGCGGCGTGGTCCGGCGCGGCGCTTCGGTGAAAGGAATGATGGCGACGGCGCGTTCCGGCAGATGGCTTTCGACGGCGACCGGCCGCAGGATCGCGCCCTCGCCGAGCCGGGCGCGGATGCGATCGGCGAACAGCGCGATGTCGGCACCGTCATCGGTCGTCTCGCCCGTCAGATCGGCCTGCGGCATCTCGAAAGCGGCGGCGGCCAGCACCGAAAGCCGCACCAGGTCGAAGCCATAGCCGGCATCGATGTCCTGCTCGAGCGCGGCCAGCCTTTCATGGAACAGTTTCTGGATCAGCATGGGTTCGCGCAGCGGCCGCGAGGTGCCCAAGGCGATGCGGCTGACGGCGCCGTCGACGCGGAACAGCAGCAGGGCCAGCGAGCGAGCGCCCTCGCCACGGCGCTCGAGATCGGTCTTCAAGGTCGTCGCCAGCAAGCCGACCAAGCGTTCGATGTCCTCGGTCAGGGTGACCGGCTCGGCGAGATGGCGTTCGACCGAAAGCGGCGCGACGGGCAGGCGCGGCGAGACCGCCTCGTCGAGGCGGCCAAGCGCCTGGTCGAGACGCAGGAGCAGCGAGGCGCCGAAGCGGCGGGCGAGCGGCGCGCGCGGGGCGGCCATGACGGCGCCCGCCGTGCGCAGGCCCACACTTTCCAGGCTGGCGCGGATTTCCGACGCTATGCGCAATGCGGCGAGCGGCAAGGGCGCGAGCAGCGCTTCCTCCTCGCCGCCATCGACGATGCGGTCGCCGCAGAACCGTGCCGCCGCCCAGGCCGCCCCCGGTGTCGGGGCAAGGCCGGCGCGGACATCGAAACCCTGATGGAAGAAGCGCGACAGGATGTCATCCAGCATGGCGCGTTCGCCGCCGAACAGATGGGTGCAGCCGGTGACGTCGAGAAACAGGCCGTCCGCCCCGTCCAGCGCCACCAGCGGGGTGTAGCGGTCGCACCAGTCGGCAAGGCCTTCGAGCAGGCGGCGATCGGCCTCCGGATCGGCTTCGACGATGTCGATCGACGGATGCATGGCGCGCGCATCGGCAATCCCCATGTCGCGCTTCAGGTGCAGCGCCTCAGCCCGCTCGTCGAGGGCCGAGATGCGCTGCGCGTTCCCCTGGCGATGGCTGATCACGAGCGGTGGGTGATCCGACGGGCGGGAACGCCAGGACCGCCCCAGACGCTGCCGCAGGATCCTTTCGGCCGCGAGATAGGGAAACCACAGGGACAGGATCCTCTGTCCGGTGTTGCCGGGCCCGTCTTTCTTCGCCCCATCTTTCGTCGAATACGCGTTCATCGGGGTTCCACTCCAGTGTGAATTGTCCAGGCAGGGCCGTGCGGCTCTTGCCGATGGTGATGGTGAAGGCGGGGCGGCCGATCGAGCCGGCGAGCGGTCCGGCGACCGTGGCGCGCGGAACGGCCGGTGCCGGCGAAACGATCAGACGGACGGATGCCGCCGTCGGTTCGGGTTCGGCCGCCTGCCGCAGCAGGAACACCGGCCGGCCGGCACTTATCGCCCTGGCATGCAGCCGGCGCGTCGCGGTCAGGTCCAGCCGCTGCGGGTTGCCGCGAATTTCGAGGATGACGGCGGCGAGCGCCGTCATCCTTGCGGCCTCCTCGGCGACCCACAGCGCATCGAGAAGCCTCGGCGCCTCGGAAAACAGCAATTGCCCGGGCTCGATGCCGAACGAGGCATGAAGCCCCCTGGCATAGGGAAAGCCGGCCTCCCGGAAGATTTCCGTGGTGCCGATCCACAGCACCGGCAGCCCTTGCGCCTGCTTGAGGATCAGGCTGGTGAGCGACAGGGCGAAGCCGGCGACGGCCCCGGCATCGCGGGTTTCCAGGCCATGGATTTCGCTGAGCGCGGCTTTCGGCAGGCCGCCGCTCAGGGCGGCATCGAGGCGCCCGACACCAATGGGCAGAAAGGCATCCGGCAACGCCGCGGCCTTGCCGCGCCGGACGATGGTGAGATCGGCGTTGGGCGTGAGATCTGTGTTGGCAACTGCGCTTGCGTTGGTATCAAGGGACGCCGCGGCCGGCGCCTGCAGGCGCTCCGGCAGCGTTCCCTCGATCTTCGCGATCTGGCGGCGCAGGGCAAAAACAGTCTCCCGCGCCACGGCGTTCATCGCCATGACGGTCAGCTTCCACTCACAATTGTTCCTGTTATGTTCCCTAGGATTCCAGAGGGAGCTGGAAGAGTCAAGCAGAGTCACGAGGAATTTATTCCTTCCAATCCGCGTGATGCGGGCGTGGCGGTCGCTGGATTTGCCTCGACCGGTGCGAAAGCCTATATGCCGGGATCAAAGGATAAAGCATGGCTCGCATCTACAAGACCCGCACCTGGCACGACCAGTTCTCGCCCTCGATGGAGGAATTGGAGTTCCTGGCGCTGGAGTCCTACGCCCATCTGCCGGAGGAGTTTCGCAAGCTGACCGGCGAGATCGTCATCCAGATCGCCGAGTTCCCGACCGACGAGATCATGGACGATTTGTCGCTGGAAACGCCGTTCGACCTGCTCGGCCTGTTCGAGGGGCGCGGCATCGCCGAACGCTGGAACCCGCAGACCGGCGAAGGCCCGAACCGAATCACGCTCTATCGCCGGGCCATGCTCGACTACTGGGCCGAAAACGAGGAAACGCTGGGCGACATCGTCACCCACGTGCTGATCCACGAGATCGGCCACCATTTCGGCCTGTCGGACGATGACATGGAGCGGATCGAGGAAGCTGCGGAGTAACCAACCAACCGGTTCCGCGAAAGAGTTCGAACCACTCGGGATTGGCTTTTTTCGATCAGTTCGATCTTCCGCTGGCGTGGCCGGCGCTTCAGCGACTTCTCACGTTGGGATGGCGTCCGTGATGTCGAAAAATTCTTCGGACCAGACCAACCCCGTTGTACGCGCCGACCTTGTGCTCCGGTATGCGGCGGCCAAGATCGTTGGTAACGCCGATGTACGTCGTGTCGCCCTTCTGGCTCGCCGTTATGTAGACATAGCCGGTCATGGCTTTGGGGTAGCAAGTGTCGTCGCGCGGACAAGCGCCATTCTGATCCGTTGCACTCTTCGGCCGGCGTCACGGCGCAGACCCCTAGGTGTTTAGTCCCGGCATTTGATGGACCGGGTCGAGTCTGAACCGTTCGGGCTCTTTTTTCCAGATTTTGCAGATGAACTCATAAGGCGTGAGGCCTTTGAGGGTCTTGAGCCTGCGTGCGAAATTGTAGGCTGAGATGAAGTCGGCGAGGTGTCGGCGCAGCTGATCGTGATCGTCATAGTGGAAGCACTTGACGGTCGCGTCCTTGATGGTTCGGTTCATCCGCTCGACCTGGCCGTTGGTCCAGGGATGGTTGATCTTGGTGAGCCGGTGCTCGATGCCATGGTCGGCGCAGACATCATCGAAGATATGCCGGGGGGCATGGCGGTCGCAGCTTCGGTTGGTGAACTGGATGCCGTTGTCGGTCAAAATGGCGTGGATGGCATAGGGCACGGCCGCGATCAGATCTCGCAGGAACTGGACCATCGTCATCTTGTCCGCCGTCGCGTGTAGCTGCGCATAGGCGAACTTGGACGTCCGGTCGACGGCAACGAAGAGACGCAGCTTGCCCTCGGCGGTCTGCACATCGGCGATATCGATATGGAAATAGCCGATCGGATAGGCCTGAAACTTTTTCTTGGCCGGCTTGTCACCATCCACCTGCGGCAATCGCGAAATACCATGGCGTTGAAGGCAACGATGCAAGGACGAGCGTGTCAGATGCGGGATCGTCGGCTGAGACAATCATCCAGTGGCAGCAGCGTGTGCTTGCGAAAGGCGACGATGGCCGCCTCTTCCTCCACAGACAACACCGTCGACTTCGGGTCCTTGGGGCCTGTCGGAAGATCGGCGGTCGAGGTTCGGTTCTTCCACTTTCGAACCGTCTTCTGATCGATCCCGTAGCGCCTGGCCAGCGCCCTCAGGCTCTCTTGACTATTTTGTATTGCTCGACGGATTGCCTCTGTCGTCGTGGCGCGGCCGTGCAGAACTTGTCCCATAACGCATCCTTCCAGTCGGAAGAAAATATCGCACCATTAAAGCTCGGGATCAAACACCTAGGGTCTGCGCCGCGTCGCTGCGCTCCTTGCTCCGCCCTAGGATGACGAGGAGAGTGAGGGACCCAGGCTTTTCCTACCAATCGCTGAGCTTGGTGTCCGGGCCGTATTCCTGGCCGTCGACATCCTTCACCACCGCCTGGCCGCAGCGCATCGTCTTGGCTTTCTTGTCATAGGCGTAGGTCGGCGAGCCGAACAGGTGCCAGCCCTTGTTCAGCGCCGCCGTCACTTTGTGGCAGAAGCTGGCGTCGTCCGGGGCAGTCAGAAAGCGGTAGAGTTTCATGGTTCCAGGTCCTGTCGTGAACAGCTTAGCCGGATCATGCGCCGATGGCGGCGGCCTTCGCCAGCAGTTTTTCGGCCTGCGCCAGATGCAGCCGCTCGATCATCCTGCCGTCCAGCGCGATCACGCCCTTGCCGGCATTTTCGGCAAGCGCGAAGGCGTCCTTCACCGCGCGGGCCTCGGCCATCGCTGCGGCGGATGGCGCAAAGGCGCGGTTCGCCGCCTCGATCTGCGCCGGATGGATCAGCGTCTTGCCGTCGAACCCCATGGCGGCTGCTTCCCCGCATTCCCGAGCGAAGGTTTCCGCGTCGCGAAAATCGTTGAACACCCCGTCAAGCATGTCGAGGCCACCGGCCCGCGCCGCCAGCAGCATCTGCATCAGCCATGGCACGAGATAGCGGCGGTCGGGCGTCGCCAGCACGCCGGTGTCCTTGATCAGATCATTCGTTCCGGCAACGAAACAAGCCAGCCGCGAGCCGGGGTCGCGGCCAAGCTCGGCGATGGCGCCGAGGTTGAGCATGGCCTTGGGGGTTTCGATCATCGCCCATAGTTTCACGCTGTCGGGGGCGAAATTGTCGTCCAGCACATCGCCGACCTCGAGCACGTCGCGCGGCGTGTCGACCTTGGGCAGCAGAATGCCATCCGGCTCCGCCTTCGCCATGGCCATCAGATCGTCTGTGCCCCATTCGCTGGAAAGCGCATTGACGCGCACGATCATCTCGCGGCGCCGGCCACCGGTGCCGGCCTCCGGATGGTTGGCGAAAATACCGGCCAGCCTGTCGCGGGCGGCGGTCTTGTCGGCCGGGGCGACGGCATCCTCAAGGTCGATGATGACGGCATCGCAGGAAAGCTGCTCGATCTTGGCCAGCGCCTTGTCGTTGGAGGCCGGGACGTAGAGCACCGAGCGGCGCGGGCGATAGGGTTTGGTCGTCATGATCCGATCTATGCCGGTTGCGACTGGTCGAGGCAAGCCGCCATATGTCCTGCACGGAAACTGCACGCGATTGCCGAAAATCTCCTCGGATCCGCCCTGCCGCCTCCCGACCGACCTGCCAGACAGGCGGCATGCATAAGCCAGTCAAACTCCCGTGGTCCCTGCCTTACCGGCTGCGCAGCGAAGGCTGGTGGCTGGTCGACCCGCCACGCGCGCGGCCTGCGGCGATCCTCATTCCTTTCATCCGCAAACGCCCGCCGACAGCCCGGCTGCAAGTTCTCGGGAAGATCAGACCGTGACGCCACCGTTCACCGCCGCGCCGGGCCATGGCAGCCGCTTGGGCGTCGTCGTGCTGGCCTATTGCGGCCTCGTCTGGATGGGGCTGGTGGCGGCCGGGCTTGCCCTGATCATCGTCCGCATCGCGCTCGGAAAATCCAATGAATGGCTCTCGTCCGCCAATCTTCTGACGCTATCGGCACGCTTTATGCCTGCTGCTTCATCGATTTCGCGGCAACGATCGCCAATTACAATGTCGACCATTCCCAAGAAATGACCGGACAAGGCGTCCCCCTCGACGGCTGGTATCTGCGCTCGCTCGGTCCGGGCGCGTTTCCGGCGCTCGATCGTTTCCTCGATCACCAGGGCAGGACGGCTGGAGCCGGCGCTACACGCGAACTCGCCAGACTGCGTGGCGTCGACGGGGGATGGTACCGCAGCGCCCTGGAAAACTGGCGCGCCTGGAGCTTTCGCGACTGGCGCCTGCTCTTCTATCTCGACACCAGGGCGCTACCTGTGATTCCCTCCGTATCCGAACCCTTCGCGCCGGGCCGCTGATCCATGCCGCATCACATCCTCGTCGCCGACGACGACCCGCATATCCGCGAAGTGATCTGCTTCGCGCTGGAAAAGGCCGGCATGAAGACGGCTGCCGTCTCAGATGGCGCCGCCGCCCTGCAGGCGATCGAGCGGCGCCCGCCCGACCTTGTCGTGCTCGACATCGGCATGCCGGAAATGGACGGGCTGGAGGTCTGCCGCCGGCTGCGGCAGCGTTCCGATGTGCCGGTGCTGTTCCTGTCCGCGCGCGACGAAGCAATAGACCGCATCCTTGGCCTGGAGATGGGCGGTGACGATTATGTCACAAAGCCGTTCAGCCCGCGCGAACTGGTCGCCCGCGTCAACGTCATCCTGCGCCGCGCCCGCCCGGCGGCGCCCGAACCGATTGACGACAGGCAGTTCGCCCATGGCAAGCTCGCCTTGGCGCCGGCCAGTCACAGCGCCAGCTTCGACGGCAAGCCGCTTGCCCTGACCGGCATCGAGTTCTCGATCCTGAAAGGGTTTCTGACGCGGCCGACGCATGTGCTCGACCGCGACGCGGTGATGGCCAGCGCCTATGCCGGCAAGATCCATGTCGCCGACCGCACAGTCGACAGCCATATCCGCAACATCCGCGCCAAGCTGGCGGCGGTGGGTTGCCCCGAAGTCATCGAGACCGTGCACGGCGTCGGCTTCCGGCTCGGCCGATGCGGCTGACGGCTTCGCGCAAATGGATCGGCCGCAAATGGCGGCCGCGCCTCGCCACCGTCGTCGTTGCCATCCTGATCCTGGTGATGGCCTTGCCGCTGGTCGGCCTGTTCTTCTTCCGCCTTTATGAAAACCAGCTGATCCGCCAGACCGAGGCGGAGCTGATCGCGCAAGGGGCGGCCATCGCCGCCATCTATGCGCAGGAGGTGCGCGACGCCGGCATTCTACCGGACGCGCTCGGCGCGCCGATGCCGCAGGCTGGCGCAAGCGCGAGCCGGGACCCCAATCCCGACGGGCCATACCGGCCAATCGAGCCGCGCCTCGATCTCGCTTCGGATTATGTGCTTCCGACACGGCCGGCGGCTGTGCAAGCGACCGCCGATCCCGCCTTCGCCGCGATCGGCACGCGCCTGTCCGGCATTCTCGACGCCACGCAGAAAACCACGCTGGCCGGCTTCCGGCTGCTCGATCCCCGGGGCGTCGTCATCGCCGGGCGTGACGAGGTCGGGCAGTCGCTGGCCGAGGTCCAGGAGGTGCGCGCCGCGCTTGACGGCCGCTATGCCAGCGCGCTCCGGCTGCGCATTTCCGACCAGCCGGCGCCGCCGCTCTATTCGGTCAGCCGCGGCACCAGGGTGCGCGTCTTCGTCGCTTTGCCCGTGGCCGTCGACGGCCACGTCGCCGGCGTGGTCTATGTCTCGCGGACGCCCAACAACATCGTCAAGCATCTCTATGGCGAGCGCGGTAAGGTGACGTTGGCGGCCATCGCCATCCTCGGCGGCACGCTGCTCATCGGCCTGGTGTTCCTGCGCACCGTCAGCCGACCGATCTATGCGCTGATCGACCGCACCCAGCGCATCGCCGCCGGCGAGCGCGATGCGATCCGGCCGCTCGACCATCACGGCACCTACGAAATGGCCGAGCTTTCCGCCGCTTTCCTCGACATGGCGGAAAAGCTGCAGGCGCGCTCCGACAGCATCCAGACCTTCGCCACCCATGTCTCGCACGAGCTCAAGTCGCCGCTGACGGCGATCCAGGGCGCGGCCGAGCTGCTGCGTGATTCCGGCTCGGCCATGGACGATGACGAGCGGCGGCGCTTCTCCGGCAACATCGTCACCGATGCCGGGCGCCTCAACCTGCTGGTCCGGCGCCTGCTCGACCTGGCGCGCGCCGAAAATCTCGCGCCCAGCGGCGAGAGCACCTCGGTCAGGTCGGCGCTGGCGCTGCTTCCCGTCGACACCAGGCTGGCGGTTCGCGTCGAGGCGGGCGGCGATCTGACCTTGCGCATATCGGCCGAGAACGCGGCAATCGTGCTAGGCAATCTCATCGACAATTCCGCCAGGCACGGCGCGACGCTGGTTTCGATCACCGCCGCAAGCGCCGGCGGCAGGGCCGTGGTACTGGTCGGGGACGATGGCGCCGGCATCTCACCGAGCAACCGAGCGCGCATCTTCGAGCCGTTCTTCACCACGCGGCGTGAGTCCGGCGGCACCGGCATGGGGCTCGGCATCGTGCTGGCCCTCCTGAAAGCGCATGATGGTATGATCCGGCTGGTTGACAGCGAGCGCGGCACGCGCTTCGAG
Source organism: Mesorhizobium sp. B4-1-4 (assembly GCF_006439395.2). Classification (NCBI taxonomy): domain Bacteria; kingdom Pseudomonadati; phylum Pseudomonadota; class Alphaproteobacteria; order Hyphomicrobiales; family Phyllobacteriaceae; genus Mesorhizobium; species Mesorhizobium sp. B4-1-4. The sequence continues at coordinate 4,912,205 of NZ_CP083950.1, forward strand.
ATTGTCTTGCCTGCCGCCTAGCTCCACGATCGCGGCTCGACTCGGAAAGGGCATAAGCGTGCGCTACGACATCGTCATCATCGGCGGGGCCATCGTCGGATCCTCGATCGCCTATTATCTGCGCGAGGAAGGGTTTTCCGGCTCGATCGCGCTGATCGAACGCGATCCGCAATTCTCCCATGCCGCGACGACGCTATCCATGGCCTCGATCCGTCAGCAATTCTCAATTCCGGAAAACATCCGCCTGTCGCAATTCACGCTGCAGCTGTTCCGGCGGCTGAAGGAGGCCTTTGGTTCCGATGCCGATATCGGTTTTCGCGAGGGCGGCTATCTCATTCTTGCCGGTGAGGAGGGGCTGCCGATCCTCAAGGCCAACCATGAGGCGCAGGTCGCCGAAGGCGCCGACATCCTTTTCGAGGATGCCGACCAGCTGACGCGTCGTTTCCCCTGGCTGTCGGCAGAAGGCATCACCGCCGGCGCCTATGGCCGCACCGGCGAGGGCTGGTTCGACGCGCATGCCATGCTGATGCTGTTTCGCAAGGCGCTGCGGGACAAGAAAATCGATTTCATCAAGGCTGATGTCACCGGCATCGCGCGGCAGGGCAATCAGGTGACCGGCGTGAGCCTCGACAATGGCGAGACGCTGGAGGCCGGCATTGTCGTCAACGCCGCCGGGCCGAATGCCGGCAAGGTCGCCGCCCTTGCCGGGCTCGAGCTGCCGGTCGAGCCGCGCAAGCGTAACGTCTTCGTCTTCGAGGCGCGCGAGAAATATGCCGATATGCCGCTGCTGGTCGACCCATCCGGCATCTATGTCAGGCCGGAAGGCTCGGTCTATCTCACCGGCGGCGCCGAACCGGAAGAGGGCGACGGCCCTGCCGATCCCGGCGATTTCGAGGTCGACTGGCCGCTTTTCGAAGAGGTGATCTGGCCGGTTCTGGCGACCCGCATCCCTGCCTTCGAGGCGATCAAGCCGACCCGCGCCTGGGCCGGCCATTACGACTACAACACGCTCGACCAGAACGCCGTGATCGGCCCGCACCCCGAGGTGCGGAATTTCCTTTTCGCCAACGGTTTTTCCGGCCACGGCTTGCAGCAGGCGCCGGCGGTCGGCAAGGCGCTGGCCGAGCTGATCGTGCATGGCGGCTACCGGACGATCGATTGCTCGGCGTTCGGATACGAGCGCGTCGCCGAAGGGCGCGCGTTCCGGGAATTGAATGTGATCTGAGGGCAATACGGGACGATCTTCGGGATTTGCCAAGACGTCTCAGGTTCTTCGTCATTCCAGGGAGGAGCAGGAGCGAAGCGACGTCGCGGAGACCCTGGAATCCATGCCGTGACTGTTGCCGTGGGCTCCAACGGCGCAGAATGAAAAGGCGCACCGATCGGCGCGCATTGCCGGTAAAAATTCTGCACCGCCGTGAAATTCCAACGTCGCGGCATGGATCCTGAGGTCTGCGCCGCGTCGCTTTGCTCCTTGCTTCGCTCTAGCATGGCGACGCTGGACAGATCATCTCGTCGACAGCGATGGCATTGCCAAGGGCATGCCCTTGGGCTGTGTTGTCGAAAATACACCAGACTTCCGCCCCGGAAGCGGCTGCTTCATCAATCTGCCGGCTGATCCGGTCGAGGCTCTCGGCATCGTAGTCCGAATAATAGACACGCGGCACGCCGTGCCAGCGGAAATAGGCAAGGCCCGACCATCCGCCAGGCACCGCGGCTTCCGGCACAGAGGCCGGGTCGGCGGCGACGCGCGCGACATGACAGGCGGCCAGAAGCGCTTCCGCATCGGCATCGAACCAGCTGGGATGGCGCGGCTCGCAGGTCAGCCTGACCTCGGTCCGGCTGCGCAGCAGGTCAAAAAAACCCTGCGCGATGTCCGCCTCGAACGGAAGGCTCGGCGGCAACTGGACCAGAAGCACACTCAATTTCTCGCCGAGACCTTCGACCTGTTCGAGAAAGCTTTCCAGGGGATCGTTGCAACCGACAAGGCGGCGCTCATGCGTAACGGCCTTGGGTGTCTTGACGGCAAAGCGAAAATCCCCGGGCACCGAACGCGCCCAGCGTTCATAGGTCTCGCGACGGTGCGGCTTGTAGAAGGAGGTGTCGATTTCGACGATGGGCAGCCGCGTGGCATAGCGCACGAGACGGGAACCGGACTGCGGGAAATCATCCTTGTATGGCGTGGAAATTCCCCAGCCCGCCGTGCCTATGAACGTTCTGCGGTTTGTCATGCCTGGTGATGTGGCTCGACTGACGTGAAGGTCAAGGCAGAACCGTATCGCTGCGGCGCGCGCTATTTTAAGCAGCCGCACGCCCTTGCGAGTCAAAATATCCCGCCAGCCAGGTGAGCACCCGCGCCCAGCCATCGGCATGCTCGGCGGCGGCTTCCGCCAAACCGGCGAAACCGCCGTGGCAAATGGTGAGCCGCGTGCCGGCGGCGACAGGCTGCAGCAGCCAGGCGACCGTGGTTTGCCGCCGGCCAAGCGTGGGATGGTCCCATGCGTAAGCTCGCGTCTGCACGATCCGGCGCGGCGCTTCGATCTCCAGGAATTCGCCGCCGGCCGGCAGGTCGCTGCCGTCAGACCTGCGGACGACAACCGTCCAGCGGCCGCCGACACGGAGATCGGCCGACCAGTCGACCATCCGGTACGTGTCGACGGATCCCCACCATAGTTCGACTTGATCGGTGCTCAGCGCACGGAAGACGCGCTCTGGCGAAGCACTGAGGTCGACAGTGGCGAAGACGGTGTCGCCATTGCTCATGGCATGCAGGGTGGGGAGATGCATCGCTGTCTCCATGGCATGTTTCGCTCCCGGAATGATCACCCTTTAGATGGCGGGCGCTCAAAACCCTTGCCGGTCTCGAGCAGGCTCTTGAGGCTGGCCAGCACCAGCGGCCACCCCTTGGCGACATTGCCGATCAGTCTGTGCGGCCCATCGGCCTCGTGAGTGACGGCAAGCTTCATCAATTCGCCGTCCTGCTCGATGGTGAAGGTGCAGCGCGTGTAGCCGTCTTCCTTCACCTCTCGCATCCATTCATTGCGCCATTTGATGACGAGGCGCCGCGGCGGGTCGATCTCGAGGATCTCGCCGCTGTCGGCGACGCGTCCGTCGGGAAAGATCAGCTTCCAGCTGGAGCCGACTTTCCAATCGCTCTTCTGATAGGAGCAGAGGAAGAACTGCCGGTTGAATTCCGGGTCGGTCAGGGCTTCCCAGAGTTTTTCGGGCGTGGTGCGGATGTAGGTCACGTAAACGAAGGCGTTGCTCATGGCTCGTCCCTTTCAAGGCGTTTCTTCAAGTCGCTGAGGGCGGTCAGCCGTCCCCGCTCGAATTTGCCGATCCAGCGTTCGGCGATCTCGTTGATCGGAACCGGGTTGAGGTAATGCTCCTTCTCGCGCCCCTTGCGGATGGTGGTGACGAGATTTGCTTCTTCCAGGATCGCCAGATGCTTGGTCACCGCCTGGCGTGTCATGTCCATCTCCGCGCACAGCGCGTTCAGCGTCTGCCCGTTCCTGGCATGGAGGCTGTCCAGCAATTGCCGTCGTGTCGGATCGGCCAGGGCGCGAAAGACGGCATCCATACTCATGGCTTTAATATGCAACCATTTGGTTGCATGTCAAGAGGCAAGATCACGCGCCGCTGACGACTGGATAGGGTCACGGGAGAAAAATCAGCGTTCGCGGGAGAACCAGAAGGCGTCCGGCATGCGTTTCATGCCGATGCGTTCATAGAAGCCGGCGGCGTCGGGCACGGAAACCAGGCTGATGGCGACGCAGGGTCCGAGCTGTCGCCGCGCCTCGTCCATCAGGCCCTTGCCGACGCCAAGCCCTTGCGCGGCTTGCGAGACGGCGAGATCGGAGATGTAGCAGACCCAGGAAAAGTCCGTCATGGCGCGGGCCATACCGATCAGCGGCTTGCCTTCGATGTCGAGGCGCGCGGTCAGCACCAGATTGGCGCCCGACAGCATCGCTTGCAGCCTGTGGGCGTCGTCGACGGGGCGGATCTGGCCCAAGCCGGAGTCCACCAGCACGCGGCGGAATTCGGCAACGCCGAGGCCAGTTTCACGGGCGTAGAGGACGTGGGAGTTTTCTGGCATCGCGCCAGAGTGCACCATGGAGCCACGAATCCGAAGCCGTTTTTGCGCGGCCCCGGTGCCGGCGGACAAACAGTTGCCTTTTATTTGCCCGCGGCTTTGTGTAAACCGGGCCCCAGCAAAATCCCCGCAACGAAACACGGGCCAAAGCCATGGAAAAATTCACCAAGCTCACCGGCGTCGCCGCTCCCATGCCGATCGTCAATGTCGACACCGACATGATCATCCCCAAGGATTATCTCAAGACGATCAAGCGCACCGGGCTTGGCACCGGCCTGTTCGCCGAAATGCGCTACAATGACGACGGTTCGGAAAACCCGGATTTCGTGCTCAACAAGCCGGCCTACCGCAAGGCGCAGATCCTCGTCGCCGGCGACAATTTCGGTTGCGGCTCGAGCCGCGAGCACGCGCCGTGGGCGCTGCTCGATTTCGGCATCCGTTGCGTCATCTCGACCTCGTTCGCCGACATCTTCTACAACAACTGCTTCAAGAACGGCGTGCTGCCGATCACCGTCAGCCCCGAGGACCTGGAGAAGCTGATGGACGACGCCTCGCGCGGCTCCAACGCCACCCTGTCGGTCGACCTCGAAGCCAAGGAAATCCGGGGTCCGGATGGCGGCGTGGTCAAGTTCGACCTCGACGAGTTCAAGCGGCACTGCATGCTCAACGGCCTCGACGACATCGGCCTGACCATGGAGAAGGCCGGCGCCATCGCCTCGTTCGAGAAGCGCAACGCCGAACAGCGCCCCTGGGCCTGAGCGGCATCGTCCGGAACGGATAGCCCGGCCTCGCAGGCCAGGTTCGCGGCGACTGAAGGGAGGGACAGTCATGACACGTTCGCTTCTTGCCGGCGCTTGCGGCCTGGCGTTGTTGCTGGCGTCGGCCAGCAGCCTGTTCGCGCAAACACAGACGCCCGCCGCGCAGCCGGCGCCGGCAACGGATCAGCCGGCCGCCGGCCAGGGAACGAACGCCGCCGACGCTACCGACGACGACAAGCAGGCGCCGGTGCCGTTCGAGGGCGGCCAACTGACCATCACCCAGAAAGAACAGTATGGCGAGAAGGTGCTGGCTTTCGACGGCAAGGAGCTCGCCAGCAACTACGACGTCTTCTTCGACAAGATCGTCAAGATCGGCGATGTCAATGTCGCGCTGGTGGATGTCGGCGACGGCGGCAATCAATGCGGCCCTGCCAAGGTCATCGTCTGGAAGCCGAAAGACGGTGAAATCCAGACCACAACGGTCGAGCAGGACCAATGCGGCGCGCCGCCGGCAGCTGTCTCCGACAACGCCATCTATTTTGTTCCCTACCTGTTGCCCGGGGATGAGAAGCCGGCGCTGCAGTGGTCGCCGACATCAGGGCTGACCACATCGGGCAATCTGACCTACATGCCGGAACCCGGCACCGACTGGAAAGATATCGACCCGTCGAAATACGACAACATCATCGACGCCTTCCACAATGAGGCCGTCTACAAGGAAGCCGAAAAGCTGCTGGGTAAGGATATGTCCGACATGGCGACCAGCCTGCTGGTCGGTGGCGGCACGGAAAAGACCGCTTCGGGCGCCTTCTACGCCAGCGGCTGCGTACCGCATGATTGCGGCGGCAATGATGGCTTCATGGCGGTCGACCCCGCCAAGCACAAGCTCTACTTCGCCCGCCGCGGCGACAATGGCCAGCCGAACGCATGGCCAGCGGTGACGACATGGCCTGCCGATGTGAAGGAAGCGCTGGACAAGGCGCTGGGCTCGCCGAATTAGATTTTCGCTACTCCACATTCGTCGTCCTCGGGCTTGACCCGAGGATCCATGCCGTGATCGCTATCACAGGCGCAGCGGGTCTGAACCGCAACGTCTTGATGTCACGGCCGCGTCGCTTCGCTCCTTGCTTCGCCATAGGATGACGAGGCGAGGGATGCTCTGGCCAATCTCCGAGGTTGCGTATCGCCTTATGGTGACAACAGTCCGCCTCGGCTTGGCCCATGGCCGGATCGGCCTCTTGCCTGCAAAATGACCTGAATAATCCTGCGGAGTCCCCCATGCGTAAACTCATCTCCACCGGTTCGCCTTTCGAAAAGACCGCCGGCTATTCGCGTGCCGTGGTGCAGGGCGACTGGTGCTTCGTCTCCGGGACGACCGGCTACGACTATGCCAGCATGACCATGCCGGAAACGGTCGAGGCGCAGACGCGCAACTGCCTGGCGACGATCGGCAAGGCGCTGAAGGACGGCGGCTTCGACATGGCTGATGTGGTGCGGGCGCATTACTACATCACCGACCAGGCGTTCGTGGACGTGGTCTTCCCCATTCTGGGCAAGACCTTCGGCGACATCAGGCCGGCGGCGACGATGATCGTCTGCCAGCTCAACAAACCTGAAATGAAGATCGAGATCGAGGTGACGGCGCTGCGGCGAACGGCATAGGGGCCGGAGCAATGGCGGTCCGGCGCATCGTAACCAACATCGCCACAACGGATATCGCGGCGGCGAAGCGCTTCTATCATGACGTGCTCGGCCTCGATCTGCTCATGGACATGGGCTGGATCGCCACCTACGGCTCCGAGGAGCGGATGCATGTGCAGGTGAGCTTCATGGCGCAAGGCGGATCCGGCACGCCGGTGCCGGACCTGTCGATCGAGGTGGACGATGTGGACGCCGCGCTTGCCGACATGAAGAAGGCTGGCTTCGTCATCGAATACGGCCCGGCCGACGAGCCCTGGGGCGTGCGGCGTTTCTATGTGCGCGATCCCCTTCGGCAGGCTGGTGAATATCCTTTCGCACCGGTAGGCGCGCCCACGGGTTTCTTGCGAGACGCCGGCGGGACAGCGCCCCCCTCTGCCCTGCCGGGCATCTCCCCCACTAGTGGGGAGATCAGCAGTTTGGCGGTCTCGCCCCTTCCTTCGATGTTGGGATTGGCGAAGGCCGATATGATAGCCAATCTCCCCACTAGTGGGGAGATGTCCGGCAGGACAGAGGGGGGCGCGAAGGATCACCGACGTGCCCTGGTTCGCATCGCGGCGTTCTACCTGCCCGTTACGGCTTGCGCAGAGCCCGCTTGGCGTTTAGCAAAGCGCCGGTTCAAATCTTTTTGGGACGGTTTTCATGGCAACGAAGCATCTTTTCCTGCTCCCCGGCGACGGCATCGGCCCCGAGGCCATGGCCGAGGTCAAGAAACTGATCGCGGCCATGAACGAAAAGCTCGGCAGCGGCTTCGTCACCGACGAGGGCCTAGTCGGCGGCTGCGCCTACGATGCGCATGGCGCGGCGATTTCCGATGCCGACATGGAAAAGGCTATGGCAGCGGACGCGGTGCTGTTCGGCGCGGTCGGCGGGCCGAAGTGGGATGCGGTGCCTTACGAGGTGCGCCCCGAAGCCGGCCTGCTGCGGCTGCGCAAGGACATGGAGCTGTTCGCCAATCTGCGCCCCGCCATCTGCTACCCGGCGCTGGCCGCCTCCTCCTCGCTCAAGCAGGAAGTCGTCGAAGGCCTCGACATCCTCATCGTGCGCGAGCTGACCGGTGGCGTCTATTTCGGCGAGCCCAAGCAGATCATCGATCTCGGCAACGGCCAGAAGCGCGGCATCGACACGCAGGTCTACGATACGTTCGAGATCGAGCGCATTTCGGGCGTTGCCTTCGAGCTGGCGCGCACGCGCAGGAACCACGTCACCTCGATGGAAAAGCGCAACGTCATGAAGTCCGGCGTGCTGTGGAACGAGGTCGTCACCCAGACCCACAAGGCGCGCTACCCGGACGTCAAGCTCGACCACATGCTGGCCGATGCCGGCGGCATGCAGCTGGTGCGCTGGCCAAAGCAGTTCGACGTCATCGTCACCGACAATCTGTTTGGCGATATGCTGTCCGACATCGCCGCCATGCTGACCGGCTCGATCGGCATGCTGCCGTCGGCCTCGCTGGGCGCGCCGGATGCCAGGACCAAGAAGCGCAAGGCGCTCTACGAGCCGGTGCACGGCTCGGCCCCCGATATCGCCGGCAAGGGCATCGCCAACCCGATCGCCATGATCGCCTCCTTCGCCATGTGCCTGCGCTATTCCTTCGGCATGGTCGAGGAAGCCGATCGTCTCGAAGCTGCGATCGCCGCCGTGCTCGATGCCGGTCTGCGGACGAAGGACATCATGTCCGAAGGTATGACCGAGGTCGGCACGGTCGGGATGGGCGAGGCCATCATCGTCAAGTTCCTGGCTTAGAGCAGTTCACCGTTTCACAGAAACGGCAATCTGCTCTAACTCCTTGTTTTGACGCAATTCCGGACGGAAAACCGTTCACACTTTTCCTGGAATTGCCCTGGCCGAAGGCTTCAGCCTCAGCGGATCTCGCCGGCCAGCCGCTGCAGCAGGCCGACGAGCCGTGCCTCGTCCACCGCTTCGAAAAAGGCCGCGTCGGCGGCCTCTACGGCGACGATAGCGCGCTTTGCCGCCGCCGCTCCGGTTGGAGTGACGCGGATCACCTTGGCGCGGGAATCCCTGGGGTCCGCCTCGCGTGCGATCAATCCCTTGGCCTCGAGCCTGGCAACGACATCCGACGTCATCTTCACTTCTGTCCCCGCCTGGGCTGCGAGTTGCACCTGGTTGGGCGGCTCGCCATCGCGGCCGAGCCACATGGCCGAGGCCAGCAGCACGAACTGGACATGCGTCAGGTCGAGCGGCGCCAGCGCCGCCGTCATGACGCGCTGCCAGCGCATGGTGGTTCGCCAGAGCAACAATCCCGGGCTCTCCGATGGACCGCCCTTGAAGCGCGTGTCGAGTTCAGCCACGGTTCGCCAACGCCTTCGCCTCTTCGAACAGCCTGGCCATCGAGGTGTCGAAATCGCCGCTGATCTGCGGCCCGAGCTCCGGGCCGACCTCGGCGGCCGACGGGCCCGAGATTTCGAGCCTATGGGTCACCTGCGTGCCGCCTTCGACCGGCACCAGCGTATGCCGGAACAGCAGCGTCGTATCGCCGAACGAGGTCTGGTCGGCATAGGTGACGTTTTCGACGAGATCGACGATGGTGGATTCGAAAGTGTCCTGCCCCACCGGGGTCACGGAGACACGGGCGCCCTTGGCGAATGGTCCGTGCAGCACAAAGGTATCCGACCCTTCATAGGTCAGGCGGCCTTCATGCAATGCCTTGAGCGCATTCCAGATGGCTCGAGCCGGTAGCGGGGAAACTGCGGTGTACTCATTGCTCCACATAATCTTGCCTCCATCCGCGTCTTGTCCGATCGACTATTCGATCTGTGCACAGACTATCATGCAAGGGGAATCTTCAACTCCGACTCTCGTTTCCTTTTGGGGCTGGCCTCTAAACCTCGACCCCTGCCGGCACCGGCCCCCACGTGTTTTCACCGACCTGAGAGGGCGCGAGTCCCAAGACCAGCAAGGCCACTCCACCGATGATTGGGATGAAGCAGGGCAAGACAAGCCAGCCGCTCAGACCGACGTCGTGCAGACGCCGCACTGTCAGCGCAATCCATGACAGGCCGAATGCCGCCATGAAGATAAGGGCGGGCAGGTATCCTATCGAGCTCTTGCCCGCATTGATGCCGAAGCCGTTGATGGCCAGATTGACGAGTATCCCGAAGCCAAGAAGCGCCGCCAACACGACATTAAAGCATAGCCAAAAGGCCCAGAATTCCTTGCGACGGGCGCGTCCATCGAAATTGAAATAGTTCACGCTCACCGTGCGCCTGAAGTAGGCCCACAGTCCCGTGGCACCCTTTTCGGCAGGTCGGCCTGGCCGTGGACCGGTGCTTGACGACGGTATGGTTGAGGCGGCCGCCATGGCTATATTGTGGGCCGTGCCGTCGTCCGGCTGGAACTCGACGAGCGTTCCCCTGACGAGGGGAATCTCCTGGCTGAGATCGTTACGCGAAAAAATATAGCGCTTGCCGTCCGTTCCGTTGATGTACCCGTAATCCTGATCCTGGTCCTAATGAAGCACTGCTCCGCGCATGCCCCGCCCCCTATTCCTACAGCAATACGCCGACTGCTACTACAGGTTGTCCACAATTGCAACATGCACGCAAAACTGCGACCGCGCCGTCGCTGATCGAGGCGAGCGGCGGGCTGATGCCGGCGATCGATTCCAACGATCAGGCCGGCTGGTGCGCCGCGATCCGCAGGATGGCGGACGATCACGCCTGGCGATCCTCGCTGGCGGAGCGCATCGCAAAGCAGCACCGGCCGACACCGGCGTCGGCGAGTTGGGCCGCCATTAAGGCCGGTTTGAAGGAAAGCGCGTGCAGGCAGCGCGCCGAACACCAACCGCCCTGATCTGGCAGCCCTGTCCTATGAAGGGCGTTTCTTCGTCTTCTTGTGCTTCGGCGCGCCGGCATTTTCGAATTTCGGGTTGCCCGGTTTTTTCGCCCACGGCTTTGCCTCAAGCGCGGCCGCCGGGCGCTGATCGGCTGAAGCCGGTGCACGCTTCTCGAATTTGCGCTTCGGTGCGCTCGGGTCGAACGGCGCCTTGCCGCGATGCGGTTTCTTGTCCGGGCTTGGCGGCTGATAGCCGGCCCGCGACAGGTCCGGCGTGCCCTCGAGCCGCTTGACCGCGATGTTGCCCTGCACTTTGCGGTCCGGACCGATCGCGGCGAGAAAGCGGTCGGCCCAGTCGGCGGCGATCTGCACGAAGGTTTCCTCCGGCTGCATCTTGATGGCGCCGATCTCGCGCTTGGAGATGCTGCCGGCGCGGCACAGCATCGGGATCAGCCAGCGCGGCTCGGCATTCTGCCGGCGACCGACCGACAGCGAAAACCAGACGCTGGCGCCGAAATCATCACGGCGGCTGGGCGCCTCGTCGCGGCGGGCGAATTTTTCGCCCGCCTGGCTGTCACGCGAAGGCGTGAACGGCGCGACATCCATCAGATCCTCGGGCGCCGAGCGGCTGGAACGGCACTGGCGCACGAAAGCGGCCGCCACCTGCTCGGCGCCGTGCCTGGCGAGAAGCGCGTCGATGAAAGCGCGCTCGTCCTCCTTCACCGGTTCGTCGAAGGCGGGATCGGCCAGGATGCGCTCGTCGTCGCGCCGCATGACGTCGTCGGCCGAGGGCGGGCTTGCCCATGTCGCCGTCAGCTTGGCGCTCTGCAGCAGCCGTTCGGTGCGCCTGCGGGCACTGTTGGGCACGATCAGCGCGCTGACGCCCTTGCGCCCGGCGCGCCCGGTTCGGCCGCTGCGGTGCAGCAGCGTTTCGGGATTGGTCGGCAGGTCGGCATGGATGACCAGTTCGAGATTGGGCAGGTCGATGCCGCGCGCCGCCACATCGGTGGCGATGCAGACTTTGGCGCGGCCGTCGCGCATCGCCTGCAAGGCATGGCTGCGCTCGTTCTGGCTAAGCTCGCCCGAAAGCGCGACGACGGAGAAATTGCGGTTGTTGAAGCGCGCGGTGAGATGGTTGACGGCGGCGCGCGTGTTGCAGAACACCAGCGCGTTCTTGGCTTCGTAATAGCGCAGCACGTTGATGATAGCGTTCTCGCGATCGGCCTGTGCGACGTTGAGCGCCCGGTATTCGATGTCGAGGTGCTGCTTCTCCTCGCCGGCGGCCGAGATGCGCACGGCATCGCGCTGATAGCCTTGGGCGAGCGTTGCGATGGAGCGCGGCACGGTGGCCGAGAACATCAGGGTGCGGCGATCGGCGGGCGCGGCGTCGAGGATGAATTCGAGGTCCTCGCGAAAGCCAAGATCGAGCATCTCGTCGGCCTCGTCCAGCACCACTGCCTTCAACGCCGACATGTCGAGCGAATTGCGGGTGATGTGGTCGCGCAGGCGGCCTGGCGTGCCGACGACGATGTGGGCGCCACGCTCCAGCGCGCGCCTTTCGGTGCGCATGTCCATGCCGCCGACGCAGGACGCCACGGTGGCTCCGGTCGGCTCGTAGAGCCATTCCAGCTCGCGCGTCACCTGCAGCGCCAGTTCGCGCGTCGGCGCCACTGCCAATGCCAGCGGCGCGGCGGCACCGGAAAAGCGTTCGGCGCCATCGAGAAGCGTCGGTGCCATGGCGAGGCCGAAGGCCACGGTCTTGCCCGAGCCGGTCTGCGCCGACACCAATGCGTCGGCCTGGCCGAGCTCCAGCACCGCCTTCTGCACCGGCGTCAGCTCGGCATAGCCGCGTTTTTCCAGCGCTTGTGCCAGCGCAGGAACGATACCTTCGAAGTTGGACATCTCGTTCTTTCGGAATTCAGGGTTCCGCGCTCACCATGGAGCACATACCGGGGCTGGCGCAGCGCCAGCCAAAACAATCTTGGCCGTTCGTACTTCGTGGCGCCGCTCTTGTACAGGGCAAGAGGTACCGCTTTCCCTTCTCGCCCTGTGGGCTAGCGTGCGCACACATCTGCTTCGGAGGGGTGTCAAGGGACGTATTGGCCGGGCGGCAGATGGGGCTTGAAGGGTTGGAATCGTGTGTGATTCTGTAGCTGCCATTGTTGATTCGGGAGATTTCGACGATGGCACCGCTGCTTGGATACTTCGGCGACCTGCGCTTGCAAAAAAGGGGAGCATGGTGCTGGAGCGCATGTGCATGCGCATCAGCGCGGGCATGCGTCGGCTGGCCGATACACGCGCGGAACAGGTTGCGTTCACGCGGCTGTTTGGCAATCCCAACGTGACGGTGCAGGAGATCGTGCGCACGGCGGCGGCGCAAACGGCCAAGGCGGCGGCCGGCCGTCATGTGCTGATCATCGAGGACAGCAGCGAGATCAACTATCAGGCCAAGGCCTCGCGCAAGCGCGGCCTCGGATGTGTCGGCAACGGCAAGGATATCGGGCTGTTCGTACACCCGGCTCTGGCCGTGGATGCCGGCGACGGGTCGGTGCTGGGCCTTGCGGCGGCCACGATCTGGCGGCGCCGGGGGCAGAAGGCGGACGACTACCAGGCCCTGCCGATCGAAGCCAAGGAAAGCTACAAATGGATCGCCACCGCCACGGCGGCCCGCCAGGCGCTGACCGACACGCCGCTCCTCACCGTGATCGGCGACCGCGAGGCCGACATCTACGAGGTGCTGGCAAGGCTGCCTGACGAGCGCACGCATGTGCTCATGCGCGCTGTGCGCGATCGGGCGCTGGGGGAAGAGGGCGGCCGCTTGTTCGGCGAGATAGCCAAGACGCCGGAAGCCGGCCGCATCGCCTTCGATCTGCAGGCGCGTCCCGGCCGGCCGGGACGCAAGGTGCACCTGGCCGTTCGCTTCGCCGAGGTCACCTTGCGCCAGCCGCGCCTTGGGGCCGACCGCCGCGATCCGCGCGCGGTCAGGCTCAATATCGTGGAAGTGCGCGAGATCGATCCGCCTTCGCCCAAGGACGCGGTGATCTGGCGGCTGTTGACAACCCACACCGTCAAGACACTCGCCGATGCCATCGCCATCGTCGATCTCTACCGGTCGCGCTGGACCATCGAGCAGTTGTTCCGGACCTTGAAGTCGCAGGCCATCGATCTGGAGGAAAGCCTCATCGCCGATGGCGATGCACTCGAACGTCTGGCTGCAACCGCGCTGATCGTGGCCACCAGGGTTATGCAACTCGTGCACGGGCGCGACGCGGCCGGCCAGACCCTCAGGGCCACACGCCTCTTCAATCCCGCCGAGATCGCCGTTCTGGACGCGCTGGTCGCCAGGCTGGAAGGCAAGACCCAAACGCAGAAGAACCCGCATCCGCCACACACGCTCGCTTGGGCGGCCTGGTGCATTGCCCGGCTCGGCGGCTGGAACGGCTATCCAAAGGAGCGCCCGCCGGGCCCGGTCACCTTCAGCAACGGCCTCAAACGCTTCCACGCCATTGTTGAGGGCTTCGTCCTTGCAAACCCATACTGACCACCGCCAAATCAAATGTGTGCGCACGCTAGCGCCCTGTGGGAGAAGGTGGATTGGCGCGCAGCGCCAAGACGGTTGAGGGGTGCTGGAAGGATCGCCGTCGGTGCCAAGCTGGAGCACCCCTCATCCGACCGAGCTTTGCTCGGCCACCTTCCCCCACAAGGGGGGGAAGGGAAGAGCAGCGCCGCGCGACCAATTGACTCCTGCCGCAAACCGCGTAAAAGCCCGCTTCGAACGGGATCGTTTTTCGATGCGCGGCCTCTCGACGGCTCCTCTTGCATTCGATGCCCCCAGCCACGATGTAAACCATTGGGCCGGGCGCGTCGGCGCGTCGCCTCGTTCCGGCAAAACCCCATTCTTGGCCAAGAAAACCACCAAAACCACCACCAAAACGGTGTGATTCCCTTGGCCTAACCACCCTCTCCCGGGTCCGGCCCGGGGGACGGAACCCGCATCGGCCGGCGGGTTTTCTCCAACAAACCAAGCGGAGAGGGACAGGAGATTTCGATGAGTTTCAAGGTTGCAGTCGTCGGCGCCACGGGCAATGTGGGCCGGGAAATGCTCAACATACTGGAAGAGCGCGGCTTTCCGGTGAGCGAAGTGGTGGCGCTGGCCTCGCGGCGCAGCATGGGCACGGAAGTGTCGTTCGGCGACCGCACGCTGAAGGTCAGGCCGCTCGACCAGTATGATTTTTCCGACACCGACATCTGCATCATGTCGGCCGGCGGCAACGTCTCCAAGGAATGGTCGCCGAAGATCGGCAAGCAGGGTTGCGTGGTCATCGATAATTCGTCGGCCTTCCGCTACGACCAGGACGTGCCGCTCATCGTGCCGGAAGTGAATCCCCACGCGATCTCGCTGTTCACGCGCAAGAACATCATCGCCAACCCGAACTGCTCGACGGCGCAGCTGGTCGTGGCGCTGAAGCCGCTGCATGATGTCGCGACCATCAAGCGCGTCGTCGTCGCCACCTACCAGTCGGTGTCCGGCGCCGGCAAGGAAGGCATGGACGAATTGTTCACGCAGACGCGTGCCGTGTTCGTCGCCGACCAGGTGGACGTCAAGAAGTTCACCAAGCGCATCGCCTTCAACGTCATTCCGCATATCGACGTCTTCCTCGACGACGGTTTCACCAAGGAAGAGTGGAAGATGGTGGCCGAGACCAAGAAGATGCTCGATCCCAAGATCAAGCTGACGGCGACCTGCGTGCGCGTGCCGGTGTTCATCGGCCATTCGGAAGCGGTCAACATCGAATTCGAAAAGCCGATCACCGCCGACGAGGCACGCGACATCCTGCGCGATGCGCCCGGCTGCCAGGTTTTGGACAAGCGCGAGGACGGCGGCTACATCACGCCGCTCGAATCGGCCGGCGAGGATGCCACCTTCATCTCGCGCATCCGTGAGGATTCGACCGTCGACAACGGGCTGTCGATGTGGATCGTCTCCGACAATCTGCGCAAGGGCGCGGCGCTCAACGCCGTGCAGATCGCAGAGTTGCTGATCGAGCGCGGCCTGATCCAGCCGAAGCAGAAGGCGGCCTGACGGCTGTTCAACTAGCGCTCACGGGCCCTTCCGCCGCTGCTGCGGCGGGCCCTCCGCGAGGGCGCCGGACGACCGGCGGCCCGTCGTCGCGGGCTCGGCCTTCGGCCGGGGCGCTTCCTTCTCCCCGTTCACGGGGGTTCACGGGGAGAAGGTGCCCGAAGGGCGGATGAGGGGCAGCGCCGACCTATGAGCGATCGCACCAAAATCACTCTGCGCCCCGCCACCGGTTCGGATGCTATCGCCATCGCCAAGGTGATGCGGGCGGCGCTCAACTCGTTCGACTGGATGCCGGTCATCCACACGCCGGCTGAGGATCTTGCCTTCATCCGCGACATCCTGCTGCCACGGCAGCAGGCGACGGTCGCCGAAGCCGGCAGCGAGATTGTCGGCTTTATTGCCGTCAGTGGCGATTGGGTGGAACAACTCTACCTCGACCCGGCCTGGACCGGGCAAGGCATAGGCAGCCGGTTGCTGATCGACGCGACCGCTACTTTGCCGGTCGTGAAACTCCATTGCTTCCAGGCCAATACCGGCGCCCGGCGTTTCTACGAGCGCCACGGGTTTCGTGCCGAAGCGTTCGGCGACGGCACGACCAACGAGGAAGGCCTGCCTGACATTCTCTGTGTTCGCAGGTGTTGATTTCAGCCTGCGCTGTCCCTGGCCAACTGGTGCAGCAACCCCAATCCCTCCTGCGCCCGGTCAGCCGGAACGAACAGGTGGTCGTGATAAAAGCCCGAGACCGGATTGACGCCCATGCCGGCCCCGGCGAGCCGCGCGGTGATGGCGGCGAGGAAGCCGACTGCTTCCAGCGATGAGTGGATGTTCAGCGTGATCATCCGGCAGCGGAATGAAGCGGCCAGCCCTGCGGCACTCGCCGCATCCTCAGTTACAATCAGCGTCGTGCCCTCGCGCTCGCGAAATATCATGACCGGATCGAGGCCTTCCGGCTGGAGAACGCCGGGCCCCAGCGTCGCGAAGACATAGGTGCCATCGAGCAATTCCGGCGTCATCAATGCCAGCAGCTTTTTCAGATCGGTCTCGCCGGTCATTTTTCTTGCCTGTACTGGGGGCGGCCCTGCAATTTCCTCAATATCCGCAACTGCCGGATGCCGATAGTCCGCACACGGCGGGCACGACATGGCGATGTCGCTGGCGGCTGAGCTTGCGCATCTGTCCGATCGCACAATAGAGGAGCTGAGGGCCGACGCCGGTCCGTGAAAGGCCCTTCGATGATCGTTCGCCCGCGCCCCACCTTCCTGCAGCTGTTCTTCGTCATGCGCGGCTCCGTGGTGCCGCGCATCCTGCCGCAGATCCTTGGCTTCGCGCTTTATTCGGCGGTCATCCTTGTCGTGGCGCGCCAGTTCCATCTCGATCTCGGCGTCTTCAGCATCGCGCCTTTCGGGTTGGTGGGCGTGACCTTGTCGATCTACCTTTCGTTCCGCAACAACGCCGCCTATGACCGGTGGTGGGAGGCGCGCAAGCTGTGGGGCGCACTGGTCTTCGAAATCCGCAATCTGGCCCGCGCCACCACCAGCCTCATTCCCAACCGGGCCGAGCAGCGCGCGCTGCTGATGGAGGCGCTGGCCTTCTGTCATTTCCTGCGCGGGCAATTACGCAAGATCGACAGCGTGAAGGACGCCGGCGCCTTCATCGATGCCGAGGCGGAGCGGGCCGCAAGCTTTGCCAATCCGGCGGACGAGATGGTCAGGCGCATGGGCCGGCGCGCCAGTGCCCAACGCCGGGGCGGTGAACTCGACGCGATCGGCTTCCGCATCCTGGACGAAAGGCTGGCGTCGATATCGGCCATCCAGGCCGGCTGCGAGCGGATCGCCGGCACGCCCTTGCCCTTCGCCTATACGCTGCTGGTGCACCGAACGGCCTACATCGTCTGCCTGCTGCTGCCCATCGGCCTGATCTCGACCACCGGCTGGGCAACGCCGCTGTTCACGGCGCTGATCGCCTACACCTTCTTCGGTCTCGACGCGCTTTCGGAAGAGCTCGAGGATCCTTTCGGCACCGAGGCCAACGACCTCGCCCTCGACGGCCTGTGCCGCGTCTGCGAAATCTCGGTGTTCGAGGCGCTTGGCGAGACGCCGCCGAAGATGATCCCGGCTGAGAAGTTCTATTTTTCCTAGATCCGGCAGAGGACGGATCAAAAGAATCCAGACCCCCTGTAGGATTGCCGCTCTACCCCGCGTCCTTGGTTCGACCATCAAAAGGGACCCGAACCACCGGAGGAAGACCAATGAGCATTTCCGAAACCGCGCCTGTCTCCTCGGGCGCCCTGTGGTCCGGCCGCGTGCTCAGCGGCGTCATCGTCCTGTTCATGATCTTCGACGGCGCCATCAAGCTGCCGCCGCTCGACATCGTCACACAGACGATGTCCGAGCTCGGCTGGCCCGCTGACGCCAATGTCGCGCGCCTGCTCGGCGTCATAGGACTGGTCTCGACCGCGCTCTACGCTTTGCCACGCACATCGGTGCTCGGCGCGATCCTGCTCACCGGCTATATGGGCGGCGCCATCGCCACGCATGTGCGCATCGGCAGCCCGCTGTTCTCACACACGCTGTTCGGCGTCTATCTCGGCATCATCCTGTGGGGCGGCCTCTATCTGCGCGATCCCCGGGTCCGCGCGCTGATCCCGCTCAGCCGATAGTCGAGAGAGAGAATGTTCAGCGCCATCCAGCGGGCACTGTAGCGATCTTCATTCTTCCCGGATCAAATTAGCCGTCTGAGAGTTAAGGACTCGGCGGCGAGACGGCGACCCGCGTGTGAGAGGAGCTAAAATGAAGAAGATATTGACTGTTCTGGTGTTGGCGACGGCGCTCGGTGCATGTTCGCAGACGGAAAAAGGCGCGGCCGTGGGCGGCCTTGGCGGTGCCGCGGTTGGCGCGGCCGTTGCCGGGGATCCGGTCCAGGGCGCGGTGGTCGGTGGCGCCGTCGGCGCCGTGGCGGGCGCCCTGATCGGCCATGCCAGCGAGAGTGGCCAATGCCGGTACCGCGACCGCCATGGGCGGGTCTATGTCGACCGCTGCCCGAGCGGCTATTGAGCGCTCTTGGGACTGCAAACGGCAAAACGGCGGGCACAGGCCCGCCGTTCTGGTATCCGCAAGGGATGCGAAGCGATTACTCCGCCGTGGCGGCTTCTTCCGCCGGCGCGGCGGCTGCGGCCGCAACAGCGGCAGCGGCGTCGTCCTGCGCCTTCTTCAGAAGTGCCGCGCGTTCCTGGGCCTTCTTGCCCGGCTCGGCCTTCTTCGGGTTGGAGCGGGCGTCGCGCTTGGCAAGGCCGGCCTCGTCGAGGAAGCGCAGCACGCGGTCGGTCGGCTGGGCGCCGTGCGACAGCCAGTGCTTGACGCGGTCGGCGTCGACCTTGACGCGTTCGCCGTCCTTCGGCAGCAGCGGGTTCCACGAGCCGAGCGACTCGATGAAACGGCCGTCGCGCGGCGAACGGGCGTCGGCGACGACGACGTGGTAGTAAGGACGCTTCTTCGAGCCCGCACGGGCCAGTCTGATTTTCAGTGCCATTTCTTTTCTCCTAAAAGCTCTGATTTCGTTGATGAGTTTGGGTTGATCTCAACCCGTTTTCGTCACGCCGTTGGCAGCGGCGATCTGTTCGTGGTGCCGGATCACTTCGCGGACGACGAAGTTGAGGAATTTCTCGGCGAAATCCGGATCGAGATGCGCGTCCTTGGCCAGCTGGCGAAGACGGGCGATCTGCTGCTGCTCGCGTGCCGGATCGGCCGGCGGCAGGCCATGCTCGGCCTTCAGGACGCCGACCGCCTTGGTGCAGCGGAAGCGCTCGGCCAGCATATGGATGAGCGCGGCATCGATGTTGTCGATCGAGGCGCGGTAGCCGGCCAGGACAATGCGGGCGTCTGCCATGTCTTTTTCCTCGTTCACAGCGCGCCCCTCACTTCTTCTTGCCAAGGCCCGGCAGCCCGCCGCCGAGGCCCGGAAGCTTCATGCCGCCAGGCAGGCCGGGGAGGCCGCCGCCGGGAAGGCCGCCAGGCAAGCCCTTCATGCCGCCGAGGCCGGCGGCCTGCGCCTGCTTCTGCAACGCTTCGAGCTGCTTGGGATCCATCTTCGACAGGTCGGGCATGCCGCCCATTCCACCGGGCATCATGCCGCCCCCCAAACCACCAAGTCCCATCTTGGAGGCAAGACCGCCCATCATGCCGCGCATCAGGCCGCCGCCTTTGCCCTTGCCGCCCATCGCCTTCATCATGTCGGCCATGCCGCGATGCATCTTCAGGAGCTTGTTGATCTCGGCCGCGTCGGTGCCGGAGCCGGCCGCGATGCGCTTCTTGCGCGAGTGCTTGAGAATATCGGGGTTGGCGCGCTCGGCCTTGGTCATCGAGGAGATGATGGCGAGCTGACGGCCGAACATCTTGTCGTCGAGGCCGGCGGCGGCCATCTGGTCCTTCATCTTGCCCATGCCGGGCATCATGCCCATGATGCCGCCCATGCCGCCCATCTTGGACATCTGCTGAAGCTGCTGGGCCAGATCGTTCAGGTCGAACTTGCCCGACTGCATCTTCCTGGCCATCGCCGCCGCCTGCTCGGCGTCGATGTTTTCGGCGGCCTTCTCGACGAGGCTGACGATGTCGCCCATGCCCAGGATGCGGTCAGCGATGCGCTTGGGGTGGAATTCCTCCAGCCCGTCCATCTTCTCGCCGGTGCCGATCAGCTTGATCGGCTTGCCGGTGACGGCGCGCATCGAAAGGGCCGCACCGCCACGGCCGTCGCCGTCCATGCGGGTCAGCACGAGGCCGGTGATGCCGACGCGCTCGTCGAAGCTCTTCGCCAGGTTGACGGCGTCCTGGCCGGTCAGCGAGTCCGCGACCAGCAGGATTTCGTGCGGGTTCGACACCTTCTTGATGTCGGCCATCTCGACCATCAGCGGCTCGTCGATATGGGTGCGGCCGGCAGTGTCGAGGATGACGACGTCATGGCCGCCGAGCTTGGCCGCCTGCACGGCGCGCCTGGCGATGTCGACCGGGTTCTGGCCTGATATGATCGGCAGCGTCGCAACCTTGACCTGCTCGCCGAGCTGGCGCAGCTGCTCCTGCGCGGCGGGACGCCGCGTGTCGAGCGAGGCCATCAGGACCTTCTTGTTCTGACGCTCGGTCAGCCGCTTGGCGATCTTGGCCGAAGTGGTGGTCTTGCCGGAGCCCTGCAGGCCGACCATCATGACGACGACGGGGGCGGGCGCATTGAGATCGATGGCGACGCCCTCGGCGCCGAGCATGTCGACCAGCTCGTCATGGACGATCTTGACGACCATCTGGCCGGGCTTGATCGACTTCAGCACTGCGGCGCCGACGGCCTTTTCGCGCACCTTGTCGGTGAAGGAACGCACCACTTCCAGCGCGACGTCGGCCTCGAGCAGCGCACGGCGCACCTCGCGCAGTGCCGCCGAGACATCAGCCTCCGACAGCGCGCCGCGGCCGGTGAGGCCGTTCAGGATGGAGCCAAGGCGCTCCTGCAGCGATTCAAACATTCTTTGTCCTTTTCCCTGACACCCGGATGGTGCCCGAGAGGTAGTGCGTTCGCGCTCCGTCTCCAAGCAAAACCCAGTCCAAGCAAAAGCAAAAGCCAAAACCAAAAAGCACCCGGGGGCGCACAGCGCTGCCGGGTGTTGGCCTCCAGGATCGATTTACAGCACTTGGCCTCCTAAGAGGCTTCGGCGTCCTGGTCGGCTTGCTCGGAGGGATACTCGTCGCGGAATTCGAGGCGTGTAGACAGGAAATCGGCGCAAGAGTCAAGGCAAGGGCCAGGCAGCAAGGCGTATGGCGGCCCTACGAGATGATTTTCATCGTGCCCGTGTCAGCTGGCTGGCTCGGCTGTGTCAGCCGCAACCTTGAGCAGCGAGCGGGGATGAAGCAGCAGCACAATCGTCAGCAGGCTGCTGACGATGCCGATCATGGCGATGAGTACCGCGTCCGTCGTTGTCCAGCCCGGCCCTTCGAGCGGCGTGGCGGTGAACAGGGCGAAGGAATTGTAGCTCGCCTGATGCGAGATCAGCAGGAAGCCGGTCAGATTGTTGCCGAGATGGGCGCCAAGCGCAGCACCCAGATTGCCGGTGGCATAGACCACGAGCGTCAGAAGGAGGGCAAAAGCGGCGATCGAGGCCAGCACGCAGGCATTGATGGCGGCGGACGAATTCGTGCTCCAGTGCAGTGATGTGAACAGCAGTCCCGGCAGCAGTGCCCAGATGAACGGACTTCTGTAGCGGTAGGCCAGACCGCGCAGCAGGTAGCCGCGAAACAGCACCTCTTCCGACGATGTCTGCAGAAAAGTGAGCGCGACGATCGGGATCAGGAACAGCAACCAGGACGACAGGCGGATCGTGCCGCGCGATATCCCGGGCTCCAGGAGGTAGAGCAGGATTTCGGATATAAGCGAGGTGATCAGCACCGCGACCAGCCCCTTGAGGAAATCCGGCCGGCAAACACGCCGGCTGTTGCCAAGAAGTGCCGACAAGGGTTCGGCATGGACCCAGCGCATCGCAATCCATAGGCCGATCCAGATTCCGGCGAAGGAGCCAAGCGCGCTGAGGATGCCGATGTGCGAGGCGAGGAAACCCTGCATCCCGCCGGCAGGCGCGGCCCCGCCCTTCGAAGCCTGCCAGGTGAACAAGGCATAGGTCCCGCCAAACAGCACGATCGCGGTGGATACCACCCAGAACAGGACGACGATCCCTGTCCCGAAAAACAGCCGCCACAAGGTGGTTTTGTGGTTTGGCGAATGCCGGTAACGGTCGAAGGCGGCAGGGTCAGATATCACGACGGTTCCTTTGCCGAATCCACCACCTGCTGACTAGCCGATGGGCCTAAAGATCGGAATCGATTTCGCAAAGGAGCGGCGCGCGCCTGCACTTCCGATCCAAGCGCGCGCCAGAAACATCGACTGGCCCTGCATGCTCAAGCGGCGGTGCTGTCGCGACCGCTTGAGAAAGCCTATGTCAACGCATCACGTACATGACGCGCCGTGTCTGCGGATCGATCAGCGCCGGCTGACCGTTCACATAGACATAGCGGTAGTTGTAATCCGGAATTGGGCGCAGTTCGACGGTGTCGGGCAAGATCGCGCCGGTCACCACCTCGCCGTCGAGATAGACCGGGTCGAGGCGGTGGGTGTCGACATAGGTCCGGACCTCGGCTGGAGGCGCAGGAAAGTCGCCCACGACCGGGTCGCTGGAGATGATCGCGCCAGTATAATCATTCGAGTAGTTGCCGATGTCTTCCGGCGGCGAGACGATCGCGACGCTGGAACCGTGCGGCCGCTGCGTCAGCACCACCCGGCTGCCGCCGAAATCGGCCGTCACATAGTCGGAATAGACCCAGCCCTGGCCGCCCGCTTCGGCAATGGTGCACCATTTGCTGTTCTCGATGCAGCCATTGAGCGTTGCCGACTGGCCAGCGGCGAGCACGCCGATGACTGGATATTGCGGGCCGGGGCCGGCGCGCACGTTGAGATCGGTGACGGCCGAGACGGCTGTGTCGGCAAGCGCGGCACCCGACATCACGGCCAACATCCCGGCGACCGCGGGCAACAACAGGGATTTCATGGGTTCTCTCCGTTTTCATGGTCCCTCGGCGGTGAAAACGGCGCAGCGGCGCATGCGTTCCGACTAAAGCGCCGTTGCCAACTCACGATTTGTTCCGACGTCTTTCGGCAAACCGGTCAGAAGGTCGTGAACGAAGGCCAGTTTTCGAGCCGTGACGTCCGAAATGACGAAGGGGTAGAGATCCGGCAGACCCATGCAGCGGTTGATCGAATTGGAGGCTTCCGACAGCACCAGCCAGCGGGCGAGGACCTTGTCGAAAGGCTCGGGTCTGTTCGCAGGCTCGGAAGGGGCTGCCTGCAGCCGGCCGCCAGTGTCGCCCCGCGGCAAGTCGTTGGCCTCCACCGTCTCCAGCCGCCCAAGCGGGAAGTTCAGCGCATGGACCATCTCCAGCGTGTCGGTGATGTGCAGATGGTGGGCCCATGTCTCCGCCCAGTCCTCCCACGGATGCGAGGTCGCATAGGCCGAGATGTGGTCTTGCTGCCAGTCGGGCGCGGCACCATTGGCGTAGTGAGTCTTCAGCGCCTGTTCGTAGTCGGCGCGCTCGTCGCCGAACAAGGCGCGGAAGGCTTCCAGCCTTTGCGGATCGTCGCGGATCAGGCGATCCCAGTAGTAATGGCCGAGTTCGTGCCGGAAATGGCCGAGCAGCGTGCGGTAATTCTCGCCCATCTCGACGCGACGCTTTTCGCGCTCGGCCGAATCGGCCTCGGCCACGTTGAGCGTGATCAGGCCATTGTCGTGGCCGGTCAGGATGCGTTCGCCGCCGGGGCCGCCGCCGATCGGCTCGGCAAGGAAGTCGAAAGCCAGGCCCACCTCGTCGGCGGGCGCATGCTTGGGCGCGACCGGCAGGCCGAAGGCGAGCAGCGAATAGACGGCACGCTTCTTCGCCGCCTCGACCCGGATCCAGCGGCGGCGGTTGCCGTCGACCGAGAGATCGGGGATCAACTGGTTCAGCGCGCAGGCCCGGCAGAAAACCCGCCCCGGCTCGGCCATCCAGTTGCAGGCGCATTCATCGGCATTGGTGCATTGGATGATGCCGTCGACGCCGGACAGGACAAAGCGCGCATGTTCGGGGTCGTAGAGCACGCGGCTGGAGCAGTTCAGGCACTGGGCGTTCTCGAAGTACAGGCGGTGGCCGCATTGCGGGCAGTCGAAGAGTTTCATATCGGTCTCGGCGTGCGGGGAGGTGTCGCTTCGAAAACGCGGGCCTTCAAACGTCGTTCCGTACGGTGACGCCAATCAGCAACAGGGCAGGCGGATCAGCCGGCTCTCGGCCGCGTTCGCCACAATAATTACTTGATCGTAGGTAAATTCCCCGGCATTCGCCAGCACGGCGCCGCGGACGGTGACAAATGTGCGTTTCGCTGGCAAATTCGCAACTGGGACGTGAATCAGGCAACCAGGAGAACAATATGGCGTTTCTTGCCAAGGGTAGGATTTTAGCGGCCGCGGTGGTGGCTGTGCTTGGGCTTGCGACGACCGCGCAGGCGGCGCCAAGCTGTGGCAAGAACGGCGCCGGCTTCGATGCCTGGAAACAGGATTTTGCCGCGGAGGCCAAGGCCGAAGGTGTAGGTTCGAGGGGACTGGCGGCTCTTGCTGGCGCGACCTACGCGACAAGGACGATCGCCGCCGACCGCGCCATCCATAAGGCTTTCAGCGGTTCGGTGGACGATTTCATGAAGCGTCGTGGCGGGGCGGCGATCATTTCCAAGGGCCGTGCGCTGAAGAAGTCGAACGCGGCGCTGTTCGACCAGATCGAGCGGAACTATGGCGTATCGCCGGGTGTGCTGCTCGCCATCTGGGGCATGGAGACCGGCTTCGGTGCCTCCATGGGCAACCAGAACACGATCTCGGCCATTTTGACGCTGACCTATGATTGCCGCCGTCCGGACTACTTTCACCCGCATGCCATTGCGGCCTTGAAACTGGTTGATCGCGGAACGTTGACCGCCTCGTCGGTCGGCGCCATGCATGGCGAGATCGGCCACACACAGTTCCTGCCCGGGAATGTCCTGAAATATGGCGTGGGGAGCGGAAACCTGCGCGACAAGGCCACTGCGCTGGCCTCCACCGCCAACTTCCTCAAGGGGCATGGCTGGCAGGCCGGCGCGAGCGCGGAGGCGAACATGGGCGCAATTGCCGGCTGGAATTCCGCGAGCGTCTATCAGCAGGCCATTGCCCGGATCGCGACCGCGATCGACGCCGACTGACCCGATCTTCGTTCAGCAGCAGGAGCCCGGCCATGTGCCGGGCTTTTGTTTGGTCGTAAGGAAAGCCGACGCCTGCGTCGGCTTTCTATTTCCGGTCGAGCCCGGATATCAGCCGTTGCGGTTCCTCGCCGCCAACGTGCGCAGCCTGAGCGCGTTGAGGCGGATGAAGCCGGCGGCGTCCTTCTGGTCATAGGCGCCGCGGTCATCCTCGAAGGTGACCAGCGCATCCGAATAGAGCGTCTTCTTCGACTTGCGGCCGGTGACCATGACATTGCCCTTGTAGAGCTTCAGCCGCACCGTGCCTTCGACATCTTCCTGGCTCTTGTCGATCATCGCCTGCAGCATCAGCCGCTCGGGCGCGAACCAGAAGCCGTTGTAGATGAGTTCCGCGTAGCGCGGCATGAACTCGTCCTTGAGGTGCGCGGCACCGCGGTCGAGCGTGATCGATTCGATGGCGCGGTGGGCCGCGATCAGGATGGTGCCGCCGGGCGTCTCGTAGACGCCGCGCGACTTCATGCCGACGAAGCGGTTCTCGACCAGGTCGAGCCGGCCGATGCCATTGTCGCGGCCGAGATCGTTGAGCGCCGCCAGCATGGTTGCCGGCGACAGCTTCTTGCCGTCGAGCGCGATCGGATCGCCCTTCAGGAATTCGATCTCGATCTCGGTGACCTTGTCCGGCGCATCCATCGGCGAAACGGTGCGCTGGTGGACGAATTCCGGCGGCTCGCTCCACGGGTCTTCCAGCACCTTGCCCTCGGAAGAGGAATGCAGGAGGTTGGCGTCGACCGAGAACGGCGCGTCGCCCTTCTTGTCCTTCGGCACCGGAATCTGGTGCTGCTCGGCGAAATTGATCAGGTCGGTGCGCGACTTGAACGACCAGTCGCGCCAGGGGGCGATGACCTTGATGTCGGGGTTCAGCGCGTAAGCCGACAATTCGAACCGGACCTGGTCGTTGCCCTTGCCGGTGGCGCCGTGCGCGATGGCGTCGGCGCCGGTTTCCCTGGCGATCTCGACAAGATGCTTGGAGATCAGCGGCCGCGCGATCGAGGTGCCGAGCAGGTAGGTGCCTTCATAGACGGCGTTGGCGCGGAACATCGGGAAGACGAAGTCGGAGACGAATTCCTCGCGCACATCGACGACGCGGATATCCTTGATGCCCATCATTTCGGCTTTGCGGCGCGCCGGCTCCAATTCGCCGCCCTGACCGAGATCGGCGGTGAAGGTGACGACCTCCGCGCCGAGTTCGGTCTGCAGCCATTTCAGGATGATGGAGGTGTCGAGGCCGCCGGAATAGGCGAGCACGACTTTCTTGACGTCTTTGGCCTTGGACATTTCTGCTCCGTGGGATGGCGGACGCCCTGAGCGGGCATCACGGATGGTCGGAGCGCCTTTTAGCAGGAACGGCAAAGCGAGCAAGCAGGCGCGGCGCCAGACTGCCGATCAGCGTATAGCTGGGTGCTGAACACCGGCCAGGAAAACAACTTGCTGCAATCGAAGGCTGCATTTAGCTGTCGTATTTAATCAAGTTTTCATGCCCCGTCGCTAAAAGACCCGACGGAGCTGCGCCGGCCCACAGGACCGTGCCGGGGCAGCCTCGCTCGCTTCGTCGCGGGTATCCTCGGGCTTGGGCCATCCTTGATGCGCGTTATATCCTGTATCGTCACGGAGCATAATCTGTGGCTCGTTCTCCTGGCGGCGCTGATGTGCGTCACCGGGTGCTGGGTGACAATCGGTCTGCTGGACCGCGCCAGGAAAACCGTTGGTGTGCAGATGCGGGGCTGGCTGTTCCTGGCCGCGGTCGCGGCCGGCTCCTCGGTCTGGTGCACGCATTTCATCGCCATGCTGGCCTACCAGCCCGGTGCGCCGATCACCTTCGATCCGGCGCTCACCATGATATCCCTGGTCATCGCCATGGTCGGAACCGGGACGGGCTTCGGCCTTGCTCTGGACAAAGGCCGCGGTCTGGCGCCGGAATGGGGCGGATGCCTTGTCGGATTGGCGATCTCGGCCATGCATTATACCGGCATGATGGCCTATCACGTGGCCGGCATCGTCGAGTGGGACGCCCGCTATGTCGTCGCGTCGCTGCTGATCTCGATAGTGTTTTCCGCCGCCGCGATCGGCCAGGCGGTGCGCCGGCCGTACCGCTGGTCGCACTATCTCGGCATCGGGCTGCTGGTGCTCGCGATTGTCGGCCTGCATTTCACGGCAATGGCCGCGGTGGCGGTGACGCCGCTCTCCTTCATCACCACGGGCACCAATCCCGATATCCTGGAAGCGATGGCCGTCGCGGTCGCCGTTGTCGGCCTGATCGTCGCCGCCACCGGCTTCGCCAGCTATCTGATCGACGAGCGCGGCCGGCTCGAGAGCTTCGAGCGGCTCCAGCATCTCGCCCTCAACGACGCGCTTACCGGTCTTGCCAACCGCGTCTCCTTCAACGACCGCCTCGACCATGAGATCAAGCGGGCGCGCGAGGACCAGGATGCGATGACCGCCGTCATCGTCATCGATCTCGATCGTTTCAAGGAAATCAACGACCTCAGGGGACACGCCGCCGGCGACCAGGCGCTCAAGATCATCGCCCGCAGGCTGGCGAAACTCGTTGGCGACGGCGAGTTCGTCGCCCGGCTCGGCGGCGACGAATTTGCCGCCATCAAGCGCTTCAAGGACCAGAAGGATCTTATCGGCCTGGTCTCGCGGTTGGAAAAATCGTTGTTCGAGCCCCTGCGGCTCGACGATTTCGAGATCGTCACCGGCGCCAGCATCGGCGTGGCCGTCTATCCGCGTGACGGCGCCGACCGGGAGAGGCTGGTCAGCAATGCGGACCTGGCCATGTACCGGGCCAAGAACGACGTGACGCGAGCCGTCTGCTTCTATGAATCGGCCATGGACGAGACGGCGCGGGCGCGCCGCGCGCTGGCCAACGATCTTCGCCAGGCGATCGAACGCGGCGAGCTGTCCCTGCATTATCAGGTGCAGACTTCGGTCGCGACCGGCGCTACCTGCGGCTATGAGGCGCTGCTGCGCTGGACCCACCCCGTGTACGGCATGATCCCGCCGGTCGAATTCATCCCGATCGCCGAGGAGAATGGCTCGATCCTGGCGATCGGCGAATGGGTGCTGCGCACCGCATGCCGTCAGGCAGCCTCCTGGGGCAATGGCCACAAGATCGCGGTCAACCTGTCGCCGGTGCAGTTCGCCCATGCCGACCTCGCCACGCTCATCCACCAGATCCTGGTCGAGACCGGGCTGTCGCCGAAGCGCCTGGAACTCGAACTGACGGAATCGACGATCGTCGCCGACAAGGTTCGCACGCTGCACGTGCTGCGCCAGATCAAGGCGCTGGGCGTGACGATCGCGATCGACGATTTCGGCACGGGCTATTCCTCGCTCGACACGCTGCGCTCGTTCCCTTTCGACAAGATCAAGCTCGATCGTTCGTTCATGGCCGATGTCGAGCGCAGCCCGCAGGCCAAGGCGATCATCCGCGCCGTGCTGACACTGGGGCGCAGCCTCGACATTCCAGTGCTCGCCGAAGGCGTCGAAACCCATGTCCAGCTCAGCATCCTGCAAGTCGAGGGTTGCAACGAGGCGCAGGGCTATTTCCTCGGCCGGCCCAAACCAATCGACCAGATCGTGCTGACCGGTGCGGCGGTCCCCACGCTTGCCGAGATCCATCGGCCGGCTGCCGCTTAGCCTCCGGTCCGGCACGGCTTGGCATCCTGCGCGTGGCGCGACGCAGCTCGCCCTTCCGTGCCTGGCGCCATCGCCGCGCATCCTGTATAGGCACACGCATTCCCGGAGCGGTCCATCGTTCACGAACGGCGAGCCGCTCTGTCTCCCTCTCCTTGTCTGACGCAATTCCGCCCGGAAAGCTGTTCGCCGGAATTGTTCTGGGGCCTTGCATGTCCTTCATTCCCGACACCACCACGCTGATCCAGTTCGCCATCGCCACGGTCATCCTGGCGATCACGCCCGGGCCGGACATGACCTTGTTCGTGTCGCGCACGCTGAGCCAGGGGCGCGCCACCGGCTTCGCCTCGATGACGGGCGCGCTGTGCGGCACGCTGATTCACACCACGCTGGTGGTGGTCGGCGTCTCGGCGCTGATCGTCGCCTCGCCGATGGCGTTCTTCGCGCTGAAGATATTCGGCGCTGGCTATCTCGTCTTCCTCGCCTGGCAGGCGATCGCCAAGGGCTCGGCCTTTTCGCCGGAAAAGAAGACGGGGCCGCAAATCTCGCTGCTGCGCAGTTGGGCGGCGGGGCTCGGCGTCAACCTGCTCAACCCGAAGATCATCCTGTTCTTCATGACCTTCCTGCCGCAGTTCGTCTCCGCACATGACCCGAACGCGCCGGGAAAGCTGTTCTTCCTCGGCACCATGTTCATCGTGCTGTCGATCCCTGTGACGGCGCCGATGGTGCTGGCGGCGGAAAGGTTCTCGGCGGCGATGAAGGCCAGCCCGCGCGTCACGCGCGTGGTCGACTATCTGTTCGCAGGCGTCTTCTCGGCCTTCGCGCTCAAGATACTCACGGCGCAGGCGAAATAGGCACTCTTCGGCGCGTCGGATTTCGCGAACAGCGGTGCAAATTTGCTCCTGCCGGCCAATTGCCGCACATTTAGATAGGCCCCAAGGGTGATTGGGGAATCTATGAAAAACATACTCTTGGCATCAGTTGCCGTGATGGGCCTGTGCGCCGAAGCGAACGCTCAGGACGCGCGGTACAATTGGTCGGGTTCATATGTCGGTGTCGAAGGAGGATATGCAGGATCCTCTGTCCGGTTCGACGCCGATTTCACCAGGTTCCAAGACACCTACCACAAGGACGGTTTTCTCGGCGGCCTTTACGCCGGTCATGATTGGCAGTTCGGCAACCTCGTCTACGGCGTGGTCGGTGATTTCGACTTTGTCGGTCTCGGCGACACTGAATTTGGCGACAGCGCGGCCTTCACCGGCGGCAAGGGTGAAGCGTATACATACGACGTCGACTGGGTGGCGACGGCGCGGCTGCGCGCCGGCTATGCGGCGACCGACCGTCTGCTGGCCTACGCGACTGGCGGCCTGGCGGCAGGACATTTTCAGGCCACTTCCTATTCAGGTCCGGTCTTTTTTCCAACTTCCGTACCCGCATCGACATCGGATTTTTCCGGCGTGAAATTCGGTGGCGTGTTGGGCCTCGGCGCGGAGTATGCACTGGCTGACAAGTGGTCGCTGAAGGCGGAATATCTCCACTACATTTTCGATGAAATTGAGCCAGGCCCCGGAGGCACGGCCGGCGCCAGTTTCAGGCCCTCACTCGACACGGTGAAGTTCGGCATAGCGTACAGATTCTAAGGCGGTCTGTTAGCCGGGAAGACCGGGTCCGCCGAACGGACGGACGACCCCGGCGGCCGCGTCCACCTTCGCACGCTCTTCATACTCTTCGAGTGTCAACGCGTAGAGCATCTGGTCGAGGCGGTTTACCGGTGCTGCCGTCTATCCGGTGCGAGCGCAAGGTGCCCTCCAGCCGCAGGCCTGACCGTTCGCAAACGGCGATAGCCGCCTAGTTGCGGGCCAAGGGCTGGAAAGTGATCTTTTCCAGCTTACGCTCACGAGCTTGGGGAGAGACGTTGTTCGCAATTGGAATCGTCGCCATTGGCCTTGTATTGACCCCATTTACAGCCACGCCTCCGCCGATTGGGTTCCAGAGCCATTCGCCAATCTACCGCGTTGCCGACACGGCAGGTTGGGAAGACGGGTTCTACGTGCGACAGAGCAACGACAGTAGCGGCGCGATATCTGCCGGCGAAAGCATACTTACAGCGCTCGGGATGCTCGATTGTCGCCCCGATGAAATGTCGGACAAGAAGGACTGCAAGATCGAATCTAAGGTAGGTGGTCCAGTCATCTACTATCATCAAACCAGCGCGCCGGTCTGGGTCTGCATCATTGGCCATGACTTCCCAGGCAAGACAGGCATGGTGCGGGTGGACGCCAACTCGCCGGTGCCTACCGACGACCAGGGATGCGTTGGAGCCAACCAGATCTTAGATCAAATGTTGTCGGGCCAGGTCTTTAAAGCCCGTCGAGTCGAATGGCCTGACGAGTACCCTATTGATACGAAGACCTCACTTGCAGGTCTGCGCAAGGCGCTGGAACTTGCCAGACGACTTCTCGCCGAACGTTGAGGCCGGGCTTTGGACCGCTGTCCCGACCGGCGCTGCAGCTGGAGGCTGGAGGCGTTAGGCCATGTCGTTATAGCCAGCATACTACAACAAAGCTCATGATCGCAGCCTGCAAAACCGTCGTATCATATGGGCGTTTAAAGCGCTAACTCGTTGCCGGAGAGCACCGCATTAGGATAGGACGCCGAGGCGACGCTGACGCTATGACGAATGGGCGCTGACTTGATCGTCGTATAAAGATAGAGCGATTGTGACCACAGTAATAATAAACGTTCTTTAGGCCTTCATTTGAACCGGGAGATCCTAGAAGAATTCGCATCTAGGCCGGAGTCCCAGTTGCTTATTCCACTTTTGTATGCAACTGCCGCAACGGTGGTAAGTTCGGGGGAAGAGTCCCATGTTGCGGGTCGCCTACTTGTCGCTGCTGATCATATCATTAGCCGGCACGTCTGAAATGGCCTCGGCTGAAACGGTTCCCTCGCTTTTGGGAATGCAGATGGACGAAGCGAAAGCGGCGGCTGACAAATCCGGCGTTTCGCTTGTGATCCAGAAAGTGGACTCTCTCGAGCGCCGCGAAAAGATTCTCTTGCAGGTGCCGGGAGTGGGGTCCGAGATCGGGACCGACCGCCAAATCTATGTCCGTGTATCCGACGGAATGCCGGTTCCCGATCTAGTCGGAAAGCCCGAAACGGACGCGGAAGCGGTCCTAAAGGGGCTCGGCATCGGGCACGAGTCATCCGACCGCCGTCATGATGGGCTCGTGCGCCATACGGTTGCGGGACAGACGCCAAACGCTGGCGACCGTTTAGACGCGTCGTCCGAGGTGGTTTTCCTAGACGTCGTAGGCGGCCGCTACGTTGCTGTGCCGAACGTCGCCGGCCAGAGCCTGAGCAATGCAATGGCGGCAATTCGGAACGGAGAGCTCTCGCCCGTCGAAGATCCTCCCGCGCCCGATCTAGCTGCCACCTCGCAGCGGTCTGCACGACGCGACTGCACTGGCATCAACGTGACCACCGCCACGGCAGCCGGCAGCGATCCCGCTGCCGGAACGGAGGTCTATCCGGGCACCTCGGTCAAGGTGACATATCAAACCGCAGTTACATTTCAGGCCAGCAATGAATGCAAACCTGCCATCGACCGTGACCCGTGCGAGCGCAACGTCAGACTCTGCCAGATCTCCAGATGAAAATCAGATGAAATGCCCATGAGGACCGGAATCTGTCTGCCATTGTTGGCCAGCATGTATCTGGCTTTTTCACCACCGTCGTTTGGCGCGGAACAGATCGATGCCGCGAAGGCCGCTGCATTGGCCGAGCGCGTCGGGGTGGCCGGTGCCAAAGTCTGGATGGACTATAAGGCGATATCCATCCCTCCCTCCTCGCTTTCACCCGAGGAGCGAAGTGCTAAGATCGAGGCTGCGCTGCAGCGGTATCAGGATTTGCGGAACGGGTATGCAGGCGTCTCGGCGGCTGCGGGAGGGATCAAGGCTGGGATGGCGGCAACGATCGGCGGCCTACTCCTTTACGCCGGTCCGCAGGCGAGCGTGACAGTTCCGCTGATGCTCATCGGCGCCGCGTCAGCGATTTCACTCGACATGACCCACCGTAAAGTGGAAGCGATCGGGGAAGAGAGGGCAAAGGCCCTTCTTGGTTCCATCAAGGACGACCTCGTGTCAGAATCAGGAGCATCCGATTTTGATGCCTTGGAGGGCAATCCGGAACTCCTCCGTTCGACGCTCGTTAAAAGCGACCGTTTTCTTCGCGACATCAAGGAGCGGGCGGCGGCCTCCGGCGACCCAGGCCTTGTCGACATGGCGGCTGACGTAATGGCCCGCGCTGCAGAGGGCGGCAACGTTGCCGCCGTCGGGGCCGTCGGAGATCTAGACAAGCGTTTCGGTGGATTCGTCTCTGAGGTGAAGGAGAGCAACAAACGCGTTGACGAGACTCTCAAACGTCACGATGAGGCGCTAAAGGAGATCGGAGGCAACCTAGCCAACCTCAGCAAGGACGTTACGACGGTCAAGGAAGAAGTTACGAAGCTTGGCAGGAACCAAGACCTCATCGCGGATTTCATGTTCTCGTCCCTGCCCGCGGAAGGGAAAGCGGCGGCGCTTAGGTCGGGCCTTATGGATTCGAGGATCAAATGCCCGACGGATGCCGCCGATTGCGACCCTTCGGCAGTCAAGGCGGCGATGGTGGAGCGCTTCGATGCCGAAGCTCGGATTAAGGTCCAGATTGCGCAGGCTGGCGACGTCCTGAAGGGAATTAACGATGTCCAGGCTATCACCAGCAATCTCGGGATCGACCTCGGCGAGGACGGCAACAAAGCCCTTAGCATCGCTTCCGGGGCCGTCAACGCTTACATAGGGTTCATGTCTGGCGATTACCTCGGATCGATCGCGGCTGTGACAGGCATATTCGGTAAGAAGCCTGATCCGAACGCAGAACGCTTCAAGGTAATGATGGCCTATCTCAAGGAGCAGTTCGGCATCATCAACGGGAAGCTCGACGCCATCTTGAAGAACCAGCAGACGATCCTAGACGCGGTGGTCGGCGTATCGAAGCAGATCCAGACGGCATATGAACAGCTAGACGGCCGCCTTGACCAAATGCAGGTCGAGCAGCGGCGCATCTCCGACAACGTTAAGGCGCTTATCTGGAGAGATTGGTCGTCCTGCTACGCGACCTATTCCTACGCGGTGGCGCCCAACCCACTCGAGAAGCAGCCGCCCTTTGTCAACATGTCCACCCTCGCGTTTCCGTCCTTCGATGCGTTGCGCGACGTCGCCTTGGCCCAGTCGCGCAACGCAAGCGACTGCATAAAAGTGGTCAGGCGAGCGATGGCAACCACAACCGCCACGCGGTGGTTCGGCAACTTTCTGGATGCCGACCGCTCCCTCGATCCTTCCAGTCTTCCCGATCCGAACACGCTGTCCGACGCGATTAAGGCGGAGGCGAACAAGTGGCACGATCTCCTCCGGCTCTACCGCGAGAACATCGTGGACCCGGCCTCTGTGATCGCGTTCGATTTCGCGGGCCGCCATCACCTGTCCGACTCAACGCTGCTCTATCTCAATGCGTCATCGCTGCCTGATGCCAAGGCCCTCGGCGAGCTGCAGGAAGCAGGCTGGAAAGTGGCTTTCTCTTGTGACAGCGACGATCCGGGAACCAGGGTTATTAGGGGGCTGGTATGTATGCCTGGGACGAATCCAGATGGCGTAGCGCACGACCTCATCTCCACCGCGCTGAATACAGACATCCTGCTCGACATCGCAAACTGGATGACCGTCGTTAGTCAGCTTTCCGACATCTACGATGACAACGCCGACCGCTTTGCTGAGAACATTGAAGCGGTGGCTAAGATACCAGGCGTCTCCCATGGCGAGGAGATCACCCGCAAGCTGGCAGATATGATGACGCTAGCTGTCGCCTACCATACCCGAAACCACGGCGGACTGACGGCCCTAGCGATCGCGGAGGACGTCCGAGAGGGTCGCGCCGATAACAAACACTCCCGAATTCTCGCGAACAATCCCTATCTGGCCGAAAACACCGCAAACGTGCTTCTCCACCTCATTCGCGGACGCTGGGATTTTGAAGCCGACCCATCCCGGCCGCCGTTTGTGGACCGCTACACACAGGCATACTTGTACGCACGCGGAGGGGCCGAGGATCGCTTCGAGCCGCTCTACGCCCTTTTTGGGCGTACATACCCGTTCGGCTTGACAGCCAAGGGAGATGTCGGCCTTATCCTCTCCATCGACAAGCAGGAGATCATGATCCCCCTACCGGCTCCGACGCGCCTTGCGGAAGGAACTTTCGTCTTCCCGCCTCGCCGAGAGGTCCTGCTTGCTTGGCGCGAGAAGCTGATAGAGCGCTACCTCGACTATCAGTTCGGTCACGACAAGGAACTCGCGTCGATCGTATTGCCGCAGTAGAGTGAATCGGGTCGCCAGCTCCCGCGACAGTCCTCTTGGGCTCAAGTATGTTTGGCCAGTTCTTAGCTGACCGATTGTGCTGCCAGGGCCGGCCTTGCGGCATTTTGCCCCTGCACGCGAAGAGAGTCCTGATTGAACCTAACTCAAAGCGGGCACACCGAAGGCAGCATACTCCAACTCAGGTTAGGTGCCGGGCCGCATGGCTTGTTGCTGCAACGGTTCTGGCAGCGGCGGATGGTCAGCGGGGAGCGTGGGAGGAGTGGGACCTCTCCGGGCCAAAAAAGCAGGGGAGAGCCAATCTGGACGCCCCCGATGGATCCGGCACGCGAGGGCACGCTCGCGCCCGACGATGCTGTTTTCGGACTCGATCGGACCGACCGGACCGGAATGCTTTGAACGGGGTACGCCGAGCGCCCAGGCGCCAAGGCACAAGAGTAGTTTCCGGTCCACGCGGGGGAGCAGTTTCTGCGCCATGCGACACTGCAAGATGTCAGGACGAATGAAGGTCGGCCTTCAGCGTGGGCTCACGAGGCGCGCAGGTTGGCCCACGCCACGCATATAGTGAAGCTCTGGCGCAGCGTGCCCCACTCGGAGCTTTTGCTCGGTATCATCTGTTGACTGCGCTATTCACTTTGTAGTCACAAGTGGCCCGATCAAACGCCTGGGGAGTTTTGCCTACTCAGACCAGGTATACGAAAGCTTGACGAGACAATATCTTGCGACGGTTTCTTTGCATCCCAAGCGAGATGCGCTCGTGGCAAAACGTTATTTATCCCCGGCCTATTCCCCGTTAGCAAGCCCCCCGGCAGACACTATCTTGGACTCCACCTCGACAACCATACCTCTGGAATGTTATGGTAAATACTTCTGACTTGGCTCCTTGACGACAAGGACGACAGGCGCGGTGTATCTCAAGCCAGCGAGCGATGACGATTTTGAATTCTCCTGGGAGCTTTTCTCGGAGAGTGTTCACCCACTTATCACGCCTTACCTGCCGGAAGGTTGGAACCCTGAGCGAGAGAAAAGACAATTCTCGCTAATATGGCGCCCTAGCAAAACAATGATAGTGCAGTCCGACGCTTCGGCGATAGGCTGGTTTTCGATAGATGACGCCGGCGCTTCCACGGTCCTAGAGAACATATTTATCTGCGCTCCGTACAGACGACTCGGCATTGGCTCGAAGATTGTATCCGATATTGTCAGGCATGCAGAACTGGCCGGAAAGTCGGTCCGGCTTTCACTCCTGAGAAATAACCCATGCGCCCCTTTTTACGCATCATTGGGTTTTCGCACCATAGCAAGCAGCAAACTCACGATAGACATGAGCACTTAGCTGGAGAGAGAGATGTTACATAGCCCTATTGATCAGACGTATGAACTCAGTGATGTCGAGGTGGAAACGGTCAGGAGGGCGGCCCTCGTTAGTGCTCTTCCTTTTGTACCTGACAAGCGAATCTATAGCAGCGATGAATTGCATCAATACGGCGTTGTTAGGGAGGCGTATACTTCCGAAGAGGTAAAAGGTCTCGGTTTTTTAGATGGTGTTGTAACAAGTTTCGATCCGAGCGCCGGCAAAGCTAGAACCTTTTTGCGTGTGGAAACACCTTTTTCTCGGGGAATTAGCAAATGGCAATTGCCGGTCGATATGAAGGAGGTGCGAATCCATGAAATCTCTTTTCCCCCAAATTCGTTCGTTGCTCCACACGTCCACCACGAAAATGAACCGGGCGACCCTGGCGGCAGCTTACGAATAGTTACTGTCGGAAGCATTAATTATCGCAACAACGTTTTTGGTCCGGGTGATTGGTTCTATATCCCGAACGGTGTGGCATACAGTTTTACTACCGATCCGAACTGCACAACACGCGCGATGTATCTATATCGGTTTTTTGCCGCGAGGGAAGGCAATCGCTTTTCACACCCTTCCGCGATTTCCGCGCTATCAGCTATTGAACCGATGGAGTAGGAAACACCAAAGGGCACGATCTAACATCTATGGAATTGGCTGGAGGGAACAATGGTAAATATAATACGACGCGCGGCTTCGCTCTTATGGGACAATTTCGGGCACTGTCAAAGATGTATGCACAGGGCGCTTCAAGGAACGTTGATCGCTTGGGGCGGGGTAACCGCCAGCGCTATTGTGGGATATGGACCACTTGTTGTTGTATTAATGCTTGTTGCAATTCTTGTTACGACGGTGTGGCTTATCCACGTAGTGGTCTTTGCGATCAAGACTTCGCTCGTCGCAAATAGGACGAGACCGCCGGAGCTTGGCGCCTTTTCACGTCGCCAGTTTCTTGCGTCTTTCATTTCCGCGCTCGGTGTTGGAGCCATTACCACCTTGTCGTATTCGGTTAGCTGGGCAGCTGATTTTTCGAGCGGAGAGGATGTGTCGAGCGGAGGATATATATTGGAAAGCTGTTGCCGCAAGCCGAGTGGGGTTTGCCGATGTGGGTCGTCATCCGGTTACTTGGCCGATTGTGCGACCAGTTGTGGGGTTGCCCTAACCGCGGTTCGGGCAATGGCCGCCCTGCCATCGCTTCCCTCATTCACAGCAGTCGGACATCTGTTTGATGTCCATACTCGGAAACCTTTGGCCGAAGAGAGAGTGGTTCTGGTCATTCCTGGGGGAAAGTCATTTCAGGCCGTCACTGATACAGGCGGAAGGTTCAAGATTTCCGTTGGCGCAAATCCGTCTCGGAAGAGTTTGGACATTGGGAAGCTGCCGTCTGTGGCACCTGGCGCGAGGGTGGCTGGCGAGTCTTCCAATTTTTACTTGTTCCTGCGAGCGGGCTAGTTACATCGAGAGACGGATTGAACTAACCCGAGGCAGCAGATCGTTTCAGTTCGGTAGCGCTTAGCAGGCGGAGGAGGGATCCGAACCGGGCAGCTTCTGCCGAAGATGCCGAGTGGTCGGCTCGACCTGCCGAGCCCTCGGCATATGACTCGCCAGTCGCAAGGCGCTCGCAAGTCGCGACCCACAAGCCAACCCCTCCGCTTCATTCCCCGCTTGCTGCGCGGATACGCCGTCCTATTACGGCGCCGCCGTTCGAGTGCCTGGCCTGCTCGACTATCTATCCATGTCATCCGACAGATCTGTCATCACGCGCGCGTGGCGGAGAGCACCGCCAGTATCGGGCGCCTACCACCACCCACGATGGCCACGCATGCAATTCCAGCGCATCTGCCCAAATACGGACGGAGAGCGGTTCCGACCTGAACAGGGCCGTCCGATCGAACAACAGGAGCTTCTAAGCGACAGGGCAGGCGCGGCAGCATACTCTATTAAAGGTTAGGGTGGCCGCCTCCAACTCCTCGCCGCGCCTCGGTCTTGGATTGCTCCGAGCCCACGCCGGGGAGCGCTGGGGGAGCGGACCTGCGTTTCTCGCTGTTTACGCCTGACCGACTGCGGCCCCATGCAAGGGGGGGCCGTGCTCCGCGCCTGGTTCATACGGGCACTCCAGCCTTGCGGAACCCGTCAAGCCAGAGCTCGGCGTCGTCGGGTATGGCGCACATTTTCGCAGAGTTGCATGCGAAGATCGTCGTATCGAAAGGATCGCGTCTCAGGAGGTGGTGTAGCTGACGGCGCTGGTCGCCGCGCTCTCCGGCAGGAAGCCGGGTTGATCAGCGCGCCACGGCTGGCAGGCTGATGAGGGGATCATCGCTCATCTGGCTGATGGTCTCAAGGGTCATGTATCGGGCCCGCTGCACCGCCCATTCATCGTTCTGCTCGAGCAGCAGCGCGCCGACGAGGCGGACGATGGCGTTGTCGTTCGGGAAGATGCCGACCACGTCGGTTCGGCGCTTGATCTCGCCGTTGAGACGCTCGATCGGATTCGTGCTGTGAAGCTTGGCCCGATGCTCCTTGGGGAAGGTCATGTAGGCCAGCACGTCAGGTTCGGCGTCGTCCATGATGGTGGCGAGCTTGGGCACCTTCGGCCGGATCTGATCGGCGACGGCGCGCCATTGCGTGCTTGCGGCCTCCGGCGTCTCCTGGGCAAAGGCGGTGGCGATGAAGGCCGAGACGACGCGCGGCGGCCGCTCTTGCCGGCGTGCGCCAGCACGTTCCTCATGAAGTGGACCCGGCAGCGCTGCCATGTGGCTGAGAGCACCTTGGTCACGGCGGCCTTCAGACCCTCATGGGCATCGGAGACGACCAGCTTGACCCCGCGCAGCCCGCGGCGCGTCAGCTTGCGCAGGAACTCCGTCCAGATCGGCTCGGCCTCCGAGGTGCCGACCTCCATGCCGAGAACTTCGCGGCGGCCGTCTGCGTTGACGCCGACGGCGATGATGACGGCGACCGAGACGATGCGGCCGCCGCGGCGCACCTTCAGGTAGTGGCATCGATCCAGATGTAGGGCCAATCGCCCTCAATCGGCCGCTCGAGGAAGGCCTTCACCTTGCCGTCGATCTCCTCGCACAGCCGGCTGACCTGGCTCTTGGAAATACCGCTCATGCCCATGGCCTTGACCAGGTCGTCGACCGAGCGCGTCGAGATGCCCTGCACGTAGGCCTCCTGGATGACCGCGGTGAGTGCCTTCTCGGCCATGCGGCGCGGCTCCAGGAAGCTCGGGAAGTAGGAGCCCTTCCTGAGCTTGGGGATGCGCAGCTCGACCGTGCCGGCCCGCGTCTCCCAATCCCTGTCGCGATAGCCGTTGCGCTGCGCCGTCCGCAGCGGGGTCTTCTCGCCATAGCCGGCGCCAGTGGCGGCGCCGACCTCCATCTCCATCAGCCGCTCGGCGGCAAAGCCGATCATGTCGCGCAGGAGATCGGCATCGGGGGTCTTCTCCACGAGCGCGCGCAGGTTCATCATGTCGTCGGTCATCGATCGTTCCTTCGAATCAGGTTGGTGTTCAGCAACCCGACCCTAACGGAAGAACATCGATGACCACCGCTGTGCCGCTCGCTCGCTACGACGCTGTTGAGGGCGCGCTCGCGAGCGGCTTCGCTGCCGCCGAGCTACACCACCTCAAGGGACACGACCCCGGACCCCGGATTTTAAAAGGAGGCAACAGGACAGTGCTGAAAATGTTCCACCACGGGTCGACTGGAAATGTCCGAGCCAGGCAATTCCAGGGAAAGTTTGAAGCGGTTTCCGTCCGGAATAGCGTCGAAACAAAGAGTTAGGATCGCGATCCAGTCTCGCAGGCCCCTCACAGGTGGCAGACCCCCTGCAGGGGATCAGCCGCCCTTTACACTGTCCGCCTTGCGCAGCGACGCCTGGTGGACCAGCGATGTCCAGCTGTTGGTCGAAGCGAGGTGACAATAGACCAGGACGAGCGCGCCTGATTTTCTCAGGTCGAGAAAGGCCTCGTCGCTCAATTTGTTGAAGGCCTCCTCGTCGATCACCTGGAAATCGGTGAGGTTGAGCACTTCACCGCCTTCCAGCGTCACCTTACTCTGGCGCGGCGAAAACAGGCCGTGGGCGTCGATCTTCTCGACCATCTCGCGGGTGGCTCTGAAGTCGATCTGGAACTGATTGCAGAAGGCGAGCGCCTGCTTGGTTGCCTCGGCCGGCTCGGCGCCGTTGAAGAATGGCGCGACCTTGTCTTCGCGCGGTGGCGCGACGGACTGGTCGACGACACGCTCGCTTGCCCGGTCGACGCACAGCGTCAGCCGGCCTGATGCGGTCGGGTCCTCGGCAAGGATGAAAGGATAGCGGCGCACATAGGCGGGGATATAGTGCGGTGCCGTCCACCGGCCGTCGGCGTCGACGAACAGGTTCTCGCCCTGGCGCACGCCGGTGATGATCACCGGCGCCTTGCCGGTGCCGATGAAGACGATCGGATAGGAGCGCATCCCCGCCGGCATTTCCGACGCCACCACCGGGATGGCATGCGCCGAGCGCGCGAAGGAAAAGTCGCTGCGCGCGGTGAGGCCGAGAAAACCGTGCCGCGCCGGGTTGAGCGCCTCGGGCCTCGAATAAAACAGCGGCATTGAAGCATCCGCCGGCGCCGCTGCCGTTCTCGCACCGCTGTCAGCCATCGTTCGGCCCCTCTTCTGCCGCGACCCGGTTGCGCCGGCCCGCTTTATACGCGATCCCGCCGGGATCTGTTTTTCTGCGCCGATCTTCGGTCGGCAAGAGATCGTGCGCAGGATTGAAGTAAAGGCTCTACCGCGTTCCTCGCCACGACAAAAGCAGGCATGGCCGGATGATGCGGATTTACGCCGGGGTTTGCACCGCGCTGTGCGGCGAGCCCGCCTTGCGGCTATGGACAGCTTGCGGCGAAGCGGCGACATTCCGGGAACCAGGGAACTGGGCGTTGAACGCTCCAGGCAGTCGAGGCGCATGGCATGACGAAATCGGATTTCGAACAAGCGGTCGGCACGGCCTTCACCACCACGATCGGCGAGCGGTCGATTGCCCTGGAATTGACCGATGTCCGCGCCATCCCTGCCAGCCCGCGCCCCGGCGGCGGATTCTCGCTGCTGTTTCGGCGGCCGCGCGACGTGGCGCTGCCGCAGGCGACCTATAGTCTTGCCGGCAAGGGTGGTGCCCATGACATCTTCATCGTGCCGGTCGCGGCCGATGCGGCGGGGCGGCTTTACGAGGCGGTTTTCAACTAGTCTTGTAGTCTTGCGAGGCTGGTGCCGGTCCCCCACCGAACCTGCGGTCCGAACTCGCCACAAAGGGGAGGTCGGAGCCAGACCCTCCAGAATACCTCCTCTTGCGGCAACCCACCCGCAACCATTCGCCAAATTGCGCGCCGCCGCGCAACATCGACAAGAAATTTCGCCGACATATCTTCATCTTGGTGTGCGGGAGGCTCGATCGGCCGGCATGGCCGGCCCGACGCGCCAACGGCTTGCCCGGCGAATTCGCACTGGTCTGGCCGCGCGAATGTGCAAATATCGACGCCAGGCAACATTGGAGGACAAAGGTCATGGCCGATGCTGGAATGTTGCGGTTTCACGTTCCGGAGCCTGAAGTGCGGCCGGGCGGCACGCCTGACTTTTCCAATGTGCCCATCCCCAAGGCCGGCTCGGTGCCGCGCCCGGAAATCGATGTCGATCCGCGCACCATCCGCGACATGGCCTTCTCGATCATCCGGGTGTTGAACCGCAACGGCGAAGCCGTCGGGCCATGGGCCGGGCTGCTCACCGACGAAGAACTGCTGACCGGCCTGCGCCACATGATGACGCTGAGGACCTTCGATGCCCGCATGCAGATGGCGCAGCGCCAGGGCAAGACCTCCTTTTACATGCAGCATCTTGGTGAAGAGGCGGTGAGCTGCGCCTTCCGCAAGGCGCTCGCGCCGGGCGACATGAATTTTCCGACCTACCGGCAGGCCGGCCTGCTCATCGCCGACGGCTATCCGATGGTCACCATGATGAACCAGATCTATTCCAACGAGGCCGATCCGCTGAAGGGGCGGCAGCTGCCGATCATGTATTCTTCGAAGGAACACGGTTTCTTCTCGGTCTCGGGCAATCTGGCAACGCAGTACATCCAGGCGGTCGGCTGGGCGATGGCCTCGGCGATATCGAACGATTCCAGGATCGCCGCCGCCTGGATCGGCGACGGCTCAACGGCGGAATCGGATTTCCATTCGGCCCTGGTGTTCGCCTCCACCTACAAGGCGCCGGTGATCCTCAACGTCGTCAACAACCAGTGGGCGATCTCGACCTTCCAGGGCATTGCGCGCGGCGGCTCCGGCACCTTCGCCGCGCGAGGCCTGGGCTTCGGCATTCCGGCGCTGCGCGTCGATGGCAACGATTATCTCGCCGTCCATGCGGTGGCCAAATGGGCGGCCGAGCGCGCGCGCAGCAATCTCGGGCCGACGCTCGTCGAATATGTCACCTACCGCGCCGGCGCCCATTCGAGCTCGGACGATCCCTCGGCCTACCGGCCAAAGACCGAATCCGACGCCTGGCCGCTCGGCGACCCCATCGTGCGGCTGAAGAACCATCTCATCCAGCTTGGTGTCTGGTCGGATGAGCGGCATGCGCAGGCGGAGGCCGAAATCCTCGACACGGTGATCGCGGCGCAAAAGGAAGCCGAAAGCCATGGCACGCTGCATGCCGGCGGCAAGCCATCGACGCGCGACATGTTCGAAGGCCTCTATGCCGAGATGCCGCCGCATCTCCGGCGCCAGCGCCAGCAGGCGGGAGTCTGAGTCATGCCGAGACGGACCATGATCGAGGCGATCCGCGACGCCATGGATGTGTCGATGGGACGCGACGACAAAGT
Organism: Mesorhizobium sp. B4-1-4; assembly: GCF_006439395.2. NCBI lineage: Bacteria > Pseudomonadati > Pseudomonadota > Alphaproteobacteria > Hyphomicrobiales > Phyllobacteriaceae > Mesorhizobium > Mesorhizobium sp. B4-1-4. The sequence goes on from NZ_CP083950.1 coordinate 4,955,703, forward strand.
CGTCGTGTTCGGCGAGGATGTCGGCTTCTTCGGCGGCGTCTTCCGCTGCACGCAGGGCCTGCAGGCCAAATACGGCAAGAGCCGCTGTTTCGACGCGCCGATCAACGAATCCGGCATTGTCGGCTCGGCCATCGGCATGGCCGCCTACGGGTTGAAACCTTGCGTGGAAATTCAGTTTGCCGACTACATGTACCCGGCCTACGATCAGCTGACCCAGGAAGCAGCGCGGCTGCGCTACCGTTCGAACGGCGATTTCACCTGCCCGATCGTGGTGCGCATGCCGACCGGTGGCGGCATCTTCGGCGGCCAGACGCACAGCCAGAGCCCGGAAGCGCTTTTCACCCATGTGTCGGGCCTGAAGACGGTGGTGCCATCCAACCCGTATGACGCCAAGGGGCTGCTGATCGCGGCGATCGAGGATCCCGATCCGGTGATCTTCCTGGAGCCGAAACGGCTCTACAACGGTCCGTTCGACGGCCATCACGACCGGCCGGTGACGCCCTGGGCGAAGCATGAGCTCGGCGAGGTCGCCGACGGTCACTACACCGTGCCGCTCGGCAAGGCCGCGATCCGCCGGGCGGGCTCCGCCGTCACCGTGCTCGCCTACGGCACCATGGTCTATGTCGCACAGGCCGCTGCCGAGGAGACCGGCATCAATGCCGAGATCATCGATCTCAGGACCCTGCTGCCGCTCGACCTCGATACGGTCGTCGCATCGGTCAAGAAGACCGGGCGCTGCGTCGTCGTGCATGAGGCGACGCTGACCTCCGGCTTTGGCGCGGAGCTTTCGGCACTGGTTCAGGAAAACTGTTTCTACCATCTCGAGGCGCCGGTGGCGCGTGTCGCCGGCTGGGACACGCCCTATCCGCATGCGCAGGAATGGGACTATTTTCCGGGACCGGCCCGCGTCGGCCGTGCCCTCCTAGAAACAATGGAAGCGTAGAGCGGGAGGCCTGAGATGGGCGAACACATCATCAAGCTGCCCGATGTCGGCGAGGGCGTGGCCGAGGCCGAATTGGTCGAATGGCATGTCAAGGTTGGCGACATCGTACGCGAGGACACAATGCTCGCCGCCGTCATGACCGACAAGGCGACGGTCGAGATTCCGTCGCCCGTCGATGGCGAAATCCTGTGGCTGGGCGCCGAGATCGGCGACACGGTGGCCATCGGCTCGCCCATCGTGCGGCTGAAGGTGGCGGGCGAGGGGAATGTGAAGGCGGAAGGCGCGAAATCGCCGGAGGTCACGGCGACACCTACCCCCACCCCTAACCGTGCCGGGACGAGCCACGCGTCTCGCCCGTCCTCCGGACCCCCACAAGGGGGAGGGGAACGCGCCTCGGCTCCCAAGGTCGAAGCAAAGCGCGCGCCACCGTCATCCACGAATCCAAGAAACGATAACGTTGGAGCGGCTGTGACCGAATCCCCCTCCCCCTTGTGGGGAGGGGTTAGGGATGGGGGTACTGCGACGGTGGGCGCCCCACGCCCTGAAGGCGAAAAGCCGTTGGCATCGCCGGCCGTTCGCCTGCGGGCGAAGGAGGCCGGCATCGATCTCAGGCAGATCGCGGGAAGCGGCCCGGCCGGACGCATCGGCCATGAGGACATCGAGGCGTTCCTGGCACGCGGGCCGCAAATGGCCAAGGCATCGGGCCTTGCCCGCAACGATGCTGTCGAGGACATCAAGGTGGTTGGGCTTCGGCGAAAGATCGCCGAGAAGATGACGCTGTCCAAATCGCGCATCCCGCACATCACCTATGTCGAGGAGATCGACGTCACCGCGCTGGAAGATCTGCGCGCCGCGCTCAACAAGGAGAAGCGCCCTGCCAAGGCGGGCGCGGAAAGGCCCAAGCTGACGCTGCTCCCCTTCCTGATGCGGGCGATGGTCAAGGCGATAGCGGACCAGCCCCAGCTCAATTCGCTGTTCGACGACGAGGGCGGTATCATCCATCAGCATGGCGGAATCCATATCGGCATCGCCGCGCAGACGCCCTCGGGTTTGGTGGTGCCGGTGGTCAGGCATGCCGAGGCGCGCGACATCTGGGAGTGCGGCGCCGAGGTCGCCAGGCTTGCCGAGGCGGCGAAGTCCGGCACGGCGACACGCGACGAGCTGTCCGGCTCGACCATAACCATCACCTCGCTCGGCGCCATGGGCGGTGTCGCGACGACGCCCGTCATCAACCATCCCGAGGTGGCGATCATCGGCGTCAACAAGATGATGGTGCGGCCGGTGTGGGACGGCACCCAGTTCATCCCGCGCAAGATGATGAACCTGTCGTCAAGCTTCGACCATCGCGTCATCGACGGCTGGGACGCGGCCGTCTTCATCCAGCGCATCAAGACGCTGCTGGAAACGCCGGCGCTGATCTTCGTGGATTAGGTTTATGAATACGGACGCTGCCCCCTTACCTTCGTCATCCTCGGGCTTGACCCGAGGATCCATGCCGCGACCTGGGCCGGGGCGCGCAGCAGAACAGAGTTCCGGACCGTTGCAACGCCTTAACGTGACGGCATGGATCCCGGGGTCTACGCGCGTCGCTACGCTCCTTGCTCCGCCCCAGGATGACGAAGGTACGAACGCCTCCGCCAATCTCCAACATGAGCGATGCGGTCCCGAGGCACCGCGACCAAGCGAGGTGCCAAGATGAAAGAAATCTCCTGCAAGCTGCTCGTCATCGGCGCCGGTCCCGGCGGCTATGTCTGCGCCATCCGCGCCGGGCAGCTCGGCGTCGATACGGTCATCGTCGAGACGGGCAAGCCGGGTGGCACCTGCCTCAATGTTGGCTGTATTCCTTCCAAGGCGCTGATCCATGCGGCGGAAGAATTGGAGAAGGTGGCGCACATGGCCGGCGGCGACAGCCCGCTCGGTATTTCGGTTGCGGCACCGGCGCTTGACCTGGCCCGAACCGTTGCCTGGAAGGACGGTATCGTCAGCCGGCTCAACAGCGGCGTTGCCGGCCTGCTGAAGAAGGCCGGGGTCAAGACCGTGCATGGCTGGGCGACGTTCCGCGACGGCAAGACCGTCGAGGTGGAGACCGAGACGGGCATGCAGGTGATCCGGGCCGAGATGATAGTGATTGCCACCGGCTCGGCGCCGGTCGAATTGCCGTTCCTGCCGTTCGGCGGACTCGTCATTTCGTCGACGGACGCGTTGGCGCTGGGCGAGGTGCCCAAGAGGCTCGTGGTCGTCGGTGGCGGCTATATCGGCCTGGAACTCGGCATGGCCTTCGCCAAGATGGGCGCCAAGGTGACCGTGGTCGAGGCCTTGCCACGCGTGCTGGCGCAGTACGATGCCGAACTGACCCGGCCGGTGGTCAAGCGGCTTTCCGCGCTTGGCATCGAGGTGATGACCGGCGCCAAGGCCAAGGGCCTGTCAACGAAGGGTGACGCCCTGCTGATCGAGACATCGGACGGCAAGAATGCCAAGGTCGCGGCGGACAAGATCCTGGTGACGGTCGGCCGCAAGCCGGTGACCGAAGGCTGGGGGCTCGAGCAGATCGACCTCGACAAAGCGGGCAGGTTCATCCGCATCGACGACCACTGCCGCACCTCGATGCGCGGCATCTTCGCCATCGGCGACGTCACCGGCGAGCCGATGCTGGCGCACCGGGCGATGGCTCAAGGCGAAATGGTCGCCGAGATCGCCGCTGGCCACAAGCGCAGCTGGGACAAGCGCTCGATCCCGGCCGTCTGCTTCACCGATCCGGAGCTGGTGACGGCCGGACTGTCGCCTGAAGAGGCCAAGGCCCGAGGCGAGATCAAGATCGGCGTGTTCCCGTTCGCCGCCAACGGACGGGCGATGACCAAGCTTGGCGAAGATGGCTTTGTTCGCGTCGTCGCCCGCGCCGACAACCATCTGGTGCTCGGCATCCAGGCGGTCGGGCAGGGCGTCTCGGAACTGTCGACGGCGTTCGGGCTGGCGCTGGAGATGGGCGCCCGACTCGAGGATATCGCCGGAACGATCCATTCCCACCCGACGCAAGGCGAGGGGTTCCAGGAAGCCGCGCTGAAGGCGCTGGGACACGCGCTGCATGTTTGAGAGTTCACCCTCCCCCTTGTGGGGAGGGTCGATCCGCGAAACGGAGCGGGGGGGTCTCGTAGGGCGCACCCCCACCCCGTCTCGCAATCTCCGCTTCGCTCCGACCGCGAGCCGACCCTCCCCACAAGGGGGAGGGTGGGAGCCTCAGCTCGCCAGCCGGCTTACCATTTCGTGCTGGGCGTAGGCGCGGCCGAAGCGGTTGGCGAGGAAGGCGTCCAGCGCGATCTCTTCCTGCTTGATGAAGCCGGTCGCCGGCAGGCTGCCGTCGGCCAGCATGTCGAGCACGGCGCAGATGCCGGACGCCGTGGTGATCTGGATGGCGCTGCGCACCGTTTGGCCGACGCGCCTGGAATAGATCTTGTTGGCGTAGGTCTCCTGCAGCAGGCGGCCGTTCTTGCGGCCGGAGACGGTGACGAAGACGATGACCACGTCCTGCAGCGTTGCCGGCAGGGCGCTCTCGAAAATGTCCTTCAGCACGTCGCGGCGGTGACGGAGCCCAAGGTCGTTGAGCAGCGCCTTCATGATCGCGGCGTGCCCGGGATAGCGGATGGTGCGGTAGTTCAGCGTGCGCACCTTGCCTTTCAGCGTCTCGGCCAGGGTGCCGAGCCCGCCGGAGGTGTTGAACGCCTCGTAGGTGACGCCGTCGAGCGAGAACTCCTCGCGCTCTTCCAGCGGCGGCACCTCGACCAGCTCGCCCTCGACGATCGCCTCGCAGGGCTCGCAATATTCGTTGATGACGCCGTCGGTGCTCCAGGTCAGATTGTAGTTCAGCGCGTTGGACGGGTATTGCGGCAAGGCGCCGACGCGCATGCGCACGCTTTCCAGCGTGTCGAAACGGCTGGCAAGATCGTTGGCGACGATCGAGATGAAGCCCGGCGCCAGGCCGCATTGCGGGATGAAGACGCCCTTGGCGGAACGGGCAAGCTCCTTGACCCGCCTGGTCGAGACGACATCCTCGGTGAGATCGAGATAGTGCACGCCGGCACTGGCCGCCGCCTCGGCGATGCGCGTGGTAAGGTGGAAGGGCGCGGCGCTCAACACCGCGAACTTGCCGGCGAGCGCCGCTTCCAGCGCGCCGGGTGCTGCGATATCGAGTTCGAGCGTCTCGACACCCTCAGGCACTTCGGCAGCGGCGAGCTGCGCCGCCGAGCGGTCGACGAGGGTGACGTGGTAGTCGCCCGTCGCGGCCAACATTTCGGCGATGGTCGAGCCGATCTTGCCGGCGCCGACGATAACGATGTTGTTCATGGTCAATACCCCTACCAGTTCGAATTCGCGGAATCATCGCAGCTTGCCTGTCGAAAGGAAGCGTGAAATCTGGCAGAGTGAAACCTAATCTTAGACGATCTGCCGAAGGATTTCGTTGAAATGCTCAGTGAAGCCGAACAGACCCTGCTCTCCTTGCTGCGCGCCAACGCACGCGCCTCGACAGCCGAACTGGCGCGGCAGCTCGGCGTATCGCGCACGACGGTGCAGAGCCGGATCGAGCGGCTGGAACAACGTGGCATCATTACCGGCTACGGCGTCCGGCTGTCGCCGGACTATGAGCAGGGGCTGGTCCGGGCGCATGTGCTGCTCACCGTCACGCCAAAGCTCGCCGACAAGGTGGTGCGGGCTCTGCAGGCGCTGCCACCGGTCAGGACGCTGCACTCGGTGAGCGGCAATTTCGACATGATCGTCATCGTCGACGCGCCGTCGATCCGCGACCTCGACGCGCTGCTCGACCAGATCGGCGCCATGGACGGGGTCGAGCGGACCTCGTCGTCGATCATCCTGTCGACGCGGATCGACCGCTGAACGGCACCCGAGGCTATGCGTCCCGGGCCGGTCGTGAACGATTCCACCCGCTTACCGATTTGTAAGAACGCCGCAAAACGCCGGTATGATTGACAGGTCAGTGTCACGTCTGAACCGCTGCGGCTGAAATCGTCCCAAGCCGAAGACCTGTCGTGTTCCGAGAGGTGGCTTTGACCGTACCGCGCAGTGCTCCCGTCTGGTCGAGCCGATGGATCTGGATCACGATCGGCGCCGTCCTGCTGGCCATCGCCCTGGTCCTGATCGTCATGTCCGGAAAAGGCTCGGTGCCGGACTACGGCTTCCATCCTCTCTGGTTCTGGTAGTCGGCGGATGCCGTTCGACGAAACCTGGGCCAAGACCGGTGGTGCCACGTGGCCCGCGTCAAGCGCCGGGCGCGGCCCTGGTTCGCCTTGCGTCCCTGGAAACACCCGGCTCGAGCGCCTGATCACCGCGTTACCCCTAGCCCGGACGGATCCGGGCTAAGGGAAGCCGGCGCGCGCCGGCAGCAGTCAAGATCGCCGCCGGCGGGGGCTCCGGCCTGGAGCGGTTCATGGTCTCACGGAAAGACGCTACGCATCTTTCCCGGAATTGCTCCGGGTCAGGGCACCTATTTAGCCGGCTGGATGCTCGATGCCGCCAGCTTGCCGGCCTTGGTCGAATAGGTCACCACCACCTTTTCGCCGACCTTCAGCGTCTCGGCCTCGATGCCTTCCGGCAGGACGAAGGTCTTGCCATCGGAAAGCGTGATCGAATCGCCCTTCTTGTCGACACTGGCGATCGTACCGGTGGCCGCCTTGGCGAAAGCGCCGGTTGAGGACAAGGCGGCGAGTACCATTGCGGCTGCGATAGCTGATTTTTTCATGTTGTTTTCCCGTTGGCTTGGTTGCGGAGCCGCCGGCTGTCGGCCGTTGAGCGGCTCCCGTATCCGGGCCGTTTGGTCGCCGGATTCGTCTCTCCTGACGAGAGACGGATCGAGCCTAGACCGTGGAGTTTTCGATGATCTGGCCGCAAATTTACAAATCGGTAAATCGACGTCCGGCTTCACAGGTCGCGCAGCAGTTCCGTTGCCTGTGCCGCCGAAGGCCTGGCGGACAAAACGGCGGCAGCCACCGAAGCGGCGACGAGGCCGAGCACGGCTGCCAGATAGAGCCAGGGGATCGACAAGGCCTCGGGTGGCGGATCGAATACGCCGGTCAGCAGCTTGACCAACATCCACGCCGTCAGCAGCCCCGAAAGGAGGCCGAACGCCATGCCGCCGACAAGGATCAGCAGACCTTCGCCCCAAAGGAAGGCCGCGAGCTGGCGGGGTTTGGCGCCGATCGCGGCAAGGATGGCGAAAGGCCGGCGACGCTCGAAGAACCCCAGTGCCAGCATCAGCCCGGCGGCGGCCGCGGCCATGACGACCGCAAAGCCCAGTTCGATTGCCGTCAAACCGCCAAGGTCGACCGCGGTCAGGCTCGAGCCGATGAGATGTGCCGCTTGGCCGATGTCGGCCACCTTCAGCGTCCGATCGAAATCGAGCACCGAAGAAGCCTGTCGCGCCAGCTCGGCGGGATCCGCCTTGGCCCGCATAAGCACGTATTCGGATGCATCGGAGCCGGTCATGCGGGCGACATAGGCCGAATTGGCGACAAGGAACGAATCCTTTGGCGCGGTCGGAAATTCGCGGGCGACGCCAATGAACTTGAAGGCCACGGGATGATACTGGTGATCCCTGGCATCGACGAGCCGCAGGTTGATCGTATCGCCTTGCTGGAGCTGGAAATCCTGCACGGTCTCTTCCGACACCAGGACACCGTCCGGCGTCGCGGCGAGCAGGGCAAGCGTGCCGGCGGCGCTGGCGCCGCTGAAATAGGCGTCGGAAAGACCGGTCGCGCGTCCGATGCGATTGGGGTCGATGCCATAAAGATCCTGCAGGTCGGCGCCGACATAGGCGAAACGATGTTGCATGGGTTCGGCCGCCGTCGCATCGGGCAGCGAGGCGAGCGCCGCGAGGTGGGCTCCGGCGGGCTTGTCCGTCGTGCCGAAGACGGTGACGTCCGAGCCGTTGGTGAGCTCGGCGTCGATGCGTGCCTGGGCATTGTAGGTGGTGTTGAAGACGGCCGTCGACGTTGCGAAGGAGATGGCCAGCGCGGTCATGGCAATGCCGATCGTCAGGCGGCCCGATTGCCGCGACAGCGCGGCCGATACGATGGGCGCCAAGGCTCCCGATACCGGCGTGACAATCAATCTCAGGAGCGTGCCGTTGCGCGCGATGACCGTGGCCGACAGCCTGATGGTCAGCAGCGCCATGCCGAGCCAGAACAGGGCGGGGGCGACGAACGCCTTGTAGTCCACGGCTGTCGCGGCCACGCCTTCGGGCGCAAGCACGATCTGGTATCCGGTGCTCGCCGATTGCCAGAAGACCAATCCCGCCGCAGCGAGCAGCAGGCCGTCCAGCCACAGGCGCTGCCACAGCGGTGGATGTGGCCGGCTCACGGTGCGCCGCGCCGCCATCACGGTCGCCCAGCGCGCGTCCCGCCAGGCCGGGTAGAGAAAGGCGATGAGCCCGACCAGCAGTCCGAAGAAGGCGACAAGAAGCAGCTTCGGCTGGTCCACGCCAAGCGCAGCGTCAAGGCCTGGGGCGGCCATGCCAAGGAGGAATACCACGGCCATGCCGAAGGCGGTTCCGCCGATGGCGGCGACGGCGGCCTCTGTCGCGGACAGAAGCAATATGTCCTTCGCCGTCGCGCCGCGGACGCGAAGCAGCGCCTGCTCGGTGCGCCGGCGTTCCGCGCCGGACGAGGTAACGGCAAAGGTAAGCGCGATCGCCAATGCGATGCCTGGCAGTCCGAGGAACAGAAACAGCACGGAGGCGTACAACGCATCCTCGCGAACCGCTCCGAGGCGCGAGCCGAGATTATCGGCCACCAGGGCCTGGCCGGCGACTCTTGCCTCGAGATTGCGCTGCGCGGCAGTGACAAAGGTATAGGCCGCGACCGGATCCGGCGGCAGCGCCCCGTGCGCGAGCCGCACATGCAATTGCAGCCGGGTGGTATCGGGGCGCGCCTTGCCCTGCGGATCGAACGATTGCCGCCAGGCTTCCTGCGGCAGGATGAGGACGTTGTCGGGCGGGGCCTGTGGCGCTGCCTGCGGCGGCAGACCGACAGCCTGGAACAAGGCGTCGGCGTCGGGCAGGTCGACCACGCCGGCAATCCTGACCTCCGTCGGCGGCAAACCCATCCGCCGGATCGAGACCGTGTCGCCGGGGGCAACATGGAGGTTGGCAGCGGTCTGCTGGGCAATCAGCGCACCATCGAGGCTACCGGAAAGCAGCCGGATTTCCGCCGGGAAATCGCTCGAATACCCGCTATCGAAAGCAACCACCTGGCCAGGCCCCGTGGTCTGGGTCGTACCGCCGGTTCGAGCCTCGAAGCCGGCGACATCGGCATAGCGGACCTGATGCACGGCCTTGACCGGAGCAGCTTCAGGCAGGGCCTTGCTGATGAGACCCGGATCGGCGCCGGAAATCACTTGCACCTGCCAATCGATCGGGACCGCCGACACGGCGCGGGCGGTCATCGATGCACCGGCATTGGCGAGAAAGAGCGCCATCGCCGCAAGCAGGGCGACCGTCAGCGCGATGCCGGCTGCGGCGCCCGCCACGCGCATGAAACGGCGAGCGAGCACACCACGAATCCACAGCAGGAACATCATGCCGCCGCGGTCCCCGGCCGAAGGCCGGTGGTGAGCCGGCCATGGTCCATCGTCCAGCGCGTCGCCATGCGCTTGGCCATGGCTTCGTCATGCGTGGCGACGACCAGGGCGACGTCGGTTCCTTCCAGGCGGTCGAGCACGGCGTCGAAGAAACGCAGCGCCGTTCGGCTGTCCAGCTGCCCGGTTGGTTCGTCGGCCAGCACAAGCTTCGGACCCATGACCAGGGCGCGCGCCATGGCAATACGCTGAGCCTGGCCGCCGGACAGTTCCTCCGGCAGTTTGTCGCCGAGTTCGCCGAGGCCGAACGATTGCAGAAGCGATGCCCCGATCTCCTCGGCGCCGGCATTCTCGCCGGCCAGCAGCAAGGGCAAGCCGACATTCTGGACGGCGGTTAGGGCGGGAAACAGGCTGGGCGACTGGAACACGAAGCCAATCTGGCGCGGCCTCAAGGCCTCGAATGTGCCGAGGCCGGGCCATTCGACAACGCCGGCGGTCGGCCTGTCGAGGCCGCCAAGAATATGCAGCAGCGTCGTCTTGCCGCTGCCGGAAGGTCCGACGAGCGCGATGCGCGCGCCCGACACGATCTCGCAGCCGACATTGCGCAGCACCTCGATCCGACCGGCGTTGCCATCCCGGAAGTCCCGCCCGAGGCCTTTTGCGACGACAAGCGTTTCACCCACGATCGATCCTCCCATCCTTCAGCCGGATGATGCGATCCGCCCGCTGCGCCAGCGCGTTGCTATGGGTGGCCAGCAGCGTCGCCAGTCCGGTGTCGCGCCTCGCCTCGAAATGAGCGATCAGCCTGGATTCGGTATCGCTATCGACCTCGGCGGTCGGCTCGTCTGCAACCAGGATCAGCGGGTCGGCGGCCAGGGCCACCGCAAGGCCCGCCCGCGCCGTCTCGCCGCCGGACAGCTCGGTCGGAAAGGCACGTGCGCGATGCGAAAGGCCGACGCTTTCCAGCAGGCTGGCCATTCGCCGGTCATCCGGCTTCTTCGCCAGAAGCATCTGCAATCGAAGATTCTGCTCGACATTCAGGTGGCCGAACAGGTTTCCCGATTGCAGCAGAATGCCGAAGCTGGCGGCGCGAACACGCGTGCGATGGGCCTCCGGTCGCCGGGTCAGCCGGACGCCGGACACCTCGACGTAGCCGCCATCCGGTTCATCGAGGCCGGTCACGCAGGCCAGCAAGGTGGATTTGCCGCTGCCGGAGGGCCCGACCAGGGCAACGATCTCGCCGGCGGCGACGTGGAAACTGACGCCCCGCAACGCGGCTGTCTCGTCATCGCCTATGTGGAAGAACCGATAGATCTCATGCGCGTCCAACGCGTGCATCTCATTTCCACCGGAACGAGCTGGACATCAGCTGCCACTGATCGACATTGTCGGCGCCCTTGGGCGCGTAGAGTTCGAGCACGACGAGCTTGCCGTCCTTGAAATAGAGATAACGCTCGTTCTCGAGGCGAACCTGCCGGTTGGTTACCGCGTTCGGTTCGGAGTTCGAGGTGTAGACAATGCGGATCGCGGCCCCGGCCGGCAGCTTGACCTGTTTGACGGCGCTCACCCGCACAGCGCGCCCGGCGGCCTCGAGCTTGACGACATCGTTCGCCTTGACGCTGTCGACGGTCGGCGCGGTATCCGCCTTGGAAACCGAGACGACGACGCCATCCAGCTTGTCGACGAAGCTGGCGCCGTCGGCACGATCCGACCGTGCCCAACCCTCCGGCACCTTCAGGGTGAACCCTTCTGGTGAAGTATAGTCGATGAAGACCTGCGTATCGGGGATGTCGCCCGGAGGGTTCTTCTCCGGTTGGACGGGTTTCTCGGCAGCCGAGGCCGGCAGGCAGCCAAGCACCGGAGCCAGGACAGCTGTCGTTCCCAGGCATGCTGTGAAGGCGAGAACCGGCAGGACGCCGATGGTTTTCCGAAAATGGGTTCTCATTTTCCGCAGCCTTTCGATGGAAGGTGAAGTCCATCCAGTATGGCGCTGCAAGCTTACGGGCGGGTCGCCGGTCTCATACGCTTTTGTAAGCTATCGGCGCGTCGGCAAGCTTTCGGCTTCGGCTTCCGGCTCTATGGCGCCGGCGATTTTACCAGCGGAAAGCTCACCACCACGGCGAGCCCGGGCCGGCAGTCCTCCAACGTAATGGATGCGCCGTGCAGATCGGCAATGGCCCTGACAAGGCTCAGCCCAAGGCCGCTGCCCGGCGTCGAGCGGCTGTGGTCCAGCCGGTACAGCCGCTGAAACACCCTTTCGCGTTCGCCCATCGGAATGCCGGGCCCGTTGTCGGCGACGCTGGCAAGAACACGATCGCCCTGACGCGTCACCGACAGTTTGATGGTCGTGCCGGACGGGCAATGGCGAAGCGCGTTCTCCACCAGATTGGCGAACATCTGCGTCAACAGTTCGCGGTCGCCATGGATTCGGTCCGCGGCCTCCTTCAGTTGCCTGGATGACAGCACCTTGCCGTCGTCCTCGGCGACATCGGTATAGATCTCCGCTATGATTTGCAGGATCTCGTCGAGGTCGACATCGGTGAAGCGCGCCTTGCGCGCGCCGGCCTCGATCTGTGCGATCCGCAACAGCGCGTCGAATGTCTCGTTGATCTGATGGCCCTCGGCCCGCGCATCGGCGAGATCGTCCGATACATCCTGATCCTGCGCTGCCTTGTCGGCGGCGCCTTCCAGGATCATCTGCAGGCGATTGAGCGGTGTCTTCAGATCGTGCGCGATGTTGGTGCTGACCTGTTTCATGCCGTCAACCAGGCTCGACAGCCGGTCGAGCGCCGCATTGACCTGGCTGGAGACGATGTCGATGTCGTCGCCATTGCCGGTCAGCGGAATGCGTGTATCCAGCCGGCCATGCGAGACATCGACCATGGTGGCGGCAATGCCGTCGAGACGGCGCTGGACGCGCGAGGCGAGCAGCGCGCCGCCGGCGACCGCCAGCCCGGTGATGATCAGGGTTGCCCAGCCGAAGCTCATCAGCATGATCGTTTCCAGTTCGTCCGTCTCGGACAGGCTGAATGCGATCGTCAGGGTGTTGCCGCTGACCGAGCCGGAATAGGCGCGGTATTCGGTATCCGGAGGAATGCCGGGCATTTCGGCGCCGAACAACGAAAAGCCATCGGGAAGACCCGCCGCGGTGAAATTGCCGGCCAGACGGTTGCCGGCCGCGTCGGTCAGCGAAAAAAGCTGTTCCTTCTTCGGGTTGCGCAAGGAGTGGCTTTCAACCGTCTCGATCAATTCCTTGAGATCGCTGTCGGAATAGGTCGCGGCGACGACGGAATAGGTTTCCTTGATGCTCTCGTCGAGCTGTTCGGCAAGATCGGCGCTCATCATCTGGTAGACGATGGCGCCCGACAGCACGAAAGCCAGCATGAACAGGAAGGCGAATGTCAGGGCGAGCCGGAACGGCGTGCTGCGCGGCAGGCGGGCCCATCCTTCCATCATGGCGCGAGCGGTGCGTGCAGGCTGTAGCCGGTGTTACGGACTGTGTGGATCAGCTGGGTTTCGAACGGCTTGTCGATCTTGGCCCGCAGCCGGCTGATATGGGTTTCGACGACGCTGGTCTTGGGGTCGAAGTGAAAGTCCCAGACGCGTTCCAGAAGCATTGTGCGGGTGATCACGCGGCCCTCGCCGCGCATCAGCACTTCCAGCAGGCTGAACTCGCGTGGCTGCAGATCGATCGGCTGGCCTTGCCGCGTGACGCGGCGCATGATGAGGTCCATTTCGAGATCGCCAACCCGCAGAACCGTCTTCTGTTCCTGCGCCGCCGGCCGCCGGCCAAGCGCATTGATGCGGGCAAGCAGCTCGGAAAAGGCGAAGGGCTTGACCAGATAATCGTCGCCGCCCGCCTCCAGGCCCTCGACGCGGTCGTCGACGCCGCCGACGGAGGTGAGAAAGATAGCCGGCGTGCGCACGCCGGCGGCACGGACCGCCTTGACCATCGACAGGCCGTCGAGACCTGGGATCATGCGATCGGCTATGATCACGTCATAGGCGCCGCTGGTCGCGGCGAAAAGCGCGTCATGTCCGTTGCGCAGAAGGTCGCAGACATGGCCGGCCTCTGTCAGCCCCCTGACGATGTAATCGGCGGTCCTTTGATCGTCCTCGACGAGAAGAAGTCGCATCGCTGTCCCGGTTGAATGCCGATACCGCGAACAGGCTATCACCGGCGCGGGTTCGTTCCTAGGATGGCCGTGACGCCTGCCAGGCGCGGCACGCGCCCGCGCGGGTTTATTCCGACTCCAGCAGGATCTCGTCCAGCTCATCGGCCTTCTTCCTGAGCGTCATGTAGAGGACAAGGGCGACGATGCAGCCGAGGAAGATCAGGCTGGTGAAGGTGGTGCCGAAGCCAAGGCCGCCATATTCGACCGGCTGCGACAGCAGATCGCCGAAGGAGGCGCCAAGCGGCCGCGTCAGGATATAGGCCAGCCAGAAGGCCAGGATGGCGTCCAGAACAAACAGGTAATAGGCGAGCGCGATGAGCGCGATCACGCCGCCGAACAGCAGGCCCGTGGTCAGATAGCCCATGTCGAAGCTCTCGGCGACCAGGTCGCCCGCAGCGGTGCCGAGCGAGAAGGTGAAGAGGATCGCCAGCCAGTAGAAGACCTCGCGTCTGGTCGTGAAGATGGTGTGGATCGAAAGCGTCCGTTCGCTCGCGTACCAGACCGCGAAGGTCGCCACGAGCACCACGCTGAACGCAATCGTCGTGGTCTGCAGCCGCACGCCGAAATTGTCGACGAGGTTGTCGGTGATCAGCGTGCCGACGACGCTGATCAGCACCACCGCCAGCCAGTAGGCCCAGGGCACGTAACGTTTCTGGGCGAATTGGAGGACAAGGGCGACGATCAGGACACCGGTCATGATCAACGACGTGACGGTCAGCCCGAGCCCGAGGTTGACGGTGAGATAGTCGGCCGCCGTTTCGCCCATGGTCACCGCCATCAGCTTGATCAGCCAGAAATCGACAGTGACCTCGGGGACCCTGTTCTGGCTCGGTGCGGCGATGTTTTGCGTGTTGGAAGAAAGCATGGCGACCGTCCTGATGGTTCGCGAAAATTACTTGCCCATGACTTTCATGGCCTGGGCGAAGAAGTCGTCGGCGCGCTTGTCGTCGTCCGCGTTGCAGCGTTCGATGCCCTTGGTCTCCAGTTCCGAGACCTTGTTCTTGTCCGCGTCGCCAAGCTTTGCCGTCGCCTCCGCCGCGCGCAGCGCCTTCAGCGTCTCTTCGCAAGGCGCCGTGGCCGCGAAAACGGAGGAGACCGGACCGGAAACGGCGACGATGCCCAGTGCGATGGCGAGCGCGTATCTTCTCATGAGATGTTTTCCTGTCTGGTGCCGGTTGCCCGGCTGTCGGTTGATTATGGCTCGCAGGAGGAGCAAGCCGGCATCTCGACAGTAGGGACGCGAATTCACGCTCGCCTGTCCGCCGCCATACAATTTCGTAAGAATGGGCGCCGATCGGCCAAAAGGCCTTTACGAAACCCTCGAGGTGCGCTGATAGAAGGCCACTGCCTTGCATCCGCCATCAATGGCGTGCCCTAGTGCTCCCGGGCCTGTCAGCGCCCAAGGAAAACACCGATGACCTACGCGCCCCTCAAGCCGGTTTCCGATGCCTTTGTCCAGCGCAAGCGACTGATCTTCGTGCGGGTCGCGGCGGTATTCGCCGTGCTGCTTCTGTTTTTCGCCAAGCCAGCCTTGAGCGAGGGTTCGAGCGGCCATGAGACGCTCGAGCATCTTGGCCTCAGCCTGGTGCTCGTCTGTATCGTCGGGCGGCTGTGGAGCATCCTCTATGTCGGAGGCAAGAAGAACCAGGAACTGGTCTCGACCGGACCGTTTTCGATGACCCAGAACCCGCTCTATTTCTTTTCGACAGTGGGCGCGGTCGGCATCGGGTTGATCTATGGCTCCCTGATGGCGGCGCTGCTGCTGGGCGCCGCCTCCTTCTTCATCTTTCGCGTCACCGCTCGCAAGGAAGCCGGATTCCTGCTGGGCAAGTTCGGGCCGGCCTATAGCGCCTATATCGAGGCGACGCCCCGGTTCTGGCCGAACCCGCTGCTCTACCGCGACCATGACGAGCTGCAGTTCTCGACGCGCGCGCTCAAGCGCACCTTCCTCGACGGGCTTTATTTCCTCGCCATCTTCCCGGTCATCGAGCTGATCGAATATTTCCGGGAGACGGGCCTGCTGTTCCCGGCCTTCGTCACGCTCTACTGACATCCGCGCCCGCCCAGCAATCATCAGGAAAATCGTTTCAGGTCGTGCGGCGCTTCGACCAGTGCGGTTCAGCGCCAGGATCGTTGGCTGCTTCAAGCCCCTGTGTTCATGCAATTCCGGACGAAGCCGCGATGCGCGGTCCAGGAATACGCTATGCTCCCAGCGGATAAGGCATGTAGCCGACGAAGCCCGCGATCTTCCAGCTTCCGCCGACCTTCCTGCAGAAATACAGCGTCTGCCATTTCAGCCTGTCGACGCCGCCATCCGCCTTGGCGACGGAGCCGTCGAACTTCTTGTGCAGCACGGCGCGGTCGCCATCGACATCGATGTCGCGCAGATTGGTGACACGGAACAGCGCCTCGCGCAGCGGTTCCGCGAACTTGGTCGCCGCCGTCTCCTTGGCCTGGCGCAGCCACTCGTCGCGATAGACTTCCAGCCTCGGGAACTGCAGCCGCCAGGCGTCGGCATTGGCGAGGAAATGCGCGTGCATGCCGAAAAAGCTTTCAGCGACGAAATCATTCTCCACCATCGACCAGTCCTGGCCGATGAAGGCGTCGATATCGCGCCGCACCAGCATCTCCCACAGCGCGTGGCGGTCGGCGTCGCCCGATGGAAACGGGTTCTTGTCGAAGGTCATTGTCGGGTTCTCCGGTCTCGCAAAGGCATCTGTTCGTCGCGGCTTTTCGGCTGTCCGGCAAGCGCCCACGATGCAAGCGCTTCTGTAATAAAGCAACACGGATTTCGAAGAATGTTGCTTTCCAACAAGCCCCTCTATCGGGATCGCCCCGATCGGGGTAAATCTGCGCCAAGCGGGCGCCGTCCTGGCGCCGCGTCGCGTCATTCGGAGGAGCATCCCTTGCCCAAGCAGACTTTTGGAACATCCCATGTGCCGCTGTCGCCCGCCGTGCGGGCCGGCGATTTCGTCTATGTCTCGGGCCAGGTCCCGGTCGGCGGCGATGGCATCGTGGTGAAAGGCGGCATTACCGAACAGACCGAGCAGGTGCTCGCCAATGTGAAGGCCGCGCTCGCCTTGGCCGGCTGCACCCTGGACGATGTGGTCAAAACCACCGTCTGGCTCGAGGACGCGCGCGATTTCGGCGCCTTCAATGCCGTCTATGCCAGGCACTTTCCCAAGAACCCGCCGGCCCGCACCACGGTCGAATCGCGGCTGATGATCGATATCAAGATCGAGGTCGAGGCGGTCGCCTACCGGCCGGTCTGACAAAAAGCCCTGAAGAAGCGGAGGTTCTCCCAATGCAATTCGACCTCCTGCTGAAGGGCGGACGGCTAATCGATCCGGCATCCGGGCTCGACGCGCCACGCGATGTCGCCATCGCCAATGGCCGTGTCGCGGCGCTCGCCCCTGACATCCCGGCGGACCGCGCCAATCAGGTCGTCGATGCAACGGGGTGCATCGTCGCGCCAGGCCTGATCGACCTGCACAGCCACGTCTATTGGGGCGGCACCTCGCTCGGCGTCGATGCCGACCGGCTTGCCGCCAAGAGCGGCACCACCACCTTCATCGATGCGGGCAGCGCAGGCGCCGGCAATTTCCTTGGCTTCCGCCGCCACGTCATGGAGCGCTCGAAGGTGCGCATCCTGGCCTATGTCAACATTTCCTTTGCCGGCATCTTCGGCTTCTCGCAGACGGTGTCGGTCGGCGAGTGCAGCGATCTCAGGCTGTGCGAACCGCGCGAGGTGGTCGCGGCGGTGCGTGAGCACGCCGACGTCGTCGTCGGCGTCAAGGTCCGTTCCGGCAAGCATGCCGGCGGCAACAGCGGCATCGCGCCGGTCGATCTTGCGCTGGAGGCCGCCGACAAGGCCGGCCTGCCGCTGATGGCGCATATCGACGAGCCGCCGCCCGGGCGCTCGGAAGTGCTGCCGCGCCTGCGCCGGGGCGATATCCTCACCCATTGCTTCCGGCCGTTCCCCAACGCGCCGGTCTTTGCTTCCGGCGCGGTGCGGCCCGATATGCGGCTGGCGCGCGAGCGCGGCGTCATCTTCGATCTGGGCCATGGCATGGGCTCGTTCGACTTCGACGTCGCCCGCGCCATGCTCGCCGAAGGGCTGGCGCCCGACGTCATCTCGAGCGACGTGCATCTCTACTGCGTCGACGGCCCGGCCTTCGACATACTGGTCTGCATGTCGAAGCTGATCGCGCTCGGCATGCCGCTGGTCGAGGTGCTGCGCGCCGCGACGCAGGCCCCGGCGCGGGCGATCGCGCGGCCCGATCTCGGCACGCTGGCTGTCGGCGCTGTCGGCGACGTCGCCGTGCTTCGCCAGCGGTCGGGCCGCTTCACTTTCGTCGACGCTGTCGGCGCCTCGTTGGTCGCCGACCAGCGGCTGGTGTCGGAAGGCATCGTCATCGGCGGCACCTGGTGGCCGAACGAGGCGGTGAACGACCTCGGCGAGACCGAGCGTTTCGAGGCGCATGCGCATCACACCCATGTCGAAGTCGCGGCCCGGCACTTCGGACATCGGCACGAGTGAGCCTTGCCAGCGAGGTCGGGGCTCTGTCAGCGGTCAGGCGACTGTCGGGGCAGTCATGCCAAGCCGAGCGTGTTCAGGAAACTCGCGGCATCCATCGTCGTCAAAAGCTCGATACGCGTGCGGATCAGGTCATCGCTCCAGTCCCACCATTTCAACGATTGCAGGCGCTCGATGACATCGGGCGCGAACCGGTAGCGCATGACACGAGCCGGATTGCCGACCGCGATGGCATAGGGCGGAATCTCTCTGGTGACGATGCTGCCGGCACCGATCACCGCTCCATTGCCGATCGTGACGCCGCTGAGAATGACACTGCGGGCACCGATCCAGACGTCATGGCCGACCGTAATCGGACCCTTGCCGACGGTTCCATTTCCGTTGCGGATCTTCCCGTCCACGGATTGGATCGGATAGGTGGTCGCGCTGTCGAGGCGGTGTTCAGCCGCGCAGATAAAGAGAACATCCGGGCCGATCGAACAGAACGATCCTATCCGCACCGGCACGGTTTCACGCGGAACGAAGAACGATTTCTTGCTGAGGCCGTAAGTATGACGCCCGATCTCGACACCTGGCAGTGGCGGCAACGGGTCCTTTTTCAGTCCAAGCTTGATGCGAAGCCCTCTTAGAAATCCCATCGGCGTCCTCCCCCGAGTCGCCGGGCACTATAGCGGGAATCCTCACGGCATCTGAAACCTTCGCGGACGATTTTTCGTCCGGGCTGGCCTGGTGGCCCCAGCTTCTTTCAATTCCGGCGTGAGGAATTGCTCGGCGGCCCATAAACCGGCGTGGCGATGCCTTCCATGCGCGCCTTGATCTGCAGCGCCACATATTTCGAATAGAAGCGCGACAGCGCCAGGTTACCGCCATGGAACCATAGCGCTTCCTGTGCCGTCGGCTTCCACATGTTGCGCAATTCGCCTTGCCACGGGCCGGGGTCGCCCTTGACGCCGGAGCCAAGGCCCCAGCAGGGACCGACCTTGTCGGCTACCTCGCGCGAGACGAGCGCGGCCACGTTCTCGTTCATCGACTGGTAGCCGGTGCAAGCGATTATGGCGTCAGCCTCGAGTTCGGTGCCGTCCTCGAACAGGACGCCCTTCGGCGTCAGCGACTTGATCGCCACGCCGCTGCGGATGCCGATCTTGCCGTCGATGATCAGATCCGAGGCTCCGACGTCGATGTAGTAGCCGGAGCCGGTGCGGTAGGCCTTCATCAGCAGGCCGGTCTCGTCGTCGCCGAAATCGATGGCGAAGCCGGAAGCGCTGAGGCGCTCGTAGAAGCCTGCGTCGCGCGCCCGGATGACATCGTAGAGCGCGCGTTGCTCCTGGGGTACCAGCGCGAACGGCGTCGAGGCGACGATCATGTCGGCCTTCTCGGTGGTGATGCCGCGCGCCAGCGCGTCTTCCGAGAAGATTTCGAAGCCTACTTCCATAAGCGTGTCCGACTTGACCACGGTGGTCGGCGAGCGCTGGATCATGGTGGCCTCGGCGCCGCTTTCCCAGAGGTCGACGCAGACGTCATGCCCGGAGCTTGCCGCGCCGATGACCGCGACCTTCCTGCCACGGAATTTCTCGCCGCTCGAATACTGGCTGGAATGCAGCAACTCGCCCTTGAACTGGTCCGCGCCGGCCAGGTCGATCTTTCGCGGCGGCCCGTAGGCGCCGGTGGCGAAGACGATGTGCTTCGGCTTCAGCGTGACCTGCCTGCCGACGCGATCGACCACTACCGTCCAGACCTTCTCCGCCTCGTCATAGCTCGCGCTGAGACACTTGGTGGCGGCCCAGTAATTGAGCTCCATGACGCGCGTGTACATTTCCAGCCAGTCGCCCATCTTGTCCTTGGGCGTGAAGACGGGCCAGTTATCGGGAAACGGAATGTAGGGCAGATGGTCGTACCAGACCGGATCGTGCAGCACGAGCGTGCGGTAGCGGTTGCGCCAGGAATCGCCTGGCTTCGCGTTCTTCTCGATGACGATGGTCGGCACGCCGAGCTGCCTGAGACGCGCGCCGAGCATGATGCCGCCCTGGCCGCCGCCGATGACCAGGCAATAGGGCTGCTCGGAGGCGCCGAGTTCGCGCGTCTCGCGCGCCCGCGCCTCCGACCAGGTCTCGCGCTCAGGGTCGGCCTTGTGACGCACGCCCAGCGGCCGCGCCGCGCCCTTGCGCTCCTCGAAGCCTTTCAGATCCGTCATGGCGGTGAACAATGTCCGGCAGCGCCCGTCGCGAAGGCGCATGATGCCTTGTCCCGAGGCGACCGCGGTCTCGAATGTGAACCAGGCTTCGATCGTGCCTTCGTCCGAGGTCGCCTCGCCGCTGAGCTGCCATGCGGTGGGCTTCGTCGTCGCCAGCGTCGCCTTGAGCATATCGCCGATGGCCTCGCGGCCTTCCATGGTCTTCACATTCCAGGTGAAGGTCAGAAGATCGCGCCAGTAGCAATCGTCGACGAACAGATTGCCGGCCGCCGCCACGTCGCCGGCGTCAAGCGTCTGCGCAAAGGAGCCGAGCCATGCGGCGGCCTGTTTCGTTGGTGCCATTTCGAGCATGTCTTCCCTCTTCCTCCAATGCGCCCCATGCAGGGGCGGTAAATTGTCGAACCCGGCGTTGCCCCTCATCCGCCTGCCGGCACCTTCTCCCCGTGAGAACGGGGAGAAGGGACTTGGCCGCGACGCCGGCGATCCCCTCCCCCGTCCTTTACGGGGAGAGGGTAAGAGTGAGGGGCAGCGCTGACGCGGCATAAACTGGCCGTCAATCCCCCAGCGGCTCCATCTCCTTGCCGGTGCGGTGGATCTGGGCGTTGTACTTGATGCGGCGCACCGTCTCGCGCGCCGGGCCGTCGAGCTTATAAGCCGAGGCCACCGCCAAGAGGTCGATCATCGCCAAGAAGGCGAAGCGCGATGCGGTCGGCTTCAGCGTGTCGGGATATTCGGGCACGGCAACCGTCAGCCTGACATCGCAGGCACGCGCAAGCTCGGTGTCGGGCGCGGTCACGGCGATGGCGTTGGCGCGGTAGTGCTTGGCGAGTTCGACCGCCTCGATCACCTCGCGCGTGCGCCCGGTCGCCGAAATGGCGATCACCAGATCGCCGGGCTTCAGCGTCGAGGCGGTCATGCGCATCAGATAGGGGTCGCATCGAGCGCTGATCGATATGCCGTAGCGAAACAGCCGGTATTGCGTTTCCTGCGCCAGCGCCGAGGAACTGCCGCCGAGGCCGAAGACGGTAACCTGGCGCGCCTTGGCAATGAGTTCGGCTGCCTTCTGCAGCTGCGCCGGGTCGAGTTGGCGCTCGGCCTCCTGCAGGGCCCGGCGTGCTTCGCCGAACACGGCGTTCCAGAACGGCATGCCGTTGTCGCCGCTGGTCGCCGGCGGCTTGGCCAGATAAAGCGCGCCGACGACAAGGCTCTGCGCCAGCTTCAGCTTGAAATCGCGCACGCCCTCGCAGCCAATGGCACGGCAGAACCGGGTGACCGTCGGTTCGCTGACCCCGGCGCGCTGGGCAAGGGCCGCATTGGAGGCGTCGACGGCGTATTTGACGTCGTCCAACACGACATCGGCGACGCGGCGCTCGGCCGGGCGCAGCTCGGCATAGGAATCCTTGACCAGCGAGATGATGTCAGGGATGCGCCGGAGGTCGCGCCCTTCCAGATCGCTGCTCACTTCCTGGCTGTCAGCTTCGGTCATCAAGTCGGTCTTCCCTGTCTTTTCGACCTCACCTCTTACCATGTTTGCACGCTGTCGTTCCATGCGCCTGGCCATGGGTGCAACCGGTGCTCCGGGCAGGCCGGGCTGAATTTTCGCCCGGCCGAGGAGGCCGACATACCGTTTCTGTCGCGGCTCTACGCCTCGACCCGCGTCGAAGAACTCGCCGTGACGGATTGGAGCGAGGCGCAGAAGGCTGCCTTCCTCGACATGCAGTTCCAGGCCCAGCGCGCCCACTATATCAGGCACCATCCCGAGGCAGAGTGGCTGGTGGTGAACCGCGTCGGGCAGGATATAGGGCGTCTCTATATCGAACGCTGGCCGAGCCAGCATCGCATCATCGACATCGCTTTCCTGCCGGCATACCGCCGCAACGGCTATGGTTCGCCCTGTTGCGCGACCTGGTCAAGGAGGCATGGTTAGCCGGCAAATCAGCCTCGATCCATGTCGAAAAGAACAATCCGGCGCGGCAGCTCTATGTCAGGCTCGGCTTCACGGTCGTCGAAGACAAGGGCGTCTACGACCTGATGGCCTGCGCGCCCCCGGTGGCACCGAATCAGCCAAGGCTGAAGTAGGACGCGGCTAAACGCCGGTGAACCGATGCAGCAAAATCCGCCTCGACGTCGTCCCTATGCATGTCGCCCAAAAGTGGCCTCGGTTTTGGGAGAACGACATGCCGTGAAAGCAAAGACCTAAATCCTTTCGACACGACGTGCTTTGGCCTTGCCGTCAGGCCTCCCCAAGGAGCGAAGAGGGCGAGGAGGCGCCCTGCCAAATCTCGAACTACCATTGTTCACCCCTGGCTCCAGCCATGCTAACCACCTTTCATGGCACAGAAGAAAGCTTTCGAGGTCGATTCCTGGCTGTCGCGGCCCGATCCGCGCACCTCGATCGTCCTGCTCTATGGTCCTGATCGGGGGCTCGTTTCCGAGCGGGCGAAAGCCTTTGCCGAAAAGACCGGGCTGCCGCTGGATGATCCGTTCTCCGTGGTCCGGCTCGAGGGCTCGGAGGTCGACCGCGACGAGGGCCGGCTGCTCGACGAAGCGCGCACCGTGCCGATGTTTTCCGACCGGCGGCTGCTGTGGGTGCGCAACGCCACCGGCCAGAAGGCGCTGGCCGACGACGTCAAGGCGTTGACAGCGGAGCCCGCGCGGGACGCCATCATCCTGATCGAGGCCGGCGATCTCAAGAAGGGCGTTGGCCTGCGCGCCGTGGTCGAAGGTGCCGACAACGCCATGGCGCTGCCCTGCTACGCCGACGAGGCCCGCGACATCGACACCGTCATCGACGACGAGCTGCGCAAGGCCGGCATGTCGATGACGCTGGAGGCAAGGCAGGCGCTGCGCCGCAATCTCGGCGGCGACCGGCTGGCCTCGCGTGGCGAGATCGAGAAGCTCGTCCTCTACGCTCACGGCCAGAAGGAGATCGGACTGGACGAGGTCAAGGCGATGTCCGGCGATGTGTCCGGCGCCTCGTTCGACGACGCCGTGGATGCGCTTCTCGAAGGCAAGATCGGCGACTTCGACACCGCTTTCACCCGCCACTGCCAGTCCGGCGGCCCGCCTTTTCTCGTTCTGTCCTCCGCCATGCGGCAATTGCAGCAGATCCAGGTCATGCGCGGCCAGATGGAATCGAGCGGCCGCAACGCGGCCTCGGTCGTTGCCGGCGCGCGTCCGCCGGTTTTCTTCTCGCGACGCAAGCTGGTGGAGAAGGCGCTGGAGCGCTGGAGCAGCGAAGCGCTTGGCCGCGCGCTGACCCGGCTGCAGACGGCCGTGCTGCAGACACGGCGCAGACCAGACCTCTCCGTCGCACTGGCAAGACAGGCTCTGCTGGGGATAGCGGTTGAGAGCGCGAGGCTGGCACAGCGGTAGTTAGCTGTGGGCGGATAGCCAACTCATTGCCCTGCCGGGCATTTCTCCCCGTATAGCGACGGGGAGAAAGGGCAGTTGCAGCCTTGGCGCTTGTTCCGAAACGCAGACGATTGGCGAAAACATCGGCGAAGACCTCCCTCTCCCCGTCTCTATGCGGGGAGAGGATGCCGGCAGGCAGGTGAGGGGCAGCGCCAACGTTCGGCAAGTACGGGCATGAAAACAACCGATAGGGAAAAAAGAGCCAAGCGATTCGCAAAGTTCGCCGGCTATCAGTCTCGCTTCAACCTGCGGCAAACCTCGTCCAGTTGCTCAAGGCTGCGATAGGCGACCCGAAGCAGGCCGCCGCCTTTGCCCTTGTGGTCGACGGTCACGATCATGCCGAGCGTGTCGGTCAGCAGCTTTTCGAGCGCCAGCGTATCCGCGTCTTTCTGTTCCGGCGTGGCCGCGGGCCGAGCTTCTTTCGCGGCGCTGCCGGCCGGCATCTGCGCCAGCGCCTCGGCCTGGCGCACGGAAAGCCCCTCCTCGATGATGCGCTTGGCGAGACCGGCCGGATCCTCCGCCGTGACCAGCGTGCGGGCATGGCCAGCCGACAGCGCGCCGTCGATCAGCATGTCGCGGATCACGTCAGGCAATTTCAGCAGACGCAGCGTGTTGGCGACGTGGCTGCGGCTCTTGCCGATCACCTGGCCGAGATCGGCCTGTGTATAGCCATGGTCGTCGATCAGCTGCTGGTAGCCCTGCGCTTCCTCGACCGCGTTGAGGTCGGCACGCTGGACGTTCTCTATGATCGCCAGTTCGAGCGCGGTGCGGTCATTGACATCGCGAATGATGACCGGGATTTCGGTCAGCCCGGCGCGCTGTGCCGCCCGCCAGCGGCGCTCGCCGGCGATGATCTCGTAGCGGCCGGCCTGTGTCGGCGATGGCCGCGCGACGACCGGCTGCACGACGCCATGTTCGCGGATCGACTGAGCCAGATCGGTAAGTTCGGCGTCACCAAAATGCCGGCGTGGATTCTTCGGGTTGGGACTGAGAAACTCGATCGGCACCTTGCCATCGGCGCTCATGCCGGGCTTTTCCGGCGCCGCCGGGCGATCGATCTCGCCGATCAGCGCTGCCAGTCCCCGCCCCAATCTTTTTCTCGAAAGGTCTTCGCTCATCTTTATTCCAGGCTTCAGATGGTTGTCTTTAGATCGTTTCGGTATCGAATCGGCTGTTGATTATGCGCAGGAACCATCAAGCGGCGCGCAATTTGCGCTCGCGGCGGATGACCTCGGAGGCCAATTGCAGGTAGGCCTGGCTGCCCGAGCATTTCAGATCGTACAGAATCGCCGGCTTGCCATAGGACGGCGCCTCAGACACCCGCACATTGCGCGGAATGATGGTCTCGTAGACCTTGTCGCCCATGTGCTCCCGGACGTCCTGCACCACCTGGTTGGCCAGATTGTTGCGTCCGTCATACATGGTCAGCACGATGCCCTGGATGGTGAGCTCCGGATTAATCGAGCGGCGCACCTGCTCGACCGTTTCCAGCAGCTGGCTGAGGCCTTCAAGCGCGAAGAACTCGCATTGCAGCGGCACCAGCACCGAATCGGCGGCCGCCATCGAATTGAGCGTGAGCAGATTGAGCGAGGGCGGGCAGTCGATCAGCACATAGCCGAAATTGGCCGATCGCTCGGCCGCGGCGCGCAAGGCGTTGCGCAGTCGCAGCACCCGATCCGGCGCCGAGGCGATTTCCATTTCGATGCCGAGCAGATCGAGCGTCGACGGCACGATCGACAGGCCTGGCACGGCGGTCGGAACCGCCGCGGCTTCGAGATTCAGCTCGCCCGTCAGCACGTCATAGGACGAGACCGTGCGGTCCTTGCGGTCGATGCCGAGACCGGTGCTGGCGTTGCCTTGCGGATCGAGATCGACGATCAGCACTTTTTCGCCGATGGCCGCCAGCGCCGTGGCCAGATTGATGGCGGTGGTCGTCTTGCCGACGCCGCCCTTCTGGTTGGCTACGGTGATGATTCGAGGGCCATTCTTCATCATGGGTCTATGCCAGAAATTCATTTTTGGGTCGCCAAAATAGCCCGACAAGGCCAAGATCAGACAGGTCGCAGGTCGGACAGGTCAAGGATGACGCCATAGGGATCGGTCACACTGGGATGTTCTACCAGATCGAAGGACCATCGGTTAACGCTTTCTTGCACTTCCGCGCGATAATCCCTGCCTTTGTGGAATAGCCCGCGCGCGCCCGACGTCAGCCAAGGCGCCGACAGGTCCAGCAACACCGAGAGCGAGGCCAAGGCCCGCGCCGTGACGATTTGCGGCGTCGAAACAAGTGCATGGCTGTCTTCGATGCGCCGCGCCACGACCCGTGCCGGCAGGTTGAACTGGCCGATGACGGTCTGCAGGAACGACGCCTTCTTGCGGTTGCTTTCCACCAGATCGATGCTCGCCCCATCGCGCTCGGCGAGCAGGAAGGCCAGGACCAGGCCCGGAAATCCGCCGCCGGAACCGATATCCACCCAACGCGTGGCACTAGGCTCTATGCGTCCAAGCTGTGCGCTGTCGAGGATGTGGCGTTGCCAGACATCGCCCGAGGTCGACTGCGCCACGAGATTGATGCTGCGGTTCCATTTCTGGAACATCTGCTCGAACGCCATCAGGCGATCGAATGTTTCACGTGAAACCGGGCCGGCCGCGTCCTGCAGGCTCTTCCAGGACATAGGGCTCACGCAACATTCCTCTGGGCGCTCTCTTGGTGGCGGACATGCGCGACAATGATCGCCAATGCGGCTGGTGTCATGCCCTCCATGCGCTGCGCGTCAGCGATGGAGCGCGGCCGCCGCGCCTGCATCTTCTGCTTCAACTCATTGGACAGGCCAGGTACGCCGGCGAAATCGACGCTTTCCGGGATCAGCCGGCTCTCCTCTTGCCGGATCTGGGCGACGTCGGTCTTCTGACGGTCGAGGTAAACAGAATATTTCGCCTCCGTTTCAAGGCGCTCTGCCGTCTTGGCATCAATAGCCGCAAAGCGTGGGTCAATCATCGCCAGCCAGGCAACGTCGACGCCAGGATAGGCCAGCAGCTCATAGCCCGACCGGCGAACGCCATCGCGATTGATCTCCAGTCCGTGACGCGCCGCCTCATTGGGCGTCATCGTCAGCGCGGTAGCCAGTTCCCGCGCTTCGTCGAGTCGCCGCATGACCTGGCCATAGCGCTGCATACGTCGCGCGGAAGCGACCCCCAGCCTGTTCGCCAGCGGCGTCAACCGCTCGTCCGCATTGTCCGCGCGCAGCGACAGCCGGAATTCGGCGCGCGAGGTGAACATCCGGTACGGTTCGCTGATGCCACGGCTGGTCAGGTCGTCGACCATCACGCCGATATAGGCCTCGGTGCGGCTGAGCACGACCTGCTCGCCGCCCGACGCCCGGCGCGCCGCGTTGATGCCGGCCAGCAAGCCCTGCCCGGCCGCCTCCTCATAACCGGTCGTGCCGTTGATCTGCCCGGCGAGGAAGAGCCCGGCGACGCGCTTGGTCTCGAGTGTCTGATGCAGCTCGCGCGGATCGACATGATCATACTCGATCGCATAGCCGGGTTGCAGCATCACAGCCCGCTCCAGGCCCGAAATGGTCTTCAGAATATCGAGCTGGACATCTTCGGGCAGCGAGGTCGAGATCCCGTTCGGATAGACAGTGTGATCGTCCAAGCCTTCCGGCTCGAGAAAGATCTGATGCCCATCCCGGTCGCCGAACTTGACGATCTTGTCCTCTATCGACGGGCAGTAACGTGGCCCGACGCCTTCGATCGAGCCGGAATACATGGCGGAGCGGCCAAGATTGACACGAATCAACTCGTGGGTGGCGGCGGTCGTGCGCGTGATGCCGCAATCGATCTGCGGCGTCGAGATATGATCGGTCATCAGAGAGAACGGCACCGGACCCTCGTCGGCCGCCTGGCGTTCGAGCGACGCCCAGTCGATGGTCCGCCCGTCCAGCCGCGGCGGCGTGCCAGTCTTCAAGCGGCCGAGTTGAAACCCGGTGCGGGACATCGTCGCCGACAGGCCAAGGCTCGCCTGCTCGTTCATGCGGCCGGCGACAATCTTCTTCTCGCCGATATGAATGAGGCCGCGCAGGAAAGTTCCGGTCGTGAGCACCACCGCGCCGCAAGCAAGCCTGCGGCCATCGGCCAGCAGGATGGCTGCGATTCGCCCGTCAACGATTTCGAAGTCCAGCACCTCGGCCTCGACCACGTCGAGATCGTTCTGTTGCCGAATCGCTTCCTGCATCGCCAAGCGATAGAGCTTCCTGTCGGCTTGCGTGCGCGGACCGCGCACCGCTGGGCCCTTGCGGCGGTTGAGCAGGCGGAACTGGATGCCCGCGGCGTCCGCCACGCGGCCCATCAGGCCGTCCATGGCGTCGATCTCGCGCACCAGATGCCCTTTGCCAAGCCCGCCGATCGCCGGGTTGCACGACATCACGCCGATCGTCTCGAAGCGCAACGTCACCAGCGCGGTCCTGGCGCCGGCACGAGCGGCGGCGCTTGCAGCCTCGCAACCCGCATGGCCGCCGCCCACCACAACCACATCATAGTGATCGGTCATTTCCAAATCCTGGACTCGAAAGAGATAGAGGACACATGTCCCCGCGGGGCGAAGCTGTCAAGAAAACTTCGCGGCAAGTTTCACGTGAAACAGAGCGGCAGGGTCCGGCAACGCCGTTTCACGTGAATCCTTAAGCGTCTTCGCGCTCGGTGCGTGTTTCACGTGAGTCATTTCCCAATGCAGAACTGCGCGAAGATCACATCCAGCATGTCCTCGACATCAATGGCGCCGACAATTCGGCCGAGCCGATCCGCCGCCAGCCGCAATTCCTCCGCACGCAGTTCCTGGCCTATGGCACGGCCGTCGGTCGCCCGAAGCAGATGGCGGTTCGCTTCGCCAAGCAATTCGACGTGGCGCAGACGGGACGGCAAGATATCACCAAGGTTGCCGGCCGCCTCCGCCGCGCGCTGACCGATCTCCGCGAGCAGCGCGTCCACGCCCGCCCCATTCAGGATCGAAATAACGAGATCATAATGACGGCTCGCTGCCACTGCCGCCTGCTCGTCGAGCAGATCGAGCTTGGTCCCGACCCGCAGCACCGGTACCGAACCGGGCAGAGAACCGACATCGCCGGGTTTCGCCACGTCCTCCAACAGCAACACGAGATCGGCGCGATCGGCCTTGGCTCGCGCTTTCTCGATACCGATCGCTTCGACCTTGCCTGCCGCCTCACGCAATCCCGCTGTGTCCGTCAATCGGATGCGCAACCCCCGGAGATCCAGCGCCACCTCGAGCAGATCCCGCGTCGTGCCAGGCTCATCCGTTACAATAGCTGCATCGCGCCGCGCCAAGGCGTTGAACAGACTCGACTTGCCGGCGTTCGGCGCGCCGAGGATCACAACCTCAAAGCCGTCGCGGATGATCTCGGCGGTGCGGAAACCGGCGATGTGGCGGGCGATCTCGCCGATCATCATCCTGACATCGGACCAGACCGTTTCCGAAACGGCACCGGGCACGTCGTCTTCGTCGGCAAAGTCGATCTCGGCCTCAATC
Source organism: Mesorhizobium sp. B4-1-4 (assembly GCF_006439395.2). Taxonomy (NCBI): domain Bacteria; kingdom Pseudomonadati; phylum Pseudomonadota; class Alphaproteobacteria; order Hyphomicrobiales; family Phyllobacteriaceae; genus Mesorhizobium; species Mesorhizobium sp. B4-1-4. The sequence continues at coordinate 4,985,088 of NZ_CP083950.1, forward strand.
ATGGCGCGCGCATGGACAAGCCTGCGACGCCAGCCGAGATAGAGCTCACTCTGGACCCCCTCGGCATTCCGGAGGGCAAAGCGCCGCTGCGCTTCGGTCTCGGCGTTGACGAGATCCGCCAGCGCCTCGGTCTCGACCAGATCGACCTTGCCATTGAGAAAGGCGCGGCGCGTGAATTCGCCAGCTTCGGCATGCCTGACGCCCGCAAAACCGGTGACCGTCTCCAGCATCCTGGCCACCACCGCGCGCCCGCCATGGACATGAAATTCGGCGACATCCTCACCGTTGAAGCTGGCTGGGCCTGGGAAGAAGATGACCAACCCGCTGTCCAGCACCGTTCCATCCGGTGCCCTGAACGTGCGCAAGACCGCCACGCGGTCCTTAACCATGCCGCCGGCGATCGTTTCGACCACGAATCGAGTCTGCGGGCCGGAAATGCGGATGACGGCGACGCCGGCTGGAAGCCGGCCGCTCGACAGCGCAACGATCGAATCGGCTGAAATCATTTGCCCGTCCTGTTGAACCGCCCTAGCTTCCGCCACAGCTAACCAAGTTGCCGCCGAACTGCCATCGTTACCGAGTTGCCATTGTGACATTGCCCGCGCAAAACCTGCTTGCCGACGAAGCCAGCCCCTATTTGCAGCAACACAGCGGCAATCCGGTGCATTGGCGGGCCTGGTCGCCGGCTTCGCTCGAAGAGGCAAAAGCGCTGGACAGGCCTATCCTGCTCTCCGTCGGCTACGCCGCCTGCCACTGGTGCCATGTCATGGCCCATGAAAGCTTCGAGAACCACGACGTTGCCGCCGTCATGAACCGTCTGTTCGTCAATATCAAGGTGGACCGCGAGGAGCGGCCCGACATCGACCAGATCTACATGGCCGCGCTCTCCTCGATGGGCGAGCAGGGCGGTTGGCCGCTGACCATGTTCCTGACGCCAGACGGCAAGCCGTTCTGGGGCGGCACTTATTTTCCCCGGGAACCGCGCTATGGCCGCCCGGGCTTCATTCAGGTGATGGAGGCGGTGGACAAGGCCTGGCGCGAGAAAAGGGCCAGCCTGAACCAGAGCGCCGACGGCCTGACCACCCATGTCGAGGCGCGGCTCTCGGCGGCTCATGCCAAGGCGCTTCTCGATCGCGATACATTGTCCGACCTTGCCGGCCGCATCTCCGGCATGATCGACCGTGACCTTGGCGGCCTGCGCGGCGCGCCCAAATTCCCGAATGCGCCATTCATGCTCACGCTGTGGCTGTCGTGGCTGCGCGACGGCAATCCCACGCATCGCGACGACGTGCTCATCAGCCTGGAACAGATGCTGGGCGGCGGCATCTATGATCACATCGGCGGCGGGCTCAGCCGTTACTCGACCGACGCGGAATGGCTGGTGCCGCATTTCGAAAAGATGCTCTACGACAATGCCCAGCTCATCCGCTTCTGCAATTGGGCATACGCGGCGAGCGGCAACGACTTGTTCCGGACGCGAATCGAAGAGACCGTGGAGTGGCTGCTGCGCGAAATGCGCGTCGACGGCGGTGCCTTTGCCGCCAGCCTGGACGCCGACAGCGATGGCGAGGAAGGCCTTTTCTACACCTGGACCAGAGAGGAGATCGAAGCCATCCTCGGCGACGATTCTGGCTTGTTTTTCAAACACTTCACGCTCTCCAGCCCGCACGGTTGGGAAGGCAAGCCGGTTGTCCATCAAACCCGCGCCCAGCAAACCCAAAGCGTGGCCGCTCGCGAACGGCTGATACCGCTCAAGACAGAACTTCTCACCGCTCGCGAAGGTCGGGTTCGGCCAGGCCTCGACGCGAAAGCCCTGACCGACTGGAACGGCCTGATGATCGCGGCGCTCGCGGAGGCCGGCCGATCGCTGGCGCGACCCGACTGGATCGATGCGGCGGCCAAGGCCTTTGCCCATATCAGCGCCGCCAGCCGCGACGGCCGCCTGCCGCACTCCATGCTTGGCGTCAGAAAGCTGTTTCCTGCTTTGTCCAGCGACTATGCCGCCATGGCCAATGCGGCGATCTCGCTGTTCGAGGCGTCAGGCAATTGGCGCTATGTCGATCAGGCCAGCCGGTTCATCGAGCAGCTCGACCGCTGGCACGTCGATGCCGAGGGCACCGGCCACTACCTGACCGCTTCCGACAGCACGGACGTGCCGATCCGCATCAGGGGCGATGTCGACGAGGCCATTCCGTCAGCCACCAGCCAGATCATCGAAGCGCTGGTCCGGCTGGCTTCCGTTACCGGCGATCTCGAACTGCAGGAGAGAGCGTGGAAGATCGCCGAGCACGCCGCCGGCCGGGCGGCGCAGCAGGCCTATGGTCAGGCGGGCATCATCAATGCGTGTGCGCTCGCGATCGAGCCGTTGAAGTTGGTCGTGGTGGACAGGCTGGAGGATCCAACGCTCGTTACGGTTGCGAATCGACGTCCTGACCCGCGTCGCGTCGACATCATTGCGGCGATTGGTTCGGAAGCGAATCGACCCTTGCTGCCCGGCGGCATTTTCCCACCGACCAACAGGGCGGGCGCCTGGCTTTGTACGGGCCAGCTTTGCCTTCCCGCTGTAAGCGACCCGCAAGAGCTCGAGCATCTCCTGCGCCGCCAATAGGCAACTCCGGGAAAAGTGTGAGGCGGGTTTCCCTCAGGCGGCGTCCGCTTCCGCCGGCGCAGCCGAAGGCGATGTCCTGACTGATTTCGCATCCGGCCGCGGCTTGAACAGCAGATCCCTGGCCGCGATCACCGCGCCGACCGTGATGAGCACGCAGGCAAGCACCACGGACCAGTGGAACACGCCAAACCCGGCCAACAATAGCACGATCACCGAAAACAGCGGCGCGGCATAAGACAAGGCACCCAGGATCATGATGTCCCCGTGCTTGCAGCCATGGTCCCAGGCGTAGAAGCCGGCGCCGAGCGGGATCGTGCCAAGAACAAGCATCGCGGCCCACTGCATCGTCGTTTTGGGCCAGACCGTGATTTCCAGCGTCAGATGCAGCACCAGCGCAACCACGGCGGTGATGAAGCAGTAGCCGGCCACGACATCGGTCGGCACCTGGCCGAAGCGCCGCGACAGGACGGAATAGCCGGCCCAGATGAAGGCGCAGAACAAGGCAATGACATGACCCTTCATCACGCCATTCGCGAGACCGATGGTGCCGCCCTTGGTGATCACCACGATCGCCCCGGCAAGGCCAAGGACGACGCCGACAAGGTGGTGAGCCTTGAGCCTTTCGCCCGGCAGGAAGGCGGCGAAGACGACGATCAGCAAGGGCCAGAGATAGGCGATCAGGCTGACCTCGACGGGCGGTGCCGACTGAATCGCAAAGAAATAGGCGCAGTGATAGATGCACAATCCCGCAATCCCTGTCGCCCAGACCTTCCATGGCTGCCGCAGCGAACGGACCGCGTCTGGGCGGAAGGTCCAGCTACCCATTCCGACAAGCGCACCGAGAAAGAACGTCGCCGCCGCCAGCTGAAAGGGCGGTATCGGCCCCGCGGCCGTGGAAAGCAGCGCCAGAAACGACCAGGTCAGGATGGCTGAAAAGCCGACAAGCGTCGGGATGATCTTCTTCATGTCACTTCCAACCGCGCAGTGGTCAAAACAGCAAACCGGCTCGGGCAGGATCATGCCTCAACAAGACGCGGACCATCGCACAAGGCTGGCACCGTCCGCCGCCGCATACAGCCACGCGGTATCCGGAATGCGACCCATCTGGAGGCAACAAAAAACCCGATCCCGCTTGACCGGAATGGGGCCTGATGCGCGGTCCGGGAAATTCCCGATAGCCGGTTACGTGTTCATCGAATCGAAGAAGTCGGCATTGGTCTTGGTCTGCTTCAGCTTGTCGATCAGGAACTCGATCGCGTCGGTGGTGCCCATCGGCGCCAGGATACGGCGCAGCACGAAGATCTTCTGCAGGTCCGAACGCGCGACCAGAAGGTCTTCCTTGCGGGTACCGGACTTGAGGATGTCTATCGCCGGATAGATGCGCTTGTCGGCCACCTTGCGATCCAGCTGGATTTCGCAATTGCCGGTGCCCTTGAACTCCTCGAAAATGACTTCGTCCATACGGCTGCCGGTGTCGATCAGCGCCGTGGCGATGATGGTCAGCGAACCGCCTTCCTCGATGTTGCGCGCCGCTCCGAAGAAGCGCTTCGGCCGCTGCAACGCGTTGGCGTCGACGCCGCCGGTCAGCACCTTGCCGGAGGACGGCACGACGGTGTTGTAGGCGCGGCCGAGGCGGGTGATGGAATCGAGCAGGATGACGACGTCGCGGCCATGCTCGACCAGGCGCTTGGCCTTCTCGATGACCATTTCGGCGACCTGCACGTGGCGCACCGCCGGCTCGTCGAAGGTCGAGGAGATGACTTCGCCTTTGACCGAGCGCTGCATGTCGGTCACCTCTTCCGGGCGCTCATCGATCAGAAGCACGATCAGATAACACTCCGGATGGTTGGCGGTGATGGAGTGCGCGATGTTCTGCAAAAGCACCGTCTTGCCGGTGCGCGGCTGCGCGTTGATCAAGGCGCGCTGCCCTTTGCCGATCGGCGCCACCAGATCGATCACCCGAGACGATATGTCCTTGGTGGCCGGGATCTCGACCTCCATCTTCAGCCGCGAGGTCGGATAGAGCGGCGTCAGATTGTCGAAATGGATCTTGTGGCGAATCTTTTCGGGATCGTCGAAATTGATCGTGTTGACCTTGAGCAGCGCGAAATAGCGCTCGCCCTCTTTCGGGCTGCGGATCGGCCCTTCGACCGTATCGCCGGTCTTCAGCGAAAAGCGGCGGATCTGCGACGGCGAGATGTAGATGTCGTCGGGACCTGGAAGATAGTTGGCATTGGCGGAGCGCAGGAAACCGAAACCATCCTGCAGCACCTCGACCACACCTTCGCCGATGATCTCGACGTCCTGTGCTGCCAGCTTCTTCAGGATCGCGAACATCAGCTCCTGCTTGCGCATGACGCTGGCGTTCTCGACCTCGAGCGATTCGGCATAGGCGATCAGCTCTGGCGGTTTCTTGTTCTTGAACTCGGTAAGTTTCATTTCTTGCATAGACGGACTCTGGGTGAGCTTTGGGAAAATATCGGCGGGATGCGACAAATGCCGGGCGCGGCCGAAAACAATGAGGGGCGGCGCATGACGGGAAGGAAGACCCGTCTTTTATCGTCGGTCTGGTGAAAGAGCAAGCCGCGTTTTACGGACCTGACAGGCCTCAGAAAGGCTTGACGACAACCAGGATCACAATTGCCACCATCAGCAATGTGGGGATCTCGTTGACGATCCGCCAGTGCCGCGCCGGCTTTTCATTGCGATCCTCGGCGAATTTGCGCACCGCGCCGGCGAGATAGCCGTGAACCGCGGACAACAGGAGCACCGCCGCGATCTTGGCGTGCAGCCAGCCGCCCTGGAAACCAAAGCCTTTCCAGGCGAGCCAGAGGCCGAACATCCAGGTGAGGATCATTGCCGGATTGATGATGCCGCGCAGCAGACGCCGCTCCATTACCTTGAAGGTCTCCGATTGCACCGAGCCCTTTTCGGCATCGGCATGATAGACCAGCAAGCGCGGCAGATAGAGCATGCCGGCCATCCACGAAATGACGGCAAGGATATGGATCGCCTTTGCCCAGGGATAGAAACTGTCAGGCGCGACCAAAAGCAACAGTGCGGTGAGCACAACAAGCGCCGCGATACCGACGACCATGCGCATCATTGCCGAACCGGTGCTGTTCGTGTTTCCGGTGCTGTCCGACCGAGCCATCAGCGTGTCGCGCTCCTCACCTGTTTCACCATCGCCTCGACATGCGCGACCGGAGTCTCCGGCGTGATGCCATGGCCGAGATTGAAGATCAGCGGGCCTTCGCCCAACGTCTTCAGGATAGCCTCGACGCCATAGGCAAGCGCCTGGCCGCCGGCCACCAGCCGCAACGGATCGAGATTGCCCTGGACGGCGCCCGAACGCTGCAAGTCCTTCGCGGTCTCCAGCGGCACCGTCCAATCGATCCCCAGGCCGGTTACGCCGGTCTTCTCCCGATAGGTCTGGTAGCGCGCACCGGCGCCCTTGGGAAAACCGATGATCGGCACATCGGGATGGACAGCCCTGACCTGCCGGACGATCTCGGCCATCGGCTGAACGCAGAACCGTTCAAAAGAGGCATCGTCGAGCACGCCGGACCAGGAATCGAATATCTGCACCACGTCAGCGCCGGCCTTGATCTGACGGATCAGGTAGGCCGCCGAATGATCGGCGAGCACCTTCAGCAATTGTTGAAAGGCGACCGGTTCGCGATAGGCGAACAGCCGCGCCGGCGCCTGGTCCGACGTACCGTGGCCGGCAATCATATAGGTCGCTACCGTCCATGGCGCGCCGCAGAAGCCGATCAGGGTCGTCTCGTCGGGCAGTTTCGCCCGCAGCCGACGAACCGTCTCGTAGACTGGTTCGAGATTCACGTGAAACATGCTGCTCTCCAAAGCCGCAATCTCGTCGGCCGAGATCGGCGTCAGCAGCGGGCCCCGCCCCTCTTCGAAGCGAACATCGCGGCCAAGCGCGTGCGGGACGACTAGGATGTCGGAGAACAGGATCGAGGCGTCGAAGCCGAAGCGCTCGATCGGCTGCAGCGTCACTTCGACGGCAAGGTCGGGATCGTAACAGAGGTCAAGGAACGAGCCGGCACGTCGGCGCGTTTCACGATACTCCGGCAGATAGCGCCCGGCCTGGCGCATCATCCAGAGCGGAGGAGGAAAATGAGCCTTGCCCTTCAGGACATCCAGCATGATCCGGTTCTGGGGCATCGAGCGCTCGCTTCTCCAAGCCTCTTTCTAATCAAATATTCTTATATCTAAGATTCTTCTGATTCTAAGAGTCTGTTGGTTGTGGTGGTTGTCACCTGTCCCGCTTCATCAAGCAAAAAGCCAGCAAGCATATTGTCGCGCGCTTCTTTCTCCCGAATGCAGGGTTCTGGGGATCGTTCGGAATCCATCATCGGAGTCAAGGCGTTACGCCGCCGCCGGAAAAGCCGTCCCCTGTGGACGGATGAAAGGCAAAGGACATCCTCCCGGATTTGTCCCCAGCCGCCCAACGAAGCCGACAGCACATCGAATTGTGGACAAACTGGCATCTGATACAGTCGCCTCCGACGAGCCCGGCTCGTTGTCCGACCTTATCCACATCCGCCCACAGACCCAGGTGATCCCTGTGAACAAACCCCAGAGCTTCTTTCACCTGCACCTGATTTCCGACGCGACCGGCGAAACGCTGCTCGCCGCCGGCCGCGCGGCTTCCGCGCAATACAAGGATGCGCGCGCCATCGAGCACATCTACCCGCTCATCCGCACCGAAAAACAGGTGGCCAAGGTGTTCGAGGACATCGAGGAGGAGCCGGGCATCATTCTCTATACGGTCGTCGACCAGAAGCTGGCGCGCGGCATAGACGAACGTTGCGCGGCCATGGGTCTGCCCTGTGTCTCGGTGCTGGAGCCGGTGCTTACCGTCTTCCAGTCCTATCTCGGCACGCCGGCGGGCCGCCGCGTCGGCGCCCAGCATGTTCTCGACGCCGAATATTTCCGCCGCATCGATGCGCTCAATTTCACCATGGAACATGATGACGGCCAGCTGCCGGCCAATATGGACGATGCCGACATCGTGCTGATCGGCATTTCGCGTACGTCGAAGACACCGACCAGCATCTATCTCGCCAATCGCGGCATCAAGACCGCCAACATCCCGATCGTGCTCGGCGTGCCGGTGCCCGAGAGCCTGGTCAACGCCAAGGCGCCGCTGGTCGTCGGGCTGATCGCCACCGCCGAGCGCATCTCGCATGTTCGGCAGAACCGCATCCTCGGCAACAGCAGTTCTTACGTGCCGACAGATTACGTCGACCGCGCCGCCATCAACGAGGAGCTCGCCTATGCCCGCCAGATCTGCACCAGGCATGGCTGGCCGATGATCGACGTCAGCCGCCGCTCGATCGAGGAAACGGCGGCGGCGATCGTTGCCCTGCGGGGGAAGAACAGATAGATGAGCGAAGAGTTGGTTTTGCGGAAGTCGGCTCTGCCCCTCACCTGCCTGCCGGCATCCTCTCCCCGTATAGGGACGGGGAGAGGGGCGCTGTCATTGATGGTTTCGCCAATCGTCAACGTGGCCGGAAAGAGCGCATGCGCTGAAACCGCTCCTTTCTCCCCGTCCCTATACGGGGAGAAATGTCCGGCAGGACAATGAGGGGCGGCGCCGGCTTCACTAAATAAGCCCCGTACTCCAACCGCGCCTGTGTCCGCGCCTGTGTTGAAAAATGACCGAAAAAATCATCCTTGCCTCAGGCAGTCCGTTCCGCAAGGCGATGCTTCTCAATGCCGGCGTCGACGTCGAAGCGGTTCCCGCCGATGTCGACGAGCGGGCGCTCGAGGCGCCCTTGCAGGACAGCGACGTTTCGCCGGAGGATGTCGCCCTCATCCTCGCCGAGGCCAAGGCCACCGAAGTCAGCGAGCGCAGGCCCGGCGCTCTGGTGCTCGGCTGCGACCAGACGCTGTCGCTCGGCGACGAGGTGTTCCACAAGCCGGCCGACATGGAAGGCGCGCGCCGCCATCTCCTGGCGTTGTCGGGCAAGACCCACCTGCTCAACAGCGCCGCCGTGCTGGTGCGTGACGGCAAGGTGCTGTGGCGGCATGTCGGCATCGCCTCGATGACCATGCGCAAGCTCGACCCCGCTTTCATCGGCCGCCATCTCGCCCGTGTCGGCGCCAAGGCGCTGGCCAGCGTCGGCGCCTATCAGGTCGAGGGTGAAGGCATCCAGCTCTTCGAAAAGATCGAGGGCGACCATTTCACCATTGTCGGCCTGCCGCTTTTGCCGCTGCTGGCGGAACTGCGCACGCTGGGAGCGATCGATGGCTGAAGCGACCAAGAAGGCCTTCGTCACCGGCCATCCGGTCAAGCATTCGCGCTCGCCGAAGATCCATGGTTACTGGCTGGCCGCCCATGGCATCGACGGCAGTTACGAGGCCATCGACGTCGCGCCGCAGGACTTCGCCGAATTCGTCGCGACCTTGCGGCTGGCCGGCTTTCGTGGCGGCAATGTCACCATTCCGCACAAGGAGGCCGCCTTCGCGCTGGCCGAGCGCCACGACCAGGCGGCGGAAGAGATCGGCGCCGTCAACACGTTGTGGTTCGAGGACGGCGTCTTGTGGGGCGGCAACACCGATGGTCACGGCTTTGCCGCCAATCTTGACGACTACGCACCGGGCTGGGCGAGCAACGGACCCGCGGTCGTGCTCGGCGCCGGCGGCGCGTCGCGCGCCATCATCCAGGCGCTGAAGCAACGCGGCATCGCCGACATCCGCATCGTCAACCGCACGCTTACCCGGGCGCAGGAACTACGGGATCGTTTCGACACCGGCATTTCGGCACACGGCATGGCTGCGACCAACGAGCTGCTTGCCGATGCCGGCCTGCTGGTCAACACCACGGCACTCGGCATGCACGGCAATGAAGGCCTCTCGGCGGATCCGGCCCTGTTGCCGGACCACGCCATCGTTACCGATATCGTCTATGTGCCGCTTGAAACGCCGCTGCTGGCTGCCGCCCGCGCCAGGGGGCTGAAGACGGTCGACGGCCTCGGCATGCTGCTCAACCAGGCCGTGCCCGGTTTCGAACGCTGGTTCGGGGTCAGGCCAAAGGTTACGGCTGAACTCCGCGCGATCATCGTCGCCGATCTGGTGCCGAAAGCATGATCGTGCTCGGTCTCACCGGCTCGATCGGCATGGGCAAGTCGACGACGGCCAGGATGTTCGCCGAGGCGGGCGTACCGGTTCACGACTCCGACGAGACCGTGCATCGCCTCTACGCCGGCAAGGCGGCGCCTTTGGTCGAGGCCGCTTTCCCCGGAACCACATCCGCCGGAGGCGTAGACCGCGCGAAACTGGCGGCCCGTGTGCTCGGCGACGCCGCCGCGCTGAAGCGGCTTGAAGCCATCATCCACCCGCTGGTTCGTGCCGACGCCGACACCTTCCTGGCCAAGCATCGTAACGCCGGCGAATCGATCGCCGTGCTCGACATTCCGCTGCTGTTCGAAACCGGTGGCCGCAACCGCGTCGACAAGGTCGTGGTCGTCACCGCGCCGGCCGAAATCCAGCGTCAGCGCGTGCTGGCGCGGCCGGGCATGACGGAGGAAAAACTGGCATCGATTCTGGCCAAGCAGGTGCCGGACGCGGAGAAACGCGACATGGCCGATTTCGTCATCGACACTGGCCAGGGGCTGGATGCCGCCCGCGCTGCCGTCGCCGCCATCATCGCCGAACTCTCCGGGGATAAGTCCGGCAAAGCCCCCTCCTGACGGCATGCTGGCGGCATTGCCCATTGCCATTTTGTTCCGGTCTCGCGATTCTGCTCCCTTGGAGCAACTGATTCGATGCGTGAGATCATCTTCGACACCGAAACCACCGGCCTTGATTCGCGCGATGACCGCGTGATCGAGCTTGGCGGCGTCGAGCTGGTCAATCGCTTCCCGACAGGCAAGACCTTTCACCACTACATCAACCCGCAGGGCCGCGCGATCCACGCCGAGGCGCAGGCGGTGCACGGCATCAGCGCGGCCGATCTTGCCGGCAAGCCGACCTTCGCCGAAATCGCCGAGGAGTGGCTGAAGTTCACGGAAGGCGCCAAGCTGATCGCTCACAACGCCACCTTCGATATCGGCTTCCTCAATGTCGAGTTCGCCCGGCTTGGTCATCCGCCGGTCGACAATGGGCTTGTCGTCGACACGCTGGCTCTGGCGCGCCGCAAGCACCCGATGGGCCCCAATTCGCTCGACGCGCTCTGCCGGCGCTACGGCATTGACAACACGAAGCGCACCAAGCACGGCGCCCTGCTCGATTCCGAACTGCTGGCCGAAGTCTATATCGAGCTGATCGGCGGCAAGCAGGCCGCCCTCATCCTCGACAGCGTGGCCGGCCCTTCCCAGGGCGGCGACAATGTCCGCCAGATCGAGATCGTCGTCGCCGAACGACCGGCACCGCTGCGGCCGCGCCTGACCGAAGCCGAGCGCGCCGCCCATGCCGCCATGGTCGCCACGCTCGGCGAAAAGGCACTGTGGCTGCAAGCCACTTCATCCGAAGCAAGTGCCGCGGCGGCGTCGTAAGCAATTCCTGGAGAAGTGACGGGCCTCCGTCCGGAATTGCGTCAAGAAACAAGGACGAACGTCAATACGGCCATTCGCCCCGGCCCAGCGCCGCGACCGCATCGATAATGCGCGCGAAAGCTTCGGCCGCGGCCGGCACCGTGGTGCGGGCGCGCAGGAAACTGTGCACTAAGCGCTTCTCCTCATGCCACCACGCCTTGCCGCCGGCGGCCAGGATACGGTCGCGATAGGTCTCGCCATCCGAGGACAGCGGATCGCACCCGGCCGTGATGACCACGGTGGGCGGCAGGCCGGAAAAGTCAGTGTCGCGCAAGGGCGAGAAGGTCGGATCGTCGGGCGATTGCCGCCTGACGGAGCGGACATCACGGTAGAAGGCGATATCGCCGACCGACAGCAGCGGTGCCTCCGCATGCTCGACATAGGAGCCGGAGCTTTCGTCGCCGCCGAGGCCGGGATAGATCAGCACCTGGCCGATCGCTGTGCGGGCATGCCGGCGCGTTGCCTGCGCCACAGCCGCCGCCAGATTGCCGCCGGCACTCTCGCCGCACAGCACGATCGGCAGGCTGCCCGTCCCGGCCGCCCATTCGAAGGCGGCCAGCGCATCGTTGAAGGCGGCGGGGTGGACATGCTCCGGCGCCAGCCGGTAGTCGACCGACAGCACGTCGAAGCCGGTGCCGGCGCAGATCTCGGCGCAGATGTCGTCATGGCTGTCGAGCCCGCCAAGGATGAAGCCGCCGCCATGATAGTAGACGACCAGGGCTCGCGCGGCCTGGCCCGAGAGTTGGTAGCGCCGGACGGGAATGCCATGATCGGCGGCGGCGATCAGGCCGTCACGGGTCTTGACCCCCAACGGGCGCCCCTGGCGGAAGGCCCGGCACATCCGGTTATAGACCGCGCGCTGCTTGTCGACAGGCAGGCCGACGATCTCTTGCGGGTACCAGGCGTTGACGCTGTCAATATACGCCCACAGGGCCGGGTCTAGCCGGGTCTCGTACTTGCCGCGGCTGGTCATGTCAGGCTGCACGGCCGGGCGCATCAGAGCTCGCCATAAAGCTCGGCCGCGTTGTCGAAGCTGAAGCGCAGCGGCACCGAGCCTTCGACCTGCCAGGCGGTGACCGTCTCGCCGGCCAGCAGCCGGCAGGCGCCGTCGGTGTCGACAACCGCGCCGCCATAGAGCCGGTTGGCAAGGTTGAGGATGCCGGTCTGGTGCATGGCCGCGCTGCCGCTGCCGCAGGCATCCTTGACCAGCAGCACGCGAAAACCCTTGGCCACCGCATCCTTGACGGTGGCATCGATGCAGGCCTCGGTCCACACGCCCGATATGACCAGCCATTCGATGCCCGAAGCCTTGAGCTGATCGGCCGCTGGCCCGGACCGGAAGGCGCTGGCCTCGGCCTTGATCAGCAACGCCTCGCCATTGGCCGGCGCCACCTCGTGGCAGATCTCGGTCAGCGGGTCGCTCTTGTCGGAAAAGGCCGATTTGCCGTTGGCATCGAGCGGATGAAACGGCCGCTCCTGCTTGTCGAGATCGACGATATAGGCCCAGTGATGGAGCGGCACATGGTTCTCGCGTGCCGCCGCCTGCAGTCGCCTGACGTTGGCGAGGATTTTTTCAAAGCCCTCGACCAGGTAGCGTGGATCCTGCCGGTGCTCTTCCTGCAGGTCGATGAAGACGGCGGCCACCGAACCGCGCTTGATGGAGATGGGACTTTTCATGCGGAGGGGCCTTGGCTCAACGTCGGCGTCGCCCTGTCCAGCGATCTGGCGCAAGCCGTTGCGATTGGCCGGCGCCTCCCCCATGTCGTCATCCCAGGGCGAAGCAGGAGCGCAGCTCCGTCGCGGAGACCCTGGGATCCATGCCGTGACGTTGATCGAATAATGCAGCGGAGCAGAATTCCGTAGCCGTTGCATCGCTTTGGCGTCACGGCATGGATCCTAGGGTCTGCGCCGCGTCGCTGCGCTCCTTGCTTCGCCCTAGGATGACGAAAGCGCGGGGCGTTCCATCTGGTTGCCAACGGAGACGGACCCAGCATCAAACCTGTTTCTCCAGGAACTCATCCTCATAGGGGAAGCGCGACAGAAGTTCGGTGCCGGTGTCGGTGATCAGGATTTCGTCCTCCAACTTGACGCCCTCGCGGCCGCCCTTCTCGCCGATATAGCTTTCCACGCTCACCACCATGCCTGGCACGATATGGCCGTCGCGGCCATAGGTCTCGTAGTCCATGGCATGGGCGATGAACGGCGTCTCGCCATGCATGCCGACGCCGTGCATCACCGAGGTGTAGCGCTGGTCGACGAAGCGGTCCGGGATCTTCCACGCCTTCTCGGCGATCTCGCGGAAGGCCATGCCCGGCTTGACGATCGAGATGTTGTGCTGAACCTGGTCATGCGCCATGCGGTAGAGCGACTTCTGGTAAGGGGTCGGCTTGCCCGGCCCGCAGCGGAAGGTGCGGGAGAAGTCGGAATAATAGCCGTAGCAGCCGATCGTGTCGGTATCGAGCGCCAGCAATTCGCCCGGCCGGATCTTGCGGCCGCTGGCCTCGTTGAACCAGGGATTGGTGCGCTGGCCCGACGTCAGCAGCCGCGTCTCGATGAACTCGCCGCCCTGGCGGATCACCTCGCCATACATGATGGCGAACAGGTCGTTTTCGGAAACGCCGGGCTTGATCGCCTCGCGCACCGCCGCCACCGCCGCCTCGGCGCCGGCCATGGACACCTGCAGGCATTTCACCTCCTCCGGGGTCTTCACCGCGCGCACCGCCAGGATCTCGCCCTGACAATCGCGGACCTCGCAGCCACGCTTTTCCAGCGCCAGCGCCTGCAGATGGCTGCAGCGGTCGAGGCCGAGCTTCATCGAGCCGCCGCCATGCTTCTTCAGGAGCTCGGCGATTTCGTCGGCGAAGGGGCCGGCGGTCTCGTCGTCGCGGCCCGAGACCGACGACCAGACGAGCTTGGAAGGACGCGCCTCGTCGATCGTGTCGAGCACCATGGAGACATGGTAGCTCTGCGGATACTCGAATAGCACGATCGGCCCTTCGGTCGGGATGAAGAAGTAGCGGGTCGAGTTGCGCAGGAAGTAGCCGAACATGTTGCGCGAGCCGGTGGCGTAGCGCTGGTTATAGGGGTCGAACAGCACGACGCCGCCATAGCCCGCCTCGCGCATCCAGCCGCGCAGCTTGGCCAGCCGGCCCTTGCGCAGCGCGTCGGCATCAATGAAGGACGGCTCGGTGTCGGACAGCCACATGCCGCCGGCCGGATCGGCCGCCACCGGATGGCGCATGCGGTCCTTGAAGTCCACGTCCTCGGTGCTGTCCGGTTCGAAAACGACGATGCTCATGTACCTGGCCTTGGGTGGGTTGCAGGCATCGACCATGGCGCAGGAGCGACAAAAGGATTGTGCGAAAAACCGCGCGTGTTGTGCGGAATGCCGCTGGCGAACGGCTCCGTCGAGATCCTTCACGCCCCCCTCTGGCCTGCCGGCCATCTCCCCCACAGGTGGGGAGATCGGCAGCTTCGGCAGCCGCGCTCATGTCCTCACGGTCGGAGTTGGTGGAGGCGGAGGTGACGGCCAATCTCCCCCTTGTGGGGCAGATGTCCGGCAGGACAGAGGGGGCGCTGTCCCGCCAGCATCCGGAGCGCCCTAATGCCTTCTCGCCAGCTTCGGCGGATGTCCATGCTCCTCGCGGAAAGCCCGGGCAAAGCTCGACATCGAGGCAAAGCCGCAGGCCAGCGCCACGTCGCGCACGGCGAGCGTCGAATGCGCCAGAAGATCGGCGGCGCGCTTCAGCCGCAGCCGCCGGTAGTAACCGTTGGGCGAGATGGCGAGTTCGGAACGGAAGGAGCGTTCGAGCTTGTCGGAAGAAACGCCGAGTTTTTGGGTCAGTTCGGCCATGCCGAGCCGCTCCTCCACGGCGTCTTCCATGATCGCGATGGCCGACAGCACCAGTTCGTTGCGAACGCCGGTGCGCAGCCGCAGCGGCATCAGCTTGCGGTCGACGCTGGAGCGCAGCTGGCTGTGCACGAACCATTCGGCGACGCCGGCGGCAAGCTCGGCGCCGTAATCCCGGGTGATGATCTCCAGCATCATGTCGAGGCTGCCGACACCGCCAGCCGAGGTGAAGCGCTTGCGGTCGATGACGTAGAGATCGCGCCTGAGCTCGATTGTAGGAAAGGCCTCGGCGAAGGCGGCCTGGCTGGTCCAGTGCAAGGTGCAGGCATGGCCGTCGAGCAGGCCGGCGCGCGCGAGGAAGAACGCCGCATCGGCAACGGCGCCGATATGGGCGCCGCCGCGCAGGCTGCGGCGGATCCAGCTTGCCGCATCCTCGGCGACGAGATGATCGGCGTCGCCGCCCGAGCAGACGACCACGCGGTCGACCTTCGGCGCATCCTCGGCATAAAAGCCCGGCTGGATGACGACGCCGTTCGAAGCCTCGACCGAACCCTTCGTGCCGCCGACGATGATCCAGCGGTAGCATTCCTTCTTCGCCAGAATGTTGGCCGCGCGCAGCGGCTCGATGACGGAGCTGAACGCCAACATCGGGAAGCCGGGAAACACCAGCACCGCGAAGGTGATGGTCTCGGTGGGTTTTGAAGCGTCGCGCGTGGCCATGGACGATACAATTCGGGCGAATGGCGTCCGGGGTCAACGGTACTTGGCTCATCACTGCTCGAGACGGCGTGGCCTTCAGGGTCGAGACGCTTTGTTGTCGCGGCATGGATCCTAGGGTCTGCGCGCGTCGCTGCGCTCCTGCTCCGCCCTAGGATGACGAAGTGAGGTTTGTTTCAGCCAATCTCCAAAGCCTTCAAAATGCAACCGCCAAACTTAAAACATCCGCGATTGGCTTGGCTGTTTTTGCATTCGTCATCCTAGGGCGAAGCAAGGAGCGCAGCGACGCGCGCAGACCCTAGGTGTTTAGTCCCGGCATTTGATGGACCGGGTCGAGTCTGAACCGTTCGGGCTCTTTTTTCCAGATTTTGCAGATGAACTCATAAGGCGTGAGGCCTTTGAGGGTCTTGAGCCTGCGTGCGAAATTGTAGGCTGAGATGAAGTCGGCGAGGTGTCGGCGCAGCTGATCGTGATCGTCATAGTGGAAGCACTTGACGGTCGCGTCCTTGATGGTTCGGTTCATCCGCTCGACCTGGCCGTTGGTCCAGGGATGGTTGATCTTGGTGAGCCGGTGCTCGATGCCATGGTCGGCGCAGACATCATCGAAGATATGCCGGGGGGCATGGCGGTCGCAGCTTCGGTTGGTGAACTGGATGCCGTTGTCGGTCAAAATGGTGTGGATGGCATAGGGCACGGCCGCGATCAGATCTCGCAGGAACTGGACCATCGTCATCTTGTCCGCCGTCGCGTGTAGCTGCGCATAGGCGAACTTGGACGTCCGGTCGACGGCAACGAAGAGACGCAGCTTGCCCTCGGCGGTCTGCACATCGGCGATATCGATATGGAAATAGCCGATCGGATAGGCCTGAAACTTTTTCTTGGCCGGCTTGTCACCATCCACCTGCGGCAATCGCGAAATACCATGGCGTTGAAGGCAACGATGCAAGGACGAGCGTGTCAGATGCGGGATCGTCGGCTGAGACAATCATCCAGTGGCAGCAGCGTGTGCTTGCGAAAGGCGACGATGGCCGCCTCTTCCTCCACAGACAACACCGTCGACTTCGGGTCCTTGGGGCCTGTCGGAAGATCGGCGGTCGAGGTTCGGTTCTTCCACTTTCGAACCGTCTTCTGATCGATCCCGTAGCGCCTGGCCAGCGCCCTCAGGCTCTCTTGACTATTTTGTATTGCTCGACGGATTGCCTCTGTCGTCGTGGCGCGGCCGTGCAGAACTTGTCCCATAACCCATCCTTCCAGTCGGAAGAAAATATCGCACCATTAAAGCTCGGGATCAAACACCCTAGGGTCTGCGCCGCGACGTCGGCCGAAGAATACCAGCCTCCCGGTGCTTGCACGCCACTCGCCGTTCAACCCCCCAGCGCCTGTTCCAGATCCGCGATCAGATCGTCCCCGTCCTCGATCCCCGCCGACAGCCGCACCAGCGAATCCGATATGCCGATCTCGTCGCGTTTCTCGGCCGGGATCGAGCCATGCGTCATCAGCGCCGGGTGCTCGATCAGGCTCTCCACGCCGCCGAGGCTTTCGGCGAGCGTGAACAGCTGCGTGCGTTCGAGGAAGCGCTTTGTGCCGGCGAGGTCCCGGTCGAGCACGGCGGTGATCATGCCGCCGAAGGCATGCATCTGCTGGACGGCGATGGCATGTTGAGGGTGGCTGCCGAGGCCGGGATAGATGACGCGGCGCACATCTTTTCGCGCTTCCAGCCATTGTGCGATCTTCAGGCCGTTCAACGAGTGGCGCTCCATCCTGAGTGCCAGCGTCTTCAAGCCACGCAGCGCCAGAAAGCTGTCGAACGGGCCCGAAATCGCGCCGATGGCGTTCTGAAGAAACTTCAGCCGGTCGGCGAGATCCTTGTTGTCGCCGACGACAGCCACGCCGCCGACCATGTCGGAGTGACCGTTGAGATATTTGGTCGTCGAATGGACCACGATGTCGATGCCGAGTTCCAGCGGCCGCTGGATATAGGGGCTGCAGAACGTGTTGTCGGCGACCGACAGGATGCCCTTGCGCCTGGCGAGCGCCGCGACGCCTTCAAGGTCGACGATGCGCAGCAGCGGGTTTGTCGGCGTTTCCACCCAGAGCAGTTTGGTTTCGGGGCGGATCGCGGCCTCCACCGCCGCAAGGTCGGTGAAGTCGACAAAGCTGACCTGCAAATTGGCCGAGCGCTTGCGCACCCGCTCCATCAGCCGGAAGGAGCCGCCATAGATGTCGTCGGTGGCGACGATATGGGCGCCGGAATCGAGCAGCTCCAGCACGGTCGAGATCGCCGCCAGGCCGGAGGCGAAGGCGAAGGCGGCCGAGCCGCTTTCGAGGTCGGCCATCGCGCGCTCGAAGGCGAAGCGCGTCGGGTTCTGGCTGCGGGCATACTCGAACCCCTTGTGCACGCCGGGCGACTGCTGGCCATAGGTGGAGGTGGCGTAGATCGGCACCATCACCGCACCGGTCAGCGGATCGTGGCTCTGGCCGCCATGGATGGTGCGGGTGGAGAAGGCCAGGCGGTTCTTGCCCAATGGTGGTCTTGTCGATGTCATTTCGCGCGGCGCCTCAGATGGTTGATCAGGTCGATGCGGGTTATCAGGCCGACGAACTCGTCGCCGTCGAAGATGATGGCGACCTCGTTGCGGTCGAACACCGGCAGCAGCGCATCCAGGGTCTGGCTCGCCTGCAGCGTGTGCAGATTGGAGGTCATGGCGGTGCGCACCGGGCCGTTGAAGCGCTCCCAGCGCCCGTCATAGGGGCCGTCGACATGAGCCAGTATATCGCTCTCGTCGACGATGCCGATCAGCTTGCCCTCATCCAGCACCGGCAGCTGCGACACATCGGAACGGCGCATGCGGCCATAGGCGTTGAGCAGGCTCTCGTCGGGACCGACATAGACGATGTCCCCGGTGCGGGGCGAGCGCATGACGAGGTCGCGCAGGTCGCCATGCTGTTCATGGTCGGCGAGACCTTGCTCGGCCAGCCAGATATCGTCGAACACTTTCGACAGATATTTGTTGCCGCTGTCGCAGACGAATGTGACCACACGCTTGGGCGATGTCTGTTCGCGGCAATAGCGCAGAGCCGCCGACAACAGCGTGCCGGACGACGAGCCGGCCAGAATGCCTTCCCGGGACAGGAGATCGCGCACCGCCAGCATGCTCTGCTTGTCGCTGACGGAATAAGCCTTTTTCACCAGCGACAGGTCGGCATTGGGCGGCACGAAATCCTCGCCGATGCCTTCGACGGTCCAGCTGCCGGCCTCTTCCATCTTGCCGGTCTTGATCAGCGGCGCCAGCACGGAACCGACGGGATCGGCGAGCACCATCTCGGTCTTCGGCGAGACCTCGGCGAAGTAGCGGCCGAGCCCGGTCAGCGTGCCGCCGGAGCCGACGCCGACCACCACCGCGTCGACATTGCCGTCGAGCTGCGAAAAGATTTCGGGGCCGGTCGTCGTCTCATGCGCCAGCGGGTTGGCCGGGTTGGCGAACTGGTTGGCGTAGAAGGCGCCGGGCAGCTCTCCCGCGATCTTCTCGGCCATGTCCTGATAATATTCGGGATGCCCCTTGCCGACATCGGAGCGCGTCATGCGCACTTCCGCGCCGAGCGCGCGCAGATGCTGGATCTTTTCGCGCGACATCTTGTCGGGCACCACCAGGATGATGCGGTATTCCTTGGGAATGCCGACCTGGGCGAGGCCAAGGCCGGTATTGCCGGCGGTCGCCTCGACGATCGTGCCGCCTGGCTTCAGCCTGCCCTCTTTCTCGGCCGCCGCGATCATCGACAGCGCGATGCGGTCCTTGATCGAGCCGCCGGGATTCTGGCTTTCGAGCTTGATGAACAGCCGGCACTTGCCGGTATCGAATCTGGTCAGCTCGACCACCGGCGTCTGGCCGATCAGGTCGAGAACCGATCTGTAGGGCGGCAGCAGGCGGGACGGTGCGCTTTCCGGGGAAACCCTGCCAGGCGCGGCGATCTCGTGCTCGCTCATATCGATGCTCCATGATCAAGCGGCCGCCCAAGAGCGGAGCGGCAGCGTAGCCTCTTTTCCAGCCGTTTGTCGCGGGAAAGAAGATAGATCATGCCAATCACCCGGCCAGACGGGGAATGATGTTCCAGCTTGGAAGATGTTGCAGAGGCGCGCTGTCGCGTTGCCGTGCCGTCCCTCCAGCTTCCGAAGGAAATCAGCTTACCCAGGCAAGCGCCTGCTCAGCCGCGCGCACTGCACGCGGATGGCGATCTTGAAGACAAGGAGTGAGCGGCTCAGCCGCGCGGGCGGTTCGCCCACACCAACCCGGCCAGGCCGACCAGCATCGCGGCGAGGCCGATATAGAGCCATTGCGACTGGCCGGTCATGAAGCTGCCGCCGACCACGCCGATGCCTTGCAGCGACCACAGCGCGCCGATGGCGAGCACAATCAAGGCCAGCAGATTTTTGGTCAGTCTCATTGACGGGTCTCGCTTTCCCAGTCGATCGATTGCGGCGCCGTGGCGCGGATGAATGAGCCAAAGGAAGTGGGCAAATCTTGCCGGTTTCTACTTGGAGACTAATCCCGGATCTTGTCAAACGGATCTCCGATGTCAGTTGGAAGATCATCGGAAATTGATATCGGGCCCCCGGAAAATCCCTGACAGACTGTTACCTGGTGACTCCAAACGTGTGCTCCCGCCATGGAACCGCCAGATCGCCGCCGTATTTCCCGCCTTATTCGGCACTTAACGGCTGGCGTCTGTCAAAAACGGAGCCATCCCCCAAATATGAAGACCAACAAACAAACCGCGCTTGTCGCGGTAACGCTCGCTGCTGGCCTGATGGTCGGCGCTTCCGCCACTTCGGCGACCGCGTCGGCCGGCCAGTGTGGCCGCGCCTCCTGGTACGCGCTGCATTCGCGGACGGCATCGGGCGAGCGCATGAATCCCTCTGCCCTGACCGCCGCCCACCGCACCTTGCCTTTCGGCACCAAGCTGCGGGTCACCAACAAGAACAACGGCCGTAGCGTCGTGGTCCGCATCAACGATCGTGGTCCGTTCATCAGGGGCCGCGTGCTCGATCTGTCGAAGGGCGCCGCCAGCCAGCTTGGCTTCATCGGCTCCGGCCAGACCGCGATCTGCATGGCGCGCGTTTGATGTTTCCTGTGTCCGGCATGAGGGGCCGGACACATTTCCTACACACTTCGCGACTCACATTGAGCCGGCTCCGCCGTTCCGGTCGGGTTTTCAACACCTTGGACGAAAGAACCATTGGTCACGCCAAGTGACGTATTGCATCGCAGCAATTAGTTGTTAACCTCGCCGCGAGACATTTGAGGCTCGGCGCTGCTCGTCGTCCCTTTCGGTCGAGGCAGCAGCGGGGTTTTTGATGTTTTACCAGCTCTATGAATTGAATCACGCGGCTCTGCAGCCGGCGCGGCTTTATGCCGATGCGGTGCGGATGTTCTACTCCAACCCGCTCAACCCGTTTTCGCACACGCCCTGGGGCCGTTCGGTCGCGGCGGGCGCCGAGCTGTTCGAACGCACCACCCGCCGCTACGGCAAGCCGGCCTTCGGCCTGGGCAAGACCGTCGTCGATTGGAAAAGCGTCGGGGTCACCGAAAGGACCATCTGGTCGAAGCCGTTCTGCAATCTCGTTCGTTTCGAGCGCGCCGTCCCCGCCGGCCGCCGGCCGGACCCGAAGCTTCTCATCGTGGCGCCGATGTCGGGCCACTATGCCACGCTGCTGCGCGGCACGGTGGAGGCGATGCTGCCTTATGCCGATGTCCACATCACGGACTGGGTCGACGCCCGCATGGTGCCGCTGGCCGACGGCAGCTTCGATCTCGATGATTATATCGACTATGTCATCGATATGCTCCACACGCTGGGCCCGGATACGCATGTGATGGCGGTGTGCCAGCCTTCCGTCCCGGTGTTGGCGGCCGTGGCGCTGATGGAGACGAAGGGCGACCCCTTCGTCCCTTCGACCATGACCCTTATGGGCGGGCCGATCGACACCCGCCGCAATCCGACGGCGGTCAATCTGCTGGCCGAGGAAAAAGGCATCGGCTGGTTCCGCGACAACGTGATCATGCGCGCGCCCTGGCCGGTGCCGGGCTTCGGCCGCGAGGTCTATCCCGGCTTCCTGCAGCTCTCCGGCTTCATGAGCATGAACCTCGACCGTCACATCATCGCCCACAAGGACTTCTTCATGCACCTTGTGAAGTATGATGGCGACAGTGCCGAGAAGCACCGCGACTTCTATGACGAATATCTGGCGGTGATGGACCTGACCGCGGAGTTCTACCTGCAGACCGTCGACACCGTCTTCGTGCGCCATGCCTTGCCCAAGGGCGAGATGATGCATCGCGGCACCAGGATCGATCCGTCCGCGATCCGCAACGTCGCCCTGTTCACGGTCGAGGGCGAGAACGACGACATATCGGGCCTTGGCCAGACCAAGGCCGCGCAGGATCTGTGCGTCAACATTCCGGCCGACAAGAAGGCCCACTATATGCAGCCGGCGGTCGGCCATTACGGCGTCTTCAACGGCTCGCGTTTCCGCTCCGAAATCGTGCCGCGCATCGTCGACTTCATCACCAGTTACGGCCGTCAGAACCGGGTTGCGGTGAAGCCGAAGCTGGTCCGCACGGCCAAGCGATAGGCAATTCCTGGAAAAGTCTGGCGGTATCGGCGCCCGATCCTGTTCTGTTGCATAATAGGCGCTGTTCCTGCCTGCGGGTAACCATGCTTGCAAATCGGACCGGTGTCTTGATTGACACGGACTGTAAATCGCCGTTAACTTTTCGTTAACAACAGGGCGAGCGGGGACGATGAATTCCTCAACGATGGCGCGAGGGCTGCGCGCGTGCGTGGCAGCCGGGCTGGCAATGGCGGGAGGCTGGGTGGCACCGGCTTTGGCGGCTGGAGCAATGGCGACCGGGGGCCTTACCTCGCAGCCGATCGGCCACTACGATTTCTGCAAGCTCTATCCCGGCGAGTGCTCGATCCGGCCGGCCGATCTGGCGCCGGCAATCCTGACCGACGGGTTGATGCGCAAGCTGGTCAACGTCACCACCAGGGTCAATGCCGCCGTCAAGCCGATGAGCGACATGGATGTCTACGGCAAGGACGAGGTCTGGGCCTATCCCGACAAGGGCGTCGGCGACTGCGAGGACTATGTGCTGGAAAAGCGGCGCCAGCTCGCCCGCATGGGCATGTCGCTTGCCGATCTGTTGATAACAGTCGTGCGCAAGCCCGACGGCGAAGGCCACGCCGTGCTGACGGTGCGCACCGACAAGGGCGACTACGTGCTCGACAATCTGAACGACAAGATCAAGCCCTGGGACCAGACCGGCTACCGCTTCCTCAAGCGGCAGGCGATCGACAACACCGGCCGCTGGGTCTCGATCCGCGGCGACCAGCAGGTTTTGGTGGGGTCGGTGGAGTAAGGGCCGATAGCGGGGGGAACCGCTTGAGGCGGCGCCACCCCAGCCCTTCGTCATCCTAGGGCGCAGCAGTCGCGAAGCGACGTCGCGGAGACCCTAGGATTGCCGTGACACCAACATTGAACACGGCGGCCTAGGAACAGGCGCGGATATATCACTACATTCTGCGCCGCTGCGGAGCTCGCAGGTCGCGGCATGGATCCTCGGGTCTGCGCGTCCGCTTCGCTCCCGCTCCGCCCGTGGATGACGAAATCGTGGAGGCTTCCGCCAATCTCTTGGGCCTCTGCCATAGCCGCACTGCCTTTGACTCACCGCTCCCTTTGGGGCCCTCCCGAAAATTTTCTCGTATCTCCGTGAACCAATTCGTCCCGCCCGGCGACACACAGCCGTGGACGACAGAAACAAACCATGGAGACTTCAAATGACTGCTTTTCTGCGAGACACCTTCCTCGCCGCCGTCGCGGTATCGGCCCTGACCGGATCCGCCCTGGCTGGTCAGACCGACACGAGCTGCGTCAAGACCACGCTCAATGACCTTTGGGCCGGCCGTTGTTGTGGCACTGCAGGCGCCTCGGACTGCCTGGGCGGCGGCAACGGCCGCGACCATCATGACAATGGCCGCCCGGGTACCAATGGCGGCAACCCCAACGGCAGCACGGCCGGCAAGTATTGATCTCGCCACAGCTGCCCGCTGGCTGCCGCCGCGGGCACTGTCTTGCAATGAGCGGGACGCCCGGCCGTCGCGAAATCCGGATAAAACCAGCTACTTCAGCAGGCCGAGTGCTGCGCGGATCGACGCGGTGATGCGGCGCAGTTGCGCTTCGTCGAGTTTCTCGATGTTCTCGGCCAGCAGATTGGCAAGCTCGGTGGCGGCGGGACTTAGACCCGACGTGTCGAGTTTTACGCGCGGGTGCGAGGCTTCGGCCAGCCGCGCCAGTTCCTCGGCGTCGTCCCAGATGATGTTGAAATAGCCGATGATCTTCTGGATCAGCGTCCAGGTCGGCGCGCCGCGCCTGCCATGCTCGAGCGCCGACAGATAGGCGGCGCTGACGCCGATCGCCGCCGCCATGTCCTTCTGGCTGACGCCGCGCTCCTTCCGCAGCGCCCGCAGCTTCTCGCCCAACGGCGTCACGAACCCGCCCTCACGGCCGCACCCGCCGCAGCCGCACATAAAGCGCGCCGGACCCGCCATGGTTGCGGGCGGCATGGTCGTGGCTGGAGACCAGCGGCCGGAAAGCGGGCGTCGACAGCCAGGCGGGCACGGCGCGCCGCAGGACGCCGTCACCGCCCGAGGAGGACCCCTTTCCGGTGATGACCAGCACATAGCGGACGCCTCCGGCATGCGCCCGGTGCAGGAACGAGAACAGCAGCGAATAGGCCTCGTCCTGGGTCATGCCGTGCAGGTCGACGCGGCCCTCGATCGGCAGCCGGCCTTTTGACAATTTGTCGAGCGTCGGCTCATCGAGCCGGTGCGTGACATGCTGGGCCTTCGGCTTTGCCGCCGCTGCATTGGCGGCGGGCTGGGCCGCTTGTGGCGTCGCCGGCCTGGCATCAGCCGTCATGTCGGGAATGTCGATCGCGGCCCGGCCCTTCAGTGGCTTGGCCGTGCGCGCCACCAGGCTCCAAAGCACCCGGTCGTCCTCGCTGAGCTTGTCGGCACGCTTTTCCATCATGTGCGCCCGATCAGCGCGCGCGGCACCAGCGCATAGAAATCGGCGGCATTGCGCACCACGCCGGCGATCTCGCCAGCGGCATCGCCCGAACCGGCGAACAGGTCGCCGCGCGCCGGCCCGGTGATGGCCGAGCCGGTGTCCTGCGCGATCATCAGCCGCCGGAAGGGTTTCGCCTCGAAGGCGGTGAGCGTCGGCGCGTCAATGTAGAAAGGCGTGCCGAACGTGTGCAGCAGCCGGTCGACCGCGACCGAGCGGCCCGGCGTCAGCGGCACCTTGGCGGCGGCGATCGGGCCGAGAGCGGCGTCCTCCACATCCGCCTCGCGGAAGAAGATGTAGGAGCGGTTCTGCCACAGGATCTCGTCGACGCGCTCCGGATGCGCCTTGAACCAGGCGCGGATCGACTGCATCGTCACGTCAGCCATCGGGATTTCACCTGTCTCGCTCAACACCTTGCCGGGCCCGGTGAAACGCTGGCCGGATTTGGCGGCGTAGGTGACGCGGCAAAGCCGTCCGTCGGTCATGGCAAGCCGTGCCGCCCCCTGCACGTGGATGAGGAAGGCATCGACCTTGTCGGCCAGCCAGGCGATCTCCAGCCCCTGGCCGGAAAGCGCGCCGCGCTCGATCGCGCCGCGGTCGGGATATTCGGCCAGTCCGCTCGCCGTCCGGCGCGCGAAAGCGAGATAGAGGTCCATTCCGGGCGGCCGGTTGGCATCGTCGACATCGGCGAGATCGGCCGGGCGCGAAAGCAGCGGCACGACGAAACGCGCCGTCCGCACCGGCGAGGCCTCGACTTGCGGTTCGTAGAAGCCGGTGACGAGCCCGGCGCCGGTCTTGGCCCCAACCAGCGTTGGGACAACCAGCATGGGGACGAAATGGTGTTCGAAGAAGGCGCGGGCTTCCAATCGGCTGGCGCAAGAGACACCGCGCGCTTCGGCATAGGCCTCGGCGAAGGCGCCGAAATCGACACCGAGCGCGCCGCTGCGATAGGGTTTTACCGGCGCATGAAAGGCGGACCGGCGAAAAGCCTCGAAGGCCGGCAGATGGTCGTCGTCGGCCCAGCCGGGAAGATCGTCAAAGGACTTTGCCGCGAAGAAAGGCGATAGCGACACCGGAGCCCGCCGCCTGTCTAAAGGACGTTGGGCTCGAAGAGCGTCATGCGACGCGCTTCAAGCCCAGGTTCTGATGCATGCCGTCGCCCCAAAACCGCTTCGCACTTTTGGGCGACATGCATCGGGGCTCAGTCTTCTTCTTCGGTGGCGACGAGCTTCCAGTTCGGATCGCGCGAGCGCGTGTCGCGGGCAAAGGTCCAGACATCCTTGACCTCGGCCACGGTTTCGGGATCGCCGTCGATGACGGTGCCTGCCTTGTCGCGCGTCGCCGAGATCAGCTCGCTGATGATGCGCAGCGTCACATGCGCCTCGCCGCCCTTCATCTCGGCCGAGACGATGTCGGCCTTGTCGATGCCGACGAAGGAAGACTGGATCTTCTCGGACTTGGCCTCGCGTTCGCTGATCGCGGCGACGAAGCCGTCATAGACCTCGCGCGACAGGAGATTCTTCAGCGTCTTTCGGTCGCCGTCGGCATAGGCCATGACGATCATCTCATAGGCCATCTTGGCGCCGTCGACGAAACCCTTCGGGTCGAAGGACGGGTCATTATCCTTGATCGCGCGTAGGCCCTTGTTGAGATCGGTGTCGGGCTTGGCGAAGGCATCGATGGCCGTGTAGGCGTCGGCCGGCGCCGGCTCGCCGGGCAGCCGCTTGCGCGGCAGCGAAACGACATTTTCGGGCTTCTGCGTGGCGTCCTTGTCGGTGCGCGCCGCCGTGTAGGGATCGAAGGGCGGCCGCTCGCTACCGGTCCGACGGCCCAGCACATTGCGCAGCTGGAAGAAGATCACCACCGCCGCGATCAGGAAGAAAATCGTGCCGAAGTCGAAGAAACCCATATCTTCCGCCAATCAATCCCTGTCTCTTGGCCGGACCGCCCGGCCCGGAGCCCACGGTCGCATAGCGTTCAATATCCAAAGCATATAGAACGCAAGGCGCAATCATTCAAATTAAAGGCAGGCATACCTATCTAACAGCCCCAGGGCCAGCGGCGATTGGTCGCCAACGGCCAAAACAATCGATACGGCCAAACGACAGAAAAGGTTGGCAAGACTTGCGCATCTCCTTGCTACCCCTCTTCCTCCTCGCGCTTCCGCTACTGGAAATCGCCGGTTTCGTCATCGTCGGCCGCGAGGTCGGCGCCCTGGCGACGGTCGGCCTGGTGGTCGCGTCCAGCCTTGCCGGCGTTTTGCTGCTGAGGCACCAGGGCTTTGACGTCATGGCCCGCATCCGCGCCGAGATGGATGCCGGCCGCGACCCCAGCCGCCAGCTTGCCCATGGCGCCATGATCGTGGTCGCCGCGATCCTTTTGATCATCCCCGGCTTCATATCAGACATTATCGGCCTGCTGCTGTTCCTGCCCCCGGTGCGTGACCTCGCCTGGAGCAGGTTCAAGGGCCGCATCGTCGTCGCCACCAACTTTTCGCCAGGCGGCTTCCGCGGCCGGCCGCGCGACAGGGTCATCGACCTCGACGACGGCGACTATTCGCGCGAGGACGATCTGAAGCGCGGCCCCGATCACAACTCGCCCTGGCGGCGGCTGAAGGACGACTAGCTGGGCCTGTCCTACGCTTCGTCATCCTGGGGCCGAGCAAGGAGCGAAGCGACTTGCGCAGACCCCAGGATCCATGCCGCGATCTCTGAACGCCGCTATGGTGGAAGATATCCACCCTGCCGCGCCGTTGTGAGGATCGAGCCGCCGTATTCCTTGGCCACGGTCACGGCATGGATCCCAGGGTCTCCGCGACGCCGCTGCGCGGCTGCTTCGCCCTGGGATGACGAGGTGAGAAGCAAGGCCGCAAACCTTGTCTTGTCATGCCGGCCATGGTAGCGAACGCCCGATTTCAATTCGGTCAGCAACGCTGCCCAGGCAAAAGGATATCAGGCTCATGGCCAGCAATGATGACGCGCCCGCCGGCGCCGCCAACGGAAACGGCAACGCGACGCAGCCGTCGCTCAACGTCCTGGCCCAGTATGTCAAGGACCTGTCCTTCGAAAGCCCCGGCGCGCCGAATTCCCTGCGCGGCCGCGACAAGGCTCCCGGCATCGCCATCAATGTCAACGTCAACGCCAATCCGCTCTCCGACAAGCAGTTCGACGTCAACCTGACGCTGAACGCCAAGGCCTCCTTCGACCAGGAAGTGCTGTTCAACGTCGAGCTGGTCTATGGCGGCGTCTTCGCCATTTCGGGCTTCCCGCAGGAGCACATGCTGCCGATCCTGTTCATCGAATGCCCGCGCCTGCTGTTCCCCTTCGCCCGCCAGATCATCGCCGAGGCGACGCGCAATGGCGGCTTCCCGCCGCTGATGCTCGACCCGATCGATTTCGCCCAGATGTTCCAGCAAAAGATCGCCGAAGACCAGGCCGCCGCCTCCAAGACCCAGGTGAGCTGACGCCCGGCTGACGGCATGTCCCGAAAAACCCGGCCTCGCGCCGGGTTTTTTGTTGGTGCTGCAGCCGCCCCGTTCGTCATCCTGGGGCGAAGCAAGGAGCGAAGCGACGCGCGTAGACCCCGGGATCCATGCCGCGACCCCTGAGCGTCGCCACGGTCCAGAATTCTGCTCCCTTGCGCTTTAAGGCGGATATCGCGGCATGGATCCTCGGGTCTGCGCGTCCGCTTCGCTCCCGCTCCGCCCGAGGATGACGAAGTCGCGCCCGTACCCGCCCCGCGACCCTTGCGGACCAGCGCACAAGTCCTGCGGATTCCAGAACATTCCGCCGCGTCACCCCGCCCTATCATTCCCTCTCAGGCAATGACGCCCCGACGGTCGCGGCCACCCTGCATTGGCGATCGGCCGGGGCCAATTTCCGTGCATGCCGTTGTCCCAGAACCGCCTCGCATTGTGGGCGGCATGCACCAACAAGAGGGAACGACGATGAAATTCATGCTGACCGACCGCAAGCTGCACCCGAAGGCCAAGCCCGTCGCCGACGATTTCAGGAAGGGGGGCATCAACCGCCGCGAATATTTTGCGCTCATGGCCGGCCTCGGCGTCAGCGCCGCCGGCGCTTTTGCCCTGGGCGGCATCGTCCCGACGCCGGCCCGCGCGGCGGAACCGAAGAAGGGCGGCGTGCTTCGTGTCGCCATGAACGTCAAGGGGTTCAAGGACCCGCGCACCTTCGACGGTGTCGAAATGTCCAACGTCGCCCGCCACTGCAACGAATATCTGGTGCGCTGGAACACCGACTTCACCTTCGAGCCCTGGCTGCTGGAAAAATGGGAGATGAGCGACGACGCCAGGACGCTGACGCTGCATGTCCGCAAGGGCATCACCTGGTCGAATGGCGACGCCTTCAACGCCGACGATGTCGTCCACAACCTCAACCGCTGGTGCGAGGCCGGTGTGGCCGGCAATTCGGTCGCCGCGCGCATGGGCGCGCTGGTCAACGCCGACACCAAGAAGGTGGTCGATGGCGGCATCGAGAAGGTCGACGACTACACGATAAAACTCAATCTGCCGAAGCCCGACATCTCGTTGATCGCCGGCATGGCCGACTATCCGGCGCTGATCATGCACCGCTCCTATGATGGCAATGGCGATCCGCTCAAGGCGCTGGCCATCACCACCGGCCCTTGCGAACTGGTGAAATGGGACGCCGAGACGGGTGCCGAGGTGAAGCGCAAGGACAAGCCCTGGTGGAAGGGCGACTTCTACCTCGATGGCATCCAGTGGATCGACTACGGCTCCGACCCCAACGCCATGCTGTCGGCCTTCGAATCCGGCGAGATCGACACCGACCACGAAACCGCCTCCGATGCCGTGTCGCAGACCGAGAAGATGGGGCTGAAGAATTCCGAGATCGCCACCGGCTCCACCATCGTCGCCCGCTTCAATGTCTCCAACGCGCCCTATGATGACGTCAAGGTGCGCCGCGCCGCGCAGCTCGCCGTCGACAATTCCGCCGTGCTGAAGCTTGGCCTCGACGGCCGCGGCAAGCCCGCCGACAACCACCATGTCGGCCCCATGCACCCCGAGTATGCCGATATCGGCCCGGCCCGGCGCGACGTCGAGGCGGCCAGGAAGCTGATCGCCGAGGCCGGCAAGGCGGACCATGAATATGAGCTGATCTCGGTCGACATCGAATGGCAGAAGAGCACGGCGGATGCGATTGCCGCGCAGATCCGCGAGGCCGGCCTCAAGATCAAGCGCACCGTGCTGCCCGCCGCCACCTTCTGGAACGACTGGAGCAAGTTCCCCTATTCCTGCACCGAATGGCTCGGCCGCCCGCTCGGCGTCCAGGTGCTGGCGCTGGCGTATAAATCGGGCGCGGCCTGGAACGAAAGCGCCTATTCCAACAAGGAGTTCGACGAGCTGCTCGACAAGGCGCTTGCCATGCCCGATCCTATCAAGCGCAAGGAGATCATGGCCGGCATCGAGAAGAATTTACGCGATTCAGGCATCATCATCCAGCCCTACTGGCGCTCGGTCTACCGGACCTACCGCAAGGGCATCGAAGGCTGCGAACAGCACCAGGCGCTGGAGCAGCACTTTGAAAAGGTCTGGATTGAGAGTTGAGACTGAGCGCGGCCTAGGTTTCCTCGCCCCCACGAATGTGGGGGAGAGGTGGCCCGGCAAAGCCGGGACGGAGCGGGGGGCGACATCCGCGAAGAAGCCATGTGAGGTTTAGGGCTCCCACTGTCGCGCGTCTCCCCCAGACGTCGTGCCGCCCCTCACTGTCCTGCCGGACATCTCTCCCCGTAAACGGGGCGAGAGGAGCTGACCGCAACGCCGGCACCTTTTCTGCACGTCAGCGGTTGGCGAAGGCCGCGATTACAGCGCCCCTCTCCCCGTCCCTATACGGGGAGAGGATGCCGGCAGGCAGGTGAGGGGCGGCGCCGACATTCGTCATGCTGCTGCACGCGCTGTTGCGGATTTTGAGCAGCGCCAGCGCTCTCACCGCGCCGGCCTCACCAGCGCCCAGATCCAGCCGGCGAAGGTCGCCACCAGGAACAGATAGCCGGCGGCGGGCAGGGGCTAGGAGGTCGGCAGCAGCGGCGTGCTCCCCCGGACGTCGCGCCGCCCCTCACTGTCCTGCCGGACATCTCTCCCCGTATAGGGACGGGGAGAGAATAGCTGGCCGCAACGCCGGCTCCACCTTTCAACGTTGGTGATTGGCGAAATCAGCGACGAGCGCCCCTCTCCCCGTCCCTATACGGGGAGAGGATGCCGGCAGGCAGGTGAGGGGCAGCGCCGACATTCGTCATGCTGCTGCACGCGCTGTTGCGGATTTTGAGCAGCGCCGACATGGTCTCACCGCGCCGGCTTCACCAGCGTCCAGATCCAACCAGCAAAGGTCGCCACCAGGAAGGGATAGCCTACCGCGGGCAGCGGCGACGAGGTCGGCAGCAGCGGCGTGCCCCACAGCACCATGCCCACCGAGGCCAGGAACAGCGCGGCGGCGACGAAGGCGGTGAACCGCATCCACAGCGCGAACGTGCTGGGCATGCTGACCATGATCAGCGCCGCCGCCCACAGCGAGATGCCGCCGACATAGGAAGGCACGCTGGCCTCGATCCCCGCCGCATTGCCGGCCAGCAGCAGGCTTTCGCCGGCCAGAAAGGTCAGGAAGCCCGCGGCCACGCAATCATTGCCCAGCCGCTGGTATTTCATGGTGAGCAACGCCGTCGCCACCACCAGCGCCACGCCGTCGATCGCCCACAGCGTTTCGCGCAGCGGAGCGTTCGCGACGAAGGTGCCGGCAAGGCCGAAGATGCCGCCGATGGCGAGGCCGAGAGAGGCGGTGGTGTCTAGAGTACGCATCTGATATCTCCCAATCAAAAGGATGCTGTAGGATAGGTGATCGTGAAGGCGGATAACTTCCGCGAAGAACTTGAAGCGAGCAGCATGGTAGCTTCAGAGTTGGAAGGTCGCCCTTCGGCTGGCCGAGATGTGGCCAGATGGTACCATCTGGCCACCTTTCGTCTCGCCGACCGAAGGGGCGCTCTCGACTCGACCAAGAGCGATACCCTAGTTTGCGCGGCAATACCTGTAGGCGGCGGCGCATGAAAAAATTGGTCCTGTTCATTCTCGGCTTGACGCTGGCGGCGACGCTTTTCGCCGCCGACGCGGCGACGCTGGTGCCGCCGGGAAACCGAAATGCCGAGCAGCCCGATATTCCCGGCGCCTCCAGCCCGGCGCACGCAAGCGACCAACACCACCTTCCAGGCGAAGTATCGCAAGGTCTATGCGCTGCTGCAGAACGACGCCGATCTGCGCGGCAAGATCAAGAAGGCAGCAAGCGCCTATGGCATCGATCCTATGCATATTGTCGGCGCCATCGTCGGCGAGCACACCTATAATGTCGACGCCTACGACCGGCTGCAGACCTACTACGTCAAGGCGATCTCCTATCTCTCCAGCAAACTGTCCTTCGCTTATGACGGCGAGGATGTCAGCGATTTCGTACAGCGGCCGGAATTCAAAAAATGCGGTGCAATCTCGGACAGCTACGATCTGTGGGAATGCCGTGAACAGGTCTGGAACCATTCGTTTCGCGGCAAGACCCGTCGGCGGCGAGGATTTCCCCGACAACCGCTTCGGCGCCACTTTCTTCCAGCCCTACTATGCTGGCCAGACCTTCGGCCTCGGCCAACTCAATCCGCTGACCGCCTTGCAGATGAGCGATCTCGTGCACAAGGTGTCGGGCCTGCCGAAGCTCGACGTCGGCGATCCCAACTCGGTCTACAAGACCATCATGGATCCGGACCTGACGCTGCCTTATGTCGCCGCGACGATCAAGAAATCGATCGATGCCTACAAGAGCATTGCCGGCTTCGACATTTCGGGCAATCCGGGGCTGACCGCCACGCTCTACAATGTCGGCAATCCGGAGCAGCGCGCCTATGCGCTGAAGGCGGAAAACGACAAACGCCGCGCCGCGGGCGAGCCGGAAAAGCTGCCGGAAGAGAATTATTATGGCTGGCTGGTCAACGACAAATTGGACGAGCTTAGGGCGTTGTTTTAGGCACCTCACACCCCTAGCATGATACGTCGATGGTAGTTATTGGCCGATGGCAAAATCGAATCGATCGTCGACCGAGGTAGAGTCAGGATAAACTTTCGCCAGCCGCGCCCGCGTTATCTCAATATACTCCGGGTTCATGTCGCCCAGCACGGCTACGCGACCTAGGCGCTTACAAACTGCGCCCGTTGTTCCGGAGCCGCACATTGGATCGAAGACCAAATTTCCCTCCACCGTCGCCATTAGGATAAGGGATTTGTAAATGGACTCTGGCTTTTGTGCCGGATGACCAGTTTGTTCGGACCGCCCCACAAAACCAATATTTAATGCCGCTTCCAGAACGCTCGCTGGCCCGGGCATGTACCGGAGTTTACCCTCCCGCAACTTCTCAAGCTGAACTTCGTTCAAGAAATGTTGAGGATACATGGCCGCATCCTCGGTTCTAAGATGAAGGCAAGCCTGCTGCGAAGACCTCCATCCTCGGATTACAGACGGATTGTTTTTGTAATACCATGTTAGCCAACATTCCAACTTGTGGGTTTTAGGTATAAACGGCAGAAACGTCGCGACTATCTCGGGGAACCCCCACAGGTAAACATGATCACTGAACCGGCAAAGCCGAATCAATATTTCTTCGATAAATGATAAATAATCGTCGCGAGTCCCTCCCAGACCCTTGTTGTACCAAGGGTCCAATATGCTCACGTTTGCACGTTTTCCTGTTCTCTCAAATTCAGCGATAGAGTCAAAGACGTCCATCGGACTTAAAATGTCTATCACTTAATCTCTCTTTCTTGCCACAAGCCTATGGTAATCTAGCAAGAACTGCAAAGCCTCGGCTTTTTGCTTAGTGCTTGCATGTTGCAGGATTCCTAACAAGTTGATTTTTCCGCTAGCCCCGTCCCAGTAGTTCTTCTTAGTTACTTGGTGTCGTCCACAAAGGGCCTGCCATTGTGCAGGATTGGCAGGGTCGATGTCAGGGTTGATCGAGTGAGGGCTCAAATGGTCTGGCGTTAACCGTACAGTGCCTCCGCCAATCGGATCAATGTCTCCGTTGGCTAATCCACAAGGTTGCCCATCCTCCATCCATTGGCACCTACCCTTGGCCAATTTCAACACAGAATCCCAGCACTCACGTGTTGGCATAACGCGCTTAGCCGCAGTAGGTCGCCTTCCGGGGTGCGGCATGACATACTCCGAAGGCGAAAGCACTTTCCAATCCTTCTGCGCAAGGATCGTATATCCTTTGTCCGTGCGAAGTTCTGACAGTCGTTGGTGCCAATTTTCTGGGACTCGGCCTGAAATCGGATCCGTTGCAACCTCGATAATACGCTCGCGTGTCACAACTAGTCCTATATTATTCAAAAACAACGCTTCTAGTCGCGCTGAGATTGACTTCTCTTTATATACTCGCTTATCGCTGCTGTATATTTTCTCAGCGGGTATACCAGCTGTCATTTGAGAAGCTCCTTCGGCTGCAGTCCGAGAGCTTTACAAATCCTGAAAAGTAATTTGAGAGACGGATTGCGGTCTCCGCGCTCTACTCCACCCAGATAGGAACGATCGATCCCGATGAGAGCAGCAAATTCCTCTTGAGAATAACCCCTCTCGCTCCTTAACAAGCGAAGGGCGGCACCGAATCTAGCTAGCTCCTCATCGACCATCCTCAGATGGCAACCGGTTGCGGGCTATCTGTCCACGGTTCAAATGTACCAAATGTGGGGTACTTTCCGTTTGCCTCGATGCTTGCAGCTAAAATTAGCTTACGGAGCGGAGATCAATCCCCCATCTTCAGCGCCTGGATAAACGCTTCCTGCGGGATATCCACCTTGCCGAACTGGCGCATCCGCTTCTTGCCCTCTTTTTGCTTGTCCAAGAGCTTGCGCTTGCGCGAGACGTCGCCGCCGTAGCACTTCGCCGTCACGTCCTTGCGCAGCGCCGAGATGGTTTCGCGGGCGATGACCTTGCCGCCGATCGCGGCCTGGATCGGGATCTTGAAGAGGTGGTGCGGGATCAGCTCCTTCAGCTTCTCGACCATCTGGCGGCCGCGCTTTTCCGCCGCCGTGCGGTGCACCAGCATCGACAGCGCGTCGACCGGCTCCTCGTTGACCAGGATCGACATTTTTACCAGGTCGCCCTCGCGGTAGTCGGTCAGGTGATAGTCGAAGGAGGCGTAGCCCTTGGAGATCGACTTCAGCCGGTCGTAGAAGTCGAAGACGACCTCGTTGAGTGGTAGATCGTAGGTGAGCATGGCGCGTTTGCCGACATAGGAGAGGTCGACCTGAATGCCGCGCCGGTCCTGGCAGAGCTTCAATATGCCGCCGAGATAGTCGTCGGGCGTCAGGATGGTGGCGCGGATCCATGGCTCCTCGATGGCCGAGATCTTCACCACGTCGGGCATGTCGGCCGGGTTGTGCAGCTCCTTCATCGAACCGTCATTGAGCAGCAGCCGGTAGACGACGGAAGGCGCCGTGGCGATGAGGTCGAGGTTGAACTCGCGCTCCAGCCGCTCCTGGATGATTTCGAGATGTAAGAGGCCTAGGAAGCCGCAGCGATAGCCGAAGCCGAGCGCGGCGGAGGTTTCCATTTCATAGGAGAAGCTGGCGTCGTTGAGACGCAGCTTGCCGACGGCGGCGCGCAGATCCTCGAAATCGGCGGCGTCGACCGGGAACAGGCCGCAGAACACCACCGGCTGCGCCGGCTTGAAGCCCGGCAGCGCATGCGCGGTCTGGCGCTTGTCCTCGGTGATGGTGTCGCCGACGCGGGTGTCGGCCACTTCCTTGATCGAGCCAGTGAAGAAACCGAACTCGCCGGGGCCAAGCTCCTCGACATTGACGCGGGCGGGCGTGAACACGCCGGTGCGCTCGACCAGGTATTTGGCGCCGGTGCCCATCATGCGGATGGTCTGGCCCTTCCTCAGCACGCCGTCGATGATGCGCACCAGGACGATGACGCCGAGATAGGCGTCGTACCAGCTGTCGACCAGCATGGCCTTCAACGGCGCGGTGGCGTCGCCCTCGCGCGGCGGCGGCAGCTGGTGGACGATGGCTTCCAGCACGTCGGGAATGCCAAGACCGGTCTTGGCCGAGATCAGCACGGCGTTGGAGGCGTCGATGCCGATCACCTCCTCGACCTGCTCGCGGATGCGCTCGGGCTCGGCGGCCGGCAGGTCGACCTTGTTCAGCACCACGACGATCTCGTGGTTGTTGTCGATCGCCTGGTAGACATTGGCGAGCGTCTGCGCCTCGACGCCCTGGGAGGCGTCCACCACCAGCAGCGAGCCCTCGCAGGCGGCCAGTGACCGCGACACCTCATAGGCGAAGTCGACATGGCCGGGCGTGTCGATGAGGTTGAGGATATAGTCCTCGCCGTTCAAGGCACGGTATTTCAGCCGCACGGTCTGCGCCTTGATGGTGATGCCGCGCTCGCGCTCGATGTCCATCGAGTCCAGCACCTGCTCCTTCATGTCGCGCGCCTCCAGCCCGCCGGTCAGCTGGATCAGGCGGTCGGCAAGCGTGGATTTGCCATGGTCGATATGGGCGACGATGGAGAAATTGCGGATGTGGTCGAGGGGCGTGCTCATGCCGGGCGCTTTAGCAGGGGCGGCAATCGGCGGCAAGGCTTGCGGCGCAAGGGCTGCCCTGGCGATCACGAAGCGGTGAGCATTGCCGGAAAAATCGAAAATCCGGGCCTGACGGCCTGGGATGCATAAATTTTAAATGATCGCATTAGACCTTGGTTGTCGGCGGCATGGTATTCGCACGGCCGCTCATGTGTTTCGGGGGGTCAGAAATGCGCAATGTTGCAAGCGGGTTTGCCCGCTCCCGCAGCGGCTCCATCATGCCGCTGTTCTTCCTGTGTACGGTGCCGCTGATCACCGTCGCCGGCTTTGCCGTCGATTATACGTCGGCCGTACAGATCAGGTCCAATCAGCAGCAGGCGCTGGATGCCGCGATCCTGTCGATCACCACCATGGATACCGCCTCGACGCTGCCGCAGCGCCAGCAGGTGCTGCAGGATACCTTCCTTGCCAACGGTGGACAGGGAACCGCGACGCTGAACAGCTTCGTGGCTGGCACCACCGCCACCGCCACCACCGCGCGGGCCACGGCAAGTTTCGCCATGCCCACCGTTTTCATGACCATCGCCAGGATTGACACCGTACCGATCGCCGTCGCCTCGGCGGTCAGCAAGCCGCCGTCGCTGGTGCAGGCGAACTTTAAGGTAACCGGGGCGTCGGGCTGGTGGAACAAGACGATGACGCTCTACGGCACGCAGTTAGGGGCGACGGTGGCCAAGCCGCTGATGACGATCGACTACACCTATGGCAAGACCGGAGATCCGAAAGGCTATGGCACCACCACCACCAGCGTCCTGACGACCGATTCAACCGGCAAGACCGTCACCACGGTGGCCCAGAAGCAGGTCTGCACCGTCGGCAACAACCCACCCGCCGGCGTGACCCTCAAGCAGGATGCGAGCGGCACGAAATATTACTGTGTCGATACGATGTACCCGGCCAACGGCGCCGGCGCGTCAATCGACGTCAGCCAGATGGGTGGCCTCTACATGCAGATGTATGTGCCATCGGGGAAGCCGCAATATCTCACCACGAATGATCCGACCACCTCCAACCGGCTCTATATCGACGGCGTCGAAGTGCCGACCGGGCAAAAGGTCGACATCTTCTCCGCCGTCCCTTGCAACCAGTCCAGCAACCAGGCCTGGGAAGACGGCGGCAGTCCGGTGCCGGCGCCAGTCTCCAATGCGGACTTCTTCTACACCGTCTCCGGCAAGTGCGACTTCAACCAGCGGCCCTCGAACACGGCGCTGACGCAGTAAGGCGAAACCATTCGTGCAGCGTCTTTCTCCCCGTCACTATACGGGGAGAAATGCCCGGCAGGGCAATGAGGGGCAGCGCTGCCTTCTGCGTCTGTAAACAGACTTTGCCATCGGAAAATTCTTCCGGGGTGGCCAAAGCCGGACGTTGGCGCTGCCCCTCATCCGCCTGCCGGCACCTTCTCCCCGTATAGTGACGGGGAGAAGGACCCTGTACGGCACAGCGACGCACGAGAACATCACGAACCGGTGAGCTCTGTAACGAAGCCGCAAATGGCGGCGAAGTGGGGATATGACCGGCGCAACGGAGCGCCGTCCCCCACGGAGCAAGCCGATGTCGCAGTCCAGACGCAGCAAATTCATCGCATTGTCCGGCGCGCTTGCGCTCGCGGCCACGCTCGGGGCGGCGCAAGCCCAGCCGCTCACCGTGGTCGAGCTGTTCACCAGCCAGGGCTGCTCGTCCTGCCCGCCGGCCAATGCCAATCTCATCAAGGTCAAGGACCAGCCCGGCGTTCTGGCGCTGTCCTTCAACGTCACCTACTGGGATTATCTCGGCTGGAAGGACACGTTCGGGAAGCAGGAGTTCACCCAGCGCCAGGTTTCCTACGAGCCGCCGCTTGGCCATGACGGGCCGTTCACGCCGCAAGTGGTGGTCAACGGCCATGCCGATGTCGTCGGCGCCGCACCGGGCGAGATCGAACATCTGATCACCGCCACAGGCAAGACCGGCGGTCCGTCGCTGTCGCTCGACGGCGGCAAGGTCGTGATCGGCGCCGGCCCGGCCCCGGGCGGCAAGGCCGATGTCTGGCTGGTGCGCTATGCCAGGGGCGTCGTCCAGGTGCCGGTGGCGCGCGGCGAAAACACCGGCCGCACCTTGCCGCACGCCAATGTCGTGCACTCGCTGAAGAAGATCGGCAGCTGGAGCGGCGATGCCGCCACCTATGCGCTGCCCGCGGCGTCCGGCGGCCTCAGCACGGCTGTGCTGGTGCAATCGCCGGGCGGCGGCCCGATCCTGGCCGCCACCACGAACTAGCAACCACACTTTCAAACGAGATTGCGCGACGCCGCCGTTGCGGCGCCGCCAATGCCGGTGGCTGACAGAGCCGCCATCCCCCTCAACGACCAAAGCCAAGGAGACCATCATGACCGTTCTTTTCCGCCTGACGCTGCCCGCGCTCGCCCTCGCCCTCTGCTCGACGGCGCTGCTGGCCGGCGGCATCGCCCGCGCCGACGACGCCACCAACGCCATGAAGCCGGCCACGGACGCGATGGCGCCGGCGGCGGACGCGATGAAACCGGCAACCGATGCCATGAAGCCGGCTGATCCGATGGCCACCGACGCCATGAAGCCCGCGACGGATGCCATGAAACCAGCCGACGCGATGAAGCCCGCCGATGCCATGAAGCCGGCGACGGACGCGATGAAGCCGGCGGACGCGATGGGGGCGACGGCTCCGGCCAACTAGGCCTTGGGCCACAGCTCCCCGCCGTCCCTGGCCATGGCCGTTCCTGTCCAAGGTCAGGGGCGGTCATTTTACCCGGGATGCGGGCGCGCCGACGCACACGAATGTGAGCTTCCGCCGTAACTCGTGCATCGCGCCGACCTATCCGATCCAATAGACTGATCCCTGTGGAAGCCATGAGGAGTGCAACCATGACCAATATCAAGAACCGTTCGACCGGCCTTGTCCGGGGCGCGCTGGCCGCGCTCGTCCTGGCCGCCGCCGGCGCCGCCTTCTGGCTGACGCCGGCTGTTTCCGCCGAGGACGCGGTGAAAATCCCGCCGCCGGCGATGGACGAAAAGGCCGCTGGCGGCACCGAGACGGCGATCTTCGCCGGCGGCTGTTTCTGGGGCGTGCAGGGCGTGTTCCAGCACGTCAAGGGCGTCGCCAGGGCCGTCTCCGGCTACACTGGCGGCTCGAAGGAAAACGCCGTCTACGAGACGGTCGGCACCGGCCGCACCGGGCATGCCGAATCCGTAGAGATCACCTATGACCCTTCGAAGGTCACTTACGGCCAGCTGCTGCAGGTCTATTTCTCGGTCGCCCACAACCCGACGCAGCTCAATTACCAGGGACCGGACTCAGGCACCCAGTACCGCTCGACGATCTTCGCCGAAAACGACGCGCAGAAGAAGATTGCGGAGAGCTACATCGCCCAGCTCGACAAGGCCAAGGTGTTCCCCGAGCCGATCGTCACCACGCTGGAGACGGGCAAGACCTTCTATCCGGCCGAGAACTACCACCAGGACTTTTTGACGCTGAACCCGACCTACCCCTACATCGTCTACAACGACCTTCCCAAGGTGGCGAACCTGAAGACGCTGTTCCCGGCGCTGTACAGTGAAAAGCCGGTTTTGGTGCTGTCGGCGAGCAATTGAGTATAGTCTCCCCCCTCGAGGGGGAGATGTCGCCGAAGGCGACAGAGGGGGTCGGTGCGCGTGAAGCGCTAACCTTCCGCCGCCGCAGGAGGCCGAACCCGGTCGAGCCGACCCCCTCTGGCCTGCCGGCCATCTCCCCCTCAAGGGGGGAGAGCCGCTCTCAATCATAGGTCAGATCGGTCGCCTTGCCGCCGAACACACGGTAGGCATAGAACGAAGAGAAGATGATGATCGGCAGCACCACCACCGTGCCCACCAGGATGATGGCCAGGCTTTCGGGCGCCGACGCCGCCTGCCAGATGGTCAACCGGTCGGGCACCACGAACGGGTAGAACGACCAGGCGAGGCCGGCAAAGCCCAGCACGAAGATGCCGGCCAGCGTCAGGAACGGCGTCAGCGCATGGCGGTCGTCTGGCCTGGGCAGGTGGAAGGTCTGCCGCCACAGCCACAGGAACAGCAGCGCCGACAGGATCGGTAACGGCGACAGGTACAGCATCTCGGGCCAGACGAACCATTTGTCGAAGATGCGCGGGCTGGCGAAGGGTGTCGCCAGCGACACGGCCGCCATGCCGAGCGCGGTCAGCACCAGGGTGGTGCGCAGCCAGCGCACCGCCTTCCTCTGCAGCGCGCCTTCGGTCTTGTAGATCACCCAGGCCGCACCCATCGCCGCGTAGGCGGCTGCCAGGCAGAGCGCCACCAGCACGCCGAACGCCACGCCGCCCGGGCCGACATCGAGGCCGAGCACATAGACGCCCAGCATATAGCCCTGTGCCAGCGAGGCGATGACCGAGCCGAGGAAGAAGATGCGGTTCCAGCGGTGCTTGCGCTCGGTCGGCACCTTGGCGCGGAAGTCGAAGGCGACGCCGCGCAGGATCAGCCCGACCAGCAGCACGAAAACCGGAATGTAGAGCGCGGTCAGGATGACGCCATGCGCCATCGGGAAGGCGACCAGCAGCAGGCCGACGGCCAGCACCAGCCAGGTCTCGTTGGCGTCCCAGAACGGACCGATCGCCGCGATCATCGTGTCCTGCTCGGTGTCTTCCGCCGCGGCGAACAGGATGCCGATGCCGAGATCGAAGCCGTCGAGAATGACGTAGATCAGGATGGCGAGGCCCATCAGGCCGGCGAAGATCAGCGGCAGCAGGGTTGGCCAGTCGTAGGTCATCTTTTTCTCCTCACCGCCAGAGCCGTTCTGTCGCGATACGTCTATCTCCGAGGCGTTCGCTTGCGCCCGATTGTTCGAAATCAGCGCCGCCCCTCATCGCCCTGCCGGGCACTTCTCCCCGTATAGGGACGGGGAGAAGGGGGCTGGCCGCAATGTTGGCTACCTTCTTGCAACGCCGGTGATTGGCGGAAGCGGCGATGACAGCGCTCCTCTCCCCGTCCCTATACGGGGAGAGGATGCCGGCAGGCAGGTGAGGGGCGGCGCGGACCCGCGAGGAAGGCATGTTCACTCCCCTGCCGCCGGCTGCGACAGCGGCGCGTTGAGAACACCCGGCAGCGGCGAGGTGTCGCCATCATTGGCCGCCTTCAGCGCCAGGTGCACCAGCACGCCGAGATAGGCGATCAGCAACAGCACGTAGAGAATGAGATAGACGGCGAGCGTCAGCGCGACATGGCTGCCCGCCACCGGGCCGACGGCGTCGGCGGTCTTCAGCACACCCGTCACCAGCCAGGGCTGGCGGCCGATCTCGGTCGTGTACCAGCCGGCCAGCGTCGCCAGCCAGCCCGACAGTGCCATCGGCACCATCAGCAGGGCGAGCGGCTTCGGCAGGCGGTGCCGGCGCTTGAGGAAGAAGGCCGCCGACCAGGAAACGGCAAGCATCAGAAGACCGGTTCCGACCATGATGCGGAAACTCCAGAAGATGGGGAAGACCGGCGGATGGTTGCCCGGAAAATCGTTCAGCCCCGGCACGACGCCACTGGCGCTGTGCCGCAGGATCAAGCTTGCCCCGTCGGGAATGGTCACCTCGAACCGGTTCTCCTTCGCCGCCTCGTCGGGCAGGGCGAAGAGCACCAGCGGCACGTTGGGGCCGGTGGTCCAGTTGGCCTCCATGGCGGCGATCTTCTGCGGCTGATGCTCCAGCGTGTTCAGCCCGTGCTGGTCGCCGGCCAAGATCTGGATCGGGATCAGGATCGCGGCGGTGAAGACGCCGGTGCGCAACGCCTTCCACATCGATTCCGACCGGTCGCCATTGAGATAGCGCAGCGCCGACAATCCCGCGATCAGGAACGAAACCGTCAGGCCTGAGGCGAGCAGCATGTGGACCAGGCGATAGGGCATCGAGGGGTTGAAGACGACAGCCCACCAGTCGACCGCATGCGCCTTGCCGTCGACCATCACGAAGCCGGCCGGCGTCTGCATCCAGGAATTCAGCGCGATGATCCAGAAGGCCGAGACCGTGGTGCCGCCAGCCACCAGCACGGTGGCCAGAGTGTGGGTGCGGTTCGACACGCGGCGGAAACCGAACAGCATGATGCCGAGGAAGGCCGCCTCGAGGAAGAAGGCGGTCAGGATCTCGTAGGCGAGCAGCGGCCCGGCGATGTTGCCGACATGCTCCATGTAGCCCGGCCAGTTGGTGCCGAACTGGAAGCTCATGGTAACACCCGAGACCACGCCCATGGCGAAGGACAGAGCGAACACCTTCACCCAGGTGAAATAGGCACGCATCCAGGCGGAATCGTTGGTCGCGTTGTAGCGCAGCTTGAAGAACAGCAGCACCCAGCCCAGCGCAATGGTGATCGTCGGAAACAATATATGGAACGAAATATTCGCGCCGAACTGCATGCGCGAAAGTATGAGCGGGTCCATGACGGGCTCCGGCTGCTGTAATACTCGCGAAGGATAGGCCCGAAGCGGCTTCAGGTCAAAGCGGCGTCCTGCCGCGAGGCCGAACGCCACAGGACAATTTTGCCGGTTGCAAGCGACGCATTTTCGGCCGGTCCCCAAGCCTCGATGTCGAGAACTGTCAGCAGCGCCATTGACTTCCGGTTGCATGA
This sequence comes from Mesorhizobium sp. B4-1-4, assembly GCF_006439395.2. Classification (NCBI taxonomy): domain Bacteria; kingdom Pseudomonadati; phylum Pseudomonadota; class Alphaproteobacteria; order Hyphomicrobiales; family Phyllobacteriaceae; genus Mesorhizobium; species Mesorhizobium sp. B4-1-4. The sequence continues at coordinate 5,028,200 of NZ_CP083950.1, forward strand.
AACGACAACAGGCCTATATCAGGGGACCTCTTTCAGGCAGCCGTTTCAGACATGCCCTCCATCCTGTCCATTTCCGGGGTCTCCAAGACCTACACCACTGGCTTTACGGCGCTCAAGGAAGTCAATCTCGACATCCGGCGCGGCGAGATCTTCGCGCTGCTCGGCCCCAACGGCGCCGGCAAGACGACGCTGATCTCGATCGTCTGCGGCATCGTCAACCGCTCCTCGGGCACCGTCACCGTCGACGGCCATGACATCGGCCGCGATTACCGCGCCGCGCGCAGCCTGATCGGGCTGGTGCCGCAGGAACTGACCATCGACGCCTTCGAGACGGTCTGGGCAACGGTCAACTACAGCCGCGGCCTGTTCGGCAAGCCGGCCAACCCGACCTTTGTCGAGAAGGTGCTGCGCGACCTGTCGCTGTGGGACAAGAAGGACGCCAAGGCGATCACCCTGTCGGGCGGCATGAAGCGGCGGCTGATGATCGCCAAGGCGCTGTCGCACGAGCCGCGCATCCTGTTCCTCGACGAGCCGACGGCAGGCGTCGACGTTGAGCTGCGCCAGGACATGTGGGCGATGGTGCGACGGCTGCGCGAGGACGGCGTCACCATCATCCTCACCACCCACTATATCGAGGAAGCCGAGGCGATGGCCGACCGCGTCGGCGTCATCAACAAGGGTGAGATCATCCTGGTCGAGGGCAAGGCGGAGCTGATGCGCAAGCTCGGCCGCAAGCAGATGACGCTGGAGCTGCGCGCGCCGCTGGACAGTGTGCCCGACGGGCTCTCGCACTACGCGCTGGAGCTCGCGCCAGACGGCAGCCAGCTCACCTATACCTATGACAACCAGAGCGACCGGCCGGGCGTCGCCTCGCTGATCCGCGATCTCGAAGCGGCCGGGATCCAGTTCCGCGATCTGGACACCAAGAACAGCTCGCTGGAAGAGATCTTCGTCAATCTCCTGAGGCAAGAGCCATGAACCTGCGCGCTGCCATGAACCTTCGTGCGGCCCCCAATCTTCGTGCTGTATGGGCGATCTACCGGGTGGAGATGGCGCGTGCCTTCCGCACCGTGCTGCAGAGCATCATCTCGCCGGTCATTTCGACATCGCTCTATTTCGTCGTCTTCGGCTCGGCCATCGGCTCACGCATCACCGAGATCGACGGCATCAGCTACGGCGCCTTCATCGTGCCGGGCCTGATGATGCTGTCGCTCCTGACGCAATCGATCTCGAATGCGTCGTTTGCCATCTACTTCCCGAAATTCGTCGGCTCGATCTATGAATTGCTGTCGGCGCCGGTCTCCTATCTGGAGATCATCATCGCCTATGTCGGCGGTGCTGCGACCAAGTCGATCCTGCTCGGCCTGATCATCCTGGCGACCGCGGCATTGTTCGTGCCGCTCAGGATCGAGCATCCGTTCTGGATGGTCGCTTTCCTGGTGCTGACCGCGGTGACGTTCAGCCTGTTCGGCTTCATCATCGGCATCTGGGCCAAGACCTTCGAACAGCTGCAGCTGGTGCCGCTTCTGATCGTCACGCCGCTGACCTTCCTGGGCGGCAGCTTCTATTCGATCCACATGCTGCCCGGCATCTGGAAGACGATCACGCTGTTCAATCCGGTGGTCTACCTGATCAGCGGGTTCCGCTGGAGTTTCTACGGCAAGGCCGACGTCTCCGTCGGCGTCAGCCTCGGCATGACGCTGGTCTTCCTGGCCGTCTGCATCGCGATCGTCGCCTGGATCTTCCGGACCGGTTACCGGCTAAGAAACTGACGCTGCTTCGCAGAAGCCGGTTCCCGCAGACGTCAAATAGCCTTGACCAGCCGCAGCAAGCCCAGCATCTCGATATAGGCGCCCTCGCGGAAGGCGATGTAGACCGGCTCTTCCACGCCATGGAAGCGTCGCTTGAACGCCGCCTGGCCCTGCAGGTTGAACCTGCGGCGGTTGACCCAGGGCGAGTCGTAGGCGCGCTGGAAGGTGTTGCGCCAGAACGCGCTTTCGGCAAATCCGCTTGGTCCTATATCGACCAGTGGCGACAGGCCAAGCGTGACCACGGAAGCACCCTCTTCGCGAAACCGGTCGACGGCGAATTTGGTCAGCCCGATCTCGGCATGCGGCGAGGCATCGACATGCTTGCGCTTGAACGCGGTGGTGTAGCCGATCAACTTGCCGTCGGCGAACAGCGGGTCGAAGTCGAGCAGCGCGATCAGTTCGCCATCGGGACCGTGCAGCACGAACCGGCGCATGTCGGTGCCGAGCTGATCGTAAAACGGTCGGTTGAGAAAACCCATCTCCCAGCGCTTGACGATGCGGTCGCCGCGCCAATTTTGGGAGAGCCGGGCGATCTCGTCGAGAAAGATGGTGCGTTTGTCCTCGTCGAAGGAAAACCCCTTCTTCAACAGCCAACGCTCGGAATAGCGCACCGTTTCGTTGCGCTTGCCGGAAAAGTCGTGCCCGGGTAGCGGCAGGCGAGTGTCGATGCCCAGCCGATTGATCTTGTAGCCGAGCCCGGCCAGCACGCGTGCGGTCTCCTCGCCGATCTGCACGAACCACGGGTCGCCGGCGGTCTCGACAAAGCGCCTGATGTAGTCGGGCCGGCGCGCCGGCGCCGCCACTGGGTCGCCGAGCGCGAAATGATGCCTCATCTTGGTGCCGAAGGCGATGTAGCCATCGGCGTCGCCAAAGTAGGAAAGCTTGCCCTGCACGGCAGTGGAATAGGCGAGCGAGAAGTCGCCATGGCGACGGACCATCGCCAGCCGTTCGACATGCGTCAGCGTCTGGCGCTCGACCTTCGGCGAGGCACCCTCGAGGATATTGTCGAAATAGATACGCAAGGAGGGCATGGTCGATTCCGCGTGCCGTGTGTGGCGCTGCGTGTCCCAAGGACCAGCAAGCCACGCCGTGGCGTCTGATTTTTCGCGGGAAGCCGAAAACGATCGTGGTTTCGAATTCCTGCGTCGGTAACGAGATCCTCCACCTCGAATCAATCACATTGCCGCGACCTGATTATCGCCGATGCCGCCCATATGCCATATAGGACTGTATCTAATCGGACAGAAGCGGGTAATCTGCCCATGTCATTGTTTTGACCGCATTTCCGCGATCCGCTGTTTCCGGCTGGGGCGGAATGCTTCGGCGCAGGGCTTGCGCGACCGGCACCGATCCGCTGTGTGGGTCCGCGCGCGATCAAACGGTTACAGCGTCCTGCCAGTTTGCGGGATGCCGCGGCGGTTGAATGGGTTTTGAGAGTGAATGGCTGATACGGCGACCGGAACAATGGCGGAGCAGTTGGTGGCGGTCGAGCCGGCGATCGTCGTTGGCGCCGGCGCCGCCGGATTGGCCGTCGCGCAGGCGTTGATCAAGGCTGGTGTGCCGACGGCGATCCTCGAAAAGGAGAGCCGGCTGGCCGAGCCCTGGCACCGGCGCCACCAGCAACTGCATCTCAACACCCATCGCGATCTGTCGGCGCTGCCCGGCCTTGCCTTTCCCAAGGGTACCCCAGCCTTCCCTCCCAGGAAGGTCGTTATCCGCCATATGAACGATTTCCGTGAGGCGAACCGGCTGCCGGTGGAGTTTGGCGTCGCCGTCGAGACCATCATGTTCATGGGCGACCACTGGGCGGTGCGCACCAGCGCCGGCTCGCGCCTCGCACGTCATATCGTTGTCGCCACCGGCCGCGACAGGGAGCCTTTCACGCCGCATTGGACGGGCATGCAGGCGTTCACGGGCCGGATCATCCATTCGGCGGATTTTGGCGACGCCAACACCTATGCCAGCAAGAAGGTGCTGGTCGTCGGCGCCGGCAATTCGGGCTTCGATGCCCTCAATCATCTGGCGGGCGTCGATACGGCGGCTCTATGGCTGTCGGCCCGCAACGGCCCCGCCCTTCTGCCCAAGCGGATCGGCAAGATCGCCGTGCACCGGCTCTCGCCGCTCATGGCGCGCTTGCCGCTGCGTGTTGCCGATGCGGTGATGGCGCTGACGCAGCGCCTGGTTTTCGGCGACCTCACCAAATTCGGCGTGCCGCCCGCGCCGGCGGGCGGCGCCAGCCGCCTGACCTCGGACTACACTGCGATCGCCGCGGACGACGGCGCCGTCAGCGCCATCAAATCGGGCAAGATCGTCGTGGTCCCGGCAATAAGGGAGTTCACCCCGGACGGCGTGATCCTGGCCGATGGCAGACTGATCGATCCCGACATCGTCATTGCCGCGACGGGCTATCGCACCGGGCTGGAGCGCATGGTCGGCAGTCTTGACGTGCTCGACGGCAAGGGCGTTCCGCTCTTCAACGGCGCTGAAAACGATCCGAAACTGCCCGGCCTCTGGTTCACCGGCATGCGGCCGAGCATTCGCGGCTGTTTCGCCAACGCCGCCATATTGGGCAAGGCGATCGCCGGCCGGATCGCCGGCTCCCGCCATCCATTCGGCGCGTCGCGCTGATCCGGGCCCGGGGAGCCGGCAACCGGGCGCGCGATCTCGCGCGCCTCGGGGGGTTCTGGATGCACGTCGCGCCGGCGGCAGGCCTCGTCGAACACGCGTTGCAAGGTGGCCATTTCGGCGGGTTTGAGCAGGCCACGGTCATGGACAGATTTCGGCATGGCGACGGTCTCCCTCGACAGGACCTGGGGCGCCACGTGTAAATTGCCGGTCTTTCCCGAGGCTTGAGCAAACTCCATGCGAAAGAGGAGGGGCTTCGGATCCCGAACCCCTCCTTCAGAGTTTTCAGCTGAACTCAGACGGCGATCTTGCCGCCGCCCTGTTTGGTGATGACGACGACCGCCGGCCGCACCGGCATTTCGGGCTTGAAATCGGGCCAGCGTGTCGACGGATCCTCATAGTAGGAGGGGCGGCCAAAGGCTTCCCAGTCTTCGCCGCCATCGCCCGGATGCTGGACGGCAACGAAGGCGGTCTGGTCGTCGGGCGCAAACAGCGGGCCGCACATTTCGGCGCCGATCGGCACGCGGAAGAACAGTTTCGAGGTCGCGCGCGCCGCGCCTTCGGTGTCGACCGCCCACAGGCCGTCGGTGCGGCCGGTGGCCTTCGGGCCCTGGCCGTCGGTGGCGACCCACAGACGTCCGGCCGAATCGACCGCGCAATTGTCGGGCATGCCGAACCAGCCATTGGCCGTCGTCGCGGTCGAGAAGGTGGCGCCGACATCGGCGACGGAATGATCGCCGCATTTCAGCAGCACTTCCCACTTGCCCTTGGTGGCGGCGAAATCGCCGTCGCTCTCTGATATCTCGATGATGTGGCCAAAGGCGTTCGCGGCGCGCGGGTTGGCGGCATCGAGCTGGTCGGCCTTGCGCTTGGAGTTGTTGGTCAGCATGACATAGACCTTGCCGTTGACGGCATTGGGCTGGATGTCTTCTGGCCGGTCCATCTTGGTTGCGCCGAGCAGGTCGGCCGCGCGGCGCGTTTCGATCAGCACATCGGCCTGGCCGGCAAAGCCGTTTTCGGCCGTCAGCGGGCCTTGGCCGAAGACGATCGGCAGCCATTCCACCGTGCCGTCCTCGGCGAATTTGGCGACATGCAGCGTGCCGTCGTCAAGCAGGTCCTTGTTGGCCAAGCGGTCGCTGGCGTTGAAGGTTCCCTTGGTGACGAATTTGTAGACATAGTCGAAGCGCTCGTCGTCGCCGAGATAAAAGACCACGCGGCCGTCCTTGGCGACGATCGATTCGGCGCCCTCATGCTTGAAGCGGCCCATGGCGGTGCGCTTCTTCGGCGTCGAATTCGGATCGTCGACGTCGACCTCGACGACCCAGCCGAAACGGTTCGGCTCGTTCGGCTCCTTGGCGAGGTTGAAGCGGTCGTAATGCGCGCCCCACTCATAGGCGCCTTCCGGGATGCCGAGGCGCTTGTAGTTGGCCGCTTCCTTGTGGCCCTCCGGCAGTTCGCCGGAGAAATAGCCGTGGATGTTCTCCTCGGCCATGACATAGGTGCCCCAGGGCGTGACGCCGCCGGCGCAGTTGTTGACGGTGCCGAGAACCTTCGTGCCGGATGGGTCGGCATTGGTCTTGACGCGGTCATGGCCGGCGACCGGTCCGGACAGCGCCATTTCGGTGCTGGAAGTGATGCGGCGGTTCAGCTTGCCGTCGCGCACCACTTGCCATTTGCCCGACACCTTGCGGATCTCGACGATCGTGCCGCCATGTGCCGCCATCTCGACATCGACCTGCTCTTTGCTCAGCGGTGCGACCTCGGCTGCCTTCTTGCCGTCCTTCTCGACGATCTTGACGATCCCGGGGAACATCAGATGCGGGTTGGTGTATTCGTGATTGACGACCAGCAGGCCATGCTCGGCGGAGCTCTCGATCGGGATGTAGCCGACATAGTCGTTGTTGTAGCCGAACTGTTTTGCCTGGGCCTCGGCCGACTGTTTGGTCGGATCGAATTCCGGCGAATCGGCGAACAGCGGGTCGCCCCAGCGCAGCAGCACGTCGGCGTCATAGCCCGGCGCGACATGGTGCTTGTCGTCGATGCCGGCCTCAAGCTCGTCGAATCTGAAGGCGGAGCCTTCCGCGGCGCGGGCGTCGTCCGCGGCGATCATGGCCAGCGGACTGACGGTGGCGGCGATCGCCGAGACCGCGAGCGACCCCTTCAGGAAACCCCGGCGCGAGAACCGCGCGGCGATAATCTCGCCCATGGTGCGGTTGTCGGTGGGGTTGATGGCCGGTCCTTCGTTTTCCTCGAGCAGACTGGTGCGGAATCGGGCATCGGAGAAGCGCTGTTCGGTCATGCGGGCTTGCCTCTGGCTGTTGGAGTCGCTGGAGCTTGGGTGCCTGTTCGACGCCTTACAGTCGGCTGATCACATTTTCGTGACATTATGCCTGTTCTGGTGCTTGCCTGGTGCAGGGTGTTCACTCGAATCTCGGACTTTGGTCCGAGCTTGCGCTTGCAAAGGTCCTGGAGGACAACCGCAACGGTCGGAGGCCGCTTCCGGCTACTACGTCTTTCGGCGATGTTGGCTGCAACGTTGAGGGTGGGCGCGCCGGCTCAATCGACGGAGACCAGGATGCGAAGATCGATCACGACCCGCTGTTTCCGGTTGGCGCTCGGATCGGCATCCGCGCTGGCGCTGACCATCGCTCCCTATCACATTGCCTTTCATGGTTTCGCTCCCGGCCTCTACGCTGCCAGCGCACAGGCCGGCAAGGGCGGCGGGAACGGCAACGGTGGTAACGGCGGCAATGGCAACGGCGGGAACGGCGGCAACAGTGGCGGCGGCAACAGCGGGAATGGCAACGGCAACAGCGGGAATAGCGGCAACAATTCAGGAACGGGTAGTGGTGACGACGGTAGCGGCAATCCAGGATCCGGCACCGGCCAGAACGACCAGGGCGCCAGCAGTCACGTCAATACGGCGACCGGCGACAAGGTCGACGTGGATGGCAAGAAGATCATGGTCCAGCATCCGGACGGCATAACGGAAAAGATCGAGAACGGCCGTTTCAGGATGGAGGATGCCCTCGGTCGCACGATCATCGACCGCCGGGTTACGCCGGCCGATATCAGCCGTCTCAAGGCCTTGTGAGGCTGGCCAACAGGCAACGGTCAGTTTCGCATGTCACCTCCGCCGCCCCCGGCGGAGGTGACCTCTTTTTTGACCGGCCTCGCGCGGTTTCCCGTATCGCGATCGCTATGGGCGGTTCCTGTCGCGGTCGCGAAACTCGCGCATCATGAGGGCCGCTTCCGTGCGGTTTCGCACGTTGAGTTTCGACAGCACCCCGGTCATGTGGTGTTTGACTGTCTTTTCCTGCAGATCCAGCCGCAAGGCAACTTCCTTGTTGCTGAGCCCCTCGGCCACCAGCCGCAGGATTTCCGTCTGCCTCCCGGTGAGTTGCCGCAGGCGGTCCGTCGTGCCGTCGGCCGGCTGCAGGGACTGGAGATCGGAAAGCAGCCGGGCCGACAGCGTCGGTGAAAGATAGCTCTCGCCGGCCGCCACATTGCGCAGGATATCGGCGAGCGCGCGCGATCCGATACCTTTGAGGACATAGCCGCGCACCCCTGCGTTCAGGGCCTTGGTCACATCGGTATTGGCCTCTGAAACGGTCAGCATGACGATCTTCTGGGCAGGATGGTCGGCGAGGATGTTTGCAACCGCCGCCAGTCCGCCGCCCGGCATGGAGATGTCGAGCAGCAATATGTCGGGCCGCACCGTCGAAGCGAGGCGTTCCGCATCCTGCGCGGTCGCGCCCTCGCCGACCATTTCGAAGCCTCCGATCTCCGACAGGCTGCGCGTCACACCTTCGCGAAAAAGCGGATGATCATCGACAATGGCAATGCGAATAGCGCCAATCATGCTTGCTCCTCGACCGACAAACTGATCACCAACCGCGTGCCTTGCGGCCCGCTCAAGGTCTCGAACTGGCCGCCAATGCTCTCGACCCGTTCCCGCAGGCCAGCGAGCCCCAGCCCCTCCGCCCGCGCCGGATCGAAGCCTGGTCCGCCATCCGAAACTTCCACGAAAAGCCTGCCATTTTTCATCTCGGCACGCACCACCTGATCTTTGCCCTGTCCGTGGCGATAGGCGTTGTTCAGCCCTTCCTGCACGAAACGATAGATACTGATCTTCTCAGAGGCGCCGGGCTCGGGCAAATGTCCAGGCAATTTGAGCGTCACCGAGGTTCCCGTCCGGCGCTCGTGTTCGTTGACGGCCAGCCGCAATATATCCGTGGTAGCGGCCGTCTCTATCTGCGGCAGCACGAGGCCGGTGCAGATGCCGCGTATTTCGCGCATCGCATCCTCCAGCGTCTTGCGGATCATCGCGACCTCGGTCGAGCGGCTTTCGCCCCAGTGGCCGTCGCCGGAAAACACCGGACTGTCCATGCGCAGCGCCGCCAGGGCCACGAGCTGGGCCGGACCGTCATGGAGGTCGGCGCCGATCCGGCGCAGATATCTTTCGTTGAGCGCGGTCGCGCGGCGCGACGCCCGCTGCACGCGGTGGCGCAAGGCGCTGTTCTGCGCCACCAGGCCTTGCAGCTCGGACACCTGGCGGCGCAGCGCCCCGCGCTGATCGTCGATGGTGCGGCTGCCGCGCAGGACGATGCCAGACAGCAGCAGGAACGCCGTCAAGGTGGTGCCGGCCACGATCAGCCAGCTCGACAGCAGGGCGGAAGCCAGCGTGGCTTTGAAATCGCCCGCAACCTCGAAGAATTCGGTGACGGCCACCACGTCGCCGGACCAGGGTTCGCGCACCGGATTGTAGATCTCCAGCAGCGGTACGCCGACAGCCTGCTCCTTGCTTTCATTGCCATCGAACGTGTCGAGTTGGGCGGTGACGCTGCCTTGGAATGCGGAACGCAGATTGTCGCTCAGATCGAAGCGGCGGCCGATCAAGGCCGCGTTCTTCGCATAGAGCACGGTGCCGTCGCGCCGCCAGAGCCTGAACGACACAAGGCGTTTGCCGAGCGCGCCCTGGCCAAGGGTCTCGTCGAGCGCCTGCTTGACGGACTCGCTCAGCTCCTCGCTCTTGCGCAGGTCCGGCAGCAGTGGCGCGATCACGCTGTCCACATAAAGTGCGGTCGTGGCGGCCGAATTGCGGATGACGCCGTCCCTGATTTGCATCGTCACCCAGAAGCCCACCACCAGCATGATGGCCAGAAGGCCAAAGCCGCCGGCAACGAGGAATTGCACGGCAAGGGAAAGCTCGCTCCAGCGCCGCGCCAAGTTCTGAAGAATACGAATCATCGGCTCCTGGCCACCCCCTCTATCAACAGGCCGGGCGGTGGCTGCACATTGAGCTTCAGCCTTGCCCTTGCCAAGACCTTCGTTCGAACGACGTCGCTTGACGTCCTGGCGCGCTTCGGAAACAAGAGCCGCGACACACATGGCGGGCACCGCTTCGAGGGGGATGGGACGTGAGTTTCTCGGGACTGCTCCAGCTTGGCTTTTCAACGGTGATCTTCCTTTTGGCGGCAACCGCCGCCAAGCAATGGGGATTGGCGCCGAGCCTGGGCAAGATCCTGCTGACCCTGGCGCTCTATTCGCTGGGCAACCTGATCATGCTGCGGCTTATCCGCGAATTCGGCATGTCGGTGTCGTTCAGCCTATCGGCGGTCATCCAGCTGGTCTCGGTCAACGTCGTGGCGCTGCTGTTCTTTGGCGAGCGCGTCAACGCGTTGCAGGCGACCGGCATCGTGCTGGCGGTTGCCGCCGTGGCGCTGATCACGCTCGGGCCCTATCTGCAGGGGCGATGATCAAGATGAAGACGGCGACACAGGCCCGATGAAAGACACCGTGGGCACCCTGCTCAACCGGATCGAATTTCCGGTCCTCCTGGCTGGCCTCGTCATCGCTGGCGGGCTGTGGGGCTTCGTGGAGCTGACGGAGGTGGCGCGGGCGACCGCGCCGCACGGCTTCGACACGGAAATCCTGCTGGCTTTCCGCCAGGCGGGCCAGCCCGGCGTTCCGGTTGGTCCGCCGTGGCTGGAAGGGGCGATGCGCGACATCACGAGCCTTGGCAGCTCCAGCGTGCTGGTGCTGATCACAGCGGCGACGATCATCTATCTGCTGCTGATCCGCAGGCCGGGGACCGCACTTCTCATCTTCGTCGCCGTGGCGGGTGGCCAGGTTCTGTCGAGTCTTTTGAAAGTCGGCATCGACAGGCCTCGGCCCGAGCTCGTCTCGCATCTGGTCAGCGAAACGTCGCTTTCCTTCCCCAGTGGCCACGCCATGCTGTCGGCGGTGACCTATCTCACGCTGGGTTCGCTCGCGGCGCGTTTCCTGCATGGCCGGGCGACCAAGGTCTATGTCCTGGCACTCGCCGTGCTGACGACGGTGCTGGTCGGCGTCAGCCGCATCTATCTCGGCGTCCACTGGCCGTCGGATGTGCTGGCAGGCTGGTGCGCGGGCTTCGCCTGGGCGACGCTATGCTGGTTGGCCGCGCGGCTCCTGCAGCGGCGCAGTGTGGTCGGCGAAAGTGAGTGATCTTCACATGGTTGAACTATGCCTTCTGATGCTTGAAACATCACAATGACGGTATTATACGTTATGTCTGCAGACTCAGACATGGGTTCAGGCCGATGATCACTGCCGCGCAGATGCGCGCCGCAAGGGCGTTGGCGGGCATCGACCAGAAGACACTCGCCGAGCGCGCCGGCGTCTCGCTTCCGACCATCCAACGCATGGAAGCGAGCGACGGCGTGGTCAGGGGCGTGGTCGATACGCTGATGAAGGTCATCCAGGCTCTCGACGAGGCCGGGGTGGAATTGATCGGCGAGAACCAGGCCAGCGAACGCGGCGGCAGGGGCGTGCGCCTCAAGCCCGCCGCGCCGCCGGATCCCAAGGCTGAGCCGGCATAAGTCGCGACGGCGACCGCCGACAGTCCTGCCGACGATCCCGCCGCCTTTCAGGGTGCGGAAGGCAGTCCATGGATCAGACACGGCGGGCAGGGCATCAATCGGCCCATAAGGCGGCCCATGGGCCGGCAAAGCCGACATTTTCCGAATTGTTCACGCCGAAACTCGTGACGGTCTGGCGGGAGGGTTACCACCTGCCGCAATTCAAGGCCGACGTCATGTCCGGCCTGACGGTCGCCATCGTTGCGCTGCCGCTGTCGATGGCAATCGCGATTGCATCGGGCGTGACGCCGGAGCGTGGCCTCTACACCTCCATCGTCGGCGGCTTCATCATCTCGGCATTGGGCGGCAGCCGTTTCCAGATCGGGGGGCCGGCCGGCGCCTTCATCGTGCTGGTGGCGGCCACGGTTGCCCGCGTCGGCGTTGACGGCTTGCTGCTGGCGACGATGATGGCCGGTGTGTTCCTGCTCGCCATCGGCTACCTCCGGCTCGGCACCTACATCAAGTTCATCCCCTATCCGGTCACCGTCGGCTTCACCGCCGGCATTGCCGTCATCATCTTCTCCGGCCAGATCGTCGAACTGTTCGGATTGACCTTGCCGGGCAAGGAGCCCGGACCGTTCGTGCCAAAACTGATCGCGCTTGGCGAGGCGGCCGGCACGATCAACCCCGCCGCGACCTTCGTGGCGCTGCTGACCATCGCGACCATCGCCTTGCTGAAGCGCTGGCGGCCGAAATGGCCGGCCATGCTGATCGCCATCGGGCTCGCCTCGCTCGCCGTGGCGCTGCTTGCGCTGCCTGCCGAGACGATCGGCACGCGCTATGGCGGCATCCCGCGCAGCCTGCAATGGCCTGGCCTGCCGCCGGTCGGCCTCGACAGGATGATCGACGTCCTGCCGGACGCTATCGCTTTCGCGCTGCTCGGCGCCATCGAGTCGCTGCTGTCGGCCGTCGTCGCCGACGGCATGACGGGCCGGCGGCACCGGTCGAATTGCGAGCTGGTGGCGCAGGGCTTCGCCAACATCGCCTCTGCCCTGTTCGGCGGCATCTGCGCCACCGGCACCATTGCCCGCACCGCCACCAATGTGCGCGCCGGCGCGCACGGGCCGGTCTCGGGCATGGTGCATTCGGCGATCCTGCTCGCGCTGATGCTGGTGGCGGCACCGCTCGCCAGCTACATCCCGCTCTCGGCCCTTGCCGGTGTGCTGGCGGTGGTCTGTTGGAACATGTTCGAAAAACAGGCCTTCGCCGCGCTGCTGCGCGCGTCGCGCGGCGATGCGCTGGTGCTGATGGCGACCTTCCTCATCGTCGTCTTCCGCGACCTGACCGAAGGCATCGTCGTCGGCTTCGCGCTCGGCTCGATCCTGTTCATCGACCGCATGGCCAAGTCGGTCGCGGTCGAGGCGGATCTGGCGCAGGACGACGTCGCCGATCGCATCAACGGCGCCGGGGCCTATGATTCCAGCGAGGCGAGCGACGCCGACACCGTCGTCTACCGTATCTCGGGCGCATTCTTCTTCGGCGCCGCCTCCACCGTCGGCAGCGTGCTCGACCGCATCGCCGACCAGCGTCGCAACTTCATCCTCGACTGTTCCGCCGTGCCGCTCTTCGATTCGACGGCGGCCAATGTCATCGAAAGTGCGGCCCACAAGGCCAGGCGCGCCGGTGTGCGCTTCATCATATCAGGTGCGTCGCCGCGGATACGGCGCATGCTGATCAACCACGGCGTCAAGCGGCCGCTGGTGACCTACGCCGCCTCGATCCGAGACGCGCGGGCACAGCTGGCTGGGAAACAAGAGGCGCGGTAGCTTTGCGTTCAGAACTCTTCGTTGGAGGGCGGCGTCGGCCCTCTCTCACCGGTTGAGCGATCTCGGACCGCTGACGAAGGGACTGCCCCTGAGATAGAATCGCAGCAGCCGGTCGGCATCCTTCGAAATGCCGATCCTGGGGCTCTCCGCGATTTCGCCGGGCTCGTGATCATCGCTTGCGAGCCATAGCGGGCCTTCCTGGCACAGGTCGAGCCCGTCGAGTGAACGATCGATACGCAATGCCGCAGCCAGTCTCCCGGGCCCGCGCGCCAGATCGCGCAACCGCTCGACACGACGGTTCAGCCGCATGATCGCGATACCTTCCAGTGGCTCGAGGGCCCGGATCAGCACGCCGGTACCGATCCCCGGCATGTCGCTCGAGACATTCAGCATGTAGGAGACGCCATAGGCAAGATAGACATAGGCGTGCCCCCGCTCGAGGAACAGCGAGCGGTTGCGCGGGGTCATCCCCCGATAGCCGTGCCCGGCGGCATCGCCGGCGACATAGGCCTCGGTCTCGACGATGCGGCCGCTGACCCTGCCTTCCGGCAAGTCGCGCACCACCACCTTGCCGATAAGAGTGCGGGCGAGGGACACGGTATCGTTCGGCAAGTCCGCGCGGCCGATCGGCCGGTGATTGTCCCTGTGCTTCACGGTCGCCACAACCCGACGGTTGTTCGATCCGCGGATCGAAGTCCTTCCGCGGTCAAGCCCCCGCAGCAGCCAAATCCTCCGGAGACGGAGCGCTGGCAAGATCGTCGCGCGCCTTGCGGGCCAGTTTTTTCGTCGAGTGCTTGGGGCTGTCGCCGAAGAGTTCGGAGGCCTCGGCAAGACAGGTTTTCCTCAGGCTCTTTTCCGAACGCTTCAGCAGCTTGCCGAGAAGCTTTGTATCCTCCGGCGGCCCAAGCGGCTCGCCGTCGGTCTCGAGCAGCGCGCGCATGACGAACACGTCATGCAATTCGCCGAGCCGATCGCCCAGCGCATCGACGGCCTTGCGCCGCGCCTTGATCGGCGTCGGCCAAAGCCTGCCCAGCAGCGAGAGGTGCATGCCATGCGCCTTGGCCGCCTTGCGCAGGTCGTGGAAATCGTCGGCTTCGCCGCGCGAGCCGGCTTTGTCGAGCGCCTTCCTGGCCCGGCGCAACGCGGTACGGGCGCCTTCGGCAAGCACGTCGGCGGCCTGTTCCGGCTGGTCGGGCAAGGCAAGACTTTCGATCCGCTTCATGCCGTCCTCACAGGCAGCGGTCGCCGCGCCGATTGCGGCCCGAAGCCCAGCGCCCTCAAGCAGATCATGCTGGCGGGCGACCAGCCTGTCGCGCACGGCATCGAGCCCGCCATTGGCGCTTTCCTTGTGAAAATCTGCCGCCAGCCGGTCGATGGTCTCGATCAGCGCCGTCGCCTCACGGGGGCCGGCAAGCAGCGCCGCCACATTCCGGTAACAATGGTTCTCGGTCGTGCAGAATGTTTCGTTCCCGGAATGAACAAGCCGCAGCAAGGCGCGCGCGCTCTTGATCCGCTTGCGGCATTTGTGCACTCCCTGTTCCGGCCGGCTGCGCGCCGTGTCCAGATGCAGGAGTGCTTTGCCGATTTCTTCGGCAAGGATGCGCCTGACCTCAGCGGTCAACGGCAGGCGCGGATCGATGCGAAAGCTCATGCGGCGATCTCCGGAATCCCCCCGAGGGCGAGCGACGCGTTGTAAAATTTCTGCTCGCCGGTGACTTCTCGGCCGAGCCAGTCTGGCAGCATTTCGTCCGGCACGTCTTCCGGCGTCTCGAGTTCGGCCACCACAAGTCCCGCGAGCGCGCCACCAAAGACGTCGACTTCATAGAGATAGCCGCGATGCCTAACATGGTGTCGTGTCTTCTCGATGACACGTCCGATGGCGAAGTCCAGCATCTCCAGCGCGTCGGCCAACGGGATCGGGTATTCGAATTCGTCCCGCTCACGCGCCGCGTGCCCGAATTTGAGCGTCAGCTTGGCGGAGGCGCCATCGCTGATGCGGATGCGGACGGTTCGTCCAGGTGCGGTGGCGAGGTAGAACTGGAGAATGCGGATATCCGCCTCGACCAGATCCCGCCACGCGGTGCTGGAGACCAGGAACTTGCGCTCGACTTCCTTGCCCATGACCGCGCACTAAAGCGTCTGCCGCGGGCGATGGCAAGATGGCCAGGTACACGAGTTGACTTTAATCAATCGATTGATTAAAGTCTGGCATGGTAAAGTCGCCGGTCACCGGAACTCCGCGCCGCCAGCCAGCCCCGGCGGAGCTGACGCGCGCCGCGCTTGTCCGCGCGGCGCTGAAACTGTTCGGTGGGCAGGGTTTCGACGGCACCTCGACCCGCGAGATCGCGGCGGAAGCGCAAGCAAATATCGGTTCGATCGCTTATCATTTCGGCGGCAAGGAAGGCCTTCGCACTGCCGCCGCCGACTATATCGTCGAGATTATCCAGTCGGTCGCCGGCCAGGCACTGGGCAATGGCCAGCCGGAAGCGGCAAGCGATCCGGAGGCGGCGCGCGCGCAGCTTTTCGCCGCGCTGGAGCAGATGGTCGGTTTTATCGTGGCGCAGCCGCAGGCCGGCGAGATCGTGCAATTCGTGCTGCGCGAGCTGTCGCATCCGACGGCTGCGCTCGACCGCATCTACGACGGCGTCTTCGAGCCGACGCATCGCCGGCTGTGCGTGATCTGGGAGCAGGCGACCGGCGAGCCGGCCGAAAGCGAACGGACCCGGCTGACCGTGTTCACGCTGATCGGCCAGGTCATCTATTTCCGCATCGGCCGCGAAGCGGTGATGCGCCGCATGGGCTGGCATGACATCGGCGCCGCCGAGGCCGCCAAGGTCGTGGCGGTCACGACGGACAACCTCAGCGCCATGCTGGCCGCCAGAAAAGGGACCGGGATGAAGGGGCAAAGACCATGAGCTTGCTGTGTTCGTTGCCGCTCGCCGCGCAGCTTTTCGGGGCCTGTGCGCCCACCGCCCCGCTGGCCGTCGGCTATGTCGAAGGCGATTATGTGCTGCTGGCGCCGATCGAGGTGGCGCAGGTCGAGGGCGTTGCCGTGAAGCGCGGCGATCGCGTCACGCCCGGCACGACGGTGGTGACGCTGGAAAGCGCCGACGCCAGGATCGCGGTGGCGCAGGCCGAGGCAAGCCTCGCGCAGGCGCAGGCACAGCTTGCCGACCTGCAGGTCGGCAAGCGGCCGGAGGAAATCGCCGCGCTCAAGGCTCAGGTCGACATGGCCAAGGCGCAGGCCGACGACGCAAAGCGAAAATACGACCGTGCCGCCGATCTGTTCAAGCGCGGCACCGGCACGCAGGCCGATTACGACACGGCTTCGGCGACGCTGGAGACCGCCAACGCCCAGGTCGGGCAGGCTGAGGCCAATCTCGCCGTCGGCGGCCTGCCGGCGCGCGCCGAGACGATCAAGGCCGCCGACAATCAGGTCAAGCAGGCGCGGGCCGCACTGCAACAGGCCGAGTGGCGGCTGTCGAAACGGGTGCTGGCAGCGCCGTCGCCCGGCCGCGTCAACGATGTCATCCGCAATCCAGGCGACACAGCCGGGCCGACGGCGCCTGTCATCTCCATGCTGCCCGACGGCGCGGTCAAGCTCAGCGTCTATATACCGGAAACCGCCTTCGCTTCCGTCAAGGTCGGCAGCCTGCTCAGCGTTCGTTGCGACGGTTGCGGCCCGGACGTAAAGGCGCGCGTCAGCTATGTCTCGCCCGACCCCGAATTCACGCCGCCGGTGATCTATTCGCTCGAGAACCGGCAGAAGCTGGTCTATCTCGTCGAGGCGCGGCCGGAGGGCGATGCGGGTCTGCTGCAGCCCGGCCAGATCGTCGACGTCGATCTCGCGGAAACGGCGAAATGAATGTCATCAACGTTCATGGCCTGGTCAAGCGGTTCGGCGACAAGACTGTCGTCGACCATGTGACGATGGCGGTCGCCGAAGGCGAGATCGTCGGCTTCCTCGGCCCCAACGGTTCGGGCAAGACCACGACCATCCGCATCATGTGCGGCCTGCTGACGCCGGACGAGGGCGAAGGCACGGTGCTGGGGTTCAACATTCGCACCGACTCGCTCCGGATCAAGCGCGAAGTCGGCTACATGACGCAGAGATTCTCGTTCTACGAGGATCTGACGATCGGCGAGAACCTCGAATTCGTGGCGCGGCTCTACCAGTTGAAGCCGGTTGAAGAGTACGTCGCCAAGACACTCGATGAGCTTGGGCTGGCCAGCCGCCGCAACCAGTTGGCCGGCACATTGTCCGGCGGCTGGAAGCAGCGGCTGGCGCTGGCCGCCTGCATCATGCACAAACCGAAGCTGCTTTTGCTCGACGAGCCGACGGCCGGCGTCGACCCGAAAGCGCGGCGCGAATTCTGGGACGAGATCCATCACCTTGCCAGCGGCGGTCTCACGGTGCTGGTCTCCACCCACTACATGGATGAAGCCGAGCGCTGCCACCGCATCAGCTACATCTCCTACGGCAAGATGCTGGCCACCGGCACCGTCGCGGAAGTGGTGAAGAATGCCGGGCTGACCACGTTCGTGGTCGAGGGCCCCCGTCTGGACAAGGTGGCGGAAGCGCTGCAGGGCCGCCCCGGCGTCGACCAGGTGGCGCCGTTCGGCGCGGCGCTGCATGTCGTCGGCTCCGACAAGAAGAAGCTCGAAACGGCGCTCGCCGATGTCGAGAAGCAATACAAGGGCGTGACGGTGGCGCCGGGCGAAACCAGCCTCGAGGACGTCTTCATCCAGTTCATGTCCGGCTCGAAGGACAACATGGCATGAACGACGTCTTTTCCTTCGCCAGGCTCGGCGCGCTGCTGATCAAGGAGTTCATCCAGATGCGGCGCGACCGCATCACCTTCGCCATGATGCTGGGCGTGCCGCTGATCCAGCTGGTGCTGTTCGGCTACGCCATCAACAACGATCCGAAGAGCCTGCCGGCGGCGCTGGTGGCGACCAGCAGCGATCCCTATACGCGCGCCATGGTCTCGGCGCTGCAGACCACCGGCTATTACCGCTTCGACCATGTCGCGCAAAGTGCCGAGGAGGCCGAGTTCCTGATGGCGCGCGGCGACGTTGCCTTCGTTGTCACCATCCCGGCCGATTTCGGCCGGCGGGTGGAGCGCGGCGACAAGCCGCAAATCCTGATCGAGGCCGACGCCACCGACCCGGCGGTGGCCAGCGGCGCCATCTCGACGCTCGGCACCGTCGCCGGCCAGGCGTTGCTCAGAGCCCAGGGCATGCAGGAGGCCGCCGCCGAGGCCGCCAGGGGCCAGCTCGATGTGGTGGTGCACCGGCGCTACAACCCGGAAGGCATCTCGCAATACAACATCGTGCCCGGCCTGCTCGGCGTCATCCTGCAGATGACGATGGTGATGATGACCTCGATCGCGCTGACGCGCGAGACCGAGCGCGGCACGATGGAGAACCTGCTTGCGATGCCGTCCAGCCCGCTGGAAATCATGATGGGCAAGGTGCTGCCCTATCTGGCGGTCGGCGCGGTGCAGGTGCTGGTGGTGCTGGCGGCCTCGAAGCTGCTGTTTGCCATTCCCTTCGCCGGCTCGATATCGCTGCTGCTCAGCGCCGTGCTGGTCTTCGTGCTGGCGCTGGTGCTGCTCGGCTACACGATTTCGACGATCGCCCGCACGCAGATGCAGGCGCTGCAGCTGACCTTCTTCTTCTTCCTGCCCTCGATCATGCTGTCGGGCTTCATGTTCCCCTATCGCGGCATGCCCGGCTGGGCGCAGATTTTCGGCGAAATCTTCCCGCTGACGCATTTCCTGCGCATCACCCGCGCGGTGATGCTGAAGGGCGCACAGCTGCCGGCGGTGGCGACCGAGATCGGCTGGCTGGTGGTGTTCGTGGCGCTGTTTGCCGGCGTAGCGCTGGTGCGGTTCAGGCGGACGCTGGATTAGAGGGTGGAAGAAGGTGCGCCGGGCGGAGCGTTGGAGCGTTCGTGTTTCGTTCGCGCCTGATTTAGTGTGGGCAGCAGACTGATAGGGCATCGGGCAACCGCACAATGAAATTCCTTGAAACAACTGCTGACATTCCCGACGAGTTAGTCACCGACGCGCTGGCAGGGCGGATGGTATTTCTATGCGGCGCAGGAATTTCAATGCGAGTTGGTTTGCCGTCCTTCAAAAGACTTACCGATCTTATCTACGAGGAGCTTGGCGAGACATTCGAACACGATCCACCAGAGAAGGACGCCTACGACAAGTCCGAGTATGACCGTACGTTGCGAGTGCTAGAGAAGCGCTTACATCGGCCTGGCACTGTCGGCTCGCCTGTCCGCGTTGCCTGCGCAAATCAGCTGCGGGTGCCGAGCAATGTCGAGCTTTCGGCTCATGCATCCGTACTTACCCTCTCCCAGGATCGAGGCGGAAGAAGCCGGATACTTACAACGAACTTCGATACGCTCTTTGAGCGAGCTCTCGCCGAACGCAAGCTTCCCGTAGTCAGTGAAGCAGGTAAGGCGCTGCCGAAACCCGGTGGCCCGCGCGATTTCGGGATTCATCATTTGCATGGGCGCCTCGCCGATGCCAAACTCGGACTTGCCGAAACCGACCTCATCCTCACAAGCGCCGATTTCGGCGACGCTTACCTTCGTGACGGATGGGCGTCGCGATACGTTGAAGATCGCATGCGTACGTCCACCTTGGTTCTGGTCGGCTACCGTGCCGAGGACGCAGCGCTTCGCCTGCTTCTCGAAAGCTTGGACGTCGACCGGGAGCGTTTTCCCGATCTGAACAAAATTTATGCGCTTGAGAGGTCGTCCAACGGCTCTGCGGCGCAGTGGCGGGCAAAGGGCGTTATCCCGATCGAGTTTGCCACACATGATGAACTCTACGGGACGCTCGACGAATGGGCGAAGTATGCAGTTCAGCCGGCTGACTTTGAGCGCGAGCGGATCAGGGCGATTCTGGCGAAGCCTCCTCAAGACACCAGCGAGTTCGAAAAGTCCCAGCTAAAATTCTGCTTGGGACGTGCTGACACTCATGCGTCGCTTGTGGCTAATAATCCTTCCTTGTCACGGCTGTCTTTGCTGGCGGAACTAAAACTGGTGAGGTTCGATGATCGGTGGCTCGCGACATGGATCGAACGAAATCTCGATGCTTCCACGGCCGTTGTCCAGATTGTCGAAAGCCTCGGCCTGTTTGGACCGGAAACAGCCGACCTGCTTGAATACCGACTGAATCGACATCCGACATCTTTGCCAGATTATTTGCGCCTGAGTTGGACTCTGATCATTAGGCACATGCGGAACGTGAAGCATGGGCTTGCGATGCACGGCTGGTACGAACTGCTGCCCCGCCTCAATCAGGGTGAGCGCTCCGCAGATATGGTCGAGCGCCTGACAAGCCTGCTGAGACCTCACGTTAAAATCACCAAGCGTTTCTTTTTGCATGACGACAGACCGGACGCGCCTCAAACCCCCAGCGATCTAATGTCCATCGGCTATGAGCCCGACGAAGACATCCAGATCAGCGAAGTGGTCCAGGCCTGGTCAGCTGATTCGCCCGCCGCTGTGGACGAGCAACTTCTGCAGTCACTTTGCCATACCCTCGATGCAACCCTGAACGATGCCATCGAGATTGGCGTTGAATCGAACACAGGTTACGGGACGACAGACGGGGACGTGCCATCCGTTGCGGACCATCCGCAGAACGCCTATCGGAAGGGCTTCTTGCCGATCGTTCGGGTCGTCGCCGAGATATGGTCGCGGCTGGCGGATAAAGACATTGCTCGCGCCCGCGCCTTTGTGCCGCGCTGGATTGCCTGCCCGCACCGCCTGAACCATCGGTTGGCGATGTTCGCATGTACAAGCAACGCTATCGGTCCCGATTTGGCCGGCGTTGTGCTGCAAGCTCTGCCAGCGGGCGAGCTTTTTCTAACTGGCGGAACCGTCGAGGTTTATCGGCTTCTTCGCTCGCGCTGGGCCGAACTCAATGCGGAGGTTCGAGATGAGCTTGAAGCGCGCCTTCGCAGCGGACCGCCATCGGAGTGGTTTCGCGAAGGCAGCGACGTCGCCCGCTATCAAGACCGAAGCCGCTACGACCTGATCGGAAACCTAATCCGTGATGGCATCCAATTCTCGGGCGCGACATGTGCGGTGTTTGAGGAGATCGAAGCGCGATGGACACAATGGGGACTGCGCCCGGCCGCCCAAGCCGGCTTCAATAGTTGGAGCGAGTCAGGATCGGGCGAGGAGGGTAACGTTGACCAGCTTGAGGACGTTTCGGATCAGGACCTCGTCGCCACGGCGTTGGGACTCGATGCCGAAGGGCGGTTCGAAGGGGGACAGACATGGCGCGCCCTTTGCCAAAATGACCCTGACCGCGCGCTACGTGGTCTTGAAGCTGAGGCCGATATAAACTCCTGGCGCGTTGATGCATGGCAACAGCTTTTGTGGTCGCCGAAGACATTCACCGACGCTGATGCGCCGGCCCGGGTCGCGTGGCGGCTGCTTGCTTGGCCCGACGCGAGTTTTTCCACAATCGCAAAGCAAGCGTCGAGCTGGCTTGAAAAACCAGAGGCGCTCGCGCTTGAAAAGCCAATTTGGGCTGTGTGGGATAGAATTTTCGCAGGGATAGAGCCCGCAAACGACAACGACGAAGACATCCTGCTCAGATTGCTTGACCAGGCATTGAACGTCCCAATCGGTCGTTTGACTGAAGTTCTTTTGAGAAAACTTCCGACATCGGAGAATGAGCCTGCATTCGCCACGAACATCAGGCCGCGCCTTGAGGCGGCGGTTCAGATGCCGGCCCGAAATGGCTTGCTGGCGCGCGTGCGCCTGGCCGTTGAGGTCACCACTCTATTCGATCGTGCGCCAACATGGACGGCAGCAAACATCATTCCGTTGTTCGATTGGGCTTCTCCCGATGCCGCCGCTGCCTGGTGCGCGCGGCGCTTTTCGCGCTACATCGGAACACCAGAGCTCTTTGCCGTCACTAAGGCGCCCTTTCTGCAGCTTTTCGGCAAAGCCGACATGCCAGAGGAAGCAATCAATATCTATGTGGAATGGCTACCCACTATTCTGATCGCCAACCGCAAGGACGATGCTGGCTATGCGCTCTCCGCAGCCGAGGCGCGGGCAGCATTGCGGCAGGCGAGTCCCGCCGTGCTTCGATCCGTCGGGCATCGTTTGGCGGGGGAAATGGAAGCTGCCGCGCCTGAGGAAAAGCTCGCACGTTGGCGAGACATTGTCGGCCCGGTGTTCCAAGGGATATGGCCGCTCGATATCGAGATGCAGACGGGCCAATCTACCTTCAAACTGCCACAGATCTTGCGGGCTACAGGAGAAGCTTTCCCGGTAGCTATCGACGTCATTCTGCCCTTCGTTCAGCCTGGGAACACAGATCGCGGCACGAGCGTCTATTCGCTCTCAGATGTCGACAATCTCCTTTTCACATCAGCACCGGCAAAGATGCTTGACCTCGTAAGCGCAGTGGTTGGAGCGCCACCTCCGGGATCGGTATTTGGCCTACAACCGGTCCTTGACCGTATCCGAGCGGCAGAGCCAGCATTGGCCGGTACGCATAAATTCCAGGCATTGACGACGGCCGCGGCTCCACCCGCGCGGTGATGCTGAAGGGCGCGCAGCTGCCGGCGGTGGCGACCGAGATCGGCTGGCTGGTGGTGTTCGTGGGGCTGTTTGCCGGGGTGGCCCTGGTGCGCTTCAGGCGGACGCTGGACTAGGGGCGGGGGACAAGCCGCTGGGCGGGCGTGAGTGGGTCGAAACGGTACGTCGCGGTAGCCAGAACCGGATATTGATGAAGGGCACGTTCTAAGCCGGAGCAGGCATGACTGCTTTGCGCCCATTGCGGTCATTTGGTTGGCTCCAATGGTTCCCCAAAAGCAGCCATGCTTGCCAACCATCAAAATCTTCACAACATCAGAGCTTCGTGTGAAAACTGACGACGCCTAAGGACGGCAATTAATTGACTGTGGAGAGGTTGCCGCCTCACAATTCCTGGAATGTTCGGCCCTCAAACGAGACCCAGTAAATGGCCTGCTCATGCGGGCAGACGGGCTCGTCGCGCCAATTGCCCAGGCGCACGCGGAAACGTTCGCCGATGCGAAGACGCAGCCATTCGGCGTGCTGCCGCTCGGCCGGACCGTCGTAATAGATGTGGGCGTGATAGCTGGCGATTTCCGAAAGCGGCCTCGGACCGGCTTTTTCGTTCACTTCGATGTTCCCCTTCGATGATCCCCGGGGGACTCTACACCAAGCCCCGACACTCGGAAGAGGCCGCGTAGCCCCGAAAACCGCAGCGGCGGGGGGTGCCTGCACTCGCTACCCCCCCCCCTGTTGCCGCGGCGCCGTTACTGGCCGCAATGGTGGCCATTCACCGATGGTGGCGCCTTCGGCGGCCTGCCGCTGGCATTGGGTGTTTCCGGGTTTGCCCCCTGCGGGCCTGCGGGGCAATTTTGATCGGCATTCGAATTCATATAATCCGAGCTCGTCCCAACGATGCCAATGCTGGAGGTGGTGCTTGGATCGACGAGCACCCGTCTTGCATGGTGCCTTGGCTGGTGGGTCCCGGAAGTTGCCCCGGTGTTTGCGTTATAAGCGCCGGCATCCTGGGCCAGCGCCGCCGTCGCAAGGCCGATAGTGAGGGCCGAGGCTGCGAGGATTTTTGTAAGCATGGGAGGTACTCCATCTTCGTTTTTCGGCTTTTGCCGGATCGTGTCCGACATGGGCAGAACCCATCGGTCCGATCGACGTTCCGTTGAGAGTCGACACCTTTTTGTGAAATCTTGTCGTCAATCGTTCACAAACGCTCCGGCGCCGCCGCAAGGTGCCGGGGCATGTCATTAGCCGACTCACCTGTGAAGCCGATAGGACGAGCCGCGCCGCGCCGCCGCATGATCGAGTTCCCCAGCCTGCCTCCGATTACGGACAGTCGGCTTGCGGCCCCAAAGTGGTCCCAGCCGCGCGACAACTTGAGCATCCTGACTTCTGAAAGTCGTCGCTCCTCGGCACCAAGCCTCCTATCCATTGCCCCATTCTCGCCGGCACGTTCGCCAACTGCGGACCAAGTTCTTCCGCGATCGTCAGGTGCGTGATGCTGGCGTGGCTGGCCACGATTCTGAGGCCATTTTGCGCCATCCCCAAGTCCTCACGGACGAACGCAGATGATCGTCTTTCCCTTGCGCCGCTCGGTCGCGTTGAAGGCGGCGATGGCATCGTCGAGGGACGAGACGTTGCCTATGTTCGTGCGCAGCCGTCCGTCCCGCACCCGCTGGCCGATCTCGCTGAGCTGGGCACGATCGGACTCGACAACGAAGTCGACCGCAAGGCCGTCGGCGGGCCGCGCCTCGACAGGCCCGACGACGGACACCAGCGTTCCTCCGGCCCGAACCATGCCTGCGGACCGCTTGCCGATGTCGCCGCCGATGACGTCGAACACTAGATCGACCTTGCCGGCGTCTTCCAGGGCGTCGTTGTCGAGGTCGATGAACTCGTTGGCGCCGAAGTCGAGCACCGCCTGACGGTCGGCGGCGCGTCCGGTGCCGATGACGTAGGCGCCGGCCTCTCGTGCGAGTTGCGTCACCATCGACCCGACGGCGCCGGCCGCGCCGTGGGCGAGGACGCTCTGCCCGGCCCGGAGGCGGCCGTGCTCGAACAGCCCCTGCCACGCGGTCAGGCCCGAGATCGGCAGGCTCGCGCCCACCGTGAAGTCGACGTCGCCCGGCAGCGGCGCGAGGTTGCGTGCCTCGATGGCGATATACTGCGCCAGGGTGCCGTCGCGATACCAGTCGGCGAGGCCGAACACCCGCTGTCCCACCGACAATCCCGTCGTGCCGTAGCCGAGAGCGGTGACCACGCCGGCCAGCTCGTGTCCGGCAATCGACGGCGTTCGGTCACGATCGCGGCGATCGGTCCAGGTCGAGGGCCACGCCAGCTCGGTCGGGACGAACCCCGAAGCATGAACCTGAACCACGACATCGTTTATCGCTGCCTGCGGCTCGGGCCGCTCCACCAGCGTCATCCCGGCCGTTCCCGCGGCCTGGTCCGTCACCACGATAGCCTTCATGATAGTTTCCTCCTCGGTCATTTGTCTCTTTGGTGGAGAGGCTTCCGACCACTGCCCGGGTTTGGGCGGCACGTTCGCCAGCAGGGGTCCCGAGGCCTTCGGCAATCGTCAGATGCGCGACGGCGCGTGCAATCCGGAACTGGTCGCCGCTTATGCAGCCGCCATGATTTCGGCATAGGTGCCGAAATCGACATTGCCGCCGGACAGCACCACGGCGACGCATTTGCCCGCGAGTTCGATCCCGCCCGAAGACAGCGCCGCCAGTCCGACACAGCCGCCCGGTTCGACCACCAGCTTGAGGTGGGCCATGGCGTCGCGCATCGCCTGCGCGGTCGCCGTGTCGGAAACGGCAATGGCGCCCGCGAGGTTCCTGCGGTTGATCTCGAAAGTGATGGCGCCCGGCTCGGCGGTCAGGATCGCGTCGCAGATCGAGCTGTAGCCCGGTTCGTTCGAAACCCGGGCGCCGGCGGCAAGCGAGCGGCGCGTGTCGTCGAAATGCTCCGGCTCCACCGCCCAGACCGCG
Source organism: Mesorhizobium sp. B4-1-4 (assembly GCF_006439395.2). NCBI lineage: Bacteria > Pseudomonadati > Pseudomonadota > Alphaproteobacteria > Hyphomicrobiales > Phyllobacteriaceae > Mesorhizobium > Mesorhizobium sp. B4-1-4. The sequence continues at coordinate 5,053,871 of NZ_CP083950.1, forward strand.
GTGCCGGGCGAGGCGTCCTTGACCGCGACGGAGATGCCGCTGGTCAGGCCGCCGCCGCCGCAGGGGACAATGACCGCGTCGAGGCTGACGCCGAGCACCCCGGCCTGCCTCATGAGTTCAAGGCCGATCGTGCCCTGCCCGGCGATGATGGCCGGATCGTCGAAGGGCGGCACCAGCATCATGCCCTTGTCCAGATAGGGGCGAACCACGGTCATGCGGTCATCGCGGAAGCGGTCGAACGGCACCACCTCGGCGCCCATCCGGCGGACATTGCCGATCTTCATCGCCGGTGCGTCCGCCGGCATGGCGATGACCGCCTTCACCCCGAACATGGCGGCGGAAGCGGCGACCCCTTGCGCATGATTGCCCGAGGAAAAGGCGACGACGCCACGGCTGCGTTCTTCTTCACTGAGCGAATACAGCTTGTTGTAGGCGCCGCGGAACTTGAACGAGCCGGTGCGCTGCAGCGTCTCGGGCTTGAACAGGATACGGCCGCCAAAGCGCTTGTTCAGCTCCTGCGATTCGATCAGGGGGGTTTCGACAATCAGGCCCGAAAGCCGGGCAGCGGCGGCGCGGATGTCGGCGATGCCGGGAAGGGTGGGGGTGGTCATGCGAGGTCCAGCAAGAGAGATGGTGTCTCTATGATGCCCGCAAAGGCACGTGGCGTGCCATTGAAAAAATGTGACCGTTACAAAGTTGGCGAGTCATGAACGGCGTTTGCACCGCCCCTCACCTGCCAAGGGCAGTGAGGGGCGGCGCCGAGACCGGGAATTGACCGCTCCTAACCCAGCAGCGTCCTTTGCCTCTTGGTGCCGCCCAGCTTGCGCCAATTGTTGAAGCGGTGGGTGGCGGCGGCAAACGAGATCTTCATCTGCTGTGAGACCGAATAGCGCGACTTGCCCTCGTCGAACATGCGGTAGCAGCATTCGACGCCTTCCTCGGTCAGCTTGCCATCCGGAGCCTTGTTGTGCGGATTGGCGGGGTCGAACTTCTCGACCTCCTGCTCGACCAGGCCCTTCAGCCTCTGCAGGTCCGCCTCGATGCTGGCGATAAGATCGAGGACGGGCTTCGGATCGAAATGCTGTGCGGGATGTTTTGTCGTCATCTGCTGGATCCTCATTCTTGTCTTAGGTTCAGCTATATAGGTGAATCTTTGCCGATAATAAAGGGCCACCCCACGCTCGAGCGCTTCAACAATTCTTGACCTCGCGGCCAAGCATGCGATTGACCCGGGCCACTTACAACCCTAGTTTAGAACAATTCTAAACTAGGGTGATTTCCTCATGCTTTCCCGTGTTTTCGGCTTCGGCCGCCGCCCCTTCGAGTCGCTCTCCGAACAGGAGATCCTGGCGCTGGCAATTTCGTCCGAGGAGGACGATGGCCGCATCTACCGGGCCTATGCCGACGGGCTGGCGGAGCGGTTTCCGCAATCGGCGAAAGTGTTCGAGGAGATGGCCAAGGAAGAGGACGGCCATCGCGACTCGCTGATCGAGCTTCATCGCAAGCGCTTTGGCGAGCGCATCCCGTTGATCCGGCGCGAGCATGTGAAGGGGTACTATGAGCGCAAGCCCGACTGGCTGGTAAGGCCGCTCGGCATCGAGCATGTGCGCAGCCAGGCCGAGGCGATGGAACGGCAGGCCTATCTGTTCTATGTCGAGGCGGCGAAGCGCACCACCGATGCCTCGACGCGGAAATTGCTCGACCACCTGGCCTTGGCGGAGCAAGGCCATGAAACGTTGGCGCAGCGCCTCGAACAGAAGCATGTCCCGGGCGAGGTGAAGGATGAAGAGGCCGCCACCGAGCAGCGCCAGTTCATCCTCACCTATGTGCAGCCGGGCCTGGCCGGATTGATGGATGGCTCGGTCTCGACACTGGCCCCGATCTTCGCCGCCGCCTTCGCCACGCATGACACCTGGCAGACCTTTCTGGTCGGTCTTGCCGCCTCGATCGGCGCCGGCATCTCGATGGGCTTCACCGAAGTGGCGTCCGATGACGGCAAGCTATCGGGCCGAGGCTCTCCGGTTAAGCGCGGCATCACCACCGGCGTCATGACGGCGGCGGGCGGCCTTGGCCATGCGCTGCCCTATCTCATCCCGCATTTCTGGACGGCAACCGCCGTCGCCGCCGTGGTGGTGTTCTTCGAATTGTGGGCGATCGCCTTCGTCCAGAACCGCTACATGCAGACCCCCTTCCTGCGCGCCGCCTTCCAGGTGGTGCTGGGCGGCGCCCTGGTGTTCGCGGCCGGCGTGCTGATCGGGAATGCATAGATAGGCGGAGGTCGGCGCTGCCCCTCATCCGCCTCCAGGCAGGTGAGGGGCGGCGCCAATATCAACCAAAAAGCCTCATCCATTCACCGCCCGGCTGTCCGCCGGCGCCTCGTCCCGCTCCGTCAGCCCATAATCGCGAATGACATGCGCGATGCGCAGACGATAGCCGGCAAAGATACCGCCCCGGCCGGCCTGCTGCGCCTGCCGGTGCTCCTCGGTGTTGCGCCAGGCCTTCACCGCCTCCTCGTCGCGCCAGAATGATAGCGACAGGATGCGGCTCGGGTCGGCCAGGCTCTGGAACCGTTCGATCGAGATGAAACCGTCAATGCCGTCGAGCAGAGGGCGCAAATTGGCGGCGATGGCGAGATAGGCATCGCGTTTGCCCGCCGCCGGTTCGACCTCGAAGATGACGGCGATCATGCTTTCACCAATGGCGCGTGAGGCCCGGAGACGTGTTTCAGGAACATGCGGTCTTCCTTGAGGATGAAGCGTTCACGGCGGGCGAATTCATAGTTTGCCTTGCCGGCTGGATCGGCGGCAAGCCGGGCGCGATAGGCTTCGTAGGCCGCCAGGCTGTCGATATTGTAGACGCCATAGGCCGTCGTGGCCGAGCCCTCATGCGGGGCATAGTAGCCGATCAGGTCGGCGCCGCAGCGCGGAATGGCCTGGCCCCAGTTGCGGGCATATTCCTCGAAGGCCGCCTTGCCGAACGGGTCGATCTCGTAGCGAATGAAGCAGGTGATGGTCATGGTCGGCTCCCTGGGTTTTTGCATCAATGGTTCGAGCGCGGTCGAAACGTCGTGCGCATCGAGGTGCTAGGCATTTCCGGTCAGGAGCCGCCGTTGCCGGCTCCTTGAGCTGAAGCCAGAATAGTGGTTACCTCACTGGGATGCTTCGACAAGGATCAAACTATGCGTGAAGGACCTGATATTGCCCGTATCGCCAGCCTGGTCGGCGATCCGGCCCGCGCCAATATGCTCTCCGCACTGATGGGCGGCACGGCATTGACGGCGAGCGAGCTTGCGCTGGAAGGCGGCGTCTCCCTGCCTACCGCCAGCTCGCATTTGTCGAAATTGATGGAGGGCGGATTGCTGACCCTGGCCAGCCAGGGCAGGCACCGCTATTACGGCCTTGCCGGGCCGCAGGTGGCGGGCATGATCGAGGCCATCACCGGCGTTGCCGAGGCCGTTGGCCCCAGGCGGGTGCGGCCGGGCCCGCGTGACGCGGCGATGCGCGTCGCCCGCGTCTGTTACGACCACCTCGCCGGCGAGCAGGCGGTCGCGATGCTGGACCGGTTTGTCGAGAAGGACATCCTGCGGCGCGACGACAGGGAGATCAGGCTTGGCCCGTCGGCGGCATCGCATTTCGCGGCAATAGGCATCGATGTCGACGCTAGGCCTCGCCGTCCGCTCTGCCGCGCCTGCCTCGACTGGAGCGTGCGGCGCTCGCACCTCGCCGGCTCGCTTGGGGCCGCCATCCTCGACAAGATTCTTGCCGAGAAATGGGCACGGCGGGAGAAGGACAGCCGTGCGGTCATTTTCTCGCCGCCGGGCAAGGCGGCATTCGAGAGGGTGTTTCTAGCCTGAGCCGGCTACCCCCGCTTCAACACCTTGCCCTCTTTGAAAAAATCCGCCCACGGATCGGCTTTCGCCAGCTGCTTCAGCGTTGTCTTGTCGCCGATCGGGAATGCGTTCGGCGCCAGTCCGGCCTCGATCTCGGCCCAGGTCACCGGCATCGACACGGTGGCGCCCTTCTTGGCCCGCGAGGAGTAGGGGGCGACGGTGGTCGCGCCGCTGCCATTGCGCAGATAGTCGACGAAGATCTTGCCGGTGCGCGCTTTCTTCGACAACGTCGCGGTGTAGCGGTCCGGCGCTCCCTGTTCCAGCGCGCGGGCGAAATCATGGGCGAAGCTCTTGACCTCGGCCCAATCCGCCGACGGTTTCAGCGGCACGACGACATGAAAGCCCTTGCCGCCCGACGTCTTGACGAAATTGGGCAGCGACAGCTCGTCGAGCTTGCCCCTTATGTCGAGGGCGGCCGCGCGCACCGCCTCGACGCCAACGCCCTCGTCCGGGTCAAGATCGAAGACGATCTGGTCCGGCCTTGCCAGATCATCGATGGTGCAGCCCCAGATGTGGATTTCGACGACGCCGAGCTGGACCAGCGCCGCAATGCCGTCGAAGTCGCGGATGTACAGGATTTCCTCGCCGTCGGTCGGATCGTTCGTCTTCGCGATCTTCTCGTGCATGCCGGGTGACGCATGCTTCTGAAAGAAGCGCTGGCCCTGGACGCCATCCGGTGCCCTGACAAGGCTGAGCGGGCGGTCGACCACGAACTGTTTCATGCGCGGCCATACCAGCGCATAGTGATCGAGCAGGGCTTGCTTCGATATCTTTTCGTCGGGCCATAAAAGCTTGTCGGGATGGGAGAGCTTCACGGTGGTTCTGGCGGCTCCGGCAGCCTTGGCGGCGCTTGATGCCGGCTTGGCTTTGGCCGCACTCTTGGCTGTCGGTGCTGCCTTCGGCTTTTCCTGCACGACTTCCTCCGCGGGCTTGTCCTCGCGCAATCCCTGGAACGAGGCATGGCGTATTATACGGTCGGAGGTCCAGCTGCGGAACTCCACTTCGCCGACAAGCTCCGGCTTGACCCAGACCAGGCCCTTGCCCTTCGGCACGGCCGCATCGAACGGTGAAGCCGTGGCTTTCAGCGCGTCGAGTTTCTTCTTCAGCTCGTTGGCGCCCTTGGTAGAGAAGCCGGTGCCGACGCGGCCGGCATAGTGCAGTTTGCCACCCTCGTAATAGCCGACCAGCAGCGAGCGCAGCCCTCGCCCGGTCTTGTCCGACGGCAAATAGCCGCCGATGACGAATTCCTGCCGTGCCGTGCATTTCGACTTCACCCAGGTCGGGCCGCGTCCGCTGCGGTAGGACGCATCTGCGCGTTTGGAAACGACGCCTTCCAGCCCCATGCGGCAGGCATGCTCCAGCATCACCTTGCCGGGTTCGGCGAAATGGTCGCTGAAGCGGACCGCCGAGTCCTGCGGCTGCCCGGCGAGCAATTCCTGCAGGGCCTGCTTGCGATCGACCAGCGGCTCGCGGCGCAGGTCCTGCCCATTCAGCCGCATCAGGTCGAATACATAGTAGATGAAGCGATTTGTCCGTCTTGCCGACAGATCCTGCTGCAGCAGCGCGAAGGAAGAGACGCCGCTGTCGGCCAGCACGACGATCTCGCCGTCGATGATGGCATCGCTGCATTTCAGGCCGGCGAGCTCGGCGACGATGGCGTCGCCGAATTTTTTCGTCCAGTCGAGGCCGGTGCGGGTCAGCAGCCGCACATCGGTGCCGGCGATCTGCGCCTGCATGCGATAGCCGTCGAACTTCACCTCATGCAGCCAATCCTCGCCGGACGGTGCATCCCGCTCCAGCGTGGCAAGCTGCGGCTCGACGAACTCGAGTTTGTGACCAGAAGCCTTCCCCTTGCCAGCGGCAGGCTTGTTCGAATGCCAAACCTTTGGCTTCTCACCCCTGGCGGTCTTACCCTCGCCGACTTCTTCGATCGTCAGGCCGGACTTCACCGATCTGGGCTCGTCCTTCAGAATATCCTCGCCCGGACGCGCGGCGGCATCACCCGACTTGATCAGCAGCCAATTGTCGCGCTTCTCGCCGGGGCGCGGTCTCAGCCGCACCAGATGCCAGCGGCCGTGCAGCTTGTGGCCGTTGAGTTCGAAATCGATATGTCCCTTCTTCATCGCCTTGGCCGGGTCGCCGTCGGGTGTCCACGTGCCTTCATCCCAGACGATGACCGAGCCGCCGCCATATTCGCCCTTCGGAATGGTGCCTTCGAACGGCGCGTAGTCGATAGGATGATCCTCGACATGCACGGCCAGCCGTTTCTCATGCGGGTCGAGGCTTGGCCCGCGCGTCACCGCCCAGCTCCAGAGCACGCCCGCATGTTCCAGGCGAAGGTCGTAGTGCAGCCTGGTCGCGGCATGCTTGTGGATCACGAAGATGCCGCCGGCCTCGCCCTTCTTGCGGACCACCTTGCCGGCCGGCTCCGCGGTCTTCTTGAAATCGCGTTTGGCATGATACTGTTCGAGGCTAGCCATCTGTTCGCATCCTCACGCCGACTTGCGCTTGGTCGCGGCTTCTTTCGGCTTGCCGCGCTTGGTCGCCGCTTTTGCCTTCGCCGCGGTCTTTGCGCGGCCGGTGCCGGAACCGCCTTCGGACGAAAGGCTCTTCTTCAGCGCATCGAACAGGTTGACCACATTGGAGGGCTTGGGCGGCGCCTTGGCCTTCGGCGCCTTGCGGCCAGCCTTCTTGGCACGAATGAGCTCGAGCAGCGCGTCCTCGTATTTATCCTCGAACTTCGAAGGATTGAACTTCGCCTTCTTCTTGTCGATGATGAGCTCGGCCAGATCGGTCATTTCCTGATCCGTCTTCACCGCCTCGATGTCGCCGAAGACGGTGTCAGGCTGGCGCACGGTGTTGTCGTAGCGCAACGTCGTCAGCAACATGCCCTTGCCGAGCGGCTCGATGACCACGGGACGTTCACGCCGATAGAGCACGATGCGGGCCAGCCCCGCCATCTTCTTGCCGGCCATGGCGTCGCGGATGACGGCGAAGGCTTCCTGTGAGACTTTGTCGGCCGGTGTGACGTAGTAGGGGGTATCCAGGTAGATCTGCTCGATGGAGGATTTGTCGACGAAACCGTCGAGCCCCATCGTATGCGACGACTCGATCTGTACGGCCTCGATCTCGTCTTCCTCGATATGGATGAACTCGCCATTGTCGTCTTCGTAACCCTTGATCTCGTCATCGTCCCCAAGCGGCTTGCCGGTTTCGGCGTCGACATAGATCCGCTTCACCGTGTTGCCGGTCTGGCGGTTGAGAATGCGAAACGAGACTTTCTCGGCATGAGTGACGACATTGGTCAGTTCGATGGCGCAGGTGACCAGCGAAAGCTTCAGGTAGCCTCTCCAGGCCGGACGCGGCGCCATGACGATTCCTGTTAAGAAAGACGATTTCCGATAAAAGATGAGGTGCAACGGACAACGTCGCAACCGGTTCCAATCCGGTCGGGCCAAGGCCGGCGCGACTGCCTCCGGTCTTGGCCCTCAGCCCCTTATTCGGCGGCCTGCAGGTTGATCTTGCTTTCCGCCATTTCGGTCAGCTTGCGATCCGTCGCCTGCTCTTCCTTGAGGTTCCTGGCCAGCAGATCGGCGCAGTCGCTGCGGCCAAGCTGCTTGGCCCAGGCGATCAGCGTGCCGTAGCGGGTCATCTCGTAGTGCTCCACCGCCTGCGCCGAAGCGATCAGGGCAGCGTCCAGCACCTCCTTGTCGTCGATATCGCCGCTTACCTCGTCGGCCTCCTCGAGGATGCCGTCAATGGCCGGGCAGTTGACCGTCTTTGCCTTGACGCCACGCAGTTCAAACACCTCCTCGACGCGTTCGACGTGGCCCCTTGTCTGCTCGAGATGTTTTTCGAAGCCGGCCTTCAGCTGCGCGTCGGTGGCTTTGTCGATCATCTTCGGCAACGCCTTCTCGATCTGTTTTTCGGCATAATAGATGTCGCGCAGAGTATGCACGAACAGGTCGTCCAGCGTTTTGATGTCCTTCGAAAAGAAGCCCATGGTTTCAGCCTTTCCATTGCTCTTGCTGTTTCGGGATTGTTGGCCTGCCTTTGGCAGCGCCCATCGAGCCGGCATGCCGGCCCAAGGCTCAACGTCCGGTGCATGGGCCGGTTCCGGTCCCCATTGGCAGGAGGCAAATGAAATTTCCGGCGGCCGTCTGGAAGTTGAAACAGAACCGCGCGCAGGCGACATTCAAACGAAACATATGTGATGCAAAAGTCACACCGGCGAAAATGGCGACAAAAGGCGCCGAAACACCCCGAATCGGCCGCATTCCGGCCACGAAGCGACGGGTTTTCGACCAGAAATTAACATCACGTTCACCGACTATTCACGCCTCGATGCTATCATTCCCGCAAATCGGAAAGGACATCCGAAAACGGGACAGGGACAGGTAAAATGAACTTCCTCACGCACCTCATCGGCTATGCCGCCGCCATCCGCGAATTCGTCGCGCCGACCTATCGGCCCGAGCGCTATTACATGCGCGGCCCCGGTCCGGCTTGCGCCCGCCGCGGCACGTCGCTGGGCGCGCACTGACCATGACTTTCGAGAGCCGCCACAACAGCCGCATCTGCAGGCCGGGTGCCAACTCCCGCGCGACCACCTATCGCGCCGAGCGCCCGATTTTCGCCGACAGGCGGCGGGCGGCATAGCCACGTCTTTGATGCCGCCGGCTGGCTTGGTGTCGCAGGACACGAGCAGCCGAGGCCCGCGTGAGCGACCTTCCCCAAGGCCGCACGAAGTCAAGCCGTATCAAGTCAGGCCGTCCACCTGAATCCTTCGATGCAAGCCATCCGCTGATCGTCTTCGATGGCGCCTGCGTGCTGTGCTCGGGTTTCATGCGCCTCGCGGCCAGGCTCGACCGTCAGAACCGATTCCGCTTCGCCACCGCGCAATCGCCCTTCGACGAAGCGCTGTTCCGGAGACACGGGCCGCGCACCGACAGTTAGGAAACCAATCTCGTTCTTATTGATGGCGCTGCCTTCACACGGCTCGACAGCTGCGCCGCGGTCATTGGCTGAAGGCCGTCCAGTGTTCAGCAGGCGAAATGACATAGCCGGCTAACGGCATGGCTCGCTGGGTTTCGAGATGGCAGGTCGGCCCGGATTTCACACCCGCTCGCCGGGACGATCACGGGCTACCGCGGCTGGCTTGTGCTGGCGGGTTCGCAAGCCTCCAGCACGATCGCCCCGCCCGCCGCCTTACCAAGTTCCCTGCAGCCCTGAGGGGTGCACAGCGTCCACCCATCGCCAGTCGCCCCGGAGGCGGCTAGAACGACGCGGCGCTGCGTACCGATCCTGGGCGCGTAGACCCACCAGCCGCCGCGAAGCACCGCGCCCTCGGGTGGCTCCATGCCGGCGCCCGAGCCCTCGATGCGCGCCTCGACGACTTGCAGGCCGGAAGGCGTCACCCTCCAGTCTTCCTCCCAGCGCGTCCGTTCGACCGAATGCGTCCACGACAGGGTGAAGGCGGTGGCAGCCAGCGCCACTGTCTTGCCGGCGGCCAGGATGCAGAGGCTCACGGGATCGTCGGCCCGGGAGCGCCGGACACGGTGCGGGTGCGGTACCAGTGCGCGCCGACCACCAGCAGCGACAGGACGAAGCCGGCCTCGTCGGTCAACGGCACCGCCGCCACCAGCAGGAAGGCGGCGGCGGCGGCCGCGAACCGTTCCCATACGGTCAGCCGCGTGCGCAGGAAGCCGATCACGGCCGCCCCCCACAGGCCGATCGCCAGCACGGCCTTGACGACGATATAGGCGACCGCGGGCCAATACCCGACCGCCGCCGACAGTGGGCCGCCGTCCTGCAGCATGAGAGCCGGCGTGTAGACGGCCATGAACGGCACGACAAAACCGGCGGCGGCGACCTTTATTGCCTCGAAGGCGATTTTCAATCCGCTTTCCCGGGCGATCGGCGCGGCGGCGAAACAGGCAAGCGCCACCGGCGGCGTCAGATCCGCCAGGATGCCGAAATAGAACACGAACATGTGGCCGACCAGCAGCGGCACGCCAAGCTGGAGCAGCGCCGGCCCTGCAATCGAGGCCGTGATGATGTAGTTTGGAATGGTCGGAATGCCCATACCCAGCACGACGCAGGTCACCATCGTCAGGACAAGCGACAGGAACAGACTGGACTGGCCGATGGAGACGATGAAGGCACCGAAGGTCGTCGCGACGCCGGTCAGCGTCATGGTGCCGACAATGACGCCGACCACGGCGCAGGCAATGCCGACCGGCAGCGCCGTGCGGGCGCCTTCGGCCAGCGAATCCCGGCAGGCGATCAGCGTGTCGCGCCCGCCCGAGACGAAGAGGTTTGCCACGATCAGCACGGCGGCGGCGACGAGAATGGCGTTGATGCCCACCTTGAAGAAGCTGGCGGCGACGAGGCCCAGACCGATCCAGAAGACGGCGCGCAGGATGGGCGAGGGCAGTCCGAGCGCCACCGAGCCGCCGAGGATCAGCAGCACCGTCATGGCGAGTCCGATCGTGCCGGCATAGAGCGGCGTGTAGCCCGAGAACAGCAGGTAGATAAGGACTGCAAGTGGCAGGATCAGGTACCAGCCCCGGCGGAAGGCCGCCAGCGGCGAAGGCAATTCGGCCCGGGACAGGCCAAGCAGATTGTGTTTCCCGGCTTCGAGATGCACCATCCAGAAGGCCGAGGCGAAATAGAGCAAGGCGGGAATGATCGCCGCCTTGACGATTTCGGAATATTCGACGCCGAGCGTCTCGGCCATGATGAAGGCGACGGCGCCCATCACCGGTGGCATGATCTGTCCGCCCATCGAGGCCGTGGCCTCGACGCCGCCCGCAAAGGCGGCACGGTAGCCGAAGCGCTTCATCAGCGGAATGGTGAACTGGCCCGTGGTGACCACATTGGCGACGCCGGATCCCGAGATCGTGCCCATGAGCCCTGATGCGATCACCGCCACCTTGGCCGCGCCGCCGCGTGCATGGCCGACGAAACCCAGCGAGACGTCCGTGAACAGCTTGATCATGCCGGCGCGTTCCAGGAACGAGCCGAACAGGATGAATAGGAAGATGTAGGTGGCCGAAACGTAGATCGGGATGCCATAGATGCCTTCCGTGCCATAGGCCATCTGGTCGACGACTTGCGAAAAGTCGTAGCCGCGATGGTTCAGCGGCGACGGCAGATGCTGGCCGAACAGCGCATAGAGAAGAAAACACCCGGAGATGACCGGCAAGGCCGGCCCCATCATCGCGTAGGCAGCCGCGAAGACGGTGACCAGCGCGATGACGCCGAAGATCAGGTCGGCCGTGTTCAGGTCGCCGGCGCGCAGGATCAGCGGCTGGTATTCGAGATACTGGTAAGCGGCGACGGCGACACCGGCCAGGGCCAGCGCCCAGGCGAGCGTCCGTCCGGCGGCGCCCAGCTTGCGCGCGGATGCGACGAGCGGGAAAGCCAGCAGCATCAGGAAGCCGACATGGGAGGCGCGCAGCACCTGACTCGGGATGCTGAGGATGTGGGCGGCCGTGGCAATCTGGAACAGTGAGAAGATGACCGCGATCCAGAACAGCAGCCGGCCTTCTCGCGATGGCGCGAAACCGCCTCCGGTCGGGTCGTGGAAATCTTCCGCCGTGGCCTCTGTTCTTGTCTCGATGCCGGCCGTCTGAGCCATGGGACTTGCGCCTTCAATCGGCCGGGAGCCGGCCGCCCGGTCCCCGGCCATAGCCGCTTGTCACATCATGCCCTTTTCCTTGTAGTAGCGCGCGGCGCCCGGATGCAGCGGGATGGGCAGCCCCTTGATCGCGTCCTCGAGCTTGATCGACTTGGCGGCATTGTGCGCGGCAACCATCTGGTCGAGGTGCTCGAACAACTGTTTGGTCATCTGATAGGCTTCGTCATCCGACAGGTCGGAGCGGGTCACCAGGATGTTCGTGATGGCCAGCGTCGGGACGTCCTCCTTCTGGCCCTGGTAGGTGCCGGCGGGAATGGTCGCCGCCTGGAACGGCGCGCCCAGCTTCTGGGCGACCTCGGCCGGAACCGCCACCACGGTGATCGGCAGCGATGAAGCAAGGTCCTTGATCGACGCGACGCCGAGCCCCGCCGACTGCAGCGTGGCGTCGAGCTGGCGGTTCTTGATCAGTTCGACCGATTCGCCGAACGGCAGGTATTCGGTCCTCGACAGGTCACTGTAGCTCATGCCCAGCGCTCCGAAGATGGCGCGCGCGTTGAGTTCGGTCCCGGATTTCGGTGCGCCGACCGACAGGCTCTTGCCCTTCAAGTCGGCGAAGGACTTGATGCCGGACTCCTGGCTGGCGACGATCTGGACATAGTTGGGGTATATGGCCGCGATCGCGCGCAGCTTTTCGAGCTTTTGCGGGAAACCGGCATCAGCGTCGCCTTCGGCGGCGGCTTTCACCGAATCGCCGAGCGCGAAGGCGATCTCGCCCTTGCCCTGCTCCAGAAGGTTCAGGTTCTCCACCGAAGCCTTTGTCGCCTGAACCTGGGTGCGCACGCCCGGAATGGTCTTGCCGTAGATTTCCGAAAGCGCGACGCCGAGCGGGTAGTAGACTCCGGAAGTGCCGCCGGTCAGCACGTTGATGAACTCGTCGGCCCTGGCACCGCAGATACCCACGCCAAGCGAAAGGGCCACCACGCCAGCCGCGATGAACTTCGTTCTGAAAAAGAGCACGTGTTTTCCTCCCTGGGATAGCGACAACCGCATCACCTCCTCGACGCGGACCGGCCGAGTTTAGACGGCGGGCCGCAAATGCCAACCCGCAAATGTGTCATTAGACGAACGGTTGAGTGGATCCGGAACGCCTGCCGGCTTGCGCAAGGCGCGACTGCAGCCGAAAGTTTTCCGCAGCCTGTCGAAATCGGTCGCCGCCGCGCGACATACGTTCGGCCCGCAACGGAGCGGCCTTCGAAACCACGGGAGAAGACCCATGCGATACATGCTTTTGATCTACAATGACGAAGCCGCGATGGCGAATGCGCCGAAAGAACAGACCCAGCAGGCCCTCGCGGCCTACGGTGCCTATACCGAAGCTTTGAAGAAATCCTGCGCATGGCTGGCTGGCGAACGGCTGCGCCCGACCCAGGCGGCCACTGCTGTGCGGATGGCCGGCGCCAAGACCAACGTGCTCGACGGCCCCTATGCCGACACCAAGGAGCAGCTTGCCGGGTTCTATATGATCGAGGCGGCCGACATCGATACGGCAATCGAATGGGCGGCGCGCTGTCCCGCCGCCAGCACCGGCACGGTCGAGGTACGGCCCATCTGGGAAATGACCGAGTACGTCACCGAGCAATGAGAGTGTGATGGACGATCGTTCTGAGCAGGCCTGGGCGGCGGCCGAAGCAGCCGCCCGGCAGAGCTACGGCAAGCTGGTCGCGTGGCTCGCGGCCCGCACGCGCGACGTTGCCGGCGCCGAGGACGTGCTGGCCGACGCGTTCGCGGCCGCGCTCGAACGCTGGCCGCGAACCGGTGTGCCCGCGCAGCCGGAAGCCTGGCTGCTTGCCGTGGCGCGGCGGCGCCGCGTCGATGCGGTGCGCCGGCGGCTCACCCGGGAGGCTGGCCGCGAGCATCTCAAGTTGATTGCCGAAGAGATGGAGGCGCGCATGACCGACGAAGACCTGCCCGACGAGCGGTTGCGCCTGATGTTTGCTTGCGCGCATCCGGCGATCGAATCGGGCGTGCGCGCACCGCTGATCCTGCAGACCATCCTTGGCTTCGATGCCGCGACGATCGCTTCGGCGTTTCTTGTCTCACCGGCAACGATGAGCCAACGCCTGGTGCGCGCGAAAACCCGTATCCGCGAAACCGGCATTCCGTTCCGTGTGCCGGAGCGGGCCGAGCTTGGCGAACGGCTGGACGCCGTGCTGGAAGCGATCTACGCGGCTTTCGCCGAAGGCTGGTCAGATCCGGCCGGCACCGAGACGCGGCGCCGCAATTTGGCGAGCGAAGGCATCTGGCTTGGTCGCCTGGTGGCCTCGCTTCTGCCTGACGAGCCGGAGGCGCTTGGCCTGCTCGCATTGATGTTGTTCGCCGAGGCGCGCCGGCCCGCCCGACGCGATGCCGCCGGCGATTATGTGCCGCTGACCGAGCAGGATTGCGCGCTGTGGGACGATGTCTTGATCGACGAGGCCGAGGCCCTGCTTGGCCATGCCGCGACCAGGGGCGTCCTCGGCCGCTATCAGCTCGAGGCAGCGGTGCAGTCGGCCCATACGACGCGACGGCTGAGTGGCCGCACCGACTGGGCCGCGATCAGGCAGCTCTACGATGCGCTGTCGATGATATCAGGTTCGCCCGTCGTGGCGATCAACCGCGCGGTGGCCATCGCCGAGACAGACGGGGCGATGGCAGGGCTGGCCGCGCTTTACGTGCTGGGTGATGACAAGCGCCTCGCCGACTATCAACCCTACTGGGCCGCCCGCGCCGGCCTGCTGGCCAGGCTCGGCAATGTGGTGCATGCGGTCGAAGCCTATGACCGGGCCATCGGCCTCGAACGTGATCCGGCGCTGCGCCGCTTCCTGCAGGCAAAACGGGCTGCGCTTGTTAAAAACTGAGCGCTGAAAGGCGCTGCCGCTCCCGGCGATCTTTCAGCCCGGCCACATCTGGTGCGATGCATTAAGCTTTTGTACCAGCGGATGCGCACGCAGTTCGCTCCACAGGCGTTCAATGTTCGGCCAGGCTGCGCGCGCCTTGCCTGTGTCGGGATGCCAGGCCACCAGCATCACCAGATAGATGTCGGCCAGCGACATCGCCTCGCCGGCCAGCCAGTCACGGCCGCGCAAGGCGGCGTCGATGACGGCAAAGCCGCGATCCATCTCGGCGACGGCAGCCTGCTTGACGGCTTTGGCGCCGTCGGCATCGGCCGTGTAGCGCGGCGCGTAATAGAAGCGCAACATTGCCGGGTAGAGCACCGACGACATGAAGGCCATCCAGCGCAGGAACTCGGCGCGCGCGGCCGCGTCGATCGCCGGTGCCAGGCCAGCCTCGGGGTGGCGCTCTGCAAGCAAGATGCAGATCGCCGCCGATTCGGTGATCGAGCGGCCGTCCGGCAAGGTCAGCACCGGCACCTGGTTCAGCGGGCTGATCTCCAGGAAAGCCGGATCGGGCCGATCGGTCTTCGGCACGTCGATCTGCTCGAAGGGTGCGTTCGCCAGCGCCAGCGCCGCTTCGACGACGAAGCCGCCGCTGCCGGGACGCGTGTAGAGCTTGTACATGAGATACTCCCCCGGCCCGAACAGACGGGCCGTTGGCGATATGAACCGGAAGCAGGGCTCTGCTCAAGCTGGTGGCAGGCGCCACGAGAGGATTTTTTAGCGGGCCAGTTTCATGATGCGGAAGGTTGGCGGGACAGCGCCCCCCTCTGTCCTGCCGGACACCTCCCCCATTAGGGGGGAGATCAGATGTCACGACGGCTTTCGCCAATCACCAGCGTCGAAAAAAAGCGCCTTCAGTGAAACTGCTGATCTCCCCCTAAGTGGGGGGAGATGCCCGGTAGGGCAGAGGGGGGCGCGAAGGAACTCGACTGACGGGGTTCTGATCCCGGCGTACGGAACCCTAAGCCCCCAGCCCCTCAAACAGGATCGTCGACAAATAGCGCTCGGCGAAGTCGGGTATGACCACGACAAGGGTCTTGCCCTTGTTCTCCGGCCGTGAGCCGATGACGATTGCCGCCTGCAGGGCCGCGCCCGACGAAATGCCGACCGGCACGCCCTCGAGCCGGGCGACGAGGCGCGCATTGGCGACGGAATCCTCGTTGGAAACCTTGACGATCTCGTCATAGATCGTGGTGTCGAGGATCTTTGGCGCGAAGCCGGCGCCGATGCCCTGGATCTTGTGCGGGCCTGGCTGGCCGCCAGACAGCACCGGCGAGGCTTCCGGCTCGACGGCGACGACATGCAGTGAGGGCTTGCGCTTCTTCAGGACCTGGCCGACGCCGGTGATGGTGCCGCCAGTGCCGATGCCGGCAACGAAGATGTCGATCTCGCCCTGCGTGTCGTTCCAGATTTCCTCCGCTGTCGTCTTGCGGTGGATTTCCGGATTGGCGGGGTTTTCGAACTGCTGCGGAATGACGGCATTGGGGATGGTCGCGGCCAGCTCGTCGGCCTTGGCGATGGCGCCCTTCATGCCTTTCGGCCCTTCGGTCAGCACCAGCTCCGCGCCAAGCAAAGCCAGCATCTTGCGGCGCTCGACCGACATCGTCTCGGGCATGGTCAGGATCAGCTTGTACCCCTTGGCGGCGGCGGCGAAGGCGAGCGCGATGCCGGTGTTGCCCGAGGTCGGTTCGATCAGCGTCGTCTTGCCGGGCGAGATCTTGCCGGCCGCTTCCAGCGCCTCGATCATCGCCACGCCGATGCGGTCCTTGACCGAGGCGATCGGATTGAAGAATTCGAGCTTGGCGACGAGATTGGCAACGATGCCCTTCTCCTTGGCGAACTTGTCGAGCCGTACCAGGGGCGTGTCGCCGATCGTGTCGGTGATGGAGCCGTAGATGCGGCCGCGGCCGGGGACGCGGGCGGAGGTGACGGGCTTGTTCATTGGTTTCGCTCCCAGGATTTCAGGCGATTGGCATCAGCCGGCAAGATAGAGCCTTCGATCGCGCAAGATAAACCGTCGGCCGAAAATATCCGAGTAGGGCTTGTGTCTAAAACGCTTCCGCCTTGGAAAAGCGTTTCGGGGCGACGCCCGTTTCTGGAACGGATTCGCTGAAAGCGCCCTATTGGCGGGCGGCGATCGCTGCCGCTGCGCCGATCATGAAACCGGCCGCCGTGCGGTTCAGGGCCTTCAGCGCGCGCGGCGATTTCAGGAACCAGCGCGCCTTGGCGGCGAGCGCCAGGTAAGGCACCAGCACGACGAACAGGACGACGACCGTCAGCGCCGCGAGGATACCATAGTCGGCAGGCGTGATCGTCTTCAGGTCGACGATGGTCGGCGTGATGGCGAGATAGAAGATCATCGTCTTCGGATTGCCGAGCGTCACGGTAAGGCCGGCGGCGAAGCTCGACAGCAATCCGGCCTTGCCCTTTTTCGCTTCGACGGTTTCGGGCGTGATGCCGGCGGTCCAGAAGCGCCAGCCGAGAAAAGCCAAATAGGCGATGCCGGCCCATTTGATCGCAAAAAACACCATGCCGAAGGTCTGCGCGATGAGGGCAAGGCCCAGCACCACGGCGGTCAGATAAGTGAGATCGCCAGCCATCAGGCCGAAGGACATGGCCAGCGACGAGCGGAAGCCGGAGCCCAGCGCACGCGCGACAAGCGCCGTGATCCCGGGGCCTGGAATGGCGGCGGCGACGCCGAGAGCGGCGCTATAGGCGAGGAAGCCGGTGAGGGTCATGATGCGGCCTTGCGTCCGGAAACGCTGTTGGGACGGCGCCTTGTCGCACGAAGCCGGGCTCGCGTGAATTCCCTGAAGCCGGATTCCATTGCACCACGCCGAGGCGCGGTCAGGAACGACCGCCCCCGTAGGTCACGCGCCAGATCGTGCCGTTGCCGTCCTCGGTCACGATCAGCGCGCCGTCGCTCGCCACCGCCACGCCCACCGGCCGGCCCCAGACCTCGCCGTTGGAGATGACGAAACCGGTCATGAAATCCTCGTACTCGCCGGTCGGCTTGCCGTCCTTGAACTTGAGCCGGACGACCTTGTAGCCGGTCCTGTTGCCGCGGTTCCACGAACCATGCAGGGCCACGAAGGCATCGCCCCTGTATTCCTTGGGAAATCCGGTGTCGGCGGGCAGATCCTTGCCGTCGTAGAAGGCGATGTTGAGCGGCGCCGAATGCGCCTGCATCAGCACGTCGGGAATATCGGCCTTGCCGGCAAGATCGGGGCGCGCGCCTTTGTGGCGCGGATCCTCGTTGTTGCCGATATAGTACCAAGGCCAGCCATAGAAGGCGCCCTGCCTGACAGCGGTTGCATATTCGAACGGCACATTGTCGCCGAGCGCGTCGCGCTCATTGACAACGCACCACAGCGCGCCGGTCGCCGGCTGCACCGTCATGCCGGAACAGTTGCGCAGGCCCGTGGCGACGATACGGCCGTTCTTGCCGTCCGGATCGAAGGCCCGCACGTCGGCGCGGCCTTCCTCGGCACCCCAGGTGGCGCCGAGCGGCTTCGACTTCACCCACGCATCGAGGCCGCCATCCGGCTTCCTGCTCATATCCTCGGCGACGTTCGACCCGGAGCCGACCGAGAGATAAAGCGTCTTGCCGTCAGGAGAAAAGGCGATGTCGCGGGTCCAGTGGTGGTTCGAGGGGATGTTGTCGACGATCGTCTCCGGCTTGCCGGAGGCCTTCAGCGCGCCCTTGCGGTAGGCGAAGCGCACGATGCTGTCGCTGTTGGCGACATAGACCCATTGCGGGTCGTTGCCCGGCGGATAGAAAGCAACCCCATAAGGCTGGTTAAGTTTGCCGGCAAAGATGCTTTTCTCGGCGGGTTTCGCGCTGCCTGGAGCCAGGCGGTAGACACGAAGCAGGTTGGCTTCGCTGTCGGCGACAAACAGGTCGCCATTCGGCGCGATGCGCACGACGCGCGGATTGTCGATGCCCGAGGCGATCAGTTCGGCCGAGAATCCCGGCGGCAGCCGTGGCTTTGTATCGGCCGGCATGTCGGCAAGGCTGGCGCTGTTGGAGGCCGATTTGGTGGCATAGGGTTTCGGCAGGTCTTCCGGCTTGATCAGCCGTCGCACCCCGGGTTCGTCGGCGCGCCAGTCGCCGAAGGCGGCCGCGCCTCTTAGGACCGGTTGGTCGGCGGCCAGGACCGAACTGGCAATCACAAGGCCAACCGGGATGGCGGCCATTGAAGCAAATTGGATCATGGGATCCTCCGCAACGTGTCGGCAATCGGTTGCCACGGCCAGCGGCAACGGCTGACCATCGCGATTGTTCCACGCCACACGTCGAGTTGAAGCGGCGCCGGAGCGGCGGTCAGGCCTCCGTGGCGTCGAGGTCGCTGTCGAGGCGCCTTTCCAGTTCGACGAGATCGGCCGGTAGCGGCAGGCCCATGGCGCGCATCTCGCGCAGTTTTTCGCGCAGCTGCTCCTGCACTTCATGCGCGTCTTCCGGCTGGTTGACCATCTCCTCCAGCAGCAAGCTGATCTGGGCCTTGAACGATTCGAGCGCCATTGTTTTTCTCCTTGCGGCCTGTTCGTTCGGTGCCGCACTCGAAGGTGCGTCGACATCCCGTAGGCCGTGCCGAAATATCTTACCGCAGCATGCGGGATATCAGCTGCGCCGTATAGTCGACCATCGGCACGATACGGGCATAGTTGAGCCGGGTCGGGCCGATGACGCCGAGCGCGCCGACCACGCGGGCATCCTTGTCCCGGTAGGGTGCGACCACCAGCGATGAGCCCGACAGCGAAAACAGCTTGTTCTCCGAGCCGATGAAGATGCGTACGCCCGATCCCTGCTCGGCAAGGTCGAGCAGCTGAATCAATCCGTCCTGCGTCTCCATGTCCTCGAACAGATGCCGCAGCAGTTCGATGTCGGCCTGCGCGGTGACGTTTTCGAGCAGATTGGCGCGCCCGCGTACGATGAGCCGCGCCGGCAGGCCGCTTTCCGCGCCCGCCCATACCGCCAGCCCTTTCTCGACGAGGTCCTGCGACAGCGTGTCGAGTGCGGCTCTCGTCTCTTCCTTGATGCGTGCGATCTCGCTGCGCGCCTCGGCCAGCGTGCGGCCGCGAATATGCGCGTTGAGGAAATTCGAAGCCTCGTGCAGTTGCGAGACGGTGATGCCGGCGGGCAGATCGAGGACGCGGTTCTCGACGTCGCCATTCTGCGACACCAGCACGGCAAGCGCCTTGGTCGGCTCCAGCTGGATGAACTCGATATGCTTCAGCGCCACCTCGTTCTTCGCCGCCAGCACCAGGCCGGCACCGCGCGACATGCCCGACAGCATCTGGCTGGCCTCGGTCAGCATATGCTCCAGCGTCGCGCCCGAGCCGGAGGCCCGCACCTGCGCCTCGATGGTGCGGCGCTCCTCGTCGGAGAGGTCGCCAAGCTCCATGAAGGCGTCGACGAAGAAGCGCAGGCCGGCCTGGGTCGGCAGCCGGCCGGCCGAGATGTGCGGCGCGTAGATCAGCCCGAGATGTTCGAGGTCGCTCATCACATTACGGATGGTCGCCGGCGACAGCGAGGAGGGCAGGATGCGCGACAGGCTGCGCGAGCCCACCGGCTCGCCGTCCCTGAGATAGGAATCGACGATGCGCCGGAAGATGTCGCGTGAGCGCATGTCAAGCGATTGAAGCGCAAGCGGCTGCGAACCGGGATCGATTGCCTTGGTCATTCGGCCGAAAACCTCCTTGCTGAGGATATAGACTTCGGCGCGGCGCGCGCAACCGGTGTCTGCGTCGGATCACCCGGACCGTTTTCCTTTGCGCGCTGCCCCCCATGCGTCTAAAAGCCGGCCACGATTTCAAAACTGACAGAAAGCAGGCCGAATGCGCCCCTCCAAACGCCAATTCGACGAAATGCGCGCCATCTCCTTCGAGCGCGGCGTCTCCAAGCACGCCGAAGGCTCGTGCCTGGTGAAGTTCGGCGACACCCATGTCCTGTGCACGGCAAGCCTCGAGGAGAAGGTTCCCGGCTGGATGCGCAATTCCGGCAAGGGCTGGGTGACGGCCGAATATGGCATGCTGCCGCGCTCCACCGGCGAGCGCATGCGCCGCGAGGCCTCGGCCGGCAAGCAGGGTGGCCGCACGCTGGAGATCCAGCGCCTGATCGGCCGTTCATTGCGCGCAGTGGTCGATTTGCAGGCGCTGGGCGAACAGCAGATCACCGTCGACTGTGACGTCATCCAGGCCGATGGCGGCACCCGCACCGCCTCGATCACCGGCGGCTGGGTGGCGCTGTACGACTGCCTGCGCTGGATGGAAGCGCGGCAGATGGCCAGTGTCTCCAAGGTGCTGAAGGACCATGTCGCGGCGATTTCCTGCGGCATCCATGACGGCCAGCCGGTCATCGACCTCGATTATCTCGAGGATTCCTCGGCCGGCACCGACGCCAATTTCGTCATGACCGGCAAGGGCGGCATCGTCGAGATACAGGGCACCGCCGAGGGCGAGCCCTTCTCCGAGGATCAGTTCGCCGCCCTGATGGGCCTGGCCAAGAAAGGTATTTCGCGGCTGGTGAGTTTACAGCAGATGGCGGTAGCGTAGTTTTCAAATGCCGAGCTTCACCCCCCTCTGCCCTGCCGGGCATCTCCCCCTCAAGGGGGGAGATCGGATGCCTGGTTTGCCTTCGCCAACTATCAATGGCGCAAGGGGTGCGGTGACGGTGAAACTGCTGATCTCCCCCCTTGCGGAGGGTGAGGAGTGGTCCGCGCAGCGGACGGGAAGCCAATTGCTTGGCTTTCCGAACGACAAACTCCCGGAGCGACAGCGTAGGGCCGGGTCCGGCAGGCCAGAGGGGGGCGCCTCGTGACACCCTCCGCGATCCTGGAATCGGCCCTCTACGTCGCCGATCTCACTGCCGCCGAAACCTTCTACACCGATATTCTCGGCCTTGACCTGCTCGGCAAGGTCGACGGCCGCCATCTCTTCTTCCGCTGCGGACCCGGCGTGCTGCTGATCTTCAACGCCGAGGCGACCAGAATCCCGCCCGCACCCGATGCCAAGCTGAAAGTGCCGCCGCACGGCACGGTCGGCGAAGGTCATCTCTGCTTCGCGGCAACCGCCGACGAGATCACCCGCTGGAGAGCGCATCTCGAGGCGAAAAACATCGCCATAGAAAGCGAATTCGAATGGCCGCAAGGTGGCCGTTCGATCTATATACGCGACCCCTCGGGCAATTCGATCGAGTTCGCCGAGCCAAGAATCTGGGGCCTTTGATGCATTCGCCGACCGTTCATACGCTTGATGGGAAGAAGATCGTCGTCGCCAGCCACAATGCCGGCAAGCTGCGCGAATTCGCCGACCTGATGGGGCCGTTCGGCTTCGAAGCGAAATCGGCCAAGGATTATGGCTTGCCGGAACCTGACGAAACCGGCACCACCTTCGAGGAGAACGCCTACATCAAGGCGCTGGCCGCCGCAAAGGCGACCGGCCTGCCAGCGCTGTCGGACGATTCCGGCCTGTGCGTCGACGCGCTCGACGGCGCGCCCGGCGTCTACACCGCCAACTGGGCCGAAACCCCTGAGGGAACGCGCGATTTCGCCATGGCCATGCAGCGCACGGAAGTGGCATTGCAGGAAGTCGGCGCGGCCGAGCCGTCGCGGCGAACGGGCCGCTTCGTCGCCGTCATTTGTCTGGCCTTTCCTGATGGCGAGGCGGAATATTATCGCGGCGAGGTGGAAGGCACGCTGGTCTGGCCGCCGCGCGGCGGGCTCGGCTTCGGCTATGATCCGGTGTTCCTGCCCGATGGCTTCGAAAAGACCTTTGGCGAGATGAGCGCCGAGGAAAAACACGGCTGGAAGCCCGGCCAGGCGACCGCTTTGTCACACCGCGCCCGCGCTTTCCAGAAATTCGCCCGCGCCAGGCTGGGCGCGCAATGATTGGGACCGGCATGAGCATGGCGCTCGACCGGACGCCCGGTTTCGGCGTTTATGTCCACTGGCCGTTCTGCGCGGCCAAATGCCCGTATTGCGACTTCAACAGCCATGTCCGCCACCAGCCGGTGGACCAGGAGCGCTTTGCCGACGCATTCGAGGCGGAACTGGCAACGATGCGCCAGCGCACCGGCTCGCGCGAGGTGACCAGCATCTTCCTCGGCGGTGGCACGCCGTCGCTGATGAAACCCGAAACGGTGGCCAGGGTTCTGGACGCGGTGGCGAAGAACTGGACGGTGCCGGATGGCATCGAGGTGACGCTGGAAGCCAATCCGTCCTCGGTCGAGGCCGAGCGGTTCCGCGGCTATCGCGCGGCCGGCGTCAATCGCGTCTCGCTCGGCGTGCAGGCGCTGAACGACAAGGATTTGCGTTTCCTCGGCCGCCTGCACAATGTCGAGGAAGCGCTGCATGCGATCGGCCTGGCGCGCGAGATCTTTCCGCGCCTGTCCTTCGACCTGATCTATGCCCGGCCCGGCCAGACACCTGAGGCTTGGGCATCCGAGCTCGAACAGGCGATCGGCCATGCCGCCGACCATCTGTCGCTCTATCAATTGACCATCGAGGAAGGCACGCCGTTCTATGCGCTGCATGCGGCGAAGAAATTCATCATTCCCGACAACGACCATGCCGCCGATCTCTACGCATTGACGCAGGAGATCACCACGGCGCATGGCTTGCCGGCCTACGAGATTTCCAACCACGCCCGGCCGGGCGCCGAAAGCCGGCACAATCTGACCTACTGGCGCTACGGCGAATATGTCGGCGTCGGCCCCGGCGCGCATGGCCGCTTCGTCGAGAATGGCCATCGGGTGGTGACCATCGCCGAAAAGATGCCGGAGACCTGGGCCAATCTGGTCGAGGCCAAGGGCCATGGCGTCACCGGCGGCGAGATCCTGACGCGCTCGGAAGAGGCCGACGAATTCCTGCTGATGGGGCTGAGGCTGGCCGAGGGCATCGACCTGTCGCGCTACGAGGCTTTTTCCGGACGCGGCCTGTCGAGCGCGCGGCTGTCGGTGCTGCAGGGCGAAGGGCTGGTGGCGCCGATCGGCAATGCCCGCCTGCGCGCCACGCCGGCCGGCATGATCGTGCTGGATGCCGTGGTGGCGGATCTGGCGCGGTAGAGCATGATCCCCGAAAGTGGGAACCGGTTTTCGGACAAGATCATGCTTCAGAGAATGTCCCGGTGAAGAACGTCCTCTTCGTCTGCAGCCAAAATCGCCTGCGCAGCCCAACCGCCGAGCAGGTGTTTTCCAAGCGCAGGGATATCGAGGTTGAGTCGGCAGGCACCAATCATGATGCCCATACGCCGCTGACGCATGAACTCGTCGCCTGGGCCGATATCATCTTCGTCATGGAAAAGGCGCACCGCGCCAAGTTGCAGAAGAAATTCAAGTCCAGCCTGAAGAAGGCCAGGGTCATCTGCCTCGACATCCCGGACAACTATGAATTCATGGATCCGGAGCTGGTGCGGATTCTGGAGGGCAAGGTGCCGCGGTATCTCGGCTGAAGAAATGGGGCGGCCGATCATAGGTGCCTTCGTCATCCTCGGGCTTGACCCGAGGATCCATGCCGCGACCCTTGTCGAGGGATGCGACGGGCCAGATTTCTGCACCGTTGCAACGCATTGATGTCATGGCATGGATCCTGGGGTCTGTGCCGCGTCGCTGCGCTCCTTGCTTCGCCCTTGGATGACGAAGTTAGGCGGTCTTCGCGCTCCCCCGCGAAGATTATTCAAGCGTCGTGCTTGTGGCGGTGTTTGGCGCGGTCTTTTTCGGCGTGCGACCCACCAGGGCGAACCGGCTTGGCGTCGGCCTTGTCGCGGCGGGCGCGGTGCTGGTCGCCTATCGGATGCGGGGGCACGCCTTCTCTGGCGCTTTTCGTTTCAAGACGGGTGATGAAAATATCGAAGCGATTGGGCATCGTTCGGTCAGTGCTCCGTCGTGCTGTCTGGTTTGTCGTTGGAAAGCCTGACGTCTGCGGGCAAGGCCCTGGCGGCCCGCTTGCTCAGGCTGGCTTCGTCTTCGGCAGGCAGGCGCTTGTCCCTGGTCCGGGAGGCGCTGTTGCGGCCGGCATAGTAGGGCGCGAAAGCGTCCTGTATCGTCAGGCTTTCCATCCTGTCCTCCCTAGGGAATCAGGGGCTAAATCCGCCAAATCCGGTTTCGTTCCCTACTGTGGCGAAGGAATGGCGGCTACCTTACATCGACGTGAGTTTTGCAAGCCCGGGCCAGCCATGCCAAATATGATTTTGGCAGGCCAAACAGGGCTGAACGGAGACGGCATCATTGATTGGCGAGACGGGCAAGCGCAGCTATGTGGTCGGGCAGACCGAGATCGCGGCCCGTCCGCTCGAGCCGGCGCTCTATCTGGTGGCGACGCCGATCGGCAACCTCGCAGACATCACGTTGCGCGCGCTGGAGACGCTGGCCGGTGCCGACATCGTCGCTTGCGAGGACACGCGGGTGTCGCGTGTGCTGCTCGACCGGTACGGCATTCGCCGGCGCACCACCGCCTATCACGAGCACAATGCCGGCGAGGCCGGGTCGAAGCTGATCGCGGCCCTTGAGAACGGCCAGAGCGTTGCGCTGATTTCCGACGCCGGCACGCCGCTCGTCTCCGATCCCGGTTACCGGCTGGTCGGCGAGGCGCTCGACCACGGCATCCGCGTCGTGCCGATCCCCGGCCCGTCGGCGCCGCTTGCGGCACTCACGGCGTCGGGCTTGCCATCGGATGCCTTCCTGTTCGCCGGTTTCCTGCCGGTCAAGACCGGGCAGCGGCTGGCGCGGCTGGAGGCGCTGAAGGCGGTGCCGGCGACGTTGATCTTCTTCGAATCGCCGCGCCGGCTGGCCGAGTCTCTCGGCGCCATGGCCGAAGCCCTTGGCGGCGAACGCAAAGCCGCGATCGGCCGTGAATTGACCAAGACTTTCGAGGAAATGCGCATCGGCACGCTCAGGGTGTTGGCCGATCACTACGCGGCGGCCGACACGCCGAAAGGCGAGATCGTCGTCTGCGTCGGCGCCGCCGAGGCCAAGGCCGACGAGCCCGAGGACATCGACCGCCTGCTGCTCTCGCTCGCCGCCGAAATGCCAGCCTCAAAGGCCGCGGCGGAAGCCGCGAAGATGACCGGCGGCCAGAAACAGGTGCTCTACCGGCGGCTGCTGGAGCTTAGGGATGTCCACGCTGATGGCTGAGCGCCCGAGCGCCAGCCGCCAGAAAGCCTATCGGCGCGGCCATCGCGGCGAATGGCTGGCCGCGATTGCGTTGATCATGAAGGGCTACAGGATCCTGGCGCGCCGCCACCGTACCCGCTTCGGCGAGATCGACCTGATCGCGCGGCGTGGCGACCTGGTGCTGTTCGTCGAAGTCAAGGCGCGCCGCACGCTGATGGAAGCCATGGAGGCGATCGGCCACGAATCCGAGCGCCGCATCGAGGCGGCGGCCGACATCTGGCTGTCGCGCCAATTCGATTATGGGAAGCTGTCGATGCGCTTCGACATGGTCGCGGTGCTGCCTTGGCGCTGGCCGGTGCATGTCGAGAACGCGTTTTATGGGCGGAACTGAGGGGCCATTCCAGGTTCGTCGTCCACGGGCGGAGCAGGAGCGGAGCGACGTCGCGGAGACCCGAGGATGACCAAGGCGGAGGGTGCGGATCGCTCCTCACCCCCAGATCATCAACGCCACCAGCCCGACAATACCGACAACCAGCCGCCACCAGCCGAACAGCGAGTAACCGTTGCGCGAGACGTAATCGAGCAGGAAGCGGACCACGAACAGCGCCGTGACGAAGGCGGCCACGAAGCCGATGGCGATGATCGGCAAGTCGGCTGACGACAGCACGTTGCGGTTCTTGAACAGGTCGAAGGCGAAGGCGCCGACCATGGTCGGGATGGCGAGGAAGAAGGAGAATTCCGCGGCCGCGCGCTTGTCGACGCCCAGGAGCAGCGCGCCGACGATGGTCGAGCCCGAGCGCGACGTGCCGGGGATCAGCGACAGGCACTGGAACAGGCCGATCTGCAGATAAAGCCGGGTCGGGAAGCGTTCGACGTCGCGATAGACCGGTTTGAGGTTCATGCGGTCGACGGCCAAAAGGATGACGCCGCCGATGATCAGCATGATGCAGATCAGCCTGGGCGATTCGAACAGCACCGTCTTGATGAAGTCATGCGCCAGCGCGCCGATGATCGCCGCCGGCAGGAAGGCGATGAGGATGCCGATGACGAAATGCCGCGTCAGCCGGTCATGCGGCAGGTCGAGCAGCATTTGCCACAGCCGCCGGAAATAGACGCTGAGGATGGCCAGGATGGCGCCGAGCTGGATGAGGATCTCGAAGGCCTTGCCGGTCGACTGGAAGCCAAGGAAATGGCCCGCAAGCAGGAGATGGCCTGTCGAGGACACCGGAATGAACTCGGTCAGCCCCTCCAGCAGGCCGAGCAGCAGGGCTTCGACGACGGTCTGGCTTTCCATTTCCACCTCGGCATTAGGAAGACGGCGAGAGAACAGGGCTTGCTTGTCATGGCGCCGAAGTCCCCCTATAGGTCGCAGCACCGTGACGGCCCGAATTGCGGGCCGCCAAGACTTACCGGCGCAGCCGGCGATTCGCCAGTGCGCCCTATCATCGCGGAACCATGCTGACGCTTTTCCACCATCCCATGTTCGCCACCTGCCGCTTCGTCCGCCTCGCCTTCGGCGAGTATGGCGAGGAATTGGCGCTGATCGAGGAAAAGCCGTGGACGCGGCGCAAGGAGTTTTTGGCGCTTAACCCGGCCGGCACGCTGCCGATCCTGCTGGCCGAAGGCGACGTGCCGATCGTCGGCGCGACGGTGATCTCGGAATATCTCGACGAGACGCGCGGCGTGCTCAAGCGCGACAAGCGGCTGTTCGCCGAGGACCCGATGCAGCGCGCCGAAATCCGCCGGCTGATCGACTGGTACTTGAACAAGGCCGAAAGCGAGATCACACGGCATCTGGTGCGCGAACGCGTGCTGAAGCCGATCATGCCGGAAACGGCGGGCGGCGGGTCGCCGGATTCGGGCGCGATCCGTGCGGCGCGCGCCAACATCCGCCAGCACATGAAATACACCAACTGGCTGGCCGGCACCCGCCATTGGCTGGCCGGTGGCCGGGTCACCTATGCCGATCTCGCGGCGGCCGCGACGCTTTCGGTGCTCGACTATCTCGGCGAGATCGACTGGCGCGAACACGCCGCGGCGCGCGAATGGTATACGCGGGTGAAGTCGCGGCCCTCCTTCCGGCCGCTGTTGACCGACCGTGTGCGCGGCCTGTCGCCGGTGTCGCATTATGCGGACCTCGATTTCTAGGAAAGAACCCCTGCGCGCGCTGATCGACCGCGAGGCGCATCGCGCCGGCTTCGATGCCGTCGCGGTCACCACCCCAAATGCCATCCCGCTGGCACCGGCGCGGCTGGCCGAATTCGTCGCGAACGGTTTTCACGGCTCGATGGGCTGGATCGCCGAGACTTTGCAACGGCGCAGCGAGCCTTCGACGCTTTGGCCCGAAGTGCGCTCGATCGTCGTGCTGGCGATGAATTACGGCCCCGACCTTGATCCGCGCGACGTGCTGGCCAAGCGCGACCGCGGCGCCATCTCCGTCTATGCCAGGAACCGCGACTATCACGAGGTGATGAAGGGCCGGCTGAAGGAGATCGCCGCCAAGATCGTGGCGCGCGCCGGCGGCGACGTGAAGGTCTTCGTCGACACCGCACCGGTCATGGAAAAGCCGCTGGCTGAGGCCGCTGGGCTCGGCTGGCAAGGCAAGCATACCAACCTGGTCAGCCGCGAACACGGCTCCTGGCTGTTCCTCGGCACCATCTTCACCACGGCCGAACTCGCACCGGACCGGGCCGAGATCGACCACTGCGGCTCCTGCCGCGCCTGCCTGGATGCCTGCCCGACCAACGCCTTCCCCGCGCCCTACCGGCTCGATGCGCGGCGCTGCATCTCCTACCTCACCATCGAGAACAAGGGGCCGATCCCGCATGAATTCCGCGAGGCGATCGGCAACCGCATCTATGGCTGCGACGATTGCCTCGCGGCATGCCCGTGGAACAAGTTCGCCCGCGCGGCTTCGGAGGCCAAGCTCGCCGCACGCGATGATCTGCGCGAGCCGCCGCTCTCCGAACTGCTCGAACTGGACGACGCGGCCTTCCGCGTCGTCTTCTCGGGCTCGCCGATAAAGCGCATCGGCCGCGACCGTTTTGTCCGCAACGTGCTGATCGCCGCCGGCAATTCCGGCGAGGCCGCACTTGCCGACCCCGTGCGCGCACTGCTCGGCGATCTTTCGCCCCTGGTGCGGGGCGCGGCAATTTGGGCGCTGGCGCGGCTTGTGTCCGAGGCCGAGTATTCGCAGCGGGCCGCGACCGGCCTAAAGACCGAAAGCGATGGCGCCGTGCGCGACGAATGGCGTCTGGCGCGGCCGGACAGGACGCAGGCATGAGTGAACAGCGGATATTCATCTTCGGCGCCGGCTATTCGGGCAAGGCTTTTGCCCGCGCCGGCCCGCAAGGGTTGCTCGCTGCGAATACCCCTACCCTTAAACCGTCCCCACACGGGGGAGGGGGATTTCTGTCGGTGCCGACCTCAGACTCGCCTGACCTTATGGAAAATGTCGCGCGGCAGCATTCCCTCCCCCTTGTGGGGAGGGTTAGGGTGGGGGTCCCACTTCGTAAGAATCTTGTTTCCGATGACCCAAGCGCAGACACCGGGACAGCCACGATTTTCGGCACGACGCGCTCGGCCGACAAATTCGAAGCGCTGCGCCAGGCCGGCATCGCCCCGCTGCTGTTCGATGGCGCGCTGACGCATGAAATCGGCGAAGCGCTGGAGAAAACCACGCATCTGGTGATCTCGATCGCGCCGGAAGCTGACGGCGATCCCGTATTGAAAGCCGCCCGCGCGGCAATCGCTCAAATGCCTGCGCTGGAATGGATCGGCTACCTCTCCACGGTCGGCGTTTATGGCGATCATGGCGGCGCCTGGGTCGACGAAACGGCCGCGTGCCGCCCGGTGTCGAAACGCTCGGTCATGCGGGTGGCCGCCGAGCAGGACTGGTTGAAACTCGGCGGGGATATCGGCCGGCCGGTGGCAATCCTGCGCCTGTCCGGCATTTACGGCCCGGGCCGCAATGCGCTGGTCAATCTGGAAAACGGCACCGCCAGGCGGCTGGTCAAGCCGGACCAGGTGTTCAACCGCATCCATTGCGACGATATTGCCGGCGCGCTGTGGCAGCTGATCGAAGCCGGCAAAGGGGGCATCTTCAACGTCACCGACGACCTGCCGGCGCCGCCGCAGGATGTCGTCGCCTATGCCGCTTCGCTGATGGGCGTCGAGGCGCCGCCCGAAATTCCCTTCGAGACCGCCCAGCTTTCGCCGATGGCGCGGTCCTTCTATGGCGAGAACAAGCGCGTCGCCAATGCGGCGATCAAGGCCGCCGGCTACAGCTTTCGTTTTCCCGACTACCGCGCCGCCTTCGACCATATGTGGGCAAGCGGCGACTGGCGCGACGGCGAGCCGCGCAGCCCGATGAAGGGCTAGAGCAATTCCAGGAAAAGTGTGAAACGGCTTTCCGTCCGGAATTGCGCCAAGAGGTAGAGCGATCGAAACGCCGGGCGCGGCGTGCTATGATTCGGGCTTGGATTGTGGTGGGATCCGGTTCATGAAGACAGCGACGCGGTCGTCCCTGGGCAAAAAATCACTGCTGGCGGCTGCGCTTGGCCTGCTTCTGCTCACAGGCCTTACAACCAAACCGGGCTCCGCCGAGGAGCGCGCGAAAGACCTGTTCGGCGCTGCGAAACTGCCCACAGTGACCGCCCCGCAATCCTTCGGCTTCTATTCCAAGGGCTGCTTTGCCGGCGGCGTCGCGCTGCCCATGGACGGCATGAACTGGGAGGTGATGCGGCCCTCGCGCAACCGCCGCTGGGGGCACCCGGCGATGATCGCGCTGATCCAGAAATTGTCGCGCGACGCGGCGTCCGACGGCTGGCCGGGCCTGTTGATCGGCGACATTTCGCAGCCGCGCGGCGGCCCGATGCTGAGCGGCCATGCCTCGCACCAGATCGGCCTTGATGCCGACATCTGGCTGACGCCGATGCCGGACCGCAAGCTGACCCCCAGCGAACGCGAAAACATCAGCGCCACCTTGATGGTCGATGAAAAGACCCATCTGGTGAACGACGCGCTGTGGAAGCCGATGCATACGCGGCTTTTGAAGCGCGCCGCGAGCTACCCCGAAGTCGAGCGCATTCTGGTCAATCCGGGCATCAAGAAGAAGCTCTGCGACACCGTCACCCGCGACCGCTCCTGGCTGCGCAAGATCAGGCCCTTCTGGGGCCATGACTACCACTTCCACATCCGCATCGGCTGCCAACCGGGCTCGCCCGCTTGCAAGGGGCAGGAGGCGACCCCGGCCGATGACGGTTGCGGCAAGCCATTGGCCTGGTGGTTCACGCAGGAGCCATGGCGGCCCAACAAGAATCCGGATGCGCCGAAAGCCCGCGACCTGATGACGATGGCGAACCTGCCCAAGCAATGCCAGTTCGTGCTCGACGCGCCTGGGCCGGAATCGGCCGAGGCGGCGACCTACCGTGGCGACGCCGTCGCGGTCGCTGCGCCCGAACCGGAAGCGCCTTCACCGCCCGCCACCACGGCCAGCGGCACGGCCGGCTTGCCAGGCGCGGTGAACGCTTTCACGACGCCCGAGGTCGGCGTGCCGGTGCCGCGCCCACGACCGCCCGCGAACTGATCGTCGCGTCGCTCAATCGGTTTAGGGTGCCATTTTCCGCGAAAGAGTGGCTGTTTGGCCGCAGAAACTGTCTCAGCGCATTGCCGGGTTCGAAAACCGTTTCCCTTTTCAAACTCATGCGCTAGTCAACGGAAGAACGGCGATACGCCGTCAGGGGCGCCGGAGACGGACGAGAGCATGCCAAGCGTAAGCGATATCGACACGTCGTTGCGGTTTCCGATCCTGATCGGCGACATTGGCGGCACCAATGCGCGCTTCTCGATCGTGCTCGACGCCAATTCCGAAGCCGGCGAGCCGACGATCGTGCAGACCGCCAATTACAACACCATCGACGAGGCGATCCAGGCGGCGGTGCTGGACCGCTCATCCATTCGTCCGAATTCGGCGGTTCTGGCGGTGGCCGGCCCGGTCGACGGCGACGAGATCGAGCTCACCAACTGCCCGTGGATCGTCAAGCCGAGGCAGATGTTTTCGAGCCTCGGCCTGAGCGACATCGTCGTGCTCAATGATTTCGAGGCGCAGGCGCTGGCCGTCGTGGCGCTGGGCGAAGAGCATATGGAAAAGATCGGCGGCGGCACGCCTGAGCCCAATGCCGGCCGCGTCGTGCTTGGCCCGGGGACCGGGCTCGGCGTTGCCGGCCTGGTCTACGCGCTGCACCATTGGATCCCGGTGCCCGGCGAGGGCGGCCACATGGACATCGGCCCGCGCTCACCCCGCGATTTCGAGGTCTTTCCGCATATCGAGAAGCTCGAGGGACGCATTTCGGGCGAGCAGATCCTGAGTGGGCGTGGCCTCGTCAATGCCTACCGGGCGGTGGCAAGGGCGGACGGCAAACCGGCGCCCTTCACCACGCCGGCGGAGATCACGGCGGCGGCGCTGGCCAAGACCGATCCGGTCGCCGAGGAAGCGCTGTCGATGTTCGTCACCTGCCTCGGCCGCACGGCCGGCGATCTCGCAATGGTGTTCATGAGCCGCGGCGGCGTCTTCCTCACCGGCGGCATCGCGCAGAAAATCGTGCCGGCGCTGAAGGCCGGCAATTTCCGCGCCGCCTTCGAGGACAAGGCGCCGCACAGCGAATTGATGCGCTCCATGCCTGTCTATGTCATCACCCACCCGCTGGCGGCACTTCTCGGCCTTGCCGCCTATGCCAGGACCCCGTCGCTGTTCGGCGTCCAGACGGAGGGCCGGCGCTGGCAGGCCTAGTGGCGTCGCCTCGAGGACGCGCTGCCCGCGACGAAGTTAATCAGCCGCGGGCATAGGCAAGCCGGCCGCATGGCGCTAAGAGGAGTGCCGAATTGCAGCCCGGCCCCAGGCGGAAACCACGAAGCTCACGATTTGACTTTTCAAGCTCCAAACAAGCAGAAGGCCACGCCCGGTCAGGTCACAGCGGTGCTCCGCCGCATTCTCGCGGAAAACAGCCGTGACTACCGTTGGACCTATGCCATGGTCATCGCGTGCTCGCTGATCGTTTCGGGTACGACTGCCTTCACCGCCTGGATCATGGCCCCGATGGTCAACCAGATCTTCTACGAACGGCGTGGCGACGCGATCGTATGGATCTGCGCCGGCTTCATGGCGGCTTTCCTGCTGCGCGGCTTCGCCGGCTATGGCCAGGCGGTCGCGCTGGCCAAGATCGGCAACAATCTGGTGGCGCGCTACCAGAAGCGCATCTTCGACCATCTGATGAAGCTCGGTGTCGGCTTCTTCAACGACACGCGTTCAGGCCGGCTGGCGGCACAGGTCAATGAAAACGTCGGCGGCATCCGCGACCTGTTGTCGTTGACGCTGACATCCATCAGCCGTGACGCGGTCACACTGGTCGGCCTTGTCGGCGTCATGGTCTATCAGGATCCGGTGCTGTCGCTCAGTTCGCTGCTGATCGGACCGCCGCTGATCTGGGCCGTTGTCTATCTCACCCGTCGCGTGCGGCGCATCACCCGGGAATCCGTGCTGATCAATTCCCGGCTGATCGGGGCCGTGCAGGAAGCCACGCAAGGCATCGCCATCGTCAAGGCTTTCACCATGGAGGACGCGCTTGCGCGCCACATCGGCGCCATGGCCGACACGGCCGAGCAGCGCAACAACAAGATCGCCCGTGTGTCGGAACGGCTGGCGCCGATCTCCGACATGCTGGCCGGCCTCGCCGTTACCTCCGTCATCGCCTATTCCGGTTACCGGGCACTCGTTCTTGGTCAGCCGCCGGGCGCCGTCTTCTCTTTCATCACCGCGCTGATCCTGGCCTATGACCCGGCGCGACGCCTGGCGCGCATGCAGGTCGGCATGGAGCGCGCGCTGGTCAATGCGCGCATGATCTACGAGCTGCTCGACCTAGAGCCGCAGCAGGGCGACGCGCCCGATGCAACCGAGGCGCATTTCACCACTGGCGAAGTGCGGTTCAACAACGTGTCCTTCCGCTATGTCGAGGACATGCCGGTGCTGCAAAACCTGAGCTTCGTCGCCGCCGCCGGCAAGATGACTGCGATCGTCGGTGCCTCGGGCGCCGGCAAGACGACCCTGGTGGCGCTGCTGCAGCGCTTCTATGACATCGAATCCGGCACGATCGAGATCGACGGCCAGGACATTTCCAAGGTCACCAAGCAGTCGCTGCGCGGCTCCATCGCCTATGTGTCGCAGGCGCCCTATCTGTTCGAAGGCACCATTCGCGACAACATCCGCTACGGCCGCCCCTCCGCAACCGATGCCGAGATCGAAGAGGCGGCGAAGCAGGCAGCGGCCGACGGGTTCATCCGCCAGCAGCCGCAAGGCTATGACACGCCGGTCGGCGAGAACGGCGCGACGCTCTCAGGCGGCCAGCGCCAGCGCGTGTCGATTGCCCGCGCCATCGTGCGGCAGGCGCCGATCCTGTTGCTCGACGAGGCGACCTCGGCGCTCGACAACGAGGCCGAAGCCCGCGTCCAGCAGGCGCTGACCAAGGTCATGGAAGGGCGCACCACCATCGTCATCGCGCACCGGCTGTCGACGGTGGTCAATGCCGACCACATCATCGTGCTGGAGCAGGGCCACTTGGTCGAAGAGGGCACGCACGCCTCGCTGATGGCTGATCCGCACAGCGTCTATGCCCGTTTCCACCGGATACAGGGCGTCAAGGGCCTGGGGCTTGTCGACGACAGCGCGCCGATCCAGACTTCGGTTCACGACATCGAAACCCAAAGAATCGCCGGGAGCACGGCATGAGCGAGACGTCAGCAAACGACAAGCCGGCAACCGATATGGGCCTTGTGGTGGTGGGTGCTGCCGGCCGCATGGGCCAGACGCTGATCCGCGCCATCCACAGCATTCCGGGCGCCCGGGTCATCGGCGCGGTCGAGCGTGCGGATTCGCCTCATCTGGGCAAGGATGCCGGCGAACTCGCCGGCGTCGGCCGTATCGATGTGGCGATTGGCAATGATCCGCTGCCGGTCTTCGCCAAGGCCGATGGCGTGCTCGATTTCACCACGCCGGCCTCGACCGTCGAATTCGCCGGCTACGCGGCGCAGGCACGCATCGTCCATGTCATAGGCACGACAGGTTGTTCGGCCGACGACGACGCGAAGATCGCCGCGGCGGCTCGCCACGCGACGATCGTCAAGTCGGGCAATATGAGCCTCGGCGTCAATCTTCTGGCGGTGCTGGTCGAACAGGCGGCACGCGCGCTCGACGCCGACGATTTCGACATCGAGATCCTCGAAATGCACCACAGGCACAAGGTCGACGCGCCCTCGGGCACCGCGCTGCTGCTGGGTGAGGCCGCCGCCACCGGGCGCGGCGTGGCGCTGGCCGGCAATGACGTGCGTTCACGCGACGGCCACACAGGTGTGCGAAAGACCGGCTCGATCGGCTTCGCCACGCTGCGTGGCGGCTCGGTGGTTGGCGACCACAGCGTGATCCTGGCCGGCACCGGCGAGCGTATCACCCTCGCCCACCATGCCGAGGACCGAGCCATCTTCGCCCGCGGCGCCATCAAGGCGGCGTTGTGGGCGCGTGGCAAGAAGCCCGGACTGTATTCGATGCGGGACGTGCTTGGGCTCGCCTGAGACCGTCCAACCCCAAAACCAAAGGGAGCAAACATGTCGCGAACTCTCGTGCTCGTCCGCCACGGCCAGAGCGAATGGAACTTGAAGAACCTGTTCACCGGCTGGCGCGACGTTGATCTGACCGAGCAGGGCCACGCCGAAGCCAAGGCCGCCGGTGAGAAGCTCAAGGCGCGCGGCCTGAAGTTCGACATCGCCTTCACCTCGGCGCTGACGCGGGCACAGAAGACCTGCCAGCACATTCTCGACGCCGTTGGCCAGAGCGACCTGGAGACGATCCGCGACCAGGCGCTGAACGAGCGCGACTATGGCGACCTCTCCGGCCTCAACAAGGACGATGCCCGAAAGAAATGGGGCGAGGAACAGGTGCATGTCTGGCGCCGCTCCTACGACGTGCCGCCACCTGGTGGCGAGAGCCTGAAGGACACCGGCGCCCGGGTCTGGCCCTATTACCTGCACGACCTGCAGCCACATGTGCTGCGCGGCGGCACCGTGCTGGTGGCGGCGCACGGCAATTCGCTACGCGCGCTGATCATGGCGCTGGACGGCAAGTCCGGCGAGGAGATCGTCAAGCTGGAGCTCGGCACCGGCGTGCCGGTCATCTACACGCTCAACGCCGATTCGACCGTGGCTTCGAAGGAAGTGCTGGAGGGCTGACAGGTCAGTCGCATCCGCCAATTATGGACGTGGCGCTGCCCCTCATCGCCCTGCCGGGCATTTCTCCCCGTGAATGGGGAGAAAGAAGCTGGCCGCGACGCTGGCGCCATTTCTGCGACGCTGGCGATTGGCGAAATCGCCGGTGAGAGCGCCCCTCGCCCTGTTTACGGGGAGAGGATGCCGGCAGGCAGGTGAGGGGCAGCGCCGACGTTAACAGCATAGGAGCCGGCTACCCTTGAAAAAAGCGCGTTGACAGCAATCGCTTGCCCGCTTATTGAGCCCGCACCAGCCCAGATGGCGGAATTGGTAGACGCGCACGGTTCAGGTCCGTGTTCCGCAAGGAGTGGAGGTTCGAGTCCTCTTCTGGGCACCAAATTCCCGTTTCGAATCGTTCGACGGTTCAGAGACCCTAAGAGAAGACGCCCGGTTCGCCGGGCTTTTTCTTTGTCTGAAGCGTCGTTGCCGGACCGCCACCGACTGTCAGCGAACTGACAGGTCCCCTGTTCCAATGTTCGTCCGACCGCGATCACGGTTTCCGATCCTGCAACACTCGCAGGCAGGATCGCCGCTGGTCGTTCAAGTACGGCCAAAGGGCTCGGCACGACAAAGCTTTGACATGATCGCGGCTAGTTTGGAAACGATGCAGAAATCGGAAGGCTCAGATGAATCCCACCTACACAAACGCGCAGAAGGCCATGCATTGGGCGGTGTTTCTGCTGGTCATCGGGCTTTATGGCCTGACCTATGTGGCGGACCTCTTTCCACGCGGCGATCCCGGCCGTGCGCTCGTCTGGTGGCTCCATATCTCGTTCGGAATGTTGCTGTTCGCGCTGGTGGTGATCCGCCTCGGCCTGCGCCTGGCACTGGGAACGCCCGGGTTGCCGGGGGAAATGTCAGAACTGGAACGATGGGCGGCCAAGGTCGCGCACCTGCTGCTTTACGCGCTGCTGGTGGCCATTCCGGTCCTCGGCATCCTGCTCACCTGGTACAGGGGTGACGCGCTGAGCTTTTTCGGCCTTTTCACCGTTCCGGCTCCGGTTGCGCCCGATCGCGACACGGGCCGGTTCATAAGAGAGTTGCACAGCCTGTGCGCCAATCTCATCCTCATTCTTGCCGGACTGCATGCGGCGGCGGCGCTATGGCATCATTTCATCCGCAGGGACGATGTGCTCAAGCGCATGCTGCCGGAGACGGCGGGCTCCTGAATGCGGCGTCAAATCCCGGGCGATTGTTCTTCGGCTGCGAATCGCGACGTTGGTTTCAAGTCTCCCCGATCCCGTCATCGCGGCGCGACGGCTTGGCGGCCAGCAACCAACCTCCCCTCCCGGCTAGGCGCTGAACAAACCGCTTCAAACTGTCCGGGCGAGGCGCTACGCTCGCAGCCATGTCGCAAACCGTCAACCCGATCTTCTCGACCCGTCGCGATCAGGCGTTCCCGACGCTGGCCGAGGCCGACATCGAACGCATGCGCCGGTTCGGCGAGGCCAGCGCCTATGCCGCCGGCGAGCACATCGTCAAGGCCGGCGACGTAGCGCCCGGCCTGATCGTCGTCCTGTCGGGCAGCGTCGACATTACCCAGGATGGCAGGCTCGGCCGGCGTGAAACGCTCATCACCCACGGTCCAGGCAGCTTCGTCGGCGAGTTGGCGCAGCTTTCGGCCCGCCCCTCGCTGGTCAATGCCGAGGCCGCCGAGCCGGTCGAGGCGTTCGTCATCCCCTCGCGGAGGCTGCGCGACCTCATGGTTCAGGAGGCCAATCTTGGCGAGCGCATCATGCGGGCGCTGATCCTGCGCCGTGTCGGACTGCTCGAAAGCGCCACCAGCGGGCCTATCATCATCGGACCGCTCGACAATGCCGACGTGTTGCGGCTGCAAGGTTTTCTGCGCCGCAGCGGCCTGCCACACCGGGTGCTGGATTCCGGCAGCGACCCCTGCGCGAAAACCCTGGTCGAGCGCTTCAACGTCGATCCGCATCATCTGCCGGTGGTGCTGTGTCCGAACGGCAGGCTGCTGCTCAACCCCGGCGAGAAGGACCTCGCCCGCTGCATCGGCCTGGTCAGGCCGATCGATGCCGATACGGTGTATGACGTGGCCATTGTCGGCGCCGGACCGGCCGGGCTCGCCGCGGCGGTCTATGCCGCGTCCGAAGGGCTGTCGACCATCGTGCTCGATTGCCGTGCCTTCGGCGGGCAGGCCGGCGCCTCCTCGCGCATCGAGAACTATCTCGGCTTCCCGACCGGCATTACGGGCATGGCGCTGATGGCGCGCGCCTACAATCAGGCGCAGAAGTTCGGTGTCGAAATGGTGATCCCCGACGAGGCCAAGCTGCTGAGCGCCGCGCCCGATATGTCGGGTGCCCGTTACCTGCTCGATGTCGGCGACGGTGAGACCGTGCGGACGCGCAGCGTGGTGATCGCCAGCGGCGCGCGCTACCGCCGCCTCGATATTGCCAACCTGTCGCGGTTCGAGGGAACATCCGTGCATTACTGGGCCTCGCCCATCGAGGCGCGGCTTTGCGCCGGCCAGGAGGTGGCGCTGGTCGGCGCCGGCAATTCGGCCGGGCAGGCGGCCGTCTACCTGGCCAGCCATGCGCGCAAAGTGGTGCTGCTAGCGCGCGGCGGCAGCCTCGATGCCAGCATGTCGCGCTACCTGGTCGAGCGCATCAGGGCGCAGCCCAACATCGAGGTGCTGACCGAGACCGAAATCGAAGCGCTGGAGGGCGAGGAGGGCAACCTTGCCAGCGTGCGTTGGCGCAACCGCGTCAGCGGCGAGGGAACGACGCGCCCAATCCGCCATCTCTTCCTGTTCATCGGCGCCGACCCGAACACCGACTGGCTCGCGCAATGCAACGTGGCGCTGGATGCCAAGGGTTTCATCCGCACCGGGTCGGAGTTGGGAGATGGGCACGGCCTGATGGAGACCAGCCGCAGCGGGGTGTTCGCCATCGGTGACGTGCGCTGCGGCTCGGTCAAGCGCGTCGCGGCGGCTGTCGGCGAGGGTGCCCAGGTGGTCGCGGCCTTGCATGCTTATCTGGCGCGGGACGGCAGTCATGCCACTGAGAGCAATTCCAGGGAAAGCGCGTAGCGCTTTCCCTGGAAAACCGCTTGACGCTTTCCCCGGGGGAATTGCGCCAGAGATGTAGTTGAGCCTCAACTGGCCAGGAGAGTGTGATGGCGGACGAATGCAAACATGCGGCTGGGATCAAGGACGTGACGCCGAGCGCACTCGGTTGCGAGGAGTGCCTGAAGAGCGGATCGTGGTGGGTGCATCTGCGGCTCTGCCGAACCTGCGGCCATGTCGGCTGCTGCGACGATTCGCCCAACCGCCACGCCACCAAGCATTTTCACGCCACCAGTCACCCCGTCATCGAGGGCTATGATCCGCCGGAAGGCTGGGGATGGTGCTTTGTCGACGAGATCTTTCTCGACCTCGGCGACCGCACCACGCCGCAGAACGGACCGATCCCGCGGTTTTACTGAGGGCTCCGGAGAGCCGGGGAGCAAAGCTGGTTCGGCCTGATTTATCGCACCGAGCTGGTGACGGTGCGGTCGACGTCGGGAACGGATTTGCGGTCGTTGCCGGCAAGGGCCGCGATGAGCAGCAGGCTGGCCACGACCGGGACGAACAGGACGGCGATTCGGGCCTGGACATGAAGAATGGCACGCCATTCGTTGCGCTTTTCGGGGCTGTTGCTCATCATACTCACTTTGTCATGCTCCCCAAGGCGTCACATAACCGTGAACGGTTAAGCAACTCCTTCCGGCTTTGTTAACTGGTTGGGACTCAAGCCCGGTCTCAGCCCAGCCCGATCCGCCTCGCGCCCTGCCGGAACAGGGCTTCCGCGTCGGGCTCGAAACGGAACGTCCCGATAAAATCCTCGCTCGAATAGTGCGGCAATGTCTTGCGGATTGCGGCGGCAAAGCCGCGCGCCTCGTCGAGCCGGCCGGCCAGCGCCAGGCAGTGCGCGGCGATCGCCAGGATGATGGCGTGCGCATTGGGCCGGGCCGCCGCCTTCAGCGCCCATTCGGCCGCTTCCCCGAACTGGCCGAGCCGGACATGCGCCATGGCTCTTGCCCCCAGCATGCCGAACAGCAGCGGGTCGAAGGGGCTCAGATGGCGCGAATGGTCGGAGGAGCCGATCGCCGCCCGCGGATCGCCCGACTGCGAGTGGACGAAGGACAGCGCATAATGGCCAAGCGCGAAATTGGGGCTGAGATCCACCGCCCGTTGCAGTTCGACGAGCGAGCCGTCCTGCGCGCCGCGCAGCCATAGCGCCCGCCCCATCGCCCAGTGCGCGGCCGGATTGTGGTCGTCGACCAGCAGGCTGTGGCCGGCGCTCTCGAAGGCCAGCGCGCTCTCCCGGTCGCGGTCGCCCCATCGCTGGAAAGCGTTCTGCCAGTGGGTGAAGGACAGGCCGGCATAGGCGCGGGCAAAGGTCGGGTCCAGTTGCAGCGCCCGGGCGAAGAAATGCCGCGCCTGCTCGTTTTCCGCCTGGGTGAAGCGGTACATGTGCCAGAGGCCGCGATGATAGGCTTCCCACGCGTTGAGCGAATTGGGCGCCTTCAGCATGGCGCGGTTGCGCTCGACCGTTTCGATCTCGGCCGATATCGACGAGACGATGCTGTCGCCGATGTCGTCCAGCACCGCGAAGATGTCGTCGGGCCGGCGCTCGAATGTCTCGGCCCAGACGATCCTGGCCGTGCGCACCGCGACGAGCTCGACGCCGACGATCACCCGGCCGGCCAGGCTGCGCACCGTGCCGGTGGCGACATAGTCGACGTTCAGTTTTCCGCCAGCCTCCTCGGGCGCGATGGCCTTCTCGGCCAGTGCGAACACCGATCCGCGCGCGATGACGAAGAAATCCCTGAGCTTGGCGAGACGGGTGATGATGTCGTGTGTCAAACCATCGGCCAGTCCGCCACGCGCACCGCTCTCCTCGGCAAACGGCATGATTGCCAATGACGCATGGCTCGGCTCGACCGGGCCATCATCACCTGGAGTGGCGACAAGCTGCGATGCCGGGGACAGGCAGGCCGGCTGCGCTTGCTGCGCGGCGCTTGCCCGTTGGTCACGGATCGCCCGCCACGCCGCGCGAAGCGGTGCGAAATCCAGGTCCTCCGATTGAAACAGCTGTTCGGTCGCCGTCAGGTGCTGCTCGGCCGCGCCGATCTCGCCACGTCGGTGCAGGCTGGCCAGCAAAGTCACATGGGCGCGCCCGTCGAACGGCGCCAGTTCCACCCACCGGTCGAGATGGCCGATCGTCTCGTCGCAATCCGGCGGCAGGCTTTCGACGAGCTGTTCCAGCACCGCCACGTGGCACGAGTTG
Source organism: Mesorhizobium sp. B4-1-4 (assembly GCF_006439395.2). Classification (NCBI taxonomy): domain Bacteria; kingdom Pseudomonadati; phylum Pseudomonadota; class Alphaproteobacteria; order Hyphomicrobiales; family Phyllobacteriaceae; genus Mesorhizobium; species Mesorhizobium sp. B4-1-4. Next base: position 5,095,047 of record NZ_CP083950.1, read on the forward strand.
AAGCGGCGGCGCTGGGCGATCAGCCAGCTGTTGAAGAGAGGACTGCGCTCCAGCTCCAGCCCGTCGAGCAAATCGCCGGCGAAGAGCCCGACCAGTCCTCGCAGCCGCTCCCGACCAAGCGTGCCGATTCCTTGCGCCGTGGCCCGGCTGATCTCCAGCGCGTCGACGAGGCAACCGTCCAGATCGAGCGCAACCATGTCGCCCTGCGTAGACACCCGGCGCCGCTCCGGCGCGTCGAGCACACCGCGCAGCTTGCTCAGGCACCAGCGCAGCTCGCCGCGAGGATCGTTGGGCACATCCCAGAACAGCTCGCACAGGCGGCTGCGCCCGACCGGATGCGGCGCCAGCGCCAGATAGGCGAAGAGCGCCCGCAGTTTGCGCGATGCCGGCAGTGCCACCGGCACGCCGTTGCGGGAGATCGTCAGCGATCCGAGCAGGCGCACGGACAGGCCCGGCATCTCGCCGTCCTGCCTCGACCGGGCGGATTCCACGTGCGTTTCCACGCCTGCTCCCACGCTGGCCTGTCGGCCTCTTGTGTATCACCGAAACCGACAACGCGCATCCGAAGGCGGGTATCCCCGCTGGCTGCGGCCATTGCCGCATCGCCGGCACGTCAGCCCTAGCTTGGCAAGGTCTCGAAACCTCGCCGCCCAAACCGCCGGTCTGTAACCGGCCCGTGAAATTGAAGACGATCACGATCGAGGAGATCAAAGATGTTGAATAGGCAAAAGATCAGGACCACCGCCGGGCGCGGCAGGCTGTTCGACAGCATCGTGGACACGGTCGGCGACACGCCGGCGGTGCGCATCAACAACCTCGCACCGGCGCACGCGACGATCTACGTGAAGGCCGAGTTCTTCAACCCGGGCGCCTCGGTGAAGGACCGGCTGGCGCTCAACATCATCGAGGAGGCCGAACGCAGCGGCGCGCTGAAGCCGGGCCAGACGGTCGTCGAGGCGACCAGCGGCAACACCGGCATCGGGCTTGCCATGGTGTGCGCACAGAAGGGTTATCCGTTGGTCGTCACCATGGCCGACAGCTTTTCGGTCGAACGCCGCAAGCTGATGCGCATGCTGGGTGCCAAGGTGGTGCTGACGCCGCGCGCCGAAAAGGGTTTCGGCATGTACAAGAAAGCGGTCGAGTTGGCCGAGGCCAATGGCTGGTTCCTCGCCCGCCAGTTTGAAACCGCCGCCAATGCCGCCATCCACGAAGCGACGACGGCGCGCGAGATCATCAATGATTTCGCCGGCTCGCGGCTCGACTGCTTCGTCACTGGCTATGGCACCGGCGGCACCGTCGTCGGTGTGGCGCGCGTGCTGCGCCGCGAGCGGCCCGACATCCGCATCGTACTCGCCGAACCGGCCAATGCGCAGCTGATCGGCAGCGGCAAGGCGCAGCAGCGCGGCGCCGATGGCGCTCCCGCCGCCAGTCATCCGGCTTTCGAGCCGCATCCGATCCAGGGCTGGACTCCGGATTTCATCCCCAACGTGCTGCAGGAAGCGATCGACGCGAGCCTCTATGACGAGGTGATGCCGGTTGCCGGACCCGAAGGCATCAAATGGGCCAAGGCATTGGCGCAGAAGGAAGGCATCTTCACTGGCATTTCCGGCGGCGCCACCTTCGCCGTGGCGCGGCAGGTCGCGGAGAAGGCGCCGGCCGGATTGGTGATCCTGTGCATGTTGCCCGATACCGGCGAACGCTACATGTCGACGCCGCTCTTCGACGGCATCGAGGCGGAAATGGACGCCGAGGAGACGGCGCTGTCGCGCTCGACGCCCGGCTGCCAGTTCCCGGCGGCTTGACAGGAGGCCGGTCATGGATGTCGCGCGGCAATCGCTCGAAATACTGGACGAGGAAACGCTCGATCCCTCCGACTGGACCGAGGCGCAGGCTCTGTCGCACCGGATCATCGACGATGCTGTCGATTATCTGCGCGGCGTGCGCGATCGCCCGATCTGGCGGGAGATGCCGGCGGATGTGCGAGAGGTCTTCGCGGCAAGCCTGCCGCGATCGCCGGCGCCGCTGGCCGCTGTCTATGACGAGGTCTCCCGCACCGTGATGTCCTACCCGATGGGCAACATCCACCCGCGCTTCTGGTCCTGGTATATGGGGTCGAGCAACTTCACCGGCGCGCTCGGCGACTTCCTCGCGGCAATCCAGGGCTCCAATCTTGGCGGCGGCAACCATGCCGCCGCGTTGATGGACAGCCAGGTGGTCAACTGGTGCAAGGAGATGCTGGGCTTTCCCGCGTCCGCTTCCGGCACGCTGGTCAGCGGCGGCTCGATGGCCAACATCATTGGGCTGACCGTGGCGCGCAACACCAAGGCCGGCATCGATGTGCGCGAGCAGGGCGTCGCGGCAATCGAGAAGCCCCTGCGCTTCTATGGCTCGGACCAGATCCATTCCTGCCACCGCAAGGCGATGGAAGCACTCGGCCTCGGCAACCGGGCGCTGCGCCGTATTGCCACCGACACCAACCTGCGCATCGACATACCGGCCTTGCGCGCGGCGATCGCCGAGGATCGCGGGGCAGGCTTCATGCCGGCCTGCGTCATCGGCAATGCCGGCACGGTGAACACAGGCGCGATCGACGACCTGCGCACGCTTGCCAAGCTGGCGCATGAGGAAGGCCTCTGGTTCCATGTCGACGGCTGTATCGGCGCGCTGATTGCCATTGCGCCGCAAAACGCGCATCTGGTCGCGGGCATCGAATGGGCGGATTCTGTCGCGCTCGATCCGCACAAATGGCTGCATGCGCCGTTCGAGGTCGGCTGCGCGCTGGTCAGGGATGCCGCCGCGCATCGCAAGACATTCGCGGTGACGCCCGAATATCTGGAATCGACGCCGCGCGGCCTAGCCTCCGGCGAATGGCTGCACGATTACGGCCTGCAGACGACGCGCGGCTTTCGTGCGCTGAAAGTGTGGATGGCGCTGAAGGAGCACGGTGTCGACAAGTTCGGCCGCCTGATCGATCAGAACATCGCGCAGGCCTTCTATCTCGCCGGGCGGATCGAGGCCGAGCCGCTGCTGGAGCTGGCCATGCCGCCGACCATCAACATCGTCTGCTTCCGCTATCAGCCAGGGATCGCCGGCGAGCCGCTGAAAGCGCTCAATACCGAGATCATGCTGCGGCTGCAGGAACAGGGTATTGCGGCACTCTCCGACACCACCGTGCACGGCGAGCACTGGCTGCGCGTCGCCATCGCCAACCACCGCACCCGGCGTGACGATCTCGATCTTCTGGTGCGCGAAACGGTGCGGTTGGGACGCGGGATCGCGGCGGAAGGGTCATCCGGGGATTAGCTCCAAAACGCGAGCGACAGGCATGGGCGGCCATGCGATTCTGTGGCCGTGATTCGGGAGATCCGACCGTGATGCTCTTTCGTATGGCCGTGCTCGCGGCCCTGGTCTGTGCCACCTCGGCCGAAGCCGCCAAAATGGCCTTCTTCGTCAAGAACCTGCGCGAGCAGGCGGTTGCCGTCGAATTGTTCAGCCGGGACCGCGAGACGGTCTGGCCGGGCAACGACAAGGTCTTCCTGATCGATCCAGGCTCCCGGAAATCGGTGCCGATCTCGTGCAATCAGGGCGAGCGCATCTGCTATGGCGCCTGGGTCGACGGCAACGACCGGATCTCTGCCGGCGTCGGACCCGATAACGACCAGCCCTGCGATACCTGCTGTTTCATCTGCGTCGAACATTCGACCGAAACCATCGACCTGGTACCATAGGGAGCAGGCAAGGACCTGTCGGACCCAAATTAAGTCGGGGGTCGAGGCACCAGCCCCACTTTCGCGACTCAACACAGCGTGCCATGGTCGCGTCGCGGCCGGGTGGGCCGCTTATCCAGGGGGTTACCATGTTCTATGCCTACGCGCGCCGCACCTTGGCCGCGCTTTCACTTGCCATGCTGATCGCGCCGTCGGCCCATGCCGGCGATGTCACCTTCGCCATCAAGAACAGCCATCCCAACGCCATGCGCGTCGAGCTCTACAGCCAGGACCGCGACTATGTCTGGCCGGGCAACGGCAAGGATTTCTATCTCGACGACGGCGAGACCAAGTCGCTGCCGATCTCCTGCAACGAGGGTGAATCGATCTGTTACGGCGCCTGGGTCGATGGCGACGAAGGTACCTATTGGGGCGTCGGCCCCGGCAACAAGGAGAAATGCGAGGATTGCTGCTACACCTGCAGCGGCGGCGAAACCGAGGAGATCAACCTGGTCCCCTGACCGGTTTGCCAGCTTGACGGTTTTCCCGTTCGAGCCATAGCTTGCCCAAACACCCAATGCGCGCCGCGTCTGTCGTTCGGACGCGGCGCGCTCCAGGCAAGGGAGCCCAGCGATGGCCGACATGGTCGAAAGCGACGAGATCGATGTCGGGTTTTCCGGCAAGCGCTGCATCCATTCGCGCAATTGCGTGCTCGGCGATCCGCATGTCTTCGTGCCCAACGCGCCGGGGCAATGGATCCATCCCGAGGCGGCCAGCGTCGAGAAGATCGTCGCCATCGCCGAGAGCTGTCCCTCGGGCGCCATCACTTACATCAGGAAGGATGGCGGACCGCAGGAGCAGCCGCCCGTGGTCAACACGGTGCGCGTCCGGGAAAACGGCCCACTTGCCGTTCACGCCCAGATCGTGCTCGACGGCGAGACGTTCTTCCGCGCCACGCTCTGCCGCTGCGGTGCGTCGGAAAACAAGCCATTCTGCGACGGCAGTCACACCAAGGCAGGTTTCACGGCCACCGGCGAGCCGACGCTGAAGGACACGCCGGCCCTCGAAGCGCGGGATGGCCAGCTCAATGTGACGCCGACGACAAACGGTCGGCTCAAGATCGCGGGCAATCTCGAAATCGTCACCGGCACCGGCCATACAATCGACCGCACCACGGTCGCGTTCCTGTGCCGCTGCGGCCATTCCGCCAATAAGCCGTTTTGCGATGGCAGTCACAAGAAGGTGGGATTTATCGGCTGAAGCAGGCGCTCTCCCCCCTGAGGGGGAGATGTCGCCGAAGGCGACAGAGGGGGTCGCCGCGCGTGAAGCGCTAACCTGTTGTTTCGCCGCAAAGAGGGCGTCGCGTCCGGTCGGACCGACCCCCTCTGGCCTGCCGGCCATTCTCCCCCTCGAGGGGGAGAATACGCTATCCACCGACTGGCCCATCGCTCCCGCCTTTATCCTCCGGGCCGTATCGGCTAAGGGCTTCGCAGCAGAATTCCTCGTGTCCGGGCCGCCACCAGAAATGACCGCAAAATCCAAACCCAAACCTCTCTTCCTCGGGATCGACACCGGCGGCACCTATACCGATGCCGTGCTGTGGTCTGAAACCGAAGGCCCGCAACACGGACCCAACAAGGGCAAGGTGCTGGCCAAGGCCAAGGCGCTGACCACGCGGCATGATCTGGCCGTCGGTATTTCCGGCGCCGTCGACGCGGTGCTGCAGAAGGCCGGCACCGATCCGACCGCCATCAAGCTGGTCTCGATGTCGACGACGCTCGCCACCAATGCGCTGGTCGAGGGCCAGGGCGGCCGCGTCGCGCTGGTCATGATCGGCTTTTCCGAGGCCGACCTCGCCCGCGATGGGCTGAAGACGGCGCTCGGCACCGATCCGGTGGTGTTTTGTCCAGGCGGCCACGACGTGCATGGCAATGCCGCCAGGCTCGACCTGTCCGGGCTTGAGGCCGCCTTGCCGGAACTGGGCGCCTCCGTGTCCGGCTTTGCGATCTGCGCCTATTTCGCCACCCGCAATCCAGCGCACGAGGTCGCCGCCCGCGAGCTGATCCGCGAGAAGACCGGTCTGCCGGTCACATCAAGCCATGAATTGTCGGCCAAGCTCGGCGGCCCGCGCCGGGCGCTGACGACGCTGCTCAACGCCAGGCTAATCTCGATGATCGACCGGCTGGTGGCGGCGACCGAGGGCTTTCTCGATCAACGCGGCATCGCCGCCCCTTTGATGGTGGTGCGCGGCGATGGCGCGCTGGTCTCGGCGGCGTTTGCCCGCCAACGGCCGATCGAGACCATACTCTCCGGCCCCGCGGCCAGCCTGGTCGGCGCCCGCCACATGACCGGGCTCGACAATGCCATGGTGTCCGACATTGGCGGCACCACCACCGACGTGGCGGTACTCGACGAAGGCCGGCCCAGGCTTGATCCGGAAGGCGCCACGGTTGGCGGCTTCCGCACCATGGTCGAAGCCGTCGCCATGCGCACCTTCGGGCTCGGCGGCGATTCCGAAGTGACGCTGGAGGACGGCGCGCTCAACCCGAGGGTCCTGCTCGGGCCGCGACGCCTGGTGCCGCTGGCGCTTGCCGGCATGGCGCATGGTGAAGCGGTCAAATCGGAGCTCGAACGCCAGCTGCGCGCGCCCAACACCGGTCGCATGGATGGCCGCTTCGCTGTCCGCACCGGCGTGCCGGACAGGCTTGCCGCGGGCCTGACCGCCCCGGAAGCACGGCTCTACGAGGCGATCGGCCCGACCCCGCTTGCCCTCGACCGGCTGCTGACGTCGAATGCCCAGAACGCCACCTTGAACCGGCTGGTCTCGCGCGGGCTGGTGCACATTTGCGGCTTCACCCCGTCGGACGCGGCACATGTGCTTGGCAAGCAGGCGAACTGGGATGCCGCCACCGGCCGCCTCGGCGCCGAGCTGTTCGCCCGCAGGCGCGACGGCCGTGGCCAGCCTATCGCAGCCTCGCCGGAAGCCATCTCGGAGCGGGTGCTGGTGACGCTGACGCGCTGGTCGGCCGAATACATCCTCGAAACCGCCTTTGCCGAGGACGGGCTCGACGGCGCCGCGACCGTGGCGCATGCGCTGGTCCAGCGCGCCGTCGACGCGCACCCCGGCATCGCCCGCCTCACCGTCGCGCTCGACCGCCCAGTCATCGGGCTGGGCGCTTCCGCGCCGCTGCACTATGCCGGCCTGGCGCCATTGGTCGGTAATGACTGCGTGGTGCCTGAGGACACCGATGTCGCCAACGCGCTTGGCGCCGTTGTCGGCCAGGTCAGGGTTTCGGCGGAGGCGCGGGTCAGCCAGCCCAAGGAAGGACTGTTCCGCCTTGCCTCCGGAGAAACCGTGCGCGACTTCCTCGACGAGGCTGCGGCGATCGCGGCGGCCGAAGCCGATGTGCGGGCGATAGTCGCCCAGCGGGCCCGGGAAGCCGGCACCGACAGCGCCGAGATCGACGTCGCGACCGAGTTCCGCGTCTCGACCGTCGAAGCCCAGCGCATGTTCATCGAGGCGCATGTGGTGGCGGTGGCCTCGGGCAGGCCAAGGATCGCGGTATAGTGCGACGGTCGAGAGGGTAATCTCCCCCCTTGCGGGCATATGCGCTAAGATAGCTTTGGCATGGCTTGAAACTTACGTTTTCGTGGTGGCTCGCGCCAACGATATCGCAAGGCATGGAGATTCTGGCGCAGGATTGCCAAGGGCGGTTGTGAAAAAAAATCGCTGCGATCAGGGAGGCGACGATCTGGCGGGTGGCGCGCCACAGTAGCGGGCGCCCGTCGCTCAAGGGGGAGAGACACCAAACTCCTGCGAGAGGGGTTCGGTCACAAGCGCGATGAGGAAGTGGGCAAGAATCCAGGGCTTTGCGATCCTTGGGTCTTTGGCGGGGGGCGCGCGCAGCCCGATCAAGCTCTTCAGGCGCTTGAAGGCGAGCTCGATACGCCAGCGCATACGATAGAGCTTGAGAACCGTGCCGGCGGGGAACTCCTCCTGGCCAAGCGAGGTCACAAGGATCACGAAGCCAGCAGCAATCAGCGTCTCCGGTCGAACCTGATTGCCCTTGGCCTTGGCTTCCTTGTTGATTTTGCGCCGCGCTTCTTGCGCCGCGGCTTCGGATTTGCGCAAGGCGATCAGGCGCATCTTCACAGGCTCACCCTTTTTGAGGCCCAGCCGGACAGGCATTTCGAAGACCTCCTCGCGGCAGCTCTCCAGGTGGCCGATGAGATCGAACGCCTCGCCGTTGGCGTCGAGCCATCGCACATTCTTCCACGGCGCGCGCACGACAACGTCGCCGCCTTGCGCCATGACCTTTGCGATCCGGTCGGCCTGCAGATAGGCGCGGTCGCCGATGCGGATCTCGCCCGCTATCACCGGCACGCGGTCGATCAGCTCGGCCTCGCTCTGGTCGGTGATCTCGATGAAATCGAACTGCTCGCGCTCAAGCTCGAAGGCGCAGTGCATACGCCAAAGGCCATTGTTCTTCTTCTCATGCACACCGGCCTTGGCAACCGCCGTCGCATCGAGGATGCGGATCAGCCGGCCTTTGGCCAAACCTGCCTCCTCGCGCTTCAAAAGATGCCCGATCAAATGCTGCAGCCACAGCCCTGCATTGCGCAACCGGCCGAGCAACGCCACGTCCGAGATGTCGGCGATCCCGCTCGCCGCCGCCCAGGCCACGATGCCCCGCATGCCCACCTTGCCAAGGCAGTAAGCCAGTGTCAGGCGCAACAGATCGCTCGCCGACCTGATGCCGCGCGGTCGCAGGAACGCCTTCGTCTCGCGCGCACTTCCTGCGATCAACTCTTCGCCGCCGAGAAGCTCAATCGTCTCGGCCCAGCCGTCATCAACAAGCGATTCGTGTGTCATCCCCAGCGTAGAATCACAACCGATTCCGCGCCGCAATACCCTATCTTAGCGCTTATGCCCTTGCGGGGGGAGATGGCCGCGAAGCGGCCAGAGGGGGTCGGTTCGACCGGACGCGACGTCCTGCGGCAGATGAAGGTTGGCGCCCCAGGCGCGGCGACCCCCTGTGGCCTGCCGGCCATCTCGCCCTCAAGGGGCGCGGCGGCAAAATGCGGCACCTTCACCCTTAGCCGAATTGACCCTTGCGCCCTGACATGCCAAAGGCCCGCCCAAGCCTTTCGCCTGGAGAAAGCCCTGATGACTGATCGCGTCGAAATCGCCGGATTGCGGATTGCCCGCGAGCTTCACGACTTTGTCGCCAACGAAGCACAGCCGGGAACCGGCATCAATGCGGACACATTCTGGAACGGCTTCTCGGCCATCGTCCACGACCTCGCGCCGAAGAACCGCGCGCTGCTGGCCAAGCGCGACGCCATGCAGGAGAAGCTTGACGGCTGGTATCGCGACAATGGCGCGCCCATCGACATGGAGGCCTACAAGGCTTTCCTGAAGGAGATCGGCTATCTCGTTCCCGAAGGGCCGGCCTTCAGCGTGTCGACCGAGAATGTCGACCCTGAGATTGCTGATATCGCCGGGCCGCAGCTCGTCGTGCCGGTGATGAACGCGCGCTATGCGCTGAACGCCGCCAATGCGCGCTGGGGCTCGCTCTACGACGCGCTCTATGGCACCGACGCCATCCCCGAAACGGATGGCGCGCAGAAGGGCAAAGGCTTCAACCCGGCGCGGGGCGCCAGGGTCATTGCCTGGGCCAAGGATTTCCTCGACCAGTCCGTGCCGCTGACCTCAGGCAAATGGGCCGGCGTCAACGGATTGTCGGTGGCGAACGGCGCGCTGAAGCTCGGCGAAGGCGCCGGCTCCACCACGCTCGCCGACCCGAAACAATTCGTTGGCTATCGCGGCGACGCCGCCAATCCGCAAGCCTTGCTGCTGGTGAAAAATGGACTGCATATCGAGATCGTGATCGACCGCGACAACCAGATTGGCCGCACCGATCCGGCCGGCATCGCCGACGTCATCCTGGAATCGGCGCTGACCACCATCCAGGACTGCGAGGATTCGGTCGCGGCGGTGGATGCGCAGGACAAGGTCGTCGCCTACCGTAACTGGCTTGGCCTGATGAAGGGCGACCTGGCCGAAGAGATCACCAAGGGCGGCAAGACCTTTACCCGCAAACTCAATCCCGACCGTGCCTACACCGCGCCTGCCGGCGGCACGCTGACCGTTCCGGGCCGCTCGCTGATGCTGATCAGGAATGTTGGCCACCTGATGACCAATCCGGCGATCCTCGACCGCGACGGCAAGGAGGTGCCGGAAGGCATCATGGACGCGGCCGTCACGGCGCTGATCGCTCTGCACGATGTCGGGCCGAAGGGCCGCCGCGCCAATTCCCGCGCCGGCTCGATGTATGTGGTGAAGCCGAAGATGCACGGGCCGGAGGAAGTCGCCTTCGCCGTCGGGATTTTTGATCGGATCGAGGCCCTGCTCGGCATGGCCAAAAACACCATCAAGATGGGCATCATGGACGAGGAACGGCGCACCACCGTCAACCTCAAGGAGGCGATCCGGGCGGCAAAAGACCGTGTCGTCTTCATCAACACCGGTTTCCTCGACCGCACCGGCGACGAGATCCACACCTCGATGGAAGCCGGCCCGATGATCCGCAAGGGCGACATGAAGCAGGCCGCCTGGATCTCCGCCTACGAAGCCTGGAATGTCGATACGGGCTTGGAATGCGGGCTCGCCGGCCACGCCCAGATCGGCAAGGGCATGTGGGCGATGCCGGATCTGATGGCGGCGATGCTGGTCGAGAAGATCGCGCATCCCAAGGCCGGCGCCAACACCGCCTGGGTGCCGTCGCCGACGGCGGCCACGCTGCATGCCACGCACTACCACAAGGTCGATGTGCACGCCGTGCAGGCGGCGCTGAAAAACCGGCCGAAGGCCAAGCTCGACGACATCCTGTCGGTGCCGGTGGCGGTGCGGCCCAACTGGACGCCCGACGAGATCCAGCGCGAGCTCGACAACAACGCGCAAGGCATTCTGGGCTATGTCGTGCGCTGGATCGACCAGGGCGTCGGCTGCTCCAAGGTGCCCGACATCAACGATGTCGGCCTGATGGAGGACCGTGCCACGCTGCGCATCTCTTCGCAGCACATCGCCAACTGGCTGCGCCACAAAGTGTGCTCGCAAATCCAGGTGATGGATTCCCTGCAGCGCATGGCGGCCATCGTCGACCGCCAGAATGTCGGCGATCCATTCTACCAGCCAATGGCGCCCGATTTCGACGATTCCATCGCCTTCCAGGCCGCCTGCGATCTCGTGTTCAAGGGCACCAGCCAGCCCAACGGCTACACCGAACCGGTTCTGCACGCGCGCCGGCTGGAACTGAAGGCGAAAGAGCGGGCCTGAAAGGATCGGGCGGTCGGGAGCTCCGGCGCCCCTTGAGGGGAGGCCCGGGGGTGGGGTCAGGCGTGAAGTGCGCCGACTCCCATTCCAACCACGCGCCCTGGAAAGCGACGCAGGATCAGGTGTTTTTGCGCCTCGGATTTGCCCTCGGGCCCGGTTTGCCGGCCACGCGCTCGGCGCCGAGAAGGGCGCACTCGCCGATCGCATGGACTTCACCGTCAGTCGTGAAGTTGACGGGCCGTTGCGCCTGTCACAGCACATTCATTGTATCAGCGTAACCTAACGGAACGTCGGGTTTCGACCGCTATGCAGGAAGCGCCATGCCTGTTTCCCCCGAATATGATGCCGGTTGCTCCAAAACCTCCGTGGAACTGTCGGAGGGCTTTGAGGGCTGGTTTGCCCGCGTATGCGAGGGCGGCCAGGAAACGTTCCATGAATTCAGGCGCGAGCGCGATGCAATTGCCTTCGCACACACCCAACGCATGCGCCTCGGGCTGCCCTGTCCGCCATTGGAGCGCACGGCATACGGCTCCGGTAAGGCGATCAGCAAGATCAACCAGATAGCAGATGTGCTGAGAACCAGGAGGCTCGGTCGGTTCCTCCAGTTGTCGGCGCTAGCGCTAAGTGAGCCGATTCGGTCGCAAAGGCTCCGGCATCGCGTCGCGAGCGATGCAAGGCAGGCATTGTCCAAGCTCAAGGCGGCAACGCGAAGTCGCGGATTGTTTATCGATTGCGGATCTAACATCGGCCAGGGGTATAGGTTCTTTTCCCGGTACTACACGCCCGACCACTTTGATTACGTTCTTGTCGAGCCAAACAAGAATTGCCTGGAGTATCTTCAGGGTTTGCGCTCGGAAAACGGAGCCATGGAGATCGTGGCCAAGGCTGCGAGCGTGAAAGATGGCTATGCCGAACTGCTCGGTCCCCCGCCAGAGCACTCGGACCCTACCTACGAAGGCTGCTCTATAATTCCCGGCCACAACGGAGGCTTGTACCAGTCGCAGCGATTTGCGCCGGAGCTCGTCGAAACGTTTTCGCTGTCACGGATGATCCAAGCCAAGCGCAGCCTTTACGAAGTGATCGTTCTCAAACTCGATGTCGAAGGGGCGGAGTATGAGATTCTGGACGACATGATCCGTTCGGGGCTGCATCGTGATCTCCATGCCGCTTATGTCGAGTTCCATTCCACCTACATGAGGAACTCGGAAGGACGAAGGACTGCTGCCATGGAACGCGAAATTGTCCGTGAGTTCCTGGAGGTGGGCACGCGTATAAGCAGATGGATATAAGCGTCCGCTATCGGAATGGACTTGTTCCGCGGATCCGCCCCGGCCTCAACATGAGGATCAATTCCAGTCCGGAGTTACTCGACGCCCGCTCGCCTGACGCGGAACAGGGTTCAGTGGTTGACCTGGAATGACCACCCGACTGGATTCGAGCCCGCAACTTCTGCCTTGCGAGGTGGGCGACAACTGTCATCTTTGCGTCACTGCGCCACCGCTATATTAGATATTAGCAATGTCTTGATGAGCCCATCATCGGTGCCGGAATCCAGGTATGGGGCGGAGCATAGACATCGGCGATGAGGTGACGCTGACGGCGACTATCTTGATGGTGCGTCGGAGTGGTCGAGCATGTGTGAGCATTCCAAGCTACACCCTCCCAATTGCCATTGAGCCTCCGAGGAAAGCGAAGCCCGGCGAAAAGGTGGCGATAACGGGGTACGTGACGCGCGTTGATGATGAGGCAGGTAAGGTGACAGTCAAGATTACCGCTCGGGTCATCGTCGAGATCGACACCGCCACGGCCCAAAGGAAATCGCACCCATCCGAGCGACAGAAACCGTTTCGCGACGGATGGGAGTGAACAGGGGTCCGAGACCGCACAGACACTTTGGCGCGGGGGACCACACAACAGGCTGCCAATGCCAGGGAAGCGTTGTTTTCCGACACGCGCGCGTGGGTGGAGATGGGTTCCAAACGGAATATATCGAATCATTTTTCCGACGATCCTATAATCGCCGACGATATCGCGTATAAGGTCTCAAAGGCGCTTGAGAGCGGCACAATTCAACGGCTTCATAGGGTGGGCAGATCGCCACGAATTGCAGAAACAAGATGCAGAATCGGGACGGTTGCTGGCTCAACCTGTCAAGATCGTGGCCGACCTCGCCGCCGACCTCCTTCCCGCCCCTCTGCTTCTTGGATTTTGTTCGTAACGTTGAGCCGGCCTTCTATTCGGACTCTGGCAGGATACTCCGTCCTCACGGCGCTGGTGGGGGCCGCTATATGGGCTGGCGTTCGCAACTACCCCAGGTATCTTCTGAGACGGCTTCTCCCACGCCGCCAGCGGGACTTCTTGACGGTTGAAGCCCGGAAGGCAAATCCGCCCTTCAATTCCTTCAATGTGGACGGATCTGTGTTGCAACGGCCGCTTGCTACGCCGCCTGCGCCATCCGCTCCGAACTCATGCGATAGGAAATCGCCTCGGCCAGATGGATGCGGCCGACGGTTTCGCTGGCGTCGAGATCGGCCAATGTCCGCGCCACTTTCAGCACGCGGTGATAGGCCCGCGCGGAAAAGGCGAGTTTTTCGCTGGCATCCTTGAGCAGCGACAAGCCCGCGGCATCCGGCATGGCGATCTCCTCGATCATCGCCGGCGCGCAATGCGCGTTGGTGGTGGCGCGGGTGGCGCCGAGCCGCTCGAAGCGTTCGCGCTGCAGTGTGCGGGCACGCGCCACGCGCAGCGCCACATCGGCACTCTTCTCAGCGCGGTCCGGCCGGATCAGGTCGCTGGCCGAAACGGCCGGCACTTCGATCCTGAGATCGATGCGGTCGAGCAGCGGACCGGAAATGCGCGCCTGGTAGTCGGTGCGGCAGCGTTCGCCGCGCAGGCAGCGATAGCCGGGTTCGCCGGCCATGCCGCAGCGGCACGGGTTCATCGCCGCCACCAGCTGGATGCGCGCCGGATAGGTGACGCGATGGTTGGCGCGCGCGATCATGCAGTCGCCGGTCTCCAGCGGCTGGCGCAGCGCGTCGAGCGTCTGCGGCGTGAATTCGGGAAATTCGTCGAGGAACAGCACGCCGTGATGCGCGAGCGACACTTCGCCGGGCCGCGCCCGCAACCCGCCGCCGACCATCGCCGCCATCGAGGCTGAATGATGCGGGGCGCGGAACGGCCGCCGGTCGGTCAGCTTGCCTTCGCCGAGTTCGCCCGCCACCGAGGCGATCATCGAGACTTCCAAAAGTTCCTTCGGCGCCAGCGGCGGCAGAATCGACGGCAGCCGCTGCGCCAGCATCGATTTGCCCGAGCCCGGCGGGCCGACCATCAAGAGATTGTGGCCGCCGGCCGCCGCCACTTCGAGCACGCGCTTGGCCGTCTCCTGGCCCTTGATGTCGGCGAGGTCGGGCAGGTCGCGCGCCGAGGCGTGGATGCCGGCTTCGGGCCGCGACAGCACCTGCGTGCCGCGGAAATGGTTGGCGATCGCGATTAGGCTGCGCGGCGCCAATATGTCGAAATCGCTGCCGGCCCAGGCGGCCTCCGGTCCGCAGGCGAACGGACAGATCAGGCCCTTGCCTTCGGCATTGGCGCCGATCGCCGCCGGCAGGGCGCCGGCGACGGCGGCAATCGTGCCGTCGAGCGACAATTCGCCGAGAACGACATAGCCGGCCAGCATGTCGCCCGGAATGGCGCCGAGCGCCGCCATCAGGCCGAGTGCGATCGGCAGGTCGTAATGGCTGCCCTCCTTGGGCAGGTCGGCGGGCGCGAGATTGACCGTCACCTTCTTCGACGGCATCGACAGGCCCGACGCATGAAGCGCCGCCTGCACCCGCTCGCGGCTTTCGGCAACCGCCTTGTCGGGCAAGCCGACGATCTGCATGCCGACCTTGCCCGGCGCGACCATCACCTGCACGTCGACCGGCACGGCCTCGATGCCCTGGAAAGCGACCGTGCGAACCCGCGCCACCATCGTGTTGCCCCCGGATACGGGCTGGCCTCAGCCCGTGCGATCAGGCCCGAAATGGCCTCTTCGGCAGACAATCACAGTTTCTTGATCAAATCAAGAACATTACAGGAACAAGCCGCCGCGGAGTTGCAACGGACTTGTAGCCGATTGGCTAGATGCTAGACGGCCAGTCCATCGTCGCGGCATACTCCCCTGCGTAGCGCAACCTCATGCGCGAGGCATATTTCATCACATCGGCCATCCCTTGGTCACACCTTCAGCCTGTATTTCGAGCAGCTGCTGCTCACTGATTCCTTGCTTGGCAACTAGATCGGCTTTGAACTTCTCGGCCAGATCCACTTCGAGCTTGGCCTGCGCCATCGGTTCGGTGTTCGGGACGCGCTCCATGGCTTCACGAGTCGCCCTGGCTTCCGCCTCGCCGCTTTCCTTAAAGATCGCTCTCCGCATTTCCTCGGATAAGCCAAAGCGGTCCTCCGGAGCAGCGGAGAGCGCGGCGAGACGGCCTTCCTCGATGACTACCTTCGGATCTCCTGTGTCGCTATAGTTTTTCGCGAGCATCGCAATCCACAAACCCTGCCCGGCGCGGGCCTGTTCCTCGCTTCCATACACATAGAGGTAAATGTTGGTTGGGGAGCTGTGATACCGGAACGCTGTGCGTTGTTCGGCGGCCCGATACCGCTTCAAGATTTCCGCTTCCAGTTCTTCCTTTGTGGGAACCCCCAAGGCAACGATGTTCTGTGAAATCTGGGTCTTGATAGGCGCGTCGTAAATTTCCTCATCGATGAGCGAGAACTTTTCACTTTTGGCTGCATCGTCAGGCCCACATGCGGTCAGGAATGCAAGGACGGCCAAGCCGAGCGAAGGGCGGCGGCGGCACCATTTGCTGATATTCTAGTCACGCATGGGGATTTCTTCCCTGGAAACGCTGAAGGAGGTTGGTTCCTGACTCCTTTGTCAGCCCGCTAACCCATTTCGATCCTACAGGTCCCAGATCGGCATGCTTGGCCATACCTGCAATGTGGTCGAACATGCGCTTGAGATGTCGCTTCATCGCGGCCTTGGTTTCTTTTGAGGCCTGTCCAGTATCATACACAGAACCTTCGATCGCTTCCCGAAACTGTTTGACAGCCGCGCTTGGGGTGGTCTCGGCAAGATAGGCGAAGTTGCTGGCCGAAATCAGAGCAAGCGCGCAGAACGCATGTTCGAGCCCCAGCAGCCTGGCAAGATCGTCGTGATCCCAATCCGCGCTCACGTTTACTTCTTGCCGCCGCTCGACCCACCGCTCGGTGGGTTCGAGGGGGTGCTGTGACTTGTCGGGCCTTGATACCCTCCTTGAACCGATCCTGTGCCTTGAGAACCACTGCCACCCTGGGGCTGATATCCGTTGACCGAGGAGGTCGTTGCCGTCGAAGGGCGCCAAGTGCTGCCTTTGTTCGTCATTTTCCATTCCTTTCGGCTGGGGTGAATTCGATGGTCCGAATCTCACTGGCGCAGATCAGAACACTCTTGTTTGTGGGAGTCCATGATCCGTTGTCGCCCACGTCAAAGACGTGTTCGATCAGCAGGTCGCGCTCCTCTGGATGTGACGACGCGAACGACCTGTCGCTCCAGTAGCCGGCGAACGTCGTGTCGTCCTTGAGGACGACGAACACCCATGAGCCGCACATCGTGGAGAACTGATAATCCCAGGCCGTGGGGATCACGTGGATCGGGGAAAGCCCGGCCCATCCGTAGATCTTTCGAAGCCATCCGGCCTTCGACGTGATGCCACTCGCGAAGCCGATGAGGGCCGGCGCGGCGAGCAGCACGAAACCCCACGCGAGCGCCCGGACCCGCGCGTCGGCGCTTGAATTCATAACGAGGTAGATCACCCAGCCGGACAGGGCGAAGTTCAGGGCGCTAAGGGTCAGGAGACGAACGAAATAGTCCGGCCCGTCTAGCCTTTGTCCCGTGATGAAGTGCGCTCGAAACGACGAGATGATGTAGCCCGGCACCACGAAAACGAAGGCGACGTAGACCGCGTCAAGCGAGAGGAAATTTCCCATTCAACCCATGCCCTGAGGGATTCGCGCCATTTTATCCGGCGCGGAAATTAGCGGCTAGGCTGGTGCAATTAATGTAGCCAAACGTTAACCCAAAGGACCCGCCAGACATTAGAGAATATTGATGGCGGCAATGGGCGCAGCCGATTTCAGTCTGAGCCCGAATGTCAGCTGTCGAGAGCTGGCGGTTTCTCCTGTTCGGTCAAGGAGACGAGACGCTTCGAAGCTGTGCGGACGGCATCAGTCTGTCAGTGATGATCCCGTCCAGGACTGGTGGCCTACGCGCCATGTCGCATTATTCCGACTCAGTCCTCCCTGAAGGCGTGAGCAAAGCTTTCGGCCAAAGGCTGATAGAGATATTCGAGCATCGTGCGTCGTCCCGTCACGATGGAGACATCGACGGGCATGCCTGGATAGAGCTTCACGTTCGGCAGCTCCTTCAGCTGATCGGCGTTCACCTCGACGGTGGCGCTGAAATATGTTGCTCCACTGCGTTCCTCGACCAAGGCATCGGCCGAGACGCGGGTGAGGGTGCCTTCGACCGTCGGCGTCACTCGCTGCTTGAAGGCGACAAGGCGCACAGTCGCCGGCAGACCCGGGCGGACGACGTCGATATCCAGCGGCTGGACTTTCACCTCTAGGACCATCTTGTCCTGGACAGGCACCAGGTCGAGAATGTCGCCGCCCGGCGCAATTACCCCGCCAGGCGTGAAATAACGAAGGTTCATCACCACGCCGTCCTCTGGGGCGTGTATGTCCCGGCGATCAGCACGGGCACCAATCTTCGCAAGCGTCTTTTCGAGTTCGAAGCGCTTGGTCTGAACGTCGCGAAGGTCATCGGAGGCAGTCTTGACCTGCGAGGCCTTGACGTTCTCGATCTGCGCGTCGGCCTCTGCGATCTGCTGCCTGAGGCTTTCGATGCGCGCCCGGTTTGCCCCGGCATCGCCCTCGCTGGCAGCGATCTGCCGCTCCAGGCCGAGCGCACGGGACTTCACGCCGAAGCCCTTCTTCAACAATATCTGGGCACCGTCCAGCTCCTCCCGAAGCGAGGGTATCTGGCGCTCGGTCGCGTCGATCTGCGAAACAAGCGCCGAGATCTGAGCTTCGTACTGGGCACTCCGCTGTTGCCAGACCTCGACCTGTGACTTCAGCACTTCGGCCTGGTCCGAAAAAATGCGCTCCTGTCCGGCGAGCGCCTCGGCGACATTCGGTTCGCCCCGCCGGGCGAGCAGTTCCGCCGGGAACGCGATCTGAGCCAGGCTGTCGCGCTGGGCGGAGAGGCGGGCTTCGCTGGCCAACAGTGCATCAAGCTGGTCGCGTATGGTATCACGGTCCGACCCCGCATCAAGCCCGTCGAGCCGAACCAGCACCTGCCCTTTTTTGACTGCATCTCCCTCGCGAACAAGGATTTCCCGGATGATACCGCCTTCCAGGTGCTGGATGGTCTTGCGGTTGCTGTCGACCTTGACGACGCCTGGAGCAACTGCGGCGCTCGTCAGCGGAGCGGTCGCCGCCCAGCCGCCGAAGCCGCAGAACATCAGTCCAATCACGGCAAGGCCGCCCACCACATGGCTGCGAATGGGCGGATATGCCGGCGGTGCCGCTAGTTCCAGTATTGCAGAAGGCAGGGCAGCATTCCTCACGACGCACTCCTTTCTGAAGACACCACCCTGACCTGCGGCGCGGCGATTGAAGGCTCGGGACGACGCAGTTGGGCAAGCACCGCATCGCGCGGTCCGAACATCTGGGTCTGGCCCTCGTTGAGCACCAGCAGCGAATCGACATGTGCCATCAGCGACGGCCGATGGGCAATGATGACAACCGTCGAGCCGGCCTCCTTCACCGCTGCGATTGCCTGGTTCAGCGCCTCTTCCCCGGCCGCGTCCAGACTGGAATTCGGCTCGTCGAGCACCACCAGCGCCGGGCGGCCGTAAAGCGCCCGCGCGAGGCCGATGCGCTGGCGCTGACCGCCGGACAGGATGGAACCGTGCTCTCCGATGTCGGTGTCGTATCCCCTGGGGAGCCTGAGAATCATCTCATGCACCCCGGCCATCTTGGCAGCGATCACGACCGCCGCCGGATCGCCTTCCTCCATACGGGCGATGTTCTCGCGAATGCTCCCCGGAAAGAGCTCGACATCCTGCGGCAGGTAGCCGACGTGGCGGCCGAAATCGGTCCGATTCCAGGAAAACACGTCGGCACCGTCGAGGCGAACCTGGCCGTGCTGCGGCGAAGCCATGCCGACAATGAGCCGGGCGAGCGTTGATTTGCCAGCCGCCGACGGGCCGATCACCGCAAGCACATTGCCGGGCGAGAGCGAGAAGGTGACGTTCCTTAGTACTGCTCCCCTGGAGCCCGTCGGCGAATAGGTCACTGCTTCGACGGCAAGCTGCCCCTGCGGTCTTGGCAATTCCATACCCGCCGGGCGCAGCTGCGGAGCCTCGAACAGTCGGTTGAGCCGCCCCCATGCCTCGCGCGCGCCTGTCGTCTGTTTCCAGGTGGCGATCGCCTGTTCGACCGGAGCAAGCGCCCGTGACATGATGATCGACGCGGCGATCATGGCACCGGGCGAAACCTCGTGGCGCAGAGAAAGCCAGGCGCCAAGGCCCAGCACCGCGACCTGCAGAAACATCCTGAACGGCTTTGTGAAGGCGCTGATCAGGCCGGCGCGGTCGCTGGCGCGCGACTGCAGCGAAAGCACATGGGCATTGGCCGTGTCCCAGCGCTGCATCAGTGCGCCGCCCATTCCCATGCCGTCGACCACCTCGGCGTTGCGGAAGGCGGCATCGGCCCCCTGGTAGGCGCGCGCCGAAGCCATGTTGGCCTGCTTGAGCGTGACGGCCGTCAGTGCGTTGTTGGCGAGCGCGAGGCAGAAGAGGACGACGGCGCCGCCGAGCGCCAGGAGCCCTAACAGCGGGTGGAGCAGGAAAATAAAGACAAGGTAGATCGGCATCCATGGCGCATCGAACAGTGCCATGATGCCGCCGCCGCCGAGATAGCCACGCAGGGTGGCGAGGTCACGCAGGCCTTCGGTCCGGTAGGGGATGCCACGCAGCGCATTCTCGAGGCTGCGCCCCAGCACTTGCGGCGAGAGGACGCGGTCGATCCAGACGCCGAGCCGCACCAGCAGCCGGGACCGGAAAAGCTCCAGCGCGCCCATCGCCGCGAGCGCGCCAGTCGCAATCAGCGTGAGATAGACGAGCGTCTCGACGCTACGGCCGGGCAGCACGCGGTCATAGACCTGCAACATGTAAACGGAGGTCGACAGCACGAGCAGGTTGATGACGAGGCTGAACCCCGCCACCGCGACAAAGCCGCTACGGCAGCGGGCAAGCATCTGGGTGAGCATGTTGTCGTTTGGCATAGTAGCCCTGAACTGGACGAGAACCCGCAATGGGTCGGTTCGGGGACCGACTGTGCGTGCCCCGGCGGAAACCAGCCTGTGGTGTGTGTATCGGGCGGGGTTGATCAATCGGAGCGGCGGCCATCACGGCCGCCGCTCCGGAGACGATGCCTCAGGCTCCCGGCGCTGCCCAGGCGATGTGGCCCTCGACTGCGGACTGATCCACGCCGAGAACGACGATGTCGAAGCTCCCGATATGGATGACGGTGTCCGAACCGTTCATGGTGATCGTGCCGCCCGCCGCCGCAAAGGCATCGTGGGTCACGTCGAGCGCGATGCTGTCGTTGCCGTTGCCGAAGTCGTGGATGTAGTTCGTGCTGGTGTTCGTCGTGACACCGCCGCTCTCCAGCCAGGTGAACGAATTGTCGTAGTTGGCACTCCCGCTCTGCTGGTTCTTCGCGCCGAACGTGTAGTCGACATGGGTCGTGTCCGTGTTCACGTCGACGCCATGCGATGCCGCCTCAGCGGCCCTCCACTCTGCGAGGTTGGACAGGAACGAGTTCCAGACGCCGTTCGTGTTGGCGCCGGCCGTCTGGGTCGGAACAATTCCGTCATGGAAATATTCCGTGTGCAACTGCGCTTCCGACTGTTGCAAGTTGATGTTGAAAACGAACTTGTCGTTCCCATATCCGCCCGAAAGGTTGTTTGTGCCTTGGGACTCTACGATCGTGTCGTTGTCCTGGACGAGCTTTGCGTCACCGTGGTTGTTGGTATAGTATTGTTCGGTAGCAGGACCAGCAATGATGGTATCATTCCCACCGCTGCCGATAATGATGTCGTTCGTGTTGTGGCTGACGCCATCGGTACTGACTTCACCCGATAGATCCAGCGTACCCCCGCCTAAGGGCATTGTATAATCAGTCATTTACGTCTCCGTCCTGTTAAGTGCGTTTTCGCACTTCCTGTAGATAACCGCGACGCCCCCCTTGCCGCCGCGATTGCGGGAACAGGCGTAATCGGTGGCCGGGACCCTATATTAGCGTTTACCGATTAGAAACCATTTTTTATAATAAAGAGGCGCTTAACCTTAACAACGTGGCGAAAGCTTCGTCTGTTAACTGGCAAAAAGCCGGGCGGTCTCTCGCTACGCGCCTACACGCCTTGCCTTCGTGTATTCTCCAGCGAGCCCATTGAGTTAGAACCGCTCGGGTGCGGCTGAATTGGAATAGCCGGATCTGCGATCAATCGCCAGCAAGGTCCGAAGGCTCCTCTTACCTTGACCGTTTCGTCAGCCCCCGGGCCATCGTCGGAGCTTCGTATCTCACTGTCGTCGGGGGCGTGTGTTGGAGCAGGTCGCCATCGCCTGGACGAACCTGAAGGTAGCCCGCTCAATGGGCGATCGATGTTAATTAATGTAGCATGACGTCAGCAAGTGCGCCCCGCCAGAGGGAATACTAACGTTGGCAAAGGACGGATGCTACCCATGCAGGTGCCGCAACAGGTTGAAAGCGGACCTGGGTCACGACTTAACGCGGCCCATTCTCTCTCGAAAATTCAGCAGTGCGCGCCCTAGCCAGTTAGGAAGCCCTATGTCCTCGGCCATGGCAATCATGCCCTCTCGATGACGCTCCAAAGCCGCGTGGTCGGTCCAGTAGTCAGGCGCAATTGCTAGCTTGCGTTCGATCCTCTGTAGCAAATCCCCGTTTTGCGGAATCTTCAGCGCGAACGCCCTTTCTTGGCGGATACAGACCCTCTCGACGCGGGAACGTATCTCCTCTGAGTAGCCGATGTTATGCCTGATTAGCCTGCCGTGGGTTGCTTCATGAACGAGGGTGGATGCGATAATTTCCGGAGTGGAGGTAAGGACATACTTGTTGTCGATCAGGCACCGTCTCAGACTTTCGACGAAGCAAGCCGTTTTGACGGGGAGCGGATGCGACCAAATTCGATCGATCTCTTTCAATATCCTTCAATACCGATAGATGTCATACGCTTTGATGAGCTGAAGAGCCTTCTCAAGCTTGCAAAGCGCTTCGGTGTCGTTCTCGTCAGCGAAGACACCGACCCAAAGACCGTCAACGCAGATATTACGCGACAGGTGCATAAATACCTGGTCGATAAACCGTCTAATAACTGAGGGTGGACGCGAACTGGTCATAGGGGCGGCCGATAGATTTCACAACCAAGTATCATCATCTCGATTTTCACCGAGTTGAATAGCAGCCCATAGCCGGGAATAGCTGAAGTCACCGTCAACGATGACACTCGAATTTGAATGACGACCAAGTCGGCGCCAGCCATTCCGCGCCGGAAGTCGCCCGCCTCATCGGACGGCTGAATTCGCTACTTTCAAGTGTCGATTAATGTGGCACGACGTCAGCGAGTACAATCCGCCAGACATTAGAGTCGTCTAAAGGTCTGTGATGCAATGGGTGGAAAGCTGTCATACCCGTGCTACACCCTGCGTGATAACCGCGCGAACCAAGCGGAGTGTTGCGATGGGGCAGGTCATTTTTCTTCATGGTGCATCAAGCAGCGGAAAATCCACGATCGCCAAGGCGCTTCAAGCCCGTATCGAAAAGCCATTTTGGCATATCTCGATAGATCACCTTCGTGACACGGGCGTCCTTCCGATGGATCGTTTCCGGAGCGGTGAGTTCGCCTGGGTGGATGCGAGACAAGCCTTTTTCGATGGCTTCCACGCTTCCTTGGCCGCCTACGCGGATGCGGGCAACAACCTCATTCTGGAGCATATTCTGGATACGGAGGGCTGGCTGGGCATGCTGTGCCAGCTTCTTGAACGCCACGATGTTTTCTTCGTCGCCGTGCATTGTCCGCTTGACGTGTTGATTGAACGCGAGAAGCGTCGCGGCGACAGGCCAGAAGGCAGCGCAAAGCGCGACTTTGAAACCATTCATGTCGGCACGCTCTACGACCTTGAGCTTGATACTGGCGATGGCGTGGACGCCAACGTCGATAGGCTCCTTGCTGCTTGGCGATCCGACAAACGCGTCTCGAGTTTTCATTCTCACAAGGTTCGGTCGAAGGTCGGCTAAGGGTCGGCACCAGTCATCCCGGCCGGATGTCACCGGATCAGTGGACGACTGAATCCGCTGGCTGCAAGTGCCGATTAATGTAGCACAACGTCAGCATGAGCGATCCGCCTGGCCCGGCACTCGTAGGGCTGCCGATATTGAGCCAAGTTGCCCAAAGGAAACCTGATCTCGGTTCATTGCCTCAACGGCAACACTTTTGATGAGAGACGGAGTAGTGGTCGGCAGCAGGTTCCCAGAGCTCCCCCGTCGGCACTTGGGCGGGGGAGGTATCGTCCCGAGGCTCGTCAATGCCCGCAGATCACCGATCAGGCGATGATGGTCAGTTTGTGATCACAGCTGCCTTGACTGCAGCATAACCGTCCTTGCCGTCGAACGTCTTCACACCATCCAACCATGCGGTAAGCTTGTCGGGGTACTGCTTTATCAATTTGCGCGCTGCGTCTACCGGCTCGACGCTGTTGGTCATGATTTCGTTCATGCCATTGTTCTCATAGTCGATGTCGAAGTGCAGGTTTTCCAGGAACTTGGTCACGTTCGGGCATTCCTGGCGGTAGCCCTTGCGCGTCAGCGTCCGAACCGTCGCCCCACCAAAGTTGGGACCATATTCCTTGTCGCCGCCACTCAGGTAAGTCAGATCGAACTTGAGGTTCATGGGATGTGGCGCCCAAGCCAGGAAAACGATCCATTCCTTTCCCTTGGTCATCTTGTCGACCTGGGTCAACATAGCCGCCTCGCTGGACTCGACGACATTCCAGTCCTTGAGACCGTGCCTTCCGGCGGAAATCATATCGAGCAGCGGCTGGTTTGAGCCCGCTTCGATGCCGTAGATCGTTGAGTTGAATTTGTCAGAGAATTTCGAAAGATCATCGTACGAGGTCACCCCCGCCTTCGCGACATAGGTCGGCACGGCCAGCGTGAACTTGGCGCCCGTCAGGTTGGTGGTGAGGACATCGACATCGCCGTTGTCGATGTATGATTTGAATTCCTGTTCCTGGACGGGAAGCCAATTTCCCAGGAAAACGTCGATATCCTTGTTTTTCAAGCTTTCGAAGGTCACCGGCAGACCCAGAATGGTCTGTTCCGGTTCATAGCCCAAGGAAGTCAGTATGACGGACGCCGTCGCATTAGTCAGCGAAAGGTCCGTCCAGCTGAGGTCGGAGAATTTCACCTTCCGGCAGCTCTCGGGATCGGCGTGCGCAGGTGCGGCGGCCATGAAGATGGTCAGCGCGGCGCTTGCATAAAGGGCAAAGGCTTTCATCGGAGTTCCCCTGTTTTTGTTGAACGCTCCAACAATCATATCTTTTTTGTTGGCGTGTACAATAAAAAAATGCAAGATGGCGCTAACCAGGAGGGACCGATGCCAAAAGTGGGAATGCAACCTATTCGGCAGAAGCAGATCATTGAGGCTGCCATTGACACCATTCACGAGCTTGGCATCGAGCAGAGTTCGATCCGCCAGATCGGTATGAAGGCGGGAATCTCGCCTAGTCTTATCACCCACTATTTCGGCAGCCGGGACGAGCTCTACACGCTTGTCCTGCGTCACCTGAACCGTGAGTTGTCACGCGTCACGATCGGCAGGCTGCGGACGGCTTCGACGCCGATGGAGCGCCTTCTGGCCATCGCCTCAGCGCAATTCGATGCCGAGCAGTTTCAGCCGGCGGTGGCAACGGCGTGGTTCGCACTTTGGGCCGCTCTGCGCGGCAATCACGAAATGATGCGCTATCAGGCAATCTACGAAAAGCGTCTGGCGAGCAATATCGCCTACTGCCTTCGCTCGCTCATTCCAGAAGGGCAGGTGGACTTTGCGGTCAACTGTCTCCTGGCAATGATCGACGGGCTCTGGGTCAAAGCGGCTCAACCAACCAGCCGAGTGACCACCGAGAATGCCCTGGCCATTTTCCAGAACTACGTCGTCCAGCTGGTCAGTCAGTTGGCGCGTGGGGGTGCCGAATGAATGTGTCGGACTATGTCGCTCAAGACGGCGTCGGTTTGGCGCGTCTGATCGAACGAAAAGAGGTTTCTCGGCGCGAAGTGATCGAGGCTGCGATCAGCGTCATTGAAAGCAGGGATGCCGCTCTCAATGCAGTGGTCATGCGTAATTTCGACCCGAGCTGTTCGAGGTCCGATACCGGTGCTGCCAGTGCATTGCGCGGTGTGCCCCTCCTTCTGAAGGACGTGAACCTCTATTCGTCAGACATGCCGACGACCTTCGGTTCGGCGTTCTTCAAGGGTGCGCCAGCAAAGCCTGACAGCATCATGGTCGATCGGTGGCGCCGTGCTGGCCTCGCTATCTTGGGCAAGACAAACACGCCGGAATTTGCTGCCGAGTTCGTCACGGAGCCTCGGGCGTATGGCACAACGCGCAACCCACGGGACCTCAATCTGACGGTGGGCGGAAGCAGCGGGGGGGCGGCCGCTGCGGTTGCTGCGGGAATGGTGCCGATTGCCCACGCAACGGACCTAGGTGGCTCGATCAGAATACCGGCTGCGTGCTGCGGCGTGTTCGGGTTCAAGCCGACCGGGGGTTTCAATCCCACAGGGCCGTACTTTGATGAGATTGCAGGTGGGCTGAACTCCGATCACGTTATCACGCGCACCGTGCGCGACAGCGCGGCATCGCTCGACATCACCGCCGATTTCTCTCCACAGCGCCATTCCTATCTCGAAGGCCTCGATAGACCTGTACGGCAGATAACAGTCGGGGTCTGCTGCACTGACCCGGCAGGCAGACCTTGTGGTCCGGACCAGCAGGAGGCAGTGAACCGGGCGGCTCAGGTTCTGGAATCATTCGGGCACCGCATTGTTGAATATCGCTATCCAGAGGGTCTCGACGCGTCCAATTGGTTCGATCACCTGTGGATTTTCGACTTCGTGCGCCTAGTCGAGGAACGCTCACGCGAACTCGGCAGAGCCCCGGCAGCCGAGGAGCTTGAGCCGTTGACGTGGCATCTTCTGGAAAAGGCCAAGGCGGGGGGAAATGGCGCACATGAGCGGGCACGCTCCGCCCGCGAGATCTATACCTCACGCTACCTGGGTTCGATGGAATCGATCCATGTCTGTTTGACGCCGACGCTGGCGACCGACCCTCCGAATGTCGGATCCTTGAGCTTCAGGGCATTTGGAGATGTCGAGGCCTGGAACGCGGCGGGTTACAGGTTCGCTCCCTACTCCATCCCATCGAACATCTCAGGACAGCCGTCCGCGTCGTGTCCGTATTTCAAAAATAGTTCAGGGCTCTCGGTCGGTGTGCAAATCAGCGGCAAGCCGGGCGATGATCTCCTCGTCTTGCAACTATGTGCCCAGCTGGAGCTATGTCACGCGGCATGAAGGTTTCCGCCAGGCCGCACTTGGATTGCCGCTTCGAGCGTAAATTGCCATGGCAGGTCGAATGTCCGCAAGGATCGTTCCCTGCCAGATGCTCGCCCATTCAACAGGCGATCAAACACGCCGCCATTGCTCGCTAATTAATGTAGCACAATGTCAAGAGATTGTGGCCGCCGGCCGCCGCCACTTCGAGCGCGCGCTTGGCCGTCTCCTGGCCCTTGATGTCGGCGAGGTCGGGCAGGTCGCGCGCCGAGGCGTGGATGCCGGCTTCGGGCCGCGACAGCACCTGCGTGCCGCGGAAATGGTTGGCGATCGCGATCAGGCTGCGCGGCGCCAATATGTCGAAATCGCTGCCGGCCCAGGCGGCCTCCGGTCCGCAGGCGAACGGACAGATCAGGCCCTTGCCTTCGGCATTGGCGCCGATCGCCGCCGGCAGGGCGCCGGCGACGGCGGCAATCGTGCCGTCGAGCGACAATTCGCCGAGAACGACATAGCCGGCCAGCATGTCGCCCGGAATGGCGCCGAGCGCCGCCATCAGGCCGAGTGCGATCGGCAGGTCGTAATGGCTGCCCTCCTTCGGCAGGTCGGCGGGCGCGAGATTGACCGTCACCTTCTTCGACGGCATCGACAGGCCCGACGCATGAAGCGCCGCCTGCACCCTCTCGCGGCTCTCGGCTACCGCCTTGTCGGGCAAGCCGACGATCTGCATGCCGACCTTGCCCGGCGCGACCATCACCTGCACGTCAACCGGCACGGCCTCGATGCCCTGGAAAGCGACCGTGCGAACCCGCGCCACCATCGTGTTGCCCCCGGATGCAGGCTGACCTCAGCCCGTGCGATCAGGCCCGAAATGGCCTCTTCGGCAAACAATCACAATTTCTTGATCAAATCAAGAACATTACAGGAACAAGCCACCGTGGAAGTTGCAACGGACTTGTAGCCGATTGCGTAAACGGAACATGGTTAATACGAAATGAAAACGGGCTACTTGCGCCTTTTGTCCTCGACCGCGTCCCAGAACAGGCTGGCGATGTCGGCGCCGCCGAAGCGGGCGACTTCGCGCACGCCGGTGGGCGAGGTGACGTTGATCTCCGTCATATAGTCGCCGATGACGTCGATGCCGACAAGAATGAAGCCGCGTTCCCTGAGCGACGGCCCGATGCGGGCGCAGATCTCGCGTTCGCGCGCCGTCAGCTCCGTCTTCTCGGCGCGGCCGCCGACATGCATGTTGGAGCGGGAATCGTGCTCGGCCGGCACCCGGTTGATGGCGCCGACGGGCTCGCCGTCGATCAGGATGATGCGCTTGTCGCCCTTGCGGACGTCCTTCAGGTAACGCTGGACGATGTAGGGCTCGCGGAACAGCTGGCCGAACATTTCGAGCAGCGAGGCGAGATTGCGGTCGGCTTCGAGCAGATGAAAGATGCCGGCGCCGCCATTGCCGTAAAGCGGCTTGATGATGATGTCGCCGAACTCCTTGCGGAAGGCGGCGACTTCCAGCGGATCCTTGGTGATCAGCGTCTCCGGCATGAGGTCGGAAAACTCGGTGACGAAGATCTTTTCCGGGCTGTTGCGCACCCAGGCCGGATCATTGACCACCAATGTCTTCGGATGGATGCGCTCCAGCATATGCGTTGTGGTGATGTAGTTCATGTCGAAGGGCGGGTCCTGGCGCAACAGCACGACGTCCATCTCGGACAGGTCGGTGCGCACCTTCTCGCCCAGCGAGTAATGATTGCCCTTCTCGTCCCGCACCTGCATCTCCTCGATGCGGGCAAACACCTTGCCGTCGCGCAGCGACAGCCGGTCGGGCGTGTAGTGGAACAGCTGGTGGCCGCGCCGCTGCGCTTCCAGCGACAGCGCGAACGACGTGTCGCCGGCGATCGACACGCTGGAGACATGATCCATCTGGACGGCGATTTTCAACTTCATGGCGGCTCCCCAGCGCAGTCGACGAGAGCGATATAAGGGCCGCCGCGCCTTCTGCCAATCCGGCCAGCGCCCTAACGGTTGAAAACCAGCCTGGAATAGCCAGCGGCGGCATGGCCGGCCTGGCAAACGGCGGCCTCCGGCGCGGGATCAAAAGAAGGCGCCAGCCGGCCGCCGCCTAGTCCGCCACGGCGTCGGCTCCCTGTCTCCATAGGCGCGGCGTTCGGCCCACGCTGCTGCGAAACACCCGCGTCAGGTGGCTTTGATCGACGAATCCGCAGATGAGGGCCACTTCGGAAATGCTGAGCCTTCTTTGGCGTAGCAACGTCTTTGCCTTCTCGATGCGCTCGCTCATCAGCCATTTATAGGGCGGAACGCCCATAGTCTGACGAAAGGCGCGGGCGAAGTAGCTGACCGACAGGCCGCAGGCCTGGGCGATGTCGGCAAGGGCGACGTCGCCGCTCAAATTGGCCAGCATCATCTCGCGGGCTCGCTGCATTTGCCATGGCGCCAAACCGCCGACGGATCTGCCAGGCCCGCGACTGCGGGCATAGGCTCTAACGAGGTGGGCATGGAAGGCCAGCGCCACTTGATCGTTGAACAACTGGTCGCTCGATCCGTAGAAGGTAGCCTTCGCCTCCAGGGCGCGGCTCAGGCCGAACAGAATTGGGTCGTGCACGCCGCCCAGGATCGTTCGCAGACCATCAGGCGGCCACTCGCCAGAGTCGTATGCGAGGTCGTGCAGGGTCCGCCTCGATATTTGCAGGCGCAGAAGGTCCACGGATTGATGGAGATGCGCGATCGGAGACGCCTCCAGATCCAGGAGAACCACATCGCCGGGGTTGACTTCGGGATAGTTGACGTGACGACCGTCGATCCAGCCCTCCATCTTGGTTATTGGGGACAAGTAGATGATCACCGCGAACCCCGGCTCGGGCCCCACCGCCCGGGTGAGGCATGGCCCAGCCTGGAGGCGGCTGATGGCGATCGGATCCTTCGAAATGGTCTTGGAGAAAAAGGCCCTCTGGACCGGGGCCTTATACCGAAATGCCAAATACGACTTGAAGACTTCCAGATCCATATTCTGGCGCGGCGGCACTGAGGCTTCGTCCAAGGCGTCGACTGGTTCGCCGTCGTCGGCGTCGCTTCGCAATGCAGAGCCTTCGCCTGCGCCGAACATCCCGCGCAGAAACGTCTGACGCTGCCGCGCGTGCTCCGGTGACAGGTCTTCCGGGCTGAACGAACGCGAACCGTAAGTCATGGGATGCCTACTCCAGACAGTCTCAGGGCATCGCCGTTCCCTGGACAGCGGGCCGATATTGCCTCGGGTCGTCGAGGCGCCACCGCCGCCACCGCGCAGGGCTCTTTCCCTCAAGCTGCGAGAATACGCGTGTGAAATGGCTCTGGTCGGCGAACCCGCAGGCCACGGCGATCTCCGCCGCGGGCATCTCCATATTCAGAAGAAGGTTCTTCGCCCTTCTGATGCGCTCGTTCATCAGCCATTTGTGAGCGGGGATCTCGGCCGTGCGCCTGAACGCCCGGGCAAAGTAGTTCACGGAGAGATCGCAGGCCTCCGCCAACTCCGCGAGTGTAACTCCCTCGGCAATCCTTGCGGACATCAACTCGGTGGCGCGCCGGTATTGCCAGGGCGCCAGTCCTCCCCGCAGAGGCTTGATGCTGCGGAGTTGGCCGTAGGTCTGGGCAATGTGAAGGTGAAAGGCGAGCGCCACGTGGTCAAGGAATAGCGCGTCCTCATCGCCGAACATCTGCGTCTTCTTCAGCATGGCGATGCCTAGCCCGAAGAGAACCGAGTCCTCCCCGCCGAAAGTGGGACGCAGCGACCCGATCGGCGGCCGGCCGAACTCATCAGCAAGATCATCCAAGCTGCGCTGCGACATCTGCACGCGCAGGGTTTGCATCGGATCTCGGATCAGAACCCTTGGCGAGGTGCCGAGGTCAAAGATACAGATTTCGCCGTCTCTCATCGCCCCCAAGGCTTCCTTGCGCCCCTCCATTCGCGCCTCCAGCCTCGGCAAGGGCATCAGGACGATATGGACCGAAAAGGCGGCTTCGGGTTCCGGCTTTAGCGTCCATATGCCGGAAGGTTCGGGTACGGCGACATGCGTGAATATCGTTGGGTCTCTCGATATGCCCTTGGCGAAACAGCTTCTGGTGGAGGCCGCACGGAATCGACGCTGTATCAGCGCGTCATGGTGGTCGATTTGCGCAGCCGGCTCATTCATCGATGTTCACCGCCTGTACTGACCTAGCGTCCTGCGGGATTGACCCAGAATGGCCCTGACAGATCTCGATCAGGCGCACCGATTTGCCGGATCGAGCGAAGACCACGGAAATGCCCTGTCCCGTCGGGCTGTTTCCAATGACCCCGACGGTGTTGATGTCGCCAATGGCGTTCATATTATCCTCACGTACACCTGTGCCATCCCGCACAAGCCATCGCTTCAGCAATACTGACATCAGGATTATGCTAGGCCGGTAAGCCGCAGTGAGCGGCCTGCATAGGTTTGTTGGTACCTGGGTTTTCGCCAAGACGTGAGTTAATAAATTGCTGGTGCCGTAAGAGGAAGTTACGTTTGGAATGGTCATCGCTACCCCCGATGGGCGCGCTTCGCGCCTTTGCCGCGACGGCTGAAACGCGAAGCCTGACGCGTGCGGCCGAATTGCTGAATGTGACCCGGCCGGCCGTCAGCCAGCAGATCCGCATCTTGGAAACGCATTTCGGCGAACGGCTTCTGGTGCGTCAGCGACGGGGCATCGCGCTGACCACTCAAGGCCAGGCGCTGGCTCGCTCGCTGCTATTCGCCTTTGCCGAGATTTCGGCCGCCGCCGAACGGCTGGCCCAGAGTGAGTCAATCCGCCCGCTTCACGTCTCAACGACACCGATGTTTGCGTCCAGTTTCCTGATGCCGCAGCTGGCGGCCTTCAGAGATAGCCACGCCGGGATCGAGCTGGTGGTCAGCCCGACCTCGGAACTAGTCGCGCTGGAGCCCGGCGGCGTGGACGTGGCAATCCGGTACGGTATGGGGGACTGGCCAGGTGTCGAGTCCGAGCTTCTTTTCAAGGCAAGCTTCGCCGTGTGCGCGGCGACGTCCCTCGTCGGCGACCGCCGGATCGACCGCCCCGCGGACATTCTCAACTTTCCGCTGTTGCACGAGCTCGGGTCCCGAGAATTCTCGGACTGGATGGAGAAGCAAGGGATCGCACGACGCCCGGACACCAAGATCACCCGCATACCCGGGAACCTGCTACTGGACGGGCTTCGTAGAGGGGATGGGATTGTAGCGACGGTGCCCCGCTTCATCGAGCACGACGTCCGGGAAGGCAGGATCCGCATCCTGTTCGAAGATCGGCTCGACGCCGGCTACCACATCGTCGCGCTTCCCGGTGTTAAACGCCCGCCGCTGCGCGCGTTCATTCGATGGCTCAGGTCGATCAGTCGACGGGCTTCGGCGGCCACGCATTCGTCAACGTGACGTTCGGATATAACAGGCGGATGGCAGGTCCTCCGCACCCTGCGCAGCGGATAGGGCCAACAGCGCGGTTTCAAGCGCTCGAGCAGAGGGTCCATGCAAATTGGGGCTAGGAAATCGTGCTCGCGCCAAGAGCAGCGGACAGTGCTCAGGTCAAAGATGCCGATCTACCAGCTTTCATTGCCCCCGAGGTTTCCTTGCGCCCTGCCATGCGCTTCCAATCTCGGCAGGGGCAGCACGATATGGGCCGAAAAGGCATCCTCGGGCGGATTGGGCTAAGCCCGTGCAAAACACGCCCTGAATCTACCAGCGGCAGCGGGCGCTTTTGTCCATCGTCAGGACGTCGTCGAAGTTCTCGGCGCCTCGACATGGCTACAAGGAGCTACTCACATGACCACTTTATCAGTTGTCTTCCGGCGGATTCACATTGTTGCGGCCGCCGTTTTCAGCCTCTCCATCATACCGGCGGTCGCCTCGGCGCAGTCCGCGCAAAACGTCATTCTCGTGCACGGCGCCTGGGGCGATGGAGCGAATTGGTCGAAGGTCATTCCCATCCTCGCCGCAAAGGGTTTGAACGTCACCGCGGTCCAACTACCGCTGACTTCGCTCGCTGACGATGCAGCGACGGTGAAACGCGCGATCGGCCTCGTGGACGGGCCGGTCGTTCTGGCGGGGCACTCCTATGGAGGTGCGGTGATCACCGAGGCCGGAAACGATCCCAAGGTTTCCGCGCTGGTCTATGTCGCCGCGTTCGCGCTCGATGCTGGTCAATCCGCGGGATCGTTGAACGCGACCGTAGCCCCCACGCCGCTGGCGGCGGAAGCCAAACCCGATGCGGAGGGCTTCATCAAGCTGACGAAGACGGGCGTCTACGACGATTTTGCCCAGGATGTGACGCCGGCCGAGAAGCAGCTTCTCTACGTGACGGAGTCGCCAACCAGCGTGAAATCCCTGGGAGGCAGCATCACCGACGCCGCCTGGCACAACAAGCCCTCCTGGTACATCGTGGCTTCCCATGACCGGGCGATCCAGCCGGCGCTGGAGGCGGAAATGGCCAAGGCGATCAAGGCGAAGACCACGACGGTCGAAGGCAGTCACCTGATCATGCTCTCGAAGGCGTCCGCGGTGGCTGCGGTGATCGAGCAGGCCACCCACTAATCCTCAGCTGAGCGGCATCCCGAGGTGCCCGCGGTTTCAGTACGCGGCGAACCGCAGATGCCGCTCGGCCTGACCTGCAATTGCTGCAGTCCCATCAACGCGAATGTGGAGTTTCTTCCATGACTGCGAAATCTGTTATCCTGGTACACGGGGCATGGGCGGACGGATCGAGTTGGAGCAAGGTTATTCTCGAGCTCGCAGCCGAGGGGTTGTCAGTGACGGCAATTCAGATGCCGCTTACGAGCTTCGGCGATGATGTCGCGACCCTGCGCCGCGCCCTTGCGCTCGTCGAAGGCCCAGTCATTCTTGTCGGACATTCATACGGTGGTTCGGTCATTACCGAGGGAGGCAATGACAAGAAGGTGGCCGCGCTTGTATTCATAGCCGCCTTTGCGCCGGACAGCGACGAATCCGCGGCCTCGCTCGGGGAGACCGTGGATCCCCCTCCCATGGCCGCCGAGGTTCGGCCCGACTCAGCGGGATTCCTGAAACTGACCGAGAGCGGGATCCGCGATCACTTCGCCCAGGATCTTTCCGATAGCGAGAAGACGGTTCTGTTCGCCGCCCAGGCGCCTACCGCCGTTGCGTCCTTAACAGGAAAGATCACGGAACCCGCGTGGCAATCGCGCCCAAGCTGGTATCTGTTGGCAACCGAGGATCATGCCATCGCGCCCAAACTCCAGCACATCATGTCGAGCCGGATAATGGCCAAGGTCACGGAAGTCGCTTCGAGCCACGTGGCGATGCTGTCCCATCCCGACCTGGCCACCCGTCTCATCCTCGAGGCCGTTCGCGCGGTCTGAATTCAGCCAAGCCGGCTGATTTGCCCAAGACGCGGCTGGCCGCGTCGTCATCCATGCAAACAGCTTTCAAGCGATCACCTTGAAAGAATCCAGGGACCGCGAGTCCGCCCTCGCACGGCATGTCCGAGCCGAGGCCCGAGCTTCGCGATCCCCTGAATTGCGGGGGCCTCGGCCCGGTCCGGGGCGGGCTCTTTGCCAATCCGGCCAGCGCCCTAACGGTCGAAGACCAGCCTGGAATAGCCGAGGAAGGAGAGCGCCATGGCGGCCAGCGAGGCCGCGGCGAGCGCCGCCAGCGGCGGCATGGCTGGGACGGCAAACAGCAGGGCGCAGTAGACGAGATAGTTGGCGACGCTGGTGGCGATGCCGACGCCGCCATAGCGGGCGCCTTCCTGCGCAAGGCCGCGGCTCGATGGCGAGAAGGTCAGGTGGCGGTTGATCTGCCAGGTGACGCAGAGCGCGAAGCCGATCGACAGGATGCGGGCGCCGAAAGGCCCAAGCGGGGTGATGGCCAGCAGCAGCCACAGTGCGGCGGCATCGGCGACGAAGCCGATGCCGCCGGCGAAGACAAACCTTGCGACACGTTGCATCTTTCAGGCCGCGCGCGGGGTCTTGCCCGTTTCCGGCTTCTGCGCCACCGCGCCGGCGCGGCGCTCGGAACGGCCCGACGGCATGGAGAGATAGAAGATGCGCTTCTGCTCGGCCCGGCCACGCGACACCGAATCCAGGATCAGCCCTGTCACGGCGGCGAGCATCGACAGCAGCAGCAAGCCGACCGACAGCACCCAGGTCGGCATGCGCGGGACGAGGCCCGTTTCAGCGAACTCGACCAGCACCGGCGCCATCAGGAACAAGCTGGACGCCAGGAAGAAGAGCGAAAAGGCGCCGAAGAAGCGCAGCGGCTGCGTCTCCTTCATCAGCATGGCGAACATCCACAGGATCCTGGCGCCATCGCGGAAGGTCGATAGTTTCGAGGAAGACCCGACCGGCCGGCGGCCGTAGTCGAGAGCGATTTCGGCGACCGGCAGTTTGAGCTGCGAGGCGTGCACCGACATCTCGGTCTCGATCTCGAAGCCGCCGGAGACGGCCGGAAAGCTCTTGACGAAGCGCCTGGTGAAGACGCGGTAGCCCGAGAAGATGTCGGTGAAATCGCTGCCGAAGAGCCATTTGTAGAGGCTGTTGAAGACACGGTTGCCGAAAGCATGGCCGGTCCTGCCGGCGTCGTCGATCACGCCGCGCCTGGTGCCCACCACCATGTCGCAACGCTCGGTCAGAAGCGTGTTGATCAGCTGCGGCGCGTCCTCGGGCGCATAGGTGCCGTCGCCGTCGGCCATCAGATAGATGTCGGCGTCGATGTCGGCGAACATGCGCCGCACCACATTGCCTTTGCCCTGGCGCGGTTCGCGGACCACGGTGGCACCGGCCGCACGGGCCCTGAGCGCCGTCAGGTCGCGTGAATTGTTGTCGTAGACATAGATGGTGGCGTCCGGCAGCGTCTCGCGGAATCGCTGCACCACCTCGGCGACGGTCAGCTCCTCATTGTAGCAAGGCAGGAGCACGGCGATGACCGGTTCATGGCTGATGGCTTGCGGCATTTTCGTCTCCGGATGCCTGGTCGACCACACGGTCGCGCGCCGGACCGGCCTCGTCCAGGCGGTTTTACTATTTATTGAAGCCGTTAAGGCTAGGTTTAAGGCCGACTTCATGAGTGTCGATTGGCCTTGAAAGGTCCGGCATTCCCGCCAGGGGCATCGGGATGGGCACAGCAAGGGGAACTTCCACCTGGAGGTCCGATATCGCGTTCGCGCTGCTTGCCGCCCTGCTGCTGCTGGCCCTCAATGCCCATGCCGGGTTCCCGCAACTGGCCGATCCGGCCGGCGACAATGACAGCCTGCTGCAATTGGTCGAAGTCCGCGACCTCATGGCCGGCCAAGGCTGGTTCGACCTGCACCAGTACAGGATGGGTCTGGAAGGCGGCTTCGTCATGCACTGGTCGCGGCTGCTCGACGCGCCGCTGGCGCTTGCCATCCTCGCCGTATCGGCCCTGACGGGCAGCCCCGCTTTGGCCGAACAAATCGTGCAGATCGCCTGGCCTGCCCTGCAGTTCTGGCTTGCTGTGTTCTTTATCATCCGCGCCGCGCGCGCTTTCGCCGGCACTCATGCGGTGCTGCCCGCCGTCGTCGTCGGCGGGGCCGCCCTGTACTATATCGGCATATTCTCCCCCGGTTCGCTCGATCATCACAATGTCCAGCTTGCGCTGACCCTGGCGAGCCTCGCTTTGCTGCTCGAGGCGCCCACGCACCGGCCGGCTGCCCTGGTCGCGG
Source organism: Mesorhizobium sp. B4-1-4 (assembly GCF_006439395.2). NCBI lineage: Bacteria > Pseudomonadati > Pseudomonadota > Alphaproteobacteria > Hyphomicrobiales > Phyllobacteriaceae > Mesorhizobium > Mesorhizobium sp. B4-1-4. The sequence goes on from NZ_CP083950.1 coordinate 5,131,524, forward strand.
GCATCTGCGCCACGCTGACCCTGGCCATCGGCATGGAAAGCGCTCCCTATGCCGGAACCCTCGGCGCCGTCGTCGCCCTGCTGTTCCTCGGCAACGGCTCCGGCGAAAGGCTGATCGCCAGGGATTTCGGTCTCGGTGTCGCCGCCGCCGCGGCTTTGGTCTTCGCCATCACCGTCCCCGTATCGTCCTGGGGTCAGGCCCAGTGCGATACGTTCTCGATCGTGCAGTTCGCTCTCGCCGCGCTTGCCGGCGCCGGTCTGACGGTCGTCGCGTCATGGAAGGCCGCCAACGCCACGCTCGCCCGGCGCCTGATCTCGCTGGGCCTGCTTGCCGCCGTCCTCGCTCTTGTCGTGGTGTTCCTGTTCCCGCAATGCCTGGCCGCCCCCTATGCCAGGCTCGATCCGCGCCTCCAGCAGATGTGGCTCGGCCATATCGAGGAGGCGCAGTCGATCTTCCAGCTTGTCTTCGATGATCCGGTCAGGGCCGTGGCGCGTTTCGCCACGCCGCTGGTGGCGATCATCGTGATGGCGCTTCACTTCAGCCATGGCGGATGGCGGCGGCAGGACAGCCTCGTCGGCGCGCTGTTGGTGGTGGCGTTCCTGGTCAGCGCCTGGGAAGTGCGCGGCTCGACCTTCTCCATCGCCTTCGCGGTGATCCCGCTTTCGGCATGGATCGCCAAATGGCGGCAGCGGGCCGAGGCCAGCCCGTCCGGCGGCTCGGTGCTGAGGATGGCCGCGGCCTGGCTGATCTCGGTGAATGCCATCTGGTCGGGCGCCGCCGAGGCTGCATCGAGCGCCTTCGCAATCGGCGCGCCTCCCAGGGACGCCAGTATCGATTCGCCCTGCAACAGCAGGGGTTCGTTCGCCGTACTTGGACGGATGGCCCCCACCACGGTTCTTGCCATCTCCAATCTTGGCTCGCCGATCCTCGCCTTCACCGGACATCGCGTCTTCGCCGGGCCCTACCATCGCAATGTCGCCGGAAATCTGCTCGCGCTCGACGCCCTGCTGGGCTCCGCCGCCGATGCGAAGGCCATCATCGAAAGCCACCATGTCGGCCTCGTCGCGCTCTGCCGCGGCAACCCGGAAAGCCGGCTGTTGACGGCCAGCGCGCCGGACAGCTTCCTGGCCGGAGTGATGCGCGGCAGCGTGCCGGAATGGCTGGAACCGGTGGCTGAGGCCCATGGCGCCCCGCTCGAACTCTACCGCGTCAGGTCCAAAGGCTGAAAATTTCTGCACAAACAAAGGCTTGATGCGCGGCCGCGCCGGTTTCGCGAAGGCATCCGGCCTCGTGTTCGGGCATCGTCTCCGGCGAAGACCGGAACTCATTTTTCGGGATCATGCTCCGGCTACAAAAAATCGTTTTCAGGATACGTTTCCTAAAGGGTTTGCTGCCAGTCTCGGAAACAAATCCGACGTCAAAAAACAGGGACACCGATGCAAACTCCGTTTGGCACCGGTCAGGCAAACAGGGAGAGCACGGATCTGGCCTTCACCGATCCGTTGACCGGGCTTGGCAACCATCGCCGCTTCTTCGACAAGGTCGATCGCCTGATCAGCGACCGTGCCGACGATCCCGCACCCTTCACCGTCGGCATCCTCGACCTCGACGGCTTCAAGCCGATCAACGATCTGTTCGGCCACAAGGCCGGTGACGATATCCTGATCCAGGTCGCCATGCGGCTGCGCGCCTCGATGGATGGCCATTCGACAGTCTGCCGTATCGGCGCCGACGAATTCGCCTTCCTCTATCCGCTGGTGTTCAGCGAGGAAGCGGCGGCGGAAAAATCCCGGATGCTGATCGAGATCCTGTCGGCGCCCTATGATGTCGGCGAACGCACCGCCAGGCTCTCGGCCTCGGTCGGCTGCTCGCTGTTCTATTCCGGCGACGAGACCACAGAGATCCTCATCAACAAGGCCGAAACGGCGCTCTACCACGCCAAGCGTTCCGGTCGTGGCCGCGTCGTCGTCTATACGCGCGAGATGGAAGAGGCGGCCAAGCGCGTCACCCGCATCGAGCAGGCGCTGCGCCGCGCCGTCTCGGCCGGCGAGGTGGAACCGCACTTTCAGCCGATCGTCGATCTCAACACGCGCCGCACCATCGGCTTCGAGACGCTGGCGCGCTGGACCGATCGCGATCTCGGCACGGTGCCGCCGACGGTGTTCATTCCGATCGCCGAAGAGCGCGGCATCATCGGCCCGCTGTCGCAGCTGGTGCTGCGCAAGGCGACCGAGGCGGCGAGAAGCTGGCCGAACGACCTCTTCCTGTCGTTCAACCTGTCGCCCTCGCAGCTCGTCGACCAGAACACCGGCCTGCATATATTGGCGATCCTCGACCGCACCGGCTTCGATCCGCGCCGGCTGGAGATCGAGATCACCGAGACCGGCCTGATGAACGACCCGGCCTCGGCCGAGAAGATCGTCGACGATCTGCGTCGCGTCGGCATCCGCGTCTCGCTGGATGATTTCGGCACCGGCCAGTCCTCGCTCGGGCGCCTGCGCGAATTCCATTTCGACAAACTCAAGATCGACCGCGCCTTCGTCTCTTCCATTCTCGAAGACCGCCCGTCCGAACACATAATCCGCGCCATTCTGGCCATGTGCGAAGGGCTTGGCATGGATGTGGTTGCCGAAGGCATCGAAGAGGAAGCGCAGGCCGACCGCCTGGTCCAGTTCGGCTGCGCTGGCGGGCAGGGTTATCTGTTCGGTAAACCGGCCGATGCCGACGCCACGCTCGGCTATCTCCGCGATTCCTTCCGCGGCGCCCTGCGCGCCAAGGCGATCTGATCGGCGATCCCGGTGCTGTCCACCGTCACGGCTTTGCGTCCGGCGCGGCGCATTGTCGTTTTGTCTGACATAAGCACGGAAATCCGACGTTTCGCCCTTGCCCGCGCGACTTGCGTGGCTAGGATGCGCGCCATTCTGGCTACAGCGCCGCGCATCTTTCAGGACGCGCAAAGGACGCTGTAGAATTTTATTTGCGCATGATCCTTTCCGAAAATCGATCTGATTTTCGGGGGTCATGCGCGCGGAGAGAGAGATATGATGCCATCGGCGCATTTTCCCGACCTCGAAGGAGCCTCGGTGCTGATCACCGGCGGCGGGTCCGGGATAGGCGCCGCCCTGACCGAGGGGTTTGTGCGCCAGGGCGCCAACGTCGCCTTCATCGACATCGCCGACAAGCCCAGCACCGCGCTTGCCGACCGCATCGAGAAGGAACTCGGCCGGCGGCCGCTCTATCTCAAGACCGATCTGCGCGATATCGCAGCGCTGCGCGCTGCCGCGGCGACGGCCGCTGAGGCGCATGGCGATGTCACCGTGTTGATCAACAATGCCGCATGGGACGAGCGCCACGATATCGCGAACGTCACCGTCGAGTTCTGGGACAACAATCTCGCGATCAATCTGCGGCCGCATTTCTTTACCGCGCAAGCGGTGGCGCCGGGGATGAAGCGGGCCGGTGGCGGTTCGATCATCAACTTCACCTCGACATCCTACCTCATCAACCACCCCGACATGCCGGCCTACACCGCCGCCAAGGCGGGTATCCTCGGCCTCACCAAGGGCCTGGCCGGCAAGCTCGGGCCCGACCGCATCCGCGTCAACGCCGTTGCGCCCGGCTGGGTGATCACCGAACGGCAGCGGGAACGCTGGGTGACGGAAGAAGCGCTTGCCGCCCACCTCGCCAAGCAGTGCATCAAGGACGTCATGCGGCCGGACGACATGATCGGCACGGTGCTGTTCCTGGCGTCGGACGCTTCGCGCATGCTGACGGCGCAAATGTTGATCGTCGACGGAGGCTTCCTGTGAGCGCGATTCCGGCGGTAGCGGTGCTCGATTGGGGCACGACCAGGCTTCGGGCATGGCTGATCGACGGCAGCGGCAAGGTGATTGCGGAGCGGCGCGGCGATGATGGCCTCCTCACCGCGCGCGAAAAGGGGTTTTCCAACGTGCTCGAGGGCCATCTTGGCGCCATGGGGGCACCGGAAACGCTGCCGGTTATCATCTGTGGCATGGCCGGCTCCCGGCAAGGTTGGCTCGAGGCGCCCTATGTCGCCGTGCCGGCGCCGCTCGGCGCGATCCTGGGCGGCGCGGCCAAGGTGCCTGATCGGAAACGCGACATCCGCATCGTCCCTGGCCTTGCCCAGCGTCTGGCCGACGCGCCGGATGTCATGCGCGGTGAGGAAACACAGCTTGCCGGCGCCGGTTTGCCGGCAAAGGGGCGGCATCTCGCCTGCATGCCCGGCACGCACTCGAAATGGGTCGTGGTTGAGGATGGCGCGGTTGCCGGCTTCGGCACATGGCCGACGGGCGAATTGTTTTCGGTGCTGGCCGCTCATTCAATCCTCAAGCATTCGCTGGGCGAGCATCCGGCCCGGGTCGCGGCGGACAATCCATTCTTCCGGCGATGGTGCGATCAGGCGCTTGGCGAGGGCGGCGACGTCACTTCGAAGCTGTTTGCTATCCGTGCCGCCGGGCTCCTGCAGGACTTGAAGTCGCAGGATGCGGCGGCCTGTCTGTCCGGACTTTTGATCGGCGGCGAGATCGCCTCGGCCAGACGCCGCTATGGCGCCGGCGATGCGCCGGTCGTGCTGATCGCTTCCGGCGCACTGGCGAGGCTCTACCAGGCCGCGCTAGGCCTGGCCGGACTTGATCTTCGCACCGTCGACGCCGACGAGGCGGTGCGTGCAGGGCTCATCGAAGCCGCGCGCGAGAACGGCATGATCGGAGGCGCCCAATGACACAGACCGCACCTTTCCCGAAGCTGAAGCGAGGCCTTGTCGCGATCCTGCGCGGCTTAAGGCCCACCGAGGCGATCGCCATGGGGCAGGCGCTGTTCGACGCCGGCATCGAGGCGATCGAAGTGCCGCTGAACTCACCCGAGCCCTTCTCGTCGATCGCCAGGATTGTCGAAGTGCTGCCGAAAACGGCGCTGGTCGGCGCTGGTACCGTGCTGACTGCGGCCGATGTCGACGGCCTGCACAAGGCCGGCGGGCGGCTCCTGGTCAGCCCCAACATCGATGCCGAGGTGATGGCGCGCGCGATGCATCATGGCATGGTGACCATGCCTGGCGTGTTCACGCCCACCGAGGCCTTCCAGGCGATCCGTCTTGGGGCCTCGGCCCTGAAATTCTTCCCCGCCAGCGTGCTCGGGGCATCAGGCATTTCCGCGATCCGGGCCGTGCTGCCGGCGCAGACCCTGGTCGGCGCCGTCGGCGGCGTTTCGGAAAAGGATTTTGCCGGCTACAAGGCGGTCGGCGTCACGGTCTTCGGCCTCGGCTCCAGCCTGTTCAAGCCGGGCATGAGTGTCGATGAGGTGGCGATACGCGCGCACGCCGCCGTATCGGCCTGGGATGCGGTGTTCAGAGACGCAGGATGAGCGAAGTTTCGGTTTTCTCCGATCATATATGCCAACTCGGCGAAGGGCCGAGCTACGATCCCGCCACCAACGCGCTGTTCTGGTTCGACATCGTCAACGGCCGTCTTCTGGAAAAACCGGTGTCCGGCGGCGCGCTGAAGATCCATGAGCTCGGCCAGATGGCGAGCGCCATCGCCATCATCGACGACAAGCGGCAGCTGATCGCCACCGAAACCGGCCTCCATGTCCGCGAGGTCGCGACCGGCGGGATGACGCTGCATACGCCGATCGAGGCCGACAATCCGCTCACCCGTTCCAACGATTCCCGTGTCCATCCCTGCGGTGCGCTGTGGACCGGAACGATGGGCAAGAAGGAGGAAAAGGGCGCTGGTTCGATCTACTGGTTCTTCAAGGGCGAGCTGCGCCGCCTGTTTTCGGACATCACCGTGTCGAACTCGATCTGTTTTTCGCCGGACGGTGCGCTCGCCTATTACACCGATACCTCGACCGGCCTGTTGATGCGTATCGCCTGCGATCCGGCGACCGGCCTGCCCGCCGGCGAGCCGAAAGTGTTTGTCGATCATCGCTCGGCCAAGGGCTATGTCGACGGATCGGTGGTCGACCGCGACGGCGTGCTGTGGAACGCCGTCTGGGGCGGCAAGGCGGTCAAGGCCTATTCACCCGACGGCACGCTGCTGCGCGAGGTGGCAATGCCGGTGACGCAGCCCTCCTGCCCGGCCTTTGTCGGCAAGAACGCCGATCGGCTGGCGGTCACTTCCGCCTGGTCGGGCAAGGATGAGAAACAGCGGCAGCTCGATCCGCAGGCGGGCATGACCTTCCTGCTCGACATTTCCGTTAGCGGTCGGTTCGAGCCGCGCGTGCTGATCGCCTGAACAGGCCCATCGATCCGCGCCACTCATGCCCTCCTGGCGGTGCTGTCACGCAGGCGTCCGACTTGGGTCGGTTTCGCGAAAGCTGTTTGCGTCGGCCGTGCGATGGTAGGCGATCACAGCGCCGGGAATCATTCACCTCATGTCGAGCCACAAGCCAAAGCTGATCCTTGTCTACGAACCGGAAAAGGCTTGCTTCGACCGCCTGATCGCCGACGGTTTCGCACCGCAGCGCGCCACCGAAATCTCGTCCTATCTGGCGCAGTCGACCGATCTCGCCCTCGAATTCGAGGCGCTGGCCGCCGCCTGCGGGGCGCGCGGTCTGTCCTTTGCGCCGGTTGTGCTCGACGATGCGGCCCAGGCGCTTGACGGTGAGGATGCGCGGAACACGCTGGTCTGGACGCTCTCCGACGGCATCGCCTATTTTCGCGGCGGCGCCGCGCCCGCGCTGGCCCGGCTCAAGGGGTTGCGGACGATCGGTGCCGATGATTCGCTGTTCGCGCTTTGCCAGGACAAGTTCCGCTCCGGTGCCGTGCTTGGCGCGCTCGGCCTGCCGGTGCCGCAAGCCGGTCTTGCCCGGGATGGCAAATGGCTGGTCGAGCCGCCGGCTTCCGCCGCCGGCTGGTTCGTCAAGCCCAACCGGCTCGGCGCCAAGATCGGCATCTGGCCGGATTCGCGTGCGGCCGATCTCGGCCACGCGCTGGAGCTCAGCCGGCGCGTCTTCGCCGCCTATCGCGACGACGTCGTCGTCCAGCCCTATGTCGCCGGCCGTAACGTGCGCGCCAGCTTCCTCGGGCTGGCACCCGAAACCGGCATCGAAGCGCTCGGCATCGCTTTTGTCGATTCAGGCGCGGATTTCCAGACCATGGCGGACAGCCTGGCGCTCTATGGTGAAACCGGCGAGGCGGCGAAGGCGGCCGGAAATTATGTCGAACCGGAACTCGTTGCGGTTGCCGATGCCCAGCCGGCCGCCGACGCCAGCATCAGGGCGATCGCCAACCAACTGATCAGCAGGCTCGGCCTGCGCGACGTGTTCTCCGTCGATCTGCGTGTCGAGGCGGACGACACCGTTCATCTCATCGAATTCGAGGTCTGCCCCGGCCTGCCTTGCTTCGATTTCCGCGCCTACTGCCGCTCGCAATGGGGGTTGAGCCTGGCCGACGCCATGGCCGAGACCGCGGCGAACAGGCTGGCCGGCAGGGAAGATCGCGTCGCAACGGGCTGACGGCTCGGTGAAAAAACGCCGGGCTTTTTGACGCGCTTCGGCTGGCTTCGCCTGCCTGACGCTTTCGGGCGTGCCTTTACTGTCGGGGCAGAGCCCTCGACGAAAGCGCGAATTGCGTCAGGACAAAGAGATGGAGCAGTTCGACGTTTCCGTGAACGACCAACCGCTCCAACGCCTCAGATGCCTTCGACCAGCACGATCTCGCCGTCGGCGACCTTCTGGCGGATGGCGACGGCGCGCTGATATTCAGGCGAGTGATAGCAGTCATGCGCGGCCGCAAGCGATTCGAATTCGATGATGACGTTGCGTGCACGGCCGGGCCCTTCGGCCTGTTCATGCGCGCCGCCGCGCGCCAGGAATTTCGCGCCGAAGCGGTCGAAGGCCAGCTTCGAGGCGGCGACGTAATCCTTGTAGCCTTCGGCGTCGCGCACATCGACACGAGCGATCCAGTATCCCTTGGGCATGCTTTTTCTCCGGGTTTGTATCGGGGGCGTCAGGCCGAGCGCATTTCATTGAGGATGGCTTCGGCCGCTTCGCGTTTGTTCACCGCGGCGACGATCGGCCGGCCGACAACGAGGTGGCTGGACCCGTTCCGGATCGCTTGTCCCGGCGTTACCACGCGCTTCTGGTCGCCATGGTCGCTGCCCACAGGCCGGATGCCGGGCGTTACCACTGCCATGTCGGGGCCGACGATGCGGCGCACCGCTTCGGCCTCAGCGGCCGAGCAGACGATGCCGCCCATGCCGGCATGCAGCGCCTGTTCCGAGCGCCTGAGCACCAGCGTGTGCGGATCATACTCATAGCCGGCGTCGACCATGTCCTGCTCGTCCATCGAGGTCAGCACGCTGACGGCGAGCAGGCAGAGGTCGCTGCCCCTGGCCGCTTCCACCGCCGCCTGCATCGCCTTTGGATAGGCATGGATGGTCAGCATGGTCATGCCTATCCTGACGATGTTCTCGACGCCCTTGGCCACCGTATGGTCGATGTCGAGCAGCTTCATGTCGAGGAAGACTTTCGTTCCGCCACTGGCCAGTTCCCTTGCGAAGTCGAGGCCGCCGGCGAAGGCCAGCTGATAGCCGATCTTGTAGAAGGAGACGATGCCGTCGAGCTCGCGCACCGCCTGCTCGGCTTCTTTCACGGTCGGCATGTCGAGGCCGACGATCAATCTTTCCTGCATGGATTGGGCCTGCATGGTTACGGCAGTCACGCCTCGATCCGCGTGGCCAGCATGCGCGAGGTTTCGATCAGCGTGCGGCATAAATGCTCCATCGATTTGTGCAGTCTTTCGTCACGGAAATGGCCGTCCTCGCCGAAGGCGTCGCCGCCGTCGGGCACCGAGCATTCCGGTGTCACCACTTCCATCTGGCAGCGCACCAGCACGGCGCGCAGGTGGTTGATGCAGCGGATGCCGGCAAAATGGCCGTTGGAGGACGAGCAGAGGCCGGCGACCTTGCCGGCAAGCGGCCTGACCGATCGGCCGCCATCCCGGCGCACGCGGCTCACCCAGTCGATCGTGTTCTTGAGCAGCGGCGGGATCGAGCCGTTATATTCCGGCGTGGCGATCAGCAATCCGTCATGGGCGGTGATCAGCCGCGCAAGCTTCTGAGCGTTTTCCGGGACGCCGTTCTCCTTTTCCAGATCCTCGTCGAGGATTGGCAAGGGATAATCGGCGAGCGAAATGCGGGTGACCTCGGCGCCCTGCACCGCAAGTTCCTTCTGCGCCAAGTCGGCGGTCCTGCCGCTATAGGCGCCGCTGCGCACCGAGCCGGCGAAGACGAGGATTTTCGGGATCACTGCCATTGGCCACCCTTGTTCCGGGACTGGTACAGCCAGAGGCCGCGCAAATCAACGCGCCAGAGCCATAAAACATTCGCGATTGGCCGAGGCCTTTCCAACTCGTCATCCCTGGGCGAAGCAGGAGCGAAGCTCCGTCGCGGAGACCCTGGGATCCATTCCGCGACCTTGGCCGTGGAGTGCGGCGGAGCAGAATTCTGCCCCGCAGCAGCGCACGGAAGTCACGGCGTGGATCCTCGGGTCTGCGCTGCGGCGCTATGCTCCTTGCTCCGCCCGTGGATGACGAAGTGACGGACGTTTAAGCCAATCGCAGTTATGCGATCCGCAAACAGCTCTGCGCCGTCGCTAATGCGCCTCGCGGCGGTAGATCCACAGCTGCGTCGGCGGGATGTTACGGAAGATGAAGTCGAAATGCTTGACCGTGTAGTCGCCGCGGCCGGCCGGGATCGGCGACATCGGACCATAGGTCAGTTGCACGATCGGCCGTCCGGCCGGGATGCGGTCGAGCAGGCTCTCTATATAGGCGATGCGCTGGGCGACCGGGAAGTTGAGCAGCGGCACGCCCGAAACGACGGAATCGAAGACCATCCCGCTTTTCTCGCCGAGCGTGGTGTTGAGGTTGAAGGCATCGCCCTCGATGACGTTGACGCCGGGATAGAGCCGGCGCAGATGACGGACGAAATCGGCGGAATATTCGACCGCGTAAAGGTTTTCGGGCCGCACCCCCTGCGCCAGGATGGCGCGGGTGATGACGCCTGTGCCGGGGCCGACCTCGAGCACCGGCAGGCCGGACCTGGGATTGACGATAGAGGCCATCTTGCGGGCGGTGATCGAGCTGGTCGGAACGATCGAGCCGACCGTCTTCGGCTTGTCGATCCAGCCCTTGAAGAATTTGAGTTCGTCGTCGAACTTTTCGGCAAGCGCCTTCCGCAGTCCGTGACTACGCGTCATGCAAGCTCTCCTCAGCGCTCCCCTTGAAGCTACTTAACACCTGGTTGACGCAAGGCAAGGTGCGGCCATGCCGATGTCGTGGATAAGATAGATTTTGTCGCGCCTCAAAATGCGCGGTTTCTAGCGGCATCCTCGCGCTTCCGCCCAATGCAGAAGCTGGGCGGTGCTCAATGCTCGCCAAAGGATTCGAAGAAATCCTTCATGCGGGCGAAGAACCCGCTCGATTGAGGCGAATTGTCCTTCGATGAGAGTTGCTCGAACTCCTCCAGCAGTTCACGTTGGCGACGGGTAAGGTTCTGTGGCGTCTCGACCGCGGTCTGGATGTAGAGGTCGCCGACATTGGGCTGGCGCAGCACCGGCATGCCTTTGCCCTTGAGCCGGAACTGGCGTCCGTTCTGCGTGCCTTCCGTAACCTTCACCTTGGTCTGCGTGCCATCAAGCGTGGTGACCTCGAAGGAGCCGCCAAGGGCCGCGGTGGTCATCGAGATCGGCACCTTGCAGTAGAGGTCGGCGCCGTCGCGCTGGAAGAATTCGTGCGGCTTCACCGCCAGGAAGATGTAGAGATCGCCGGACGGGCCGCCGCGCAGGCCGGCCTCGCCCTCATTGGCAAGCCGGATGCGGGTTCCGTCCTCGATGCCGGCCGGAATGTTGACCGACAGCGACCGCTCCTCGGTGACGCGGCCTTGGCCGGCGCATTTCGGGCACGGATCCTTGATGGTTTGGCCGCGGCCCTGGCATTGCGGGCAGGTCCGCTCGATCGAGAAGAAGCCTTGCGTGGCACGTACCTTGCCGTGGCCATTGCACATCGAGCAGGTGACAGGCTGGGTGCCTGGCTTGGCGCCGCTGCCCGAGCATTCCGAGCAGGAGATCGAGGCCGGCACGCGGATTTGCGCGGTCTTGCCGGAAAACGCTTCTTCCAGGGTGATTTCCATGTTGTAGCGCAGGTCGGCGCCGCGCTCGCGGCCGCCCGAAGAGCGGCGCTGACGCCCGCCCATCATGTCGCCGAAAATATCCTCGAAGATGTCGGCGAAGCCGCCGGCGCCAAAGCCATGCGCGCCACCGTTCATGCCGCCCTGCTCGAAGGCGGCGTGGCCGAACCGGTCGTAGGCCGCGCGCTTCTGCGGGTCCTTCAGCGTCTCGTAGGCTTCGTTGATTTCCTTGAACTTGTGCTCGCAGGCATGATCGCCGGGATTGCGGTCGGGATGGAACTGCATGGCGAGTTTGCGAAAAGCGCTCTTCAGCTCCTTCTCGTCGGCGCCCTTTTGCACGCCCAGCGTTTCGTAGAAATCAGCTTTCATTTTTTCCCGCAGTCCGGATGCTCAACGTCTTGATGCATGTTGCGTCGTTTGCCGGCACGTTGCCTCGATTTAGGAGCGGTGCTGCCCGGATGCTAGAGCCGGCGCGATTCCGTCGGTATTTTTCTGTGATTTTTCTGCAAGGGGTTGCAAAAAAGCCCGGCTTTGCGCCGGGCTCCCTACAGCGCCGCGAGTCCTCTCGGACGCGCAAAGGACGCTGTAGCACCTTTGAATGAGCGCATGACCCTTTCCAGAATCGATATCGATTTTGGGGTCATGCGCATCATCTTGCCGTCAGGCCGTTCAGGCCGACTTCTTCTTGTCGTCGTCTTCGTCGATTTCCTCGAAATCGGCATCGACCACGTCGGAATCCTTGGCGGCGTCCGCCTTGGCATCGGCTTCCGCCGCTTCCTTCTGCGAGGCCTCGTACATGGCCTGGCCAAGCTTCATCGAAGCTTCGGCAAGGGTCTGGCTCTTGGCCTCGATGTCGGCCGGGTCGTCGCCTTCGGCGGCGGTCTTCAAGGCCGCGATCGCATCGGCAATCGCCGTGCGCTCGGCCTCCGAAACCTTGTCGCCATATTCCTTCAGCGACTTCTCGGACGAGTGCACCAGCGCCTCGGCCTGGTTGCGGGCCTCGACCACGGCGCGACGCTTCTTGTCGGTCTCGGCATTGGCCTCGGCGTCCTTGACCATCTTCTCGATGTCGGCGTCCGACAGACCACCCGAAGCCTGGATGCGGATCTGGTGCTCCTTGCCGGTGCCCTTGTCCTTGGCCGAGACGTTGACGATGCCGTTGGCGTCGATGTCGAAGGTGACCTCGATCTGCGGTACCCCGCGCGGCGCCGGCGGAATGCCGACCAGGTCGAACTGGCCAAGCGCCTTGTTGTCGGCGGCCATTTCACGCTCACCCTGGAAGACGCGAATGGTCACGGCCGACTGAGAATCCTCGGCGGTCGAGAACACTTGGCTCTTCTTGGTCGGGATCGTCGTGTTGCGCTCGATCAGGCGGGTGAACACGCCACCCAGCGTCTCGATGCCGAGCGAAAGCGGCGTCACGTCGAGCAGCAGAACGTCCTTGACGTCGCCCTGCAGCACGCCGGCCTGGATGGCGGCACCCAGAGCGACGACCTCATCGGGGTTGACGCCCTTGTGCGGCTCCTTGCCGAAGAACTGCTTCACGATCTCCTGGATCTTGGGCATGCGGGTCATGCCGCCGACCAGGACCACCTCGTCGATCTCGCCAGCCTTGAGGCCGGCATCCTTGAGCGCCGCCTTGCAGGGGTCGATGGTGCGCTGAACGAGGTCTTCGACCAGGCTTTCGAACTTGGCGCGCGTCAGCTTCAGCGTCAGGTGCTTCGGCCCGGTCGCGTCGGCGGTGATGAAGGGCAGGTTGATTTCGGTCTGCGTCGTCGACGACAACTCGATCTTGGCCTTTTCAGCCGCTTCCTTGAGGCGCTGCAGGGCGAGCTTGTCGGCCCTCAGGTCGATGCCCTGTTCCTTCTTGAATTCGGCCGCCAGATACTCGACCAGGCGCATGTCGAAGTCTTCGCCGCCGAGGAAGGTGTCACCATTGGTCGACTTCACCTCGAACACGCCGTCGCCGATTTCGAGCACCGAAATGTCGAACGTGCCGCCGCCAAGGTCATAGACGGCAATGGTCTTGCCATCCTTCTTGTCGAGGCCGTAGGCGAGCGCTGCCGCGGTCGGCTCGTTGATGATGCGCAGCACTTCAAGGCCGGCGATCTTGCCGGCATCCTTGGTCGCCTGGCGCTGGGCGTCGTTGAAATAGGCCGGAACGGTGATGACCGCCTTTTCGACCTTCTCGCCGAGATAGGCTTCCGCCGTTTCCTTCATCTTCTGCAGGATCATGGCCGAGATCTGCGAGGGCGACTGCTTCTTGCCGCCGGCCTCGACCCAGGCATCGCCATTGTCGCCCTTGACGATCTTGTAGGGGACAAGTTTCTTGTCCTTCTCCGTCACCGGATCGTCATAGCGGCGGCCGATCAGGCGCTTGACCGCGAAGATGGTGTTTTCAGGATTGGTGACCGCCTGGCGCTTGGCCGGCTGGCCGACGAGACGTTCGCCGTCGCTGGAAATGGCGACGATGGAAGGCGTCGTGCGCGCGCCTTCAGCATTCTCGATCACTTTCGGCTCCTTGCCGTCCATGATGGCGATGCACGAGTTGGTGGTGCCGAGATCGATACCGATTACTTTTGCCATTTTTCTAGTCTCTCCGCTAAGCAGGCTTTCAGGACCCGTAAGGCGTTCCGACGAAAGCCCCTGTTCAAAAGAAATCCCGTTCGGCAACCGGTGTTCCGGCGCCGGACGGCTTGGCGCGTATATAAGAACAGCCAGCATCGGGCGCAAGCATTCTGCGCAAGGCTCCCATGAACCTTTCCACTCCGGCCTGCGACTGACGTCCAGGTGCCGCATGGCGCGGCCCGGAAAGGAAGCCAAATGACCAGCAATCCAGAGGCTCCAAGGTCTCCGGGAACAATAGGAACTCGGCGCGGCCACCGCCTTCGGGACGGGGTCGATGCGCTGGGCTTTCGGCTGATTCCGTTGACCCTGCCCAGGAGCAGGCGTATCGTGGAAATGAGGAAAGCAGACAATTCGATCAGGGAAGAACGTGCCGGAACGCCGCGCCTTGCCCTGGTTTGCGCGGCCAATCCGCATGGTTCTCCCGTGGCTAACGGGGGTAGCGCCATGTCTCGCGTCCGCGGCACGCTCGTGTCCTCTCTGAACAGCGGCGTGCGCGGTGCGGCGCGTGTTGGCGGCGGATTGCTGGCGCTGGCATTCACCGCCAGCCTGTGGCTTGGCGGCGCCCAGGCGCAGGACAGCCAGACCCGGATCATTTATCCCGGCTCGATGGCGGTCACCGGATTTTCCGGCACCATCATCCCCAATCTCGACTCTCCCGATTCCGAAAGCGGGGGCTTGCCGCCCGGCGTCGATCCCGTGGATGAAACCTTCATCGACACCACCCAAGCCACCTTGCGCGTGTTCGACGTCTCCCATCTTGGCGGGCCGGCTTCCGGTCAGCTCGTCTTCACGCCGCCGCCTTTCGAGGTGACAGCGGGCCAGATCGGCCAGGTGTTCGGCCTCACCTACGACGACGGTATGCGCGATGGCGTTCCGTCGGGCATTCCCAACCTCTACGCCGCCGCCACCTCGCTGCAAGGCGTCGCGATCGTCACGCCGGACGCCGACAAGGACGGCAGGCCGGAGCGGCAGCGCCGCGGCAAGGCCGGCGCCACTTTCATGGACGGCCAGTTCGGCACCGAAAACGGTGGCGGACCGGGCACCATCTGGAAGATCGACGGCATCACCGGCCAGGTCTCCAAATTCGCCGAGATCGACACCAACAGCGGTCCCGGTATCGGCAACCTCACCTTCGATCCCAATCACCGTCAGTTCTTCGCTTCGGACCTCGATACCGGCCTGATCCATCGCATCGACGCCAATGGCAAGCTGATCGACACGTTCGACCATGGCGTCGCCGGTCGCCCGGCGCATGGTCTGGCTCCGGTCGCCGACGATGGCGCGGTGATGGACATACAGGGCGCGGCCTTTGACACCGAAGACCCCGAGACCTGGGGCTACACACAGGACGGGCGCCGCGTCTGGGCCGTCTCCTATCATGGCGGCCGGCTCTACTATTCGGTCGGCGAAAAGGCCGAGATCTGGTCGGTGGGCATTGCCCGCGACGGCACCTTCGCCGGCGACCCGCGCTGGGAACTGACGGTCAAGGCCGACAAGGACTATGCCGTCACCGACATCGCCTTCGACAACAGCGGCTTCATGTATCTCGCTCAGCGCGGCCCGGTCGAAAACCGTTATGATTACAGCCGCTTCGCCGATTCCGGCAAGGGCGAGGCGATCCGCTACTGGCGCGAAAATCCCGACGATCCGGCGACGGAATCGGCCTGGGTGCACATGCCGCAGGAATATGCCGTCGGCTTCCCGCAGGCCAATCGGCAATCGGCTGGCGGGCTCGACCTGCAGTATGGCTATGACGCCGACGGCAATCTCGACACCTCGGTCTGCACGCAGACGCTGGTCAACACCGGCGACAGATTGCGTGACAATCCAGCACTCGCCGGGCAACTCGCCGCCGGCGGGCCGCTTCCTGTGCATGGCGTGCAGATCACGCCCAAGGACCTGGTCAAGCCGGCGAATGTGCCGCCCTTCGGCTCCTGGTTCGTCGACTTCGACGGCTATTTCGAGGATCCCGAAATGGAAGGCCATGTCGGCGACGTCGCCATCTGGCATCCCTGCGAGGGCCGCGCCGGCTATTATGAAGAAATCCCGGGCGGCTATCTGCCCCCCTTCTACCCGCCGGACTTCCCACCGCCCGGCAATCTGCCTCCCTGTCTCGATGTCGACGATGTGCAGTATTTCTGCACGCCTTCAGGCCTTGAGGCCGATCTCTATCTCCATGACCACGCCGGCTTCGGCGGCGATTCGATCAAGGTCCAATCCAGGACGCCAGGCGTCGGGGTGACCACACCCATATCGCATGCGCCAGGCAGGCCGTACACGATCGACATCACCGGCCACAGTCCGGGCGACAGGGTCGATGTCGGGCTGTGTTTCTACAGGAAGTCCGACAAGGACAAGGGTGGCTACTACCCTTGCTGCAAGATGACCTTGCCGCTGCGCACGCCAGCCATCAGCTGCGAACGTTGAGGAGGGAAAGATGACCATTCTTGCTCCTTCCCCGCTCGCGGCGAATCCTCAAAACACTGTCATGGAGACGATCATGAAACCCCTGTCATATGCCAGGCGCGGTGCGCGCTGGCTGATGGCGGCCGGTATCGCGGTCGCTCTCGCGCCCGCACTGCCGGCTGTCGCCGCCCAGGGCGTCCAGGCCGCCAGCCCGGATGTCCAGCCGCTGCAGTTCGACAACCCGCGCATCATCAATCCTGAACCCGGACGCGTGGTGCCCTTCTTCACCAAGACGGGCGGTCAACGCAGCTGCGACTACGTCTTCTACACCTTGACCTTCGGTCTGCGCGGCGATCCCCAGAGCTTTGCCAACCCGCGCCTCGCGGCCGCGTTGAAGGCGGCAAAACTCGAATTCAAGGACCAGCTTCCGCATGGCCTCTCGATCGTCGACGTGCAGGTCGCCGGCGATGGCACGGACGCCTCCGGCGGGCCCTTGCCGGGTGCCGTCATCAGCAATTCGGCCGGTCCCAACGATACGGCAACGGTTTCCGATTTCCGGATTTCGGCTTCCGATCTCGATGGCTCGGGCGCGCTGAACGAACGCGTCATCACCTTCAGGATCACGGCCAAGATCGACCATGCGGCGTTCCCCGCGCCAACCGTGGTCGACAATCAGGGCCTGATCAAGGTCACGAACGGAACCGGCCCGGGCACCACCATCCCGTCGCAGGATCCGGGAAAGCCGGATGACGGCAACCTGCTGACCGGCGAAAAGACCTCTGTCCGCATCGACGTCACCAAATGCGAACCGCCGCCTCCACCCCCGACCGATCATGAATGCCTCAAGGTCGAGCGCGGCACGGTCGACTGCGTGCCCGGCGGCGGCGCCTTCATCTACCACATGCCGGTCGGCTCCGAGATGGGCGGCAAGTGGATACAGCTTTCGACGACGACGCCAGGCATCGCCATCATCCCCGACACCCAGCAGGTGCCGGCGGGCGGCGGCGTGCTTAACTGGAAGATCGTCGGCGCCTTACCCGGCGAGACCATCCACATCATCGTCACCGGCATCAACACCTATGCCGGGCCGAAGGAGGGCTGGGGGCTCTGCTGCACGCAAACGATCGACATCGTCATTCCGCCCGATCTCAAATGCCCGCCACGGGACAAGGAGCCGGACCTCAAGGTGGAAAAACATGCCGATGTTCCGCGCTGCACGATGGCCGGCGGCTGCGATTTCACCATCCGGGTCACCAATGTCGGCACCGCGCCCTATAACGGCAAGATCGTGCTCGACGAGGTGACGCTGCCGGCCGGCTCGACGCTGAGTTCAGGGCCCAATCCGCCCTGGGTCTGCGTGCCCGGCGCCACTCCGATGACGTGCACCTATCCGGTGACCACGCTCAATCCGGGCGCTTTTGTCGACCTCACGCTCGGCTTCAAGCCGGCCGCGGGCTGGCAAGGCAGCGTCCTGCGCAACTGCGCGGCCTACAACTACGCGGCCAGCGGCAAGCCGCTGTTCGGCAGCCAGGCCAACGACCGCGGCTGCGCTTCTATCCCGATCTGCCGCCGTGGCGATCGTGACCGCGATTGCCAGCCGCCGGTCGAGAAGAAGGTCGACCTGATCCTGAAGAAGCGTGCCCGCTCCGAAATCTGCACCGCCGATGGCGTCTGCAGCTTCGTCATCGACATCATCAACAATGGCTCCGCTACCTATAACGGGCCGCTGACGGTGATCGACAATTACCCCGACGGCGCGCCTACATCCTCGACCTTCGGCCCGAGCCCGCCCTGGACTTGCGGTCCGAATGGTCCTGGCCAGTTCCGCTGCGACAATCCCGGCATCTCGCTGCCTCCAGGCGCCTCGACGCCGATCGTCGTCAAGGCGGTGGTGCCGGCCAGCTACCGGTCGGACATGGTCGAGAACTGCGCCGAAGTTAAGCCTATCCCCGGCGAGGCCGATCTCACCAACAACAAGGCTTGCGCCAAGGAACGCACCCGCCATCCCAACGCTGGCCAGCCTGGCCTGCGCATCACCAAGGTGTGCAGCGGCTCGTTGGCCGGCGCAGCAGTCGTCTCCTGCCGCATCACCGTCACCAATGCCGGCACGGCTGCCCCCACCGGTCCGGTGCGGGTCAACGACGCCGCTACATTGGTATCCGGCGGAGCGCCGGTCCAAATCCAGACCGTCACATCAGACGGCGCGGAATGGGCGTGCGGTCCGGTGCCGGCCAACACGCTGTCGTGCCAGCTTCCCGGTGCCGTCATGACGCCCGGAACCTCCAGGCACTTCGACGTGACGGTTTCGGCCAATGGCGAATTCGAGAACTGCGCGCGCGGCTCCTACGGTCCGGCGCAGGGCGACGACGTCGTCTATCCGATCGGCCAGGCCTGCGCCAAGGGCGGCGGCGCTTCGACCATCCGTGTCGAAAAGACCGGCGACCGCGAGTGCCGGCCCGGCCAGCCCTGCTCGTTCGACATCACCATATCGAACGATGGGACGAGCCCCTTCTCGGGTCCGGTCCGCATCGGCGATGCGATCGGCGTGGAAGGGCTTGGCCGGCTGGAAGGCGTTGCGATCACTTCGATCGACCCGCCCTTCGGCTGCTCGCCCGAACCGGCAACCTTGCCCGCGTCCTGCATAACGAACCTGACGCTCGGCGCCGGCGAAAGCCAGTCGCATCATGTCACCGTGATCATTCCCGATGATGGGCGTCTGGCCACTCTGCAGGGTAACGTCAACGGCCAGAACTGCGTCGGCGTTCTCTCCCCCGACACACGGGTGCAGGGCGGCGGTGACGTGCTGTCCGGCGACCAGGCCAACCTGCAAGGCGATCGCGGCAAAGCCTATGCGTGCCACCCCTTCACCATCGCCCATGAGGTGAAGAACCAGTGCTCGCCAGGCTTTGTCATGAACAATGCCGGCAGGTGCGTCTGCCCCGAAGGCACCACCTTCCGCAACGGCCAGTGCGCCGGCGGCGGCACCAAGCTCCTGCCGCTTCCCGTGCCTCCGCCGCCACGCTGCGTGCTGCTCGAAGGCCAGATCCGCACCGGGGACGGACGCTGCGTCTGTCCGCGCGGCACGGAGCTGGAGAATGCCGTCTGCGTCAAGACAAGCAGGCCGGACTGCACGATACCCGGTTCCGTGCCGGCCTCGGACGGCAATGGCTGCTCCTGCCCCGATGGCACGCATCTCGACAGGAAGGCAAATGCCTGCGTCCGCGACAGGCCGAGGCCTGAGCAATGCACCATCCGTGGCCAGATCCACGACGCCGATGGCGATTGCATCTGTCCGCAAGGAACCGAGGTGCGTAGCGGCGCCTGCCGTCCGGTTCGGCCGAAGCCGCAGCAGTGCCGCATCCCCGGCCAGACACGCAATGCCGATGGCGATTGCGTTTGTCCGCAAGGGACCGAGCTGCGCAACGGAGCCTGCCGCCCCGTTCGGCCGGAGCCCGACCAGTGCACGATCCGTGGTCAGGTCCACGACGCCGACGGCAATTGCGTCTGCCCGCGGGGTACCGAGGTGCAAGGCAATGCCTGCCGGCGCAAGCAGCCGCAACTGGAGCAGTGCGATATACGCGGCCAGGTCCACAACAAGCGCGGCGAGTGTGTCTGCCCGCGCGGGAGCGAGGTGATCAATGGCGCATGCCGCAGGCAGCAGGTGGAATGCGCCCCGGGCTCGCAGATGATCAATGGCCAGTGCCAGCCGATCATCAGGCGGCGTTGCCCGGAAGGCACTATCGGGCGGTATCCGAACTGCCGGCCCATACGTGAGCAGGCTCCCCTGGAGCTCAACCCGGGCCTCCTGCTGCAGCAGGTCCTGCCGAGGCGCGGCCTGCAGACCGACCAGCAACAGGATCCTGCTCCAAACAGGATCCTGAAACTCCAGCAGCAGTAACCGCTGCGCGGCACAGACCAGAAACCCGCCCGAGCAATCTGGCGGGTTTCTTTCTTTATGACCCATGGGGCGAAAAATGGCTGCAAGACCGCCCTCTGGCCTGTGGCCTGCTGTGCTTGCGCCCTCGACAAGTCACCTGGAGCGCTTTAGGCAGTCGTTTCGGAGCGACCGGATGAAAAGGGCGCCCGGAAAGGCCGCGAGATGAGCAAAAAAACCCTGATCGCACCCTCGGTGCTGGCATCGGATTTCTCCAAGCTCGGTGACGAGGTCGAGGCCGTGGCGGCGGCCGGCGCCGACTGGATCCATCTCGATGTCATGGACGGCCATTTTGTCCCCAACATCACCTTCGGCCCGCCGGTGATCAAGGCGATCCGCAACCGCACCAAGGCCTTCTTCGACTGCCACCTGATGATCGCGCCGGCCGATCCTTATCTCGCCGCCTTCGCCGAGGCCGGCTGTGACGGGATGACGGTGCATGCCGAGGCCGGGCCGCATCTCGACCGCTCCCTGCAGACCATCAGGAACCTCGGCAAGAAGGCCGGTGTGTCGCTCAATCCGGCAACGCCGGAAAGTGCCGTCGAATATGTACTCGACCGGCTCGACCTGATCCTGATCATGACCGTCAATCCGGGTTTCGGTGGCCAGGCTTTCATCCCGGGGATCGTCGACAAGGTGAGACGGGTCAAGGCGCTGATCGGCGATCGGCCGATCCGCATCGAGATCGACGGCGGCGTTTCAGCCGAAACGGCTCCCTTGGTCACCGCCGCCGGCGCCGATGTGCTGGTGGCTGGCGCCGCCGTCTTCAAGGGCGGCAGCGTCGAAGCCTATCGCGCCAACATCGAGGCGATCAGGACAGCGGCCGACAAAGCCGCCGGCTGACACGTCACGGGTTGCGCCGTTTCCATTCCGGCAGGCCGGCGAAGGCAATTCCAGGAAAAATGCATGGCGGTTTTCCGTCCGGAATTGCGCGGCAACAAGGCTTCGAACGGGTTGACGCGTTCCATCAGACGCGGAACCGGCGCCAAGGGCTCGCGCGCGGGGCACGATGGGTCGAGGGCCTGCTGCCGAATCGCTGGGCCGGACGGGAGGCCGGATTCGGCTACATTGTCGATGTCCTTTGCGCGCGGCAGAAAAGATGATCGCATGGGCACACAAGCAACAGATGATTCCGCATGCATACTGGTTGCAGAGCCGCACAAATTCGCGTGATCAGCAGCGGTCGGGGGCATATTTCTTCGTTCTTAAGTACAATGGCGCCATCCTCTGCTTGAGCGCCCAGAGGCCGGCGCTATGTGGTACATGTACGGAAGGGGAAATGTTTTTCGGACTCGAATTGCCCAAGACAAGAGTTGGGGGACAGGGAGTCGCTTTTGACATACGGCGCTGCCAATCTGCACGACGACAGCACAGGATCCAAGAGCACGCTTGCCAGCACGGTCTATCATCAACTTCGTGACGATCTTCTCGCCGGCAACCTGGATACCGAAAGCAAGCTACGGGTCGAGTGGGTTGTTTCCAAATATGGTGCCGGTGCCTCTCCGGTCCGTGAGGCCCTAAATCGCCTTGCCTCCGAGGGGCTGCTCGGCCGCCATGACCAGCGCGGTTTCTTCATCATGCCGATCAGCGCAGCGGAGCTCGAGGAGCTGACGCGCACCCGCTGCTGGCTCGAGGAACGGGCGCTTCGTGAATCCATTGCCCATCGCACCGCCGAATGGGAAGAACAGCTGGTGCTGGCGCTGCATCGCCTGGGGCGGGCGTCGCGTCTTTCGCCGCAAAATCTCTCCTCGCTCGATCCGGATTGGGAGAAGTTGCACCGAACCTTCCACCGGGTGCTGATCTCGGCCTGCCGGTCGCACTGGCTGTTGAGCTTCTGCGATCAGCTTTCCGATCACGCCTACCGCTATCGGCAAATGGCCAATGGTGGCGAGGGCGTTCAGCGCGACGACTTCGCCAAACACCGGCTGATCGCCGAATGCGCACTGGACGGCAATGCCGACGGTGCCGTTCAGGCCCTGATCGATCACTACCAGCTGACCACGGCCCTGTGCATGGAACGCTTCAAGCAAGCCGGGGATTCAAAGGCCGCCACCCCGACCCAAAGCACCCGACGGTAGCGGCCGGGTTCTTTCGGCGTCTCACTGCTCACCGCCCGCGACCTTTGCCGCGATCCAGTTTGCTGGACCCGCGTTTGCGGTCTTGACGGCGTGGCCGGGAAACGCGAACTCTTTGCCGTCGGCGCATGCCTTCCCATGGGGATGCCAGGCGCCATTGCCCTCGCTGCAGGAAGACGTCATGAGCAATCATCTGTTCGACGCGTTCCGGTCCCGGATGCCGACGCCCGATCGTTTGTTGATGGAAACCGACGATGGGCGATCGCTGACCTATGGCGACATGCTGGCGCGGTCGGCACAGCTCGCGCATGCGCTCCTGCAACTGGATGTCGAGCCCGGCGACCGCGTCGCCGTGCAGGTCGAGAAGAGCCCGGAGGCGGTGCTGCTTTATCTCGCCTGTGTGCGCGCCGGAGCGGTCTTCCTGCCGCTCAACACCGCCTACACGCTGACCGAGCTCGGCTATTTCTTCGAGGATGCCGCGCCGCGGGTCATTGTCTGCGATCCGGCGAAATCGGCTGACATCGCGCGCATGGTCGAGCCATCCGGTGCCGTCGTCGTCACGCTCAACCGCAACGGCCAGGGATCGCTGACGGACCAGGCATCGCGGCAATCGACCGATTTCCATGACGTCGAGCGCGGCAAGGACGATCTCGCGGCGATCCTCTACACATCCGGAACGACCGGCCGTTCGAAAGGCGCCATGCTCAGCCACGGGAATCTCGCCTCGAACGCACGGGTGCTGGTCGAGCAATGGCGGTTCACATCAGGCGATGTGCTGATCCACGCGCTGCCGATCTTCCATACCCACGGCCTGTTCGTCGCCACCAACGTCATCCTGATGGCCGGCGCCTCGATGCTGTTCGAACAGAAATTCGATCCGGCCCGCATCGTCTCGCTGCTGCCGCGCGCCACGGCGCTGATGGGCGTGCCGACCTTCTACACCAGGCTGCTGCAGCAGGACCGGCTGGACCGCCAGGCAGCGAAGAATATCCGCCTGTTCGTGTCCGGCTCGGCGCCGCTGCTTGCCGAGACGCACAGGGCCTGGCGCGAGCGCACCGGCCACGCCATCCTCGAGCGTTACGGCATGACCGAGACCAACATGAACACCTCCAACCCTTACGACGGCGAACGGCGCGCCGGCACGGTCGGCTTCCCCTTGCCTGGCACCGCGCTTCGTATAGCCGATCCCGACACCGCCAGGCCGCTTGCCCAGGGCGAGGTCGGCATGATCGAGGTGAAGGGTCCGAACGTGTTTTCCGGCTACTGGCGCATGCCGGAGAAGACCAAGGCGGAATTCCGCGCCGACGGTTTCTTCATCACCGGCGATCTCGGCATGGTCGATGCCGACGGCTATGTCCACATTGTCGGCCGCGGCAAGGACCTGATCATTTCGGGCGGCTACAACATCTACCCGAAGGAGCTCGAGAGCGAGATCGACGCGCTCGACGGGGTCGCGGAAAGCGCGGTCATCGGCGTTGCCCATCCCGACTTCGGCGAAGGCGTCACCGCAGTCGTGGTCCGGACGCCGGGGTCGCGGATCACCGGGGCCGAAATCCTTGGCGCCATCGCCGGGCGCCTGGCAAAATACAAGCACCCGAAGCGGGTGATCTTCGTCGACGAATTGCCGCGCAATACGATGGGCAAGGTACAAAAGAATCTTTTACGCGACGCCTATAGGGATCTCTACGCATGCTAGGGAGCGGTTGACGCAATTCTGGACGGAACCCGCCTCACACTTTCCTGGAATTGCTCTCCGACGGCGCCACCTACTTCTGTGGCTTGTGGTTCCGAGCACCGGAACCCCACAAGGCACGCTGGAACAGGCTGCGTTTGCGATTGCGCGGCGCAAGGTCGATGTCGCTGACCAGTTTTGCGCCATCCTTTCGCCGTTCCAGGGTGATCTTGCGGGTGTGGAAAGCTTCGAGCTCGGCGCGGTGCGCCACGCTGATGATGGTGACATCGGGCAATTCGTGGATCACCGTCTTCATCATCTGGTCCTGGCTCTTTTCGTCCAGCGCCGAGGTCGCCTCGTCCAGCACGACGATATCGGGCCTGTGCAGCAAGAGGCGCGCGAAGGCGACCCGCTGCCTTTCACCGCCAGACAGGGTCTGGTCCCATGGGGCTTCTTCTTCGAGCCGTTCGGCAAGGTAGCCCAGGCCAACCTTGTCGAGGGCGGCCTTGATCTGCTTTGCCGCCCAGTTGTCGGCGGCGGCGGGATAGGCGACCGCGCGGCGCAGCGTACCGGTCGGGATGTAGGGGCGCTGCGGCAGCATGAACAGCCGCCGGTCGGGGTGGAAATTGACGCTGCCGCTGCCCCATGGCCACAGGCCGGCGATCGCCCGCACCAGCGTCGACTTGCCCGAGCCGGATTCGCCGGACACCAGCACCCGCTCGCCCGGTTCGACCACCACTTCGGTTTCCTTGACCACCGAGGTGCCATCGTCGAGCGTCACGCAGAGATTGTCGAGGCTGAGCATCGCATCGCCCTTGGTGTTGCCGTGCTTGATGCGCCCCAGTTTATCGTTCTGCTCGGCGCGCTCGAGCCCGTCGAGCGACATCATCAGCGAGGCGATGCGGTGGGCCGAGGCATTCCAGTCGGCAAGCCGCGGGTAGTTGTCGACCAGCCATCCGAAGGCGCCCTGCACGATGGCGAAGGCGGAAGCCGCCTGCATCACCTGCCCGAGCGACATTGAGCCTTCGAGGAATTTTGGCGCGCACAGCAGCACCGGCACGACAGGGGCGAACAGGCTCGAGCCCTGCGAGACCAGTGCGGTGCGCATATGCTGACCGGTCAGCCGCGCCCATCGCTTCAGCACGCCGGCGAAGGTCTTGTCTATGCCGCTGTTCTCCTCTTCCTCGCCTCCCAGCAAGGCGATGCTCTCGCCGTTCTCGCGCACACGCGTCAGCACATAGCGGAATTCGGCTTCGGCCTGATTCTTGTCCTCCGAAAGCCGCACGAAATTGCGGCCGATGATGAACATCGAGGTGGAGGTGATCGCTGCGTAAACCACGGCGGTGATGACGAGGAAGCCGGGCACGGTGATGGTCGAGCCGCCAAGCGGAAAGCTCAGCGCCCCGCCGATCGTCCACAGCACCACGATGAAGGTCGAGGCTGACAGGAAGGCGGAAGTGACCCCGGCGACGAAATCGACGGGCGACTCGGTTGCGACGCGCAGATCCTCCGACAGGCGGGCCTCGGGGTTCTGGTGGTCGCCCTTGACGAGGTTGAGCTGGTAGTAGCGGCCGTGATCCAGCCAGCGCGCGATGACCGAGGTGGTCAGCCAGGAGCGCCAGCGGCGCTGCATCGTCATGCGCAGATAGACCTGCGCGACGACAAGGCCGATGCTGCCGGCCACGAGCGGCAGGAAAATGGCGCTGAGAAAGTACACCGTACGGGCCTGGCGCTGCTCGATGGCGTCAAAGATGGCGCGGTTCCAGACATTGATCCCGTATTGGAAGCCGACATTGGTGCCGATCAGGACCAGCAGGCCGATCGTCAGCGGCCAGGCGAGCCTGTCGCCATGCCGTCCCCAATAGCCGCGCCCGCTGATCCAGAAACGCCTTAGCAGGTATTTCTTGCGCGCCTGAGCCGCCTCCTCGGGCGTCAGTTCCGGATCGGGTTCGACGGCATCCGGCGGTGGGGGCGCGGCGACGCCGACAACCTCGGACGCCGCTTCGGCGGTAGACACCTTCTTGTCACGTGGCTCTTTTTCGCGCGGCTTCTCTTCGCGCGTCTTGTCGTCACGCGGCTTTTGGCGTCGTGGCTTTCCCCGACCCGGCTTCAAGGCGCCGCGCGGTTTGATGCCATCGGCCGGTTCGGATTTGGGTCTCGCCTCGGACATACGCCCGACAACGACCTCGAAATCAAAAGGTTTCATGCCGTTTGTTCGAGATGACAATTCCCGACAGCGCCTGTCATTCCCGGTACAGCAGCCCGGCGACGTGGTCGGCGATCGCCAGGCTTGCCGTCAGGCCGGGGCTCTCTATGCCGAACAGATTGACGAGCCGGCCCGCGCGATGATCGGACGGTCCCTGCACCACGAAGTCGGCGGCGGGTTGACCGGGGCCCGACAGCTTCGGCCTGATGCCGGCATAGGCCGGCTGCAGCGCACCATCGCCAAGGGCGGGCCAATAGCGCCGGATCGCCTCGTAGAAGACGGCGCTTCGGCCCGGATCGACCGTGTAATCCACATGGTCGATCCACTCGACGTCGGGTCCGAAGCGCGCACTGCCGCCGAGATCGAGGGTCAGATGGACGCCAAGGCCACCTTCGACCGGAACCGGATAGATCAGCCGCGAAAAGGGCGACCGGCCCGGAAGGGCGAAATAATTCCCGCGCGCCAGCCACTGCCGGGGGATGAGATCCCTCGGAAAACCGTCGATCCGGCCGGCCACGGCCTGCGCATCGAGGCCCGCGGCATTGATGAAGGCATCGGCCTTCAAGGCGAAGGTCTCGCCATTGGCATCGCGCGTGTCGATCCGGATCCCATCGGTTTCGATCGTGGCTCCGGCGACAGCGGTCAGGAAGGCGAAGGATGCGCCGGCCGCTTCGGCGTCGCCGCGCAGCGACAGCATCAGCGCGTGGCTGTCGACAATGCCTGTCGATGGCGACAGCAGCGCGCCGGCGCATGTCAGCGCCGGCTCCAGGCTTTCGGCCTCGTCGCGCGTCAAAAACTCGAGATCGTCCACCCCGCAGCGCCGCGCATTGTCCTGGATCGCCCGCAACCCTTCCGTCTGGCTAGGCTCGTTGGCGACGATCAGCTTGCCGGGGCGGGCATGGGCGATGTTGTGCTCGGCGCAGTAGGCGTAGAGCCGCCGGCGTCCTTCGACGCAGAGTCGGGCCTTCAGGCTTCCCGGCGCATAATAAAGCCCGGCATGGATGACTTCGGAATTGCGCGAACTGGTCACGGTGCCGATCGCATCGGCCTGCTCGACCACCACCACCTCACGGCCCGACAAGGCGAGCGCCCTGGCGATGGCAAGCCCGACCACGCCTGCTCCGGCGACGACACAATCGATTGTCTGCATGGCCTCGCCTTCAGCGGGAAGCGCCGGCCTCGAACACCTTGTCGCCGCCGATCCAGACGCTTCCTATGTTAAGATCGTCCGACAGAGCAACGATATCCGCCGCCGTGCCGTTGGCAAGGCGGCCAAGCCGATGCGACTGGCCGATCGCCTGCGCCGGGTAGAGCGAGGCCATGCGCAAGGCTTGCGCGAGCTCGACGCCGACGACGCCGTGCATGAACCGCACGGCCGAGATCATGTCGAGATCCGCGCCCGCCAGCGTCCCGTCGGCGAGCCGCAGGCTGCCGTCCTTGCGGTAGATGGTCCGGCCATTGAGCGTGAACGAGGTCATATCAGTGCCGATCGTCGCCATCGCGTCGGTGACCAGCACGATTCTGCCCGGCCCCTGCTTGGCATCCAGCGCGATCCTGATGGTCGCGGGATGGACATGGATGCCGTCGGCGATCAGCCCGGCGGACAATGTGTCGATGTCGATGGCCGCGCCCGCCAGCCCGGGCTCGCGGTTGCCGATCTGGCTCATCGCGTTGAACAGATGGGTGACCACGCTGGCGCCGGCTTCGGCAAAGGCTTTCGCGGTGGCATAACCGGTGTCGGAATGGCCGAGGCTGACGATGATGCCTGCCCCGGCCAATGCCGTGACGCGGGCCGGGTCGACGGATTCCGGCGCGACCGTGGTGAGCAGCACCGGCAGCTTCTGCCGCGCCGCGATCAGTATTGCCTGATCGGCGTCGGTCATCGGCCGGATCAGCGCCGGATCATGCGCGCCCTTGCGGGCGATCGACAGATGCGGCCCTTCGAGATGCAACCCGAGGAAGCCCGGCACTTTTTGTCGCGCGGCTGCTTCGCCGGCGGCAATCGCGGCAGCGGTGATTGCTGGCGTGTCGGTGATCAGGGTCGGCAGCAGCACTGTCGTGCCGAACGGCGCGTGCGCCCGGCAGATGGTTTCGATCGAGGCCACATCGGGGTGGTCGTTGAGCATGACGCCACCGCCGCCATTGACCTGGATGTCGACAAAGCCCGGCACCAGCATGCCGCCGCCAGCGTCGATGGTGCGGATATCGGCGGATAGGGCGCCTTGGCGCAGGATGGATTCGACAAGACCGTCGCGCACGACAAGCGCCGCGTCTTCGTGCCAGTCGTCGCCATCGAAAATGCGGGCGCCGGTCAGGGCAAAACGGTCGCTCATACGGTCTCCGTCACCTTGCGAAGGTTGCGCGGCGTGTCCGGATCGAGACCGCGATGACGGGCGAAAGCCTCGACGAACACGTAGAAGGAGACGATCAGCGTCAGCGGATCGGTCAGCGGGTGACCGGTTGCGACATGCGGCAGGCGCGTGGCGCGCTTGGCAAGCGCGGAGGTGACGAACACCGGCGCGCCCTTGGCCGCCAGGCCGTCGGCGGCTTCGGCGATGGATGGCTCGGACGCATCGCGCGCGGCCAGCGCCAGCACCGGAAAGTCGGGACCGATCAACGCCAGCGGGCCATGCATGACTTCGGCCGCGCTATAGGCCTCGGCATGGATGCCGCAAGTCTCCTTGAACTTCAGCGCCGCCTCGTTGGCCATCGCCGCCGACGGGCCGCGGCCGAGGATGAACAGCGATTTCTGCTTCTCGATCGTTTCCGCGAGTACAGTCATCCAGTCGCAGGCGATCGCTTCGCGGAAATGATCCGGCAATCGGGCAAGCGCCTTGAGAAGCGCTTCGTCGCCGGTGGAATGCGCCATCAGAGCAAGACCGGCGACGGCGGAATTGACGAAGGTCTTGGTTGCCGCGACGCTGCGCTCGGGCCCCGCCAGTATGTCGATCGCATAGTCCGAGGCGCGCGCCAGCGGCGACTCGGCGGTGTTGGTGACGGCAATGGTCAGCGCGCCGCCGGCCCGCGCGGTTTCGGCCATGGCGACGATATCGGGGCTCTTGCCCGACTGCGAGATCGCCAGGCATGCGGAGCCGCCGAGACGCAGCTTGCGGCCATAGATTGAAGCGATTGAGGGGCCGACCGAGGCGACGGCAAGGCCCGCCGTCAGTTCGACGGCATATTTCATGAAAGTGGCGGCATGGTCGGACGAACCGCGCGCCACGGTGACGACGAACTGCGGGTCGCGTTCCCTGATCCCGCGCCCGGCTTCGGCGAGCACGGCGCCGGAGCCATCGAGCAGGCGGGCGACGGCTTGCGGGATCTCCTCGATCTCGCGCTGCATATGCGTGGGGTTGGAAATCATGGTCGGCCCTCTTCGCTCGGCCCTGTCAGCCGCAGTTCGGCGACGAAATCATAGGCGTCGCCCCGGTAAATGGAGCGGGTGAATTCGATGACCTTGCCGCTCGCCAGATAGGAAATACGCTCGATATGCAGGCCGGCAATACCGGGCGGCACTTCCAGCAGCCGCGCGTCGCCGTCGCCAAGGTTGGCGGCCGAGATGCGCTGCACCGCCCGCACCGGCCTGTTGCCGGTCAATTCCAGTGCAGCATAGAGCGAGGAGCCTATCCCCGCCGGGTCGGGCAGCACGCTGGCCGACAGCGAGGCGCGTTCGATCGCCAGCGGCGTGTCGTTGGCGATGCGCAGGCGCGCCACGCGCGCCACGAGTTCGCTCGACGACAGGCCGAGCACCATCATCTCGTCGGGAGAGGGCGCGTAAAGGCCACGGTCGAGCCATGCCGAACGCACCGCCATGCCGCGCCGCGCCATGTCTTCGGTAAAGGAGGTCAGCCGCGACAGCGACTGCTCGACGCGCTCCATGCGCGGCGCCACAAAAGTGCCGGAGCCATGGCGCTGGACCAGGATGCCGCCCTTGACCAGATCCTGCACCGCCTTGCGCACGGTGACGCGGGAAATGTCGGCCTTGGTGGCGATGTCGCGCTCCGAGGGCAGCGCGTCGCCCGGCCCGATCAGGCCCCGGTTGACGGCGTCCTCGATGCTTTTCCTGAGCTGCAGGTAGAGCGGCGCGCCGCTTTGCGACGATTGTTTCAGCGCGGCGAAGATCTGGTCCGCGGCGTCGTTCATCGAGCCGCCTCCGCGTGTCCCGCGAAAAGGCGGGCCGCCATCTGCACCGCACCGCCCAGCGCGTCATCGAGCGGCTCCCTCAGCAGCGCCTTGTAGCGCGCCGACAGGCGCGGCGCGTAGAGCGACGCCAGCCCGCCAAGCAGGCAGAGCGGCGCGTCGTCCGAAAGGCCGAGCGCGCCGAGCGAAGCCTCGACATCGCCGACCGCCTTGTCGACGATCCAATTGGCGACGGCGTCGCCCTTCGCGGCATGCTCGAACACCTTGGGCGCGAAGCCGCCGAAATCGCCCGGCTTGGCATTGGTGGTGAATTCGACGACGTCTTCGGGATTGTCGCGGAAGATGGCCATCATGGCGTCGGCCAGCGGCGAACGCGCGCGCACCCCGTCATGGGCCAGCAGCGTCTGTTCCAGGAGGTCGCGGCCGATGCGGGCGCCGCTGCCCTGGTCGCCGACCTGAAAACCCCAGCCGCCGATGGCGCGCGATTTGCCGTTCCTGCGTGCCATGTAGGCGGTGCCGGTGCCCAGGATCGCCATCGCGCCGTCGCCCGAGCCGACGGCGCCTTCCAGCGCGATCTCCGCGTCGGTCTCGACGCGGCTGGTGCTGAACGGCAGGATCGCTTCGAGCTGTTGCCGGTAGGTGCCGACATTGGCGCCGGCAAGGCCGAGAATGGCTGGCGTCTGACGGATGAGGTCCGGATCCTGGCCGGCGGCGATGAATGCCTGCCGCGCGGCCTCGACGATGTTCGAACGGGCGCCGGTAAGATCGGTGCGGATGTTGGCGGCGCCGCTTTTGGCGCGGCCGACGACGGTGCCGTCCGCCGTTGCAAGGGCGGCCCTGCAGCTGGTGCCGCCGCCATCGATACCGAGCACGAAATTCACGCGATTTCTCCTCCGGGCGGATAATACCAATAAAATACCAATAGCCAAGGATTAATTTCCGTTTCAAAAAGATTAAGGCGTATCTCGTTGAAAAACCCACGTATTTCGTCGGCTCATCGAATTCCTGGCCGCGAAGCCACTAATGCATGTGGACAAGTGGTATTTTTTTGGTATTGTTTCTCCCATTGGAGGAGCAGGGATGGCCGAAACGCGCACCGAGGCGCTGCACAGGAATGCCGAGGGACTGGATATCCAGGCCCCCGAAGCCATCCTTGTTTCGCTGGCGGATGCGCAGGTCGAAGCCGCGAAGGCCGTCCGCAACGCCATTCCCGCCATCGCCAAGGCGGCCGAGATCATCGCTGGCCGGTTGAGCGGCGGCGGCAAGCTCGCTTATGCCGCGGCCGGCAGTTCGGGCCTGATGGCGCTGGCCGACGCACTGGAACTGCCCGGCACCTTCGGCATTCAGCGCGACCGCATCGCCATCCTGGTGGCCGGCGGCGAAGAGGCTTTCAGGACGCTGGCCGGCGGGCCCGAGGATGATACCGAAGAGGCCGCGACGGCCGTCGCCAATGCCGGCATCGGCACGGGTGACTGCCTGATCGCCCTTTCCGCCAGCGGCGCGACGCCCTACGCGGTGCGGGCCATCGAGGAAGCCGCCCGCCGGGGTGCGGCGACCATCGGCATCGCCAACAACAGGGATTCAGCCCTGCTTCGCCAGGCCGAAACCGCCATCCTGCTCGAAACGCCGCCTGAGGTGATCGCCGGCTCGACGCGCATGGGTGCTGGCACCGCGCAGAAGATCGCGCTCAACATGCTGTCGACCTTGACCGCCGTCCATCTCGGCCACGTCCATGACGGTTACATGGTCAATCTCACGGCCGACAACATCAAGCTGCGCGACCGCGCCACGCGCATCGTCGCCGCCGTCAGCGGGCGCGACAGGGACGAAGCGGCCCGGCTGCTCGAAAAGAGCGGCGGCGCCGTCAAGACAGCCATTCTGCTCGCCGCCGGTGCCGACAGCGCCGATGCGGCGCAGAAAATTCTGGAGGGGACCGGCCAGAAGCTGCGGCCAGCCCTTTCCGCGATCGAGGGGAACAAGGGCTCCAAAGCCTAGGTTCTCATCAAAACCGAACCTGAAAAAGGTCAACAGGGAGACTGAGCATGACAACGAAACTACTGACGGCACTGCTTCTGGGCACCAGCATTCTCGGCTCGGCCGGATTGGCTCACGCCGAGGACGTAACGCTCAACATCGAGAGCTGGCGCGGCGACGACCTCTCCATCTGGAAGGACAAGCTGATCCCGGCCTTCGAAGCCAAGAACCCCGGCATCAAGGTGGTGTTCGCGCCATCGGCGCCGACCGAATATGACGCAGCCCTCGGCGCCAAGCTCGCCGCCGGCTCGGCGGGCGACCTGATCACCTGCCGCCCGTTCGACAAGTCGCTCGAACTGTTCAAGAAGGGCAATCTCGCCGACCTGTCCTCGCTGCCCGGCATGGATAATTTCTCCCCCGTCGCCAAGTCGGCCTGGCAGACGGATGACGGCAAGTCGAGCTTCTGCGTACCGATGGCATCGGTCATCCACGGCTTCATCTACAACAAGGATGCCTTCGACAAGCTCGGCATCAAGGTGCCGACGACCCGCGACGAGTTCTTCGCCGCGCTCGACAAGATCAAGGCCGACGGCACCTACATCCCGATGGCCATGGGCACCAAGGACCTCTGGGAAGCCGCGACCATGGGCTACCAGAACATCGGCCCCAACTACTGGAAGGGCGAGGACGGCCGCAAGGCGCTCATCAAGGGCGATCAGAAGCTGACCGACAAGGATTGGGTCGCGCCCTATGAGGAACTGGCCAAGTGGAAGCCGTATCTCGGCGATGGCTTCGAGGCGCAGACCTATCCGGACAGCCAGAACCTGTTCACGCTCGGCCGCGCCGCCATCTACCCGGCCGGCTCGTGGGAGATCGGCCTGTTCAACACCCAGGCCCAGTTCAAGATGGGCGCCTTCCCGCCGCCGGTCGAAAAGGCTGGCGACACCTGCTACATCTCGGACCACACCGATATCGGCATGGGCCTGAATGCGGCATCCAAGCACGCGGACGCGGCCAAGACCTTCCTGTCCTGGGTGGCCTCGCCGGATTTCGCCACCATCTACGCCAACGCGCTGCCGGGCTTCTTCAGCCTGAACTCCTCGCCGGTGAAGATGCAGGATCCGCTGGCGCAGGAATTCGTCTCCTGGCGCGGTAAGTGCAAGTCGACCATCCGCTCGACCTACCAGATCCTGTCGCGCGGCACGCCGAACCTCGAGAACGAGACCTGGGTTGAATCGGCCAACGTCATCAACGGCACCGATACGCCCGAAGCCGCGGCCAAGAAGCTGCAGACCGGCCTCGACAGCTGGTATCATCCAGCGAAGTAAGAGCTCAGGCACGGAGCAGGGCCGTTCCAACTGGGCGGCCCTGCCTCTTCCGATAGCATCGACTGCGAACGACGGCGCCGCCCCTCATCCGCCTGCCGGCACCTTCTCCCCGTATAGTGACGGGGAGAAGGGACGAGCCGCAGCGCTGGCGACCCCCTCTCCCGTCCTTTACGGGGAGAGGGTAAGGGTGAGGGGCAGCGCTGCCGTCGAACGTATTGCCTAGAGCAATTCCAGGAAAAGTGCGTAGCAGTTTTCCGTCCGGGATTGCGTAAGAACAAAAGAGTTAGAGCGGGTCGACGATTCTATCGAACGCCGAACCGCTCTAGACCTTGATCGGCGGGGACCGAACTCATGGCCGCGGAAATACGACCCAAAAGACCGTTTCGCTGGCACATCGCCGTCTTCCTGGCGCCGGCCGTGCTCGTCTATACGGCGATCATGATCCTGCCGCTCGCCGGCACGCTGCAGCTGTCGCTGTTCCGTAATATCGAGCAGCACCAGGTCTTCGTCGGACTGGACAATTTCCGCACGCTGTTCGGCGACCCCAACTGGTCGGTCAATTTCTGGAACGCGCTGAGGAACAATGTCTGGTTCTTCATCATCCACATGCTGGTGCAGAACCCGATCGGCGTGCTGCTGGCCGCGCTCCTGTCCAGCCCAAGGCTCAGGTTCTCGGCCTTCTACCGCACGGCGATCTTCGTGCCGACAATCCTGTCCTTCGTCATTGTCGGCTTTGCCTGGAAGCTCATTCTGTCGCCGCTCTGGGGTGTGGCGCCGCATCTCATGGATTTCGTCGGGCTGAAAAGCCTGTTCACACCCTGGCTCGGCAAGGAGCAATACGCGCTGACCGCGCTCAGCCTGGTTTCGGTGTGGCAGTTCATCGGCATCCCCATGATGCTGATCTACGCCGCCCTGCTGTCGATCCCCGACGAGGTGCTCGAGGCCGCCGAATGCGATGGGATCACCGGTATGTCGCAGTTCTGGAAGATCAAGCTGCCGCTGATCCTGCCGTCCATCGGCATCATCTCGATCCTCACCTTCGTCGGCAATTTCAACGCCTTCGACCTGATCTACACCGCGCAAGGGGCGTTAGCTGGACCGAACTACTCGACCGATATTCTCGGCACCTTCCTCTACCGCGCCTTCTTCGGCTTCCAGCTGCAGGTCGGCGACCCCAACATGGGCGCGACAATCGCCACCATCATGTTCCTGATCATCCTTGGCGGCGTCTGCGTCTACCTGTTCCTCATCCAGACGCGCCTGCGTCGCTACCAGTTCTGAGGGATGGATATGTCGAGCCAAGGCACCCCCCTCTGGCCTGCCGGCCATCTCCCCCTTAAAGGGAGAGATTGGACGTCATCGCCGGTTTCGCCAATTTTGAGCATTGCAAAAAGGGCAGCGACATCGACGCTGCTGATCTCCCCCCCTGGGGGGGAGATGTCCGGCAGGACAGAGGGGGGTGGCCTGGCGCTGTTCCTTGCAATTGCGGCTCGTCAGGAGACCGTCCAATGAGCATCGCCACCCGTTCCCTGCCTCGCACCATCGGTGCCCACGCGATCCTTCTGACCTACACGGCGATCGCGTTGTTTCCGGTGATCCTGGTCATCATGAATTCGTTCAAGTCGCGCGCCGGCATCTTCGGCGCGCCGCTGACGCCGCCGACGCCGAAAACCTTCGACCTGATCGGCTACACCACGGTGATCGGCCAGGGCGATTTCACCCACTATTTCCAGAACAGCTTCGTCGTCACCGTAGGCTCGCTGTTCTTCGTGCTGCTGTTCGGCGCCATGGCGGCGTTTGCGCTGTCGGAATACCGCTTTCGCGGCAACACGCTGATGGGACTCTACCTGGCGCTGGGCATCATGATCCCGATCCGCCTGGCCACCGTCGCCATCCTGCAATTGATGGTGGCGAGCGGACTGGTCAACACGCTGACGGCGCTGATCCTGGTCTACACCGCGCAAGGGTTGCCGCTGGCGGTCTTCATCCTGTCGGAATTCATGAAGCAGGTGTCGGACGATCTGAAGAATGCCGGCCGCATCGACGGGCTGTCGGAATACACCATCTTCTTCCGCCTGGTGGTGCCGCTGGTGCGGCCGTCGATGGCGACCGTCGCCGTCTTCACCATGATCCCGATCTGGAACGATCTCTGGTTCCCGCTGATCCTGGCGCCGTCGGAAGAGACCAAGACGGTCACGCTCGGTGCCCAGCTTTTCCTCGGCCAGTTCGTCACCAACTGGAACGCGATTCTGGCGGCGCTGTCGCTGGCGATCCTGCCGGTGCTGATCCTCTACGTCATCTTCTCGCGGCAGCTGATCCGCGGCATTACGTCGGGGGCGGTAAAGTGAGCGGGGACTGCCAGTTGTCCGTACGGCTGCGCTTCACCCCACCCGGCGCTGCGCGCCGACCTCCCCATCGAGGGGAGGTAGAAGGTCGTCGCTTCATTCTCGGCCGCCTGGGCTCTCATTTCCGAGTTGCTTCTTCGGCAGAGATTTTCACGCCGACGCCCTACCTCCCCTTGATGGGGAGGTCGGCGCGCAGCGCCGGGTGGGGTGACACCCTATCAAAAAACATGGAATGTCTGGAGCAGTCAGGTGAGCGATAAACCACCCCTTCGTGTCGTCGTGGCCGGCCTCGGCAATATGGGCCGCAGCCACGCACTCGCCTACCACACCAATCCCGGCTTTGAGATCGCCGCACTGATCAACCGCTCCGACGTGCCGCTGCCGGACGGGCTGTCGGGCTATGGCATCAGGCGGTCCTTCGATGACGCGTTGCGTGACGAGAAGCCTGACGTCGCCTGCATCGCCACCTATTCGGACAGCCATGCCGACTATGCGGTGAAGGCGTTCGAGGCCGGCTGCCATGTCTTCGTCGAAAAGCCGCTGGCAACGACGGTGGCCGACGCCGAGCGCGTCGTCGCGGCGGCCAAGGCCAACGGCAGGAAGCTGGTGATCGGCTACATCCTGCGCCATCACCCATCCTGGATCCGGCTGATCGCCGAGGCGCGCAAGCTCGGCGGCCCTTACGTCTTCCGCATGAACCTCAACCAGCAATCCTCCGGCCATACCTGGGAGACGCACAAGCAGTTGATGCGGACGACCTCGCCGATCGTCGACTGCGGCGTCCACTATCTCGACGTCATGTTGCAGATCACCGATGCCAAACCGGTCGAGGTGCGCGGCATGGGCGTGCGGCTGACGCAAGAGGTCGCGCCGTCGATGTACAATTACGGCCATCTGCAGGTGCTGTTCGACGACGGGTCGGTCGGCTGGTACGAGGCCGGCTGGGGTCCTATGATTTCCGAGACGGCCTTCTTCGTGAAGGACGTCATCTCGCCGAACGGCTGCGTCTCGATCGTCATGAAGGAGGGCGTGAAGTCCGACGACATAGACACCCACACCAAGACCTCGACCATTCGCCTGCACAGCGCGGCGACCGGACTGGACGGCAAATTCGTCAGGCCGGACGAGATGTTGTCGATGGCAGGCGAACCCGGCCATCAGGATCTCTGCGATCTCGAGCAGGCCTTCGTGCTGAAGGCTGTCCGCGAGGACCTGGACCTGACCCGCCATATGGATGACGCGGTCAAGTCGCTCGCCGTCTGCCTTGCCGCTGACGAGAGCGTGCGCAGCGGGAAGGCGGTGAGGCTTTGACATACGGATCGCTGTCGACGGCCGCGCGTGGCGCCTTGGCGCCCGCTTACGAAATTGGAGGATCGCCGTGGGCTCGCTGAAGATCGAAAATGTGAAGAAGGCATTTGGGCCGGTCGAGGTGCTGAAAGGCATCGATCTGGAAGTGACGGATGGTGAATTCGTCGTCTTCGTCGGTCCCTCCGGCTGCGGCAAGTCGACCTTGCTACGGGTCATTGCAGGCCTGGAGGATTCGACCTCGGGCCGCGTGCTGATCGATCGCGAGGACGTCTCCGTCACGCCGCCAGCGAAACGCGGCATCGCCATGGTGTTCCAGACCTATGCGCTCTATCCGCATCTGACGGTGAAGAACAATATGGGCCTTGGGCTCAAGCAGGCGAGCACGCCGGCCGCCGAGATCGACCGCCGCATCGGCATCGCATCCTCCATGCTGTCGCTGGAACCCTACTTGGAAAGGCGCCCGGCGGAACTCTCCGGAGGCCAACGCCAGCGCGTCGCCATCGGCCGCGCCGTGGTGCGCGAGCCCAAGCTGTTCCTGTTCGATGAGCCCTTGTCGAACCTCGATGCGGCCCTGCGCGTCAACACCCGGCTGGAAATCGCACAGCTGCACCGACGGCTGAAGGCGACGATGATCTACGTTACCCACGACCAGGTCGAGGCGATGACGCTGGCCGACAAGATCGTGGTGCTCAATGCGGGCCGGATCGAGCAGATCGGCGGCCCGATGGAGCTATATAATTCGCCGGCAAACGAATTCGTCGCCGGCTTCATCGGCTCGCCGAAGATGAATTTCATCGACGGCGCCAGGCTTGGCGAGACGGCCAAGACCATCGGCGTGCGGCCGGAGCATCTGACGGTCGATCCGAAGTCAGGCGCCTGGAAGGGCACGGTTGTGCACGCTGAGCATCTCGGGGCCGACACCAACCTCTATCTCGATTGCGAAAAGGCCGGGCTGATCACCGTGCGCATCTTCGGTGTCTACGACGCCGAACCGGGCGCCACGCTCTATGCGACGCCGGATCCGGCCAAGACCTATCGGTTTGGAGCGGATGGGACGACGATCAAGCAATAACTGGAGAGGCCGGTGCTGCCCCTCATCCGCCTGCCGGCACCTTCTCCCCGTATAGTGACGGGGAGAAGGAATGACCGCAACGTTGGCGCCCCCCTCTCCCCGTTCTTCACGGGAACAGGGTAAGGGTGAGGGGCGGCGCTAGCCTATCAAGCCGACACGTCAGCCTTGAACGTCTGCTTC
The DNA here is from genome assembly GCF_006439395.2 of Mesorhizobium sp. B4-1-4. Lineage (NCBI taxonomy): Bacteria > Pseudomonadati > Pseudomonadota > Alphaproteobacteria > Hyphomicrobiales > Phyllobacteriaceae > Mesorhizobium > Mesorhizobium sp. B4-1-4. The sequence goes on from NZ_CP083950.1 coordinate 5,169,939, forward strand.
TGCTGGCCGAGCCCTTCGATGCCGAGTTCCACCACGTCGCCGGCCTTCAGGAACACCGGCGGCTTCATGCCAAGGCCAACGCCGGGCGGGGTGCCTGTCGAGATGATGTCGCCGGGATGCAGCGACATGAACTGGCTGAGATAGGACACCAGATATTTGACACCGTAGACCATGGTCCTGGTCGAACCGTCCTGCATGGTCTTGCCGTTGACGGTCAGCCACATTTTGAGGTTCTGCGGGTCTGATACCTCGTCCTTGGTCACCAGCCACGGGCCGGTCGGGCCGAACGTGTCGCAGCTCTTGCCCTTGGTCCACTGGCCCTGGCGCTCGGCCTGGAAGGCGCGCTCGGACACGTCGTGGGCGACGCAGTAGCCGGCGACATAGTCGAGCGCGTCGGCCTCGCTGACATATTTGGCTGTCTTACCGATGACGACGCCGAGCTCGACCTCCCAGTCGGTCTTTTCCGACCCGCGCGGGATCAGCACGTCGTCATCCGGTCCGACGATGGCCGAGCTTGCCTTCATGAAGATGATCGGCTCCGGCGGCACTTTGGCGCCGGTTTCGGCGGCGTGGTCGGAGTAGTTGAGGCCGATGCAGATGAACTTGCCGGTGCCGGCCACACAGGCGCCGAGCCGCGGCTTGCCGGAAACCGCCGACAGCGACTTCGGATCGAGCTTGGACAGCATCTCCAGCGAGGCCGGATGAAGCGTGGTGCCGGCAATGTCGGCGACATGGGCGGAGAGATCGCGGATCGTTCCATCCGCATCAAGCAGGCCGGGACGTTCGCTCCCCACCTCGCCATAGCGCAGCAGTTTCATACAATTCTCTCCTCAGTCAGATTGGTTCAGATCGACCAGCCACCGTCGATATTATAGGCTTGGCCGGATGTGTAGCTCGCACCGGCGAGATAAACCGCGAGATCGGCTATTTCCTCCGGCGTGCCGAGACGGCCCATCGGCTGGCGCGCGATGAAGGCGGCACGGGCGGCGTCATAGTCGCCTTGCGCATGCATGCGGTCCTGCAGCGACGGGCTCTCGACTGTGCCGGGGCAGATGGCGTTGCAGCGTATGCCCTTGCCGACATAGTCGGCGGCAATCGCCTTGGTCAGGCCGATCACCGCGGCCTTGGTGACGCCATAGGCGAAACGGTTCGGCACACCCTTCTGCGAGCTCGCCAGCGAGGCCATGTTGATGATCGACCCGTCGCCGCGTTCCAGCATGCCGGGCAGCACGGCGCGGATGGTGCGGATCATGGCGCGCACGTTGAGATTGAACGCGAAGTCGAGATCGGCGTCCTTCATCTCCAGGATCGATCCCGAATGGACGAAACCGGCGCAGTTGAACAGCACGTCGACGCGGCCGATCTCGGCGAAGGCTGACTTGACCGTCTCGTCGTTCAGCACGTCCAACTTGCGGGTCTTGACGCCGGAAGTCTTGGCGAGCTCCGCCAGCAGCACCTCATTGATGTCGGTGGCGTAGACAGTGGCTCCGGCCTTGGCGAAGGCCAGCGCGCTTGCCTTGCCGATGCCTTGCGCCGCTGCCGTGACGACAACGACCTTGCCTGCCAGATCCGCCATGCTTTTCTCCTCGCCTGTCTGATGCATCCGCTCTATCGGTGGCCGGCCAGCACGTCATGGACTAGTCAGGCTCGGTTATGCGGACTGTGCCGCAGCCAGTTCACAGATAAAGATGTTTTTTCTGGCTAAAGAACATACGTCCGGGCGTCAAGCCCGAACACGATCATAGCGGCAGCATGGGCAGTGTCAGTCGCCGTAGGGCACCCAGACATTCTTCACCTCGATGGCGCGGCGCAGCAGGGCGTCGCCGGCGGCCTCTTCCGAGGCCCAGTCCAGGCTGCGCCCATTGCCGCTCCAGACGCGCTTGAGGTTGCCGGTGGAGTCGGCTTCCGCCTTGGCGCAGGTGTCGGCGTCAGCGAACAGCCAGAGCCCGTCGACATCGTCATGCTTGGCCAGCACGCCGGCAAGTTCCGCTGTGCGGCCGGTGACGATGTTGATGGCACCGGCGGGAACATCGGAATACTCGATCACCTGATAGAGGTCGGTGGCCAGCAGCGGATAGCGCTCGGAGGGCACGGCGACCACGGTGTTGCCCATGGCGAGCGCCGGAGCGATGAGCGAGATGAAGCCGAGCAGCGGCTGATCGTCGGGCGCGACGATGCCCAGCACCCCGACCGGCTCATGCAGCGCCAGCGTGACGGCGCGAGCCGGCGGCTGGTGCACGCGGCCCTCGAACTTGTCGGCAAGACCGGCATAGAGGAAGAGACGCTCGATCGACTGGTCGACCTCCTCGCGCGCGGCCTTCGCGGGCACGCCGGTCAGTTGGACAAGCCGGGCAGCGAATTCATCCGCGCGGCCGGAAAGGTTCTCGGCCAGGTAATAAAGCACCTGCGAGCGGTTGTAGGCGGTCGCTTCCGGCCATGCCTTGGCAGCGCGAGCGGCTGAAACGGCGTCGCGGATATCCTTGCGATTGCCGAGCCCGACCTCGCCGGCGAGCTTGCCCTTGGCGGTGGCGATCGCCAGCGAGTAATTACCGTCCGGCCGCACCTGCTTGCCGCCGATGAACAGCTTTGCCGTGCGGTCGATGGCCGAACCCTCGGCCTGTTCGATCGGCTGCGCCGACGCCGTCGCCGGCTTGATGAGCGGACCGAGCGGCAGCTTTGCCGTGAGATATTCGAACATGCCCTCGCGCCCGCCCTCGCGGCCGAAGCCGCTTTCGCGATAGCCGCCGAAGCCGCAGGCGGCGTCGAACATGTTGGTGCCGTTGACCCAGACGACACCGGCCTTCAGCTGCGGCGCGACGTACAAGGCGAGGTTGACATTCTCGCTCCACACCGAGGCGGCCAGCCCGTAGCGCGTGTTGTTGGCGAGCTCGATCGCTTCCTCGGTGTTGCGGAAGGTCATCGTGGCCAGAACCGGTCCGAACACCTCCTCTTGTGCAAGAATATTAGCCGGCGAAACGCCTGTCGCGAGCGTCGGCAGATGGTAGTAGCCGGAGGACGGCAACGCGGCATCCGGTTGCCAGCAGACGGCGCCCTGTTTTGCGCCTTCGGCGATCAGGCCCTTGACGCGGTCGAGTTGGGTTAGATCGACCAGCGGGCCGATATCGGTGTTCTTGTCGAGCGGGCTGCCGACGCGCAGCCGGCTCATCCGTGTCTTGACCTTGGCGATGAAAGCATCGGCTATGCCTTCCTGCACCAGCAGCCGCGAACCGGCGCAGCAGACCTGGCCCTGATTGAACCAGATGCCGTCGACCAGCCCTTCGACCGCGCTGTCGAGATCGGCGTCCTCGAAGACGATGAAGGCCGATTTGCCGCCAAGCTCCAGCGACAGTTTCTTGCCCGAGCCGGCGGTGGCCTTGCGGATGATCTTGCCGACCTCGGACGAACCGGTAAAGGCGATCTTCTGGATGCCGGGATGGTTGACGATGGCCGCACCCGCTTCCGGTCCACCTTGGACGATGTTGACGACGCCTTTTGGCACGCCGGCGCGTTCGCAAATCTCGGCGAACAGGATCGCGGTCAGCGGCGTGAACTCGGCCGGCTTCAGCACCACCGTGCAGCCCGCGGCAAGTGCGGGCGCGATCTTCCAGGCCAGCATCAGGAGCGGAAAATTCCATGGGATGATCTGGCCGACGACACCGACGCCCTTTTGGCCGGGGAAATCCCTGTCCAGCGCCTGCGCCCAGCCGGCATGATGGATGAAATGGCGGACCGCCAAGGGCACGTCGATGTCGCGGCTTTCACGGATCGGCTTGCCGTTGTCGATCGATTCCAGCACCGCGAACAGGCGCTGATGCCGTTGCATGGCGCGGCCGATGGCATAGAGCACTTTGGCCCTGACATAGCCCGAGGACGCGGACCATTTTGGCAGCGCCTTCGTTGCGGCGGCAACAGCCGCATCGATATCGGCGGCATTGGCATCGGAAATCTTTGCCAACAGCTTGCCGGAAGAGGGCTCGCTGGTGTCGAAGGTCTTGCCGCCGCTCGCCGCTTTCCAGTCGCCACCGATGAACAGGGCCTTGCTGAAATCGCGGACGGCAAGCCAGGCATCGGCCTCGTTGCGGGCTTCCGGCGCCAGGCCGTACTCCATGGCGTGATAGCGTTCGAGAATGTTCATGGGGCGCTCCAGATAATTGTCTTGGCAGGCGCTTTGTCGCGCCTCCCTCTGTCCTGCCGGACATCTCCCCCACAAGGAGGGAGATCGGCAGCGTCCGCTCCGGCGCCTTTTTCTTCAACGTCGAAAATTGGCAAAGGCCATCGCGACAGCCAATCTCCCCACCTGTGGGGGAGATGTCCGGCAGGACAGAGGGGGGCGCGAAGGAACTCCACGTTCAAAAACCCAGACCCTATTATCACGCCATGGCGTGGCGGTGATTGGCCGAATAATGCCCGGTCAGATGATGCTCGAGTTGCCGCTCTATGTCGGTCAGCAGGCTCGATGCGCCGAAGCGGAACAGGGTCGGCTCCAGCCACGGCCGGCCAAGTTCCTCCTTCATCAGCACCAGCCAGTCGAGCGACACCTTGGCGGTGGAGATGCCACCAGCCGGCTTGAAACCGATGAGGTAGCCGGTCTCCTCGAAGTAGGCCCGGATGGCGCGCACCATGGCGAGGCCGACGGGCAGTGTCGCGTTGACGCTTTCCTTGCCGGTCGAGGTCTTGATGAAATCGGCGCCCGCCATCATCGCCACCATCGAGGCCAGCATGACATTGCGCAGCGTGGCGAGGTCGCCGGTACCGAGAATGACCTTCAGATGCGCGTCACCGCAGGCGGCGCGCATCGAGACGATCTCATTGTAGAGCTCGCGCCACTTCGCGCCGAACACCAGGCCGCGCGGTATGACGACGTCGATCTCATCGGCGCCGTCGCGCACCGAAGCCTCGATCTCCTGCAGCCGGGTCGACAGCGGCGCCAGGCCATGCGGGAAAGCGGTGGAGACCGCGGCAACGTGAATGCCGGTGCCGCGCACGGCATCGACAGCGGTGGCGACAAAGGGATGGTAGACGCAGACCGCCGCCGGGCGAATGGTTTCACCCGCAATGCCGAGGCCTTCGACAATGTCGCGGCGCAGCGGATTGATCGCCTTGGCGCAGAGCCGGCGCACGCGCTCCTCGGTGTCGTTGGAGTTCAGCGTCGTCAGATCCATGCAGGCAATCGCCCGCAGCAGCCAGGCCGCCTGGTTGTCGGCCTTGATCGAACGCCGCTTGGTCAGGCTGGCGACGCGTCGCTCCAAGGCCGAGCGATTGACGCTGCGCACCGATTCCATGAAGCCGAGATCGAGCTTCATTCCGGGGTTGCGCGCGATGCGGTCCAGCGGCACAGCCGTGTTCGCGGCGGCACGCGCGGGCAGCGGCGTGACCTTGCCGCCCAGGTCGGCTTCGCGGATTGTGCTGCTCATCTCCTGCCCTTTCATTCAGCGACATGCGCTTATGTCTTGGTGCGTGTCGTTATCCCAAACCGCTCGATACGTCTGGACGACACGCAAGAAGATAGCCCGCGAAGCCGCGCTTCACGAGTCCTCAAGCGAGGGATAGCCGAAAAAGGCTGCGAAAGCAGTTGATTTTTTGACCGGAAGGTCAAAACTCGATGATCGAGGGGCCAGCAGACCTCAGCCGACGAAGGCGCGTTCCACGACGAAGGTCGAGGGATGGCTGAGCGAGCCTTCCTGGAAGCCGTGGCTTTCGGCCAGCTCCTTGACGTCCTTCAGCATATGCATCGAGCCGCAGATCATGATGCGGTCGGTCTCGGGATTGAGCTTGTCGATGCCGAGATCGGAGTAGAACTTGCCCGAACCGATCAGAGCGGTGATGCGGCCCATGCGCGCCGATTCCTCGCGCGTCGTGGAATTGTAGAGCGTGACGCGGCCGGTGGTCAGCTCGCCGATCAGCGGGTCGCTGTCGAGCGCCGCCACCAGCTCCTGGCCGTAGGTGAGCTCGGCATTGTCGCGGCAGGTATGGGTCAGGATCAGCTGGTCGAATTTCTCGTAGGTGTCGGGGTCGCGCAGCAGGCTGGCGAAGGGCGCGATGCCGGTGCCGGTCGAGATCATGAACAGCCGCTTGGCCGGCGTCAGCGCGTCGACCACCAGCGTGCCGGTCGATTTCTGGCGCATGATGACGGTGTCGCCGACCTGGATCTTCTGCAGTTCCGAGGTCAACGGGCCATCCGGCACCTTGATGGAAAAGAATTCCAGCTCTTCGTCCCAGGCCGGGCTAGCCACCGAATAGGCGCGGAACACCGGCTTTTCGGCATTGGGCAGGCCGATTATCACGAACTCGCCGGAGCGGAAGCGCAGCGACTGCGGGCGGGTGATGCGGAACGAGAACAGCCGGTCGGTGTAGTGCTTCACCGAGACGACCGTTTCGGCATAGACATTGGCCGGTATCGGGAACTGCAGCGGGCGTGCGCCGGCGGTGTTGAACGCGGAGGTGGTGTTCATCAAACCAACTTTCTGGCCCAGCCGGGGACGCGGGCGCCAAACCTTTTCCTGCGCGCCCGGACCGTTCAGGTCCCGGCGTGCTGCTCACACACTCCAAAGCGGTAAGCTCTTGTGTCCGGAATTTATTAGTATACAAACGATATTTGCGTCAAGATGGCGCCGTAAAACACCTTTCCAAACTGTGACATATCCGTAGTCCCAGCATTTCGGGTTTCGACAATGAAAGAGAATTTTTCGGTGCAACCGTCGGATTCCCTGGGCAGCGTCGTCGCCGGCATCGATGTTGGCGGAACGTTCACCGACCTGCTTCTGATCGACGGCAGGGACGGCGGCAAGGTCCATATCGCCAAGACGCCCACCACGGTCGACAATCAGGCTTTCGGCGTAGTTTCGGCGCTCGGCGCCACCGGCTTCCCGGTCGACGGCATCGACCTCATCGTGCATGGCACGACCACCACCACCAACGCGGTGCTGGAGCGCCGGCTGGCCAAGACCGGCATGATCACGACGCGCGGCTTTCGTGACGTCATTGAACTGGGCCGGCGCACGCGGCCTCAAGCCTATGGCATGACCGGCACATTTGTGCCGATCATCCCGCGCAATCTCAGGCTCGAAGTCTCCGAGCGCGTCGAAGCCTCCGGTGCCATACGCACCCCGCTCGACGAGGCCGGGATGCGCGAAGCGGTGAAGGCGCTGGTCGCCGCCGGCTGCGAATCCCTGGTCATCCATTTCTTGCACTCCTACGCCAACCCCGCCCATGAGCGGCGTGCCGCCGAAATCGCCGCCGAGCTTTGGCCGAACGGCTACATCACCACGGGCCACGCGCTGCTGTCGGAAGCACGCGAATTCGAGCGTGGTGTGACCGCCTCGGTCAACGCTTCGGTGCAGCCGATCCTCGAGCGCTATGTCGAGCGCCTGCGCAAGGAATTGGCCGATAAGGGCTATGCCCGCGACTTCCTGATCATGAACGGCAATGGCGGCATGATCTCGGCCCGCTTCGTCACACGTGAATCGGCCAAGACCGTCATGTCGGGCCCCGCCTCCGGCGTCATCGCCGCCGCCTATACGGGCAAGCGCGCCGGCTTCGAAAACCTCGTCACCTACGACATGGGCGGCACCTCGACCGATGTGGCGCTGATCCGCAACGCCGAGCCGGCGGTGTCGAACGAGATCGAGATCGAATATGCCATGCCCATCCACGTGCCGATGGTGGCCGTGCACACGGTCGGCGCCGGTGGCGGTTCGATCGCCCGAGTCGACGCGGCCGGGCTGATCCAGATCGGCCCGGAAAGCGCCGGCGCCAATCCCGGCCCGATCTGCTATGGGCGCGGCGGCCTGGAGCCGACCATCACCGACGCCAATCTGGTGCTCGGCCGGCTGGCGCCGAAGAAGCTGCTTGCCGTTGACAATCCGGTCACATCAGAGCGCGTTACGGATATCTTCGCCGAAAAGATCGGCAAGGCGACCGGCCTGTCCGGCGTCGAGGCGGCGGGGGCGGTGCTTAGGCTCGGCAACATGAAGATGGCGGGCGCCATTCGCATGGTCTCGGTGTCGCGCGGCCATGACCCGCGCGATTTCGCACTGTTCGCCTTCGGCGGCGCCGGGCCGCTGCATGCGACAGCCCTGGCGCGCGAACTCGGCCTGCCCCGGGTATTGGTGCCCGCGCGGCCGGGCATCACCAACGCGCTCGGCTGCGTCGTCGCCGATCTGCGCCACGACTTCGTCAACACCGTCAACCAGCCGGTCGCCACGCTCGACGAAGCCCAGCTTAAAGCTATCTTGGAACGGCACCGAAACGAAGGCGAGGAGCTGATCGGCAAGGAAGCGGTGAAGCCGGAAACGATCCGCGTCACCCATTCCGCCGACATGCAGTTCGTCGGCCAGACCCACATCATCAATGTGCCTTTGCCGTCTTCATCGGTGACCCGCGCGATGCTGCAAGCCCTGTTCGAAAAAGCCTATTTCGCCCGCTTCAAGGTCGAACTGCCGGAGATCCGCGCCAACCTCGTCAACCTCAACACCTCGGTCACCGGCGTGCGCCCGGCGATCGATCTGTCGCGGTTGATCGACCCGGCCGGGCGGGCAAAAACACTCGACGAGGCGCGGCGCGAGGTCAGGCCTGTCTGGTATGCCGGCCGCTGGCACGACACGCCGGTCTATGCGCGCGAAAAACTGCCGCTCGAGGCTAGCATGGAAGGTCCGGTGATCCTCGAACAAATGGACGCCACCACGGTGCTCGAGCCCGGCGACCGCGCACGCTGCGACGCTGACGGCAACATCATCATCGACATCGGCGAGGCCTGACAATGTCAGCTTTAAAAGGGGCAAAGCTCGACGCGATCACGCTTTCGGTCCTCCAGGCAGCGCTGCAGCAGGTCTGCGATGAGATGGACCTGACTTTTTCCCGCGCCGCCTTCTCGCCTGTCATCGCCGAGGCCAACGACCGCTCCGACGGCATCTATTCCGCCGTCGACGGCTCGCTGATCGCGCAGGGCAGCCAGGGCCTGCCGGTCTTCGTCGGCGTCATGCAGTATTCGACCAGGACGGTGATCGAGATGATCGCCGATGGCCGCTGCCTGGCACCGGAGCCGGGCGACATCTACATCGTCAACGACCCCTATCTCGGCGGCACGCATCTGATGGACGTGCGCTTCGTCATGCCGGTCTACCGGGGCGAACAAATCTTCTGCTGGCTGTCGAACACCGGGCATTGGCCTGATATTGGCGGCTCGGTGCCCGGCGGCTTCTCGGCTTCGGCGACAGCGGTCGAACAGGAAGGCCTGCGGCTGCCACCGGTAAAACTGTTCAAGAAGGGCGTGCTCGATCCGGAGATCTACGCCATCATCTGCTCCAACATCCGTGTCGCCGACCAGCGCATTGGCGATATCAGGGCGCAGGCCGCAGCACTGCTGATCGGCCAGGACAGGCTCAATGGCATCCTCGATCGTTACGGTGACGAAACCGTTGTCGAGGCGATCGCCGAGTTGCGCCGCCGCGCCGCCGAGCAGATGCGCGCCAACATAGCGGCCATCCCGGATGGCACCTACACTTCGGAAGCCTTTGTCGATTCCGACGGGGTCGTCAACGAGCCGCTGACCATCGCGCTCGCCGTCGAGAAAAAGGGCGACATGCTGACCTTCGATTTCGCGGGCTCGTCGAAGCCCTGCGCCGGACCGATGAACAGCGTGCTGGCGACGACCTTGTCCTCGGTCTATCTCGCCATGCGCCATATCTTCCCGGATGTGCCGATCAGCGCCGGCGCTTTCGAGCCGCTCATCGTCAAACGGCCTGAAGGCACGTTCCTCGACGCGAAATATCCCCGGCCCGTTTCGGGCTGCGCGGCGGAAGTCTCGCAGCGCATCGCCGAGGCAGTGTTCGCCGCCATGGTGCAGGCGCTCCCGGACAAGGTGACGGCCGCGCCGGCCGGCTCCAGCGGCAATTTCGCGCTCGGCGGCAACGACCCGGCGCGCGGCCGTGACTATGTCATGTACCAGATTTCAGGCGGCGGTTATGGCGGCAATTCCGGTCATGACGGGCTGACCAATGGCTGCTCGACCATCGGCATCTCGAAATCGCCGCCGGTCGAGATCATGGAGCAGGCCTTTCCCGTGCTCTATCGCCACTACGCCTTGCGCGAAGGCTCGGGCGGCGCCGGCAAGCATCGCGGCGGCTTCGGCCTCGCTTATGAGGTCGAGATTCTGCGCGGCGAAGCGCGTGCTTCCTTCGTCATGGACCATGGCCGCTTCGGCCCGCAGGGCGCCCTTGGCGGCAAGGATGGCGAGCCCAACAGCGTCACCGTGTTCCGCAATGGCCAGGAACATGTGCCCCCGCATCTGTCGAAGGAACAGGATATCGCGCTGAAGGCGGGCGACCGCGTGCGTGTCGGCACGCCGGGCGGCGGCGGCTATGGCGATCCGCGTCAGCGCGATGCGGAGCAGGTGCTGAAAGACGTCACGCTCGGCTACTACACGCCTCGGCAAGCGGCCGAGAAATTCGGCGTCGTAATTTCAGCGGACGGGCTCGCCGTAGACCGATCGGCGACGGATAGAATGCGGGACAGCTGATCCACTGCACGTAGACGCGACGTTTGCGGTCCGCCGGGATCGATGCAAGGCATGTCGTTTCCGTCTCCGCCGGCGATGCAAAAGCTCGTATTTTCCATCGACAAGCGATGGAGACTTTCTTGGCCGAGCGGCGATCCCCTTTCTACAGCAGCATCGTCGGGCTGGGCGCGACCATGGGCCGTGTCGGCGGCGATTTCATCTCGGCCAAATATTATTCCGGCATTGCCGATGAGCATCTGAACACCCGCGCCAATGTCGGCGTTCAGGATCTCAGCACCATGGGCAAGATGGACATCAGGGGTCCGGATGCCGAGGCGCTGGTCAACCATGTCATCGTCAACGATGCCGCGGCGATGAAGCCGGGCAATGTGCGTTACTCCACGGTCTGCCGCGAGGATGGCGGCATCATGGATGACCTCACCGTCTTCCGGTTGGGGCCGGAGCATTTCATGCTGGTGACCGGCTCGGTCAACCGACTGAAGATGCTGCCTTGGCTCCAGCATCATGCGCAGGAACGCAGGGTCTATGTCACCGACATCACCGCGGCGATTGCCTTTCCGACCATCCAGGGTCCGCGCTCGCGCGAACTCCTGAAGGCGCTGGTTTCGGATGCCGATTTGGACGGGCTGAAGCGCTGGGCGTTCACCTCCGGGCGCGTAGGCAAGACCAAGGTGCTGATCTCGCGCACCGGCGTGACCGGTGAACTCGGCTTCGAACTGTTCGTGCCGGCCGACGAGGCGGTCTCGGTCTGGGATGCTCTTATGAAGGCCGGCCGGGACTTTGGCCTCAAACCCTATGGCGTGCTGGCAATGTTCACACTCGGTTTGGAAAAGGCCTATCCGGCGCACGGCATCGACATGGATGAGACCCGCACGCCGTTCCATGTCGGCCTCGACCGCTGGATAAAATTCGACAAGGGCGATTTCATCGGCCGAGAAGCGCTGCTCAAGATCCGCGACAAGGGCCTCGACGAACGCTGGACCGGGCTGGTCATCGACGGCGACAAGCCCGCCGCGACGAACGCCCGAGTGCTGGCCGATGGCGACGACGCCGGAATGGTCACCTACAGCGACCACGGCTATTCGCTGGGCAAGGTGCTGGCGACCGCGCATCTGCGGTTGCCCTTCACTTCTGTCGGCACCGAACTCAGCATCGGCATCGACGGTAACCCGACCCGTGCGGTGGTGGCGCCGATGCCGTTCTTCGATCCGGAGGGGACAAGGCTGCGGGCTTAGCCCGGAAATCGTTTTCGGGTTCCCTTCGGGTCCTGACATGGCCGTGGATTAAGCGTCACGGCAAATTACTAGTTGTGGCCACTGATCGGCGCTGCAGCGACTTGTCCCGGCCGAAGCCGGACTGCTTGACGCCGCCGAGCGGCACGGTGATGTCGGCGCCGCCTTGGCATTGAGATTGGCAGAATACTCGATGGAGAAATGAGGCACCGCGTCCCGTTCCCTGAATATTGCGTTGTTGTACTTAACGCGTTAATTACATGTGCCGCCGAAGTCAAGTCTTGCATCGGGCTTGGCACGACGATACGGGATGACGGTGATGGGCTTGCGGGCCAGCGCTGCTGGCAAAGCTTGCCGCCGATCGCGAGTCAGCGCTGGAGAGAATTTCACTTGCTGCCGGAAAACACGCGTCGTTCCCTGCCGATGGCGCTGCTCCATGCCCGCGAAGCGGTGATGGCGCGGTTTCGCCCCATGCTCGCGGCGCATGACGTGACCGAACAGCAATGGCGCGTGCTGCGCGTGCTGAGCGAAGCCGGCCCGGTCGAGGCGACGGATCTCGCCGACCGCGCCTCGGTGCTGCCGCCCAGCCTGACCCGCATCATCAAGGCGCTCGAGGGCCGAAACTTCATCACCCGCAACAAGGCGGAAGGCGATGGCCGCCGCGTCATCCTGACCATCGCCCCGGCCGGCGCCGCCCTGATCGACGCCCTGTCACCCGAACGCCGCGTCATCTACGACGACATCGAACGGCGGTTCGGGCACGAGCGGCTGGAGCAGCTGCTGGACCTGCTGGAAAGCCTGATCAACGGCGAGAGCTGAACATTCGGGCGGCGCTCGCATTGATGCCTCCTGGCGCCTCGGAAAATGGCGAAAACTTCCGTCGCTTCGTCATCCTAGGGCGGAGCAAGGAGCGCAGCGACGCGGCGCAGACCCTAGGATCCATGCCGCGACTTCCGAACGCCGCTACCGTGCAGAATTCTGCGCCGTTGTACCCTCGACCAAGGTCGCGGCATGGATCCCAGGGTCTCCGCGACGCCGCTTCGCGGCTGCTCCGCCCAGGGATGACGAAATTGGGAGGGCTTCGGCCAATGGTGCATCCGCCCGTCAGCCTCACCCACCAAAACTGCCCAGCCGCGTCGGCTGCGTGTAGTTGCGGTCGACATAGAGCAGCGCCGAGCCGCCGCTGCCGTGCCGCACGTCGATGACGCGGCCGATCATGACGTTGTGCGTGCCGACGACATGCACATCCTCGATCTCACAGTCGAAATTGACGATGGCGTCCGACAGTGCGGGTGTGCCCGACGTCAGCGTCTGCCAGCGTGCCGCCGAATAACGCGCCTCCATGTCCCTGGTCGCGCCGGCGAACTTTCCCGCCAGATGCATGTGGTCATGGGTCAGCACGTTAACGCAGAAGCGCCGGTTGGCAAGGAACATGGCCGCCTGCGTCGAACGCCCGTTCATGCAGACCAGGAGCGTCGGCGGTTCGTCGGAAACGCTGCACATGGCGGTGGCGGTGAAGCCGCCGCGTCCGGCCGGCCCGTCGGTGGTGACGATGTTGACCGGCGCGCAGACCCTTGCCATGGCGTCGCGGAAATCGGTCTTCGAAATCTGCGTGGCCATTGGAGTTCATCCAGCCGTCGAAGCCAGGGGCGGGAGCCAGGTGTCGGCAGTCCAGCCATTCTCGTCATAGTCGGCCATGCAGGTATCGACGAGTTCCTCCATCGCCTTCAGCCGGCCGCCGCGTTCGGCGCCCTTCAGCACCTGCAGCCGCACCTCTTCCGGCGCGCCGGCATAGTTGAGTTCGTAGAGCGCGTGCCGGCCGCCGAACTCGGTGCCGGTCGCGTCCCACAGCAGCTTCATGATCTTGATGCGCTCGACATGGCCCATGTCGTTGGAGCCGCGCACATATTGCGCCAGGTATCTGTCGATCTCTGGGTTATTGAAGTCACGAACCGACGACGGCAGGTAGATCAGGCCGGAGGCAATCACCCGGCGCACCGTGTCGATGACGCGCGGATAGGCTTCCGACATGAAGGTGCGGTAGGCCAATGCTGCTTCCAGATTGGGCAGCACGGCGCCGTTCGCCCACGGGATCGGGTTATAGGCCATGGCATCGGAAAAGCTCCAGAACATGTGCCTGAGCGCAATCACCTCGCCAAGTGCCGCCTGGTTGCCGCGGAAGGCATCGCCGCCGGTGGCGCGCAGCGCCTTGGCCAGCAGGCCAGCAAGGAAGTCGAGCTTGACGGCGAAGCGCGTGCAGCCCTGGAAGCAATAGCCATGCATGAAGCCCGATGCCGGGTGGAAGGACAGGATCTTCTGCGCGTCGCGCAGCACCAGCACGTCCTCCCAGGGGATGAAGACATTGTCTAGCACCAGGATCGCGTCGTTCTCGTCGAAGCGCGACGACAGCGGATAGTCGAAGGGCGCTGCCACCGTATTGGCCGTCTGCTCGTAGGAGACGCGGCAGAACATCTTTATCCCCGGCGCGTTCATCGGCACGATGAACATCACCGACAGCGACGGATCCTCGGTGACGGTCGCCGAACTCTGCGCCAGGAAATTGTAATGCGTCAGCGCCGAGGACGTCGCCACCACCTTGGCACCGGAAACGAAAATGCCGGCATCCGTCTCCTTGGTGATGTGGACGAAGACGTCCTTCACCTGTTCGGCCGGCTTGTGGCGGTCGATGGGAGGATTGACGATGGCGTGGTTCATGAACAGCACGGCTTCCTGCGCGCGCTTGTGCCAGGACAGCGCATTGTCCTTGAACGGCCCGTACCAGTCGGCATTGGCGCCGAGCGTGTTCATCAGCGCCGCCTTGTAATCGGGGGTGCGGCCCATCCAGCCATAGGACATGCGCGACCATTCGGCGATCGCCGTCTGCTGGGCGGCGAGTTCGCCGGAAGGTCTGGCGACGCGGAAATATTTGTGCGTGTAGCCGCCTGAGCCGGTGTCGGTGGCCGAGGTCAGCGTGTCGCGCCGTTTGGCGTCATGCAGCGCATCGTAGAGCCGCGCCAGCGACCGCGCCGAATTGCGCATCGCCGGATGGGCGGTGACGTCGGCGATGCGTTCGCCGTTGATGTAGACCTCGCGTCCGTCGCGCAGGCTTTCCAGATATTCCGCCCCGGTAAACGGGCGCGCCCTGTCCGCACGAAAATCTTCTGACCGCATGATGCTCCTCCACTTGATATTGCAACCCTAGCGCCCTGGGCGTCGATCGGTTATGGACGGAACGGCAAAACCGATTGGACTTTTTCCGGCGTCATGAGCCAGAATTCCATTCCCGATTTCTTCGTCTATGGCGAGCCGGCGCGGCCGCTCGACGTCGGTTTCCTGCATGTCGAGACGGTACTTGCCCGCGGCAGCATTCATCTTGGCCAGGTCGCGGCGCACAAGCATCCGCAGATGGGTCAGATCACCTACTGGACCAGTGGCTCCGGCACCTATCGCATCGAGGACCGCTCCTGGGACTTTTCGGCGCCAGCCGTCAGCTTCGTGCCGAGCAATGTCGTGCATGGCTTCTCGATCGGGCCTGGCACCGACGCCATCGTCGTCTCGGTCGCCGACGATGCGCTCGCCGCCCTTGCCGCTCAAAGCCTGCTGCCGCTGGACCGGCCGGTCTTTACCGACAGTCTGCCGCAACATGCCGCATGGCAAAGACTGGCGGCGGTGCTGGAGATGATCGCCGCCGAATACGCCGAAGCCCAGGCCGGCAATGACAAGACTTTGCCGGCGCTGATCGCGGTCGCGCTCTCCCATATCGCGCGCCTCGCGCCGGCGACAATTGCCGCTCCACCGTCCTCCGATGCATCACTGGCCTTTGGCCTGCGGCGGCTTGTCGATGCGCATTTCCGCGACAACTGGTCGGTCGACCGCTACGTCGTGAGCCTCGCCACGACACCGCATCTCCTCGACAAGGCCAGCCGTGCGGTGCTGGGTGCCGGCGTCAAGCGCATCGTCAGCGAGCGGCGGCTGCTGGAGGCCAAGCGGCTGCTGCTGTTCACCGTGCGTACGGTCGAGGACATCGCCTACGAGATCGGCTTCGACGATCCGGCCTATTTCTCGCGCTTCTTTCGCGAACGGGTAGGCGAGGCGCCCGCCGCCTGGCGCCGGAGACAGTTGGAAGCGCATTGAGTCCGCGCTGGCAGGCGGATACGGGCGCGGGGCCCGCATCCTGTTTCCGGCTAGCGTGCGACGAGAAGCCAAACCCGTGCGCCGCATTTTTTCCGCGCACGATCAGCACCGGTTCCGCCGTCGAGGCCTCCGCCCATGCCTCGGCGAAAGTGATGGCCGGCGTGCGGTGTAGCGGCCGCGACCAGCCGCCAATGAGTGACGGGGGGAGGCGCAGCTTCACGAGATCGGGATGAGCTCCGAAACGATGTGGTCGGTTGCCCGGCTGCTTGCGGCAAGCCCCTCTTTCACGCCCCTGCGGTCGGCTTCCGGGCGATTTTGGCTCATCTTGCGTTTACCCTGCAGGGAGACGATCGGCATGCGGATGCCGACAATGCCGCACAGTTGGGCATTGATATAGGCTTCCGGTGCGTCGGTCGGCGCCCAGGGTGCCCGGCGGCCGCTTTCATGAAGCGCGGTGAGCCGGGTTACGACATCGCGCAGCCGCTCGGTATCGCTGAAGAACTCGACGGGTCCGCTGACTTGGACAGCCGTGTAGTTCCAGGTGGGCACGACCTTTCCATGTTCAGCTTTGGATGCATACCAGGATGGCGTCACATAAGCGTCCGGACCCATGAAAACGGCCAATCCAAGACCGATGACGGCAGCTTGCCACTGGGGGTTCGCCCGCGCCAGATGCGCATAGAGAACGCCTCTTTCTCCCTCGCTCTCGTCAAGAAACATCGGCAGCGGAGTGGCCATGGGACCGTCGGATGTCGCCGTGATGAAGCTTGCCAGGCGACATTGCCGCATCATGTCGTAAATCTCGGCCGCGTCGGCCACTGTGAAGGCGGTTGGGGTGTACATTTACGCTCCTTGATTTGAACGCATCATTCCACTCAACTGGTCCAAAATATGCAGCCAGTTCGGGAGAGTTTCATTGGGCCACTTTGAGCAGCGACCGCGCGGAACGGGCGTCACCCGCCGCATCTATCTCTCCCTGCGCGAGCAGATCGAATCCGGCATCTACAAGGCCGGAGCGAAGCTTCCGTCCAGCCGCTCGCTGGCCGAGGAGCTTGGCGTGTCGAGGACGACGGTAACCGCGGCTTTCGATCAGCTGATTTCAGAAGGCTATATCCAGGTCCGGCAGGGTTCGAAAGCCACCGTGGCCTCCACCGGAGGCCCCTCCCGCGTCAGTCGACCCCAGCTGGAGCCGAAGGCAATCCCTAAGCTTTCCGACTACGCAAGACGTGTCATGGCGTTGCCTTCGCACACCAGTGCCGGGCTGGCGCCATTGAAACACGACTTCCGCTATGGCGATATCGCATCGGCGGATTTTCCAAAACTCCTCTGGCGGAGAGCCTTGAACGCAGCCTTTCTGACCTATCGCGAACGCCTGGCTTATGAGCATCCCGCGGGCAATCCACGACTCCGCCAAGCCTTGGAAGGCTACCTCTGGCGAGCGCGCGGCATAAGGTGCGAGGCGGTGCGGATCATCATCGTCAGCGGGTCCCAGCAGGCTCTGGACCTGTGTGCGAGAGTGCTCGTCAATCCGGGAGACAGCGTCGTCGTCGAGAACCCATGCTACGCGATGGCTCGAAACGTCATGCTCGCCATAGGCGCCAAACCTGTCGAGCTTGCCTGCGACAATGACGGGATGGATACCACGCGGCTTCCCGATCCAGCCCGGATCGCGCTTGCCTACGTGACCCCAAGCCATCAGTTCCCGCTGGGAGGTGTTCTGTCGGTCGGCCGCCGCCAGACCTTGATCGAATGGGCCAATCTGGGAAACGCCTACGTCATCGAGGACGACTATGATGGCGAGTACCGCTATGACGTCAGCCCGATCCCGCCTCTGTATCTGTCAGGTCAGGACAAGGTCGTCTATGTCGGCACCGTGTCCAAGACGCTGTCTCCGACACTCCGGCTGGGATACATGGTTGTTCCCGGCCCGCTGGTCGAACCCCTCATCCTGTGCAAGCAAATTGCCGACCGCCACAGTTCGGGGTTCGAGCAGGACGCTCTCGCGACCATGATGGAGACAGGCGCGTATGAGCGCCATGTGCGCAGGATGAGGAGACGCAATGCCGAAAGGCGAACCGCTTTTCTGACCGCGATGCGGGAAGCATTCGGCAGCGAGATCGAAATCGTCGGAACATCGGCGGGCCTTCACGTCGTGGTCTGGTTCAACAGCCTGCGGTCCGATGAGGAGGAGCTTTTCGCTGAGGCGGCCCGGAAAAATGATGTCGGAATTTATCCGGTCTCCCGGCTGTTCGCGGCCAAGGGCGACCCGCGCGCCGGCTTCATTTTTGGATACGCCTCGATGGCCGTCGAACCGATCAACAAGGGCGTGGCCAAACTGTTCGAGGTTTTCCAGTCGAAGAGGTTCCACGCATGAGGAAAGGCTTGCGGCCGATCGAAAATGAAATCCGCAACGGCCCCTTGCCGTTCATCCCCATTTTCCTCATGTTCAGAGTGCTTGCAGATGATCGATCGTGGGGGGCGGCCGGATTCATCGTAATGGGAGGAAGTCGACTATGAAGGCATGCTATTTCGTTTCCGCCGCGCTTCTTGCCGCGGCCTCAATTCCCGCCTCGGCCGCCGAAATTTCCGATGGCAAGGTCAAGATCGGCATTCTCAACGACCAGTCCGGCGTCTATGCCGATTTCGGCGGCAAATGGTCGGTCGAAGCGGCCAAGATGGCGGTCGAGGATTTCGGCGGCAAGGTCCAGGGAGCGCCGATCGAGATCATCAGCGCCGATCACCAGAACAAGCCGGATATCGCCTCCAATATCGCACGGCAGTGGTACGACACCGAACAGGTCGACGCCATCATGGAGCTGACCACCTCTTCGGTCGCGCTCGCCGTCCAGGGGATTTCCAAGGAAAAGAAGAAGATCGACATCGTTACCGGTGCCGCGACCACGGATCTCACCGGCAAGCAGTGCTCGCCCTACGGCTTCCACTGGGCCTATGACACCCACTCGCAGGCGGTGGGAACCGGCGGCTCGCTGGTGCAGCAGGGCGGCGACAGCTGGTTCTTTCTCACCGTCGACTATGCGTTCGGCTATTCGCTGAAGGAGCAGACCGCCAAGTTCGTTGAGAGCCACGGCGGCAAGGTGCTGGGCGAGGTGCGTTATCCCCTCGGCTCGACCGACTATTCATCCTTCCTGCTGCAGGCGCAATCGTCCGGCGCCAAGGTCATCGGGCTGGCCAATGCCGGCCTGGACACCTCCAATTCCATCAAGCAGGCGGCCGAATTCGGTATCGTCCAGGGCGGCCAGCGTCTTGCAGCCCTTTTGTTCACGCTGGCCGAGGTGCATGGGCTGGGCCTGCAGGCGGCGCAAGGCGTCGTGCTGACCGAGGGCTTCTACTGGGATCGCGACGACAAGAGCCGCGAATTCGCACAGCGCTTTTTCAAACGCACCAACCGTATGCCGAACATGATCCAGGCCGCGACCTATTCGGCGGTGACGCAGTACCTGAAGGCGATCGACAAGGCCGGTACCGACGAGACCGAGACCGTCGCCAAGCAATTGCATTCGATGCCGGTGAACGACGTCTTTACCGCCAACGGCAAGGTCCAGCCCGACGGCAACATGGTCCACGACATGTATCTCTACCAGGTCAAGTCGCCCAGCGAGAGCACCAAGGATTGGGACTATTACAAATATCTCGCCACCATTCCCGGCAAAGAGGCCTTCCTGAGCGAGAAGGAAAGCGGCTGCCCGACGGCGGCCCAGTGACCGGCGCGGCCACGGTGCCGCCCGATCTGACCACGGATGAGCCGCGGGTGGTGTTGTCCGCCCGCGGTCTGCGGCGCGACTTCGCCGGCTTCGTCGCCGTCAGGAATGTCGACCTCGATGTCGGCCACCGCAACATCCATGCCCTGATCGGACCCAACGGAGCCGGCAAGACGACCGTTTTCAACCTGCTCACCAAGTTCCTGGCGCCAACCAGCGGCAGGATCGAACTGCTCGGCCACGACATCACCCGCACGCCGCCGGCGAAAGTCGCGCGAATGGGGTTGGTGCGCTCGTTCCAGATATCGGCGATCTTCCCGCACCTCAGCGTGCTCGACAATGTGCGTGTCGCGCTGCAGCGGCCGGCCGGGCTCGGCGTGCAGTTCTGGCGCTCGCTGGCGGCGCTCGACCGGTTGACGCCACGCGCGGTCGAATTGCTGCGCTCGGTCGGTCTCGACGATGCCAGGAACAGGCTGGCCGGCGATCTTTCCTATGGCAGGAAACGCGTGCTCGAAATCGCCACCACCCTGGCGCTCGACCCGAAAGTGCTGCTTCTGGACGAGCCGATGGCCGGCATGGGGCATGAGGACGTGGCCACGGTTTCCACCATCATTCGTTCCGTGGCGAGCGAGCGTGCCATCCTGATGGTCGAGCACAATCTGACTGTCGTGGCCGATCTCTGCGACTGGATAACGGTCATGCAGCGCGGCGAAGTGCTGGCGGCCGGCGACTACGCCACAGTCAGCCGCGACGAACGGGTGCGGGTCGCCTATATGGGGACGGCCGATGACTAGCGCCGCGCCCCTGCTCGCGGTCCGCGGCCTCAACGCCTGGTATGGCGAGAGCCACGCGCTTCACGGCGTTGATCTCGAGGTATTTCGCGGCGAGACGGTCACATTGCTGGGCCGCAACGGCGTCGGCAAGACCACGACCCTGCGCGCCATCATGGGGCTGATCCGCCGGCGGACGGGCCAGGTCGTCTTCGACGGCGCGGACCTGATGCGGCTGCCGCTGCACCGCACCGCCCATCAAGGCATCGGCTTCGTGCCGGAAGAGCGCGGCATCTTCGCGACATTGACGGTGGACGAGAACCTAGTGCTGCCGCCGGTCGTCGCCCAGGGTGGCATGAGCGTTGAGGAGATATTCGATCTCTTTCCCAATCTGAAGGAGCGGCGCAACACGTCCGGCACCAGGCTGTCGGGCGGCGAACAGCAGATGCTGGCGATAGCGCGCATGCTGCGGACCGGCGTCAAGATGCTGCTTCTCGACGAGCCGACCGAAGGCCTGGCTCCCGTGATCGTGCAGCGCATCGGCGAGCTGCTGGTGACGATGAAGAGCCGGGGCATGACGATCCTGCTGGTCGAGCAGAATTTCCGCTTCGCCAGTCGCGTCGCCGACCGTTTCTACCTGATGGAGCACGGCAAGGTCGTGGCCGGGTTTCCGGTCGGCGAACTGGCCGGCCGCATGACGCTGCTCCACGAAATTCTGGGTGTATGATAGCGCCATGACGATGATCTTCGGCATCCCCGTCCAGGCATTCCTCGGCCAGTTGCTGGTCGGACTGATCAACGGCTCGTTCTACGCCATGCTGAGCCTGGGTCTGGCCGTCATTTTCGGCTTGCTGCGCGTCATCAATTTCGCCCATGGCGCCCAGTATATGCTCGGCGCCTTCATCGGCTATCTGCTGCTCACGCGTCTCGGCATCGGCTATTGGCCCGCGCTCGTCCTTGCGCCGTTGGTCGTCGGCCTGTTCGGCATCGTGGTCGAGCGCCTGGCGCTGTCGCGGCTTTACGATACCGATCCGCTGTACGGCCTGCTCTTCACCTTCGGTCTCGCGCTCGTGATCGAGGGTATATTCCGCTACTATTACGGCGTGTCGGGAAATCCCTACGCCGTGCCGCCGCTGCTTTCGGGCGGCACCAATCTTGGCTTCATGTTCCTGCCCAACTATCGCGGCTGGGTCGTGGTCGCCTCGCTGATCGTCTGCTTCGGAACCTGGGCGCTGATCGAGAAGACTAGGCTCGGCTCCTATCTGCGCGCCGCGACCGAAAATCCGCGTCTCGTCCAGGCCTTCGGCGTCAATGTGCCGCTGCTGCTGACGCTTACCTACGGCCTGGGCTCGGCCCTGGCCGGGCTAGCCGGGATTCTGGCCGCGCCGATCTATCAGGTCAGCCCGCTGATGGGGTCGGATCTCATCATCGTCGTCTTCGCTGTCGTCGTGGTCGGCGGCATGGGGTCGATCCTCGGCGCGATCGTCACCGGCTACATGCTCGGCCTCGCCGAAGGCCTGACCAAGGTCTTCTACCCCGAAGCCTCCAACCTGGTGGTCTTCATCATCATGGCCATCGTGCTCCTGGTGCGGCCGGCCGGCCTGTTTGGAAGGGACGCCTAACATGGCGGAAGGGACGTCTGACATGGCCGACCTGACGTTTCGCGAAACGGCCGCCAGAACCCCGGCATGGCTTGAATGGACGCTGGTCGGGCTCGGCATCCTGGCGCTGCTGGCGGCACCCTTCTTCGTCTACCCGATCTTCCTGATGAAGATGCTGTGTTTCGCGCTGTTCGCCTGCGCGTTCAACCTCCTGCTCGGCTATACCGGGCTCCTGTCCTTCGGCCACGCCACCTTCTTCGGCGGCGCCGCCTACTTCACCGCGCATGCGGTCAAGGTGTGGGGCTGGCCGCCGGAAGCGGGTATCCTGCTCGGCATGGCGGGCGCGGCCCTGCTCGGCCTCGTCATGGGTTTTTTCGCCATTCGCCGGCAAGGCATCTATTTCGCCATGATCACGCTGGCCCTGTCGCAGATGTTCTTCTTCTTCTGCGTCCAGGCGCCCTTCACCCAGGGCGAGGACGGCATTCAGGGCGTGCCGCGCGGCACGCTGCTTGGTTTCCTCGACCTGGACGTTCCGTTGAACATCTACTATTTCGTGCTAGCGGTGTTCCTGATCGGCGTCTTCGCCATCTGGCGCATCGTCAATTCGCCCTTCGGCATGATCCTGCGCTCGATCCGCGAAAACGAGAACCGCGCCATTTCGCTGGGCTATTCGGTCGCCAACTACAAGCTCGCCGCCTTCGTCATGTCGGCGGCGCTGGCCGGGCTGGCCGGCGCGGTCAAGGCCATCGTTTTCCAGTTCGCCACGCTCACCGACGTCACCTGGCAGATGTCGGGCGAAGTGATCCTGATGACGCTCCTCGGCGGCATCGGCACGATGGTCGGCCCGATCATCGGCGCCAGCCTCGTCGTCGGCCTGGAAAACACGCTGGCCACCTCCCGCTTCCCGATCACCATCGCCACCGGGCTGATCTTCATGGTCTGCGTGCTGGTGTTTCGGCGAGGGATTGTGGGGGAGGTTTATGCGCGGCTGATGGGGCGGGCGGGGAAGGGGTGATCGGCTCCAGATCGAGCGGGCGCGGTTGACCGGATCGCACGCGCTTTGCCCGGTATAGGAACGTCTTGATCGGGGCCGGAAAGCAGTAGGTCCGCTTGTGGTGCAGGGAAGAATGATAGCGGACGCTAGCCAAGCGGCAAATCAGGCCCGGAGCCGCCACATTCGCACAGGACCTGTACCACGCAATTCCGTTTCCCCGAGTGGGTCGCGAGCAAAATTTGGTCCAAGCAGTTTGTGAGTTGCATCCGAAATACGTATCTCATCGGGCTCAGCGGACTTTTGAATACGTGCGGCGAGATTGACGGTGTCGCCCCACAGGTCATAGGCAAAGCGCCTGTTGCCTATGACGCCCGCCACGATTGGTCCGGAGTGGATTCCAATTCTCAGTCTCAGCGGTTCTCCCGCGAAGCGTTCGCGCCTACCCACCTCCCGCAGTTCAAGTGCATAGTGCGCAAGGGCTTCTGCATGATCGGACCGCGCGACGGGCAGGCCGGCCACCACCATCACACAGTCGCCGATTGTCTTGATCTTTTCGCAGCCGTATTCTTCTGAGAGCAGATCCGCCGCCTTGAAGAAGTAATTCAAGATCGCGAGCGTCGTCACGGCCCCAACGCTCAGCGCTCTTTCCGTGAAACCGACGATGTCGGCGAAAAGCACACTCACGTCTGCATGATTGTCCGCAATTTGTTCGTGCGCCTTCAACCGCTGCGCGATCGACGCCGGAAGAATGTTGAGGAGAAGGGTTTCGGCGCGCTGGTATTCACGCGACAATCCCTCCTGGCTCTTCCTCAATGCCTCATTCGTCGATTGCAGTTTCTCGTTGAGTTGACGCTCCCTCTCTTGCAGGAGCGTCATTTCATAAGCCTTCTGTTGAAGTCGCTGCCTGTTGTCGCGTTCGGCAGTGGCGTCAAGAAAGAGCAGCCACACGCAGGCATTGTCAGCAGCAAAAAGATGAAGATCCGCGACACGCCCGTTGGGCAGTTCCACCATGGCCATATGATATGGAAGTTCCGGGCAAGGCAGCAAACCTTCCATGAAGTCAAGCTGATCGGCAACAGGCTTGCCAGTGCGAAGCGATGAGAGTCCGTAATGTTTAACGTTGCCGCCCTTGGCAGCTATGCAAAGCTGGGCGTCAATTTTCAGATATGCGACAGCGTGCTCATTGTAGAAGAAATTGAAAATCCAGCTTCTGACTTCTCTTGGCAATCCATGCATGATCTATTTGGCGACCATCGAGGCAAGCTGGCGAAACGCATCTTCGACATATGCACCCGAAAGCGCACTTGTCAGATAGATTTGCCATCCAAGCTGCCTCAGTTCGTCGATCTCACCATCCGGTATCGCCCATCGATCGGCGAGATCGGATTTGTTGAACAGCAATACGAACGGCATAGCGCCGAATTCGGCCTCGACCCGCTCGCGCAGCGTGAGCGCCACGGCCAGAGTAGCGGGCCGGGTTCCATCGACGACGAGCACGAGCCCGGTCGCTCCTCGCACATAGCTGACGCGGAATGAGCCGATATCGTCTTCGCCGGCCAGATCCCACAAAATCAGATCCACGGTTTTATCCGGAAACGCGACACTCTTCTTGTCGATTTTCACGCCAACCGTGGTCAGGTAGTTTTCCGAGAAGATGCTTTGGACGAACCTGCGCACCAGGCTCGTCTTGCCGACAGCAAACCCGCCCAACATGCATATCTTTTTTTGCAGCATCCCGGGCTCCGACTACTCCAGGTTTACCGTAACCGAAACCCGGCGATTGGTGGAGTTCCCAGTTCGACTATTTTCATTTTCGGGCACCGCTGGCTCAAAGGTGCCGGCGCCCCGAACCAGCAGCAGTTCCGGAGCGACGCCGCGCTTGTTGAGAAGCGCGCGAACTGTCTCGGCGCGGGCGGCACTGATCGACGCGTTGGCCGTCTCACGGCCCGTTGTGTCTGAATGGCCGGTCAACATGAACCGCGCTGTCACGCCTGCCTTGCGGGCATTTTCGGCGAATTCCTTCAATTGATCAGCCAATCTGTCGAGCACCGGCGACTGCTCCGGACCCGGGACAACTCTACCGGAAGAGAAGAAAATATCGGTCGTCTGGATGGCCTCTCTCAAATGATTAAGTTCTGCAAGGTTCAGCTCGTGCAGCTGCGAGACGTCCAGAACCACTCCATCCGCCGAAAGTTGTTCGGCGGCGGCCCGTGCCCGGCTGATCCACCCGGCAGGAGCCTCGCCCACGACCAGGATGCGACCTTGGATGATCGAAAGCTGAACCGATTTCGGCGGGGACAGCGACGCCGTCAGCCGCTTCACCACGAACTTTGGATCAAGGCTCTGAAAGAATTGCCACTGTGAATGAACGCGGGCGGGATCAACCTGCGTTCCGGACAGCAGAGCTTTCGGGTCGGCGGCAAGCGGGTCTCTCAGGCCGGAAATGTAGAATTGGCCTCCCCTCTCCGTTTGTTGGGCGACGATGATTCCCGGTTGGGCCTCGAGTCGCGACACATAATACTGCCAGTGCTCCGCCTCGCGTGCTTCGGGGCTCACATCACGAACCTTGGAGATGTCGAATTCCGGTCCGCCTGCCGAAAGCTGTCGGGCCGCGGCGCGCGCCCGATCTATCCAGGTGTCGGGAGCCTCACCCTCGGCAACGATGCGATTGTCGACGATCGAAAGCCGAACCGATTTCAGCGGGTACAGCGACGCCGTCAGCCGCTTCAACACGAACTCCGGCTCAAGGCTCTGATAGAATTGCCACTGCGAATGGACCCTGCCGGGATCGACCTGCGTTCCCGACAGCAGCGACTGCGGGTCGGCGGCAAGCGGGTCTCGCAGGCCGGCAATATAGAATTGGCCATCGCGGATCTTTTGTTCGGCAACGATGATGCCCGGCTGGGTCCCCAGTCGCGACACATAGGCCTGCCAGTGCTCTGCCGCGCGTGCTTCGGGGCTCACATCACGGACCCTGGAGATATCGAATACCGGTCCGCCTGCAGAAAGCTGCTGGGCGGCGGCCTGCGCCCGGCTGATCCACGTGGCATCAGCCTCGCCCTCGGCAACGATGCGATCCTTGACGACCGAAAGTCGCACCGAATCCGGTGGAGCCAGCGATGCCGTCAGCCGCTTCAACACGAACTCCGGCTCAAGGCTCTGATAGAATTGCCAGTTCGCATGAACGCGGGCGGCATCGACCTGCGTTCCGGACAACAGCGACTGCGGGTCGGCGGCAAGCGGGTCTCTCAGGCCGGCAATATAGAATTGGCCATCGCGGATCTTTTGTTCGGCAACGATGATGCCCGGCTGGGTCCCCAGTCGCGATACATAGGCCTGCCAGTGCTCTGCCGCGCGTGCTTCGGGGCTCACATCACGAACCCTGGAGATATCGAATACCGGTCCGCCTGCAGAAAGCTGCTGGGCGGCGGCCTGCGCCCGGCTGATCCACGTGGCGTCAGCCTCGCCCTCGGCAACGATGCGATCCTTGACGACCGAAAGTCGCACCGAATCCGGCGGAGCCAGCGATGCCGTCAGCCGCTTCAACACGAACTCCGGCGCAAGGCTCTGATAGAATTGCCAGTTCGCATGAACGCGGGCGGGATCGACCTGCGTTCCGGACAACAGCGACTGCGGGTCGGCGGCAAGCGGGTCTCTCAGGCCGGCAATATAGAATTGGCCATCGCGCACCGTTTGTTCGGCAACGATGATGCCAGGCTGGGTCTCCAGTCGCGATAAATAGGCCTGCCAGCGCTGCCCGGATTGCCAGGAAAGAAAGAACCAAATGCCCGTCGGAATCAAAACCAGCAGGGCTGCGGCCAGCACCAGCCACGGAAATCCCTCGTTTGATTCCTCGTGCTTCAGTTCAACACAGGTTTGCAACTGCGTCTCTACGCTGGCCAGTTGCGAACTGTCGCCGTCGAACTGCTCCAAAGCCTGTGAGTATTCATCATGGATGCGGAGCAATACGTCGCGAATTACTTCGTGTAGTTCTTCCGGCGGATTGCCCCTGATCACCGAAACCAGTGTCGCAAACGGTCCAACCTCCGACCAGAGACGAAGCTCCCCAAAACGGATAGTGTCCAGGCCGCTCTGTTCTTTCTCCTTAAATGAGTCGCTTACAAAATCCTGAATTGCGCTGAGCATCGAAGAAATGAGCTGAGGATCCTCGCTCGTCGCATTTTCGGCAGTTACATGTGCAATCAAAAGCCCGGAACTGCGGCTGATGAGAAAGACGTGTTCTACACGATAGACAAGAGAGTGATTAAGAACAACTTCCGAGAAGCTTGCCCCCGTTCTCCAAGCTTCAAATCTCCACTTAAGCCCATGCCAGGTGAATATATGTCTTAAAGATTCATTCAGCGACTGAAAGGTCTGGTCGATCTTTTCGCCGATCGACTTGCGAATAGCCGGCAGAAACACCGGGTACAGTATATCCGTCAGCGTGCGCGGGTTCTTCTGGATGGACCTTTGCGCAGCCCTCTCGACAACCGGCACAAATGCCTCGCCGAGTTGCGCATGAGACGCACGTGCGGCGGCATCGGGGAGAACGCTCCCCACTGCTGCCGCAAGCTGCTCAGGTTCGTCAAGCAGGTGCGCAACTCGTGAAAGCTCCGAAATTTCGCGGCCGACCAGCAGCTGGCGAAGCGTTTCCATGCGATGATCGGCGGTTGGAATTCCGTCGAAAAGCGCACCGTGGTCCGGATCAACGTTCCGGGCAATTTCGACCAAAAGCCGAGCCAGAGCCTCGCGATCAATCTCGGTATCGTTCGCAGCGGCTCTTTCAGAAGGGTTGATTGGGTCGACGGTCGACCTCAAGTTCCGATCAACTCACTTTCCAGCTGCGTTCCGAGTTGCCCTTGCTGCCGATGGGATCCTGATTCAGACACTTCGCAACCTCGATAAACAGGCCAGCCAAAAGATTTCGGTCGGTCTTGACGTTGCTGAGATCGGAAAAGAATTTCTCCATTAGCATCTGAACGCTTTCATTCTTCTGCTTGATTTCCTCACGCAGCGAATGGTCGCTTCGATTTATCCGATCCGAAACTTCGCGCTCAAGCTCGCTCAATTGATCCGACAACGAGCGCACCTGCTTTTCAAGTGCCTGATTTTGTTCGCGAAGATTCCGGTCAATCTCCTTGTCGGCATCGGCTCGTGCGTCTTTTTCGTTGCGCAATTGCCCCGCAAGTGAATCGACCTGCTTCTTTGCATTTGACTCGTACATCTCAAGATTGCGCTTGGCCTCGGATTCGACATCCTTGAAGCGCTGCAAGAACCGTTCTTCAAGCTTGGAAAAGCGGCGGTCATAGTCCTGCATCTGGTTGCCGAACAGCAGATCACGTATCTTGTCGACACCTACAGCCTCGCCGGAGACCCCGCTCTCGCGAACCTGGGCCGCCATGAAATTCAGCCCGTTTTCGGCTGGATTACCTATCAGATTTGCGTCCGCTTTATTTGCCGAAGAAGCGGCATTCGAAGAGTCCTTAGCCATCCTCACGCCCAATCGCCAGAGTGCAAAACTCGGAGAATAGGAAATTATGTCAGACAAATACCCTGCCCGCAAGCCGGAATCCCCTTGGCTCAAGCCGATTCGTGCGTTCCTTTTTCGTCTCTTGGACCAGCAACAAATGCAGGAGTTCCGATTGGTGTCGCTCTTGTACCTCTTTTGATAGCGGCCACAGCCGGATGCCCGCTTTTGGTGAATCGACGGAACCGTAGGAATGACTGCCATCGAAGGCGCGTTGCTGCCATTCGTAGCGCAGACATCAAGTTATGATGGGTGAAACGCGGTTATAGAGAGCGGATGCCTTAGATCAACAGTCAACCGCCGCGTCTCGCTGAGTAAGGACATAGTCGCGACGCCCGGACTTTTACCATCACCCATAACACCCTCGCGCCACCGCCAGCCGCCGCACCAGCGCCAGCACCCCATCGATCGTCGGCGTCGGTTTCTCCACCAGCCGCCCCAACTCCTGCACCGCGCGCACCAGCGCGTCGATCTCCATCGGCCGGCCGCGTTCCAGGTCCTGCAGCATCGAGGTCTTGTGCTCGCCGACGTCGCCGGCGCCCTTGATGCGGCGGTCGACGTCTATGGCGAAGCGCACGCCGAGGCTTTCCCCGATCGCCTGGGCTTCCAGCATCATGGTGCGGGCAAGCTGGCGGGTGCCTTCGTCGGCGACGATCGCGGCAAGCGTGCTGCCGGTCAACGCCGAGATCGGGTTGAAGGAGAGGTTGCCCCACAGCTTCACCCAGATCTCCGAGCGTATGTCGTCGCGCACCGGCGCCTGCAGCCCGGCCTTGACCATTTCCTGCGCCAATGCCGTCACCCGCTCGCTGCGCTCGCCGGAGGGTTCGCCGAGCGAGAAGCGCTTGCCCTCGACATGCCGGATGAGGCCGGGCGCATCGACCTCGACGGCGGGGTAGACCACCGAGCCGATGACGCGCTCAGGCCCGATCCGCTGCCAGATCGCGCCGCCCGGATCGACTGCGTTGAGCCTGGTGCCTTCGAGCGGCCCGCCGACCTTGTGAAAGTACCACCACGGCACGCCGTTCTGCATGGTGACGACCGCGGTGTCCGGACCGAGCAGCGGCGCTATCTGGTCCAGCGCCGGGGTGAGCGAGTGGGCCTTCAGCGCCAGCACCACGATGTCCTGGACGCCGAGCTCCCCGGCCTTGGCGGCGGCACGGACGCGCGCGACCGTCTCCTTTCCGTCCTCGATCAGGCGCAGGCCGTCTGCCTCGATCGCTTCGAGATGGGCGCCGCGCGCCACGATCGACAGATCGGTGCGGCCGGCGATCGCCAGCTTGGCGGCGAGATAGCCGCCGATCGCGCCGGCGCCGAAAATGGTGATCTTCATCGTCAAAGCCCGAGTTTGGCGGCAAGGCCGATGCGCTGTAGCTTGCCGGTCGCGCCCTTGGGGATCTCGTCCAGGATCAGCACCTTGCGCGGCACCTTGAAGTCGGCGAGCCGCATCGCCGCATGGCTGCGGATATCGCTTTCAGTGGCGCTCATGCCTTCGCGCAGCACCACTGCCGCCGCCACCTCCTCGCCGAGCTTGTCGTGCGGCATGGCGAAGGTGACCACTTGCGCCACCGCCGGATGGTCCATCAGCACGTCGTCGACCTCGAGCGGCGAGATCTTTTCGCCGCCGCGATTGATGATCTCCTTCAGCCGGCCGGTGACCCGGAGATAGCCGTCCGCGTCGAGCACGCCCTGGTCGCCGGTGTGGAACCAGCCATGCGCGAAAGCC
Organism: Mesorhizobium sp. B4-1-4; assembly: GCF_006439395.2. NCBI lineage: Bacteria > Pseudomonadati > Pseudomonadota > Alphaproteobacteria > Hyphomicrobiales > Phyllobacteriaceae > Mesorhizobium > Mesorhizobium sp. B4-1-4. Next base: position 5,200,155 of record NZ_CP083950.1, read on the forward strand.
GTCGCATTGGCATCCGGGTTCTTCTCGTAGCCGCCAGTGACATTGGGCCCGCGAATGACGATCTCGCCGGTCTCGCCGGCTTCGAGCAGCCGCCCGTCCGGCGCCATCACCGCCACGTCGGGTCCGGCCGATGCCCCGACACTGCCCGGCTTGCGCAGGCCCGGCGGCAGCCGGTTGGAGGCCATCTGGTGCGCGGCTTCGGTCATCCCGTAGGATTCGATCACCGGGCAACCGAAGGTCCTTTCCAGTTCGGCCATCACCTGCGCCGGCAGCGATGCCGAGGACGAGCGGATGAAGCGCAGACGCGCCGCCGCCAGCCCCTCTTCATTGCGGGCCGCGCGCGGCAGGATCGCCTGATGCATGGTCGGCACCGCCGTGTACCAGCTCGGCTTGGCGTCGCCCAGCCACTGGAAGAAGCGCAACGCGTTGAAGCCCGGCGTGCAGTAGATGCTGCCGCCCGAGGCCAGCGACGACAGCACCGCCGCGATCAGGCCATGGATATGGAACAGCGGCATGATGTTGAGGCAGCGGTCACTGGCCGTCAGGCCGAGCGTCGCGCCGATATGGGAGGCGGACGCCGCGATGTTGGCGTGGCTGAGCGGCACCAGCTTGGGCCGCGAGGTCGTGCCCGACGTGTGCAGCAGAAGCGCGACGTCGTCATCCTCAGCCATGTCGGACGCCGCCTGCGGGCCGACCGACGCGCCTTCGATGGTGAAGCTGCCGGCAGGGGCGTCCGGCGGCACGACAAGCCGCAGCACGCCGATGCCGAGGCGTTCGGCCACCGCCACGGCCGGGCCGGCCTCGGTCTCCGCGACAAGGATAGCCTTGGCACCGATATCGGTGAGGTAGAAATCGAGCTCGTCGGCCCGGTAGGCCGGATTGAGCGGCGCCGTCGCGGCGGCCGCCGCCACCGCGACGAAGGCTGTCGCCATTTCCGGCCCGTTCGGCAGCACGATCGCCACCCGGTCGCCCCGGCCGATGCCGAGCGCGTGCAGCCGGCTGGCCGTGGCCGCGATCAGCGCGCGCAGGCCGCCATGGGTGAGCGTTGCGCGGTCGGGCGCCAGGATGGCCGGGGCGTTGTCGGCGCCTGCAACGAGGCGGTGGGAGATGTCTGGATGGCTTTGGGTCATGGTTACCGGCACTATTTCAAACGATGGGTTGTGAAAGTCCAGCTGAAGGCAATTGTCAGCCTTGGCGCCGCCCCTCATTGCCCTGCCGGGCATTTCTCCCCGTATAGTGACGGGGAGAAAGACGCTGTCGCCGATGATTTTCGTCAACTGCTAGCGTTGCCGCGAAAGCGCCGAGGGAGCGGAGCCGCCCTCTCCCCGTCACTATACGGGGAGAGGATGCCGGCAGGCAGGTGAGGGGCAGCACCAGCGCCTGAAAAGGAAGGCCAAACTTGAATTGAGCACTTGGCAATTTCCGCCCTGCCACCTCCTTGCTCATCCCCTCAATAACCCAGCGCCAACCCGTCCTTGCGCGGATCGGACGCGCCGGTCAGCGTTCCCTTCTCCCAGTCGATCAGCACCACCTGGCCGCCGCCGAGCGGGTGGGGCGGCTCCGTGACCTCATGGCCGCGCCGGCGCAGGCCCGCGATCGTCTCGGCGGGCACGCTGCGCTCGGCCTCCACAACGCCATCATTGTAGAACACGCGTGGCGCATCCACCGCCTGCTGCGGGTCCATGCTAAAGTCGATCATGTTGGTCAAAAGATGGACATGCCCGAACGGCTGGTAGCCGCCGCCCATCACGCCGAACGGCATCACCACGCGGCCGTTCCGGGTCGCCATGCCGGGCATGATCGTGTGCATCGGCCGCTTGCCGGGCGCGATCGCGTTGGGGTGCGCCGGGTCGAGGCGGAAGCTCGAGCCACGGTTCTGCAGCACCACGCCGGTCCTCGGGCCGACGACGCCGCTGCCGAACGAATAATAGGTCGAGTTGATGAAGGAGACCGCGTTGCGGTCGCGGTCGACGATCGAGATATAGACCGTGTCGCTGTCCGGCAGGTCGACGCGCGGCAGATGCGTCATGGCGCGCTCGCGGTCGATCTCGGCGCGGAGCCGGTCGGCATAGGCGCTGGACAGAAGCTCTCTCACCGGCACCGGGACATGATCCTGGTCGCCCAGAAAGGCGTCGCGGTCGCGGTAGGCCAGCCGCCCGGCCTCGATCTCCAGATGCAGGCGTTCGGCGCCATTGGGATCGAGCCCGCCAAGCTTGAACCCCGACAGCACGTTCAGCATCAAAAGCGCCGTCAGCCCTTGGTTGTTCGGCGGCATCTGGTGGATGTCATAGCCGCCATAAGTGACGCTGACCGGCGCCACGTAGTCCCCTCTGGTCGTAGCGAAATCCTCATGCGAATGAAGCCCGCCCAGTTCATTGAGCCGGCGCACCATGTCGTCGGCGACGACGCCCTCGTAGAATCCGGCGCGGCCGTGCTTGGCGATCACCCGCAAGGTGGCGGCAAGCTCCGGCTGGCGATGGACATCGCCGGCCTCCGGCGCCTTGCCGCCCGGCAGGAAGATGCGCGACGCATGTTCGTCCGCCGACAGGTCGGTCTCCGGCTCGGCCCAGTCGAAGGCGACGCGATCGTGCACGACATAGCCGTTCTCGGCATAGTGGATGGCCGGCGCCAGCACCTCGGCGAGGCCCTTGCGGCCATGGTCCTCCAGCAGCCGACACCAGGCATCGATAGCGCCGGGCACGGTCACCGCATGCGGCCCCTGTTTCGGCAGCTCGGCAAAACCCTGCTCCAGATACCAGTCGACGGTCGCGCCCGCCGGCGCGCGGCCCGAACCGTTGAAGGCCAGCACCTCGCTCTGTCCGGCCGGACAGTAGAGCACGAAGCAGTCGCCGCCGATGCCGGTCGATTGCGGCTCGACCACCCCTTGCACGGCGGCCGCGCAGACCGCCGCGTCCATGGCGTTGCCGCCGGCGCGCAGCATATCGATGGCAGCCAGCGTCGCCAGCGGGTGCGAGGTGGCGGCCATGGCCTCGGTGGCACGAACCGGCGAGCGGCCGGGAAACTGGAAATCACGCATTGTTGTCTGGGTATCCCCTGGTCACTTGAAGCGAATTGGTCCGATGAAATCAAGGACGGCGGCCGAAGATCTGCGCGATTGCCAAAAGCACGACCGACAGCACGATCAGGCAGGTGGAGATGGCGGCGATCGTCGGGTCGATCTGGTCACGCAGCGCGTTGAACATGCGGCGCGTCAACGTCGTCGTCTCGCCGCCCGAAATGAACAGCGAAACCACCACCTCGTCGAAGGAGGTGATGAAGGCGAACAGCGCGCCCGAGACGATCGAGAAGCGGATCTGCGGCATGGTCACCTGCCAGAATGCAGCGATGCGCCCGGCGCCCAGGCTGCGCGCCACCCGTTCCTGGTTCATGTCGTAGGAACGCAGTCCGGACAGCACGGTCAGCACCACAAGCGGCAAGGCTTGCACCGTGTGCGCGATCACCAAACCGGTCAGCGTGTTGTTGAGCCCGATGCGGGCATAGAGGAAGAAGGTGCCGATGCCGATCAGGATCACCGGGATGATCAGCGACGCCGTGAGCAGGCCGTTGATTGTGCCGTTGAAGCGCAGTGTGCCCCGGTTGATGGCATAGGCGGCCGCGGTGCCGAGCGGCGTCGCCACCAGAACGGTCATGAGCGCCACCTTCACCGAGACGATCGTGGCGTCGCGCCATTCCAGCGACTGGAAATAGGTCTGGTACCAGCGCAGCGACCATTCCTGCGGCGGAAACTGCAGCAGCGTCGAATCCGAGAACGACATGATGACGATGATCACCGACGGCGCGATCAGGAACAAAAGCACAAGGCCGCCCAGCGCATAAAGCCACAGGCGTTGCCAGTGCGAAATCGGCAGGCTCCCGTTCATCGCGAACTCCACACGCCGGTGGCGCGCGCGCCGAGCAGCCACCGGAATAGGCCGAGCAGCGCCAGCGTGACGACCAGCAGCACCACGCCAAGCGCGGCACCCGCGCCCCAGTTGGAATAGAGGCTGGTTGTCTGTTCCATGCGCATCGCCCACATGACCACCTTGCCGCCGCCCATCAGCGCCGGGGTTACGAAGAAGCCGAGACACAGCACGAAGACGATGACCACACCGGAGGCGAGGCCGGGCAGCGACAACGGAAAGAAGATCTGCCGGAAGGTCGCGACGGGACCGGCGCCGAGGTTCATGCCGGCGCGCAGGCAGTCGGTGTCGATGGTCTTCATCGAGGCGTAGAGCGGCAGGACGAGGAAGGGCAAGAGGATGTGCGTCATGCCGACGACGACGCCGGACAGGTTGTTGGCGAGCGACAGCGGCTGGCTGATGACGCCGAGGTCGATCAGCCAGCTGTTGATCAGGCCCTTGCGCTGCAGGATCACCAGCCAGGCATAGGTGCGCACCAGCACCGATGTCCAGAACGGCAGGATGACGAAGATCAGGCAGATCGACGCCGCCCGGCGCGGCAGTTGCGACAGCATGTAGGCCAGCGGATAGCCAAGCAGCACGCAGGCCCCGGTAACGATGAACGCGACCTTGAAGGTGGTGGCAAAGGTTTTGATGTACGAAGCCTGCTCGAAGAAGCGCGCATAATTGGCGGCGCTCAAGGCGCCGGTCTCGTCGAACAGCGACAGCCAGAACAGCCAGCCGATCGGCACGATGATGATGGCGCAGACGAGGAAGAGACTGGGCGACAGCAGCGCCAGCAGCCGCAGCGACTCGCGCCGCGCGTCGGCGCGCAATGCCCGCGCGTTCAGGTCCCCGCCGACGCCGCCGGCAGTCCCCTCGATGAGGGCGGATTGCGCGCTCATTCTTCGGCCGCCACCAGGATCGTGTCCTGCGCATCGAGGCCGAGGCGGATCGGCTGGCCGGGCGCCGGCAGCCGCGCCAGCACATCACCGCGGCAATAGTCGCGCAACGTCAGCTGGCGCCCATCGCGCAGCACCGCGTAGCAGACGAAGCTGTCGCCCTGGTAGATGATGTCGGCGACCGTGGCATCGAAGACGTTGATCCCGTTCGACGGCTCCGTTGTGGTGACCAACCGCAGCTTTTCGGGCCGCACCACCATCAGGTGCCGGCCCGAGGCCGGGGCCGGCATTGCTGTGTGGATACGTCTGTCCTCGCACCAGACCGCCCCGTCGCGGCATTCGACGGGCATGAAATTCGATTCGCCGATGAAGCCGGCGACGAATTGCGTCTTGGGCGCGGCGTATAGCGTTTCGGGCCGGTCGAGCTGTTCGATGCGGCCGGCGTTCATCACAGCGATGCGGTCCGACATGGTGATGGCTTCGCGCTGGTCGTGGGTGACATAGACCGTCGTCATGCCAAGCCGCCGGTGCAGTGCGCGCAGTTCGATCTGCATATGCTCGCGCAGGCCCTTGTCGAGCGCCGACAGGGGTTCGTCCATCAGCACGATGCGCGGCTCGAAGACGATGGCGCGCGCCAGCGCCACGCGCTGCCGCTGGCCGCCGGAGAGCTGGTCGACCCCCCGGTCGCCCAGGCCCTGCAGCTTCACCAGCTCCAGCGCCTTTTCGACACGCTGCGCCGTCTCGGCCGTCGCCACGCCACGCTGCTTCAGCGGAAAGGCGATGTTGTGGAAGACATTCATATGCGGGAACAGCGCATAGTTCTGGAACACCATGCCGATGTTGCGCTTGTGCGGCGGCGTGGTGATGATCTCGTCGTCGCCCACCTTGATGGAACCGGCATTGGCCCTGATGAAACCGGCGAGGATCATCAGCAGCGTCGTCTTCCCGGATCCGGAAGGGCCAAGCAGCGTCAGGAATTCGCCCGCCGCGACATCGAGGTTCAGGTCGCGCAGGACCGATACGGAGCCAAATCGTTTCTCGATCGCGCGCAAGCCGATCGGCAGCGCGGATGGCGCAATGGACAAGATCACTTTCTCCCTAGCCGGCAATTTTCAGGCGACGGAAGGCAGGGCGACGCTGGTGCCGCCCTGCCTTGTCAATGCCTATTGCTGGATCAGATTGTTGAACTTCTCGGTCGCCTCGACCAGATTGTCGCGCCAGAACTCGGCGTCCTGCAGCACCTGCTTCTTGACGTTCTCCGGCGACGAGTTGATGTCCTTGATCCGCTCCGGCGGGATCTTGCCGGTTTCGAAGGCCTTTTCGTTCACCGGTCCGTTGTCGACATAGAGCGGCAGATTGGCCTGCAATTGCGGGCTGACGAACATCGCCAGCGCCTTCATCGCCGCGTCCTTGTTCTTGGCGCCCTTCGGGATCACCATGCAGTCGGCGGTCAGCACCCCCTGGTCGAAGGAGAAGCTGACCGGCGCGCCTTCCTTCTTCAGGGTGCCGGCGCGGCCGTTCCAGATGCTCGCCATGTCGACTTCGCCGTCCTTGACCAGCTGCATGGCCTGCGCGCCCGACGTCCACCAGGCGTCGACATGGCCGCGGATCTTGTCGACCGATTTCAGCGCGGCGTCGATGTCGACGGGATAGACCTTGTCGATCGGCAGGCCGGAGGCGAGGGCGGCGACGCTCAACGTCTCGGTCGCCTGGCTGCTGCTCAGCGCGCGCCGCCCGGGAAATTTTTCCACGTTCCAGAAATCCGCCCAGGTCTTCGGGCCTTTGTCGCCGAAGACGTCGGTCCGGTAGATCAGCACGACGGAGGTGTAGGAGATGCCGACCCAGTCGTCATGGACGAGCTTCGGGTTGATGCCGCTCTTGTCGATAATGCCGTAATCGAGCTTTTCGAACAGCCCTTCCTTCGAGCCGCGCGCGCATTCGTCGGCGCCGAGTTCGGTGATGTCCCACTTCACCGCGTTGCCGGTTACTTGCAGTCGCACGTCGTCAAGCCCGTTGGTGGTGTCTTCCTTGATGGTGATGCCGAGCGCGTCGGCGGTCGGCTTGAAGAACGCCTTTGTCTGCGCCTCCTGATAGGTGCCGCCCCATGAGGCAACGGTGATCGTGTCGGCGGCGACGGCGGGCACTGCCACGGAGGCTGCGAGGCCGGCTATCGCGAAAGCTTTAAAGCTGCTGGTCCTGTTCATTTCAGTTCTCCACCAGTGTTCCCATTTGTTCTTTGATTTGGCATGCGATTTTGTATACAATTTTGAATGTAGCCAAGGGATCGGTGTTGTCAACACCGGCCGGCGCGATCTATTCGAGCCGGACAAGCCTGTGAGAGACGCAGCCACCCGCGTGGCAAATTGGACCGACAACGACTACAAACGTGGCAATGTCCGGCGTGAGTGCCGGAGGACTGGAAGCGGATCTTGGCCAAGGAAACGAAAAACACGCTGCGCGACTCGGTCTACACCTCGCTCAAGGCGATGATCGTGACCGGCCAGATTCCGCCTGGCGCCCGCGTCACCGAGAGCGACATCGCGGCGAAGCTCAATGTCAGCCGCACGCCGGTGCGCGAGGCCTTCAATCGCCTGGAGCGCGACGGGCTTGTTACCGGCCGGCCGCGCCAGGGCTATGCCGTCACCGAGTTCGACATCAATATGTTCCGCGAGGCCTTCGACATCCGCGAACTGCTCGACGGCCATGCCACGGAACTCGCGGCCGTCGCCGCGACCGAGAAGGACAAGGCGCGGCTGCGCGTGATGCTGGCCGAATGCGAGCGGCTTGCCGCCATTCCCGATCGCACCACAAAAGAAAAATTCCAGGAGCTGGAGGTCGGCATCGATCTGCACCGCGTCATCGCGCAGATCAGCGGCAACGCCATGCTGCACGGCATGCTTTGCGGCATCCTCGACAAGTGCCAGCACTATGTCTGGACCGAACTGTTGTGGCTGGACGAATGGAAGATCGCCCGTGACGAGCATGCCGAGATCGTCGAGGCCATCTGCGCCGGCGACGCCGGCCGGGCCGGCATGCTGGCGCGTGCCCATGTGCGCGGCTCGCGCGAGAACGTGTTGCGCCTGCTGCAGGCCAAGTCCGATTACCAGAGTTTTCTCGCCAAGGCGTCCTGAGCGGGTTGGGACGGCGCGCCTTCAGCCTTTGCGTTCCTGAAGGCTGTTGCCGCCGTCAACCACCAGCACGGCGCCATTGACATAGCTGGCGCCCTCCGATGCCAGGAACACGACCGCCGCGGCCACTTCATGGGGCAGGCCGGCCCGCGCCGGCGGCGTATGCAGGGCCGCTGTCAGCTCCATCGCGCTCGACGCGCCGGTTTCGATCCAGCCGGGCGCGACCGCGTTGACGGTGATGCCGTCCTTTGCCATTTCCAGCGCCAGTGCGCGTGTCAGGCCGACCATGCCGGCCTTGGCGGCGGAATAGGCTGATGTGCCTTCGAAAGACACGATCGGCCCGGTGACCGACGCCACATTGACGACGCGTCCGTAGCCTGCTTCAACCATCGCCGGCAGAAACGCCCTGGTGACGAGGAACGCGGTCTTCAGGCTGACGTCGATTCCTTGATCCCAGTCGGCCTCGGTCATCGAGACAAACGCCTTGTCGGACGACGGCGATGCCAGCGAGCCCATGCCGGCATTGTTGACCAGGATATCGACCGCGCCGGCGGCCACCCGCAGCCGCGCGACATCGGCAGCCATGGTGAGGTCGGCAACCGTGGCAGTGGCATCGATGCCTTCGCCGCGAAGCTCCGCGGCGCGATCCATCACACGCGCACTGGCCCCGGTCAGGAAAACGGCGTGCCCGGCTTTGCCGAGGTGACGGGCAATGGCGAAGCCGATTCCATCCGCCGCTCCCGCGCCGGTAATCAAGGCGCGTCTGATCTTGCTGGTGGTCGCGGCCATGCGGGCTCCTTGGGGCTGGCATCATTTTCGATTGGTGGTTTGCCGGTTTACCGGCGCGCCCGCAATCCGACCTAACAAGATTGTTGGCGCAAGAGAACCCAATCCGAACGCGTCTATCCCCGCGCCAACGGGTCCGCGCCTCCGTGCGAAGGACGACATTTTTGACATGCGGGGGACGCGCAACAACCAAGGCAGCGGGCTGCATCATCTCTTCGATGATTGGGGAGGCTGCATAAGCTGAAGCTTATGGACTCCTCCAACGATTCGAGCAAAGGTCAGGGCGCGGCGCTGCTGCTGGGGCCGGAAATGAGCGACAGTTTCGGATACATCGCGTTCGGCGATGACGAGCTATACGCGCGCGGCGCGCTTTTCAGCGCGCTGAGGCTGCTGCACTATTGCCCGGGCGCGAAGATCACTGTCCTCACCGACAGGCCGCAGATTTTCGACGGCTATCCCATCGGGACGATGGAGCTTACGGCGAGCCGGATGGCCGAAATGTCATTTGGCGGCCGATACCGCTTCGGCATCAAGGCGGCCGGCATCATCGATCTGCTGGAGTCCTGCGAGCGCCTGTTCCTCATGGACACGGACATGTATCCGATTGGCGACATTTCGGGCTGTTTCGGCCAGATTTCCCCCTCACATTCCGTCATGAACAGGTGCGAGGGCCGGCCAAAGCCCCCCTACCGTGCCCTCGAAGGCAGGCATTTCATGCTTGGCGAGAAAATGCTGACCGGAAGCGAGCCGATGTGGAGCAGCGGGGTCCTGGGTGTCCACAATGCCGCCCTTCCCGCACTGAGCGACGCCTATCATGCAATCGAGCAACTGATCGGTGTCGTAAGGGCGCATACGCCGGAACAATTCTGCATTGGTGTTGCGTTGGCCAGGGATGGATGCAGGATAACGCCGCACCGGCTGCCGATCCGAAACTACACCACCAGGGGAAAGAAGCTCTTTGCCCGGCGACGGCTCGAAGCTTTCTTTGCCGGCTATGGCCACCTCGGCGTGGGCGAGCAGATCGAGCAGGCCGCCAGATACAGGCTTTGGCGGGCGCCAATGGATATGTGGAAGCAGCGGGGCATCTGGCATTTCTGATGCCTGTCGTCCAGAAGTGGCTCCGGGGGGGCGGTCACAGGCAAGCACTCACGTAACGGTTCTCATCCATGCCAGGAATGACTCGATGATCGTGGATCGCGGACTGTGATGCATCCAGACGACATAAAAGCTGTAGCCCGGCAAGGACAATGGATGCGCCTTGACGAGCGAGCCGTTCTCCAGTTCACGGCCGACCACAACGTCACTGCAGATCGCAATGCCTTGCCCGGCGACAACCGCATCGATCGCGTGTAGTTCCTCGCGGAAGCTCAAATCCCAGGCTTTGTCCGGGACCAGGTCCGGATCGATCGAACGGGCCGTCGCCAGCCATCGGGGCCAGGTGGGAGCGTCCGGATCCCGATTCATCCAGTCAAAGTGGATCAGGGGATACCGCAGGAGATCGGCGGCACGCTCGATCGCTCGCCCGTCGCTCGCCAACAATCGGGGACTGCAAATGGGAAAGAAGGAATCGCGGCACACTTCCTGAGCGGCAACGCCCAAAGGCGGTCGGCGCGTGTAGCGGATCGCAACATCCGCGGCGCCGGCACGAAGGTCGAGTACCGCGTCCGTTCCGATGATCTCCAGTGGCACGGCCGGGTTGGCCTCTCGCCATTTCGGTAACCGGGGCACCAGCCATCGGCTTGCGAAAGCGTTCGGGCTCGTCACCCGCAATGGCGATTGAACATCCGGCTCGGCGACTGCGGCAAGAGAGCCTGCGAGAAGATCGAAGCCGTTGCGAAGGATAGGAAACAGTCGCGCTCCCGCACTCGTCAGCACGAGCGGGCGCGGCCGGCGCTGGAACAGCTTGCGACCGCATATTTCTTCCAGCGAGCGGACCTGATGGCTGATCGCCGTCGGTGTCACGCCGAGCTCCGCTGCTGCCGCCTTGAAGCTGCCGTGCCGGGCTGCGGCCTCGAAGGCGTGCAAAGCGCGGAGCGGCGGACAGTTTCTCATGCCGGCAGCGTAGATGAATTCCTCTCATCCAGCAGCTAAGAATTTCGCTTTTGCAGAAGGCTGGTCCCTGTGAGACCGTAGTCCTGTTGGAGCGAGGACGATAACGATGGAGATTCCACGACAGACCGATGTGCTATCGGGCCGATCCCATTTTTCGAGTCCCGTGATCGAACAGCTGCGGCAAGGCTTACGCGGCGAACTGGTGTTGCCGACAGACCCCACCTACGGCCAGGCGCGTGGGGTCTGGAACGGGGCGATCGACAGACGTCCCGCTGCCATCGTCTTTTGCGCCCATCCCGATGATGTCGTTCTTGCCGTGGCCTATGCCAGGTCACAAGGCTGTCTTGTGGCCGTTCGCAGCGGCGGCCATAACGTTGCCGGTCTGTCCGTCTGCGACGATGGCATGGTGATCGATCTATCCCGCATGAAGAAGATCGTCGTCGATCCCGAGCGCCGCATCGCCAGGGCCGAGGCTGGCCTGAATCTCGGTGAATTCGACGCCGCTACACAGGCCCACGGTCTTGCGACGACCATGGGCGTCAACAGCGACACCGGCATTGCCGGCCTCACGCTCGGCGGCGGCTTCGGCAAGCTTGGACGCAAGCACGGCCTGAGCTGCGATAATCTGATCGCCGCTGAAATCGTCACCGCCGACGGCCGGCTGTTGCGGACAAGCGCCGGCGAGCATCCCGAACTGTTCTGGGGCTTGCATGGCGGCGGCGGCAATTTCGGCATAGTGACGGCATTCGAATACCGGCTGCATCCGCTCGGCCCGGCTCTTCTCGTCGGCTCGGTGCTTCACGCCTACGATCATGCGCGCGAGGCCATGCGGTTTTACGATCGGTTCTCCCGAGAAGCGCCGGACGAGTTGAGCGTCGACGCCGCGCTCGTCACGTTGCCGACGGGCGACCGAGGCTTCAGCATCTCGGCCTGCTATGTCGGGCGACCCGAAGCGGGCGAACCTGTCATCGCACCGCTGATGACATTCGGCTCCCCCATCGAAAGCCGCCTTCAGGCCGTTTCTTATCTTCAGATACAATCGGCGGGCGATAGCCTCTTTCCACGCGGGCGGCGCTATTACTGGAAGGCGCAGTTTCTGCGCGAGATCAGCGACGGTGCGATCGACGCGTTGCTCGACCGTTACGCTGCGGCTCCCAATCGCTCCAGCCTGCTGGTTTTCCAACAGGTCGGCGGAGCCATCGCCCGCGTGCCGGCATCGGATTCGCCCTACGCCAATCGCGACGCGGCTGTCGATTGCTTCCCGATCGCCATCTGGGACGATCCCGCCGATGACGAGGCGAATATAGGCTGGGCGCGCGACCTGTGGAATGCGGTGAGGCCATTCTCTACCGGCGGTGTCTATGCCAACAATCTCGGTGATGAGGGTGACGAGCGCGTGCGGGACGCTTACGGTGGAAACTATGCACGCCTCGCCGCCATCAAGACGCAATACGACCCGACCAATTTCTTCCGACTGAACCAGAATATCAGGCCTGGGTAATTCGCAATCCGTGAGAGAACCTTGCGCAGCCGCTGGACGATCCTGGCTGTCCTGTTCGTCGCCCGCGCGGCAATGGCGTTCCAGTTCCAGAGCGTCGGCGCCGTCGCGCCCCTTGCCGGCGATAGTCTTGGCGCGAGCCTGGCCGACATCGGCGACAAGGCGATCGTTCTCGCCGGCCTGCTGATGATGATGGCGGGTGAATGGCATGACGGCGTGGCCGTCCTGGAGCCCGCCCACAGGCGCATCGGCGATGTATCGGAGGCCGCACGCGCCTTGCGACGCAATTTTGCGATCAAGGGCGTCTATTTGCAGCCGTTTTCGGCGATCGTCGTCTTCCAGTCGGCCGCGATCCCGTCGAGCGTCTCCTTTGCCGATCCCCCATCCTTGAGCAGGTAGGGTGCCAGACGTGCGTTCATCTGATCGACGAGCTTGGCGTAGTAGGGTTCTGCCCAGAAGTCCTTCACCACGAAGAGGCTCTGATAAAACGCTTCATTGTACGGCGTAGCGTTGCGGAACTTCTCCGACTCCAGAATGTGGGCGTCGGCGGTATAGCCGCCAAGGTCCGCCCATTTCTGCTGCGTGTCGTCGCGAGCGAGCCATTCAAGGAACTTCCTGGCTTCCGCCTGTTTGCGCGAATAAGAGACGATCGAAATACCTTGGCCCCCCAGCGCCGTGAATCGATCCCCGCCCGGTCCAGCCGGGCTGGCGAAGAATCCAGTAACGGAGGCGTTCGGATTTATCGCTGGATTCGCCAGCGCCGGAAAGAAGGCGAAGAAGTTCATACTCATTGCCGCCAGCCCCCCGGTGATCGCCAGGTCTTCCTCTCGATTGGTGGTATTACCCCAGTCCGGCGGCGTGAAGGAATAGAGTTCCTTGTAAGCCTCAAGCGCCTTGATGGCTTGCTGCGAGTTAACGATGCCTTCGACCGCACAAGTGCTGTAGTTCCCGAGCTCGCCGCCATAGCTGAACAATTCGGACATGAAGCCCATGATCAGCCCGTCGCCGTGCTGCTCTGTATAGATCGCGACACCATAGCGCGGTGGGTTGGCGTGCGGTCGGTAGAAGAACTCGGCGATGTCGCGCAGCTGCATCCAGGTTTTCGGCGGGGCGAGGTCGTAGCCGTACTTATCTTTGAAGGCCTTCATTTCGGCGGGATCCTCGAACCAATCCTTGCGGTAGGCCCAGCCGACCGCGTCGGCCTCGAGCGGAACGGCCCAGTAGCGTCCGCTGCCCCTTGGATATTCGGAATAATAAGTCATCGACGCCGGGGTCATGACCTTGGTCAGATCGCTCTCCTTCACGAGATCGGTCAACTCGGCGTAGTGACCCTCCGTGGCGCCGGCTCCAAGCCATTGCGAATCGCCGACGACCATGTCGTAGGAATCAGAGTGGGCATTGAACTCCATAAATGCCTTGTCTTGGAAACCGGGCCAGTTCACGGTCTCGACCGTGACCTTGACCCCGGTCTCCTTCTCATACTCGTCGGCGAGCTCCTGCAGATAGTTGGCCGGATCCCATTCTGCCCACAGGATCGTGAGTTCGGTTGTCGCATCAGCCTGGCTGCTAGGCGGCAGCAGTGCAACGCCCGCCAACAGGCCGACCCACATTCGTTTGAGCATGGCTCTCCTCCCTAGGGCACCGCGGTCGCTCCTTGCGGAAGCCGTTGCAGCAGGCGTCCGGCCTCCATCAGGTCAGGCGTGTCGAGGCCTTCGTTGAATGCCGCATAGACCGGTGCGAGCAACTCTCGCGCCTCCTTGTCGCGGCCGTGGTTGGCCCAAAGTCCCGCGAGGCGAAAAGCGGCCCTCAACTCGGCCAGTATCGCGCGCTGCTCACGGGCGGCGGCCAGAGATTGCCGCAAAGGGTCTTCGGCGGCGTCGCCGCGCGGGTCCAGCCGTGACAGCAACTCTCCTTTCGCACTCAACAACTCGGGCAGCTGATATGTGGAGCCTGATTTGGCGAGCGTGTCGAACGCCTGCTCCAGAACGGCCAGTCCCTCGCTTGCGTCGCCGCGCTCGCCGCAGGCCCGCGCTAGCGCGCACAGATAAGCGGCCATCCCCATGTCGGCGCCGGTCGCGGCCATCGCCGCGATCCCATCACGCATCTCGCCAATCCCATCGTCCAACGCACCCAGACCGGCAAGCGCCCAGCCGAAGAAGGCGCGAGCCTGCCCCAGCAGCAGCGGGAGGGCGAACTCGGTACACACCGCAATGGCTTTTTCAGCCCAGCGTCGCGCCTTTCCGGGCTCTCGCCGAAGGAGGTGGACAACGCCGAGGGCCATCTGTGCCTGGGCCAAGCTAAGGGGATGCGAGTCGCGCTGGGCCAGAGCGACAGCTTCCCTTGCCTGCCGGATCGCCTTGTCAGGCTTGCCGCATATGCAGAGCATCTGCGCGTGGAACGACCTGCAACAGACGCCGGGATCGTGCCCAGTATAGCCCCACGCAAGGTGGCGATGCCGCTCGTAGTCGTAGGTTTCAAGGCCATATCTGACAAACGGTTCAGCGGACTCGTACCTGCCGAGATAGAAATTGACGCCCCAGAGTTGATGGTGTGCCTCCAGCAGGTACTCAGAATCGCCGGATGCCTCGGCGAGCTCCACCCCGAGCGTCTTGCACTGCATGGCAAGAGCTTCGGCGGCGCGCAGGTCGCCCGAGATGGTACGGCAGCCACTCTCGCCGCGCACCGCTGCGAACAGCTTGACTTTGTCGCCGAGCCGCGCGGCAAGGTCCCGCGCGGTCGAAAATGCCTGCAGGGGCTCCGGGGCGGCCCAACCTTTGGCGGGGACAAGAGCCGAGCCCATCGCCGTCCACAGTGAAACTTCCTGCCTGAGCCGGGTCTCGGAAGCGGGCAGTGACGCTGTAAGCTCGAGCCCCTTGGCGAAGTGAGCTGCGGCCTCGCGGTTGGCAGACCTTGCCATCGCGCGCTGCCCCGCCCGCAGCCACCATGGCACGCCCTCACCCGCCTGGCCGGCCAGCGTGTAATGCTGCGCGACGGTTTCGGGTTCGGCTTCGGCGATTTCGGCGAACTCGGCTTCGAGCGCTGCAGCAATCCTGCCATGGATTTGCTGGCGCCGGCTCTTCAGCAGGCTCTGGTAGGCGGTGTCGCGCACCAGCGCATGCTTGAACGTATAGGTCGCCTCCGGCGCGACGCCGCCGCGAAACACCAGTTCGGCTTGTTCGAGCTGGTGGAGCGCATCGTCGAGCCGCGCCTGGTCCGCACCGCTCACCGCAGCGAGCAGCCGGTGGCCGAAGATGCGCCCGATGCAGGCACCGATCTGGGCCGTCTCTTTGACCGGCGACAGCCGGTCGAGGCGCGCCATCAGCGAGTCCTGCAGGGTCGAGGGAATTGCCAGGTTGGGCAGCGGCCCTATCGCGAGATAGCGCCCGTCGGCCTCTAGTAGCTGCCCGGAATCGAGGACTGTCCGCGTCAGCTCCTCGACGAACAGCGGTACACCTTCCGTGTTGGCCAGGATCCTGTCGGCAATATCGGGCGGCAGCTTTCTGTTGCCTGCAACGCGCTCTATGATCGCTATGCCGTGTTCCTGTTCGAGCCGTCCGAGCAGCACTGTCTCCACAGACGATAGCGCCGTCCAGTGCGGCTCGAATTCCGGTCGTGCCGTCACCACCAACAGGGCGCGCAGGCCGGCGAGCCGCTCAACCAGCATCCCGAGCCACTCTGCCGTCGTCGGGTCTATCCAGTGGGCGTCTTCGACCAGCACAAGCGCCGGCTTGTTCGCCGACGCCTCGACCAGCCGTATCAACGCCGCCAGCGTGCGCGCCCTGAGTGTCGGCGCGGGCAGTCTGGGCGGCTGGTAGCGTCCGCCTGGGTCGATCGACAATAGGATCGCCAGCAGCGGCAGCGCCTCGTCCGTCTCCATATGGAGCCTGGCGAGCAGTGCCCTGAGTTTGTCGAACCTGCTATCGGCACTGTCGTCACTGAGGAAACCCGCCGCTCGCTCGATATGCGCTATGAGAGGATGCAGCGCGCTGTTCGTATGATAGGCGGAGCAGAAGAAGCGCAGCTCGGCATGCGGTTCGGTGGCAACCCGCTCCGCGAGCGCCGCAATCAGGCGCGACTTGCCGATGCCCGCCTCGCCACTGAGCAGAACGACCCGACCCTCTGCCGCTGTCGCGCGGTGCCAGCGTTCGAGCAGGAGTGCCAGCTCAGGGTCCCGCCCGACCAGAGGTGCAAGCACGGCGTGCCGCGCTTCGAACCGGCTTTCGGCGGCTGTTTCGCCGACGACGCGCCGGCACCGCACCGGAGCGGCAAAGCCCTTCAAAGGGCGCTCACCGAGGTCGGCTGTCGCGAACAGCCCCGCAACCAGCTTTTGCGTCGTGTCGGCGATGATGACTGCGCCTGGCTCTGCGAGTGCCTGCAGCCGGGCCGCGAGGTTGGGCGTGTCTCCGACAACGGCTTCCTCTTGTGCAGCGCCTTCGCCGATCAGGTCGCCGACGACCACCAGTCCCGTGGCGATGCCGACGCGCGCCGCTAGCGGCTTGCCGCCGGGCGCGGTCAGCCGGCCGGTGGCGGAAGCGGCGGCGAGGCCGGCTCGCACCGCGCGCTCGGCGTCATCCTCGTGCGCCTGTGGCCAGCCGAAATAGGCGAGCACGCCGTCGCCCATCAGCTTGGCGACGCGCCCGTCGTAGCGAGCGATCTCTCGCGCAACCACCTGCTGATAGGCGCGAATGACCTCGCGCATGTCTTCCGGGTCGAGCGCCTGCGCAAGCTCGGTCGAGCCAACGAGGTCGACGAACATCACAGTGAGTTGCCGTCGCTCTGCGCGAGAATCCGAAGGGGCGGGCGGGGGCTGGGCCGTTGTGGGCCGGGTCGGACTCTCGGCGAGGGCCGCAATGGCGCTGAGCAATTTGCGCCGATGGCCAATCGACATGACCCCGAGCGCCGTCAGGTCGTCGGCGGTCAGGCTCGGGAGCACCTCTTCATCGATATCTTGGCTGCCGAAGGCGTCGGCATACTCGCCGAGACCGAGGCTCACCAGCCATGCTCGAATATCCACGTGCCTACTCCCAGGCGGTGGAAGCTTTGCCCGAGCACTATATCGCAAACACTAAGTAGGGTCGCGCCTCTTATGCGAGGAGCAGTATCATCTTTGGGCCGCCCACAAGTCAGTCGAGTTGAGCCGTCCAGGCGTCTTCTTCGGGTCGGAAGCAGACGCAGATGCCCAGTTTTGTTCCAGTGCTGGGGAAAATGTCGCGCCAAATCAGTATGTCACGATTGGCGCGCCCGAAGAGATTCGAACTCCTGACCCCCAGATTCGTAGTCTGGTGCTCTATCCAGCTGAGCTACGGGCGCGCAACAGGCCGTGTTTTCAACGGCCCGCGATCCGATCCGAAAGACCGGCCGCGAATGTGTGCAGTTCCCTAACGACTGAAATCGCGAAAAGCAAGCCGATCCGGCAAAAGTTTTGTCGCGGTCCTGTCATCCAGCGATGACGGCCCCGATTCCGGGGCTTTGAGGCTGTCGAGAGCCGGTCTGGTTTCAAACTGGGAGGAAAGGAGCTCTCGGGGAAGGTCATCGAAGTGTCACGTCCGACGCGCCTCGGCGCAAGCGGTCACGCTGGGCGGCGCAGGCTGCCTCGGGCCTGGTCGAGCCGCACCGGCTGGTCGGGGATGGTCACGGCGAAAGTGGTGCGCCCGCCAATGCTCTCGACCAGCTCCACCGTGCCGCCATGCGCCCGGATCAGTTCATGCGCGATCGCCAGGCCAAGGCCGGTTCCGCCGCTGCGCGCCGAGCCGCGGAATGCCGCGAACAGGTTCTCGCGCGCTTTCGGCGGCAGGCCGGGGCCGGTGTCGGTGACGGCGATGCGGCTGACGCTGCCTATCCGCTCGGCCGACACGGCCAGCCGGCGCACGACGGCGCTCTCGGTGTCGGCCGCCATCGCCTGCACCGCGTTGCGGCACAGATTGGTCAGCACCCGGAACAACTGGTCGGAATCGGCATCCACCTCGAACGCCGTCTCGACGGCGTTGATGAACTCGATGCCCTGTTCGATGTCGAGCAGGCCATGCACGTCCTCGACCAGCTGGCGCAGCCTCACCCGGCGGCGCGAAGGTGGCGGCTCCTGCGTGCGGCCATAGGCCAGCACGCCTTCCGAATAGGAGACGGCCCGGTCGAGCGTGCGCAGAAGCTTCGGCGCGAAGGCCTGCACGGTCGGATCCTTGACCTGGCGCAGGCGGTCCGAAATCAGTTGCGCCGAGGACAGGATGTTGCGCATGTCGTGGTTGATCTTCGACACGGCAAGGCCAAGGTCGGCCAGGTGCTTCTGTTCGGAAAGCATCTTTTGCAGCCGTATCTGCATCTGCGACAGCTCGCGTTCGGCGACGCCGATTTCGTCGGCGCGGTCGGCGGGATGGATGATGCGCGCAGGGTCGTCGGGGGCCTCGGAGAAGGTCAGCATCGAGCGCGTCATGGTGCGGATCGGCCCGATCATGATCAGGTCGATCGCGGCATAGACCAGCATGGCCGTGAACAGCGAGATCAGCAGCGAGACGAAGGCGACGTTGCGCGAATAGATCAGCATGGCCTTGCGCAGACTGTAGTCCGGCATGATCAGCTCGAATTCCTTGTCGCTCTCGCCGACCGGCCCGAAAACGCGCAGCATGCGGTCGCCGCCGAAGAACAGCGTGTCGAGCGCGCCGGTCATGCCCTTGATCATGCCGACATTGGCGAGGTCGATATGGGAATCGACCTGCGGCGGCATGTCGGCCACCACCAGAAGCCGCGACACGCCGCCGTCGCGCACCGCGATCGCCTTGGCGCCGATCGCCATCAGCACGTCGTTCTGGGCCGCGCGCGACAAGGAGGTCGATTCGCCCTGCACCAGCACGATCGACACGGCGGCGGCGGTGCTCAGCCGCTCCTTGAGCCAGCTCAACCGGTAGCTGGCGATCCAGGGCAGGAAGATGAGCACTTCGGCCAGCAGCACGAAAACGATCGTCAGCAGCAGCAGCTTTGTCGACAGTCCGCGCGACAGCGGCACCGTGCGGACGGCGGCTGGCGCCGTTCCGGTCCCTTCACCCGCTTGGCTGGTTTCGCTCATGCGACTCTGTCTTCACAATCACTTGATCAGCCAAGATTAGGCGATTACGGCTTTTTTGCCAATTTTATCCTTGGTCGGAACATTAAATTTGCGCCAGATGGCCTGCCGCCTTGGCGAGACGACGCCGGATTGACTTTAAAAACCCTTCTTTCTATAAGCCCGCTCACGCTCGGGCCATTCGTCCCGGCGCGGTTTCGATCGCGCCAAAACCGGCCCGGCAAAGCTCCTGTTACAAAGTGACAGAATCAAGAAGGGCCGCACCCCGCGGTATTAAAACAAATGAAGCGTACCTACCAACCGTCCAAACTCGTCCGCAAACGTCGGCACGGCTTCCGTGCCCGCATGGCCACCAAGGGTGGCCGTGGCGTCGTCGCGGCTCGCCGCAACCGCGGCCGCAAGCGGCTCAGCGCCTAAGCGAGACGAGATCGTTGCCCGCAACCGGCAAGCCAGTGGGGCAAAATCCCAAGCGGCTTCTGAAGCGCGCGGAATTCCTGGCCGTCCGCCGTGGTGAAAAGCGCCGCGGGCGGTTCTTCCTCGTCGAGGTCCTCGACCGCGACGACGGCGGGATGCCGCGTGTCGGCTACACCGTCACCAAGAAGGTCGGCAAAGCCGTTGTGCGCAACCGCATCAGGCGGCGGCTGAAAGAAGCCGTCCGCGTCCACGCGGCCGATGACATGATGCCCGGCAATGATTATGTCATCGTCGGGCGCGACGATGCGCTGCGCGCCCCCTTCGGCCAGTTGAAGGCCGAACTCTCCCGCCGACTTCGCGGAACACGATAGGCCAAAGGCTCTCGATGGAAAACAACCGGAACTTCTTCATCACCATCGCGCTGTCGGTGCTGATCCTGACTTTGTGGCAGGTTTTCTACATGAACCCGCGCGTCGAACAGCAGCGCGAGGCCGCCAAGGTCGAGCAGCAGCGCGTGCAAGAGCAGAAGAAGGCGGCCGAGGCCGTCAATCCGGGGGCTGGAACGCCGGCGCCGGCGCCGGGCAGCATTCCCAACGCGCCCGGCGGTGATGCCGTCACGGCTGCCAGCCGCGATCAGGCCTTGGCGGCTTCCAAGCGCGTCAAGATCGACACGCCGAGCCTGATGGGTTCGATCAACCTGACCGGCGCACGCCTCGACGACCTCAGGCTCAAGCACTACACCGAAACCGTCGACAAGAATTCGCCCGAGATCGAGCTTCTCAACCCGCAGGTCCTGCCCACCGGCTATTTCGCCGAGATCGGTTTCGTGGGCAACGACAAGACGGGCACGGTACCGGGTGCGGAAACTGTGTGGAGCGTGGACGGCAACCCGACGCTGACCCCCTCGACGCCGGTGACGCTCACCTACACCAATGACAAGGGCCTGACCTTCAAGCGTACGGTATCCGTCGACAATGACTACATGTTCACGGTCTCGGACACGGTGCAGAACTCAGGCAGCAGCGCGGTTTCGCTGTTCAACTACGGCCGTGTCACGCGCTATGACAAGCCGGCCGTCGCCAGCACCTACGTGCTACATGAAGGCCTGATCGGCGTTACCGGCACCGAGGGTCTGGCGGAATACAAATACTCCAAGATCGAGTCGGACAAGCAGATCACGCCGGGCAAGTCGACCGACGGCTGGCTCGGCATTACCGACAAATACTGGGCCGTCACCTTGGTACCGACCGAGAAGCAGCCTTTCCAGCCGCGCTACGCCTATTTCGAGGATGGCCGCCATCGCTATCAGTCCGACTTCCTGACCGACCCGATCAACGTCGAGGCCGGCCAGTCGGCGACCGTCGAGACGGAAATCTTCGCCGGCGCCAAGGAAGTCGCCAAGATCAATGCCTATGAGGCGGACCGCCACATTCGCCAGTTCAACCTTGTGATCGACTGGGGCTGGTTCTACTTCATCACCAAGCCGATGTTCTGGCTGATCGATACGCTCTACAAATTCTTCGGCAATTTCGGCCTGGCGATCCTCGCCACCACCGTCATCGTCAAAGCCATCTTCTTCCCGCTCGCCAACAAGTCCTATGCGTCGATGGCGAACATGAAGAAGGTGCAGCCGAAGATGCTCGAAATCCGCGAGAAATACGCGGACGACAAGATGAAGCAGCAGCAGGCGATGATGGAGCTCTACAAGACCGAGAAGATCAATCCGCTTGCCGGCTGCTGGCCGGTGGCGCTGCAGATCCCGGTCTTCTTCTCACTCTACAAGGTGCTCTACATCACCATCGAGATGCGGCACGCGCCATTCTTCGGCTGGATCCACGATCTTGCGGCGCCCGATCCGACGTCGATCTTCAACCTGTTCGGTCTGCTGCCCTTCGCGGCACCTGCATTCCTGCCGCATATGGGCGCCTGGGCGGTTGTCATGGGCATCACCATGTTCCTGCAGATGCGCATGAACCCGACGCCGCCGGACCCGACGCAGGCCGCGATCTTCACCTGGATGCCGGTGATCTTCACCTTCATGATGGGCAGTTTCCCGGCCGGCCTCGTCATCTACTGGGCCTGGAACAACACGCTGTCGATCCTGCAGCAGGGCGTGATCATGAAACGCCAGGGCGCCAAGATCGAACTGTGGGACAATCTGATGGCCCTGTTCCGCAAGAAACCGTCGCCGGCGGAATAGAGGGCTTCTTTGGCAAAGAGCCCGCCCCGGCAAACCGAACCATAAAGTTGGGCGGTTTGGACCAGAGCAGATTTGATGGCTGGGTCCTGTGTTCTACAGGGCTCAGCCTTTAGTTTCAGTGATGCAGCGCGCGACGCCGTGGCCCGGCAAGCGATGGGGACAAGGGACCGAGCCGGCATCTTCCTCGCCTCCCCCTCATTACCGCAAATCGAACCTCGCTACTGCCGGATTGTCCGTATGGAACTTATCCTGCGTTCAAGAGTTCGCGCACAAGGCTCCCTAAAAGCTCCCGCGTGGGAGGATCAGGTCGACGCGCCCGTTAAAATTCAAGGCAGTGCAGCGGATCGACCTCATCACATGCCACTTGCAGCGAGGCATTCCGATGAGCAGCAACATTCACCCAAAGACACGCAAGGTCACCGACAAGGATTTGAAGCAGAATCCCGGCATTGGCGCCTCCAGGGGCACGATCAAAGGTGGCAATCTTCTCGACGAGGACGAGGAACTGGACGGCGAAAACACTTTTGAGGGAGATGTCGAAAACGACACCACACCGCAAGGCGGTGTCAATCCCCGTCAGACCGGGCGAACCAATGAATAAGAGCCGGCACGACCGGCGTCGAGCCTGCAGAGGAAGACCGGCAGCGATGGTCCGGGGCCGGAAGCCGGGAGAGCGGATACCGCGGAAATGAGTTCGCTCGTCAATAACGTCACGTCGACCCGATCAACCGCCTGATTGGAGGCTGTCATGCTGGATTTCGAGCACGCCAGGCATCGGATGGTGGAGGCGCACATCGCGCGCCGGGGTGTGCGTGACAAGCGGGTTCTGAATGCGGTGCGCCGGGTCGCGCGGGAGCAATTCGTCGACGAAGGTTTTGAGGAATTCGCCTATGAGGACAGCCCGTTGCCGATCGGCAGCGGACAGACGATCTCGCAACCCTTCATCGTGGCGAAAATGGCTGAGATGGCCGAGATCGAGGCTACCGATCGCGTGCTGGAAATCGGCACCGGCTCGGGCTACGCGGCAGCCGTACTGGCCGAACTTGCTGAACACGTTTTCACCATCGAGCGGCACCGATCGCTCGCGCAACAGGCGGAGCGGCGGCTCAATGCCGCGGGTTACCGAAACGTCGAGGTCAGGGTCGGCGACGGCACGAAAGGCTGGCAGGAAAAGGCACCCTTCGACGCTATCGTCGTCGCGGCCGCCGGCAAATCCATTCCCCTCGGCTTGCAGGAGCAGTTGGAGATCGGCGGCAGGCTGATCATTCCGGTCGGTGAAGACCCTTACTCCCAGCGGCTCGTTCGGCTGACGCGGATTGCGGCAAACAAGTTCGAGGAGGAGGACCTCGGCGGTGTCATGTTCGTGCCGCTGATCGGCGAGCATGGCGGGCAGGAAGAAAGCACGCGGTCGGCGCGCGAGGTACGCCCTCCTCCATTGCCGCAGCAAATCGCGCGGGCGGCCGAAGATCTGCCGCCGATCGACGATCCGGCCTTCGGCGCGATGTTCGACCGGTTCGGCAGCCGGCGCGTCGTCTTGCTCGGGGAAGCCAGCCACGGCACTTCGGAATTTTATCGTGCGCGCGCGGCGGTCACCCGGCGCCTCCTCCAGCGACACGGGTTCACCATCGTGGCCGTCGAGGCGGACTGGCCGGATGCCGCGCAGATCAATCGATATGTTCGCGCAGAGGAACGGCAGTCGGATGCGCAGCCGCCTTTCCAGCGCTTCCCGACCTGGATGTGGCGCAACACCGAGGTGGCCGCATTCATCGGCTGGCTGCGTGAATACAACCGGGATGTGCCCGATCATGCGCGGAAAGCAGGCTTCTACGGACTGGATCTCTACAATATGAGCGGCTCGATCGCCACGGTGCTTGCCTACCTGGAAAAGGTCGATCCCGAAGCGGCCGCGGTCGCGCGCGAGCGCTATGGCTGTCTGATGCCTTGGCAGAACGAGCCCACCACCTACGGACGCGCGGCGCTGCGGCCGGGCTACAGAACCTGCGAAGAGGCCGTCGTGCGGCAGTGCATGGATCTGTTCGAACGATCCATGGCGGAGGGCGACGGCGATCTCCTCGACGCCAAGCAGAGTGCACGTCTGGTCGCATCGGCCGAGCGGTACTACCGCGTGATGTATTATGGTGGCGCCGAGACCTGGAATCTCCGCGATCGGCACATGTTCGAAACGCTCGATCAGCTTCTCGAAGCGCAAGGACCGGATTCGAAGGCCGTGGTGTGGGCGCATAACTCGCATATCGGCGATGCGCGGCATACCGATATGGGCACTGTCCGCGACGAGCTCAACATCGGCCAGCTCTGCCGGGAACGCTTCGGTGCCCGGGCGGCGCTGATCGGCTTCGGAACAGATACCGGTACTGTCGCCTGCGCCTCGGATTGGGACGGTGAGATGGAGGTGAAGGATGTGAATCCTTCGCTACCGCACAGCTTCGAGCGGATGTGCCACGACAGCGGCAAACCTTCGTTCCTGCTGGATTTTGGGCGCCATGGCCAGCTCGGCGCCGATCTGGCGGCGCCGAGGCCGGAACGCTATATCGGCGTCATCTACCGGCCGGAGACCGAACGGCTCAGCCATTACATGGACTCGTCCGTCTCCCTCCAATTCGATGCCTTCGTCTGGTTCGATCGAACGTCCGCGGTCACGCCGCTCGCCATGTCGGCCGACAGCACCGGCAAGGTACCGGATACATTCCCCTTCGGCATCTGAGGTCCGGAACTTCATTCCAGTGCATTGGCGGGTCCTGTCGAAAAAGCCTGGTTCCGTCCGGGCTTTTTTGGGGGGCGGGCATCTGTTCCCGTGATCGGCGAAACTGAAAAGCACGCGCGCGGCGTGACTGCTTGTGCGCTTCCAAAGGCTGTCAATTCGTCGCCGCGCGATACCCCGACGCAATCAGCCGGGTCCTGGCCTCACTCCATGACGGCGCTGTGGTCGATCTTGGCCGGCGTCCCGGGCTTGCGCAGCAGGAGCACCAGCGGAATAGCGGCCAGCGACAGGATCATCATCAGCTTGAAGTCGTTCATGTAGCTGATGATCGTCGCCTGCAGCGTCACCACGCCGTCCAGCGCCGCGCGGCCGGCGGCGGTGTAGGGGCTCATCGCCTGGGCGATCGCCGGATTGCCGAACGCCTGGTTGAAGGGCGTCACATAGGTGGCGATGTTGGCATGGTTGATCTGCACGTTCTGCGTCAGCAGAGCGGTGACGACCGATATGCCGACGCTGGAGCCGATATTTCGCGACAGATTGTAGAGCCCGGTGCCTTCCGCGCGCCGCTCCGGCGCCAGCGTGGCGAAGGTGATGGTGGTCAGCGGCACGAACAGGAAGCCCAGTCCGGCGCCCTGGATGAAGCCGGTGCTGACGATCGTCCATTGCGACACGTCGGGTGTCCAGCCGGTCATGTCGTACATCGCCCAAGCGGTGACCAGCAGGCCGGTCAACAGCAGCCAGCGCGTGTCGACCTTGCCGACCAGCCGGCCGACGAGGAACATGCACGCCATGGTGCCGAGGCCGCGTGGGCCCATGACGATGCCGGCCGTTACCACCGGATATCCCATCAGCGTCTGAAGATAAGGCGTCATCAACGCCAGCGAGGCGAGATAGGTGATGCCGATGATGAAGATGAAGACCATGCCGACGGCGAAATTCCGGTCGAGGAAGAGCCTCGGGTTCACGAAGGTGTTGCGGCCGGTGAAGGTGTGGACGAGGAAGATATAGAAGGCGGACGCGCAGATCAGCGCCTCGACGATGATCTCGGATGACGAGAACCAGTTGAGCTGCTCGCCGCGATCGAGAAACATCTGCAGGGCCGCGATGGTGATGCTGAGCATGCCGAAGCCCAGCCAGTCCAGCCTGGCCTTGAAGTCCAGCTTCGTTTCCAGGACGAACATCGACACGCCGGCGAAGGCCAGCGCCCCGATCGGCACGTTGATGTAGAACACCCAGCGCCAGCTGACATTTTCGGTCAGCCAGCCGCCGATGACCGGGCCCAGCACCGGCCCGACCATCACCGAAACGCCGAACAGCGCCATCGCCGAGCCGCGCTCTTCCACGCTGTAGATATCGAGCAGGATGCTCTGTGACAGCGGCACCAGGGCCGCGCCGAACAGGCCTTGCAGCAGGCGGAAGCCGACGATCTGCGGCAGCGACTGCGCGAAACCGCACAGCACCGAGGCGACCACGAAGCCGGTGATCGAGGTCAAGAGGATACGCTTGCGGCCGAAACGGTTGGCAAGGTAGCCTGAGGGCGGCGTCATGACCGCGGCCGCGACGATATAGGAAGTCAGTACCCAGTTGATCTGGTCGGCGCTCGCCGAGACGCTGCCCTGGATGTAGGGCAGCGCCACATTGGCGATGGTCGTGTCCAGCGCCTGCATGATGACGGCCAGGATCACGCAAGCTGTGATGGCGCCGCGATTGGCGACCACCGGTGTGCCTCCCGTAGCGGCCGCGCTGGTCATGACTTTTGTCCGAAGCTCTTCAGGAGGTTGGTGACGAAGTCCGGCAGGCCGCGCGCATGGCCGGTGTCGACATCGACCACGACGCTCATGCCACCCCGCAGCGGCGGTTTGCCCCCGATATCGTCCACGGCCACGCGCATCGGGATGCGCTGCACGACCTTGACCCAGTTGCCGGTGGTGTTCTGGGCCGGCAGCAGCGAGAAGCTCGACGACGAGGCGGGGCTGATCGAGGCAACCGTGCCGTGCCACACGGCACCCGGATAGGTATCGACGCTGATCGTTGCCGTCTGTCCCGGCCTGACATAGGTCAGCTCGGTTTCCTTGGGCTCGGCCGCGATCCACAGATCGGTCGACGAAACCAGGCTGAAGGCCGGCTGCGAAGCCGGCAGATACTTGCCGACCTGAAGCGCATCGACATTGGTGACGATGCCGTCAAAGGGAGCCTTGACCACGGCATCGGTGAGGTTGCGCTGTGCATCGTCGACGCCCGACTGAGCCTGCAGGTAAAACGGGTTCTTCTCCACCGGCTGGTTGGCGTCGCCGCCGAGCTGGGCAAGCATGGCCTGAGCCTGTGACTTGGCAACGGACACTTTCTGGCGCGCCGCGACGAGGTCGTGCTGGGCGCTGTCGAAGGACGCCTTCGAGGCGGTGGAGGTCTTGAGCAGATTCTGCTGCCGCTGGAAGGCGGCCTCGTAATAAGGAATGTCGGCCTCGGCCTGCTCGATCTGCGCCAGCGACTGCTGGTAGCTCGCCTGCAAGGTCAGCACCTGGTTGCGCACGGTTCCGAGCTGGGCTTGGGCGGCGGCGAGCGTGGTTTCGAAAGAAGCCGGCCGCAAACGGAAGAGCACGTCACCCTTCTTCACAGCCTGATTCTCGTGCACGTCGATTTCCTGCACGGTGCCGGAGACGTCGGTTGACACGCCGAGCGACTGGGCCTGGATATAGGCATTGTCGGTCGTCATCACCTGGCCGCCGGTGACATAGTAATAGCCGCCGACCACCAGCGCGACGGGCAGCAAGGCAAAGAGCACCGGCCGCGTCAGGCCGCGCCTCGGCTTGACCGGCCCGGGAGCGACAGCCGCGACCGGGGCCTGCCGTGGCTGCGGCTCCCTGGACGGAGCCTCGAGCGCCGCCGGCTCCAGGGCGACCGGCGCTTCCAGCTCGTCATTGTCGATGACGACGTTGCCGCGCCTTTGTTCGCGCTCGCTGTCCAGCCGGATGACCTGGTCGCTGGCTCTTTCGCCGACACCTTCTTTGTCAGCAGGCTTCTTGGGTGATGTTGATTCAGCCATGTACTTTCTCCCGGTCGACGGCTGGCTGGGCGCAAGCCGCGAGCAGATTGGATTTGATCAAGCTTAGGGTTTGCAGCAGATGCTGCCGTGCATCCGACGAAAGGCCGGCGAAGGCCTCGTCTCGTGTTTTCTGGCCGTTGCCGCGCATGAGCTCGAGCAGCGGATGGGCCTGCGGCGTCAGATAAAGCAGCCAGGCCCTGCGGTCGGCTGGATTGGGCCGGCGCTCGATGAAGCCCCGGGCTTCCATCTTGTCCAGCAACCGGGCGAGTGTGATCGGCATGATCTCGATGAAGTCGGCGAGCTTGTTCTGGTGAACGCCTTCATGCAGCGAAAGATAGGCCAGTACCTGCCATTGAGCCCGCGTCAGCCCCGATGCGCGTGAACGCTGCTCGAACCGCTTTCGAAGCAGACGCGCGACATCGTGCAGCACGAAGCTGATATTGGAGGAGGAGGACATGGGAGGAGATCAGGGTCTGCCGACAACTTTTAGTGAGCATGCTTATTATCATCATGCACATAATCCTGCTGGACGGCGGGCGCAAGACGGATTAGACCGCGCAGAAGAAAAATTGCATGGGTCAAGGCGCGCCAAAGGCGCCCAGGCGGCAAGAATTTTCCGGCAAGGGTTTCGACGATGAATTGGATCAGCATCGCAGCCGTGACGGCTCTCGTCGGGTGCCCGGGCGCGGCGGTGGCAAAGGAGGCGGTCAGCTGCGGCGGTGCCGCCATGCTGGGTGGCGCACAGCTGAACTGCAGCCACGTCGAACCCAAGGCGCCCCAGCAATTCTGCACGTTTAGCTGGGATCTCCACACGACATCGGGCGATCAGAAAGTGGTCGAGGGCACCTTCATGTTGCCGCCCGGCGCCGCCAACGTCACCATCTACCAAGGCAGCGGTTTCGACAGCGCGCTGTCCAATCCGATCGTCATCTGCCGCGGCAACAAATGAGCTTGTCCGCCAACGAAGGCTCGCTCCCCGGCCGATTGGTGCTATAGGGCGGATCACGTTATTTTGACCGGCATCTCCGTTTCCGGATGCGCCTGTCCGCCAATTCCCGGACGAACCGACATGAACGGACCCAACCCCGACATCAAGCACCCGATCGCGATACACACGCGCGTCGGTTTCCTGAAGCCGCTGGTGACGACGCCGAACATCGAGATCGGCGACTACACCTATTATGACGACCCGGACGGGCCGGACAAATTCGCCGAAAAATGCGTACTGCACCACTATCCCTTCATCGGCGACAAGCTCATCATCGGCAGGTTTTGCGCCATAGCCGAAGGCGCGCGCTTCATCATGAACGGCGCCAACCATGCCATGTCTGGCTTTTCGACCTATCCGTTCAACATTTTCGGCCATGGCTGGGAACAGGGTTTTGACCCGGCGACATGGTCGAAGGAGGTACGCGGCGACACGGTGGTCGGCAGCGATGTCTGGATCGGCATGGAGGCGGTGATCCTGCCCGGCGTGGAAATCGGCCACGGCGCCATCATCGCCGCGAAATCGGTGGTGACGCACGATGTGCCGCCCTATGCCATCGTCGCCGGCAATGCGGCCAGGGTGGTGAAGATGCGTTTCGACGACAGAACGATCAGGCGGTTGCTGGCGCTGGCATGGTGGGACTGGCCGGTGGACAAGATCAGTCGCAATCTCGATGCCATCCGGGGCGCCGACATCTCTCTTCTGGAGACAGCAGCTTGAACACTCAAAACAGCACCACGATCGGCACCGACCTGTTCACGCGCGGGTGGATCTTCATTCGCGGCG
Source organism: Mesorhizobium sp. B4-1-4 (assembly GCF_006439395.2). NCBI lineage: Bacteria > Pseudomonadati > Pseudomonadota > Alphaproteobacteria > Hyphomicrobiales > Phyllobacteriaceae > Mesorhizobium > Mesorhizobium sp. B4-1-4. The sequence continues at coordinate 5,229,624 of NZ_CP083950.1, forward strand.
TGCCGGCGATGAAGTTCCTGCCACCGGAAGGCCCGCCCGAGATCGCCTTTGCCGGTCGCTCCAACGTCGGCAAGTCCTCGCTCATCAACGCCCTGGTCAACCAGAAGGGGCTGGCGCGCACCTCCAACACGCCGGGGCGAACGCAGGAGCTCAACTACTTCGTGCCGGATGGATTTTCGGGCGAGGGCGCCGACCTGCCGCCGATGGCGCTGGTCGATATGCCTGGCTACGGCTATGCCACCGCGCCCAAGGAGAAGGTCGACGAATGGACGAAGCTGGTCTTCGACTACCTCAAGGGCCGCGTCACGCTGAAGCGGGTCTATGTGCTGATCGATGCCCGCCACGGCATCAAGGCCAAGGACGACGAGGTGCTGTCGCTGCTCGACAAGGCGGCGGTGTCCTACCAGATCGTGCTGACCAAGACCGACAAGATCAAGGCTGCCGGCGTGCCGCGGCTGATCGAGGAGACGCTGGCCAAGATCAAGAAGCGTCCGGCGGCGTTTCCGTTCGTGCTCGCGACATCATCGGAAAAGGGCGAAGGCCTTGAGGAATTGCAGGCCGCGATCGTGCTCGCGGCCAATGGCGGCTAGAGCCGGATGATTTCAGGTCGAGTCGACCTGAAATCTGAGTCCGTCTCTAAATCAAAAAGTTAGAGCATGATGTCGTCCGAAAACCGCTTCACACTTTTCGGCATCATGCTCTAGACGTCGTACGCGCATCCGTTGACCGCGCCTTGGCGATCCGTCAACATCGCAGCGCCATGTGAGGCGAACCGGATGCGTATCGTTTTTCGTTGTGATCCCGCGCTTGCCGAGACGCTGCCCCGGCCGGTTCCAGCGCGCGGCGTGCTGCCTGACTGGCTCCGCAAGATGCCTCCGAAAGCCTTTTCGGAGATCCATGGGCGAGAGATTCGGACGGTAAAGCAGTGTCCTCCCTTCGTCGATGCCATGACACACGGCTTCATGATCCTGCTGCCGTGCGATGTGACAGTCGAGAACGGCGCCTTTGAATGGCGGTGGGACATCGCCGAGCCGTCAACGATGGGCCATCCGCGTTCGCCGCTCAGCTTCCATGTCGCCGAACAGCTCGCCGGCGCACCGTTCTCGAATGGGCTGGCGGCCATAAAATTCAACAGTTTCTGGACGATCGAGCTGGAGGACGGCTGGTCCCTGTTCGCCACCCATCCGGTCAACCGCGATGATCTTCCTTTCCGCCTGGTGACTGGTGTTGTCGATGCGGATCATTTCCAGGACGCCGGCATCAACTTCCCGGCAATTTGGACCGACCAGGGTTTCTCCGGCGTGCTGGCCAAGGGCACGCCGGTTGCACAATGCTTTCCCGTGCCGCGCGCCGCGCCCGAACTCGTCTTCGAAAGCTTCGATGCCGTCCGCAAGGCTTCCTACGAAAAAACCGTTGCCGATGTTCTTGCCGAACCCGGCGTCTACCGGAAGCAGTTTCGCGTAAAACGCGCCCGCTAGAGTCCCGATCCGAGTGCAGCCGCTCTGCATGCGACCTGCTCTATTCCTTGTCTTTACCCAATTGCGGATGGAAAACCGCGACGCACTTTCCTGGAATTGCCCTAGCCGCCAAGCAAGCCCTTCAACGCTTCGCGATCGATCCAAAGCTTGCCGTGCGGCGCTGACGTCAAGGCCATCGCGATGATGCCGAAGGTTGTGGCGCGCTGCTTGTAGGCCGTCCGATAGGCATCGATCGCGGCGTCCATATCGGCCGTTTCCTGCAGCGCTATCCCCAGATTGACCGCCGCCTCGGCGTCGTCGGGACGTATCTCCAGCGCTTTGCGATAGGCGGCCGCTGCCCCGACATGATCATGCAGATCCTGCCTGACAAGGGCGAGGTCGAACCATGTCGATGCGGGCGCATTTCCGTTCACCGCCCGCTCCAGCAAAGGTGCCGCATCGGCAGGCATTCCGTCCTCGAACAGCATGCGGCCCAGACGCGCTGCCGCTTCCGCCGACGAGGGATCGGCAAGTGTCACCTGCCGCCACGCCTCGAGCGCCTGGGTCCGGTCGCCCGCCTCATCGAGCGTTCGCGCCTGCTCGATAAGCACGGCAGCGTCGGGCGCCAATTCCGCCGCGCGTGAGAGATGGAACAGCGCCTGGTCAAAATCCCGTGCCGCCCGCGCCAAGCGGCCGGCGAGCAATTGAGCGGCTGCGTTGTCGGCCCTGATCGCCAGACTTGCATGAATATGGGTGCGGGCTCCCGATATCTCTCGCTTGGCGAAAAGAACGGCAGCCAGAAGGTGGTTGAGAGCTGGGTCGTCCGCAGTCTGGCGAAGAGCCTCCTCGCAGAGCAGCCGTGCCTGCTCGTGGCGACCGGCGTTGAAGTCCGCCACGATGCGTCGCATCTGACCCTGGAGCTTCGGATCGCCCATCCCGATCTGCCTTCACGCTCGCGAACGAGAATCATTCCCGCGGAATGATCCGTTCGGCCCGGTTCCCCAGACGTTGACGCTCAGCGCCTTGAGGTCAAGCCGGCTTCCACGAAAAATCGGCCACTGGAGGGCCGTTCGGAGCGTCATGTCAGGGCGAATGTGAGTTTTTTTCTTCCTCGGCAAGCTTTTCGGTGCCGTAGGCCTTCAGGAACATGCTGACACCCGACCTGACGATGCGGTCGATCTCTTCCTGGTTCGGAGCCTTGGTCCGGTAGGCGAAGATGCACTGCCGGAAAAGGCCGGCCAGGCAAAGCTCGGTGAACTGATAGGCGGCAAGATCGACATCGTCGATCTGGAGCAGGCCACGTTCGACGGCTGCATTGAGGAACGTCACGACCTTGTCATGGCCGCGTTTGGGGCCACGCTCGTAAAACCGCGCGCCCATGTCGGGGATTCTGTCGGAAGCGCCGATCACCGTGCGCTGCGCCTGGATGACCTTGGCCGAGGTGATCTTCATGGACAGCACCTTGCCGAACTTCACCAGCGTCTGGCGCAGGTCGTCGGCACGGTCGAGCATGTCGTACATGTTCTTGAAGATGGTGCCGCGCTCTTCCTCGATCAGCGCCTCGAACAACTCTTCCTTGTTGGCGAAGTAGACATAGATGGTGCCCTTCGACACGCCGGCTTCACGTGTGATGTCGTTCATCGACGCAGCCTCGAAGCCTTTGTCGATGAAGACACGGCGGGCGCCATCGATGATCTGGCTCCGCTTGACCGGATCCTGTCCAGCCGCCGGGCGGCCACGGCGCAGGCTCTCCAACAGGTCGCCGCATTTGTCGTTCTCGGCGTCAGGGTTTTCGGCGTCAGGTGTTGTCTCGGCCATGAAAGTCGCACCTCGAAAATAATTCGAACCAACCGGTTCGATTGCCCCTTGATATGGTCCTCTTTTCGCGCTATGTCAACGGCCGGATCGAACCGAACGGTTCAGTATTATTCATTTTAGAGAGATGTCATGTCCTCGAACGCGCCAACCACTGCCGAAGTCCGCCCTTTCCCCAATGCCAAGGTCGCGCCGGCGACGGAAGCACCGGAGATTCCTGTCCAGCCGGTCGTCGCACCGCCGCCGGCGGCTGACGCTCCGGCCAAGAAGAAGCGCTCGGCGCGCTCCTTCCTGCTGCCGATCATTGGCCTTGCGCTGCTCGGCGGCGGCGCCTGGTACGGCTACGACTACTGGACCACGGGCCGTTTCATGATCACGACCGACGACGCCTATGTCCAGGCCGACATGGCGTTCGTTTCGCCCAAGATTTCCGGCTATGTCGATCAGGTCAAGGTGAGCGAGAACCAGGTGGTCAAGGCCGGCGACCCGCTGCTGACGATCGACGATGGCGACTATAAGATCGCAGTCGGGCAGGCCGAGGCGCAGATCGCCACATTGTCGAAGACGCTCGACCGCATCGACGCACAGACCAAGGCCGCGCAGGCATCCCTGCAGCAGGCTCAAGCACAGAAGGTCGCCGATCAGGCGGCCGCCGACAATGCCGCCCGTGCCCAGCAGCGTGCCGCGCAACTCGTCAAGACGCATGTCGGCACCCAGGCACAGCTGGATGACGCCCAGACCGCGCTCGACCAGGCCAATGCCGCTCTCGTCGGCGCCGACGCGCAGATCGCAGCCGCCCAGGCCAATATCGGCGTGCTCGAGGCGCAGCGCGCCGAGTCGGCGAGCACGCTCGCATCCTTGCAGCTCAGCCACGACAAGGCCGCGCGCGACCTGTCCTTCACCGTGCTCAAGGCGCCCTATGACGGTATTGTCGGCAACCGTTCGGTCGAGCAGGGCGATCTTGTCAGCCCTGGCCAGAAGCTCGCCGTCGTCGTGCCGATGGACAAGCTCTATATCGTCGCCAATTTCAAGGAGACGCAGCTTGCCCGGCTGGTTCCCGGCGAAAAGGTCAATATCTCGGTCGACGCCATCGACGGCAAGCCTATCCAGGGAACCGTCTCGTCACTGGCTCCGGCGTCAGGCGCGGTGTTCTCGCTGCTGCCGCCCGAGAACGCCACAGGCAACTTCACCAAGGTGGTGCAGCGCATCCCGGTCCGCATCGACGTCCCGGCCGATGCCCTGAAGACCGGCAAGTTGCGCGCCGGGCTCAGCGTTGTCGTCGCCGTCGACAGCCGCACGGCGCCGAGCACGACCAGCAACTAAGCGCTTTCGGAGGGCGGCCCGGCGGCTGATCAGGCGCCGCGCCGCCCGGCCTGCCTCAAGGAGGCTCAGGAAATGGCAACCGCAACCATCACCGCAGGATCGCTGCCGGCAAGGCCGGCCGTTCCCGACACGATCTCGACCCGGCGCGTCATCGCCTTCCTGGCGATGGTGTTCGGCATGTTCATGGCGATCCTGGACATCCAGATCGTCTCGGCCTCGCTGGCCGAGATCCAGGCGGGCCTCAGCGCCAGCTCCGACGAGATCCCGTGGGTGCAGACCGCCTACCTGATCGCCGAGGTGGTGATGATTCCGCTCTCCGGCTTCCTCAGCCGCATGCTGTCGACGCGCGTGCTGTTCACCGTCGCGGCGGCGGGCTTCACCGCGGCCAGCGCACTTGCCGCGACAGCCACCAACATCGACCAGATGATCGTCTATCGCGCCGTGCAGGGCTTCATCGGCGGCGGCATGATCCCGAGCGTCTTTGCCGCGGCCTTCACCATCTTCCCACCCTCGCGCCGCGCCATCGTGTCGCCGATGATTGGCCTGGTGGCGACGCTGGCGCCGACCATCGGCCCGACCGTCGGCGGCTATATCAGTCACGCCTTTTCGTGGCACTGGCTGTTCCTGGTCAATGTCGTGCCCGGCATCCTGGTGGCGACCGCGGCCTGGTCGCTGATCGATTTCGACAAGCCCAACCTCAAACTGTTCAACAAGTTCGACTGGTGGGGCCTGGCCGGCATGGCGGCCTTTCTCGGCTGCATGGAATATGTGCTGGAAGAGGGTCCGAACAATGACTGGCTGCAGGACCAGGCCGTGTTTATCTGCGCCATCGTCATGACCATCGGCGCGGCGATCTTCTTCTGGCGTGTCTTCACCGCCGAGGAGCCGATCGTCGACCTCAAGGCGTTCAGCAACATCAACTTCGCCTTCGGCTCGCTGTTTTCCTTCGTCATCGGCATCGGTCTCTACGGGCTCACCTATCTCTATCCGGTGTTTCTCGGCCGCATCCGCGGTTACGATTCGATGATGATCGGTGAAGCGCTGTTCGTCAGCGGCCTGGCCATGTTCGTCACCGCGCCGATCTCCGGTTTCCTGTCGAGCAAGATGGACCTGCGGCTGATGATGATGATCGGCTTCTTCGGCTTCGCCACCGGCACATGGTGGATGACGCATCTGACCGCCGACTGGGATTTTTATGAGCTGCTCATCCCGCAGATCCTGCGCGGCTGCTCGATGATGCTGTGCATGGTGCCGATCAACAACATCGCGCTCGGCACCTTGCCGCCCGACCGGTTGAAGAACGCGTCCGGCCTGTTCAACCTCACCCGCAATCTGGGCGGCGCGGTCGGCCTTGCCATCATCAACACCGTGTTGATCGACCGCAATGCCTTCCACTACGCAAGGCTCGCCGAGCACGTGCAGTGGGGCAGTGCGGCCGCGCAGACCAAGCTGCAGAACATGACGCTCAACTTCGAGCAGAGCACTGGCCTCAACGCCACCAGTGCCGCGATCTCAAAGCTGTCTGGCATGGTCCATCAGCAGGCGGCGCTGCTGTCCTTCATGGATGTGTTCTACCTGCTGACGGTGCTGTTCGCGACGCTTGGCCTGTTCACCATGCTGATCAAGAAGCCGGCCGCGCCCGGTGGCGGTGGTGGCGGCGGGCACTGAATCAGTATGTGGGCAGCGGTTTCGGGAAGCTCCTCCAGTCCACGCCCGAAAACCCTGACCGCGCAAAAACTCCGGGCCGCAAGCCCGGAGTTTTTTCTTTCTTCAGGGGGTATTGTCAGGCCGTGGCGGGCTTGAAGGTCAGCGCCACGCCATTGATGCAGTGGCGCAGACCGGTCGGCGCCGGGCCATCGTCGAAGACATGGCCCAGATGGCCGCCGCAGCGGCGGCAGTGCACCTCGGTGCGGGTCATGCCCAGCGATCGGTCCTCGGTCTTGCCGATGCCATTGGCAATCTCCTGCCAGAAGCTCGGCCACCCGGTGCCGGAATCAAATTTCGTCTCGGAGGGATAGACCGGCAGGTCGCAGCCGGCGCAGGCGAATATGCCCTTGCGGTGCTCGTTGAGCAGCGGGCTGGTGCCGGGATACTCCGTGCCCTGTTTGCGCAGCACGTCGAAGGCGGCCGGCGACAGGATGGCCTTCCACTCGTCGTCGGTCTTGGTGACCTCGAACTTTTCTGCGGCCCGTGCGGGCTGCGGGCTGCCCATGCGCAGCATTGTCGCCGCGGCTCCTACGATGCCGATGGCGGCGGCGCCGCTCAAAAGAAAGTCGCGACGGTTCATCACCAATTCCTCCTGTTGTCCTTTTGCCAGACCGCGCCGCCACGTGGAAATCAAAAGCGGGTGACGGTCCACTCCCGAACGAACTCCGCGCCGTTCGAAATGAACGGCGCGGAGCGCGTGCCGGTTGCCGATCCCGGGAGCGGGACCAGGCAATCGACGAGAGCTCTTGCTGCGACTTCGTCGGCAGCAAGTCCTTTGTTACATCTTCGGCAGCAAAACCTTGTCGATGACGTGGATGACGCCGTTGGACTGTTCGACATCGGCGATCGTCACATCGGCTGATGGTCTTGCTGGCACATGGCCGCGCCGCCAACCATCGGGTTTTGGGTATAGGCAGCGGTGGCAAGCGCGGAGACAACGATCGTACCGGCGAGCAAAAGGCTGGCGAATCTACGCGAATATCCCGTGCGCCTAAAGTTCCGGCGTCTCGGCGCCGGCTTCAATTGCCAAGTAAATCGCCACTGGCTAGCTTGGCGGGAGCGGGGAAACGCTGATGTCGATCGAACGGATCCTTTGGGAGGAAGACGCAACCAGCCTCGCTGGTCTGGTGCGCAAGGGCGACCTGTCCCCGATCGAACTGACCGAAGCGGCCATCGCTCGCGCCGAGGCCACCCGGCCCGAGATCAACGCGACGGCCGAGCCGCTCTACGATGCGGCGCGGGCACGAGCGAAAACCACGGACCGCTCGTTGCCGCTGGCCGGCGTACCCTTTGCCATCAAGGACCTCGGCATTGCTATCGAGGGCGTGCCGTCACATGGCGGCAGCCGCATTCCGGCCTGGGTGCCCGACTTCAATTCGACGATGACAGAGCGCTACCTCGCCGCCGGGCTGATCCCGATCGTCACCTCGACATCGCCGGAGCACGGGCTTCGGCTGATGACCGAATCAAAAGCCTTCGGCATCACGCGCAATCCCTGGAACATCGGCCACACCACCGGCGGCTCGTCGGGCGGTTCGGCGGCGCTGGTCGCCGCCGGCGTCGTGCCAGCGGCGCATGCTTCCGATGGCGGCGGCTCGATCCGCGTGCCTTCCGCCTGCACCGGGCTTGTCGGCCTCAAGACCTCGCGCGGCCGCATCCCGCTGACGCCGCTGGTGAGCGAAAGCTGGTACGGCATGGTGGTCGACCATGCCGTTACCCGCTCGGTGCGCGATTGCGCGCTGCTGCTCGACCTCACCCACGGTCCAGACTCCTTGTCGCCCTATGCGGCGCTGCCGCCGAAGGGCACATTCGCCGCCGCCGCGGCGCGCGATCCCGGCAAGCTCAGGCTGGCCGTGTATCGCAAGTCGCCGCTTGGCCTGCCGATCTCGGCCGAGACGGTTGCGGCACTCGACACGGCGGTCGCGCTCGCCCGCGAAGGCGGCCACACGGTCGAGGATATCGAACTGCCCTTCATCGGCCGCGATTTCTTCGCCGACTTCTGCAGGACGGTCGCTTCCGCCGTAGCCGGCATGCTGCGGGCGGAAGCGCAGCGCGTCGGCCGCTCCGTCAGCGGCGACATCGAGCGCACCACACGGGTGCTCGGCCGGTTGGGCGAAATGGTCTCGGCCGGCGAGACCTATGCCGGCCTGCAGCGGCTGCACGCCGCCTCGCGGCAACTGATCGCGGAAACCGCGCAATACGACGCCGTGCTGATGCCCATCATAGCCCACCCGCCGCTTGTCTGCGGCGCCATGGACCCGAAGGGCGCCGATGAGCTGATCGAAAACCTTCTCGACAAGCTGCATCTCACGCCGCTGCTCAAAATCGACTCCCTGTTCGGTCAGCTCATGGACAAGAGCCTGTGGTTCACCCACTGGCCGGCAATCCAGAATGTTTCCGGCCAGCCGTCGATCGCTCTGCCGGTCCACGTGACGGAAGCCGGCCTGCCGCTCGGCATCCAGGCGATGGGGCGCCCAGGCGACGAAGAGACGCTTTTGTCTCTAGCAGCGCAGATGGAGAAGATTTCGGGCTGGTTGAAGCGTCGCGCGCCGCTGATGAAGCCATCGTGAAATCGATTTCGTCATTGTGACAGCAATGCCATTTGCGACCGGCATCAATTCCCGCTAAGACGCCGCCGTCTTTCCAGTGCATGCCGCCAAAAGGGCCCAGCGTTTTGGGACAACGACATGCACAACCAGAACCGGGAACCATGCCGATGACGGACGTCGCCGCCACCGCCGAAATGCAGGCCGCCCTCCTGTCGCGGGCGCTGCCCTACATGCAGCGCTACGAGAACAAGACGGTCGTTGTGAAATATGGCGGCCACGCCATGGGCGACAGCGAACTCGGCAAGGCCTTCGCCCGCGACATTGCTCTGTTGAAGCAGTCCGGCGTCAATCCGATCGTCGTCCATGGCGGCGGGCCGCAGATCGGCGCCATGCTGACCAAGATGGGCATCGAATCCAAATTCGAGGGCGGCCTGCGCGTCACCGACCAGAAGACGGTCGAGATCGTCGAAATGGTGCTGGCCGGCTCGATCAACAAGGAAATCGTCGCCCTGATCAACGCCGAGGGCGAGTGGGCGATCGGCCTGTGCGGCAAGGACGGCAACATGGTGTTCGCCGAAAAGGCGCGCAAGACCATGATCGACCCGGACTCCAACATCGAGCGGGTGCTCGATCTCGGTTTCGTCGGCGAGCCGGTCGAAGTCGACCGCACGCTGCTCGACCTTCTGGCGCGCTCCGAGATGATCCCGGTGCTGGCGCCGGTGGCGCCCGGCCGCGACGGTCACACCTACAACATCAATGCCGACACTTTCGCCGGCGCCATCGCCGGCGCCTGCAAGGCCTCTCGCCTGCTGTTCCTGACCGACGTGCCCGGCGTGCTCGACAAGAACAAGAAGCTGATCGACGAGCTCACCGTCGCCGAGGCCAGGGCGCTGATCAAGGACGGCACGGTCTCCGGCGGCATGATCCCCAAGGTCGAGACCTGCATCGAAGCGATCGAGCGCGGTGTCGAGGGCGTCGTCATCCTCAACGGCAAGACCGCGCATTCCGTGCTGCTCGAACTCTTCACCGAGCACGGTGCCGGCACGCTGATCGTGCCCTGAGGTGGTGCGGCGACAGCGCTGGCTCACACGCGCCTAATCCGGCAGGGCCGCGACCACCACGATTTCGACGACAAGGTCGGGATGGGCGAGTGCGGCGACTCCGATCACCTCCGACGGCGGCGGATTGTTGTAGCTGCAATGCTTGGGACAGTGCTCGGCGAAAAATTCATCCATCACGTCCAACCGAAAATTTGGCGAGCTGAGGGCACCTCCGTTGGGGAATGGGCCCGTGACGTATTGGGTGATCTTGATGAGGTGTTCGAGCGAACTGCCGAGCTCTTCCAGATCCGATTTGATGTTCGTCAGAATGGAGCGCCATTGCGCCGTTGCGTCACCAACGGCGCCGCCCTTGCCACTGGCCGGATCGTAATTTTCGGCAGTGCCCGTATTGCCGGCAAGAAAGACATACCCCTTGGCTCCCGTCACGACGGTGCCTTTTCCCCAAGGCATCAGCCGGTCACCCTTCATCTTCTTGTGCGTGACAAGGTTCATCGCTTTCTCCTGCCGGTAGCCAGCGGCCCAATTGCAGAGTTAGCGCGTTGCCCGTCGACTGCCAGTATCGGTTCGGCCTCCGGCGGCAGAACGCGGAAGAGGCACCGCTCAAGCGCTGCGCGACTGCGCAACGACAGGTGCCGCCACTTTTCGCGCTGGTCGCCGAACTGCCATTGATTCTTCCTCGCCATCCTGCGGCGCGCCCCAGAACGCGGCGAGTGTCGGACCATCCTTCGTCCGGCGGTCCGTCACCAGAAACCCCCAGACCTCCCGGAACCACACGCGCCGGCCCATCTTCGTATACCAGCGCATCGAGTGCCGCTGCTCGGGATCCCTATGGAAGAGGATGCGTGCCAGCGCCTTGGGCCGCGACTGCACCGCGAGCTCGATCAGTTTGACGCTGAAGAAAAGCATCCATGGCTTCAGTCGCGTCATCCGCAGCACCTGGTGCTTGTAATCCCACAGCCGCGCATCCAGCTGGATCACCTTGCGATCCCCGGCGATCCTGAAGAACGGCGTCCAGCGGTGCGGCGTCACGTAAAGCGCCTGGATCTGGTCGGGGTCATAGGCGATGAGCTGGCGAAAGCCGCGCCAGAGGTCGCGAAACCCCTCGTCCTCGAAGCCGGCCACCCAGGTCGCCATCGACAGGATGCCGTGTTTCCGCAGCAGCCTTATCGCCTCGCGGTCGGATGAGGTGCTGCCGCCCTTGCGGATCAATTGCAGCGTCTGCTCGTCGGTGTTTTCCATGCCGAGCAGCCAGCGGATGACGCCGGCCTTGCGGTAGAGATGCAGGATGTCGGCGTCGCGCACGATGTCGTCGGCGCGGGTCGAGCCGACGATCAGCACCGGCACGTTTTCGGCGATCAGCGCATCCAGAAACGCGCGCCAGGCCTTCTTCGAAACCGTCGGATTCTCGTCGGCCAGATTGATCAGTTCGACGCCGTGCTCGCGGTGCAGCCAGGCGATCTCCCCGGCGAACTTCACGGGGTCGCGATGCCGCCAGCGGGTCCAGAAGCCGCGCTGGCCGCAATAGTTGCACAGATGCGGGCAGCCGCGCGAAAACTGCATGACCACGGCGCGCTTTCCGCCCCAATAGCTGTACTTGGGGTGTTCGATCAGCTCCCAGCCCACGCGGTAGGCGTCGAGCTCGGTGATCGTCATCGCCGGTTGTGTCGCGACGGGCCGGCGCAGATCATCGCGAAAGGCAATACCGGCCACGCTTGCCGGCGGCTGGTGCATTTCCAGCGCCTCGACCAGCGCCACAGCGGTGGCCTCGCCCTCGCCGCGCACGATGAAGTCGAAGACGTCGGTCGCCGACAGTATGTCGCGCCAATGATAGGTCGGGAAGACGCCGCCATAGATGATGATGGTGGCGGGTTCGCGCTGCTTGATCATCCCGGCGATCAGTAGGGCGGTCGGGTGCGCCGAGGTCGATCCGGAATGGCCGATCAGGACGAAGTCGGGGTGGTCATCCAGCGCGTCGCGCACCGCCATATCGAGCGGCATCGGCCCGAATTCGGCATCGACGAGCCGCACGTCATGACCGGCATCGATCAACGGACCGCCGATCGCCAGCAGGCCGAGCGGCGGCAGATGGTCGTCCGGCACGCGGCTGCCGATGGCGGTGTGCGGTGGGTTGATCAGGACGATTTTCATGACGGACCTCCTCGGTGGTTGGTCCGTTCATGCTGGCCGGCGCGCCGGGCGCCGAATGGGCCGATCCCAGCAGTTTGCGTGCAGCTTTTCCGCAAAAAGCCGGAAGCGGCGTCAGCGCTTCAGATGCCCGAGCGGCACGTGGCCGGGTTCCTTGATGTTCTGCAGCACCAGTTGCGTGTGGACGTCGCGCACGCCGTCGAGCCGCATCAGCCGGTGCATGACGAAGGCGTTAAGGTCGTCGACCGACGGCACCATGACATGCAGCAGGAAGTCATGATCGCCGGTCATCGTCCAGCACGACGACACCTCGTCCATGCGCTGGACCGCGGCAATGAAGCTCTCGGGCGATCCGTCGCTGTGGCTGACGAGGCGCACCTGGATGAACACCTCGACCATCAGGCCGACCGCGCGCCGGCTGATCACCGCGGCGAAGCCCTTGATGATGCCGGCATCCCGCAGCGCTTCGAAGCGCCGCGCGCACGGCGTCGTCGACAGGCCGATCTCCTGGGCCAGCTCGGAGACAGGCTTGCGTCCGTCGCGTTGCAGGACATCGAGCATCTTGATCTCGAAATCGTCGAATTGAGGCATTTTCACTCCTTATAGGCGCTAGTCGAGTGAATATTATCCAGAATACGCCGTTCGATCCATCATCAAAACCGATTTGCCTCAGGAAATGCCATTAATCTCGGGCACGTTCGCCATTCATGCTTTGTGAGGAGAAAACCCATGACGACGATGAGCGTTGCCGAATATGCCCGCGAGTGCGCGGCGCAGGGGTTGCGCGGCGACTATTCGGTCTGCCGTGCCGATTTCACCGTGGCGCAGGGCTATGACTACAGCGCCGAGGAACAGGCGGTGTGGCGCACGCTGTGCGACCGCCAGACCGAACTGACGCGCAAGCTCGCCCACCACTCCTACCTCGACGGCGTCGAGAAGCTCGGCCTGCTCGACCGCATCCCCGATTTCGAGGACGTCAGCGCCAAGCTGCGCAAGCTCACGGCCTGGGAGATCGTCGCCGTGCCGGGGCTCATTCCGGCCGCGCCCTTCTTTGATCATCTCGCCAATCGCCGCTTCCCGGTCACCAACTGGCTGCGCACGAGGCAGGAGCTCGACTACATCGTCGAGCCCGACATGTTCCATGATTTCTTTGGCCACGTGCCGGTGCTGTCGCAGCCGGTATTCGCCGACTTCATGCAGATGTATGGCAAGAAGGCCGGCGATATCATCGCGCTCGGCGGCGACGAGATGATCACCCGGCTCTACTGGTACACGGCCGAATACGGCCTGATCCAGGAGGCTGGCCAGCCGCTGAAGGCCTTTGGCGCCGGCCTGATGTCGTCCTTTACCGAATTGCAGTTCGCTGTCGACAGCAAGGATGCCCATCATGTGCCCTTCGATCTCGAAACGGTGATGCGCACCGGCTACGAGATCGACAAGTTCCAGCGCGCCTATTTCGTGCTGCCGTCCTTCGACGTTTTGCGCGATGCCTTCCAGACCGCGGATTTCGGGAAGATCGTCGCGCGCCGCAAGGGCGAGGCCGCACTCGACCCGGCGACAGTATAGTCCCTGGGCCGGATCTGACCGGCCGAGGTGACATCACGTCGGCACAATTTCCCGGTCGGCCGATCCTTCTCTCGGCCGCCGGTATGCCGCGGACGGCTTCTTGGAGGCTTCGGCGGCGCCGGTGAATGCCACCGTTGGCGCGACGCCCGTCTGTCCTGCCCCCTCTGTCTTACCCCGTCTGTCTTACCCGTCTGCGTAGATGTTGCGATTGAACTTCGTTTCCATCACCACATGGGAAGCGGTTTTAACGACGCCGTTGATTTCATTGACGGCATTGACCTCCCGGTTCAGCTTCTCGAGCGTGTCGGCGGCAAGGTGGATGATCAGGTCCCATTCGCCGGTTATGGCAAAGACCGCCTGGATCGATGGCATCGCCCTGATCCTTCTGGAGACGTCAGGATAGCTCTTGTTGTTCAGGGCGGCGAAGGTGAAACAGTGGACGGAATTCTGGGCCGCCGCCTTGGTCAGCCGCACGGCATAGCCTTCGATGATGCCGCCCGCCTCGAGTTTCTGTATCCGCTCCTGCAGCGCCGTCCTGGATACGCCGAGCTGACGTGCCAACGATGCGACTGGCTCACGTGCGTTCTTTTGCATCAGCGCGAGCAACTGGCGGTCCTTCTCGGTCAATTCCACAATCAAATCCTCTCGTACGGTCGGCGCTGGAACGGTCAAATCGGTCGGCACGATCCTATCGGCTGAACCGCCCCGACGACAATCCTCGCGCCGGCGGTGCCGGGCACGGCATCCGGCACTATGCCGCCTCGAGGCACGCAATGACTGCACGATCGCCATTATCCGGCATTTCGCCGGGTAGAACCCTTCTTTTTGCGACCCGACTGTCAGACGTAACAAACGCCGGTCCATCGGAGGGAACCAGCTTCGGCTGTGGTGGGCACGATCGAAACCTGATCCGCGTTGACCTTGCGGCTGAAAGCACTGAGGTCCGACGTCCGTCACGAATCATGTCAATCACGAGGGAGGGATAACTTTGAAAAAGCTGCTCGAATTCGCCGTTCTTGCCGCCGCGACAGTCGCGATCGCGACGACAGCCATGGCCGGAGAAACCTTGGACCGCGTCACATCCAAGAAGGCGATGGTCGTCGCCACCAACGCGGCTTGGCCGCCGCAGAGCTTCCTCAACGACAGCAACGAGCTCGCTGGTTTCGACATCGATGTCTCGCGCGAGATCGGCAAGCGGCTCGGTGTCGAGGTCTCGTTCGAAACGCCTGACTGGGCGACGCTGACCGGCGGACGCTGGCAGGGACGTTACGACCTCGGGGTCGGATCGGTCACGCCGACCAAGGCCCGTTCCAAGGTGATCGATTTTGTCGGCATCTATTATTACAGCCCCTATGTCTACGTCGTGCACAAGGACAGCAACGCCAAGTCGGTCGCCGATCTCAACGGCAAGGTGATCGGTGTCGAGACGGCCACCACCTCGGAGGACTTTATCCGCCGCAAGCTCGAAATCGATGCTCCCGGCCTGCCTCCTGTCGAATACAAGCTCGAGCCGGGCGAGATCCGCACCTTCGCCGATTCCATGCTGCCCTTCGATGATCTGCGGCTTGGCGACGGCGTGCGCCTGAATGCCGTGATCGCGCCGGAACAGACGGCGCAGAATGCCATCAAGAATGGCTATCCCGTGAAGATCCTGGAAGGCGAGTACGCTTTCCGCGAACCGCTCGTCGTCATCGCCGAGAAGAACGATCCCGAGTGGACGGCAAAGGTCGCGGGCGTCATCGCCGAGCTGAAGGCGGACGGCACGCTCGCCGCGCTGACCACGAAGTGGTATGGCAAGGACTACAGCGCTAAGTGAGATAATTCCGCCGGCTGCCGTCTGGCGGCCGGCGGGCGTCACCCCGCCAAATGCACTGCCACTTACCCGCAAAGTCGCCGATGGCCTATCCCGACACTTACTATGCCCGCACCGCGGCCGACCGCAAGACGAGGCCTCCCCTCCAGGGCGAGGCGCAATGTGACGTGGCCGTCGTCGGTGCGGGACTGGCCGGTCTGACGACGGCGCTTCAGCTGGCGCGCGCCGGACTGCATGTCGCCGTGCTGGAAGCCCAGTCTGTCGGTTTCGGCGCTTCCGGCCGCAATGGCGGTTTCGTCACGCCCGGCTTCGCCACCGGCGGCCAGGCCATTGCCGCGCGTGTCGGCGAGGAGGCGGCGCGCGGACTGCACCGCCTGTCGATCGAGGGCGTCGAATTCGTGCGCGACACCATCGAGGCGCTCGCAATAACCGCCGCCATGCCGCGCGCCGGCCTGCTCAGCGTTCTGCGTTACGACGACGGCGATGCGCTGAAGGCCTATGCCGAGCAGATGGCACGCGACCACGGCTACGAGCTTCAATATCTGCGCACGGAAGCCGTCCGCTCGGTGCTGAAATCGGCTCGCTACCACCAGGGCCTGCGCGACCCGAACGCCTTTCACATCCACCCGCTCAACTATCTGCGCTCCCTGGCCGACGAGATCGAGCGCCTGGGAGGCACGATCCATGAGAGTTCACAGGTCGTGCAATGCGACCTGTCCGGCACGCGAAAGATGCTCCGCACGAGACAGGGCACGGTTCGGGCGTCCCATGTCGTGCTGGCAACCGGCGGCTACACCGGCCCGGTATTCGGCCAGCTGTACCGCGCCTTTCTGCCCATCGCGACCTATGTGATGGTCTCCGAGGCGGCTCCCCGTCTCATTGCTCAGGCCGTCGCCACGACGGATGCCGTCGGCGACAACAGGCGGGCCGGCGACTATTACCGTCTGGTCGAGAGCGGCAATCGCCTTTTGTGGGGCGGGCGCATCACCACGCGCGCCGCTTCCGCCGACGCGTTGGCGCGCGAACTGCGCCGGGAGATGGTCGGCACCTACCCACAGCTCGCCGGCCTCAAGACCGAATTGGCCTGGTCCGGATTGATGTCCTATGCCCGGCATCTGCTGCCCCAGATCGGAGAACTGCAGCCGGGTGTCTGGTACTGCACCGCTTTCGGTGGTCATGGCCTCAACACCACGGCGATTGCCGGAAAACTCGTCGCCGAAGGCGTTCTGGGCGTTTCGGACCGGTACCGGCAGTTCGCGCCGTTCGGACTGAGCTGGGCAGGCGGCCCCGCTGGCCTGGCCGCCGCGCAGGTCACCTACTGGAAATTGCAGGCGCAGGACTGGTGGCGGGAACGCCGCGCCAGCGCCAAAGACAAGGTGGCGGCATGATCGGCAGGCTGATGCTCTTCAACCCAGGAATCGCCCGCCGTGCGGCGGCCGCGCTTGTTCCGGCGCTGCTGGCAGCAGCCCTCTACACCATGGGCATCAAGTCGAGCTGGATCGGCTCGTTGATGCCGGTTGCATCCGACTGGTTGCAGGCCAACCCGGCCCTGTCGCGCGCGCTTTCCGCCGTGTTGATCGCGCTCCTGGTGTTGGTGAATTGCAAGCTGCTGCTGCTCCTGCCGCGACGCCAGCAGATCGCCGGCGTCTGGATCGAGCTGTTCGCGCTGCTGATGCTGTTCTTCTATTCCTTCGACCTCTCCTTCGCCTTTATCGCCAGGAAGGTCGGCTTCCTGATTACACAGGGTGTCGCCACGACGCTTTACATCTCGGCAATCTCGATCCTGATTGCGACGACTATCGCGCTTGTCGGCGCCATCGCCAAGCTGACCGGCAACGGCCTCGTGTTTGGGCTGGCGACCTTCTACACGTCGCTGTTTCGGGGCCTGCCGCTGCTGATGCAGATCTACATCATCTATCTCGGCCTGCCGCAGGTCGGCTATGTGATCGGCGCGGTGCCGGCCGGCATCCTGGCGCTGTCGTTGTGTTATGGCGCCTACATGACCGAGATCTTCCGCGCCGGCATCGAAAGCATCCCTCGCGGACAAAGCGAAGGCGCCACAGCGCTCGGCCTGAGCCCGGGTCAGACCATGGCGCTGGTCATCCTGCCGCAGGCCATGCGCGTCATCATTCCGCCGACCGGCAATCAGTTCATCGCCATGCTGAAGGATTCATCGCTCGTATCCGTCGTCGGCGTCTGGGAGATCATGTATCTCGCCCGCACGATGGGCCAGACGGAGTTTCGCCATATCGAGATGCTGATCACCGCCTCGATGATCTACTGGATGCTCTCGATCGCGCTGGAATTCGGCCAGGCCTATCTGGAACGGCGTTTCGGCAGGTCCGAGCGGCGGGCATAGGCGCCCCAGCGCTTTTGCATCACCGCGCCGACCTGACAGCGCTCGACAAACAGTTGACCTGACCGGCAACCGCGCCCGTCGCGGGCGCGGAAGTCCCTGGCCACTCAGACGGAGACCACCTTGCGCAAATGGTCCTCCAGCCGGCAGACCGTCGCGGTGATCGTTGTCGTCGGGTTGGCTTGACCCGATGTGCAGAACATCGAGGAGCCGCCGACATAGAGGTTGTCCACGCCGTGCACCTTGCAGTCGGTGTCCACGACGCTCCTGGTGCCCACGCGCGTACCACCATGTGATGGTGCCCGCCGTCTCCTCGTCGGATAATCCTCGCCGGTGGCGATCCAGTCCATGAGACGAACGCGCCGAAATTCTTTTCGATGAGCGTCGTTCCGAACAGCTTCAGGTCTTCGACAAGCGTGCGGCGTTCCAGTGCTGCAAACAGGGTTGGAGAATCCTTAACGGGTCGGTGTGCCAGGCGGCCAACTCACGCGGCCTCGGAAATGTCCGTGTCGAGGATCGTCAGGTTGCGGCCGCGGTGCTTGGCCTGGTAGAGGCGCCGGTCTGCAGCGCGCATCAGCTCCGATACGTTGACATCCTCGCCGCAGACGGTGCCGCCGATGCTGACGGTCAGCGGAATGGTCCGTTCATCGACAGGCCGGAAGCGGATCAGCTCGACCTCGCGGCGGATCCGCTCGGCAACGCGCTTGGCCTCCTGCTCGGTGGCTCCGACAAGATAAGCGCCGAACTCCTCCCCGCCGATGCGGCCGAGCACGTCGCCGCTGCGCACGCCGCGCTCGATGGCGCCGGCGATCAACAGCAGCGCGTCGTCACCGGTCAGATGCCCGAAATTGTCGTTGATCGTCTTGAAATGGTCAGCGTCGATGATCAGCAGCGCGCCGCGGTCGGACTTGCGCCTGGACCCATCCAGCGCGGCAAAGAAGCTTTCCCGGTTGAGCATGCCGGTCATGTCGTCGCGGCTCGCCTTTTCCTCCAGGCGGCGGTGTGCCGCGGCCAGTTGGGCATGGGCGCGGGCGAGTTCGCGATGCGCGTTCTGCAGTCGGTCACTCTGCCAGAAGGTGCTGGCGCAGGCCACCCACGCAAGCACCAGCGGACACAGCGTCGAGGTCAGCCAGATCGTCCGGTTGATCGGGAAACCCATGGCCGGAACGATGATCAGCGTCAGCAGGAGGGAGGCGGCGACGGAGGCAAAAGCGACGGCGGCGGATTTCAGAATGATGCTGTTCATCGCAAGCTCCCACAGGTCTGCTTCTGTGCCAGCAAGCCCTGAAGGCCACCTTTCCCGGTTGCATAAAATTTGAATGGTGGGGCCATTTCTGCCACTGCCGGCGCGCGGAAATTGTGGATAAAGTTCCTTCCAGAATTCCTGTTTCATGCCATAAGGAGCGCATGACCACGCTCCCTGATCCCGCCCGCTTCGCACATGTCACCGACTGGGTGTTCGACCTCGACAACACGCTTTATCCGCATCATTCGAATCTGTTCTCGCAGATCGACGTCAAGATGACCGCCTATATCGGGGAATTGCTGGCGCTGCCGCGCGAGGAGGCGCGCAAGCTGCAGAAGGAACTCTATCTCGAATATGGCACGACGCTGAACGGGTTGATGACGCGCCACGGCATCGATCCCGACGATTTCCTCGAGAAGGTCCATGACATAGACTATTCATGGCTGGTGCCCGACCCCGTCCTGGGCACCGCCATCCGCCAGCTTCCGGGCCGTAAGTTCATCTTCACCAATGGCGACCGCAAGCACGCCGAACGCACCGCCCGCCAGCTCGGCATTCTCGATCATTTCGACGACATCTTCGATATCGTCGCGGCCGACCTCAATCCCAAACCCGCCCGCCAGACCTACGAAAAGTTCGCCGAATTGCACGCCGTCACCGGACACAATGCGGTGATGTTCGAGGATCTGGCTCGCAACCTGGCCGTGCCGAAGTCGCTGGGCATGACAACGGTGCTGGTGGTGCCGCGCAATTTCGAGCCGACCTTTTCCGAGATCTGGGAACGCGACCCGGCGCAGGAAGACGACGTCGATTTCGTCACCGACGACCTGGCCGGGTTCCTGACAGGTATTGTCGCGGGGGTAGGGCAGTAGGGCAGTAGGGGATAGGGAGTAGGCAAACACAGTGCTTCCAGTCTCTGCGTTCGAGGGCAATTCTCCTACTGCCTACTGCCTACTGCCTACTGCCTACTTCCTCATTCCCCTAACTTGTAGAAGCGGCTGATGATGCCCCAGGCCTCGTCGGCGGTGTCGACGAAATCGATGATGTCCTGGTCGCCGGGGCTGATCGTGCCTTGCTCGGCGAGGAAGTCGAGGTTGATCGCCCGTTTCCAGAACGACTTGCCGAACAGGATCACCGGCACGCGCTCCATGCGTCCGGTCTGGATCAGGGTCAGCGTCTCGAAGAATTCGTCCATCGTGCCGAAGCCGCCCGGAAACACCGCCACCGCCTTGGCGCGCATGACGAAGTGCATCTTGCGGACGGCGAAATAGTGGAAGTTGAAACAGAGCTCCGGCGTCACATAGGCGTTCGGCGCCTGCTCGTGCGGCAAGACGATGTTGAGCCCGATCGACGGCGCGCCGACATCGTCGGCGCCACGGTTCCCCGCTTCCATCACGCCAGGGCCACCGCCGGTCACCACGACATATTCGCGGTAGTACGATGTGGCCGACTGCTGTGAGCACAGGCGGGCGAATTTGCGCGCCTCCTCGTAATATTTGCTGTTTTCCTCGAGGTTCTTCTTCTGCGTCTCGTTCTTGGCCGCCCAGGCTTCGCCACCGGGCTCCGGCAGGCGCGCGCCGCCGAACAGGATCACCGTCGAGCGGATGCCGCGCTCGGCCAGGATCATTTCGGGTTTCAGCAGTTCCAGTTGCAGCCTGACCGCGCGCAGTTCGCGCCGCGTCATGAAGTCGGGATCGTTCCAGGCCAGGCGGTAGGTTTCGGCCCGCGTCTGCGGCGTGTCCGGCACGCTTTTCGACCGCTCCAGATCCTCGTCTGAATGCGGCAGCGGCGTCCATCCCGCCTTTTCCATGGGAGTCATCGAATCCACCCGTCCATTCCTTTACTTGCGTCGTCCCGTGACGCAGCCACGATTGACCCTCATTGAGCCTTAACATAGGGTCCGCGCGACTTTTAAACAGGTTAAGGCGCAGCCCCTTAACAGCTTGGTAATGGAGCGGAATCATGTCGAAGCCTGATCTGGCGAGCCTCGAAAAGACCATCGACAAGGCCTTCGAGGAACGCGACGCCATTTCCACGGCGACACGCGGCGAGACGCGCGACGCCATCCAGTCGGCTCTCGACCTGCTCGACCGCGGCACCGCCCGCGTCGCCGAGCGGCAGGCCGACGGCAAGTGGCATGTCAACCAGTGGCTGAAGAAGGCCGTGCTACTCTCCTTCCGGCTCAACCCGATGGAGATCATCAAGGGTGGTCCGGGCCAGGCCGTCTGGTGGGACAAGGTGCCGTCCAAGTTCGACGGATGGAGCGCCGTCGATTTCGAGAAGGCGGGCTTCCGCGCCGTGCCGTCGTCGATCGTGCGCCGTTCCGCTTATGTCGCCCCGGGCGCCGTGCTGATGCCGTCCTTCGTCAATGTCGGCGCCTACGTCGACAGCGGCACCATGGTCGACACCTGGGCCTCGGTCGGCTCCTGCGCCCAGATCGGCAAGAACGTCCACCTTTCGGGCGGCGTCGGCATCGGCGGCGTGCTGGAGCCGATGCAGGCCGGCCCTACCATCATCGAGGACAATTGCTTCATCGGCGCGCGTTCGGAGGTCGTCGAGGGCTGCATCGTGCGCGAAGGCTCGGTGCTTGGCATGGGCGTGTTCCTCGGCCAGTCGACCAAGATCGTCGACCGCGCCACCGGCGAGGTCTTCTACGGAGAGGTGCCGCCGAATTCCGTGGTCGTCGCCGGCTCGATGCCGGGCAAGCCCTTGCCCAATGGCGAGCCTGGCCCGAGCCTCTACTGCGCCGTCATCGTCAAGCGCGTCGATGCCAAGACCCGATCCAAGACCTCGATCAACGAGCTGCTGCGCGATTGATCTTTCCGCGAAGCGGGCGCACCTTCCGCCGGCGCGGCAATGGGTCGCGCTGGTTCAACATGGAGGGGTGACATGGACTGGAAATATCTGCTGACAAGTTTCGAGGGTCGCATCAACCGGGGCAAATTCTGGGCCGGCATCGGCATATTCTTGGTGATCGCCATCATAGCCTTCATTCTCGATGCTATCCTGGGCACGCGCTTCACGACGGCCAGTGGCGCCCAGATCGGCATCATCGGCATCCTGGTCGCGCTGGCATCGATCTATTTCGCGATTGCTCTCTATGCAAAACGCTGGCACGACCGCAACAAGTCGGGCTGGTGGACGCTGATCGGCTTCGTACCCGTCATCGGCGGCATCTGGCTGCTGGTCGAGCTCGGCATCCTCGAAGGCACCAGGGGTGTCAATCAATATGGACCGGACCCGCTTGCCTGACAGATCAGATCTCACCTGGCTCTTCTTCAAGACATCGGGCCGCGTCAGCCGCGCGGCCTATTTCCTCGGCGGATTGCTCGTCGCCATCATCCAGGCCTTCCCGCTGTACCGCTTCACACTGGTGCCGGAAGGTTCGGCCGAAAGCAACATGTGGTCGTTCATCTTCTTCATAGCCTTCGTCGCCTCACTGTGGTCGAACATCGCGTTGGCGGTAAAGCGGCTGCACGACCTCGACAAGCCGGGCATTGCCGCGCTGATCCTGTTCGTGCCGGTCGTCTCGATTGTCGCCTTCCTTGTGTTGTGCCTGTTTCCAGGGCAGCCTGGGCCTAACCGCTATGGCCTGCGCACCAACGAGCCGGCTCAACCCTGAGGCCCGATTGATGAGGGGTCGGATATCTCGCCATGCGCTACCGCACGCTTGATCCGAAACTGATCGTCGAGACAGCCGAACGCCTGGAAGGCCGGATCGCCGATCGGTTCCCGGAAGCGGGCTTGCGCGGCGTCGCGGCCGAACTGGTGTCGTTGTCGCGCGATCTGGCCAAGGCGGCAAAGGCGCTCGAGCAACCGATCTGGTGGCTGCGCGGCCTCATTGTCGCGGCCTTTATCGCCGGTGTGCTGATCTTCCTGTTCGTCGGCACCATCCTGCCGCTGGACCGCATTTCCGGAACCGATGATGCCGTGCAATCGGTGCAAGGCATCGAGGCCTCGATCAACACCGTCATCCTCGCCGTGCTCGGTTTTCTGGCCTTGATCCGCACCGAGGAGCGCATCAAGCGCAAGAAGGTCTTTCGTCAGCTGCATGGCCTGCGCTCGCTGATCCACGTCATCGACATGCACCAGCTGACCAAGGATCCGGCGACGCTTTCGGCCAGTTTCAAGCCGACCGCTCACTCCCCGACTCGCCGCCTAACCACCGCCGCCGACCTGGCGCGTTATCTCGACTATTGCTCGGAGATGCTGTCGATCACCGGCAAGGTCGCCGCCCTGTTCGCGCAGTCGGTCAACGACGACGTGGTCATCGACGGCGTCAACGACATCGAGAATCTGAGCTCGAACCTGTCGCGCAAGATCTGGCAGAAGATCACCTTGATCGACGGCCGCCAGCTGCCGCGCTGACCAGCTCCGGCGCCAGGCCCGGCGAGCCGCGCACGCCGGTTTCCGCTTCGTGCACCAAAGCGATGACCCGCTCGACCACCGGCGCCGGCGTGCCGGCCTTTTCAGCCAGACGCAGGATGGCGCCCTGCAGGTCGTCGATCTCCGTCGGACGGCCGCGTTGCAGGTCATCCCACATCGACGACCGCGCTTGCGGGTCGATCGCCAGCATCCGCCGCGCCAGCAGTTTGAACAGCCAGTCCGGCAGCCTCAGCACCATGGGCAAAAGCGCCGGCCGCAAGCCGGCGATCCGCGCCGGCTCGATACCGCAGGCTCTCATCGCCCGCAGCGCCTCGTCGATCTGGCCGGCCAGAATCAGCCGCCAGCGGCGATCGGCGAGCTCGCTTGCCAGTGGCAGACCCGACAGTGCCACCAGCGCGTTGTTCAGGTTCATCAACAGCTTGCCCCACAGCACGGGCTTCATGTCGCGATGGGTTTGGACGGCAAAGCCTTCGACATCGAGAAGATTGGCAAGGCCGGCACCGTCCTCGATCATGACCTTGCCGTCGCTGGCGCGGCGTACCTCGAGCGGCAGTTCGCCATCGGGCGATTGCACGACATTGAACGGCACCATCCCGGCCAGCACGGTCCGCTGGCCAAGCCCGGCGCGCAGCCTGTCGGCATTGTCGACGCCGTTCTGCAGGCTGACCACGATGGCATCCGGGCGAGCATGCGCCTTGATGAGGGCTGCCATCTCCTGCGTCGCACCCCTTTTGACCGTGACCAGGATGACATCCGCTTGCGGCAAGGCGGCTGCGGGATCGGCGGAGATTCCAAGCGCCTCCGGCTTGACCAGGCGATCGCGGCCTTCAAGGTCGCTGATGCGCAATCCCCCCTGCCGCAACGCCGCCTCGATGCGCGGCCGGGCGAGCAGGACAACCTGACGCCCGGCAAGCGCCAGGCAGCCTCCGGCGTAGCAGCCGATGCTGCCCGCGCCAGCGACGACGATCCTTTTTTCCCAACCTGCCATCCTGCCGCTCCGCGCCTGCCGGTAACGATACGACGTGAATACCATAATGTCGGCGGTATCGTCGGGCATTGGGCTGGCCCGTATGTCTGGCCGTGACAGGCCCTCAGCTTTCGACTATCGCTTTTGCCATGACGCTGCCGACCGATCCCGCCACAAACCTCGCCGCCCTTATCCGTTGCGCTTCGGTGACGCCAACCGAAGGCGGTGCGCTGACCGCGGTGGAGACAATGCTGAAGCCGCTCGGCTTCGCGGTCGATCGGCCGGTGTTCTCCGAGGACGGCACGCCCGACATCGAGAACCTCTATGCAAGGCGGTCCGGCAACGGCCCGCATCTGATGTTCGCCGGCCATTCCGACGTCGTGCCGGTCGGCGACGAAGCCGCCTGGACGCATCCGCCTTTCGGCGCCGAAATCGCCAATGGCGAGATGTTTGGCCGTGGCGCGGTCGACATGAAGGGCGGCATCGCCTGTTTCATCGCCGCCATGGCGCGCCATGTCGATACTAATGGCGGCCTTAAGGGCTCGGTCTCGCTGCTGATCACCGGCGACGAGGAAGGGCCCGCCATCAACGGCACGGTCAAGCTGCTCGAATGGGCCGCTTCCAGGGGCGAGACATGGGACGCCGCGATCGTCGGCGAGCCGACCAATCCCGATACCCTGGGCGACATGATCAAGATCGGCCGGCGTGGCTCGCTATCCGGCGCCATAACGGTCAACGGCCGCCAGGGCCACGCCGCCTATCCGCAGCTTGCCGACAATCCGGTGCGTGGGCTGATGAGCCTGGTCGACGCCTTGCTGCATCCTGTCTTCGACAAGGGGACCAGGGATTTCCAGCCGACCAATCTTGAAGTCACCTCCATCGATGTCGGCAACCCGGCCACCAATGTCATCCCGGCCAAGGCGACAGCGACCTTTAACATCCGTTTCAACGACACCTGGACGGCCGAGACCGTCCAGGCCGAAATCCACAACCGTCTCGATCAGGCCGCCAAGCGCAAGAAGTATCGGTCAGGCAAGAAGACGCCGGTCGACTACGATCTTGTCTGGCGCGACCGGCCGAGCCATGTCTTCCTGACCCGCGACGACAGGCTGGTCGAAACGCTGCGCGGCTCGGTCGAGGCTGTGGTCGGGAGGGAACCGGCACTGTCCACCTCGGGCGGCACATCGGATGCGCGCTTCATCAAGGATTATTGCCCGGTGGTCGAGTTCGGCCTGGTCGGCAAGACCATGCATATGGTCGACGAGCGCGTCGCCATTGCCGATCTCGAAACGCTGACCCAAATCTACCAACGC
The DNA here is from genome assembly GCF_006439395.2 of Mesorhizobium sp. B4-1-4. NCBI lineage: Bacteria > Pseudomonadati > Pseudomonadota > Alphaproteobacteria > Hyphomicrobiales > Phyllobacteriaceae > Mesorhizobium > Mesorhizobium sp. B4-1-4. The sequence continues at coordinate 5,255,328 of NZ_CP083950.1, forward strand.
TTCATTGAAGACTGGTTCGGGCAGGGCTGAGTATGCTTTCAGCGGACGAAACCCAAGCTTCCCTGACCGGCGCCTGGCGGCTGATGCTCGGCAAGGCCGATGGCCTGCGACTGCTCGACCTGTCGGCGGACGGGTTCTGGAATTCCTTCTTCGCCATCATTGTCGCGGCACCGGCGCTGATCGTCGGCTGGGTCGGCATCGCCAATGAGATCAGTGATCCCGATGCCTTCGCGGGTCGCTTCAGCATGCTGGTGCGCCTGGCGACGGTCGATATAGGCTCCTGGGTGCTGCCGCTGGTCGCGCTCGCTCTGGTCGCGCCGCGTGCCGGCATTGGCGGCCGCTTCGTCCATTATGTCGTCGCCAGCAACTGGGCCTCGGCCATCACCGCCTGGCTGATGCTGCCCTCGGCGCTGATCAGGCTTTTCCTGTCGTCGGCAAACCAGGTATCGAGCCTCGTGTCGCTGCTGTTGTTTTCCCTGTCGATGGTGCTGACCTGGCGCATGACCAATGCGACGATCGGCAGGGGCGCGGCGGTCGGCACCGCCGTTTTCGTCGGCATGTTCACCGCCTCGCTGCTGGTGCTGTTCGGGCTGCAAATGTTGCTTGGCATCACCGTACCGGACGATGTCGGTGCTCAAAGCTTGTCGGGGTTCGTTCCAGGATAGAGCCGACTTTTACCCCGGGGTAAAGCCTTCCGAGTTTACCCGGGTGTAAAGCCCTTCCGGATTCAGCCGGGGGTAGAGTCTTCCGGACTCTGGCTGGGGTAGTCGACCCCGATCAGGAAAAGCCCGTCGGGCGGCGCCACCTGGCCGCAGGCGGCGCGGTCGCGTGCCTCGAGCGCCGCCTTGAGGTCGCCGACGGTCCAACCGCCCTCGCCGATCCGTTTGAGCGAGCCGACCATGGAGCGCACCTGGTTGTGCAGGAAGGAACGCGCCGAGGCCCGCACCTCGATCAGGTCGCCCGTCCGGCTCACATCGAGCCGCTCCAGCGTCCTGACCGGGCTGTTGGCCTGGCACTGCGTCGAGCGGAAGGTGGTGAAGTCGTGCCGCCCGAGCAGGATCTTCGCTGCTTCGTGCATGGCGCTGGCATCAAGCTGCTTTGGCACCCACCACACCTTGCCCTTTTCCAGCGCCGAAGGCGCACGCCGGTTGAGGATGCGGTAGAGATAGTGACGGCCGGTGGCCGAGAAGCGCGCGTCGAAATCGTCCGAGACGGCCACGGCCCTTAGGATCGCGACACGTGCGCCGGCAGCCTGCAGATGGGCGTTGACGGCATCGCGCACCTTGTCGCCAGGCCACGCTTTGGCAAGGTTGACATGCGCCACCTGCGCGGTGGCGTGCACGCCGGCATCGGTACGGCCTGCGGCGCGCAGCCGGACTGCCTCGCCACAGAATTTTTCGATCGCCTGCTCGATCGCCTGCTGCACGGAAGGCTGATCGGCCTGGTGCTGCCAGCCGGCAAACCGGCTGCCGTCATATTCGATGTCGAGGCGAAAACGCGGCATTTGCGACCAGAGCTCTCGCCTCGAGCAATTCCAGGAAAAGTGGAAGCGGTTTTCCGTCCGGAATTGCGTTTGAACAAAAACGCAGAGCAGTTCGCCGTTTCCGTGAAACGGTGGCCTGCGCTACGCGGCGAGAGCGGTGAAGGCCGGGGCGTAGACCAGCCTGCCGGTCTCCGGAGCGTCACCCCAGGCCAGTGCCTGCAGCGCCTCGCCCTGATACTCGCTCTCGAATTTCTCGGCGCGGGCGTGGCTGTAGCCGAAACGGCCGTAATAAGCCGGATCGCCCAGCACGACGGCCAGCGTCTCGCCGGCATCCTTGAGCCGGATATGCGCCTCGCGGATCAGCGCCCCGCCAATGCCGCTGCCATGGAACGAAGGTTCCACCGCCAGCGGCGCCAGCGCCACGGCCGCGAAACGCTTGCCGCCGTTCTGGACGAACAGGCGCGAAAACAGGATGTGGCCGATGACTTGGCCATCCTCTTCCGCCACCAGTTCGGCAACGGCATCGCCGCCGGTCACCAGCGCATCGACCAGCCCTGCTTCCGACTGCTGGCCGAAAGCGTGTTCCTCAACGAGGCGGATAGCCTCGCGATCCCGCGGCGTCGCCGCGCGTATCGACATCATGCTCATGAGAACTTCATTCCTTTTTCGATCTTGGCTCCGCGCAGGAATTCCGACGCGGCGGCGGGCCTTCCGCCCGCCCGTTGAACTTCGACCAGCCTGATCGCGCCTGTCCCGCAGGCGACCGTCAGACGGTCATCGAGAATTCCTCCCGACTCGCCCAAAACTTCCGAAAGCGATACGCCTTCAGATAGCGTCGAGCGAAGCAGTTTCAGCCGCTCCGGGCGGCCGCCAATGTCAATCTCGGACCAGGCGCCGGGAAAGGGCGACAGGCCACGAAGGTGGTTGTGGACCTCGGCCGCCGGCCGAGTCCAGTCCATGCGCGTCTCGGATTTATCGATTTTTCTGGCGTAAGTCACCCCTTCCGCCGCTTGCGCGGTAAATGTAAGGGTGTTCTTTTCCAGCCAGGCCAGCGCTTCCACCATCAGGGCAGCACCGACGCACATCAACCGATCATGCAGATCGCCGGCTGTCATATCGGGGTCGATGGCGCATTTTTCAACCAATCCCACCGGTCCGGTGTCCAAACCCTCTTCCATGCGCATCACCATCATGCCGGTTTCCAGGTCGCCCGCCATGATGGCGCGCTGGATGGGAGCGGCCCCCCGCCAGCGCGGCAGAAGCGATGCATGGCCGTTGATGCAGCCAAGCCGTGGCGCCTCCAGAACCGCCTTCGGCAGCAGCAATCCATAGGCCACGACCACCGCGACATCGGCCCGCAGATCACGGAAGGCGGCCTGCTCGGCCTCGGCCTTGAGGGAGGTCGGTGTACGCACCGCGATGCCTAGCCGCTCGGCCTCGCGTTGCACCGGCGACGGCGTCAACTCCAGCCCACGCCGTCCGGCGGCACGCGGCGGCTGGGTATAGACGGCTGATATTTCATGCCCGGCTTCGGCGATGGCGCGCAGCGTCGGCACCGAAAACTCCGGCGTGCCCATGAAGATGACGCGAAGGGGCATTTCCCCTATCCCACCAGCTTGCCCGGCGCCTTGTCCCTGGCGAGCTTCTTGAACTTCTTCACCACCATGTCGCGCTTCAGCTTCGAGATATGGTCGATGAACAGAACGCCGTTGAGATGATCGATCTCATGCTGCAGGCAGGTCGCCATCAGCCCTTCGGCCTCCATCTCCTGCAGCTTGCCGTCGCGGTCGAGATATTTCACCCGCACGGAGGCCGGGCGTTCGACCTCGGCATAATAGTCGGGGATCGACAGGCAGCCTTCCTCGTAGACCGAGCGCTGATCGGCGCTATCCAGGATCTCTGGGTTGATGAAGACATGCGGCGCCGGCGTTTCGTCTTCCTTGGCCAGATCGATCACCAGCATGCGCAGCGGTTCGCCGACCTGGATTGCCGCCAGTCCGATGCCTGGCGCGTCATACATGGTCGCCAGCATGTCGTCGGCCAGCTTTTGCAGGGGCGAGTCGACGCGTTCCACCGGCTTGGAGACCTGGCGCAGGATCGGATCGGGAAGAATGATGAGCGGCTTGATCGGCATGGCGTTCCACCTAAGACCTCGCAGGAATGGCGTCAACCGGTGCGCCCGAGCCCCGTTCACGTTTTGATCTGTGCTATCAGGCCGAATCGGCTATGCTGTCCACATGAATGACCTGAGCACCATCCTTTCGGAGCCCGTCGCACGGCTTGGCGCCTCGACAATCACGCTCGGCCACGCGCTGGCCTTCGGCGCGTTGCTGTTTTTCGCCCTGTTCGTGGCGCTCGTCGTCGCGCTGTGGCGGTCGGCCAAGGCGCGCGCGGTCGCCGTCGCGGAAGCCGCCGACCACGCCCGCGACGCCGAGGCGCGCATGGCCGGCATATTGCAGGCCCAGGCCGAAATGCAGGGGCGCATGGGCGCAATCGCCGAAGTGTTCGGCGCGCGCCAGGCGGAGCTGACGCAGTCGATCGGCCAGAGGCTTGACGCCATGACCGGCCGCCTCGGCCAGACCATGACCGAGCAGACCAAATCAACGCATGAGAGCCTGGCGAAGCTGCAGGAACGGCTGGCGGTCATCGACACCGCGCAAGGCAATATCCAGTCGCTCGCCGGCCAGGTCGTGCAGTTGCAGGCCATCCTCTCCAACAAGCAGACGCGCGGCGCCTTCGGCCAGTCACGCATGGAGGCGATCGTCGCCGACGGCCTGCCGCACGGCGCCTATGAATTCCAGGCGACGCTGTCGAACGGCAGCCGGCCGGACTGCCTGGTGAAGATGCCGAACGGCGCGCCGTCGCTTGCCATCGATGCCAAATTTCCGCTGGAGGCGTGGAATGCCATCCGCGCCGCCGATGGCGCCGATTTGCAGAAGGTCGCGGCGCAGGCCTTCCGCCGCGATATCGAAATCCACGTTCGCGATATTTCGGAAAAATACCTGATCCAGGGCGAGACGCAGGACACAGCTTTCATGTTCGTGCCGTCGGAATCGGTATTCGCCGAGATCCACGAGAATTTCGAGGCGATCGTCCACAAGGCGCACCGCGCCCGCGTCGTCATCGTTTCGCCGTCCCTGCTGATGCTGTCGATCCAGGTCATCCAGGCGATCCTGAAGGATGCCCGCATGCGCGAACAGGCGCATCTGATCCAGGGCGAAGTGATCCGCCTGATGGAGGATGTCGCGCGTGTCGACGAGCGCGTGCGCAAGCTGCAGGTCCATTTCGGCCAATCCGCCAAGGACATAGACGATATCCTCGTGTCGACCTCGAAAGTGACCAAACGTGGCCAGAAGATCGAGGCGCTGGAGTTCGGCGCGCAGGCCGATGGCGATGCCGGCCCGGAGACACCGTCACGGGCACCGGCCGCGAAACTCGACCCCGGCCCGCGCGTCGCCGATTCAAAGACCGGACAGCTCAGGCTGCGGGTCGTCGAAGGCGACGACTAAAAGCAATCCAGGAAAAGTGCGTAGCGGTTTTCCGTCCGGAATTGCGCAAGAACAAAGAGCTAAAGCAATTCCAGGAAAAGTGCATGGCGGTTGTCCGTCCCGAATTGCGTAAGAACTCGGAGCCAGAGCGGGTCAACGATTGCAGTGAACGCTGAACCGCTCGACGGCTTCATCCCGAAGTGGCGTACGGATAATTCTAAACCACAGCCATGACGATGTGTGCCTGGATTTTGGCGGCGACCTCGCCGCTGCCATGCCTGTCGGCAATCGCGGATGCGGCATAATCTGTTGCAGCGTCCAGTTTCCCCGGATCCCTGGCCTCGATTTCGGTGCGAAGAACAGTTCCCTGGCAATAGGCAACAGCCGGAACGCGCGGCGAGGATGCGCGGCTTTGTTCGGCTCTCGTCTCGATCACCACTTGGGAGAAACCGGCGTCCTCCAGCTCACTGCGGATCAATGCCTTATCGTGATAGCCGTGTGGCGTGCGTGCCAGAAAGCGCGGCGGATCGTCCGGAAAAATCCTTGCCAGCGCATTGGTCACATCATCGGCAAACACATTCTCCTCGATGCGATCCCAGACGTTGAACAGAAAATGTCCACCGGGCTCGAGGACCCGCTTCGCCTCACGATAGGCGGACAGGCGGTTGGGAAAGAACATCGCCCCAAACTGGCAACAAACGAGATCGAAAGCCGCATTTTCAAACGGCAGCGCCAGCGCATCGGCCTGGCGCCATTGGATACGGCCGTCGGGAGCCTGTCGCGAAGCGGCATAGTCGAGCATCGGCTGGTTGAGGTCCGTCACGACATAGCTGGCGCCAGGGGGCAGCTTTGGCGCCAATGCGCGAGTGACGACCCCGGTGCCCGCCGCGACTTCCAAAACGGCGCTGGGCGACAAGGCCCCCGCTCGTCGTGCAAGATCCGTGGCAAACGGCTCGAAAATCAACGGCACCATGTATCGGTCGTAGTTTTCCGGAATCGAGCCGGAAAAAACCTTGTCGGCTTCGAGCATGACGATCACCCACCATGTCTATGGCGCACAGCCTAGCACATGCCTGCAGGTCCTTGGATACGATTTTCGAAAAGAGCGGCTACCGCTCTTCCGCGATCGTGGTCACCTTGAATTCCGGCAGCCACCGCAGGGCCGAGCGATGCCATATCTGTTGTGTCGGGACGAGATCCTCGCGTTGCCGCGCGGTTCCCACTCTAATCCCGTACACCTTCGGACCGTCGCCGACCGACGTCGCGTAAAGATGCGAACCGCAGTCGCCGCAAAACGCCTGGGCGCGCTTGGCGCCACTTGCTCCGGTCTTGATATAGATTCTTGGCGTGCCCCGAGTGATCCGGTAGTGATCCTCGGGCGCGGGAACGGTGACACGAAAGGCGGTCCCGGTCAGTTGCTGGCAGTCCGTGCAGTGACAGATCGAGGTCTTCTCCGGGTCGACCTCCGCTTCATAGGTGATGGCGCCGCAATGGCACCCGCCGTCGATCCTCATCGTCGTTCCTCCAAAATTCATCCACTAATCTTAGCGGAGCAAGGCGGCGGGGCAACGGCGGAATGCTGCTGCAAGGTCAATGCATGTCGCCCAAAAGTGACCTCGGCTTTGGGAGAACGACAGGCATGAAAACAAAGAATCTAAAGCCCGTCGCACGAATCCGTTCCACGCGACGCGCCTTAGTCGGACGCCGCCTCGATCACCTGGCGCCGCTGCTCCCAAGTGCCGGTGGTCTGCGGTTTGACGAACAACCGCGTGATCTCCGGCATCTCCTTCTTCAGCCGCGCCTCGATGCGTTCGACACAGGCTTCGATCTCGGGTGCGGTCAGATGGTCCTCGAACTCGATGCTGAGGCCGGCAACGATCTCTTCCGGCCCCATGTGGACGGTCAGGACGCCGTTCGCCCGTTGCACCGCCTGGTCCTGCTGGACGATCTCCAGCACGCGTCTCTGCACTTCGGGTGAAGCCGGCTCGCCGATGAGCAGCCCCTTGCTTTCCCGGGCCAGGAAAATCGCCGTCGCGCCGAGGATAAACGCGATGCCGATCGAAGCCGCGCCGTCGAGTTCCGGCATCTCCAGCAGCTCCGCCGCCAATATGCCGGCAAAGGCGACGGTCAGGCCGAGAAGGGCAGCGCTGTCCTCGAACAGAACGGTATAGACGCTCGGATCCTTGCTCGATTGCGCGGCCTCCAGCCAGCCTTCTCCGCCCTTCTGCCGGCGGAATTCCCTCAGCGCCACCAGCCAGGAGCTACCCTCGAACAGGAAGGACAGGCCGAGAACGATATAGTTCACCTTGACGTTGGCGGCAGGCTCGGGCGCCATGATGTGGGTGATGCCCTCGTAGAGCGAAACGCCGGCGCCCAGCGCGAAGACCAGAAGAGCGACGATGAAGCTCCAGAAATAGAGTTCGCGGCCATGTCCGAGCGGATGCGTGCGGTCGGCCGGGCGCGCGGCACGGTGCATGCCGTAGAGCAGAAGGCTGCCATTGCCGGTATCGACCAGCGAATGCACGCCTTCCGATAGCATCGCCGAACTGCCGGTGAACAAGGCGGCGCCGAATTTGGTCAGCGCGATGGCCAGATTGCCGGCGAGCGCTGCATAGATGACCGTTTTTGAGCCGCCGTGCCCGGCCATCGTTTCCTCACCGTTGCCGATGCGTGAGCTTAGCCCCCCGTCCGCCCAAGCTCCACACCTATCCTGAACGCACGAACAGCCAATGCGTTCAGGTCCCGTCGCGGACCCTCTCAAACCGATTGAGGCATCCGCGGAGCGCAAGGCCGCAAACAGCCCTCTTGCTTAGAGGCGTTTCTCTTGTTTCACTTCACTTCCCACAATTGGAGGAACGAATCATGGCTAAAGGTGCGATGAAGGCTGGCAAGGAAGCCCGCAAGCCGAAAAAGGACGCCAAGAAACCCGCAGCCGCTCCGGCCCTCAAGGCGCCGCCGGTCAAGGCGATGCGGATCAAGGAAAAGTAGTCTCGGCTAACCGGCGCGGCGAGATCTCGCCGGCGGTATTCGACGATGCCGCCGGGCAGGTGTGATCGGGCGTCTGGACAACCCTATGTTTCCGGCGTGGGGACGACCCCGCGCCTTTCCGAAAATTCGGTCGGGACGACCCGCCCACTGTTGATCACGCATCGGCGGATCGGATCTGTTCCGGTCCGGTGCGGGATGGAGCGTCTCCGATGTCCTGGACTTTTCTGTTTTTCGCCGGCCTGTTCGAAATCGGTTGGGCGATCGGCCTCAAATACACCGACGGCTTCACAAGGCTCGTTCCGACCGTGCTCACGGTCGCGTCGATGATCGTCAGCCTCACCCTGCTCGGCCTGGCGTTGAAGGCGCTGCCCGTCGGCACCGCCTATGCGGTGTGGACCGGCATCGGCACCGTCGGCACGGCGCTGCTCGGCATCTGGCTGCTCGGCGAGCCGGCCACCGCGATCCGGCTCGCCTGCATCGCGCTGATCGTCTGCGGCATCATGGGGCTGAAATTCGCGGCCTGAGGGTGTTCCCCCGCCTCAAGGCCTGGCTCGAAAGTGAGCTCGCCTGACGGCGATGCCGGGCATCGTCCAATGACAGGGACCGACTAGCGCAAAAAAGGCCGCGCCTTGGCGCGTCCCTTTGTCCACTGCCTTCGAGGCGAATGCCGCGCTTAGCGGCCGGTAAAGCCGGGCGGGGCCCTGCCGTTGCGCGCCTTGCGCGCCGCGTAACGCGCGTCGCGCTTGGCCTTGCGTTCGGCCTCGTCGGCGAGCAGTCGGGCGATGCGCTCGGTCTCCTCGGCTTCGCGGATCTTCGCTTCAGCCGCGGCGGCTTCCTCGGCGGCGATGCGCGCCGTTTCGGCGGCGGCCTCGCGTTCAGCCTTCTCGGCCGCTTCGCGCGCCAGCTTTTCCTGCTTCAACCGGGCCTTCTCGGCCTCGCGTATTTCACGGGCCGCAAGGATCGCCTTGCGTTCGGCCTGTCGCGCCAGCACTGCGGGATCGTCTGCTGCCGGCTTTGACTTAAAGCGCTCCAGAAGCGCCTTCTTTGCCTCGTTCGCGGCATTGCGCCGCTCGAAAATGTCTTTTTCCCTGTAGATAGCCAAGTCCACTTCCCTGAAGTCAATTCGCGAGGCTTACATACGCGCGAAAACCGAGAGTTCAAGCGCCAAAACGGTATGGCAGCCATGAATTTCTGGGCTGTTGCGCGCGGGAGACGCCTTTCCTTCGGAAATCGGCATGCACTGTTCACCGTCCGCCCTCTGGCGACGGGGCTGGCGGATCGCTACCTCTGAAGCGAAACGCAAAGCGGCGCGGCGGTTCTGTCCCCGCACCGCTTTGCACCCTCGCGAACTCCGAATTCGCCGAAAACCAGGATGACATTGACATGGAACTCGGTCTCTACACTTTTGCCGACGTCAGTCCGCAGCCCGGCCCGGGCGCCATCGGACCACATGAGCGCTTGCGCAATCTGATCGAGGAGGTCGAACTGGCCGACCAGGTCGGTCTCGACGTGTTTGGTCTTGGCGAGCATCACCGGCCTGACTACGCCGCGTCCGCGCCGGTCGTCGCCCTGGCGGCGGCAGCCGAGCACTCCAAACGCATCAAGCTCACCAGCGCGGTCACGGTGCTGTCTTCCGATGATCCGGTGCGCGTCTTTCAGCAATTTGCCACGCTCGATCTTCTCTCGGGCGGCCGCGCCGAGATCATGGCCGGGCGCGGTTCCTTCATCGAATCCTTCCCGCTGTTCGGCTACAATCTGGAGGATTATGACGAGCTCTTCGCCGAAAAGCTCGATCTGCTGCTTGCCATCCGCGATCAGGTGAAGGTCACCTGGTCCGGCAATCTGCGCGCGCCGATCAACGATCGCGGCGTCTACCCACGGCCCTTTCAGGACAAATTGCCCGTGTGGATCGCCATCGGCGGCACGCCGCAGTCCGCCGCCCGCGCGGGCGCGCTCGGCCTGCCCCTGGCGCTCGCCATCATCGGTGGCGAGCCGGCGCGGTTCGCGCCGCTGTTCGACCTCTACCGTGAGGCTGCCAGGCGTGCCGGCAGTGATCCGGCGGGCCTTGCCACCAGCATCAACGTGCATGGCTTCATCGCGGACACGACCGAGCAGGCGGCCGATGATTTTTACGGCCCGCAGGCCGAAGTCATGAACCGCATCGGCCGCGAGCGCGGCTGGGGCCCGACATCGCGGGCGCATTTCGACCAGTCGCGCGGTGCCAACGGCGCGCTCTTCGTCGGCAATCCCGAGCAGGTAGCCGAGAAGATCGTCGCCCAGCACAAGATCTTCAACAATGAGCGCTTCCTGTTGCAGATGGCTATCGGCACCATGCCGCATGCCAAGATCATGAAGGCGATCGAGCTCTACGGCACCAGGGTGGCGCCAATCGTGCGCAAGGAGACGGCGAAATCAACGCCGGCGGTGGCGTCGCCCGTCGCCTGAATCCGGCAAGTCCCGCCCGGGTGGCGCCTCGCTCCGCTTGGACCCTATGCGGTTGTTGCGCGACGATCTCGCGGCCTTCCGAAGCCGGCTTATGGAACCTTGCCCGTAACTCCGCGTTTTGGCAGCGCCCGCCATGCGTCCATTGCCGGGTGGCAGGCAAGGGGAAGTATGAAGACCGAGTCCGCCGCTTCGGGCGCAGGCACAGCCGCATCGGACGATCCGCGCGTCGAGGCCCGCGCCGACACGCATCTGATGCGATTGCTGCTTGTCGGCATCTTCACGTTCATGACCGTCTATGCGCTCTATTTCGCCCGCGCCTTCTTCATGCCCGTCATTCTGGCCTTCCTGCTGGCGCTGACACTGACGCCGATCGTCCGGCTTTTGCGCAAGCACGGCATTCCCGAGGTGGCCTCGGCGACCCTTCTGGTGCTGCTCTCGATCTGCGTCTTCGCCAGCGCCGGTTACCTGCTCGCCAGCCCGATCATCGACCTTATCAACAACACCTCGTCCATCGGCCAGCAACTCACCGAACGGCTGGCGCAGTTGCGCCGTCCATTCGAAAAAGTCATGCAGATCTCGCATCAGATCGAGCAATTGACCGAGACTTCCCAGGAACCCGACATACAGAAGGTCGCGGTCGCCCAGTCCGGCATTCTGTCGTCCGCCGCCAGCAACATCCTGTCGGCGGGAACCAGCCTCACCATCATCTTCGTGCTGTCGTTGTTCCTGCTCGCCTCGGGGACGATGTTTTACGAGAAGATCATCCAGTCGTTCGCCAGCCTCACCGAGAAGAAGCGGGCGCTGCGCGTCGTCTATGACGTCGAGCGCGAAATCTCGCACTATCTGCTCACCGTCACCATGATCAACGCGGGTCTCGGCACCGTCATCGGCCTTGGCCTGTGGGCACTCGGCATGCCCAACCCGCTGGTCTGGGGCGTCGCGGCGGCGCTGCTCAACTTCCTGCCCTATGTCGGCGCGCTGCTGACCATCGTGCTGGTCGCGGTGATGGCGCTGATCAGCTTCGACAGCATTTCCTACGCGCTTCTGGCACCGGCCTTCGTGCTGCTCTGCGACATCGTCGAAGGCCAGTTCGTGACGCCGATGGTGGTCGGTCGGCGCCTGGAGATCAACGCGGTGGCGATCTTCATCGCGATCGCCTTCTGGTCGTGGCTGTGGGGCTTCGTTGGCGCCCTGATGGCTGTACCGCTGCTGGTGGTCATCAAGGTGTTCTGCGATCATTTCGAGGGGCTCGGTCATGTCGGCAATTTTCTCGCCGCGCAACAGACCGCCGTGGTGGAGGACGAACCCGTCGAGGAGGACAGCAAGGCCGCCGCATGAGCGGCGCGCCGTGTTTGCGGCATCCTGACTGAATGCCTATATCCGCTCAGACAATGGCCGGTGCCCTTCCGATGAGTGATGTTCCCTTCGACCTCGACGCCTATTTCGCACGCATCGGCCATGCCGGGTCCAGGGATGTTTCGCTGGACACGCTGAAGACGCTTCATCTCCTCCACCCGCAGGCAATCCCCTTCGAGAACATCGATCCGTTTCTTGGCCGCCCGGTCCGTCTGGATCTTGCAGCGCTGCAGGACAAGATCGTCGTTGGCGGGCGCGGCGGCTATTGTTTCGAGCACAATCTCCTCTTCATGCATGCCCTGAAGGCGCTGGGTTTCGAGGTCGGCGGGCTAGCCGCGCGCGTGCTCTGGGGTCAGGACGAGGACGCCATCACGGCGCGCGGCCATATGCTTTTGCGGGTCCAGCTTGCTGGCAAGACCTACATCGCCGATGTCGGCTTCGGTGGCCTGACCCTGACGGCCCCCCTGCTGCTGGATCCCGGCACGGAACAGAAAACCCCGCATGAGACGTTCCGCATCGTCGAAGCGGACGATCATTTCCGATTGCAGGCCGCCATCGGCGGCGACTGGCGCTCGCTCTACCGCTTCGATCTGCAGCCGCAATACGAGGTCGACTATTCCGTCACCAATTACTTCCTGTCGACCAATCCGGCATCGCATTTCCTCACCTCCGTCATGGCGGCGCGCGCCGCGCCCGACCGGCGTTTCGCGTTGCGCGGTGCCAAGCTGTCGATCCATCACATTGACGGCCGCAGCGAGCAGAAGGACGTAGCCACCGCCGCCGAACTCGCCGACACGCTGGAAGACCAGCTCGGCATCATCATTCCCGACCGCGAGGCCTTCGAGGCCAGGGTGCGTAAGAAGAAGATCGTGGAGATCACTGCATGACCGAACTGTCCGTTCTCGACCTGTCTCCGATCGTCGAAGGCAGCGATGCCTCGCACTCGCTGGCCAACTCGCTCGATCTCGCCCGCCATGCCGAGCGGCTGGGCTACAAGCGCTACTGGCTGGCGGAACATCACAACATGCCGGGCATCGCCAGTGCCGCCACCGCCGTGGTCATCGCCCATGTCGCCGGCGGCACCCGCACCATCCGCGTCGGCGCCGGCGGCATCATGCTGCCCAACCATGCGCCGCTGGTCATCGCCGAGCAGTTCGGCACGCTGGCCGCCTTGTTTCCCGGCCGTATCGATCTCGGTCTCGGCCGGGCACCCGGCACCGACATGAATACGGCGCGCGCCTTGCGCCGTAACCTCGAGGCCGGCGTCGACAATTTCCCGCAGGATGTCGTCGAGCTTATGGGCTATTTCCTGCCGGCCGAGGAAGGCCAGCGCCTCAGGGCCGTGCCTGGCGAAGGCCAGAACGTGCCGATCTGGATTCTTGGATCGAGTCTCTACGGCGCGCAACTCGCCGCCATGCTCGGCCTGCCCTACGCCTTCGCTTCGCATTTCGCGCCGGCGGAGCTCGATCACGCACTGGACATCTACCGTTCGCGCTTCCAGCCGTCGGACCAGCTCGACAAGCCGCATGTCATGCTCGGCCTCAATGTCTTTGCAGCACCCACCGACGCCGAGGCACGATTGCTGTTCACCTCGCTGCAGCAGGCCTTCGTCAATCTGCGCACCGGCCGGCCGGGAAGATTGCCGCCGCCGGTCGAGAACTATGACCGCGATCTCGACCCGATGGCCAAGACCATGCTCGGCCAGGCGCTGTCCTGCGCCGTCGTCGGCTCTCCCGAAACGGTCCGGCAAGGCATCGATGCGTTCGTGCGTCGCACCGGCGCCGACGAACTGATGGTCACCGCACAGATCTTCGATCATGCCGCCCGCCTGCGGTCGTTCGAAATCCTGGCCGAGGCCCACAAATCTCTGGCGGAAGCAGCCTAACTCCTGGTTTCCGCGCAATTCCGGACGGGAGCAATTGCACTGTTTTCCCGGAATTGTTCTTGGGCACTTTTGCGGACGGCATCCTTTTGCTAAGGCAGGCTGTCTCCCTCAGGATCGAGCGCCGCTCCGTGAAAAATGACCATGACGCGCGAATGCAATTCGCCATCGAGTTGGCGCGTCGTGCGGGCGAACTCGGACTGAAATACTTCCGCGATCTGGAAAGCCTGACCATCGAGAGCAAGGGCCATCAGGACCTGGTCTCGCAAGCCGACCGCGAGGTCGAGCTATTCATCCGCGCCGCCATTGCCGCCGACTATCCGCAAGACGGCATCGTCGGCGAGGAGCATGCCCCGGTCGCCGGCGCGACAGGCTACGTCTGGGTGATCGACCCCATCGACGGTACCGCCAATTTCGTGCGCGGCATTCCGGCCTGGTGCGTGGTGATCGCCTGCGCCCGGGACGGAGAGACGGTTGCCGGCGTCATCCACGAGCCTTCGACCGGCGAGACGTTTCACGGAAGCCTCGGCGGCGGCGCCTTCGTCAACGGCAGGCCGATCAAGGCCAGTGCGGCCACTAGCCTCGAAGAGGGGTCGGTGGGGACCGGATTCTCGAATCGGGCCGAGGCCGAGAACATCGCCGTGCTGATCAAGAAGATCCTCGCCGAAGGCGGCGTCTTCTTCCGCAATGCGTCCGGCGCCCTGATGCTTGCTTATGTGGCGTCGGGCCGGCTGCTTGGCTATGTGGAAGAACACATGAATGCCTGGGACTGTCTGGCCGGCATGCTGTTGATCGAGGAGGCCGGCGGCACGGCTCTGAAGGCGGATCCGAAGACGGTGCTGCGGAGCGGAACAAAGATCATCACGGGCGGCAAGGACGTCTTTTCGAAGTTGCAGGCGCTTTGTTCCGATACCTGGCCCTGATTTGCCATCGGCCGTTCAGGCACTCACGCTCTGCACAACCGCCCCCAGCGGCCGGCACGAATTGCGGATCATCAACCGGCCCTTGAGCACCAGTTTGCGCGGTGGCGCGTCACGGTTGCCGGCGAGACGGTCGAGCAGCAGATTGGCCGCCTGTTCGCCGATCGCCTGCACGGGTTGCGCCACCGTGGTCAGCTGCGGCTGGAACACGTCGGACCAGGGAAAATCATCGAAGCAGGCAACCGAAATGTCCTCGGGGCAGGAGAGGCCGATGTCGCGGATCGCCTTCATGGTACCGATCACCATCGGGTTGTTGGCCGAGAAGATCGCGCTTGGCCGGTCGTGCAGCGAAAGCAGCTGCATGGTCGCGTTATAGCCGTCGATCTCGTGGAAATTGCCGGAGCGGACCAGCTCTTCGGCCACAGGCAGTCCGGCGGCTTGGAGCGCCTCACGGTATCCCGTCATGCGGTCATGCATGGGCGAAATGTCCGAGGTGCCGGTGATGTAGCCGATGCGCCGGTGACCGAGATTGATCAGATAGGTGATGGCATCGAACACGGCACGCTGGTTGTCGAGCACTACCGTATCGGTGTCGACGCCCTCGCAGATGCGGTCCAGAAGCACCACCGGCACCTTGGCGTCGTCGACGATCCCCTTGAGGATCGCGCCGTCGCCGACACGCGCCACGATCAGCCCGTCGACCATGCGGTCGAGCAACAGTCTGATCTGGTCGTCCTGGGTGTTCAAATCCTCGTCGGTGCAGCACAGCATGACCGCATAGCCGGCGCGGTCGAAGGCCTGCTGGATGACCGAGACGACATCGGTGAAGAACGGGTTGGTGATGTGCGGCACGGTCAGCCCGATAGTGCGCGTCGTGCCCATCTTGAGGCTGCGGGCGATCGCATTGCGCTTGTAGCCGATATCGCGGATCGCCTGTTCGATGCGCTGGCTGAGCTCCGGGCTGACGGTCGCCGTGCCGTTGATCAGTGCCGAAACGGTGGCGACCGAGACACGCGCGGCTTCCGCCACATGCAGCATCGTCGGTGCCGTGGATTTCCGCTGCCGCGTCCGCTTTGATGCCATTTTTCGAAACGTTTCGCCCGTGCCTGTTCGCTATACCTACGGAGTATCAAGGTTTTTCGCAAGAATTGAAAAGAGTCAATCCTGCTTTGTCAGATAGCGGCTTGACATGATCGAAACGTTTAGATTAGCGTTCGGGTCGAATTTGACGAAGACGGAAGGGAGGCCGCCATTGTCATGGAGCACAGCAGTTCCCTTTCCCCGGGGCATAACGCGCCAGCGGACCAGCCAGATACGGTTCTGAGCGCGGAGCATATTTCCAAGAGCTTCGGCGGTATTGCAGCGCTTAGCGACGTCCGCTTCGACCTGCGCGGCGGCGAGGTCCATGCCTTGATGGGCGAAAACGGCGCCGGCAAGTCGACGCTG
Source organism: Mesorhizobium sp. B4-1-4 (assembly GCF_006439395.2). Classification (NCBI taxonomy): domain Bacteria; kingdom Pseudomonadati; phylum Pseudomonadota; class Alphaproteobacteria; order Hyphomicrobiales; family Phyllobacteriaceae; genus Mesorhizobium; species Mesorhizobium sp. B4-1-4. The sequence goes on from NZ_CP083950.1 coordinate 5,271,336, forward strand.
ATGAAAATCCTCTCCGGCGTTTATATCGGCTATGAAGGCACGGTCAGCGTCGATGGCCGGCCGGTCAGCTTCGCCGGCGTGCGCGACGCCGAGGATGCCGGCATCGCCATCATCCACCAGGAGCTCAACCTGGTGCCGGAACTCAGCGTCGCCGACAACATCTTTCTCGGCCGCGAGAAGCTGATCGCCGGGCTGATCGTCGACCGCAAGGCGAGCAGCCGTGCCGCCGGCGCCCTGTTGCAGCGGCTCGGCATCGAACTCGATCCCGAAGCCCGCGTCGGCGCCTTGCGCGTCGGGGAACAGCAGCTGGTCGAGATCGCCAAGGCGCTGTCGATGTCGGCGCGCATCCTGATCATGGACGAGCCGACCTCCGCGCTGTCGCCGGCCGAATGCCAGCGGCTGTTCCGCATCATCCGCCAGCTTGCCGACAGCGGCGTCGCCATCGTCTACATCTCGCACCGTATCGACGAGGTCATGCATCTGGCCAGCCGGGTCACCGTCTTCCGCGACGGGCGCCATGTACTGACCAGGCTGATGGCCGAGCTTGACGAGAATGCCATCATTTCGGCGATGGTCGGCAGGGACCTGCTCGCATCCTCCCAAGGCGAGCGGGATATCGGCGGCGGGACTGTGCTTTCGGTCAGCGATCTGTCGCTGTCGAAGCCCGACCGCCAGGGCTGGCGGCAGGTGATCGACGGCGTCAGCTTCGATCTTGCCGCAGGCGAAGTCCTCGGCATTGGCGGTCTGCTGGGCTCCGGCCGCACCGAGATCATGGAGGCGATTTTTGGTTCCGGGGATGGCCGGACCGGCGGCGAAATCCGGCTCGACGGCGCTCCCGTGAACATCCGCTCGCCGCGCGACGCAAGGCGGCTGGGCATCGCGCTGGTGACCGAGGATCGCAAGACGCAAGGCCTGCACCTGCAGGCCTCGATCACTGACAATGTGGCGCTGCCGCTGGTCGGATCGCTGGCGCGCTTCGGCACCCGCTCGCTGGCCGGCGAACAGCGGCTGGCGCGGCAGGCGGTCAAGGCGCTCGGCATACGCTGCCAGGACATCGACCAGCCGGCCGGCACGCTGTCGGGCGGCAACCAGCAGAAGGTCGTCATCGGCAAGTGGCTGGCGACCAGGCCACGCGTGCTTTTGCTGGACGAACCGACGCGCGGCATCGATGTCGGCGCCAAGCGCGAAATCTACGACCTGATCTTCAGGCTGGCTCGCGAAGGCCTGGCCATCGCCGTCATCAGCTCCGAGCTGCCGGAACTGCTGCATCTCTCGGATCGTATCCTGGTGATGGCCGACGGCCGCCAGACCGGCATTCTTTCCCGCGAGGCGGCAAGCGAGGAGGCCATCATGCGTCTCGCTGCGCCGCGCCGTACCATTTCGAGACCAGCCGCATGACTGCCCTGAAGCTCCTGTCCCGGACCAAGCTCTACTGGGGCCTGATCGCCATCTTCCTGATCGGCGTGCTGGGCTCGCCGGTGAGTTCCAAGGGCAACAACATCTTCCTGTCCTACGGCAACCTGCTCGACGTCCTGCGCCAGGTGTCGACCACCGGGCTGATCGCCACCGGCATGACGGCGGTGATCATCACCGGCGGCATCGATCTTTCCGTTGGTTCGCTGATGGCCATCTGCTCGGTGGTCTGCGCCATGCTGCTGACCGTTCCGGGCGTGACGCCGGGTGCCGTGCTGGGCGTGCCGACCGTTGCCCTGGTGGCGCTTTGCCTTGGCTTCGCCATCACCCGCTTCATCTTCCTCAACCTGGAGAAATCCCGCGCCGGTCCGGATGCCGCCGCGCGCGATGTCAGGCTGGACAGCGCTCGGGGGCTGATTACGCCGGCCATCGTCGGCGTGGTCCTGTGCTGCCTGTCCCTATGGTATCTGCTGCCGCAGATCGAACCCAAATTCGGCGTGCTCGGCGTGCTGCTGGTGGCGCCCTGCGTCGGCCTGCTGTTTGGCGCCGTCAACGGCTTCATCATCGTTGGCGGGCGCCTGCAGCCGTTCATCGTCACCCTGGCGATGATGGTGACCGCACTCGGCATCGCCCGGCTCACCGCCGGCCAGAACAATGCCGTACTGCCCGTCTATACCGGCTCGAATGCGACCGCAGACTTCGAAATGCTGCGCTCGCTGGTGTTCGGCGTGATCCCGATGCCTGGCCTGTTCTTCCTCGGCGCCATCCTGATCTATGGCGCGGTGCTGCGCTTCACCCCGTTCGGCCGCTATGTCTATGCTATCGGCGGCAATGAGGAGGCGGCCCGGCTGTCAGGCATTGCCGCCGGGCGCGTCAAGATCGCAACCTATGCCGTCTCCGGCCTGCTCGCCGGCATCGCCGCCGTGCTCTATGTGGCGCAGTACCGGCAGGGCAAGCCGGATGCCGGCGCCGGGCTGGAGCTCGATGCCATCGCCGCCGTGGTCATCGGCGGCACCAGCCTGATGGGCGGGCGCGGCAGCCTGACCGGCACCTTCTGCGGTGTGCTGATCTTTGGGCTGCTCTCCAATATCCTGCAGCTCCACAATATCAACTCGAACCTTCAGCTGGTGCTGAAGGGAATGATCATCATCGGCACCGTGCTCGTGCAGGAGCGCAATGCCGGTGATCTCCTGGCCTATCTGCGCCTGGTACCTGCGTCTGTCTGGGGCGGGCAAGCGGCGCATACGGAAACGGCCGCGGTCAAGCGGCCGTCGCAAGAGACCCCGTCTCTCAATCTCGGAGGAAACAAGAAATGAAACGACGTGACATGCTGAAGCTTGCCGTCCTCGGCGCGGCACTGCTGACCACCACCGCGCTGCTCTCCACCGGCCATGCCTTCGCCCAGGACAAGAAGTGGAAGATCGGCTTCTCGCAGGTGACGACCATCGAGCCCTGGCGCGCCCAGTTCAACAAGGACATCCTGGCCGAAGCCGCCAAGCACCCGGACGTCGAGCTGATCGTCACCGATGGCGAGGACAAGACCGAGAAGCAGGTCGCCGATGTCGAGAATCTGATCCGCCAGGAAGTCGACGCGCTGCTGGTGTCGCCGAAGGAATCCGCCGGCTTGACGGGCGTCGTGCAGCAGGCCATCGACGCCAAGATCCCGGTCTTCGTGCTCGACCGCAATGTCGACACCAAGGACTACACGCAGTTCGTCGGCGGCGACAACAAGCTGATCGGCCGCGCGGCTGGCGAATATGCCGTCGAACTGCTCGGCGGCAAGGGCAAGGCTGCAGGCAATGTCGTCGAGATCTGGGGCGGCATGGGCACCCAGCCGGCGCATGACCGCCATGACGGCTTCCACGAATTCACCGACAAGGAGCCGGGCATCAAGTATCTGCTCGACCAGCAGTCGGGCGACTGGAAGCAGGACCAGGCCTACAACATCATGGCGACCGCGCTACGCAACAACGAGAAGATCGACCTCGTCTACGGTCACAACGATCCGATGGCCTACGGCGCCTATCTCGCCGCCAAGGATGCCGGCCGCGAGAAGGACATCAAGTTCATCGGCATTGACGGTCTGCCCAATGAAGGCGTGCAGCTGGTCAACAAGGGCGAGCTGACCGCGACCTTCACCTATGTGACTCCCGGCGCCGAAGGCCTGCGCCAGGCGATCAAGTTCCTCAAAGGCGAGAAGGTCGAAAAGACCATCACGCTGCCCACCGAGAAGATCACCAAGGAAAACGCCGCCAAGGTGCTGAAGGACAACGGCCTGTGAGGTCGCTTGTGGGATGGGTTGGCGCTGCCCTCATCCTCCCGCCGGGCGTTTATCGTTCGAAAAGCCAAGCAATTGGCTTTTCGTCCGCTGCGCGGACACTTTCTCAACTCCCCGTCACCATACGGGGAGAAGTGTCCGGTGTCCGACCGGAAATATAGGTAACAGAATAGACCGATTGCATGGGTGCACGGACGCCGACAGCATGACGCGGATGCGCCAACTGCCTCGTCCAACCAACCTCTGCAGTCTGTAAGTCTGCTCTCATGCCAGTTTCGCCAGCAGCTTCATGAAGGTGGCGATCTCCTTGGCCGAGAGCGGCGCCAGCGTTTCCCTGGTGATCTCGCGGGCCAGCGGGATCAGGCGATCGATCGCGTCGCGCCCTTCGGCGGTCAGGTTGACCAGTAGCCGCCTTTTGTCGACGTCATGCTTGGAGAGTTCGACCAAGCCGCGTGCCTTCAGCCGGTCGATGACACCCTTCACCGTCGCCGCATCCATGGCGATCAGTGTGCCGAGCTGGTTCTGCGAGGTCTCGCCGACATCGCGCAACTTGGCCAGTGCCGCGAATTGCGGCGGCGTCAGGTCTGCGATATGCGCGGCGAAAATCGAGACGTGCCGCTGATGCGCCTTGCGCAGGATGAAGCCGACCTGCTCCTGCAGGCGGTAATCGTGATCGTCGGCCTCTTCGACCTCGACCAGCTTGAGCAGATTGTCCTCGCCGCTCACCGCAGCCCGTCCCAGGCCTTGATGTCTTCGGCCGCCAGGCCCCCCATACGATTGTGGACGCGCGGACCGCAGGTCATGGCGAGGCAGAACAGGATTTCGTCGGGGCGCGGCCCGTCGCTGATGCCCACTTCCATGGCGTCGAAATGGCTGCGCACATAGGCGGCGTTGATATGGCCGAGCGGCACGTCGAGCCTTGACCCGAAGGCGCCGACCTTCTTCGCCGACGGCACGATCGCCTTGGCGTCGCCGAGCCGCTCGCGCATGGCGTAGCCGCCCGGCACATGCCAGAGCGCGCCGTGCTCCAGTTCGCCCGCGGTGCCGACAATCGCCCCCTTGCCGTAGCCGTCGATCTGTTTCACGTCGCCGCCGAGGGCTGCGATCAGCCGATCTGCGAGCAGCAGCCCAAGCGGCTTCAGATCGTCCATGGCGCTCTGCAAATCCTCGACATAACGCCCGGCGAACGGGTTCTTGACCACGGCCATTGCCGCGGCACGCCGGCGCGGCACTTCGGCCACCGGCCCGCCATCATGAAAGATCTCCTCGCTCAGCACCGCGATCTTGCGGACTGGAAACTCAGGCATGGGCAACTTCCTTCCGTTCATCCTTGTTGGGTGCGGCGAGCGAGACGGAGCCACCGATACGGGCTTCGCCGCCAAGAAAAAGCGCCGATCCGGCAATCAGGCCGCGCCGGCGAAAATCTTCGGCGACGGCAAGACCATTGTCCAGCGCCCGCGCCACCTCGCCAGGTGCAAGCGCGCCGACGCCTTGCGTCACCAGCCGCGCGCCAAGATCGCTGTCGGGCGACAGTTCACGTGCGGGCACGCGGCTGATGGCAGGGTTGCCCGGCAGGTCCACCGCGTTGGCAATGAGCGTCGCCGCCGCATCGGCCTCGGCGCCGGTCCGCGCGAGCACTGTGACGGCGTCGGCAATGCCAAGCGAGAAGGAACGACCGCGCCAGCCGCTGGTGGCGACGCCGTGAACGCCATCTTCCGCGCGAATGGTGATCCGGTCGGCCATGCCATTGCCGGTACCGGCGACGGCCAAACCTATAGACCGGCCCTTGCCGATGTGGAGAGCGCTGTCCCCGCCATTGTTGACATAGGCGCGATCGAGCCTGCGGCCGGCAAGCAGTGCGGCGAGCATTTCGTCGGCCACCGATCCTGCAACGGCCGCCATCGGTGTTATGAAGCACTCCGCCAAGGGTATCACGGCCGCTTCCATGCGGCGCGCCGTCGGACCGTCAAAGGCGCGCGGCCGCAGGAAGAACGACGGGAGCCGCAATTCGGGAAGCTCTCTGACCAGCTCGATCAGGATCGTCTGGAAGCGCGCGACGGCCTGCTCATAGGCCAGGCGGCATTCCTGCGCCTCACCAAACGCCTCGACGATCAGGTCGATCGGCCCGTGGTGGAGATGCAGCCGCTTGCCGTCCTGCAGCCAATGCGCTTGCGGGCCGTCCATCATCCGGTCCCGTTCGACGCGGCGCGCCGCAATTGCGCCAGCGGCGGCCATGGATTGCCGGCGGGCGCGCCCGCGCCTTGGCGAGGATTGAGATATTCGCCGCCCCTGGCGACGATATCCCCGACGCTGCGGATTTCGGCCTCGTAGCCGCCGAGCCTGATATAATCGTCACGGCGCAAGGTGAACTCGATCGGCGCCACCAGCGCCGGTGTCGGCACATAGCCGAAGGCACCTTCGGGCACTCTGGTGACATCGACCATCAGCGTGATGCCGCCGCCTGGCCACACATAGACCGGCGCGCCGCCGACCGTCACATAGGTCTTCAGGCCTTGCACCGAGCGGGTGAGATTGACCGGGTTTTCGGTGACGCCGGCGCGCAGCGAACCGCCGGCGCCGCCAATGAACAGCACGGTGCACAGCGCCGGTTCGCAATTGTCCTCGATCAGTTCGACCGACTTCCGCAGTCGCTCCGGAAAGGGCTTTTCGACCGGCTTCAGATCGTCGTCGAGTTCGTAATAGGCGAACTGCTCGCCGGTGGTCGAAACCATCAGCAGCGACAGGCCGGGCCGGGCGCCCTTCCCGGCGTTCCACGCGCCGAGGATCGACAGCGGGTCGGAAATGCTGGTGCCGCCCCAGCCGAGGCCGGGCTCGGAGACCTTGAAGTAGCGGCCGGGCGTCGAACGGCGACCGATGATCTTTATCCCGGTATCCTGCCAGCCCAGCACTTTGCCGGCCTGATGCTCGGAAACGACGCCGGTGATGTGATCGTCGACCACCACAACCTCGTCGACCAGCCCGCGCCACTGCGTGGCGAACATGCCGATGGTGGCCGAGCCGCAGCCGACGCGCATGCGGTGTTCCTGCTTGCCGTCGATGACAGGTGGTCTGCCGGCTTCGACGATGATGGTGGCGCCGCCGTCGATGGTGAGTTCCAACGGTTTGCGGTTGCAAAGGTTAAGCAGCGCGTCACACGTAGCGCGGCCTTCCGCTTTGGAGCCGCCGGTCAAATGATGCACGCCGCCCAGCGACAGCATCTGCGAGCCGTATTCGCCCGTGGTGACATGGCCGATCGCTTCGCCTTCGGCCCGAACAGTCGCGGTTTCCGGCCCGATATGCCGGTCGGTGTCGATCTTCACCTTGACGCCGCAGTACGAAAAAATGCCTTCGGTGACGACGGTGACAAGGTCGACGCCATCGACCTCCTGGCTGACGATGAAGGGGGCCGGCTTGTAGTCGGGATAGGTGGTGCCGGCGCCGATCGCGGTGACGAAGCGGCGGCCGGTGTTGAGCAACTCGCCGTTCCATGTTTCGCCCTCGGCGACGAACGGAACCATGGCGCCGCCGGTCTCCGCCGAATGGTCGAGAATGGTCAGCGGGTCCATGCGCACGATCCGGCCGCCGACATTGCCGTAGCGATCGCAAGCGCCGGTGCGGCCCTCCGCGATGTAGCACATGACCGGGCAGGCATCACAGCGGATCTTCTCCGCCACCAGCTTCTCGCCGGGTTCATGGGTTTCGAAGCGCTCGGCAAGCTCGCTCATGGGCGTGCCTCCTTTTCGCGAAGGGCGGCGCGGATACGCGTCGGCGTCGCCGGAATTTTTGTAACCAAAACGCCGGTGGCGTGGCGGATGGCGTTGAGGATCGCCGGCGCCGTCGGGATCAGCACATGTTCGCCCAGCCCCTTGGCGCCAAACGGCCCTTCGGGATCGGGGACCTCGACGAGGATGGTCTCGATCGGCGGCACGTCGCCGATCGTCGGGATGAGATAATCGTGCAGGTTCTCGGTGCGGCCGGGAATGTATTCCTCCATCAGCGCCATGCCGATGCCTTGCGCGATGCCGCCCTCGATCTGGCCTTCGACCAGCAGCGGGTTGATCGCCTTGCCGACATCGTGCGCGGCGGTGATCTTGATCAGCTTCACTGTGCCGAGCTTCAGGTCCACCTCGAGCTCTGCGATCTGCGCGCCATAGCCGTAGACGGCGTAGGGCTTGCCCTGGCCTTTGGCATCCAGCGGCAGCGTCGGCGGATCGTAAGTTTCCTCGGCGCGGAAGACGAAGCCGTCGGCATCGACGTCGAGAGAGGCGAGGTCGATACGGCGGGCGGCGTCACCCTCGAGAATGAGGATGGCGGAACCATCCAACTGGAGCGAAGCGTTTTCGGAGACATTGGCGTAGCGCAAAATGGTTTCGCGCAAGGCGCGGCCGGCCTTTTCGGCCGCCTTGCCGGTCACAAAAGTCTGGCGCGAGGCCGAAGTCTTGCCGGCATCGGGGCTGATCGCCGTATCGGCGCTCTTCAGCCGGAAATTTTCCAGCGGCAGGCCAAGCGCGTCGGCGCAGATCTGCGTGATCACGGTGTTTGAGCCCTGGCCGATATCGACGGCGCCCTGGTGCAGGATCACATCGCCCGAAGCCGCGATGCCGACCCGGATGGTCGACGGATTGGGCAGCGAGGTATTGCCGCAGCCATACCAGCAGGACGCCAAGCCAACGCCGCGCTTAATGTCCGTGTGGGTCCTGTTGAAAGCGTCTGAGTCCGCCGTCGCGCGTCCCCAATGCGGCCGCAAGGCCTCAAGGCATTCGGCAATGCCGACGCCCAACTCCAGCCTCTGTCCGGTAACCGTTTCGGAGCCGTTCCGAAGGCAGTTCTTCAGGCGAAAATCGAGCCGGTCCATGCCGAGCTCGCCGGCCAGCGCGTCATAGAGCGTCTCCTGCATGATGGTCGCCTGCGGCACGCCGAAGCCACGGAAGGCGCCGGAGATCGGGCCATGGGTGTGGATGGCACGGCCCTCGGCGCGGTAGTTGGGCGTCGTATAGGGGCCGGATGCATGCACAGGCACGCGGTTGGCCACCGTCGGCCCCCAGCTTGCATAAGGGCCGGTGTTGAAATCGCCGGCAAAGACCATGCCGGTGACATGACCATCGGCGTCGGTACCGATGGTCGCTTTCATCTCGGCCGGATGGCGCTTGGTGGTCGACATCATCGATTCGTTGCGGGTGTAGGCAAGGGCTGCCGGCCGGCCCGTCTTCAGCGCCACCAGGCCGATCAGCGGCTGCAGCGAGACGTCGAGTTTCGAGCCGAAGCCACCACCGGTCGCGGTCGGCACGATGCGGACCTTGTCGACGGCAAGGCCGAGCACTTTCGCCGTATCGTCGCGGTCCATGTAGGGCGCCTGGGTGCAGGCGACGACGACCAGCGTGTCGCCGTCCATATAGGCATGGCCGGCCTCCGGCTCGATATAGGCGTGCTCGACATAGGAGGTGTCGATCGCGCCCGACACGGTGACGGCTGCATTGGCGACTGCGGCTTCGGGATCGCCGCGTTCGACGAAGCCCTTGGTCAACAGGTTGGCCGGGCGGTTGTCATGGATCCGCGCCGCGCCTTCGGCCTGCGCTTCGCCGATATGCAGCACATGCGGCAGCTCGGTCCAACGGATGGGGAAATCCGACAGGTCGAGATCGAGGATCGCCTCGCGCTCGCCCGCGACCAGAGCCACCGCCTCGCCGCGCAGCCGGGCAAAGCCGTCGGCGAGTGCCGGCTGGTCGGCGAAGGGACCAATGACGCCGAAACAGTTTTTGCCCGGAATGTCGGCTGCGGTGAAGACGCCGGCGACACCAGGATGTCTCTTCGCCCAATCGTCAAGGTCACCGAAGACGAAGCTGGCATGATAATGCGGCGAACGGACCACCAGCACGGCAAGGGCGTCGACGGGAAAGGAATCGCCGCCGAATTTTTCGTCTCCAGTGACTTTCGGCACACCGTCGAGCCGGATCGGGGAGGAGCCGACGGCCTTGCCCGAGATTGGCATTCTGCGGTCAAGCTCACGATCCAATCGTGAGTGTTGGCGCTGCCCCTCACCGTTACCCTCTCCCCGTGAAGAACGGGGAGAGGGGGGCGCCAGCGATGCGGCTAATCCCTTCTCCCCGTCACCTAACGGGGAGGTGAGGAGTGGTCCGCGCAGCGGACGAAAGCCAATTGCTTGGCTTTCCGAATGACGAACGCCGGCAGGCGGATGAGGGGCAGCGCTGTCGGTCGACGGTTCGGACCGCCCCGCCTCCATCACCGCCGCGATGATCTTCCGGTAGCCGGTGCAGCGGCACAAAACGCCGCCCAGCGCATCCTGAACTTCGGTCTCGGTCGGGCTGGGTTTTTTCTCCAGCAGCGCCGTCGCCGCGACCAGCAGCGCCGGCGTGCAGATGCCGCACTGCGCCGCGCCATGCGCGAGGAAAGATGATTGCAGCGCCGACAGCCGGCCATTGGCCAGTCCTTCGACCGTCGTCACCGATGCGCCAGCGGCCGAGGCCGCCGGCATCAGGCAGGCGCAGACCGGATCGCCGTCGACCAGCACCGTGCAGGCGCCGCAATCGCCTGCGTCGCAGCCGACCTTTGTGCCGGTAAGCCGCAATTCGTCGCGCAAGACCTGCGACAGCCGGCGCAGCGGCGGCACATTGACCGAGACGGCGGCGCCATTGACCTTGAAAGCAATGTCGGCGCGCTCAAGGCCAAGGCCCGGTGGAACTCCGCCCGGATCGGTCCGGGTTTCGCTGACGTCAGGCAGCACCGGGCTCATGTCAGGCTGAGCTTGTCTCATGCCGCCGCCACCATGTGGCCGTTCGTCGGTCCGGCTGCCGTCAGCACGGCCCGCGCGACGATCTCGCGCACCGCGTCGAGCCGGTACTCGGCGCTGCCGCGCACATCGGCGATTGGTGAGAGCTCGGTCATCGGCGCGGACTGCACCGCAGCCGCAAGCCCGTCATCGGCCCGTCGACCACGCAAGGCCTGCTCGACACCGGCAAGGCGCTTGGCAACCGCTGAACAGGAGCCAACGGCAACCGCTGCTTCCGTGACCGTACCGTTTTCAACGACAAGGCGCGCCGCCACCATGGCAATGGAAATGACGAGATAGCGCCGTGCGCCCAGCTTGAAGAAAGCTGACGTGCCGGCCGGTTTCGGCACGCGGATGGCCGTTACCATTTCGCCAGGTTTCAGAGCGGTGCGGCGGTTGCCAAGAATGAAATCCGGCAAGGACAGATGGCGCGTCGCGGCTGTCGAACTGAGCTCGACCTCGGCATCGAGGATCAGCAGGCCGGGCACGCCGTCGGCGGCCGGCGAGGCGTTGCAGAGATTGCCGGCGACCGAGGCAACATTCTGGATCTGCGGCGAACCGACCTCGCGCGCGGCCTGTTTCAGCGCGTCGAAAGCCGGCGGTAAGGGATGCCTGATGATGTCGGTCCATGTCGTGCGGGCGCCGATGACAAAGTGGTCATCCGTTTCAAAGATACCGCGCAACGAAGTCAAACCGTTGATGTCGAGGACATTGTCGCGGAAGGGTTTGGCACCCTGTGCCGGATAGAAATCCGTGCCACCGGCCAGGATGCGCCACGCGCCCTCGCCAAGCAACGCGAGAGCCTCGTCGACCGTGGTGGGTTTCGCGTAACGGATCACGCTTTGCCTTCCCAGAGAATGAGCCTTCCCGAATTTGGCCCGCCCAGGACCTCTTGCCTGGAGTTTCTTGCCGGTTCCCGAAACCGGAAATTCATTCGTATGCAAATGATATCAAGCCGGTGGAAATTGTCAAAGCCAGAGTTTGCACCGTGCCGGCAGCGGGTGAGCCGAAACGCATTTGTTATGGCATGGGAGGTTGACGCGGCTGGCCTTCTGGTCAAGTTTCTGCGTCCGGTCGCGTCAGCGGCATCTTTCTGCTGTAGCCTGAGCCACATGACAGAGAAGAAGGAGGCCTCATGGCCGACGAAGCGGTTGTTGTGATCGACCTGCAGAATGACTTTTGCCCGGGCGGCGCGCTGGCCGTGACCGGCGGCGACGAGATCGTGCCGCTGGTCAACGACATGATCCGGCGAGCCGACCATGTCGTGCTGACGCAGGACTGGCATCCCGCCGGCCATTCGAGCTTCGCCTCCAGCCATCCGGGCGCACAGCCCTTCACGATGATAGACATGCCCTATGGCCCGCAGACGCTGTGGCCCGACCATTGCATCCAGGGCAGCCTGGGTTCGGATTTCCACTCCGGTCTTGCCTGGACCAAGGCCGAACTCGTTATCCGCAAGGGATTTCGCCCTGACATCGACAGCTATTCGGCCTTCTTCGAGAATGACCATACGACGCCTACCGGTCTCGCCGGCTATCTCAGGGAACGGGGCATCGACACGCTGACCCTGGTCGGCCTGGCGACCGATTTCTGTGTCGGCTTCTCGGCACTGGATGCTGTCAGCCAGGGGTTCAAGACCACCGTCCGGCTCGATGCCTGTCGCGGTATCGACCTCAACGGATCCCTCGACGCGATGCTGCAGCGCATGCGCGATGCCGGCGTGGCGCTTGAAGACAGTTTGACGGACTGAACAGTGGGGTATCGGGGAGACTTTTTGCGGATCACCGCAGGTGTGATGACGGGTGCGGTCATCGCGATAGCGGTGACGATCCCGGGCGTGGCCTTCGCGGCCGAGGAACACGGATTGTCGGGTGAAGCGATGTCGTTGTGGTGGGTGCTGCCATTCGCCGGCCTGCTGCTGTCGATTGCCACCGGGCCGCTGCTGTTCCACCATGTCTGGGACCCACACTACGGCAAGATCGCGGCCCTCTGGGCCGCCCTTGCGGTTGTACCGCTGGCGCTTGCCTTCGGCGTCCCATCGGCGACCGAGGCAGTGCTGCATGCGCTGCTCACCGAATACATGCCGTTCATCATCTTGCTGTTCGCGCTGTTCACCATTTCGGGGGGCATTCTGGTCGCCGGCAACATCCACGGCACGCCGCTGGTCAATGCCGGATTGCTGCTCACCGGCGCGCTGCTCGCTTCGGTCATCGGCACGACGGGCGCCTCGATGATCCTGATCCGGCCGGTCATCCGCGCCAACGACGCCAGGCCGTTCAACGCCCATGTCATCGTCTTCTTCATCTTCTTGGTGTCCAACATCGGCGGCTCGCTGACGCCGCTCGGCGACCCGCCGCTGTTCGTCGGCTTTCTGCGCGGCGTCGATTTCTTCTGGACGACCACGAACCTCTACCGGGAGACGCTGTTTACCGGCGGTGTCGTGCTTGCGGTATTTCTCGCCATCGACATCACCCTGCATCGGCGCGAGGCCGGGGCGCCGAAAATCAAGGATCCGACACCGGATTCGAAAGTGCGCATTCGCGGCCTGCCCAACGTTCCGCTGCTGGCCGGCGTCATCGGTGCCATCCTGCTGTCGGCCAGCTGGAATCCTGGAGTGAGCATCTCCATTCAAGGGGTGACTCTTGAACTGCAGAACCTGGTCCGCGACGCGATCATCCTGATCCTCGCCTTCGCTTCCCTTGCCGTCTCGCGCAAGGAATACCGCCAAGCGAACGGCTTCAACTGGGGGCCGATCGCGGAGGTGGCGAAATTGTTTGCCGGCATCTTCATCTGCATCGTGCCGGTCGTCGCCATCCTGAGAGCCGGCCATGACGGCGCGCTGGCGCCGTTGGTCGCGCTCGTCACCTCGGGCCATGGCACGCCCAACGATCTCGCCTATTTCTGGCTGACCGGAGCATTGTCGTCCTTCCTGGACAATGCGCCGACCTATCTGGTGTTCTTCGAGCTTGCCGGCGGCGATCCACGGCACCTGATGACCGAGCTTGCCTCGACGCTCGCCGCGATTTCAGCCGGCGCGGTGTTCATGGGCGCCAACACCTATGTCGGCAATGCACCCAACTTCATGGTCTATGCCATCGCCCGACAGTACGGTGTGAAGATGCCTGGCTTTTTTGGCTACATACTTTGGTCAGGGCTGGTGTTGATCCCGATCTTTTTGGCCGCGGGCTTTTTGTTCTTTGGCGGGTGAATTGGTGCTTTTGAATTGGTACCGTTTGCGCCGCCCCTCATCGCCCTGCCGGGCACTTCTCCCCGTATAGTGACGGGGAGAAGAACGCCTTTGCCAATGGTTTCGCCAATCATCAACGTTGTCGGATGGGCGCCGTCGTCGCTGCCCTCTGCCTTCTCCCGTCACTATACGGGGAGAAGGTGCCGGCAGGCGGATGAGGGGCGGCGCTACCGTCTGGAAAGTGTTATTGCCGTTGCAGTTGCGGCAATCTCAGCCCACACCGACATAGCGCCTCACCGCCGAGGGGTCGGCACGCAGGTGCTCGACATCGACCGTCTCGCGGTTGCGGCCGTTCTCGATGAACGAGACGCGGTCGGCCACCGACAGCACCGCATCGACGCGCTGCTCGACCAGGATGGTTGACACGCCCAAGTCGCGCAGCGTCGACACGGTCTCGCGGATCTTCGCGATTATCGACGGCATCAGGCCTTCGGTCGGTTCGTCGAGCAGCAGCACCCCCGGTTCGAGGCACAGCGCCCGCGCCATCGCAAGCATCTGCTGTTCGCCGCCGGACAAGGTGCCCGAGCGCTGCCTCAACCGCTGGCGCAGCAAGGGAAAGAGGTCGAGCACGCGCTCTCGCGTCGCCTTGCCCTTGCCGCGCGCCATCAGCCCGATCTCGATATTTTCCGCCACCGTCATCTCGGCGAAAAGACGCCTTCCCTGCGGCACATAGGCGACGCCGGCCTTCGGCACCTCATGCGCCGGCAGTCCGGTCAATTCCCGGTCCCCAAGCCGGATAGAACCGGCACTGGCTGGAACCAGGCCCATGATCGCCTTCAGCGTCGTCGTCTTGCCGGCGCCGTTGCGGCCGAACAGGCACAGCACCTCGCCCTTGTTCAGCACGAGGTCGAGCCCGTAGAGCACCTGGATCTCGCCATGGAAGCAGTCCAGCCCCGAGACCACCAGGGCTTGCGTCTTGCCGGTCTCGGTCATGGGGCCGTCCCCAGATAGGCGTCCTGCACCGCCGCGTTGTCGCGGATCGCCTCGGGCGTGCCTTCGGCCAGGATCTTGCCGGCATTGAACACGGTGATGCGGTCGGCCATCTGCATGACGAGAGGCATGTTATGCTCGATCAAAAGCACCGTGGCGTTCGTGGCGATGTCACGCACCAGCTCCACGAAATTGTCGATCTCGCTGTCGGCCAGCCCCTGCGTCGGCTCGTCGAGGATCAGCAGGCGTGGTTTCAGCGCCAGGCCCATGGCGACCTCCAGCAGGCGCTGGTGGCCATAGGACAATTGCCCGGCCGGCATATGGGCGCGGTCGGCGAGGCCGGTGCGTTCGAGTGCCGCCATGACCGCGGCCTGTATCGCGCTCCTGGAATGGCCATGCCGCAGCGTCAGCTGCACGGGCAGCGCGACGTTGGCGTAGACGGTAAGGTTGGCATAGATGCTGGTGATCTGGAACGTATAGGCTATACCCTGGCGGACGCGGGCATAGGCCGGCAGGCCTGTGATGTCGGCGCCGTCGAAGACGATCGCTCCCGAGGATGGCTGAATGCGGCCGCTGATCAGGCTGACAAAGGTGGTCTTGCCGGCGCCGTTGGGGCCAATGATGGCGCGGATCTCGCCCGGCATCAGGCTGAAGTCGACATTGTCGACGGCGCGCAGGCCGCCGAAATCGCGCGACAGGCCCCTGGTCGTCAGCAGCGGCATCATGGCAGCCATCCAAGCCAGCGCTGGCGAACGGTGCCGAGAATGCCCTTGGGAAAGAACAACACCAGAAGGATGAGTGCGACCCCGACGATCAGCAGATAGGCCGATGTGTAGCCGCTGGTGACGTCGATGACATAATACATGAACAGCGTGCCGAGCAGCGGCCCGAGCGTCGTGGCGGCACCCCCGAGCAGCACCCACAGCAGCGGCAGGATCGAATATTGCACCGATGCAAAGCTCGAGCCGACATAGCCGAACAGCAGCGCATAGGCGGCGCCCGAGGCCGCGCAGATCGTGCCGGAGACGACGACTGCCAGGAGTTTGTTGGAGAAGGTGTCGTAACCCAGCATCTTGGTCCGCTCCTCATTCTCGCGGATGGCGACCAGCACGCGGCCATATCGGGAGCGGACGATGGCTAAAGTGATCAGCAGCACGATCGTGAATAGCGCCAGCGCACTCATGTAGCGCACGGTCGGGTTGGTGAGGTCGAGCGAGGTCGCGCCGAAATTGAGGACGCGCGCCGGCTGCGGCACGACCTGGCCCTGATCGCCCTCGGTCCACGCCGCGAAGTAGAGGATGAGCAGATAAAAGACCTGCGCGAACATCATGGTGACGATCATGAAGGCAACGCCAGTGGTGCGCAACGCCAGCAGGCCGATGATCAGGGAAACAACGACACCGCAGCCGAGGCCAGCGGCGAAAGCCGCCGGCACGCTCCAGCCGAGCTGGATGATGGTGAGCCCGGCGCCATAGAGGCCGGCGCCGAAGAACATGGCGTGGCCGAGGCTGAGCAGGCCGGCATAGCCGAACAGCATGTTGTAGCCCATGGCGAACACCGCCAGCACCATGATGCGGGCGAGCAGGCCGTGATAATAGTCCGGCAGCAGGAAGCTCAGCGCGAGAAGCAGCGCGATGACGCCGAGATGCAGCGCGTAGGCCTTTGCCGGCGAAGCTTCGCTCATCGTGATGCCGTTCCGAACAGGCCCTGCGGCCGAAACACCAGCACCATGGCGACGAGCAGCGTGGCGATGATCTTGGCCAAGGTCGGTGAGAAGAACATCGAGATGATGCCGTCGGACAGGCCGATCAGCACGGCGGCGACCACGGTGCCGCGCAGCGAGCCGAGGCCGCCGATGATGACGACGATGAAGGAGAGCAGCAGCGGGTCCTGCCCCATCAGATAGTGCGCCTGGCTGATCGGCACGATCAGCACCGCGGCGATGGCCGCCAGCATGGCGCCAAGCGCGAAGACGCCGCCGTAGACGCGGTCGACGGGGATGCCGAAGGCCTGCGCCGTTTCGCTGTCATACTGCGTGGCGCGCATGATGAGGCCGATTTTCGTGCGCGTCAGCACCAGCCATGTGGCGATCAGCAGCAGCGCGGAGGCGGCGATGATGGACAGCTTGTAGCCGGAATAGCCGAACCAGGGTAGCAGGATGCGGTAGCTGAACGGCGGCTCGACGGGCCGTGCCTCGGGGCCGTAGAAGGTCAGCGCCAGCTGCTGGATGATGTAGAGCATGCCGATGGTGGCGACGATGGTGGCTTCCGGATTGTAATTCAGCCGGCGCAGCACCAGCCGCTCAGCGACCAAGGCAATAGCGCCGACGATCAGCGGCGCGATCACCAGCGCCGCCAGGAAGCCGAGCGCCGGGTGGCCCGATATCGCCGTCGAGATCGCCCAGGCCAGCACGGCGCCCAGCATGAAGAATTCGCCATGGGCGACGTTGACGACGCGCATGACGCCAAACACCAGCGACAGCCCGAGTGCGGTGAGCGCCAGCACGGCTGAGGTGACGAGGCCTTCGAGGGTGGCAAGGAGGAGATGGGGGCCGAAGTGCATGGGCTATGCACCGAGGGATGCGCGAGGCACCCCCCTCTGTCCTGCCGGACAGGGGGAGATGCCCGGCAGGGCAGAGGGGGGTGGCTTGGCGCTCACGCTGGCTGCTGGAATGAGTTCACAGCGCCTGCGTCGTGTAATCCCCTTCGGGCTCGTAAAGCCCATCCTCGATCTTGGTCTTGTGCACGACCTTCAGCTTGCCGCCCTCGACCTTGGAAATATTCTGGATGCCAAAACACTGGTGGATCTTGCCGTTGAAGGTCTTGGCGCCCTGCGGATGCTCCGGCCCCTCGGCGAAAGCGGTCAGCGCCTCTGTCGCCTCGACGAGCTTGGCGCGGTCTTCCGGCCCCTTGTAGCCGGCGTCCTCCATCGCCTTCTTGACGACGTAGAGTGTTTCCCAGCAGCCGAACATATGCGCGGCGGTGGAGACGTCCTTGGCATCGCCAACGGCCGCGCCATTGTCGTCGATGCCGACGGCGGCGCGGTAGGCTTTCTGCGCGGCGGAATCGTCGGGTTGCGCGTAGCGCGGCGAGCCTTCCCAGAAATGGCTGCCGTCGAGGAATTCGAGCCCGGGGCTGTTGATGTCCACGGCTTCCAACGAATCGATGAAGCCGAACAACTGCGGCCGGTTGGAGCCGTAGAATTCGCCGAGTTCCTTGACGAAGGTGAGCACCGCCGGGCCGACCATGACGTGGTAGATCACCTCGGTCTCGGCCGGGATCTGCGGGAAGTATTTGGTGAAGGAGGATTCCGTCGGCGGGACGGCGATCTGCGCGATGACCTCGGCGCCCTGCGCCTTCAGCGCTGGCGGCAGGTAGTCCCGATGGTCGTAGCCGAAGGCGAAATCGGGGAAGATCTGCGTCACCTTCTTGCCGGCATTGGCCGCGATCCACGGCGCCATCGACTGGATCTGGCTCTTCACATCGGTGATGCCGGGCTGGAAGACATAGCGGTTGAGCTTGGTCGAGGCGACGTGGTGGCCCTCGCTGACGACGAAATAAGGCATCTTGGCTTCGCCGGCGGCAGGCGCCGAGCCGATGACGACATGCGAGAACAGCGTGCCGAAGACGATGTCGGTCTTGTGCTGGGTGGCGAACTTGCCGACCACCTCGGCGCCGCGGCCGGGATCGGTGCCGTCATCCTCGATGATGACCTCGACCGGACGGCCATTGATGCCGCCGGCAGCATTGATCGCCTTGATTGCCGCGGCAGTGGTCTTCTCGTACCAGCGGCCATAGGCAGCGCCAATGCCGGTGCGGTGCGACTGGAAGCCGATCTTGATCGGCGCCGAACTCTGCGCCTGGGAATAGCGGACGAAACCGGGCGCCATGGCGAGGCCGGCGCCGGCGGCCAGACCTTTCAGCGCCGTGCGGCGGCTGAGACCGGTTTTCGGGAGGTTGAAGCTCTTGCTCTTGTCCATGATGCCGTTCCCCTTGTTCAGCGTTAGGAGCGCAAAGTCCGCTCATGTCCGGAAGTCGAAAAATTGCATGTGTACAAACTAAATCACCAAAGTCTGGACACGGCAATGCCGCTTCCCTAGGGGAATCCCGGTTTATTTTCCAGCGCCAATGGCCTCAAGGCATGTCGCCCGAAGGTGGTACGCACCCTAGCCGACCGTCGGCGTCGCGAGCAGCCAGAGGCCGAAGACGGTGTAAGCGATCATCAGCACGGTCAGCGGGAACTGGCCGAGCGCGGCGCGGGCAGGTCGCGGATGCAGGCGCCAGGCGAAGCCGTGGGCGACGAGAACGGCGAGCACATGGCCCGTTATGATGGCACCGGCCTGGATGTTCCACAGCCACCAGGCTGAGCTGGCTCCGGCAACGATCCCGGCCTCGATCTGCATGTCGGCGGTGCCGAAAAGGTTCCAGCCCAGCGCGAACGGATCGGAGAGGGAGGCCAGCGCATACTGGCCGTCGACCAGCAGCGTCGTCAGATAGTGCGCGACATGATAGGCGAGTGCGATCGGCACGATCGACCACACCAGAAGGCCAGCCGCTTGGCTCATGCGTTGATCGCCGCCAGCGACGCGCTGGCCGAGGAAAACGGCAAAAAGAAACACCGCCGCGAGCAGCACGAATGTCAGAATCAGTCCGAAAGTGCCGCTGCCGATCACCGCCGTGCGTCCCGGGAATTCGAGCGGATTGACGCCGGACAGGCCAAGCCAGAAGAAGGTTTTCGACAGGCCGTCGAAGGAGACCGAGGACAGCGCCAGCAGCAGGAAGGCCACGCCGCTTGGTGGGAACGGCTCGGCCGCCAGCAGCTTGGCCCCTGGCCAGCACAGAGCAAGCCGGCCTTCGCCGTCGCGCTCGACCGGCGCGAAGCGCGCCACCATCGAGAAGAAGATCGTCAGGAACTCGCCGCCGCGGCTCCACTCCCGATAGCCGAACACCAGCATGGCGAGGAAGGCGAGCAGCCAGTACAAGCCGGCGGCCCAAGCGAGACGAGCCGGGTCGTCGGGAGCTGGATCGATGAGTTCGAACCAGGCAAAGGCGAGGAACAGGATGACGGCCGGCCAGCGGCCGAGCCATCCGGGGAGGCGCCACGATCCCTCATCCCTTGCGCCGAACAGCCACGAAACCAGGCGCCAAGGCCCATACCAGGGGTTGAGCCATGACCAGAGGTCGCCGAAGACGCCTTGCAGCAGCGTGACGCCGGCCCATAGCAGCGTCCAGACCACGAGCGGCAACGGGTTGGAGAGTGGGTCGCGGCTGCCGAAAAGGCCGGCGGCGATGAGGATTGCAAAGCCGGCAAAGGAGGTCAGGCTGATGGCTGTGCGAGCGCCGTCGCCGAAGGCGAAAACCGGCAGGCGCCGGCGCCAGAATTTATCCAGAGCCGCCGGCGGCAGCAGCGCCAGCACGAGGAAGCTGACAGCCACGGCGAAAGCGCCGCCAACCAGATAGTAGCCGGTCGGGAGAAGCAGGACGTGGCCACGGTCGGAGGCATGGGCGAAGGCGGGGGTGGGTGCGATGAGCAATAAAGCAACAAGCAACAAGGCCAATGACGGACGGGAGCTCTCCGTGGCGCCCCCCTCTGTCCTGCCGGACATGTCCGGCAGGACAGAGGAGGGCGCGAAGGAACTCGAACTATCCAAGAGCCCCGCCACCTCTCACACCTTGACCAGCTGCTCCACGCGATCCTTCTCGCCAAAGATCCGCAGATAACGCTGGATCTCCTTCTCGTCGCCGGTCGCCTTGGCCGGATTATCGGATAGCTTGACCGCCGGCCGGCCGTTGGCCTCGGTGACCTTGCAGACCAGCGATATGGCATCCAGGCTGTTGGTTTCGGTCGGCGCGCAGCCTTCGAAGTCGTTGGTCAGATTGGTGCCCCAGCCGAAGGACATGCGCACCTTGCCCTTGAAGTGGCGGTAGGTCTCCTCGATGGTTTCCACTTCGAGCCCATCGGAGAAGATCAGCAGCTTCTGCTTGGGGTCCTTGCCCTTCTCGCGCCACCAGGCCAGGATCTTTTCGCCGCCTTCGATCGGCGGCGCGCTGTCGGGGCGGAAGCCGGTCCAGTCGGCCACCCAGTCCGGCGCGTCGCGTAGGAACGAGGCGGTGCCGAAAGCGTCGGGCAGCACGATCAGCAGATTGCCGCCATAATAGCGCTGCCAGTCCTGCAGCACTTTATAGGGCGCTTGCCGCAATTCCTTTTCCGAGTTGGCGAGGGCCGCGAACACCATCGGCAATTCATGTGCGTTGGTGCCGAGCGCCTCGAGGTCGTTGTCCATGGCCAGCAGCACGTTGGAGGTGCCGGTGAAGGCCTCGCCAATGCCTTCCTTCAAGGCTTCGACGCACCAGCGCTGCCACAGGAAGGAATGCCGCCGGCGCGTGCCGAAGTCGGATATGCGGATGCCGGGCAGCGCCTTCAGCCGCTCGGTCTTGTCCCACATCTTGGCTTTGGCGCGGGCATAGAGCACGTCGAGCGTGAACGGCCCGAACGCCCGCATCGCGGCCCGCGAACGCAATTCATTGATGATGGCGAGCGCGGGAATTTCCCACAGCGTCGTGTACATCCAGGGACCGGGGAAGGTCAGTTCGTACTGTCCGTCGTGCTTGGCAAGCTCGTAGTCGGGCAACCTGAAGCCTTCCAGCCAGGCGAGGAATTCCGGCTCGAAGATCTGCTTGCGGCCATAGAAATTGTTGCCGCCGAGCCAGATCATCTCCTTCTTGGAGAAGCGCAAGGTGCGGGCATGATCGAGCTGTTCGCGCAACTCGCCCTCGTCGATCTCGTCGGCAAGCCGCACCGAGGTGGTGCGGTTGATCAGCGAGAAGGTGGCGTCGACCTTGGGGTACATGCCCCAGATCATCTGCAACATCAGAAGCTTGTAGAAGTCGGTGTCGAGCAGGCTGCGCACGATCGGGTCGAGCTTCCAGGTATGGTTATAGACGCGCCGCGCAATATCGGTCCTGGCCATGTCTCGTTGTCGCCTTCGCTGCCTGCCATCCACAATCGCGACAGGCCTCATAGCATCGAATCAGCCAAAACGCTGCCCGCTTTCAGGCTGGCCCGACAAAAAGAAGGGCCTGAATGCGGCCGGGCCTAGGCTGCATCAGCTCGCGGGTTTGCCGCCCATCACCTTGAGCGCCGGACGTTTGCGTCGGGTCACGAGGCGGCCCGCGACCGGGGCGTCGGCGCGGCTGTCATCCCCGGCCTTCTCGGCGAACAGCCAGTCGATAAACACCTGTACGATCGGCGTCGCCCGCATCTCGTTGCGGCAGACGACGTAGAAATCATCGACCGCCGGCACCGACAGGCTGAACGGCGCGACCAGCATGCCCCTGGCCAGCAGCGCGCTTGCCGTCACGGAATCGCCCAGCGCCACGCCGTGACCGTGCACCGCGGCCTCGGCCGCCATGCGCGCATCACCCAGATGATGGCGACGGCCGCGTTCGAGGTCCAGCGCATCGGCTGCCGCCAGCCAGGTGTGCCACTCGCGGCCGTCGTCGCCATGCAGGAACACATGGTCGGCGAGGTCGCGAACAGTGCGGATCGGGCGGTTGTTGATCAGTGTCGGGCTGACCACCGGGAACAGTTCGAGGCCCGACCATTTGCGCATCCAGCAATCGGCCCAGCTGCCATTGCCATAGTGCACACAGACATCGATATGCGGCGCCCGGATATCCCTGGGGTCGTTGGAAGGGATGAGCGTCAGCTGGATGTCGGGATACTGCGCGGTGAAGCTGCCGAGCCTCGGCGTCATCCACAAAAGCAGCAACGCCGGCACGCAGGACACCGAAAGCGCGCCGCTGCTTGCCGGCCGCGTCAGCCGCTGCGTGGCGGCGGCGATGCCGTCGAAAGCCGTCGACACCGCGGGCAAAAGCTCCGCGCCATGCGGGGTCAGCTTGACCCGCTGGCCAGATCGTTCGAACAGCTTGACCCCAAGCGACTGCTCGAGCGCCTTGATCTGGTGGCTGACGGCGCCATGCGTGACATTGAGCTCACTCGCCGCCTTGGTCAGCGAGCCATGGCGCGCGGTTGCCTCGAAGGCACGCAGCGGGTTGAGAGGGGGCAGGCGCTTGGCCATGGATGCTCGGCTCATTGTGAGATTTTCTCACAGAAAACACCTTAACAATATCAATTGCTTTTTCAATGCGGCTGCCGGACACTTTGCCGCAATCGCATCAAGACCTGAAATCTGCGGGCAGCGAGCGGGGCAAGCGACCCGGCCGGATGATGGTCGGTTCGCCCGAGGTCCCACTGGTCGGCGGCACCAATCGAGGAGGAATGGATATGGGTTATAACAGCGGCAAGCTCGACGCGTTGCGTCGCAAATATGGCGAGAGCCATGGCGGCGAGATGTTCGACCCGAAATTCCGCAAGGTCGCCGACAAGATCTTCTCCAAGAGCGGCACGCGGCTGGCGCCCTATTCGGGCATCCCGACCTTCCTCGCCGCGCCCTACCGCGAATTATCAGCGGAGAACCCGGATTTCGGCGACCTGCAGGTGGCCATGATCGGCGTGCCGATGGACCTCGGCGTCACCAACCGGCCGGGCTCGCGTTTCGGGCCGAGGGCGCTGCGCGCCATCGAGCGCATCGGCCCCTACAATCACGTGCTGGAATGCGCGCCGACGCACGAGCTGCGCGTGGCCGACATCGGCGATACGCCGTTCCGCAGCCGCTACCGGCTGGAGGCCAGCCATGAGGACATCGAGCGCCGCACCAACCAGATCGTCGATGCCGGTGTCATCCCTCTATCGGTCGGCGGCGACCATTCGATCAGCCATCCGATCCTGAAGGCCGTCGGCAAGAAGGCTCCGGTCGGCCTGATCCACATCGATGCCCATTGCGACACCAGCGGCCTGTTCGACATGACCAAGTTCCACCACGGCGGGCCGTTCCGCAACGCGGTGCTCGATGGCGTGCTCGACCCGACGCGCACCATCCAGATCGGTATCCGCGGCTCGGCCGAATATCTCTGGGAGTTCACCTATGAATCCGGCATGACCGTCGTTCACGCCGAGGAGGTGACCGGGCTCGGCATTCCCGCCATCATCGAGAAGGCGCGCAAAATCGTCGGCGATGGCCCGACCTATGTGTCCTTCGACATCGACAGCGTCGATCCGGCCTTCGCGCCGGGCACCGGCACGCCGGAAGTCGGCGGCCTGACCACGCGCGAAGTGCTTGAACTGCTGGGCGGCCTCAAGGGCCTCAACATCGTCGGAGGCGACGTCGTCGAGGTGGCGCCGCAATATGACGCGACCACCAACACCGCGCATGCCGGCGCCCAGGTGCTGTTCGAAATCCTGAGCCTGATGGTGTTCAGCCCGGCCGTGATCGGCAAGGGAACCTGACGCCTGAAATCCAAGGCGGCCGCCGCGCTGGAGCCGGCGGTCGCCTCAAACAATCAAAAGCTTCCAGAAGGGGAATGACAATGACAATCCACTCGACACTGAAATCGTCCATTGCCGCCGTCCTGATGCTGGGCGCCGGCCTCGGTATCGCCACGCAGGCCGCCAGCGCCGACGCGTTCGCCGATATCACCAAGGCCGGCACCATCAATGTCGGTGTCTTCGCCGACTTTCCGCCCTTCTCCTCGGCCAGCGCCGATATGAGCCTCAAGGGCTATGACATGGACGTCGCGCAATACATCGCCGACACGCTCAAGGTGAAGCTCAATCCTGTTGCCGTCACCGGCCAGAACCGCATTCCCTATCTGAACGACCACCGCGTCGATATCCTGATGAGCGTCGGCTACTCGAAGGAGCGCGAGCAGGTGATCGACTTCGCCGCCGCCTACGCGCCCTATTACATCGCGGTGATCGGTCCGGCGGCGATGACGGTCAAAGGCAAGGAGGACCTTGCCGGCAAGTCGATCGCCGTCAATCGCGGCACGCTGGAGGATACCTCGCTCACCGAGGCGGCGCCGGCGTCGGCCGACATCAAGCGCTTCGACAACTACAATGCCGTGATCCAGGCCTTCATCTCCGGCCAGACCCAGTTGATGGTCGTCGGCAATGATGTCGGCGCGCAGGTGCTGGCGCGCCAGGAAGCGCTCAAGCCCGAACAGAAGTTCCAGCTTCTGACCTCGCCCTCGCATATCGGTCTCAACAAGAACGAGGACGGCCTCAAGAAGGCGGTCAATGACGCCATCGCCAAGATGCTGGCCGACGGCAAGCTCGACGAAAGCTCGAAGGCCTGGCTGAAGACGCCGCTCAATCCCGACAACCTCAAGGATTGAGCTCCCGTGGCCTTCGGTTGGCTCCCGGGCGCCCTGGGCGACATCGCGCACGGCGCGGCCACGACGATCCTGCTGATCGCCGTGACCACGCTGGCGGGAACGCTGCTCAGCATTCTCGGTGCCGCCGGACGGCGAAACGGCCCTGTGCTGCTTCGCCGGGCCATCGCCTGGTATGTCGAGGTGATGCGCAACACGCCGTTCCTGGTGCAGCTGTTCTTCATCTTCTTCGGCTTGCCGAGCCTCGGCATCAGGCTCGACCCGATCCTGGCCGCCATGCTGGCGATGACGCTCAACATGGCGGCCTATACGATCGAGATCGTCGGCGCCGGTCTCGACGCCGTGCCGCTCGGGCAGACCGAAGCAGCGCTCTCGCTTGGTCTGCGGCCCCGCCAGGTGTTCATCAAGATCGTGCTGCCGCAGGCGCTCAAGATCATCTATCCCGCGCTCACCAGCCAGATCGTCATCATGATGCTGGAGTCCGCCGTGGTCTCGCAGATCGCGGTGCGCGAGCTCACCTATGAGGCCGACATGCTGCAGGCGCGCACCTTCCGTTCCTTCGAGACCTATTTCGTCGTGACGCTGGTCTATCTGGCCCTGTCGATGGCCTTGCGCCGGCTTCTGGTCACCGGCGGGCGCCGCGCCCTCGGGGCTGGCGTGTCATGATCGAATTCACCCTCTGGGATATCGTGCGCAACCTCCTGCTGGCCACACGCTGGACGGTGCTGTTGTCGCTGGCCGCCTTTGTCGGCGGCGCGGCGGTTGGAATGGCGGTGCTGTTCTTCAGGATCGCCAAGAATAAATGGAGCCGGCGCCTTGCCTCCGGCTACATCGCCCTGTTCCAGGGAACGCCGCTGTTGATGCAGCTCTTCCTGATGTTCTTCGGCCTGCCGATGCTGGGCATGCGTATCGAGCCCTGGACCGCGGCGGTGCTCGGCCTCACCTTCTTCGCCAGCGCCTACCTCGCCGAGATATGGCGCTCCGGCGTCGACGCCTTGCCGTTAGGCCAATGGGATGCCGGCGCCAGCCTCGGCCTGCACTATCTGCAGGAGCTGCGGCTGATCATCCTGCCGCAGGCGTTCTCGATCACCCGCGCGCCGACGGTCGGCTTCCTGGTGCAGCTCATCAAGTCGACCGCGCTGACCTCGATCATCGGCTTCGAGGAACTGGTGCGGACCTCCAACGCCATCAACAACGCCACCTTCGAGCCTTTCAAGGTCTACGGGTTGGTAGCGCTGATCTTCTTCCTCATGTGCTTCCCGCTGACGCAATACGCCCGCCGGCTGGAGAAGCGCATGGCGACGCGCTGACAGCTAAGAAACAACGGCTCCCGGAGGCCGTGTGGTTTTAATGCCCGAAGGCGAGCGGCGGTGCCAGGCGGTCCCGTCGCAGCCAGCGTGCCAAAAGCAGCGCTGCCACCACCGCCAGCCCGCTGGACAGACCCATCCAGATGCCGACGCCGTGGAAGCCGAAATGGAAGGCGAGCAGCACGCCGAGCGGCAGGCCGACGCCCCAATAGCCGATCGCGGCATAGATCATCGGCACCTTGGTGTCGTGCAGGCCGCGCAGCATGCCGGCCGCAACCGCCTGGGCGCCGTCGAAGACCTGGAACAGGGCGGCAAAAACCAGGAACGACACGGCAAGCGCGATCACCCTGGCATTGGCCGGGTTGGCGAGATCGATGAAGGCGCTGATCAGGAGACGCGGCCACAGGGTCATAACCAGCCCCATTAGCGCCATGAATGAGACGCCGATGACGAAGGCGGTCCAGCCGGCGCGCGACACCCCCTCCGGATCGCCCGCGCCATGGGCAAGCCCGACCCGCACCGTCACCGCCTGGTTGAGGCCGAGCGGCACCATAAAGGAGATCGAGGCGATCTGGATGGCAATGGCGTGTGCCGCCAGCGAATCCGCGTCGATCAGGCCCATCAGCAGCGCCGCGGCATTGAAGATCGTCACCTCGAAGGCCAAGATGCCGGCAATCGGGAGGCCGAGCCGCAGCAGCCCCATGAAACGCGGCCAGTCGGACCGCCAGAAGCGGCCGAACAGGCGGTAGCGCCGGAACTTCTTCTCCCACATCACTGCTACGGCCATGCCAACGAACATCAGCGTGCTGGAGAGCGTCGTGGCAAGGCCGGAGCCGGCGATGCCCATGGCCGGAACGCCGAGATTGCCGAACATGAACACCCAGTTGAAGACGGCGTTGCAGGCGACGGCGACGAAGACGATGATCAATGCCCAGCCGGGCCGCTCCAACGCCGAGATGAACGAGCGCAGCACGATATAGCCGTAGAAGGGCAGCACAGCCCACTCCAGCCAGCGCAGATAGATGCCGGCCTGGTGCGCCAGTGCAGGCTCCTGGCCCATGGCCAGCAGAATGGCCTCGCCGTGCCACAGCACGAGCCAGATCGGGATCGAGATCAGGATCGCCAGCCACAGGCCCTGGCGCACGGTGCGGCGCAAATCGCGCACGGAATAGCGGCGGCGGCCAAGCTCGGTCGCCATCATCGGCGAGGTCGCCAGCATCAGGCCGAGACCAAAGATGAGCGGCATGAAATAGAGGTTGGCGCCAAGCGCGCCGCTGGCCAGCGTATCGGCCCCCAGCCGTCCCATCATCATGACGTCGGTTGCCGTCATCGCGGTCTGGCCGAGATTTGTCAGCACCATCGGCCAGGCGAGCGCCAGCGTCGCCCTGATTTCCTGACGCCAAAGATTTTCCGGCGCGCGAGCGCTGGCTTCGATCGCAGACATTGTTCCGCTCTTTCCAGGCGCGGCACGTCGGCGAAAAGCCGGAAGCCGCATGTCAAACCGCAAAACCTTTGGTTTCGCTGTGTTTGCGTCGTCTATTGAACGAAATGCGACATGAAGGCAAGGGAGGAGGTGCCGGAACAGATTGAGCCAGGCAGTTGGCCTTCTACCCAATCGCGTCGAGCGCTTGCCGCTGCCGGTGCATCTCAAGGAAAATCCGGTAGTCGCGATCGAAGCGCGCCCCGGCGGCCAGGTTGGCGGCGCGCGTCTTGCCGCCCTGCTGCATGGCAAGACAGGCGGCGTTGAGATCGGGGAAAAGCCCGGCGGCGGTTGCGGCGACCATGCCGGTGCCGAGCAGCACCGCCTCGTCTGCCAGCGGCTCGACCACCGTGCAGCCGGTCGCGTCGGCGTAGAGTTCCATCAGAAGCGGGTTCTTGGTATGGCCGCCGGTGACATGCAGCGTGTCGATCAGATAGCCGTTCTCGTTCAACGCCTCCAGCACGTGGCGCACGCCGAGCGCGATGCCGACGGCGGTGCGCCAGTAGAGCTTGCACAGGCTGTCGAAGGAGGAATCCAGCGTCAGCCCACTGATGACGCCGACGGCGTGCGGGTCTGCCAGCGGCGAGCGGTTGCCGTGGAAATCCGGCAAAACGTGCAGCCTTTCGGCCAGCTTCTCGCCCTCGGCGGCGCGCAGTTCGGCGACACGCTTGGCGATCCTGGCGTGCATGGCTGCGTCCGGCTCGCCCCCGGCCCCGTGCCAGCGGATGATATGGTCGAGCAGCGCGCCGGTGGCCGACTGGCCGCCTTCCGACAGCCACAGCTTCGGTAGCGCCGCGCCATAATAGGGGCCCCAGACGCCGGCGAAAGGCTGCGGGTCAGGCGACATCGCCATGACGCAGCTCGATGTGCCGGCGATCAGCGCCAGATGCCGGCCGATATCCTGCTCGTCGCCGGCAAAGCCACCGAGCACGCCAAGCGCGCCGGCATAGGCGTCGATGACCCCGGCGCCGACACGGCATTTTTCCGTCAGGCCGAGCTCGGCCGCCGCTTGCGGTGTCAGCTGGCCGATATCGGCGCCAACCGGACTTGCCCTTTCGGGGAGATTGCCGTGGTCGAAAAGATCGTCGATGCCGACGATTTCAAAGAAATCGCGCTGCCATGCGATTTCCTCATGCGCCAGATAGGTCCATTTGGCTGTCAGCGTGCATTGCGAGCGGGCCAGCGAGCCCGTCGCCTGCCAAGTCAGGAAATCGGTCAGGTCGAATAGATAGCCGGCTTTATTCCACGTATTCGGCAGGTTGCGCTTCAGCCACATCAGCTTCGGCGTGGCCATTTCCGGCGACATGACACCGCCAATATAGTTGAGCACCTCGTGGCCGCTCGCCGTGCATTCGTCTGCTTCGGCGATGGCGCGGTGGTCGAGCCAGACGATGGTGTCCCAGCGCCTGTCGCCCGACAGGGAGACGCTGAGCTGTTCGCCCTGCCGGTCGCGCACGACCAGCGAACAAGTCGCATCAAAGGAGATGCCGACGACATCTTCAGCCGCAACGCCGGCTTTTTGTCGGGCGGCGTGCACGGCGGTGCAGACGGCGGACCAGATATCGCGCGAATCATGTTCGGCGTGATCGGGCTTTGGCTGGTTCATGGCGATCGGCCGTTCGGCGCGGCCAAGCAAGGTGCCACTGGTGTCGAGAATGCCCGCGCGAGCGCTCCCGGTGCCGACATCGACCGCACAGACAAACTGTTTCGTCAAAATGCTCTAACTCTCGCTCCCAGGCCTGCAATCAGATCGGGCAATTGCAGCATGTCAGCGAATATAAAGTCAGGTTCGGTCGACGCAAGCCGCGCTTTCAGGGCCGGGTTGCCGGCGTGCGAGCCGCCGGTGAAGGCAAAGACACGCATATCAGCCGCGCGCGCCGCCGCGATGCCGGCCGGACTGTCTTCGATGACGAGGCATTTGCGCGGATGCGCCCGCATGCTGGCGGCGGCATGCAGGAACAGGTCGGGCGCCGGCTTGCCCCTGGCGACCATGGCGGCGCTGAACAGATGCGGCTCCATGAACCCGAGAAGGCCGGTGACGTCCAGCGCATAACGGATCCGTTCCAGCGTGCCGGAGGACGCGACACAGAATGGTTGGCCGAGCTTGGGCAGCATCTCCTTGACGCCGGGGATCGGTTTCAGCTCTTCACGGAACTTGCGCATCAGATCGACACGCATGGCGGTGAGATGCTGATCGGTGATCTCAAGCCCGAAATCGCGGCCAAGGATCTCGCGCACGCTTTTCATGCTCTTGCCGAGGAAATGCTCGTAGGCGGCATCCTCGCCGATGCTTCCGCCGGCAAGTTCGATCATGCCGAGCAGCGCCGAGACGGAGAGAGCTTCGCTGTCGACCAGCACGCCATCGCAGTCGAAGATGACCAGTTCAGGCGTCATGGCATCGAATGGCTCTCAGAGCTTGCCGTCGAGATAGCGTGTCAGCGTGGCGCGGGCGCCATTCGCCCACAGCACGTTGAGCGCATGGGCAAACGCCTCGATGAACGCCGTGGCGCGGCCGACATCGCCATAGATGTCGTCCATGGCCAGCCAGGCGGCGGGTGCGTCCTTCGCCGCCTTTGCCGTCGCCTGCAGCCGGTCCCAACTCGGGTCGTTCGGCTCGATGACGGCGCCGCTATCGGTCGTACCGAAGCAGTAGCGGCACCAGAGCGCCGATTCCAGCGCCAGGCCGGCGACGCTTTTTCCCGCCTTCAGGCGGTCGGCGATGGTCGGGATGATGAATTTCGGCTGGCGGTTGGAGCCGTCCAGGCAAAGCCGGCGCACCGTGTCGCCGATCTTGGGGTTGGAAAAGCGCTTCTCGATGAGTTGATAGTAATCCTCCAGCACCGTGTCCGGCACCGGCGGCACGGTCGGAATGATCTCGTCATGTTCGAGCTTGTCGAGAAAGCCGCGAACCAGCGGCTCCTGCATCGCCTCATGAACGAAATGGATGTCCATCAGCCCGGCGGGATAGGCGATGGTGGCATGGCCGCCATTGAGGATGCGGATCTTCATCAATTCATAGGGAGCGACATCCCTGACGAACTGCACGCCGACCTTCTCCAGCGCTGGGCGACCGGCGGTGAAATGGTCCTCCAGCACCCATTGCTTGAACGGTTCGCAGAATACCGGCCAATTGTCCTCTACGCCAAAGTCCTTGGCCAGGATGTCGCGCTCGCGATCCGTGGTGGCCGGCGTGATGCGGTCGACCATGGCGTTCGGAAAGGCGACATTGTCGCTGACCCAGGTCGCCAGGTCCTCGTCGATCAGGCGGGCGAGCCCAATGACCCCATCCGAGGTGACATGGCCGTTGTGAGGGATGTTGTCGCAGGACATCACGGTGAACGGCACGATGCCGTCGCCGCGGCGGCGCATCAGGCCGGCGAGGATGATGCCGAACACCGTCTTCGGCACAGCGCCCGGCTGGGCGTCGGCGACGATGTCGGGATGGGTCGGATTGAAGACGCCGGAGGCCGGATCGATGAAATAGCCGCCTTCGGTGATGGTCAGCGAAACGATCTTGATCGCCGGGTCGGCCAGCCGTTCGATGATTCCGGCCGCATCGCCCGGCATCAGGAAATCGATCATCGCGCCGGTGACGCGGGCGCTCATATGGCCTTCATCCTGCTCGACCACGGTGGTCAGCCAGTCCTGCTCTTCCAGCTTACCGCGGCCGATCTTCTCGCCGGCGAAAACGCCGGCGCCGACCAGCGCCCAATCTTGGCCGAGCCCCGCATTGAACAGGTCGTCGAGATAGACGGCCTGATGCGAGCGATGAAAGTTGCCGACGCCGAAATGCACGATGCCGGCCTTCAATTTGGAACGGTCGTATTTCGGTCCCGCGACATTGGCGGGAAGCCTGGCGAGATTGGAAGAAGAGAGTTTCACGGTCATCTGCTTTACCCTTCGGCCGGGCTGCGGCCTTGATCATTCTCCCTCTCCCCGTCCTTCACGGGGAGTGGGTAAGGGTGAGGGGCAGCGCCAACGCTTCCGATGGCTGCGATGCCCCTCATCTGCCTGCCGGCATCTTCTCCCCGTGAAGGACGGGGAGAAGAGCGCTTTCACCCCCTCAACTCATCCACTGGCCGCCATCGACGTTGTAGGTCTGGGCGACGATGTATTCGGCGTCGCTGCTGGCCAGAAACACCGCCATACCTGTGAGATCCTGCGCCGTGCCCATGCGGCCGTAAGGCACGCTCTCGCCGACCAGTTTCTTCTTTTCGCCCCTCGGCCGGTTCTCGTATTTGGCAAACAGTGAATCGACGTGGTCCCAGTGCTCGCCATCGACGACGCCGGGCGCGATGGCGTTGACGTTGATGCGATGCTTGATGAGGTCGAGCCCCGCCGACTGGGTCAGCGAGATGACGGCGGCCTTGGTGGCGCAATAGACGCCCACCAGGGCCTCGCCGCGTCGTCCGGCCTGGCTCGCCATATTGATGATCCTGCCGCCCTTGCCCCGCGCGATCATCGAGCGTGCCGCCGCCTGCAGCGTGAACAGCGTGCCGGCGACATTGACCGAGAACAGCTTGTCGTAGCTCGCCCGGGAGATCTCGACGATCGGCGCCAAATCGAACAAGGCGGCGTTGTTGATCAGGATGTCGAGGCCACCGGCCTTGTCCTCCACCGCCTTTACCGCGGCATCGATGGATGCCTGATCCGTGACGTCGAGCTTCACCGCATAGGTGCCGCCGCCAATCTCGGCGGCTGTCTTCTGCGCGGCCTCGAGGTTGATGTCGGCAATCGCGACGATAGCGCCTTCGCGCACATAGGCTTCGGCGAAGGCCTTGCCGATGCCGCGCGCCGAACCCGTGATCAGCGCCGATTTGCCAGCCAGTCGCATGCTTACATCGCCTTTCCGTCAGGACCGAAGCGATGCAGCTTGGCCTTGTCTGGCGTCAGGTAGATTGTGTCGCCGTGATGGACAGCCAGTTCGCCGTCGGCGCGGACCGTCAGTGGGCCCACGCCATCGGCTTGGACATGCAGGAACGTGTCGGATCCCAAATGCTCGGCAACGCCGACGGTCGCCTTCCAGTCGCCCGCCGTCGTCGAGATCTGCATGTGCTCGGGTCGGATGCCGATGGTCTTGGCGCCGTATTTGGTGGCGGGCGCGCCCTCGATGAGGTTCATTTTCGGCGAACCGATGAAGCCGGCGACGAACAGATTGTTCGGGCTTTTGTAGAGCTCCATCGGCGAGCCGACCTGCTCGATGTTGCCGGCGTTCAGCACGACGATCTTGTCTGCCATGGTCATGGCCTCGACCTGGTCGTGGGTAACGTAGATCATCGTGGTCTTGAGCTGGTGGTGCAGTTCGCTGATCTCCAGCCGCATCGTGCCGCGCAGCGCCGCGTCGAGGTTGGACAGCGGCTCGTCGAACAGGAAGGCCGAGGGCTGGCGCACGATGGCGCGGCCGATGGCGACGCGCTGGCGCTGGCCGCCGGAGAGCTGACCCGGGCGGCGCTCGAGGTAGTTGGTGAGGTTCAGGACGCGCGCCGCATCCTTCACCTTCTTGTCGATCGTCGCCTGATCCTCGCCCGCCATCTTCAGCGGGAAGGCGATGTTCTTGGCCACGGTCATGTGCGGATAGAGCGCATAGGACTGGAACACCATCGCGAGCTTGCGCTTGGCCGGCGCCTCGCCGGTGACGTCACGGCCGTCGATGTTGATGGTGCCGCCGCTGGTGTCCTCCAGCCCGGCGATCAGCCGCAGCAGCGTGGACTTGCCGCAACCCGACGGGCCGACGAAGACGACGAACTCGCCATTCTCGATCACCAGGTCGAGGCCTGGGATGATGGACGTCGATCCGAAGGATTTGGAGACGTTCTTGAGCGTGATGTTTCCCATGGTTTCCTCCCCGAGGGGTTATTGTCCGCCGTCTGTTTGTTCGTGGCGCTGCCTACGGTATGCCCGCTATTTCACGGCACCGAATGTCAGGCCGCGCACCAGCTGTTTCTGGCTGAACCAGCCCATGATCAGGATCGGCGCGATCGCCAGCGTCGAGGCCGCCGAAAGCTTGGCCCAGAACAGGCCTTGCGGGCTGGAGAACGAACTGATGAAGGCGGTGAGCGGCGCGGCATCCGTGGTGGTCAGGCGGATCGTCCAGAACGCCTCGTTCCAGGCCAGGATGATGTTGAGCAGCATGGTCGAGGCAATGCCCGGCACCGCCATCGGGGTCAGCACATAGATGATCTCGTTCCATAGCGAGGCGCCGTCCATGCGCGCCGCTTCCAAAATCTCGCCAGGGATTTCGCGAAAGTAGGTGTAGAGCATCCACACCACGATCGGCAGGTTGATCAGCATCAGCATCACCATCAGGCCGATGCGGCTGTCGAGAAGGCCGGTGTCGCGGAAGATCAGGTAGATCGGGAACAGCACGGCGACCGCCGGCATCATCTTGGTGGACAGCATCCACATCAAGATGTCCTTGGTCCGCTTGGTCGGCGAGAACGCCATCGACCACGCCGCCGGTATGGCGACCAGCAGGGCCAGGATGGTCGAGCCGACCGAGAGCAGCACCGAGTTCAGGAAGAATTTGAAGTAGCCGCTCTGCGCCTGAACCTCGGAATAGCTCTCGAATGTCCCCGACGGGATCAGGTTGAAGCCCTGGATCGCCTCCTGTTCCGACTTGAACGAGGTGATGATCGTATAGAGGATCGGGAAAAAGATCAGCAGGGCGACGATCCAGGCGGCCGCCGTCGCGATGGTCTTGTGCCGGGTGGTGACTGCGCGTGCCATCTTTTCCTCCTTATCTGTCCAGGTTCTTGCCGACGGCGCGCATGGCGAAGAAGGCGACGATGTTGGCGAGAATGACGGCGATCACACCGCCCGCGGATGCCTGGCCGATTTTGAACTCCAGCAGCGCCTTCTGGTAAACGAGGAAGGGCAGGTTGGTGGAGGCGTAGCCGGGGCCGCCATTGGTGGTGACCAGGATTTCGGCATAGACCGAGAGCAGGAAGATCGTCTGGATCAGGATGACGACGGTGATCGCCCGCGACATGTGCGGCAGCGTCAGATAGATGAAGCGGCTGATGAAGCCGGCGCCGTCCATCTCGGCGGCTTCCTTCTGCTCGCCGTCGAGCGACTGCAGCGCGGTGAGCAGGATCAATGTCGCGAAAGGCAGCCACTGCCAGGCGACGATGATGATGATCGCCGTCATCGGATGCTGCCCGAACCAGTCGATTGGTTGTGCCCCGAAGAAGCGCGCTATGTCGGCGAACACGCCATATTGCGGGTGCATGATCATGTTCTTCCAGACCAATGCGGCCACCGGCGGCATGACGAAGAACGGCGAGATGACGAGGATGCGCACGATCCCCTGGCCCCACATCGGCTGATCGATGAGCAGCGCCAGCAGGATGCCGCCGATCACCGTGATCAGCAGCACGCTGATGACGAGTGTGAGCGTGTTGAGGATCGATTGCAGGAAGGCCGGGTTGGAATAGAAGAGCTTGTAATTGGAGAACCAGACAAATCCATCGCGGACCGGATTGAGCGGGTTGTACTGGAGGAATGAGAACCAGATGGTGAAGATCAGCGGCACGATCATCCAGACGAACAGCAGCACCACGGAAGGCGCCATCATGAATCGGGCAAGCGAACGGGTCTGCTGAGTAGCCATGACGGTCACCCTTCAAGGATCAGGCTGAATTTTCATAGGCATTGAAGACGGCCGCCCGAACTGGGTTTCGGGCGGCCGTTGCCGGTCAGCAAGCTGGCCGGCATTCGGCACCGGGAGGAGCCTTACTTGATATACCCGCCCTCGGTCATCGTCGCGGTGGCGGCGTCCTGGGCCTGCTTCAGCGCATCGTCGACGCTCGACTGGCCGGCAAGAGCCGCCGAGAAGAGCTGGCCGACGGTGGTGCCAAGACCCTGGAACTCAGGGATGGCGACAAACTGCACGCCGACATAGGGCACCGGCTTGACGGTCGGATGCGTCGGATCGGCGGCGTTGATGGACTCCAGCGTCATCTTGGCGAACGGAGCCGCCTTCTGGTACTCGGGGTTGGCGTAGAGCGAGGAGCGCGTGCCCGGAGGAACGTTGGCCCAGCCTTCCTTCGACGCGACGAGCTCCGCATAGTGCTTGCTGGTCGCCCACGACACGAACTTCTCTGCGGCGTCAGCCTTCTTGGTGCCGGCGGGAATGGCCAGCGACCAGGCCCACAGCCAGTTGCCGCGCTTGCCCAGGCCGTTGTCGGGCGCCAGCGCATAGCCGACCTTGTCGGCGACGGTCGAGTTCTTCGGATCGGAGACGAAGGACGCCGCGACGGTGGCGTCGATCCACATGCCGCACTTGCCCTGCTGGAACAGCGCCAGGTTCTCGTTGAAGCCGTTCGACGAAGCGCCCTCGGGGCCGTCGGCCTTCATCAGGTCGACGTAGAACTGCAGCGTCTTCTTCCATTCGGGCTGGTCGAACTGCGGCTTCCAGTTCTCGTCGAACCAGCGGGCGCCGAAAGAGTTCGACATCGCGGTCAGGAAGGCCATGTTCTCGCCCCAGCCGGCCTTGCCGCGCAGGCACACGCCATTCACGCCGTTGGCGCGGTCGGTCATCTTGTCGGCGGCCTGCTTGATGAAGTCCCAGGTCGGGGCATCGGGCATCTTCAGCCCGGCCTTGTCCATCAGGTCCTTGCGGTACATGACGAAGGAACTCTCGCCGTAGAAAGGCGCCGCATAGAGCTTGCCGTCGACCGTAAGGCCGCCGGCAATGGCCGGGATGATATCCTTGACATCATAGTCGTCGCCGAGCTTGTCGAGCGGTAGGAGCCAGCTTTGCTTGGCCCAGATCGGAACCTCATAGGTGCCGATGGTCATCACGTCATACTGGCCGCCCTTGGTGGCGATGTCCGTGGTGACGCGCTCACGCAGCACGTTTTCCTCGAGCGTGACCCAGTTGAGCTGGATGTCGGGATTGGCCTTGGTGAAGTCGTCGGTCAGCTTCTGCATGCGGACCATATCGCCATTGTTGACGGTGGCGATAGTGATGGATTCGGCATGTGCGGCGAAGGCGAGGGCGCTGGCCGACAACAAGCCCAGGGTGAGCGTGCGAAGTTTCATCAAATTCCTCCCATAAACCAAGATGAGCATTTGCCTTGGCTATGAGCAATTACTCACTTAGTCTTAATTATGTCAAGACGGATTCGATGCTGCAGCGCAGCACGCGACCCAGGAATGGCGACGAACGGCCGAGGATCGGGGGGCGCGATGGCCGGGTTGCCGCCGCCTGAAGTCAGGCAGTGGGATCAAAATCTTTGAAATCTATGTTGGTTCCGTCGCCTGCCGATCAGCAGGCGATTTCAGCCAACAGCCAGTCCCGGAAGGCGCGGATCTTCGGCACATTGCGGCGCGCCTCGGGATAGACCAGCCAGTAGGCGTGGCCATCGTCGCCTACTAGGTCGAAGGGCTGGATCAGGCGGCCGTCGGCGAGTTCGGCCTTGAACAGCGCTCTGGTCAGGATCGCCACGCCATGGCCGGCGATCGCGGCATTGGCCTCGTAGGCCTGCGCGCCCATGCTGCTGCCGGGCCGCTTGGCAAGGTCGTGCGCGTGCACGCCGGCGGTTTCGAACCACTGTGTCCACCAGATGTCACCGGGATCGAGGATTGGCAGCCGCAGCAGGTCGGCCGGCTCCTTGATGCCGCCAATGCTCGCCGCGAGCTTGGGGCTCAGCATCGGCGTGAAATCGGCGTCAAGCAGCTTGTGGGCTTCCAGCCCCGGCCATTTGCCGCCGCCCGAACGGATGGCGAGGTCGACGTCCTCGCGAGCGAAATCCGTCAATCGACTTGACGTCTCCAGCCGCACCGCAAGGAAAGGATGAGCGATCTGGAAAGAGCCGAGGTGGTGCGCCAGCCAGTTCGAGGCGAAGGTCAGCACAGTCGTGACGCACAGCAAACCATCTGCGCCGCCACGCGCCGCGGCGTAGGCCTGGCCGAGAATGGCAAAGGCTTCGCTGACAGCTGGCGCAAGGCGCTGTCCGGCCTCGGTCAGCGCGATCTGGCGTGGGCGCCTCAGGAACAGCGGCGCTCCGATCCGCTCCTCCAGAACCTTGATCTGATAGCTGACCGCCGCCTGCGTCATGGCGAGCTCCTCGGCGGCCTTGGTGAAGGAAAGATGCCGCGCCACGGCTTCGAACACCCGGATCGCCTGCAGCGGCGGGAGTTGCGAAACCTGGCGCGAGCTGAGGTCCGGCATAAAACCTCCTTATGGGTCCTTATCGACGTTCGATTGGCAAAGCTGGCCGGCAAGACCGACATTCAGTGTCAACCTGTCATTCGGGTTCAGGATAGCGAAGGTTGACGAGCATGACCATGGCGCAACAAAAGTGCACTCCCGCTCCGGATCACCGCTGGATTTCGTGGCTTACGGACGGTTTTGGCTGGTTCGCGATCAGAAAAAAGGCGCATCTCGACATCAGGGACCTGTCGCCGCATCTGCAGCGCGACCTCGGTTTCCTCGATGGCAACGACCCTTTCGGGCGGCACAGATAGCCCTGTTGGTTTTATCGCGACGCGGACGGCATCGACCCGTTCCGCCAGCAGCAGCGGCTGTCGGTCAGACGCCGGCCAAAAGGGCGGTCGCCGTCCGCTCATCGGTGATGAGCCCGTTGACCAGCCGGCGGTTTACGGCCGCCAGTATGCCCGGCAGCTTGCGCTCGCCCATGGCAAGCGCGATGACCAGCGACCTCTCTCGCGACGGCAGCGACGCCGACGACACGCGGTCGTTGGTGATGCCTTCGATCATCCGCCCGTCGCGATCGAACACCCAGCCGACGATCTCGGCGATGCCGCCGGCCTTCTGCAAAGCCTTCAACTCGGTTTCGGAAATGAAGCCGTCCTCATAGAGCGGCGCCTTTGGGCCGAGGTCGCCGATGCCGACGAACGTGACGTCGGCCTCGGCGGCGAGCGCCAGCGTTGGCTGGATCATCGGCTGGTTGAGCAGCATCTCGCGCTCCTGCGGCGAGGAGGCGATGACCGGCAGCGGCATCGGGAAGGAGCGCGCCTTGACCCTGTCGGCCATGGTGAAGATGACGTTGTAGAAGGCAGCCGAGCCGTCCGGCGAGATGTTGCCGGTCAAGGACACCACCTTGTGCTGCGGACACTCCATCGGCGGCAATTGTTCGATCGCCGCCTTCAGCGTGCGGCCTGTGCCGATCGCGAGCACGATCGGGCTCGGCGATCTCAATCGCCTTTCGATCTCGGCTGCCGCCGCCTCGGCAATGCCGATTGTCGTCGATGACGAGGTCGGGTCGCTCGGCACAACCTCGACGAGGTCGAGCGCGAAGCGCGACTTCAGCCGCGCCGCAAGGTCCAGGCAATTGGCGATCGGATGGTCGACGCGGACCTTGATCAAGCCCTCCGACACAGCCAGCGACACCAGCCGCTGCGCGGTCTGCCGCGAGATGCCGAGTGTGGCTGCGATCTGGTCCTGTGTGTTGCCGGCAACATAATAGAGCCAGCCGGCGCGCGCCGCGTCGTCCAGCCTGTTGCTGCCGCCATCCTGCCGGGTATTCACGTCCTGCCTCCCAAAACCGCTGGTCACACGAGCGGTCCGCCTCTAGTTTCGCAGGGAACCGTCCGCTGCGCAATTGTCAATCTCAAGAGCAAATGCTTGGATATCGCGCCTGGGAGATTTTGCCGCCAACCATGTCTGTCGGACAAAGCGGCTGGTCTTGGTCCCGGCCGATGGCACGTTCTGTCGCCCAGATGGTTTATCTCTCGGCGCTAACCCTTTAAGGGATGGCAAAAAGGAGCGTTGCATGACACCGAAGGCGGTTTTCTGGGACATGGACGGCACGCTGGTCGACAGCGAGCCATTGCACGCGGCCGCTCTCGTGGCGGCAATGCACAATGCCGGCCTCGAACCGCCAGCCGACCTGCACGAGCGCGTGCTGGGCGTCGCCGCCTGGCCGGTCTATGAGATGATGCGCGACGAATTTGGCCTCGACATGCCTTTCGACGACTGGATCATGCGCAAATACGAGCATTATCTGCCGTTGGTCGAGGGCCTGAAGCCGCGCCCCGGCGCCATCGAAGTCTTCAACGAATTGCGGGCGCTTGGCGTGCAGCAGGCCGTGGTTTCCAATTCGGACCGAATGATCGTGGACGCCAATCTGCGCATGGTTGGCCTCACCTATCCCGGCATGAAGTCGATCAGCCGCAACGATGTGCGCGAAGGCAAGCCGCACGCCGAGCCCTTCCTGCGCGCCGCTTACCTTGCCGGCGTCGATCCCGCGCACGCGTTTGCGGTCGACGACAGCTGGCCGGGTACCATGGCCGGGCTCGCGGCAGGCATGAAGACGATCTTCTGGCCGGAAGCGCCGATGGAAGGGCCGCCTGGCGCTATCGTCATCAACAGCGCGGTGGAATTGCGCAGGGAACTCGGGCTCTGAGCGAGAATTAACATAGGTTCGCGCGGCCCCTCATCCGCCTGCCGGCACCTTCTCCCCGTGAAGAACGGGGAGAAGGGACAAGCTCCATCGCTGGCCCCCTCTCCCCGTTCTTCACGGGGAGAGGGTAAGGGTGAGGGGCAGCGCCAAGCTCACAAAACCAAGTGGAGCTCGCGAGAGCCGCAGCGTCAGCTAAAACGCGGGATCTTCAGTTCCGGTAGACCGGTTCTTGCTCGTCGAGGATCGCCTTCAGCTCGGCGAGGTGGCGCTCGGCCTGGCCAGGATAGTCGTCCATCTCGGCCGCGGCCTTGTCGGCGATGGCGTCGGACAGCGTGCGCAGCGGCCGACCGGTCCACAGCGCCTTGATATAGGTCTCGGCGGCACGCTCGAAATAGAACATACGGTTGAAGGCATCGGCAACCGTATCGCCGACGACAAGCACGCCGTGATTGCCCATCACCATCACCTTGATCTTCGGATCGGTGAGAAGCTGCGAGCAGCGTTCGCCCTCTTCCTCGAAGGCCAGCCCGCCATAGTGAGCGTCGACGACATGGCGGTTGAAGAACATCGCCGAATTCTGGTCGATCGGCGGCAATGTCGAGTCGGCGAGCGAGGCCAGCACCGTGGCGTGGATGGAATGGACATGCATGACGCAGCGCGCGTGCGGCACATTGCGATGGATGGCGCCGTGCAGGCCCCACGCCGTCGGGTCGGGCGCATTTGGGCCGGACAGCGTGTCGGGGTCGTTGGCATCGATCTCGATCAGGTCGCTCGCCTTGATGCGCGAGAAATGCACCTGGTTGGGATTCATCAGGAACTTTGTGCCGCCTTCATTGACCGCCAGCGAGAAATGGTTGGCCACCGCTTCGTGCATGTTGAGCCGCGCCGTCCAGCGAAAGGCACAGGCGAGATCGACGCGCTCCTCGTAAAAGGGCAGGTTGGTCAGCGTTTCCCTTGGCAGGCGGGCAATGCTCATGAAAAATCCTCCAGTTTTCGCAAGAATGCCGCGCTCCGCTGGTGCCCGCAACCGCTTTCGTTTGGTGCAGACCACGCTGCAGTGCTCGCGGTAGCGCTCGCCCTCAGCCCGCCATGCTCGACGATGAAGTCGATGACTTCCTGCAGGCCCTTGCCGCGCGACAGGTCGGTGAAGCCGAACGGCCGCTTGCCGCGCATGCGGGCGGCGTCGCTTTCCATGACATCGAGGTTGACGTTCACATAGGGCGCCAGGTCGCTCTTGTTGATGATCAGGAAATCGGAGCGGGTTATCGCCGGCCCGCCCTTGCGCGGGATTTCTTCACCCTGGCAGACCGAGATGACATAGAGCGTGAGATCGGCAAGGTCAGGCGAGAAGGTGGCGGCAAGGTTATCGCCGCCGGATTCGATGAAGATGATGTCGAGGTTCGGGAATTTGCGGTTCAGCTCGGCGATCGCCTGCAAATTGATCGAAGCGTCCTCGCGAATGGCGGTATGCGGACACCCGCCGGTCTCGACGCCGACGATGCGGTCCTCCGGCAGCGCCTGCAGCCGGGCCAGCATCATGGCGTCTTCCCTGGTGTAGATATCGTTGGTGACGACGGCGATGGAAAATTCGTCGCGCAGCGCCTTGCACAGTTTTTCGGTGAGCGTCGTCTTGCCGGAGCCGACCGGGCCGCCAATGCCGATGCGAAGAGGACCGTTGGGCTGGGTCATGTCGGGAACTCCATGATGGCAAGGGCTGCGAAGCCGAGCCCGATCAACACGCACAGCGGCGAATAGTAGCGGACGTCGAGCCGCGCGAAAGGTTGCTCGGGCGCCAGCCGCCGCCACCACGGCGTGAAGCCGGCAATACCGCGCCCCAGGAACACCAGCCCGATGAGCAGCGACGTGGCGGCTAGGCCCTCGCGGGGAAAGGGCGAGGCAAAGAAGCCGATGAGCGCCAGCGGCCAGAGCGTTGCCAGGCAAAGGCACGCCGCGACGGCGAAACTGGCGAAAGGCGTCGGCATTTCATCGACGCCGCGAAACCCGACCACCGCGCGGGCGCAGCTCGCAGCGTCCTTGCCCGGCCAGATGCCGCCGATGCCCCAATAGACGTGCAGCGCTGTGATCAGCAGCAGGACGAATGAGAGGATGAAGGCAAGCAGGATCATGAGCGGAACAGTCGCGAATACTGGGTTTCGTGCCTCATCGCCATGATTTCGGAGACGAAGGCGCAGCCGCCGAGATCATCCAAAGTCGAGCGGGAAGCACGGGCGGCGGTTGCCAGGGCCAGCGGCTCGAAGCCGGCCAGCAGCAAGGTGGCCTCGCTCTGGCCGATGGTGCCGAGGCGGATGGCCGCCTGGACGAGGTTGGAGAAGAAGGCTTGCAGGAAAGCGGACAGCGCGTCCTGCAGCCCTATGCCATGGCCGCCGGCCACGGCGCCGACGGCGACGCAATAGGCGCAATCGGCCGGCAAGCGCTCCAGCACCGGGGCGGGCCAGGCGACCGCGGCCTTCAGGAAGGCGGCGCCTTGCAGCGTGGTCTCCGCGTGACGTTCCCGCGAGCCGGCGAGCGCCTCGGCCAGCGCCGCGACGTCGTCGAGATCGCCGGCTGTGCGGGCGCGCCCCCAGCTCTCGGCGAACAGCACGGCATCGTTCCAGCCGGAGCCCATCTCGACCAGCGTCTCCAGCCATTGGGCGAGGCTCCCGGCATCGGCAATCAGCCCATCATGCATCGCCCGCTCCAGGCCGTGGCTATAGGCAAAGCCGCCGACCGGAAAGGCTGGCGACAGCCACGCCATCAGCCGCAGCAGCGCGATATTCGAAGGTTGGTCAGTCATGATCGTGATGGTCGTGCGAATGGCTGTGTGAATGCGCCTCGCTATGGCTGTGACTGTGCGCTTCGGCGTGGGCATGAGCGTGGCCGTGATCATGGCCATGCGCGCCGCCATGGCCGGAATAGGCGCCGCGCACCGGCTTGAACGGCTCGGAGACGTCGGTCACCGTGGCGCCCAGCCCCTGCAGCATCGCCTTGATGACGTGGTCGCGCAGGATGAGGATGCGGTGCGCCTCGATCGCCGCCGCCAGATGGCGGTTGCCGATGTGCCAGGCAAGCTCGGCCAGATGCACGGCGTCGCGGGCGCGGATGTCATTGACCTCTTCCGGCGCGGCGGCGATCTCGATATGGCGGCCATCCTCAAGCACCAGCCGGTCGCCGTCGTTCAGGGCAACGGGCTCGGGCAGGTCGACCAGCACCTTGCTGCCGTCGGCGAGTTCGATGGCGCGGCGGCGCAGATGCCGCTCGTCATGAGCAAGAACTGCGCGGCCCGCCGGCGCCGTGGTCCCGGCCTCATTTCCCGTCAGCACCGAAACGGCGCGCGGGAATTTGGTGAAATCGATCTTGATATCGAGCTTCATGTCATGGCTCCGCCATTAGCTTGTGCCCGCGCACGGGCGGGCCGCGCCAGCACCCGGTCGAAATAGGCGTTGACGCGGCCGGAGTCGATCGGGAAGCGGCCGGCGCGCGCCCAGCCGCCCATGTCGCCAAGCAACACATCGACGGCCGAAAAGCGGTCGCCGAGCGCGAACGGTCTGTCGCCCAGCCGCCGGTCCAAGGCCTTGACCTCCGAGGCAAAGTCGTACGTCGCGGCGGGGCCGACATCGACGCGCACTTCCTTGGGCAGCAGGAAGCGGTGGCGCAGCTTGTTCCACAGCGGCGCCTCGAACTCGCTCTGGGCAAAATGCATCCAGGAATCCATCTCGGCGCGGCCGGCAACGCCCGGACTGGCGCCCATTCCCTTCTCCGCGTGCTTGTCGGCGAGATAAACGCAGATCGCCGCCGAATCCGTCACCGTCAGCTCGCCGTCGATCAGGATCGGCACCTTGCCCGACGGGTTCAGCGCATAGGCTTCCGGCGAGCGCAGTTTGACCTCGGCGAATTCATAGGGCTGCCCAAGCTCCTCGAGCATCCAGAGAACGCGGCTGACCCGCGATCCGCGCGATCCGATGGCCTTGTACATGAGAACCTGCCTTTTCCCCGGACTCTAGACCATCCGCTATAGTCATACGATCGTGTCGAAGAGCCGCAGGATGAACGATATCTGGTAGATGAGCGCTGCCGCGACGAAAGCGATGTGGAAGCGGCGGTCGCGCACCAGGATCGCGGCGATGCAGAGCGCGACGAAGACCGGCGTGCGGAACAGGTATTCGTTGCCGAAGCGGGCGAAATGCTCCGG
This sequence comes from Mesorhizobium sp. B4-1-4, assembly GCF_006439395.2. Lineage (NCBI taxonomy): Bacteria > Pseudomonadati > Pseudomonadota > Alphaproteobacteria > Hyphomicrobiales > Phyllobacteriaceae > Mesorhizobium > Mesorhizobium sp. B4-1-4. The sequence continues at coordinate 5,315,567 of NZ_CP083950.1, forward strand.
TCCTTTCAGCAGCGTGTCGATCACATCGAGCAGGTAGGTCGCGGCCAACAGGCCGAAGAACCAGGCGCGGCGCGAATAGAAGAAGTCCTCGTAGCTGGTGTAGTCCAGCATCGAGTCCGGAAACAGCAGCGCGCAGAGCAGGAACAGCGTGATGGCGTAGAAGATGATGAAAAGGTACTTGCCGAAGGTCCATGTTTCGATGGCGTAGAGGCCAAACTCCCACCACCAGAAATGCACCAGCGTCAACAGCACCGAGGCGACCCAGGCCAGGTGCACGGGATAGAGCCGGTATTGGCCGGGATGCTGGACGATGCGCGCCACCCCTGACAGCAGGCGGGCGACGCCGAGCCCGATCACCATGCCCATGACGATGCGGATATGCGGGAAGATGTCGTGGGGTGAGGCTAGTTCAGTTGCCATGCGTGATCACGATGCGGCTTTTCGAGGCCGCATATTGCGGTGTCGAATCCTCTGCTGCAACGGATTTTGCGGCACCTGTCGCAATCGCCGTTTTTGCCTTAAAACAGAAAATACCGCTGCGCCATCGGAAGCACCGTTGCCGGTTCGCAGGTCAACAACTCCCCATCCGCGCGCACCTCGTAGGTTTCGGGATCGACCTCGACATGCGGCGTGGCGTCGTTGAGCACCATCGAATGTTTGCCGATGCCGCCGCGGGTGTTTTCGACGGCGACGAACTGCTTGTCGACGCCAAGACGGCCATGCAAACCGGATTCGAGCGCGGCCTTCGAGACGAAGGTCACGGATGAATTGGTCCTCGCCTTGCCGAAGGCGCCGAACATCGGCCGATAGTGCATCGGCTGCGGCGTCGGGATCGAGGCGTTGGGGTCGCCCATCGGGGCGGCGGCGATCATGCCGCCAAGCAACACCATGTCCGGCTTGACGCCGAAGAAGGCAGGGTTCCACAGCACCAGGTCGGCGCGTTTTCCGACCGCGATCGAGCCGATCTCCTTCGACAGCCCGTGCGCGATTGCCGGGTTGATCGTGTATTTGGCGATGTAGCGGCGGACGCGGAAATTGTCGTTGTCGCCGGTTTCCTGCGGCAGCGCGCCGCGCTGGCGCTTCATCTTGTCGGCGGTCTGCCAGGTGCGGATCGCCACCTCGCCGACCCGGCCCATCGCCTGGCTGTCCGACGAGATGATCGAGAAAGCGCCGATGTCGTGCAGGATGTCCTCCGCCGCGATCGTCTCCTTGCGGATGCGGCTTTCGGCAAAGGCGATGTCCTCGGGGATCGACGGCGACAGATGGTGGCAGACCATCAGCATGTCGAGATGCTCGGCCAGCGTGTTGACCGTGTAGGGCCGCGTCGGATTTGTCGAGGACGGGATGATGTTGGGCAGGCCACAGACCTTGATGATGTCGGGCGCATGGCCGCCGCCGGCGCCCTCGGTGTGGAAGGCGTGGATGGTTCGTCCCTTGATCGCCGCCACGGTGTTTTCGACAAAGCCGGATTCATTCAATGTGTCGGTGTGGATCATCACCTGTACGTCATAGGTGTCGGCGACCGACAGGCAGCAGTCGATCGCCGCCGGCGTCGTGCCCCAGTCTTCATGCAGCTTCAGCGAACAGGCGCCGCCCAGCACCATTTCCTCGAGCGACGCCGGCAGCGAGGCGTTGCCCTTGCCCGACAGGCCGATATTCATCGGGAAGGCGTCGAAGGACTGGATCATGCGGGCCATATGCCATGGTCCCGGCGTGCAGGTGGTGGCCAGCGTGCCATGCGCCGGACCGGTGCCGCCGCCAAGCATGGTGGTGATGCCGCTCATCAGCGCTTCCTCGATCTGCTGCGGACAGATGAAGTGGATATGCGCGTCGAAACCACCCGCGGTCAGGATCTTGCCTTCGCCGGCGATGATCTCGGTGCCGGGGCCGATGATGATGGTGACACCGTCTTGCGTGTCTGGATTGCCGGCCTTGCCTATGGCCGCGATTTGTCCGCCCCTGAGGCCGACATCGGCCTTGAAGATGCCGGCGCCGGCATCGATCACCAGCGCATTGGTGATGACGGTGTCGACCGCGCCCTGCGCCCGCGGCACCTGGCTCTGGCCCATGCCGTCGCGGATCACCTTGCCGCCGCCGAATTTCACCTCCTCGCCGTGAACGGTGAGATCTCTCTCGACCTCGATGATGAGTTCGGTGTCGGCCAGCCGGACCTTGTCGCCCACCGTCGGACCATACATCTGGGCGTAGGCGGCACGGGTTATTCTGGCCATCGGCGATTGCTCCCGAAATGCGCTGTGGTTGAAGCCGGGCTGCACATTGCCGCCATCCAATGGTCACGCAATGACCCGCTGGGCGACACCTTCTCATCCCATTTGGCGGTTGAGGTTGGCAGGTCACCCCAAAACGACCGTTTGCCAAATCGATGGAAGGAAAATCCATGCGCAAATCGATAGTTCTTGCAGCCGCCGCCAGCCTGATGCTGGCCGGTGCCGCCAGTGCCCAGCAACAGCCCGCCCCGGCCACGCCCGCCCCTGCGGCGAAAACGCCGGCGCCCGGCGGCCAACAGGCCGCGCCGGCGATCCAGAGCGTCAACATTGTCGACATCACCGAACTGCCAAAGGACACCCAGACGCAGGTCAATCAGGTGATCGCCCAGCGTGGCGATGCTGGGCTGCAGAAACTGCGCAGTTCGATCGACGCCACCCCCAAGGTCAAGTCCGCCCTTCAGGCCAAGGGAATGACCTCGGCACAGGTGGTCGCGGCCAGCATGGAGCCCAATGGCGCGCTGACCCTGATCACCAAGAAAGCCAGCTGACGAATCGGCGCGGCGGGCCGGTAACCGGTCCGCCGATCGCTTCAAGAAGGGAACCGTGGCAGGGCCGGAGTCGTTTCGTTTCCTGAGTGAAACAAACCCCGAAAGCCAACGATGACCGTCATCACCTTGCCCGATTCCCGATGGCTGCATGCCATCGCGGCGGCTGCGTTTCTGGCCGCGAGCCTTCCCCAGGCCGCGCTGAACGCGCAGGGCCTCGAAAGTCCTGAAACCGTCGACCGGATCGTAGGCTCGCAGGTCAATCAGGAAGAAGCCAAGACAACAGCTGAAATCGACAAAGTGAGTTCGGCGATCGACCGCACGCGTGAAAACATCAGCACGGTGCGCAAGACGTCCAAGCTCGACAAGGTCGACATCGTGTTCCTGACCGACGCCGCGCGCAGCGAGGGCGGTCCGCCGCCGGCTATCGAAAACAAGGTCCGGCAGCATCAGGAGGATGTCGCCGAACTGCGCAAGGAGATCGAGGCCAACGCCTTGCTTTACAATGCCATCGATTCGCGGCGCGTGCTTGCCGAGGACGTTCTCGCCGTGGAGTTCGATGATCCCGGGAAGATCGTCATCTACGCGGCCGCCAAGCCGTCGGACTAGAGCGATTCCGGGAGAAATGTGAAGCGGGTTTCCCGGGAAAAGCGCATGGCGCTTTCCCTTCGGAAGCTGTGCGCGCCGCGCACGAGACGCCACAAAACTCACAGCTTGCCCATCACCTTCTGCTGGAACCCATAGACCTCGCGCTTGCCGCCAAGCGGCACCAGCGTGACGTCGCGCTCCTGGCCTGGCTCGAAGCGCATGGCCGTGCCCGCGGCGATGTCGAGGCGCATGCCGCGCGACTGTTCGCGGTCGAATTTCAGTCCGTCATTGGTTTCGAAAAAATGATAGTGGCTGCCGACCTGGATCGGCCGGTCGCCGCTGTTGGCGACTTTCAGGGTGACGGTCGGCAGACCCTTGTTGAGTTCGATGTCGCCTTGCGCGGGGATGATTTCGCCGGGGATCATCTGATATCACACGACGCCGAAGGCGAGGCCGACGCCGATCGCCGCGCAGGCCGCGCCCGCAACGCGAGCCAGGCCACGCAACCTCTGGCCAAGGCTCAGGCCGGCGGCGATGCCGACGGCATGGAGCAGCGCGGTGGCGATGGCAAAGCCGGCCATGTACTCGAGCCCGCCGGCATTTTCCGGCACTTCGGTGCCATGGGCGCGCCCGTGGAACAGTGCGAACAGGCCGATGATGGCGACCCCGGCCGAGACGGGCAGATCGACCGCCAGCGCCACCAGCAGCCCGAGCGCCACCACGGAGGCCAGTATGCCCGGCTCCACGAACGGCATCGGCACATGGGCCATGCCAAGCGCCGCGCCGCCCAGCAAGACGCCGATGAAGGCGAGCGGCCAGGCCCAGATCGCTCGGCCGCCCTTGAGTGCCGCCCACAGTCCGACCGCGATCATGGCGGTCATGTGGTCGAGGCCGGAAAGCGGATGCATGAAGCCGGCCATCAGGGAGGAGGTGGTGCCGACGCCGACATGGGCATAGGCCGGCATGGCGGCGGCCATCAACAGGATCGCAGAGAGGCAGAGGCGTTTGGCAGGGATCATTCTACTTGCCTTTCATGGTTGCGGTGCCGCGGTGGTCACGCGGCCTTGCGCGGGCCGCAGCCTTCGGCCTTGAGGATGCGCTTCGTCGAAGCCGGATATTTCTTCAGCATCGCGGCAGGTCGGATCGGTCGGGCCGAAAAATTGCCGCCGCAGTTCGGGCAGACCCCATCCAGCACATGTTCCACACAATCGGCACAGAAGGTGCATTCGAAGGTGCAGATCAACGCATCCGCCGCCCCGGGCGGCAGGTCCTTGTCGCAGCATTCGCAGTTCGGGCGCAGTTCAAGCATTTTTCTCTCCTCACCGGATGGGTTGGTGCACGGTCACCAGCTTGGTGCCGTCGGGGAAGGTCGCCTCCACCTGCACGTCATGGATCATCTCGGCGATTCCTTCCATCACCTGTGCGCGGTTGACGACATGGGCGCCGGCCTCCATCAGTTCGGCGACCGGGCGGCCGTCGCGGGCGCCCTCGACGACGAAATCGGTAATCAGCGCGATCGCTTCCGGATGGTTGAGCTTGACGCCGCGCTCCAGCCGCTTGCGTGCCACGATCGCCGCCATGGCGATCAACAGCTTGTCCTTCTCTCGCGGCGTCAGGTTCATGCGGTTTCCTGAATCACATTGACCATAATTTGGGCAGCCCCGCCCTTCCGTTGAGCAATCCGACGAGCGGAACCAGCCGCTGGCGCAGCTGGTAGCCGTCCTCGGCGTAGAGCCTCGCAAGAAGCTTGCCAGATCTCTTCACGCTCCAGGCGCTCGCACCGCCCCGGTCGCCGATGATTTCCCGCACCGGATCGAGCAAATCCTCGGCCCGCGCCGACACCATCAACAGCGTGGCCATGGCGATTGCGCCTCCGGCGACTGCCGGACGGGCCATGCTTGCTGCGATGTCAGGCCCGATGCGGAAATCCTCGGCATGGATGAGAAAACCGTTCTGGCGAACTCGCCAGCGGTCCCGGAAAGTGCCCAGCGTGGCGCGTTCGCCCATCGCCAGCCGGCCGAAGACCGTCGCTTCCAGCACCAGCGCCTCGGCTCCGGCGGCAAGTTCGACATCGAGCGTGCGGGCGAAGGCCGCCCGGTTGAAGACGATGGTTTCCTGCGGCAGCCAGGCGATGCAGCCGTTTTCGCCGACAGTCAGCTTGACCCGCACTTCGGCATGGTCGGATGCGGCGCGATAGACCTTCTCGCAGGCCTGGGTCGTTATCGTGGCGCTGGCATCCGCGCCGACATCCACATCCCATTCGAGGCGATCGCCGCCGGTCAGTCCGCCGGCGGTGTTGATCAGGACCGCTTCCAGCGGCTCGACCGAAACGGCCGGCAGCCTGATCTTGGCGGAGCCGTCCTGATAGAGGCGTCGCAGCCGCGTGCGGCCGCCTGCGCTGGCGCAGCCCAGCTGTGCCAGGCCCGCGGCGCGCTGGGCGCGAGGGGCCGAAAACCTCGTATATTCGATGGTGTCCACGCCGTCAGGTTAAGCACTGCGGCGGTTTTGTCGATATATAGCTTGTTGCTTGATGGCGTTTCCGTTTCTATAGAGGGAGCCACCTTGGTGCGGTCACGCGATGCCTGGCGGGGGTGTAAGGCGACGGTCGCGGCCTGATATCGAGGACAACAAGGCGCTGTTCAGTTGGCGTCGGGAAACGACAAAGTGGGGAAGAAACCGTATGGCTGACCAGCTGGCAACGGAAATCATCGAGAAGATCAAGGCCCATGCCGAGCCGGGCGGTGAAGAAATCACCACCAGCACCGAATTGACGGCGCTCGGCATCCATTCTCTGGAGCTGACGGAGATCATCTTCGATCTCGAGGAGCAGTATGGCATCGAGATCGAGATGAACACCGTCGATGCCTGGAGCAATCTCAAGAATGTTGGCGACATGGTCGAGGCCGTTCGCGCGCTGATCGCGAAAAAAGCCTGACCGAATGCTGAAGCGCGTCGTCATTACCGGCATTGGTGGGCTGTGCGGACTAGGCGCCGATGCGCAGGCAATCTGGGCCGAGATGCGGGCCGGCCGTTCGGCGATAGGCCCGATCGACAATCCTTTCCTGCACGATTTGAAGGTCAAGACCGGCTGCGAGATCAAGGCGCTGCCCGATCACGGCATCGAGCGCAGGCAACTGGTGTCGATGGACCGCTTCAGCCTGCTGGCTGTGATCGCGGCGAAGGAAGCCATGCAGCAGTCCGGCCTCGTCCCGCATGCGGACAACACTTACCGGATGGGCACGGTCATCGGCATCGGCGTCTGCGGGTTCGAGACGATTGAGGAGAACTACCGGGCGATCCTGATCGAGGGCAAGAACCGCGCCGGCATTTTCACCGTGCCCAGGGTCATGCCTGGCGCTGCCGCCGGCCAGGTCAGCATGCATCTGGGCCTGCGCGGGCCCGTGTTCGGCGTCACCTCGGCCTGCTCTTCGGCCAACCATGCCATCGCCTCGGCGGTCGACCAGATCAGGCTCGGCCGCGCCGATGTCATGGTCGCCGGCGGCACCGAGGCGCCGCTGGTCTGGGGCGTGCTCAAGGGCTGGGAGGCGTTGCGCGTGCTGTCGCCCGACACGTGCCGGCCGTTCTCGGCCGATCGCCAGGGACTGGTGCTGGGCGAAGGCGCCGGCATGGCGGTTCTTGAAAGCTACGATCATGCCATGGCGCGTGGCGCCACCATCCTCGCCGAAATCGCCGGTGCCGGCCTCTCGGCCGACGCCTCCGACATCGTCGCTCCGACAGTCGAGGGGCCGGAAGCGGCAATGCGCTTCTGCCTCGCCGATGCCGGGCTCAATCCAGAGGACATCGATTACCTCAACGCCCACGGCACCGGAACCAAGGCCAACGACCAGATCGAAACCAACGCGATCAAGCGCGTCTTTGGCGAGCATGCGCGCTCACTGTCGGTTTCCTCGACCAAATCGATGCATGCGCATTGCCTGGGCGCATCGGGCGGACTGGAGATGATCGCCTGTGTCATGGCGATCCGCGAGGGCGTCGTTCCGCCGACCGCGAATTACCGCGAACCCGATCCCGATTGCGATCTCGACGTGACGCCCAATGTCGCGCGCGAGCGCAAGGTGCGCGCCGCGATCAGCAACGGCTTTGCCTTCGGCGGAACCAACGCGGTGCTGGCGTTCAAGGCCATCTGATCCCGGGCCACCATCTGTCTCGGGCGGTGGACTGTCCGTGCGCGGCCAAACTGTCGCCGCATATTGATCATGCCGGGTCGCGCGCATAATTCTTGGCCTATCCCGCCACACCGCGCCCCTTGGCGCAAATCCCCCGCAGGAGTTCCCGATGGCCGATTTGTCCGCCTTTCCGATCACCACCCGTTGGCCGGCCAAACATCCGGACCAGATCCAGCTCTATTCGGCAACGACGCCGAACGGAGTGAAGATATCGATCGCCCTGGAAGAGCTCGGCCTGCCCTATGAGCCGCACCTGATCAACATCAGCAAGGACGAAAGCTGGACGCCGGAGTTCCTGTCGCTCAATCCCAATGGCAAGATCCCGGCGATCATCGATCCCAACGGCCCGGACGGCAAACCGATCGGCCTGTTCGAATCCGGCGCCATCCTGCTCTACCTCGCCGACAAGACCGGCCTGCTCGTCCCGGCGGACGCAGCCCGGCGCTACGAGACGATCCAATGGGTGTTCTTCCAGATGTCCTCAATCGGGCCGATCTTCGGCCAGGTCGGTTTCTTCCACAAATTCGCCGGCCGCGAGATCGCCGACAAGCGCCCGCTGGAGCGCTATCGCGATGAATCGCGGCGGCTGATCGGCGTGCTGGACGGCAGGTTGAAGGGTCGAAAATGGATCATGGGCAACGACTACACCATCGCTGACATCTCGCTGCTCGGCTGGGTGCGCAACCTGATCGGCTTCTATGAAGCGCGCGACCTTGTCGGTTTTGATGACTTCGCCAATGTGGTGGCATGGCTGGAGCGCGGCTTGGCCCGCCCGGCGGTGCGGAAGGGCCTGACCATTCCGGCAAAGAACTGACGCGGCCTGTCCAATAGACTGGCTGCCTGGCCGCGGATGACCGGGCCGCTCAGCTACTTGGTCTTTGCTTTCGGGCCGCCCTTGCCGATCACGGAGGCCGCGAGCGAGGCAGCGCCGCGCGCGGTTGCCACCACCGCGCCGGCCGCGATGTTCGCCGCTGTGCGAACGGCACCGGTCTTGGCTGGCGCCGGTTTACGCGGGCTGGCTGTCTTCGCGGCGGCCGGCACGACCTTTCTCGGCGCGGCCTTGCCGAAAGCGGCCTTCGCGTCTTTCGAGCGCTCGGCAAGCGCTGGACCGGCACCGGCCTTCGCCTGACTGGCCTTCGCGGACCTGGTCTTGGCGGCTGCGGGTTTTCTTGCCTTGGTTGCCATTGGAAAATCCCTTACGCCAAACAATCGGGTTCTCGGCCATAACGGCGCGAAAGTCTTAAGGTTCCCGTCAAAAAATATCGAAAATTAAGCGGGTTAACCAATGATCAGATCGGCGACCCGGCGCCGTGCCAGCACCCGTTCAATGTTGGGCATGTCGTTGGAGGCGATCCATGCGCGCGCATCCTCGTCGGAACGCCCATGGCCGTGCCAGCGTTCCATCAGGCGGCGTTCGAGTTCGTTGCGCGGCACCTCGACGAAGATCGAGTAATCGAACAGCGGCGCCAGCCGCGACCACGGCTCCTCATCGAGCAGCAGATAATTGCCTTCGACCAAGATGAATTTGGTCTCGGTGCCGATGATCGCCGCCGCCGCACGCGATAGTTCCATGCTGCGGTCGAAGACCGGGATGGCGATGTCGGGTTCGCCGGCACGAATGCGTTTCAGCAAGGTTTCGAAGCCGGCGAAATCGAAGGTTTCCGGCGCGCCCTTGCGCGCGCGCAGGCCGCGCTGGTCGAGCACGACGTCGTCGTAGTGGAAGCCATCCATAGGCACGACTTTCACGGCCCCTTCCGGCAGCAGGTCATGCAGGCCGGCCGACAGCGTCGACTTGCCTGCGCCGGGCGGCCCGGCAATGGCGACGATGAAGCGCTTTGCCTTGCCGGCGCGCTTGAAGATGGTGGCGGCCAGGTGGGCGATTTCGGACATGGGAGCCTCACTTGCCTGGATGATCGGCACGGTGTTTCCGCCGCATTTTGACGGCACTCGCTGGAAATTTCAAACCCCGTGTTGCGCAACCCGGCTCAAACAGGGACGGGCTGGCCAATGCGCAGGAAATCGTCGTCGAAGGGGACGTTCCATTGGGTGTCGCCGGCCGCGAGCCGCATCTGGCCGTTGGCCGTGGCGATCGCCCGCGGCGGCGTGCCGCCTGACAGGGGCAAAGCGCCGATGATATGGCGAAAGGAAAAACTGTGCCCTTCACCGAGCGTAAACGCTGTCGCCACCCCTTCGCGCTTCAGCCAGTTGTCGCCGATCGAGGCGGCATGGCCGACGGCCGTGCGCCCATCCTCGATGCCGAGCACGCCCAGATGACGGCCGCTCCAGGGCGCGTAATCGCGCCCGCCATTGCTGAGCCACAGCATGGTGACCGGCAGTTCGGCCGGGTTCTTCAGCACCAGCACAAGGTCCTCCTCGGCACGGCGCGCCAGCGCCGTCCAGCCCGGCCCGCCATGGTCAGCCTCGACAAGGGTGACGAAATCCTCGCGCCGGTCCTCCATGCGGTACTGCGTCAGGTCGAGCGTGCCGCCGCCAGCGGTGGGAAAATGGCTAAGGTCCGCCGACCGCGCCGGATAGGCCAGCATGAACCGGCCGCGCGCGGGGTCCGGCTCCAGCGGATCGGCCGGCGTCGCGGCAAGGCGCTTCGGCGAAAAGGCCAGCCTGCCGCCGCCCGTCATCACCGTCATTGGATGGTGGGCGACCGAAATCGCGCCGGACCCGCCGGAAAACACATGTTCCTGATAGAGGAAGGGATGGTCGTCGATGAGCGTGAGGGTCTTGTCAACGCTGGCGCCCATGACCCTGTGCCGCAGCCGGAACACAGCCCGCCAGCCGCCCTCCGTCGCGCCGCTGTCGACCAGGTCCCAGGCGCTGTTGGCCGGCCAGCCATGCAGCGGCGCCGCCTCGACATCGCTGCGTGAAAACGGCGCGCACAGGAAGTCGCCGGACAGCCGGACCGTGCCTTGCGGCAGGTCCTTGGGCAGCGCCTCGCCCGCATCGACCCATGGCGCGCGGTGCAGCGGTTTTATCAGGCGGCCGCCGCTCTCGACGGTCATGTCGGCGATATGGCCGACGGTGAGATCGAGCGAAACCGAAATGCCCTTGGCCGTGATCGTGCAGGTATCCATAGCGTGCTCACCCGATTCTGAAGGCGCAAGCAGAACCCTTTCGGCGCCCTTCGCGCAAGCACCGCAACCGGCATTTTGCATCAGCGGTGCCTGCGAAGGCGGACAATCCTGGGGCTAACCACCATTAACCAAATGGACGCATCAATCGCGTTACGTTAGCTTCGCCTCATCTCAGCAACACCATCGCCAGAACAGACCTGCCTTGTCCAATTTGCGTTCCTTCCCGTTTGTCCAGAGACTTTTCGTCGCTCTTGGCCTGTTGCTGCTTGTTGCCGGCTGCTCGACCACGACCCCGCCGGACTCGGTGCTGGCCGTGCCCGCGCCACCGCAGAAATACGCAGCGATCGTCGTCGACGCCAGGACCGGCAAGCAGCTGTTCGAAGTCAACTCGACGGCGCAGCGCTATCCGGCGTCGCTGACCAAGATGATGACGCTCTATCTCCTGTTCGAGGCGATGGACTCCGGCCGCGTCACCAAGGAAACCCAAATCCCGGTGTCGGATCACGCCGCCTCGCAGCCGCCCACCAAGATGCGCTTCCGGCGCGGGGAGTCCATCGACGTCGATTCCGCCATTCGCGCCATCGTCGTCAAATCGGCCAATGATGTAGCGGTGGCGGTCGGCGAATATCTCGGCGGCTCGGAGGACCAGTTCGCCGCCATGATGACATCCAAGGCGCGCGCGCTCGGCATGACCGGCACCACCTTCCGCAACGCATCCGGCCTGCCCGACAATGGCCAGATGACGACGGCGCGCGACATGGCGGTGCTCGGCATGGCCCTGCGTCAGCGCTTTCCCCAGCATTTCCACTATTTCTCCGAAAGCGATTTCATGTTCCGCGGCAGGCTGGTGCGCGGCCACAACGACATGCTCGGCCGCGTGCGCGGCGTCGACGGCATCAAGACCGGCTACATCAGGGCTTCCGGCTTCAACATCGTCACCTCCTACAATGCCGATGGCCGCCAGCTGATCGTGGTGGTGATGGGCGCCGACAGCGCCCGCCAGCGCAACGACCATGTCGAGGCGCTGATCCAGCGCAGCCTCTCGCCCGCGATGGCCGACAGCAAGGCAAGGCTGATGTTCGCCGAACAGCAGTAGCAAGAGAGGGGCATCGGCGCCGCCCTTGATTTCGTCATCCCAGGGCGAAGCAGCCGCGCAGCGGCGTCGCGGAGACCTTGGGATCCATGCCGCGACCTTGCCACGGAGTGCAGCAGAGCGGAGTTCCGCACCGCAGCGGCATTTTGGAAGTCGCGGCATGGATCCTCGGGTCTGCGCCGCGTCGCTGCGCTCCTTGCTCCGCTCGTGGATGACGAAGTTCGAGAGGCTTCGGCTAATCTCGAATGTCTAGATGATGCGCCGCCTTCAGCCCGCCAAGAGCCGCCAAAGACCCGCAGCCGGCTATCGTCTTGCAGCTGTCACGCAATCGTGCGGAAGACATGGCATAGGCTGCGGAAACCGACAGTGGATATGTCCCGCCACCTCGGCGTATCCTCCCGTGCAGCGCGACAGCAGGAGCCCATCATGAGCACCACTCCCAAGGCATCCGAGCAGCAAGGCGCCGACAATCAGAACGACAGCGGCGGCGAATATCTCGAGGCGCCGACCACGCAGGAGGATTTGCACGGGGTTTCGGACGAGCATTTCGACACGCCCGAAGTGCCGGACTCCGAACCGGCTGGCCCAGGCGCGTCGCGGATAAAGCCTAAGAAGAAGCCATCGGCGATCTCGGGCCGCAAATTCCGCAAGCGCGACCTGGTGCGCATCGACGATCTCAGGCCGAGCCTCGCCGACCGCATCCGCTCCGACCATCCTGACCTGCCCAGGGGCGCCCGCATCAGCCGCGAGGAGCTCGGCCGCTACCGCATGCGCTACATGGAAGAGCTGCTGCAGCAGGAGCACGGCGAATTCTCCGAACTCGACCGCCAAGTGGTGGAATCGATCGCCCGGCAGGACACGATCTCCGAAAACTCGGAAGAGGAGTTCGAGGAGCACCGCTCTTTCGCTGACCGCATCTCCGACAACATGGCCGCCTTCGGCGGCAGCTGGTGGTTCCTGATCTCGTTTGCAAGCGTGCTTCTGGTGTGGATCGGCATCAATCTGTTCGAGGGCATGGCCGGCGCCTTCGATCCCTACCCCTTCATCCTGCTCAACCTGCTGCTCTCCTGCATCGCCGCCATCCAGGCGCCTGTCATCATGATGAGCCAGAAGCGCCAGGAAGTGAAAGACCGCCTGCGCTCCTTCAACGACTACCGCGTCAACCTCAAGGCCGAGCTCGAAGTGCGCCACCTGCATGAAAAACTCGACTACCTCATCTCGCGCCAATGGACGCGGCTGGCCGAAATGCAGCAGATGCAGCTCGACGCCATGCACGAGCTGGCGGGAGCGAAAAAGGCGAAACGGGCGACGCGTGGCGTGAGAAGAAGGACGGTGAAGAGTGAGGTGGAAGGGTGAGAGCCTACGAAGTTTTGGTTCCTCCCCCGCGTGGAATGGGGGTCCGATGAACGGGCGAGACCCGTGGCTCGCCCCGGCAAGTGGCTCGGCGAAGCCGAGACGGGGAGGGAGGCGCCATATATAAATAGTCGACACCAGCGGCAGGGGCGCCTCGCATCCCATCATGGGCGCCACACAATCGCCAATTGCCCGTTGAAGCCCGCGCCCGCTTCCGCTAAGAAGCCGTGACTTGCCGGTTCACCGGCTGGTTCGTTTTCCGCATCGTCGGAAAGCACCCGTAGCTCAGCTGGATAGAGCGCTGCCCTCCGAAGGCAGAGGTCACAGGTTCGAATCCTGTCGGGTGCGCCAGACCTTCAAGCAATACCACCGCCTCACGCTCTCGGCTCCAGCCGCGGCACCCAGCCTTGGCCGGTCACGGCCACAATCCGTTCTCCCCCTACGATGAAGGCACGCGCGGCTCCTCCACCAGATAAAACCTATCCTTCGGCGAAAAGTCCGTGATCAGAAATGAAAACGAGGCTGTCTCCAGCGGGTCGACCTTGCCCTTGCGGAACAGCAGCCTGTCATAGGGCTCGAAGTCGCGTTTGAATTCGGCGAAGCTGTCGGACTTGATCATGTTGTCCTCGCGCTGCGCCTGGTCGAAGGACAGCCCGTCGCCATAGTCGCTCGGCCGGTTCATGATCGGCTGCAGCTCGAATTCGAATTCGATCCAGGCGTCGCCGCTGTTGTTGCGGGCGACGATCTTCAGCGGCAGGAAGCCGGTCGCGTAGTTGCCCGCCGTTCCGAACGGCTGGATCGGCATGGCGGCGCGTATGGTCAGCGTCACCGGGTCCGCGGTCTCCAGTTCCTCGGTGACCACGATCGGGTCGGTGCGCGTTCCGGCGCCGGTGGCCGAAAGGATCCTGAAGCCGCCGAGTTCGTCCGAGAACGAGTAGGCGCCCGCCTGGAAGATTTTGGCGCCGTCGGCTTCGGCGCGCGGGCAGTCCGCGGCCAGCAAAGCCGCACACACCTGCACACAGCGCAAGCCTCGACCCATCATGGCTCAAGTATGGACGACAATTGCCCGGCCGCCTACTGGCATCAGACGGCATGATGGCGACCGCGATCGATGGGGTTCGCCCACAGGGTAGCCGCAGGCAAGGGCGCTGCCACAAGAGGGCGAGCTGGGGTTGTCGGATCCGCCGGCGGACCGCCGGAACACACCCTCGCGGCCCGCTGACGGACAAGGTGCTGTGTCAGCCGGTCGCCTTGCCTCAGCCGCCCGCCATGGCCCGCACGCTCTCGCGTTCCACCAGCGGGCATTCCAGCTTGGTGATGGGATAGCGCCCCCGCCCGGGCGGCGAGGGCGCCTCGAGCTGTTCGATTGCCCATTGGCCCATCGCCATATGCGGCAGGATCGAGGTGGTCAGCGGCGGGAACAGGTGCCGGGCGATTTCCTCGTCGTCGTAGCCGACCACGGAGATATCCTGCGGGATGTGCAGGCCGGCTTCCTTCAGCGCCTCGTAGCAGCCGATCGCCGTGCGGTCGTTCTGGCAGAAGATGGCGGTCGGGCGGTCTTTCAGCGCCAGCAGCTTCACCGTCGCGGCATAGCCCGCGCTGGCCGACCAGTCGCCCTCGATCACCAGTTCGGGATCGAACGGGATGTCGGCGGTGGCGAGCGCGCGCCGATAACCCTTCAGCCGGTCCTGCGCCGCCTGCATCCACGGCTCGCCGGTGATGGTGGCGATGCGGCGGTGGCCGTGGCTGATCAGGTGCCGGGTCGAACTCTGGCCGCCGGCGATCTCGGAGGGCACCACGGCCGGGAAGGCATAATCCGCCGTGTAGCAGTTGAGCAGGATAACCGGAATGTCGAGGCTGTAGAGGAAGTCGGGCGCCGTGATCTCGCGGGTGAAGATGGTCATATAGATCAGCGCCGAAATGCCCCGCCGGGTCAGCGCCTGTATGGCGCGCGGCTCCATCACGGCATCGCCCATGGTCTGCGCCACCAGCAGCACGTTGCCGGCGTTCCACGACGCCTGGCGCGCGCCCTCGATGGCCACCACGGCCTCCGGGCTGGTGGCGAGCTGGTCGACGGCAAAGCCGATGACCCCATCAAGACCTTCAAAGGCCGCAACCGGCGTCTTCAGCGCGGAGAAGGCCGGCGCGCTGTAGCCCAGCGCCCTGGCGGCCTCGATCACCCGCTCGCGCGTCTGCCGCGACAGCCGTATCCCTGGCGAATTGTTCAGCACGAAGGAAACGGTCGCTTGCGAGCAGCCAGCAGCCCTTGCGATGTCGGTCATGGTGACCCGGCCCTTGGGTTTTGCCGGCGCCTTGCGGCGCCTCGCTGTCTCCCGATCCCTCGTTTCGCTCATTGCATTCCTGTCCCAATCCCCGGTCCTGTCTAGCGGCAGCCTGCCGGCCCGGCAAGATGGCGCGGTGGCCTCGATTTATAGAAACTGCCCCATGACTTATATCTATTAGCAATCTCGCGGTCCATTGCTCATGCGGCTCCGCACATCAGGAAATGCAAGGGCAAAGCGGCATTAAGCGCCGCGCGACCAAAGTCTTGGCTAGCCGGCGCGTCGACTGCGGGACCGCAGTGGCAGGGTCAGGTTGAGGTTCAGAACTAATACTGTTTACTAATACAAAAATGCGCTGTAACGTCAATCCGTCGCATCCGGCCCATCGGTTCCGGGGGGCGGCGGAAAGCGAGCGTGGCTGGCCCGATGGCGAGCGGACTTGGGCTCCGCGAGCTTTGTCTCGGACATATGATATGTCAGACAAATCGGACTATTTACGAACGAAGGATGAGTCTCTAAAGTCCCTGGCCGTGGCTGGAACGACGCCATTCTTTCAGTGCCGGGAACCCCTGAGGAGGAGGGGCATCCAAGCCGCAAAAGGCAAATTCAGGTGAGCAAGGCAAATTCTCAGTGAGCAAGACCGGTCGGCCGATGGCTGGACCAAAACGGGAGGTTGAACATGAAGTCTTTGATACGCAATGCATCCGTGGCCGCCGCGGCTCTTGCCGTCGGCCTGGCGGCGACCGCCATCGCGCGCGCCGACGACAAGCCGACGCTGGCCTTCGTCGTCAACGGCGCGTCCGATTTCTGGAAAGCCGCCGAAGCCGGCGTCAAGAAAGCGCAGGGCGAACTGCCCGACTACACGCTTGAGCTCAAATATCCGGAACAATCCTCGGTCGCCATCCAGCAGCGGCTGATGGACGATCTGGTGACGGCCGGCGTCAAGGGCATCATGGTCTCGGCCGTCGATCCCAAGACCTCGACCGATGGCCTGAACAAGATCGCCTCGCAAACCGCGTTGTTCACCACCGACAGCGACGCCCCGCAGACCAAGCGTGTCGCCTATATCGGTTCCTCCAATGTCGATGCCGGCAAGCAGGCGGCCGAAATCGCCAAGAAGGCGATGCCCAACGGCGGCAAATGTCTGGGCTTCGTCGGCCTTCTCGGCGCCGACAACGCCAAGGAGCGCATCCAGGGCATGAAGGATGGTCTTGCCGGTACCAAAATCGAGCTCGTCGACGTGCGCGGCGACGACATCGACCAGGCCCGCGCCAAGAAGAATGTCGAGGACGCGCTGGTCGCCAGCCCCGACGTCACCTGCATGGTCGGCTTCTATTCCTACAACACGCCGCGCATCTATGAAGCGCTGCGCGACGCCGGCAAGCTCGGCTCGATCACCGTCGTCGGCTTCGACGACGATCCGATCACGCTGGGCGGCGTCAAGGAAGGCACCATTGCCGCCACCGTCGTGCAGCAGCCCTTCGAATGGGCCTATCAGGGCATGAAGCTGATGGCAGCCTACCTCAAGGGCGACAAGTCGGGCATCCCGGCCGGCAATCTGATCATCATCCCGACCAAGATCATCGGCAAGGATGATGTCGACGCATATGCCGCCAACCTGAAGGCGATGGCTGGAAAATAAGGCCACAGGCAGTTCAGCCGGCTCAAGCTAGCCTTGAGCCGGCTGCTCGCATTGACGAACACCGCGAGGATCGTCAGTCTGAAGATGGACCAAAATGGCCCACCGGCTGCTGTCAGGCATGATGAATTATTCCGACACATCCATCTCGGCAATCACCCCGTTCCTCAGCCTCGAGAACGTGCGCAAGACCTATCCGGGCGTCGTCGCGCTCGATGGCTTTTCGATGGAGGTGAGGCCTGGCGAGGTCATCGGCCTCGTCGGCGAGAACGGCGCCGGCAAGTCGACCCTGATGAAGATCCTCGGCGGCGTCACCACGCCGGACACCGGCACCATCACCGTCGACGGCACCGCCCACAAGGGCCTGAGCGTCGAAGGCAGCCTTGGCTCGGGCATTGCCTTCGTCCACCAGGAGCTCAACCTGTTCGAGAACCTCGACGTCGCCGCCAACATCTTCTTCGGCCGCGAGCCGCTGCGCGCCGGGCCGCTCAGGCTCGTCGACCGCGCCAGGCTGCGCGAGATGGTGGCGCCGTTGCTCAAGCGCGTCGGCGCCAATTTCTCCGCCGACACGCAGGTCGCCGACCTGTCGCTCGCCCAGCAGCAGATGGTCGAGATCGCCAAGGCGCTGTCGATCAAGGCAAGGCTGGTCATCCTCGACGAGCCGACCTCGAGCCTGCCGATCGCCGAGACCGACAAGCTGCTCGACGTCATCAAGGGGCTGAAGGCCGACGGCATCAGCGTCATCTTCATTTCGCACCGCCTGCACGAGGTCGAGCGTGTCGCCGATCGCGTCGTCGTGCTGCGCGACGGCATGCTGGCCGGCACGCTGGGCAAGCGCGATATAAACCATGACCAGATGGTCAAGCTGATGATCGGCCGCATGCTGAAGGAGCGCGAGAAGGCTTCCGAGGCCGCGCGTGCGCCGGGCGCCGTCGCCCTGTCGGCCAAGGCCGTCCGCACCCCCACCTATCCCGGCCGGCCGGTCGACCTCGACGTCAGGCGCGGCGAAATCCTCGGCCTTGCCGGCCTTGTCGGCTCCGGCCGCACCGAACTGGCACGCGTGTTCTTCGGCATCGACGGCTGCCTCGGCGGCACGCTCGAACTCAACGGCACGCCGCTTGTCCTGCGCTCGGCCGCCGACGCCGTCGCGCATGGCATCTTCCTGGTGCCGGAAGACCGCAAGCTCACCGGCATCCTGCTCGATTTGTCGATCGCGCAGAATATTTCGCTGCCCAATCTGCCGGCCCATGCGAAGCGATCGCTCGTGTCCGCAGGCGCCGAAACGGCAACCGCCGAAAAGCAGAAGAAGAATCTCGGCATCAAGGCGCCCTCGGTGCAGACCCGCACCGGCACGCTGTCGGGCGGCAACCAGCAGAAGGTCGTCCTCGGCAAATGGCTGGCTATGAACCCGAAGGTGATGATCCTCGACGAGCCGACGCGTGGTATCGACATCGGCGCCAAGGCGGAGATTTACGGGCTGATGCGCGCGCTCGCCGATGCCGGGGTCGCCGTGCTGATGATCTCCAGCGACATGGAAGAGGTGATCGGCGTGTCCGACCGCATCGCCGTCATGCATGAGGGCCAGATCTCGGGCATTCTCGACAAGGACCGGTTCAGCCAGGAAAACGTGCTGCTGCTGGCGGTGGGCAAGCAGCCGAAATAGTTTTTGCCTCGGGGTCGCGGAAGCGCGAGCTGCTCGGGCAAGCATTGGGGAGAAGACGATGAGCAAGAAAGATCTCGGCCTGCTGATCCTGATCCTGGTGGTCGGGGCCATCGTTGCCATCATCAACCCGCGCTTCCTGTTGCCGATCAACCTTGCCAACACCTCGAACCTGATCGGCCTGTTCGGCATCCTTTCCATCGGCCAGGCCTTTGTCATCATCACCGGCGGCATCGAGCTGTCGGTCGGTTCGCTGGTGGCGTTGCTGGGCACGCTGTTCATCGACTTCATCGCCGTGCGCGAACTCGACTGGCCGCTGGCCTTCGTGCTGATCATCGCATTGGGGGCCATTATCGGCCTGGTGCATGGCTGGCTGATCACGCGGCTCAAGCTGCAGCCCTTCGTCGTCACGCTGTGCGGCCTGTTGATCTATCGCGGCGTCGCCCGCTTCTACACCGCCGACGGCACCGCCGGCTTCGCCTTCGGCCAGAACTTTCCGGAGCTCGAATTCCTCACTGCCGGCCGCTCCTGGGGCGTGCCGAACTCCTTCTTCGCCTTGATCGTCATCGCCATCGTCATGTGGGTGGTGCTGCACCGCTCGGTGTTCGGCCGTTACCTCTACGCCATCGGCAAGAACGAGGAGGCGGCGAAATATTCGGGCATCCGCACCGGGCGCATCGTCATGGCGGCCTATGTCATCTGCGGCGTGCTGACGGCGCTGTCGGCGATCTATTTCGCCATGTACACGCGCTCGATCTCGCCGGCCAGCCACGGCCAGTTCTACGAGCTTTACGCCATCGCCGCGGCGGTGCTTGGCGGCTTCTCGTTGCGTGGCGGCGAGGGCTCGCTGATCGGCGTCCTCCTCGGCACCGTGCTGCTGCAGGAGTTGCAGAACCTCGTCAACCTGCTCGGCATTCCGTCCTCCCTCAACTTCGCGGTGATGGGTGGCGTTATCCTCATCGGCGTGCTCGTCGACCAGCAATGGGGCGTGTTCCGGGCCCGGCGGCGCATGATCGACGCCAGCCGCAAGACCATGGCTGGCGCGGCCGCTGAGTAACATCCCTGCCACTCTGCGCCGCGCTTGCCCGCACCTTGCGCGGCTGAGCCCGTCAGGCTTCAGCCGCGTGCCTGTCGGAGTTACCGGTTGGTCGCGCTTGCGGCGCGGCGAACGCTTTGCAACAGGATGGCGAGACAGCCGACCAGCAGCAACGCGCCGCCGAGCAACGGCGGCAGTGCCAGCAGCTTCACCGCCGCAAGCACGGCGGCCACCAGCACCAGCGCCAGCAGCGCCAGATTGCCGTCATCGACGAACATGCCGAAGAATTCCTTGGCGATAAGACGAATGACGTTCATCGGACGAGCCCTCCAGCGGCTGCGGGGTGGGTACTGCGCAACCAGCGCACCATGGCAAAAGAAGCCAGCGCGACGACGGCGAAGATGGCGAGCAGGGCGAGATCGGCGCCTGGCCAGTCGGCGCCGATGCCTTCGCCGGTCCAGAAGATGCCGAAGCTGGTCAGCATCAGACCGACCACGAATTTGAGCGCATTCTCCGGAACGCGCGCCAGCGGCCGGTGGACGGCAAGGCCGACAAGCATTACCAGGATGAAGGCCGCCAGCGCACCCAGGCTGGCGTAGAGCGTCTGCCCGTGCGCGGCGCCGACGGCGATGACGATGAACACCACTTCGACGCCTTCGAGCAGCACCGCCTTGAACGACGCCAGCCCGGCGAGGTAGTCGGCGCGGCGGTCATTGGCCTGCCGGTTCAGGGCGGCGGTTTCCTTGGCGAAGGCCGCTTCCTCGTCATGCAGGGCGATGACGCCGACGCTGCGCAGGATGGCCTTTCGCAGCCAACGCATGCCGAACAGGATCAGCAGCACCCCGACAACGAATTGCAGCGTGGTGATCGGCACCAGCGCCAGCAGCGGGCCGAACGCCAGCACCAGGGCCGCCAACACCGCCAGTGCCAGGGCGGCACCCGTCAGTGCCGGGCGCCAACTGCGTGTCACCCCGACCGCGAGCACGATGGTGAAGGCTTCGACGACCTCGACCAAGGAGGCGAGAAATGCCGCCGTGACCGTCGAGAGAATGGGTGTCAGTGTCTGCATGAAGGCGCCCTGTGTCTTCGTTTGATCATGAACTTTTGAAAGGCCGTTTCCACATTCGGCGTCGTGGTTAGCATCACTATGCGGTCAGCACCACACAACGCTCCGGCGGCAGCGAAAAAGCAAGCGAAGCGCCAACCGGCGGCGCTTCGGGCCAATCGAGCCGCACGCGGTGGGGGCCGAGGTCGACCGCCAGCCGCCAGCATCGGCCCTGGAAGGCGCTCGACAGAACCTTGCCCTGCAGACGGTTGTCCGGATAGGCGTCGGCCGGGCGTGCGTCTTCGGGACGGATGACGAGCATGCCGACGCCAGGGCGTGCGCCCGGCGTGCGCACGGTTTCGGCGTCGCTCTCGGCGATCTTGAAGCGTTCGTCACGGACCTGTCCGCGAACGATCGAAAAGCCGCCGATGAAGCTGGCCACGAAGGAATCGGCGGGTGCCTCGTAGATCGCACGTGGTGTGTCGAACTGGACGATCTCGCCTGCCCGCATGATGGCGATACGGTCGGAGACCGCCATCGCCTCTGCCTGGTCATGCGTCACATAGACGACGGTGATGGCCTCGCGGCGCACCAGTTCCATCATCTCGATGCGCATATCCTCGCGCAGCGCCGCGTCGAGATTGCTCAGCGGCTCGTCGAAAAGCATCAGCGCCGGACGCGCCGCAAGGCAACGCGCGATGGCGACACGCTGCTGCTGGCCGCCGGACAATTCGGTCGGATAACGATCCCTGTAGGGAGCAAGGCGGGTGACATCGAGCGCGTGGGCGAGCCGCTGGGCGATGTCGCCATCCGAAAGCCACTGTGAGCGCAGCCCGAAGGACAGATTGTTGGCGACCGTCATGTGCGGCCACAGCGCGTAGTCCTGGAAGACCATGCCGATCCGCCGCTTTTCAGCCGGTATCACCGAATTCTCGCTCCACACGACACGCCCGTCCAGCGTGATCGATCCTCTTTCGGGCTCGACCAGCCCGGCGATTATGCGCAGGAGCGTGGTCTTGCCGGAGCCGCTGGCGCCAAGAAGCGACACCACTTCGCCGGCATCGATCTTGAGATTGAGGTCGCTCAGGACCGGACGTCCACCGAGCGACTTGCAGATGCCGGCACAATGCAGGGAGGCGGTCATGACAAGGTTCCCGTTCTCGCGGCTTGACCGCTGCCCACGCCGGTATAGCCCACACTTCGACGCGGTTTGACGAACCGCCGAAGCGGGTACCAGACCAGCGCGGCACCGATGCCGGCGGCCGCCATGGCGACCAGCGCGATCGCCGATGCCAGCCCATCACGATCGTGGCTGAACAGTTTCAGGATGAGCGTCGGCGCCGGCGGCCCGCTCTGCGGAATGAGCATCTGCGAGATCGGCAGCTCGAAAACGGTGCGGATGAACGTCAGCAGAAAGGCCGTGACCACGCTCAGCAGCACCAGCGGCAAGGTGATCGCCAGCAATCGCCGGATTGTGCCCACGCCATGCAGGCGCGCCGCGTCCGTCAGGCTCGGCGCCAACTGGCCGATCGCCGAAAGGATCACCACCAGACAGTAGGGAAGTGCTGCCGCGACATAGCCCATGACCAGCAGCGAGCCATCGCCATAGTGGGGGAATGGCCAGTCGCGGAAACCCGGCAGGCGATTCCAGACCAGGATGTAACCGAAGCCGAGCACGATGCCCGGTATCGCCACCGACCCCAGCGACAGGCCGACGACGGCGCTGCGCAGAACCGGGCCCGCACGGTCGAGTTGCGCCGACAGGAGCAGGGCGAGTGAACTGGCGATAAGCGCCGTCAGCCCGGCGTAGCCGAGGCTGCGCAACAGGCCGTCATTGGCCGCGGTGTTCAGGCTGAGCGCCGCCACCAGATTGGCGCTGGTGAAGTTGCTCCAGACGAGCCCATGGCCCAGCGTTTGCGTCAGAGCGCGTGCCGCGATCGCGCCGAGCGGCAATGCCAGCGCGAGGAAAGCAATGGCAAGGGCCGCCGCCATGGCGAACCAGCGCCACGCGCCGAGATTGTAGAGCCGGGCAGGCCTGGCGCGGCCGGAGATCAGGCGCGGGTCGGCGCGGCGGCGCAGCAGCCTGTCCGCCACCACGACGAGCAGCACAAGGCTGAGCAGGATGAGCGCCTGGGCGCCGGCGGCGGGAAAGTCGACGGGATAGTCGCTGGCGGCGGCGTAGATGCCGTAGGTCAGCACGCCGAAATTCGACATTCTGGCGATGGTCGAGGCCAGGCCGAAATCGGACAGCACCTCGGCGAAGGTGGCGATGAAGCTCAAGACGATGGCCGGCGCCAGCAGGGGACCGTTGATACGCAGCCAGATCCTGAGCGGCGTGGCACCGGAGAGCCGTGCGGCATCCTCCAGTTCGCTGCCCAGGCCGGCGAGCGCGCTGCCGATGATGAAGGCGGCCAGCGGAAACAGACTGAGCGTGTGGACAAACACCAGGCCGGCCAGGCCAAAGAACGCCGAGCCCAGCGCGGCAGGCAGCAGCCCGAACTGAGCCAGGTAACCGCCGGAGGACATCAGCAGCACCCAGGCGAGCGCTTTCAGATAGGACGGCGTCAGGAAAACCAGCCACGGCACGATTGAAATCGCTGTCCGCCCCGGAATGTCGCAGCGCTGGACCAGGACCGCGAAGGCGCCACCCAGCGCCGTCGTTGTGCAGGCGACGAGCATGCCGAGTTCAAGCGAGTGCAGGACCGAGCCCGCGACATAGGGCGAGTTGAAGACACGGGCCAGCGGCTCGAAACTCAGGCCGCTGCTGGCATCTTGCGCGGCAAACAAGCCGGGCATGACCGCCTGAACCAGCACCAGGGCAAGCGGCAATCCGATCAGCAGGCCAAAGACGGCGTAGACGGCAAATGGCCCGCCATAGCGCGCGAGCGCCGACAGGCGGCCCAGCGGTGGTTTGCTGGCGCCGGCGCCGCGGGCAAAAGCCGCGGCGCCGGAATGCTGAACGATTGTCATTTCCCGAACAGCCGGGTCACTGGACGAAATTGGCCTTATACCACTGCTTCCACTCGGTCTCGTGAGCGGAGGCCACGGCATCGTCGAGATGCGTGTAGGTGATGTTGGTTTCACGGCCCGGCTTGGCGTTGATGCCCTTGATGATCGGGATGTAGAAGAAGTCGGTGTCGTCGCCATTCTGCATGGCGGCCTGGCCCTCTGCGCTGGTGACGAAGTCGATGAATTTCCGCGCCGCGTCCATGTGCTGGGTCTTGGCGCTGATGCCGAGGCCCTGCGGAAGCGACACCGAACCTTCGCTCGGATAGACCGCGACGACGGGTTCGCCGGCGGCGATCTTCGAGAAGATGGCGCTGTCCTGATTGATGCCGACCGAGGCATCGCCGGTGAGCACAGCCTTGTTCACCTTGCCGCCGCTCGACAGGCCCGACAGGGACTTGTTGGTCAGCGTCTTGGTCAGCAGGGCCTTGCCGGCGTCGAGGCCGTTGGTCTGGAAAAAGCCGGCCAGCCATTGATAGGCAGGGCCCGACAGATTGGGATCCTTGGCCGCGACCTTGCCTGCGAAGGACTGAAGATCGGCCCACGACTTGGGCAGCTTGTCGGCGGGCACTTTCTTGGTGTTGACCTCGATGGCCGTGGTGCTGGTGCCGGTCGGCAGGAAAGCGTGGCTCTGCGGGATCAGCGACTTGCCGAGATCGGTGAATGCCACCTTGTCGTAGGCGGCAGCGGGAATGGCCTGCAGCACGTGGTCGGCCGCCATGCGCTCCATGACGGCGGAGCCGTCGAGCCAGACGATATCGAACTGCGGGTTGCTGCCTTCGGCAGCGATCTTGCCCAGCGTCTCGCCGGTGCTGCCAGGCTCGACGACGTCGACCGTGAGACCGGTCTTGGCCTGGAAGGCCTTGGCCACCGGGCCAGCGAAATCGAGCGCGTCATAAAGCACGAGGTCTGATGCCGAAGCAGGTGCTGCGGCTGTCAGCGCGCTCAAGCCAATTGCGAAGCAGAAAATGGTACGGGCGTTCATCTTGTTCTCCAGTGGATTTCCCATGGGCATAGTAAGCCCCATTGTATCATGTATAAACAAATTGAATGTTTTGTGTCATGCGCAGGAGTTTCTACTTTTTATTGCCATCATTCTTGCGGACGCCACGCTTTATCCATGCCTTGTCGATCGCCCCACGAACCGTGCTCAGCCGCTCGAGGGCATCAAAGGCGGCTTCGCTGTTTCGTTTCGCCAGCCCGATGATCATCGCTTCGATGAGCACGATCGTGCCGCCATGCATGGCCAGGTGATCGGCCTTGCCGCGCGGTATTGGCAGCGTCTCGGCCACCTTGCCGGACACCAGTGGAGCCAGATTGTCGCTGATGAGCACGACCGGGACATCGACCTGCCTGGCTTGTTCGAGAATGATCTCGACCTCGCGGTAGAGCGGCGCATAGGCCATCATCAGCACGGCGTCGCCCTTGGCGAGCCACAGCAGGCGGTCGGCGAGCGCAATTCCCGATACCGACAGCGCGCTGGTCGGCAGGCCGATCCGGTTGAATTGCAAACTGGCATAGTCGGCCATGGCGCCCGATGGACCGATGCCGAAGACATGGCGGCGATTGGCCTGCGCCAGAATGTCGATGCTGCGCTCGAACGCGGCCGCCATCTCCGGACGCTTCAGCACGTCGAGCACGCTCTCGTGGATGTCGATCACATGTCGCAATGCGCCGGCGCTGTCGTCGCCGGTCTCCTGCAAGGTGCGCGCCAGGCGCTTGCCGGGGGATGGCGTGCCGGTCAGGTCCGACAGCAGCATCTGGCGAAGCGCCGAGAGGCTTTCGAAGCCAAGCGAGCGCGCCGTCCTAACGACGGTGGCGTCGCTTGTGCCGGCCAATTCGGCGATCTCGGCCGCCGATCCCAGCAGGACGGACTGCTTCTGGTCGACGAAGAACCGCGCCATGCGCTGCTCGGCGGGCGGTAGGTTTTCGAGCGCCGCCTGGACCCGGGCATCGACCGTCGCCTTCCGATCTTTCGAGGCATCATATGTCATGTCGGGCGGTCATTTTTCTGGCTGTAGCAATTGCAACGGGCGCCACCATCCGAAATGTCTATTACAAGGATGTGACAATGGCGGTCGGCCCAGGCGAACATGTCTGCCTGCCGAAAGACGAGCGGCCGCAAACCGCCGGAAGCGGCGGCCGTTGCCTCGTGAGGTGCGAAAATCGAGCTGTAGGGCGGAGGGCCTAGATCATGCCCGACATGTCGGAAAAGGCCATTGCCTTGCGCAGCAGTTCGGCGAAGCGCTCGCCAGCCGCCTCGCGCGGACCGCTGTTGTCGATCGTGGTGACGCCGGGACCGGACAAGGTCACATTGGCGCTGCGCGCCAGCCGGGCCAGCACTTCGCCGCGCGATT
This sequence comes from Mesorhizobium sp. B4-1-4, assembly GCF_006439395.2. Taxonomy (NCBI): domain Bacteria; kingdom Pseudomonadati; phylum Pseudomonadota; class Alphaproteobacteria; order Hyphomicrobiales; family Phyllobacteriaceae; genus Mesorhizobium; species Mesorhizobium sp. B4-1-4. The sequence goes on from NZ_CP083950.1 coordinate 5,341,672, forward strand.
CCCGGCCGCGCATTGCCAGTCGCTCGGCCAGCACGTCAGGCGAAGCAGTGATCTCGACAATGGCCAGATTGGCGTAGCGCTCGCGCAAGGAGGGTATGATCGAACGCGACACGTTCGCCACCGCGACATGGCCATTGGCGACCGACCAGTCGACATCGGCGGGCAGGCCATAGCGCAACCCATGCGCCTCCCAGGAGATGGCGAAGGCGCCGTCAGCCTCGGCCTCGACAAAGGCGGCATCGGCCAGCGTGTCGTGATCCTCGCTCGCCGCATCGCTCGGCCTGGTGATGACGCGGCGCACGAATTCCAGCCGGCTCTCGTCGGCAAAAAGCGCGCGGGCGTAGCCGATCACCGTGTCCTTGCCGGCACCGCTTGGGCCTACGACCGCTACAAACACGCCATGGCGGATCGGGAACGTTTCGGCGGACAACTCACGCTCGATCAAGGCGGACACCATCATGCGACCCGGCGCCCCTGCCGCCATACGGTGCGCACGACCGGAACATGATCGTCGACGCGCACGCGCACCAGATCGGCGCGGCGGCCCTGTTCGATGATGCCGCGGTCGGTCAGACCGATCGCTTCGGCCGGGTTTTTCGAAACCATGGCGACCGCCTGCGGCAGCGAAATGCCTTCGACCATGTCGCCGAGGAAGAAGGCGGACTGAATCAGGCTGAAGGGGATGTAGTCGGATGACAGGATGTCGAGCAGGCCGTCGCTGGCCAACGCGCGCGCCGAGACATTGCCCGAATGCGAGCCGCCGCGCATGACGTTGGGCGCGCCCATCAGCACGCCGAGTCCGGCGTCCTTCGAAGCCCGCGCCGCTTCCTCGGTGGTTGGGAACTCGGCGACCCGGACGCCTTGCTCGATCGCCTCCTCGACATGGCCTGTCGTGGCATCGTCATGGCTGGCCAGGACAATGCCACGCTCATGGCAGGCGGCCGCGATGAAGACCCGGTTTGGGCCGGAATTGCGTGCCGATTCCCCCATCCGCTTCTCGCAGAACTTCTGAAAGTCCTGGTCGCTCAGCTTCAGCTTGCGCTGGTAATAATAGGCATAGGTCTCGAGATTGACGAACTGGCGCTGGCCCGGCGCATGGTCCATCAGCGACGCCAATTTCACCCGGTCGTCAGTCTCGAAATTGGCAAAGGCCCGCAGGCAGTCCGGCGCCGAAACTTCGCAGCGCAGATGGATAAAGTGGTCGGCGCGCAGCCGGTCTTCCCGCACGCTGTCCTCGATCGCATCGGCGAGCTTGCGGATGTCGTCCGAGGTCAGGTCGGCGTCTTCATCCATGCCGACCCGCAAGGCGTCGAGCACGGTGGTGATGCCGGCGGTCGCGACCTGCGCGTCATGGGCGAGCACGGCCGCGATAGGGTTCCAGCGCACCTTCGGCCGCGGCGCGTAATGGCCTTCGAGATGGTCGGTATGCAGTTCGACCAGTCCCGGAATTATATAGTCGCCGCCCATGTCGTCGCCGGTTCGGGCAGCACCTGGATCGATGCCGGTGATTAAGCCGTCACGCAGCACCAGCGAACCCTCGACGATCTCGTCGGCAAGCACGATGCGGGCGTTGGAAAGAACAGTCTCGGCGGTCATTTCGGGCAGTCCTCGGTTATCTCCGGCCGGAGCTATTCCGGCAGGCGGTCAGGCGGTTTTTCTGGTCGGGCGCCGTCCCAGCGCGTGCTGCGAAAGCACCAGGAATGGCGCGCCTGGTTCGGGTTCGACGAACAGCGTCAGTCCATCCACCAGCACCGGCTGCCGAAGCACATCCGCGAACAGGCTGTCGATTGCCGCGCGCAGACGAGGGCTTTCCTGTGGCCCTGCCCGCCCGGACAGCGTCATATGAAAGCGGAACGTCTCGAAGACATAGGGGTAACCCCACTGGCAGAGATTGCGGAACTCGGCCGGCTTCAGCGAATCCGGACTGCGCCGTTCGATCTCGGCTTCGGTCAGCGGCGCACGGAACCGGTCGAAATCGCGCACGACGTCGTCGGCGAAGCGGTTGAGCGGCGGCAGCGGACCGTCCGGCACCAGCGCGAAAAAGCTGTCGATCTGGCTGACGACGAGACGCGGGATCGTCACCACCGGCGTCGCCTCGGCGAATTGGTCGAGTGCCGCGCGCAGCGAACTCTCTGTCTCGTTCACCGCAAGACGGAACGGGGCTTTCAGCGTCGCGTGGAAGCCATAGCGGCGCGCCGAAGCGGTGTGGAAGGCAACTTCCGCGGCCGCAAGGTCGGCCACGGCCTCAACCGGCTTTGTCGCCGCGCCGAACGGGTCGCGGCCCAGCCAGTTAGCGGCGATCCGCGCCAGCGGTTCGTCCTGCCGGGGGGCGAAATAGATGGCATAACGCATGGCAAGTCCTCATCAGATCCGTTGCCATAGGTGATTTCCATGACGGATTGACGAAGCTTTGAAGGGTTTTCGAAGGCAAATCGCTCCTTCAGTTCCTTAGCCGACGATTTTTCCGAGCTGGACCAATAGCTTCACCGGTCCCGCCCCGATTCTCAGGCCTTCATCAACCATTCGTGCTCGGGGGCATTGTGGAATTTCCACGTCCGCTTTGGTCCGGCCATGACGTTGAGATAGTAGAGGTCGTAGCCGTGGCAGGCGGCGCAGGGGTGATAGCCCTTGGGCACCAGCACCACGTCGCCATCCTCGATCGCCATGGCCTCGTCCAGTGCGCGATGCCCATTCTTGTCGGCGTCGGTATAGACGCGCTGGAAGGCAAAGCCCTGCGGCGGGTTGAGGCGGTGATAGTAGGTTTCCTCGAGATAGGATTCGGCGGGCAGATTGTCCTGGTCATGCTTGTGCGGCGGGTAGCTCGACGTATGGCCGCCCGGCGTGATGACCTCGACCACCAGGAGTGAGTCCGCTGGCTTGCCTTCCGGCAGGATGTTGGTGACGTAGCGCGTATTGGTGCCCTTGCCGCGCACCTCCTGGCCGAGATCGTCCGGCCCGATCACCCGAACCGGCAACCGGCCGCCCAGGCCCGGCGCCGAGCAGACCGCCAGTTCCAGCTCGGTATCGGCCGTTACCGACCAGTCCGATCCCTCGGGAACATAGACCGACCACGGCTTGCCATCGAAGGGCGACATTCGCTCGCCGAGCACCCCAAGATCCTTGCCGCCGGCGGTGGCGGTGCCCTTGCCGGCCACGAACACCAGGCAGACCTCGCGATCGGCCGTTTGGCCCGAGGCACTTTCGCCCGGCTTCAGCCGATGCAGGTCGAAACCGACATACGTCCAGCCGGCGCTTTTCGGCGTCACGTGGGCAACGCGGCCATGGCCCTTGTCGGCCTTCACCAGCAGTTTCGACATTTTTGTCTCCTATTCCGTTGGCTTGAAGGATTCCCTGAAGCCAAGCCGCCTGTTTGAAAGGGTGCAGTGCTTCTAACTTCGTCATCCTAGGGCGCAGCAAGGAGCGTAGCGACGCAGCGCAGACCCTAGGATCCATGCCAAGACTTTGAAGCTGGTGTGACGGTGCAGAATTCCGCTCCGCTGTGCCCTTCGGCCGAGGTAACGGCATGGATCCCAGGGTCTCCGCGACGGAGCTTCGCTCCTGCTTCGCCCTAGGATGACGAAGTTGGAAGGGCGCCGGCCGAAGATTTGCGAAGGCCAAGCTAATCGCCAACGCATAGGATCAGTCACTCCTTCGCTTCGGGCTCGGCCGTTGCCTTGCTCTCGTCGGCCGGCTTGTAGAGGTAAAAAAACTGCCAGACGCCATAGCCGGCAAAGCCGAGCGCGATGACGCCCCAGAACGGCGTGCCGGTGGCGAACTCGATGACCGACCAGAGGACGCAGACCGCGACGACGGCGACGCGCCGCCAAAGTGGTCGGAAGAAGGGATGTTCGGAATCTTTCATCAGCCCAATCTATAGCAACCCGCCTCGCGGGGAACCCTCGCGTCAGGCATGCGGAAAACCTTGCGTTTCGACCGTGTAGCCGGCGGCCGTCATCGCCCGCATCAGTTCCTTGTGGCCGACCTGCGCCATCCTGAGCGGCGGGTTCTTTTTCGGATCCTGCTCGGCCTCCACCACGAACCAGCCCTCATAACCATGATCGGCGAAGCGCTGCACGATGGCGCCGAAATCCAGCGAGCCATCGCCCGGCACCGTGAAGGCGCCGAGCGCCACGGCGTCGAGGAAGGATTGCTTCGTACGGTCGAGCTTGTCGATCACGCCCATGCGCACATCCTTCACGTGGACATGGTTGATGCGCCTGTGGTGGTTGTCGATGGCGCGCAGCACATCGCCGCCGGCAAAGGCCAGATGGCCGGCATCGAGCAGCAGCGGAATGCCTTCGCCGGAATGGCGCATGAAGGCGTCGAGCTCCGGCTCGGTCTCGACCACCGCCGCCATATGATGGTGGTAGGACAGCGGCATGCCTTGTTCGGCACACCATTCGCCGAACTCGGTCAGGCGCCGGCCATACGCCTTCATCTCGTCGCTGGTGAGTTTCGGCTTGGTGGCAAGCGGCTTGGAACGGTCGCCCTGGATCGAGCGGCCGACCTCGCCATAGACGATACAGGGCGCATTGACCGCCTTGAACAGGTCGATCATCGGCTGGATGCGATCCTTGTTCTTGGCCATGTCCTCATCGACCAGCGTGCCCGAGAACCAGCCGCCGCACAGCGTCACGTCGGCCGCCTTCAGGATCGGCAGCATGACAGCGGGATCGTTGGGAAAACGCCGGCCCATCTCCATGCCGGTGAAGCCAGCCGAACGCGACTGGCGCAGGCACTCCTCCAGCGACACATCATCGCTGAGTTCGGCAAGATCGTCGTTCCACCATGCAATGGGGGACATGCCCAGTTTGGCTTTCAAGTCGTCACTCCAGTTTCAAAACAGCTCATTCTTTGGCCGTCAGTGCCGCCCCTCATCCGCCTGCCGGCACCTTCTCCCCGTATAGGGACGGGTAAGGGGCTGATCACGACGCTGGCGACCCTCTCCCCGTTCTTACGGGGAGAGGGTAAGGGTGAGGGGCGGCGCTGACATTAGTCACCGACACTCTGCATCTGCCGCTTCTCGTCATAGGCCTTGCGTGCCGCGTTCACTTGTGGCCGCGCGGAGACTTCCGGCACCGCCACGTCCCACCAGTGGCCGCCGGCATCGGTCGAGACCAGCGGGTCGGTGTCGATGACCAGCACGGTGGTGCGGTCGTTTGTCTTCGCCTTCCGCAGCGCGTTTTCCAGCTCGGCGATCGACGGCACCTTCTCGGCAATCGCCCCCATGCTCGCCGCATGCGCGGCAAAGTCGACATCGGGCAGGATCTCGTGGCGCGAGTCTTTCAGCAGATTGTTGAAGTTGGCGCCGCCGGTTGCCATCTGCAGCCGGTTGATGCAGCCGAAACCCCTGTTGTCGAGCAGCACGATGGTCAGCTTCAAACCGAGCATCACCGAGGTGGCGATCTCGGAATTGAGCATCAGGTAGGAGCCGTCGCCGATCATGACGACGACCTCTTCGTCCGGCTTCGCCATCTTGGCGCCAAGCCCGCCGGCTATCTCGTAGCCCATGGTCGAGAAGCCGTATTCGGCATGGTAGGAGCCGGGCGTGCCGGCCTGCCAGAGCTTGTGCAGTTCTCCCGGCAGGCCGCCGGCCGCATGCAGCAGGGTCACGCCGGAGCCCATGGCCCGCTGCACGGCGCCGATCACCTGCGCGTCGGAGGGGAAAGCGACGTTGGTCGACGCCGTCACCTTGGCCGCGTCGGACTGCCAGATCTTCTTGCCCTTGGCCGCATTCTCGGTCCAGACGGCGGGCGCCTTCCAGCCCTTCAGCGCGGCGCCGAGTTCGGCGAGACCCTCGGCCGCATCGGCGACCAGCGGCAGCGCGCGGTGCTTGCCGGCATCGAAAGGCTGCACGTTGAGCCCGATGATGGTCTTGCCGGAGTTCTTGAACAGCGCCCAAGAGCCGGTGGTGAAATCCTGCAGCCGCGTGCCGATGGCCAGCACCACATCGGCTTCCTCAGCCAGCCGGTTGGCGGCCGAAGTGCCGGTGACGCCGACCGCCGCCATGTTGAGCCGATGATCGTCCGGCAGCGAGGACTTGCCGCCCTGCGTCTCGCAGACAGGAATGCCGGCACCCCCGGCGAACCTGGCCAACTCATCCGATGCCTGCGAATAGATGACGCCGCCGCCGGCGATGATCAGCGGCTTCTTCGCGCCCTTGAGTGCCGCGACGGCGGCGGCAAGCTCGTGGCGGTCCGGGCGCGGCCGGCGCTGATGCCAGACCCGCTCGGCAAAGAAGCTCTCCGGATAGTCATAGGCCTCGGCCTGCACATCCTGACAGAGCGACAAAGTCACCGGCCCGCAATCGGCCGGATCGGTCAGCACCTGCATGGCGCGGCGGAGCGCCGGGATGATCTGCTCGGGCCGGGTGATGCGGTCGAAATAGCGCGAGACCGGACGGAAACAGTCGTTGACGGTCGCGGTGCCGTCGGAAAAATCTTCGGCCTGCTGCAGCACCGGATCGGGAATGCGGTTGGCGAAGACATCGCCAGGCAGGAACAGGACCGGCAAGCGGTTGACATGGGCGAGTGCCGCCGCGGTCACCATGTTGAGCGCGCCCGGACCGATCGAGCTTGTTGCGGCCATGAAGCGGCGGCGGAAATTGGCCTTGGCATAGGCGATCGCCGCATGCGCCATCGCCTGTTCGTTGTGGGCGCGGAATGTCGGCAAGTCGTCGCGCACCTGGTAGAGCGCCTCGCCGATGCCGGCGACATTGCCATGGCCGAAGATCGCCCAGACACCGCCGAAGATCGGCATTTTTTTTCCGTCGATCTCGGCCATCTGGCGGGACAGGAAGCGGGTCAACGCCTGCGCCATCGTCAGGCGGATTGTCTTGCTCATGGTCTTTTCCTCCGCAGTCCTTGTGCCGCGGCTGTTATGCTGCCTTGCGGCCACGCGCGGCAAGCCACGCTTCGGTCAGTTGCTCGAAGCGCGACGCCATGTCGGCGATTGCCTCGTCATCCGACATCCTGCCGGCCAGCCACTCTTCGGCGGCGTGGACGAAGATGGTGCGGCCGACGGCAAAACCCTTGACGATGGGCGCCTTGGCCGTGGCGGCGAAAGCGGCTTTCAGCTCGTCCTGCGGCGCCTCGAGCCCAAGCAGCACGATGCCCCGGCACCAGGGATCGTGTTTCAGGATGACAGCCTCGATCCTGGCCCAGGCGCCGGCCGAGGCCTGCGGCTCGAGCTTCCACCAGTCAGGCTTGATACCGAGCGCGTAAAGCTCCTCCAACGCGCGCGGGATGGTCGTGTCGTCGAGCTTGCCGTGCTTGCCGGCGATGATCTCGACGAGAAGTTCCCGGCCCACCTTGCGCGCGGCCTCGAACAGCGCGCGCAGCTTCTGCTGTTGTTCTTCCTTCAAGGCCGCTGGATCGTCGGGATGGTAGAAGCACAGGCACTTGACGCAGTGATCGACAGGCCATTCGGCAAGCTGCGAGCCGATGTCCTGCGAGAACTCGAAGCGCAGCGGTCGTGATCCCGGAAGTTCCACCGGGCGTCCAAGCCAGGCGAAGGGATGGCGGGCGAACTCGAACATCGCCTCGCGGCCATGTTTCTCGTCGATCAGCATGCCGTAGCCATCACGGCCGGCGGCGACCTTTGCCGCCGCCTTGACAGCCAGCACCTTGAAATCGCGGATGCGCGCAGGATCGGCGCCGGCCTTGGCCGCGACATCTTCGAGCTGCACGCGATGATCGCAGGCGAGCGCCATCAGCGAAGGGATGTCGCGTCGGCGCGTGGTCGCCCAATGGATGTGGTTGATCGCCTCGTCCTTGCGCAAGGCACGATGCTTGCTGCGATTCCTGAGGAAGAATTGCAACTCCTCGAAGGTCGGGTATTCCGGCGCGCAAAGCAGCCGCGACACGGCGAAGGCGCCGCAGGCATTGGCCCAGGTCGCCGCTGTTTCCAGGTTTTCGCCGCCGAGCCAGCCGCGCAGCAAGCCGGACATGAAGGCGTCGCCTGCGCCCAGCACATTGTAGATCTCGATCGGAAAACCCTTGCCGACGACGCCGTCCTCGAGATCGTCGCTGATCGGCCCGTCATAGACGATGCAGCCCATGGCGCCGCGCTTGAGCACGATGGTGGCCGACGATAGCGAGCGGATCGTCTTCAGCGCGCTCCGGCAGTCGTCGGCGCCAGAGGCGATCATGATCTCTTCCTCGGTGCCGACGATGAGGTCGCAATCGGGCAGCACCGTCTTCAGCTGGGCCGAGACCCGGTCCGACTTCACATAGCGCTCGAAGCCCTCGGCATGGCCGGCGAGCCCCCACAGGTTAGGGCGATAGTCGATGTCGAAGACAACCTTGCCGCCCTTGGCCTTCATGATGCGGATCGCCTTGCGCTGTGCGGCGTCGCTGTTGGGGCGCGAAAAATGCGTGCCGGTAACGACGATGGCGCGCGCGGAAGCGATGAAGGCTTCGTCGATGTCTTCCGGCGCCAGCGCCATGTCGGCGCAGTCGGTGCGGTAGAAGATCATCGGGGAAACGCCTTCGCTCTCGACCGATAGCAGCACCAGCGCGGTCAGCCGTTCCTTGTCGGTCTTCAGACCGTCGACGTTGACGCCTTCGCGCTTGAGCTGCTCACGGATGAAGCGGCCCATCTGCTCGTCGCCGACGCGCGTCAGCAGCGCCGAACGCAGGCCGAGCCTCGCCGTGCCGACCGAAATGTTGGCCGGGCAGCCGCCGACCGACTTGGCGAACGAAGTGATGTCTTCCAGCCGCGAGCCGATCTGCTGGCCATAGAGGTCGACGGAAGCACGACCGATGGTGATGACGTCGAGCGGCGCCTGTTTCGCGTCCACGGCTTCGCTCATTGGAACCTCCCGTCGGTCTGTTGTCATGAACAACATTGTTTGGGCAACACGCGCGAGCGGCAGCGTGGCGCCGGCAATATGAAATAATAATTCCAATCCATAGTCAATATGGAATGAGCATTCCCGTACTGAAAACTGCGCGACCATGATCCCGGACCGAAGGCGCGGGAAGCAACGGAAAGCGTCCGATTTCCGGCCTCGCCCAGGTCTTTTCAGGGATCAAATTCAGGTTCTTCGTTTGCGGCTTGCGTCGCGCCGCTTCTCGCCGACCCCGACCGTCAGAGCCATGGCCAGCGCCATCGTTGCCGACAGCGAGCGGAAGCCGGCGAAGTCCGCCTCGGCAACCTCGAACCAGACCCTGGCGAACTGGGCAAGCGGCGAAAACGAGCTGTCCGTGATGGCGACGATCGGCACGCCCTGTTCCGAAATGCTGCGTGCTTCCTCGATTGTGGCCGGTGCATAGGGCGAGAAGCTGATGGCGATGACGGCGTCCGCCGGCGTCGCAAAGCCGACTATCTCGGCATTCAGGCCGGCGGCCGATTCGATCAGCTGGTTGCGGATCTTCAGCTTGCCCAGCGCGTAGGCGATGTAGGTCGCCACCGGGTAGGAGCGCCGCTTGGCCAGCACATAGATGGTCTGCGCCTTCGCCAGCAGGGAAATCGCGTCTTCCAGATGCGCGTCGTCCAGCGTGCGCGAAATGTCGTTGAGCGAGGTGCTCGCGGCGGCGACGAAGCCGTCGAAGATCGCCCGGTGGCCGGCGCCGGCGTCAGCCTTGGCCCGCAGCGCCTGCAACCGCTCGTCATAGGAAGAATTGCGCTCGCGCAGCCGCTCGCGAAACACCTGCTGCAGGCTGGTGAAGCCGTCGAAGCCGAGCTGCTGGGCGAAACGGATCAGGGTCGAAGGCTGCACGCCGGCCGAGGCGGCGATGCTTGCAGCGGTGCCGAAGGCGATGTCGTCCGGATTGTCGAGCGCATAGGCGGCGATCTGGGCGATGCGCTTGGGCAGGTTCTCGCGCCGATCCAGGATAGTGGCGCGCAGCGTCTCGAAGTCGCGAGGTACCAGTTCGTCCATCGTCGGCCCGTTCAAGCTCATCCGTGAAGCGTCCTCTCTGCCTCATCATAGCGAGCTTGCGCAAGAACGCCATAAAAAATGAGGCAGACATTCCATTCCCCAAGAAAATGGATTAATTCATCCAATCGGCGCTTCAAGCAGTGGAGAAATCGCGGATGGTCGGCGTAGGTCTTATCGGCACGGGCTTCATGGGCAAATGCCATGCCATCGCGTGGAGCGCTGTCGGCGCCGTCTTCTCCGACGTGGCCAAGCCGCGGCTGGTCCACCTCGGCGAGGTCAATGAGGATCTCGCCAGGCGCAAGGCCGGCGAATTCGGCTTCGCCAGGGCGTCCGGCGACTGGCGCGCCGTCGTCAACGACCCGGAGGTCGATATCGTCTCGCTGACCACGCCCAACCAGTTCCATCCGGAGATGGCCATCGCCATCCTTGAAGCCGGCAAGCATCTGTGGTGCGAAAAGCCGATGGCGCCGAGCTTTGCCGAAGCCGAGGCGATGGCCGCCGCGGCCAAGAAATCAGGCAAGGTCGCGGCCCTTGGCTACAACTACATCCAGAGCCCGGCCATCCGCCACATCGGCGCGCTGCTCGACGAGAAAATCATCGGCGAGGTCAACCATCTGCGCATCGAGATGGATGAGGATTTCATGGCCGATCCCGAGGCGCTGTTCTTCTGGAAGCACGAGGCCGCTTCGGGCTATGGCGCGCTCGACGATTTCGCCGTGCATCCGCTGTCGCTGGTCTCTGTGCTGTTCGGACGCGTCACCAGCGTCATCTGCGACATGGCCAAGCCCTATGCCGACCGCAAGCTGGCGGCCGGCGGGCGCCGCGCGGTCGAAACCTACGACATCGCCAGCGTGCTGATGCATCTGGAAAACGGCATTGCCGGCACGCTCCAGGTCAACCGCTCGGCCTGGGGCCGCAAGGGCCGCATCGCCGTCCAGATTTTTGGCTCCAAGGGCTCGATACTCTTCGATCAGGAGCGGATGAACGAATTCCAGCTTTACCTCACATCGGACCGCCCGACCGAACAGGGTTATCGCACCATCCTGGTGGCGCCGCACCACAAGCCGTACGACGCCTTTGTGCCGGCGCCCGGTCATGGCCTCGGCTTCAACGATCTCAAGATCATCGAGTGCCGCGAATTGCTGACGCGGCTCGCCGGCAAGCCGGCGCGGCTCATCGAGTTCGCCGAAGGCCTGGAGATCGAGCGCACCGTGCACGCCATGGCGCGCTCGTTCGAGGAGAAGCGCTGGGTCGATGTGCGGTAGCGGCGGCTTGGCCGCCGATCGAGCGCTATCCAGCGGGGAACACATATGATGCCACGCCCGCTGCTAGCTTTAACGTCGGCGCCGTCCCTCATTGCCCTGCCGGGCCTTCGCCACGGATTTCGCCAGTTTCCCGCACCGCAGGGCAAGCGCCAAGGCCGAAACCGCTCCCTTCTCCCCGTCACTACAGGGGGAGAAGATGCCGGCAGGCAGATGAGGGGCAGCGCCGACATTTCAAATCAATCAGTTGGTGCTGATCGCGGGGCACACCGGTCGGTGCTACTCGCGAACGGCGGCAAACGTCTCAGTTACCAGCGGTGGTATTCGTCTCCCACCCGTTCACCCAGACCTGCCGCAAGCCGTCGCCTTTGCCTTTGAACCACGGCTCGGTCGGGGCATCCTCGATGCGATCGTTGCGGAATTGCAGATCGCCTGGCGGAGTTCACACCAGGCGACGATGTTGGCGGTTTCAGCGTAGGAGTTGAGCGGGGTCGGGCGGATCAGGCGCCTGCAGGCGCGGTCAGGCTTGTCGGCCGAGCTTCTGCTCGTTGAGGATTGCGCGGCGCACCGGCGCCAGGTCGGTCGCTCCGGCCGAGGTGCCGCGAAACCCAGGCATTGCAAGGCTGAAGGCGGCGTGAGCCCGGTCCGAATCCGGAGACCGCCGCCCTTCCATACAGACATGGCCTGCCAGATCAGGCGGCTCCTTGCCTCTCCATCATCGCGCGCCGTGCCGATCGGCGCCACTCGACGGCGCCGGCAAGGCCGTGCAGCACGGTCTCGGTGGTCGCCCAGTCGATGCAGCCATCGGTGATGCTCTGGCCATAGACGAGCGGCTTGCCGGCCACCACATCCTGCCGACCGGCGACGAGATTGCTCTCGATCATGACGCCGATGATGCGCTCGTCGCCTGCCGCCACCTGGCCCGCCACGTCAGCCGCCACTTTGGGCTGGTTCTCGGGCTTCTTGGCTGAGTTGGCGTGGCTGACATCGATCATCAGCCGCGGCGCGACACCAATGCGGGCGAGTTCCGCGGCGGCGGCCGCGACGCTCGCCGCGTCATAATTGGGCTGAACGCCGCCACGCAGGATGACATGGCAGTCCTCATTGCCGGTGGTCGCCGCTATGGCGCTGCGTCCACCCTTGGTCACCGCCATGAAATGATGCGGCTGCGCGGCCGATTTCACCGCCTCGCCGGCGATCTTGAGATTGCCGTCGGTGCCGTTCTTGAAGCCGACCGGGCAGGAGAGGCCCGATGCCAGCTCGCGATGGATCTGGCTCTCGGTCGTGCGCGCGCCGATCGCGCCCCAGGCGACGAGGTCGGCGATGTATTGCGGTATGGTCATGTCGAGGAATTCGGTCGCCGCCGGCAGGCCGAGATTGTTGACGGCCGACAGCACGTTGCGCGCCATGCGCAACCCCTTTTCGATGTTGAAGCTGCCGTCGAGGTCCGGATCGTTGATCAGCCCCTTCCAGCCGACGGTCGTGCGCGGCTTCTCGAAATAGACGCGCATGACGATCTCGAGCCGGTCGGCCAGGGCTTCGCGCAGCGCCGCCAGACGGCTGGCATAGTCAACGGCGGCGACCGGATCGTGGATGGAACAAGGGCCGACGATGACAACAAGTCGATCGTCGGCCCCTGTGAGGATGGAATGGATGGAATTGCGCGCGGTGGCAACGGTACGCGTCGCCGTCAGCGTGCGCGGTATTTCGCGCATCACCTCGTCCGGCGTGCTCAGTGTCCTGATTTCGGTGACCCGAAGGTCATCTGTGGTGGTCAACACGGCTTTCTGCTCCTGGTTGGGAGACCTGCCGGCTGAAACAAAAAAAAGCCGCCAGGTCTGGCGGCTGTTCGGATTTTGATGCTGCAATCTTCAGATCGAGCGCAATCCTCCCGCCGCCAGCGAGCTGCTAAAGTACCAATACGTGGCGGACAGGTTGATCATGCGGGTCATATAGTCGATGCGGGGGTGTTTGTCACGTGGGTGATGAGAGCCAATTCGGAATGGCCGAATCTCGCGATTTCGTCATCCCAGGGCGAAGCAGGAGCGAAGCTCCGTCGCGGAGACCCTGGGATCCATTCCGTGACCTTGGCCGAGGAATGCACCCGAGCAAAATTCTGCGCCGCTGCGCCGCTTCAAAGTAATGGCATGGATCCTCGGGTCTGCGCGCGTCGCTTCGCTCCTTGCTCCGCCCGTGGATGACGAAGTGAGTAGCGATTCATAGCGGCAGGTCACGCGGTTCGTCGTGTTGACGTTCAAGGTCCAAATCGGCACCACGCAGTGGTGATTCCAACAGGAATTCCGCAAGCGTACCCTTTCGCCCGGTCTTTCGAAGCCATTCTTCGGCCGATACTACAAGCACGCTCGGTTTGCTGTTTTCGATGATCGTTTGGGGCGCGTACCGCGCCCGCTCGATAATCTCGGCGAACCGGGCTTTTGCCTCGGCGACAGTCCAGCTGGTATGTTCGGGCGCAGACATCATTCCACCCCCATGATTGTTCGGACTTATGACTATGAGGGAAAGGCAATGCTGCGGCAATAGTTAGGCATGCGGCTCATGGGGCCCCGCACCGTTATGCTGAACCCAGACGGCGTGCAGCGGCTCAATTGCCGTTACTCCCCAACCACGCCGGCTATGTTCTGGTCGTAGTCGACCAGCGAGCCGGTCATGACGCCGGCCTGCGGGCTCAGCATATAGGTGATCAGCCGGGCAAGCTGGGCCGGCTTCACCAACTGGCCCATCGGCTGCGCGGCCTCGGCCTTCTCCAGCCAGTCGTCCGGCGCGTCGTGCCATTTTTTCTGCACGATCGCCTCACCTTCGGTGTCCATCCAGCCGGGCAGCACGGCGTTGCAGCGGATGCGGTTCTTCCGGTAGGAGCTGGCGACATTCTTGGTCAGCGTCATCAGCGCGCCCTTGCTGGTCGAATAGGGCGTCAGGAAGGACTGACCGGCATGCGCCGACATCGACAGCACGTTGACGATCGAGCCCGGCGCCTTGCGTTCCAGCAGATGTGCGACCAGCCCCTGCATGAGGAAGAAGGGTCCCCGCACGTTGGTGTCGAATATCTGGTCGAAAAGCTCCTCTGAAGTCTCGACCAGCGAACCGCGCGCCGATGTGGCGGCGGCGTTGACCAGCGCGTTGATTGTGCCGAAATGCGAAATCGCGGTCGCCACCGCGCGCTTGCAGTCCGCCACTTTCGCAACGTCGGCGCTGATGAAGATGGCGTCGACGCCGGATTTCTTGAGGCTGGCGACGGCCTTGTCGCCCTTCTCCTGCGAGCGGCCGATGAGCGCCAGCGCCCGGCAGCCTTCATCGGCAAGCGCCTCCGCGACGGCGAAGCCAATGCCTTGCGCGCCGCCGGTGACGATGGCGCGTGTTTCTGAATTGCGATCAATTGATCCGCTCATCGTCTTGCTCCTATGATTTTGATTACCAATGGTTTTCCGAGATTCATCGAGGTTCCGATCGGTTTTCCGGTACATTGAAAACTTGGCCTAGGCGTCCTCAACCTCGTCATCCTAGGGCGAAGCAGGAGCGAAGCTCCGTCGCGGAGACCCTAGGTGTTTAGTCCCGGCATTTGATGGACCGGGTCGAGTCTGAACCGTTCGGGCTCTTTTTTCCAGATTTTGCAGATGAACTCATAAGGCGTGAGGCCTTTGAGGGTCTTGAGCCTGCGTGCGAAATTGTAGGCTGAGATGAAGTCGGCGAGGTGTCGGCGCAGCTGATCGTGATCGTCATAGTGGAAGCACTTGACGGTCGCGTCCTTGATGGTTCGGTTCATCCGCTCGACCTGGCCGTTGGTCCAGGGATGGTTGATCTTGGTGAGCCGGTGCTCGATGCCATGGTCGGCGCAGACATCATCGAAGATATGCCGGGGGGCATGGCGGTCGCAGCTTCGGTTGGTGAACTGGATGCCGTTGTCGGTCAAAATGGTGTGGATGGCATAGGGCACGGCCGCGATCAGATCTCGCAGGAACTGGACCATCGTCATCTTGTCCGCCGTCGCGTGTAGCTGCGCATAGGCGAACTTGGACGTCCGGTCGACGGCAACGAAGAGACGCAGCTTGCCCTCGGCGGTCTGCACATCGGCGATATCGATATGGAAATAGCCGATCGGATAGGCCTGAAACTTTTTCTTGGCCGGCTTGTCACCATCCACCTGCGGCAATCGCGAAATACCATGGCGTTGAAGGCAACGATGCAAGGACGAGCGTGTCAGATGCGGGATCGTCGGCTGAAGGGCATAGAGACAATCATCCAGTGGCAGCAGCGTGTGCTTGCGAAAGGCGACGATGGCCGCCTCTTCCTCCACAGACAACACCGTCGACTTCGGGTCCTTGGGGCCTGTCGGAAGATCGGCGGTCGAGGTTCGGTTCTTCCACTTTCGAACCGTCTTCTGATCGATCCCGTAGCGCCTGGCCAGCGCCCTCAGGCTCTCTTGACTATTTTGTATTGCTCGACGGATTGCCTCTGTCGTCGTGGCGCGGCCGTGCAGAACTTGTCCCATAACCCATCCTTCCAGTCGGAAGAAAATATCGCACCATTAAAGCTCGGGATCAAACACCTAGGATCCATACCGTGACCCCGGCCGAAGAACGTGGCGGAGCAGATTTCTGCACCGTTCACATCGCTCCGACGTAACGGCATGGATCCTCGGGTCTGCGCCGCGTCGCTTCGCTCCTTGCTCCGCCCGTGGATGACGACGTGATGGGTGCTCCGGCTAATCGCAAAGCCTTGTAGACTGACAAGCTGATCGCCCCAAAAAATTCGCCTCGCCGAGTCAATCGAGACGGACGGTCTTGCCTGACGTCGCCGATTTCAACGCCGCATCGGCGAGCCTCAAGGCCACAAGCCCATCCGCTCCGCTCGGAGCCGCTTTCTTGCCCGATGTCGCAGCGGTGATGAAGGCTGCAATCTCATTGGCATAGGCGTCGAGATAGCGCGTCATGAAGAAGTCGTGCAGCGGCGGGCGGGTATAGCCCTTGTCGTTGGCCAACTCGATCGACACCGGCCGCTGGTTCTCGGCCGCGACCATGCCCTTCGAACCATGCACCTCGATGCGCTGGTCGTAGCCATAGGTGGCGCGGCGCGAGTTGGAGATGATGGCCTGCTTGCCTGACGCCGTCTCGAGGATGACGCTGACCGAGTCGAAATCGCCGGCCTCGCCGATTTTCTTGTCCACGAGCACCGAGGCGTGGGCGCTGACCGCAACAGGTTCCTCGCCGAGCAGGAAGCGCGCCATGTCGAAATCGTGGATGGTCATATCGCGAAAAATGCCGCCCGAGCGCTTGATGTAATCGATGGGCGGCGCGCCGGGGTCACGCGAGGTGATCGTGACCATCTCGACGGTGCCGATGGCGCCGTCATCGATCGCCTTGCGCACGGCGGCGAAATGCGGATCGAAGCGCCTGTTGAAGCCGACCATCAGCGTCGCCTTGGCCTTGTCCACCACGGCCAGGCACTTTTCCACCCGCTTGACGTCGAGGTCGATCGGTTTTTCGCAGAAGATCGCCTTGCCGGCCTTGGCGAAGCGTTCGATCAGGTCGGCATGGGTATCGGTCGGCGTGCAGATGACGACGGCGTCGATATCGCCGGATTTTTCGATGGCATCGATGGTGCGCACCTCCGCGCCATAGGCGGTCGCCAATTCGGTCGCCGCCTTCTCGAAGGCATCGGCGACGGCAACCAGTTTGGCCTGTGGATTGGAGCCAACCGCGCGGGCGTGGACCTTGCCGATGCGGCCGGCACCGAGGAGGGCGAAGCGGAGAGTCATGGAAATTTCCTCTGGGGGTGGTTCGAAGCAGGGGCGCCTGTCACGGGCGTAGAGTTTGCGGTCCGGATATATCGACGGGGAGGCGATGACCGCCGCCTCCGCGCCCGGCCCTAGGCCGCGAGTTCGGCTTCCCCGGTCTTGGCGCCGGTGATGTAGGAGACGATGTCCTGGCCGTCGGTGTTCTCCTTGCGCAGATTGGCCACGATACGGCCGCGCCGGAACACGACGATGCGGTCGCAAAGGTCGAACACCTGGCGCATATTGTGGCTGATCAGGATCAGCGGCTCGCCATTGTCCTTCAGCGTCCGGATGATGTTTTCGACCTGCGCCGTCTCCTGCACGCCAAGGGCCGCCGTCGGCTCGTCCATGATGATCAGCTTGGAAGCGAAAGTCGCTGTCCTGGCGATCGCCACGCACTGGCGCTGGCCGCCCGACATGTGGCGGATGGTGTTGGAGAGGTTGGGTATTTTCACCGCGGTGCGAACCAGAGCCGCCTCGGTCGCCTTGCGCATATATTTGCGGTCGAGGATCGAGAATGGCCCGAGGTTGAACAGCACCTTCTCGCGGCCGAGGAACAGGTTCGATGGCACGTCGAGGTCGTCGGCCAGCGCCAGGTTCTGGAATACGGTCTCGATGCCCGCCTCGCGTGCCGCGATGGGACCCGTAAAATTCACTTCCTTGCCGTCGAACCAGATCTTGCCGCTGGTGCGCTGTTCGACCGCCGTGATCTGGCGCACGAAGGTCGACTTGCCGGCGCCATTGTCGCCCATGATGGCGACATGTTCGCCCTTGCGCAGCTCGAAGTTCGCGCCCTCGAGCGCATGCACGCCGCCATAGCGCTTGGTCAGGTTTTCGGTCTTCAGGACGATGTCTGACATGGTCAAGCCCTCAATGCACGCATACGTTGGCGCCACTGGTCGAGAACGACCGCTCCGACGATGATCACGCCCTTGACCATCTCCTGATAGTAGGCGTCGAGGCGCAGGAAGGTGAAGCCGGAGATGATGACGCCGAAGATCAGCGATCCGATCACCGTGCCGACGATGGAACCGCGCCCGCCCGACAGCGAAACGCCGCCGATGACCGCCATGGCGATGGCGTCGAGTTCATACATCACGCCCATGCCGGACTGGGCGGTGAGGTTCTTGGAGGAGAGCACCACGGCGGCGAGCGAGGCCAGGATCCCGGCAATGACATAGACCAGGATCTTGTGGTTGGCGATCTTGATGCCGGACATGCGCGCGGCGTCCTCGTTGGAGCCGATGGCGTAACAATGCTTGCCGTATCTCGTGTAGGTCAAGATGAGCTGGAACAGGATCGCCAGCGAGATGAAGATGATGACCGGCATCAAGCCCTTGCCGATTGCCGCGAAACTGTCGGTCGGAAACGAGATCGGCTGGCCCTTGGACCACCATTTGGCAATGCCGCGCGCCGTCACCATCATGCCGAGCGTGGCGATGAAGGGCGGAATGCGCGTGTAGGCGATCAAGGCGCCGTTGACCAGGCCGGCAAGCAGGCCGCAGCCGATCGCCACCAGCACCGGCACGATGACCGGCAGGTCGGTCCAGCCCTCCGCGAGGAACATCGCCTTGGGATTGGGGTTGCCGTTGACGGTCGCCACCTGGGCGAAGCTCATGGCGATCATTGCGGTGGCGCCGACGATCGAGCCCGAGGACAGGTCGATGCCGCCTGTTATGATCACCTGCGTGACGCCGATGGCGATGATGCCGACGATCGACACTTGCAGGATGATGATCTGCAGGCGCGCCTCGTTGAAGATGCCGCTGACGTCGCTGCGCGTGTTGAACAGGAAGCTGTCGCCGAGAAAGATCCGGCCGATCGCCTCGAAGATGACGACGAGAATGACGAGCGCCAGGAAAACGTTGAATTCGGCCGGCCATGTGCGCTTCTTCGCGTCATAGCTGAGCCCGCCGACGCCATGAGATGTCTGTGCCAATCCTCTATCCTCCGTCAGCCACGGCCGTCCTCGCGTCTTTCAGACGCTGAGAAAGAGAGCGGCGCTACCTTTAGCGTGGGAGCGCCGCTCCGTATGTCCGCCGCTCAGTTCTTCTTCAGGAACTTGTCGATGTTGGCCGGTGTAACCAGCTGGAACGGGACGTAGACCTTATGCTCCACCTTCTCGCCCTTGGCGAGCTTCAGCGCCGCGTCCAGCGCGCCAGCGCCCTGGCCGGCAGCGTCCTGGAACACGGTCACGGCAAGGTCGCCCGCCTGCATCGCCACAAGCGCGTCCTGGGTGGCGTCGACGCCGCCGACGATCACGGTTTTCATGTCGATGTTGGCGGCCTTCATCGCCTGGATGGCACCGATGGCGCTTTCGTCGTTGTTGGCGATGACGCCATCGAACTTCTTGCCGGTCGACAGCCAGTTGGTCATCAGGTTCTGGGCCTGGTCGCGATCCCAGTTCGACGTCTGCTTGTCGATGATCTTGATGAAGTTGCACTCCGGGGTGGCGATGACTTCCTCGATGTCCTTGGTACGCTGCACGGCGGCCTGGTTGGAAAGCTCGCCCATGATCACATAGACATTGGCTTCCTTCTTGCCGGCTGCCTTGAACAGGCGGCAGACTTCCTTGGTTTCCAGCGTGCCGGAATCGGCTTCGTTCGAAGCGACGAAGGCCTGGTTGTCCGGCAGCGTGTTCACATTGACCGGCTCGCGATTGACATAGACCAGCGGGACCTTGGCGGCCGCCGCGGCGTCCGACATCGCCTGGGTGGCCGAGGTGTCGACCGGGTTGACGATGATGGCGTCGACGCCCGAGGCGGCGAAGTTCTTGATCTGGTCGAGCTGCTTGGCGACGTCGTTCTGCGCGTCCTCGACCTGCAGCTCGACGCCGCTCATGCCCTTGGCCTGCGCGATCATGCCGTTGCGCAGAACGGTCAGGAAATTGTCGTCGAACTTGGCCATCGATACGCCGATCTTGGCGGCCATGGCGGATGAACTCATCAGCGCCGCGAAGGCGACGCCCAAAAGCAGTTTCTTCATTGTGTTTCTCCTCCACTTTTGGTGTCCGGTTGCACCGATCTATCCGGAATCCCCGATCTCCCGGGGAATCTCTCCCTGATATCGTTTCTTTCCGCAGGGCGTTCCCCTGCACGGGCTGGAACGCCAAACCTCCGTTTGAAACAGATGTTCCGGAACGAAAGAACCAAAATGCGCAGTTGGTGAAATATTTATTCCATTTCGCATCGAGGCGTCAAGGGCGATTCCAAATCCGGACGCGGGATTTTGATGTCGATGCGGGAAAGCCATGTGCCAAGCGGCCGGCCGCGCGACGATGCGGCTCCTATCAGCCGTGATGGATTCTTTCATCCTGCCGGCGGGATGCGCCAGGTGTCGAGGTAATCGCTAGATATTCTCGGGCAGATAGATATCGAACGGCAGGAATGTCTGTCCTGGCGCGTTCGCCGCGCCGGTTTCGATGGCATGCGCCATGAGGTCGAGCAATTCGCGGCAAAGTGCGGCCAGCGGCGTGGAGATAACCATCGTCAGGATCCCGTCGGCCAGGGCCGAACGCGAGACCGCCGTGATCTCGTTGCAGACGACCGCCGGCATCTCGGCCGGCTTTGCCTGCCTCAGTGCCGCGACCGCGCCTTCCATGCCGCCGCCGGCGACGTAGCAGCCGACCAGATCGGGGTGGCGGCCAAGAAGCTCGAGCAGCGTGTCCTGTGTGATCTGGTTGGCCTCGAGATTGACCAGCGTTTCCAGCAGGGTGAAGTCCGGCGCCTGTTCGCGGAAGAAGGAGCGAAAGCCGATCTCGCGCAGTTCATGCCCATGGAAACGGTGGCTGCCGACGAACAGCGCGACCTTGCCCGGCCGCTTCGCCGCCTTCGAGATCATCCAGGCCGCGGTGCGGCCAACCTTGCGGTTGTCGAGGCCGACATAGCCCTCGCGGATACCGGCCGCGAAGTCGGACAGCAATGAAAAGACCGGCAGTCCCCTGGCCTCCATCTCCTCGACCGTTACCGTCAGTGTCGGGTGATCGGGCCCGACCAGGGCGACGGCCCTGCATTTGGCCGCCAGCTTGCGCGTGCGCTCGACGATCTCGTCCGGCGTCAGCGAATTGGCGAAATCGATGACCAAGACGCCGCGGAAGCGCAGCGATTGCGACACCGCGAGTTCGAGCTGCCGCGCGAACTCCGTGTAGAAGACATCATTGCCTCTCAAAAGCAGAAAGCCGAGCCGGTACTCCGGCAGTTCGTGGCGCATCCGCTGCTTGATCAGGCCGGCCGCGTGGTAGCCGATCTCGGTCGCGGTCTCATAGACGCGGCGCGCGGTCTCCTCGCGCACCGGCAGCCGGTTGTTGAGCACGCGGTCCACCGTGGCGACGCTGACGCCGGAGACGCGCGCCAGATCTGATATGGTCGGTCGTTTCGCCATGATCGCCCTCGTTCGATTTCCAACATCGATATATCATTTTGATAGGAAATGATAGAAACTATCTTTGTGATATTGAGTCTATCACGGGTCAGCGGTATTTTTCAGGCTCGAAGCGAGATGGGGTGCCGAAAGGTTGGCACTCGTTCGGGCGAGTGCCCTTGCCCAAGGCAATCATGACCAGGAGGCAATCATGACCGCAACGCCGTCCCGGCGTGACTACAGCCTGATCGGCCGCGACTCCAAGCTCGCCGTGGAAAACGGCTTGTCGGCGGCGGAATGGTATCACACCGATATTCCCCGCAAGCAGATGAAGGAGCTGATGCAGCGCGCCGACGCGCCCGCAATCCGCGACACAGCGATCTGGATTGCCGCGCTGGTCGTCAGCGGCGCCGGCGGCGCCTGGTTCTGGGGCACCTGGTGGTGCGTGCCGTTCTTCTTCGTCTATGGCGTCCTCTACGGCTCATCCACCGATTCGCGCTGGCACGAATGCGGCCACGGCACGGCGTTCCGGACGCAATGGATGAATGATGCGGTCTATCAGATCGCCTGCTTCATGATCATGCGCAATCCGGTGACCTGGCGCTGGAGCCACACGCGTCATCACACCGACACCATCATCGTCGGCCGCGACCCGGAAATCTCGGTCATGCGGCCGCCGGACCTGGTGCGCGCCATTCTCGGCTTCGTTGGCGTGCTCGATGCCTGGCATGCGATGAGCGACATGCTGCGCAACGCCGCCGGCAACATCAGCGCGGCCGAAAAGACTTTCATTCCGGAACAGGAGCAGAAGAAGGCGATCCGCATCGCCCGCATCTGGACCGCGATCTATGCCGCGACCATCGCGCTGGCGCTGTATTTCGGGTCGTTCCTGCCTTTGATGCTGGTCGGCCTGCCGAGGCTCTATGGCGCCTGGCATCACGTGATGGTCGGCCTGCTGCAGCATGGCGGCCTTGCCGACAACGTCACGGACCACAGGCTGAACAGCCGCACCGTCTACATGAACCCGATCAGCCGCTTCATCTACTGGAACATGAACTATCATGTGGAGCATCACATGTTCCCGATGGTGCCTTACCATGCGTTGCCGAAGCTGCATGCGCTGATCAAGCACGACCTGCCGGCGCCGACCCCGTCGATCCTGGCGGGCTATCGCGAGATGATCCCGGTCTTCCTGCGCCAGTTGCGCAATGAGGATTATTTCCTGAAGCGCGAATTGCCGCCGACCGCAAGGCCGTACCGCGAGGAATTCCACAACGATGCCGTCGCCGTCGCGGCGGAGTGATGGTGCGATCGAAATTTGCCGGGAGGACTGAATGAGCGACTGGGTCGAGGCCTGTGCTGCTGATGATATCGATGAAGAGGACGTGATGCGCTTCGATCATGGCGGGCGCACCTTCGCCATCTATCGCAGCCCGGACGACGAATATTTCGCCACCGACGGCCTCTGCACGCATGAGAAGGTGCATCTGGCCGACGGCCTGGTGATGGACGACATCATCGAATGTCCCAAGCACAATGGCCGCTTCAACTACAAGACGGGTGCGGCCAGGGGCGCGCCGGTCTGCGTCAACCTCAGGACCTACCCGGTCAAGGTCGACGCCGGCAAAGTCCTCGTTCAGATCGGGTGACGGACATGGCGCGGGGAATGGTCATCATCGGTGCCGGCGAATGCGGCGGGCGGGCCGCCCTTGGATTGCGCGATCTCGGTTATCACGGGCCGGTGACGCTGGTCGGCGACGAACCGCATCTGCCCTACGAGCGTCCGCCTCTGTCCAAGGATGCGATGGCCAGCGACGCGCCTGCCGTCAAGGCGATCGCCAGCGATGGGATACTGGCCGAAAAGTCGATCCGGCATATCCATTCCGTCCAGGCGGTGGCGACCGATCGCGCGGCGCATACGGTGCGTCTGTCGGACGGTTCGGTCCTGCCTTACGACAAGCTGCTGCTGGCTACCGGCTCGACCCCGCGCAAACTGCCGATGCCCGGTCTCGGCGCGCGCTGCGTCTATCTCAGGACCTTCGCCGACGCGCTGGCCATTCGCGCCCATTTCAGTGCCGGCAACCGCATCGCCATCGTCGGCGGTGGCTTCATCGGCCTTGAACTCGCCGCCGCCGCCCGCAAGCTCGGCGCCACGGTCACTGTCATCGAGGCACAGCCACGCATTCTGATGCGCGGCGTGCCGACCGAGATTGCCGAAATCGTCCACCAGGCGCACATCGCCGAGGACGTCAACATCCTGTGCGGTGACGGCATTGCGGCCATCGCCGATGACGGCAAGGAAGTGCGCGTGTCGCTTGCGGGCGGACGGGAAATCGCAGCCGATCTCGCCATTATCGGCATCGGCGCCGTCCCGGTGACCGGGCTCGCGGCCGAAGCGGACCTGGCCATAGACAACGGCATTGCCGTCGACGCTGAATTGCGCACGAGCGACCCCGACATCTTCGCCGCCGGCGACTGCTGTTCATTCCCGCTCGCCGTCTATGGCGGTCGGCGCGTGCGGTTGGAAGCCTGGCGCAATGCACAGGAACAGGGCGCGCTGGCGGCTAAAAACATGCTGGGTGCCGGCGAGGCGCATGCGGCGGTGCCGTGGTTCTGGTCGGATCAGTATGGCCTGTCCCTGCAGATCGCCGGTCTGGCGGACGAAGGCCGTTCTGTCGTCCGCCGCGATCTCGGCGACGGCGCCTTCATCCTCTTCCATTTGGCGCAGGACGGCAGGCTGGTGGCGGCCAGCGGCATCGGCCCCGGCAATGCGGTCGCCCGCGACATCAGGCTGGCCGAAATGCTGATCGGCAAGCAGGCCAAGCCCGCGCCGGAGGCATTGGGATCGCAGGCCGTCAAGCTGAAGTCGTTGCTGGCGGCGTAGGGGCGCAGGGCTAATTGTGGAAGTCGGCGCCGCCCCTCATTGCCCTGCCGGGCATTTCTGCCCGAATAGTGACGGGGAGAAAGTAGCTGGCCGCAACCTCTCGGCGCCTCTTGCAACGCTGATGATTGGCGAAACCGGCAATGACAGTGCCCTTCTCCCCGTCACTATACGGGGAGAAGATGCCGGCAGGCAGATGAGGGGCGGCGTAAACGCTGGAAGCCGCGCGACACCGATCCCCCCGCAGCACTGAACTTCACTGGACTCTAAAACAGCGCCTTCAGCTCGTCCAATTTGTCGTTGACCAGCCAGCCATAATAATTCTCTTCCGGCAGCTTTTCCGGCTCGCCCGCGGCGCGGCGCTTGTCGTTTTCCGCCTTCAGCGCATAGGCGCGCTGCTCCGGATTGCCGACATTGTAGAGCGTGGCGGTCAGCCCCGGATTGCCCGAAATGTCGAAGCCGGCAATGCTCTTGTAGGCATCGATCGATTTCTTGATCGTCGCGGCGACATAAGGCAGCGTCAGGTCCGGATCCATGATGGTCTTGTAGACCGAGTTGGGATCGCCGACGTCGAGCTTCGGCAGGCCCGACACCTTGTGCACGAGATCGCTCATCTGCAAGGCGGTCAGCGGATTGAGTTGGCCGAGGCCGAAGGTCTGGCCAGCATAGTAGGGCTGGAAGAAAGTGGCGCCGAAGCGGTTGTCGGGGAAATCCTCGCCGCCGACGGTCTTGCCGCGAAACGAATGGTTCCAGACCTGTTCACGGCATTCCCACAGATCGTAGCTGTCCGAGATTGCACCGCATTTTTTGAATTCCGGCCGCTGTACGAAATCGCTGACATCCTCGCCGTCATAAGCGAAGGACAGTTTGCTGGAGAGATAGGAGATCGCCTTGACGTAGTAGGTCTGCAGCCGGTCGTAGGCGTCGACATTATAGGTGTGCTCGCCGACGATGGCGCCGACAATATGCATAGGATCGATGCCATAGGCGCTTGCTGCCTTCTTGATCTTGCCGCGCAGATCGGCGTCGTTCTGCAGCAGCGCATAGACCTTGCGATACTTCGCCTGGAAGGTGGTGTTGGTCGCTTGCGTGCGCCGGCTGGAGGCGCCGGGAATATCGGGCTGCTCGGCATTTCGGTTTCCCGGCGGCACCAGCGTCGCCGCGTCGGCGGCGAAAAGCGTCGCCGCCAGCGTCAAGCCGAGAATGAACAGGACCAATTTTTTCATGCGCCGCCGCCTACAGGTATTGCCGCGCAAACTAGGGTATCGCTCTTGGTCGAGTCGAGAGCGCCCCTTCGGTCGGCGAGACGAAAGGTGGCCAGATGGTACCATCTGGCCACACATTGATTCTTGCCGGAAACGGTGCCGAAGCATCGGTCAAAGTTGTTGGAGCGCCCTTTGCGCGTCCAGAGGACGCGCAGCGCTCCAATCCCGGCGCCGGAACATTCCGGCGCTGGCGTTTAAAGGATGAATCGCGACAAATCTGTGTTTCGCGACAGGTCGCCCACATGCTTCTCGACGTAGGCGGCATCGATGGTGACGGCCGTGCCGTGGCGGTCCGGCGCGTCGTAGGAAATGTCGTCCAGCACCCGCTCCATCACCGTCTGCAGCCGCCTAGCACCGATATTCTCGATGCTGGCGTTGAGGTCGACAGCCACACCGGCAAGCGAATCGATGGCGTCGTCGGTGAAGGTCAGGTCGACACCCTCGGTCTTCATCAACGCGATATACTGCTTGATCAGGCTGGCCTCGGTCTCGGTCAGGATACGGACGAAATCCTCCTTCTCCAGCGCGCGCAATTCGACGCGGATCGGCAGGCGGCCCTGCAGTTCCGGCAAAAGGTCGGACGGCTTCGAGACGTGGAACGCACCCGATGCGATGAACAGGATATGATCGGTCTTCACCGGTCCATACTTGGTCGCCACCGTCGTGCCTTCGACCAGCGGCAGCAGATCACGTTGCACGCCTTCGCGGGAAGGGCCACCGGAAATGTCGGATCTAGCCGCGATCTTGTCGATCTCGTCGAGGAAGACGATGCCATCGTTTTCCGTCGCATCGAGCGCCCGGCGCACCACCTCGTCCTGGTCGAGCAGCTTGTCGGACTCGTCACTGACCAGCAGGTCGTAGGATTCCTTAACCATCGTCTTGCGCAGCTTGGTCTTCTTGCCGCCCATCGCCTTCGACAGCATGTCGTTGATGTTGAGCACGCCGATATTGGCGCCCGGCATGCCGGGGATCTCGAAGCCGGGCATGCCGCCATTGCCGGTGTCCGCCACTTCGATCTCGATTTCCTTGTCGTCGAGCTCGCCTTCGCGCAGCTTCTTGCGGAAGGAGTCACGCGTCGCCGGGCTCGCTGTCTTGCCGACCAGCGCCTCCAGCACGCGTTCCTCGGCGTTGATGTGGGCACGCGCCTTGACGTCCTCGCGCATCTTCTCGCGCACCAGGCCGATGGCGATCTCGACAAGGTCGCGCACGATCTGCTCGACATCCCGGCCGACATAGCCGACCTCGGTGAACTTGGTCGCCTCGACCTTGACGAAGGGCGCCCCGGCCAACCGCGCCAGGCGGCGCGAGATTTCGGTCTTGCCGACGCCGGTCGGCCCGATCATCAGAATGTTCTTGGGCATCACCTCTTCGCGCATCTGCCCTTCCAACTGCTGGCGGCGCCAGCGGTTGCGGAGCGCAATGGCCACGGCGCGCTTGGCGTCCTTCTGGCCGATGATGAAGCGGTCGAGTTCCGAAACGATTTCGCGGGGAGAAAATGTGCTCATGTCACTAAATTCCACTTTGCCACTGCTTGATGGCCTCGAACGGATGCAGCAGCATGATCACGTTGAGTGTCAGGTTGTCGCGGATGAGGTAGCCGGTACTTAATTCAAAGAGGATGGCGAGGCTGACGATCACCCATATAGGTAGCCTTCGCGCCATGACAAATCCCAGCACCATGGCCAGTGTGTCGGACACCGAATTGATGATGCTGTCGCCGTAATAGTCGAGCGATATGGTGCCGGCGCGGTAGCGCTCGATGATGAAAGGGCTGTTCTCCAGCAACTCCCAGCCGCCTTCGATCAGGACGGCGAATGCCAGCCGCAAGCCGATCGGCGAGCCCGGGAACAGGAGCCGTGCCAGCGCGTAGAACAGGAAGCCGTGGATGATATGCGAGAAGGTGTACCAGTCCGAAATATGCTGGGAATTCTCGGAACTGTTCACCACGCCATGCCACAGTTTCACATAGCCGCAGGTGCAGATCTGCGGATGGCCCATCAGGTAGAGCGTGACGGCCTGGACGGCAATCAGGCCGGCGACGATCAGCAGGCCCATCCGCCAGCTGTTTTCATAGGCCGAAAGACTCTTGTCCTCGTCGGAAATGATCATGCCCTACTGCCCCTCTTCAGCGTCGATCGCCATCAGCACGACGTCGCCATATTCGGATCGCCTGCGGTCGATAGGCCTGAATCCGGCCTTTTCATAGGCGCGGATGGCCCGGATATTGGCCGGATCGGGGTCGATGATGACGCGCGGCACGCCTTCCTCGAACAACGCCTCGATGAACTGACGCACGATGGCCGAGCCGTGGCCGATGCCGACCAGTTCCGGCGGGCCGATCGAAAGGTCGATGCCCAGCGTGCCGAACGGCTGGTCGGCATAGGGATGGTCGTCTTCCATATGCGGATCGTAGCTCTGCAGATAGGCGATCGGCTTGTCGTCGAGCTCGACGATCAGCGGTTCGACGGAAATCGAATCGATATGATCGCGGATCTCGGCGAGTTCGGTCTCCGGATCGTCCCACCACTCCGCGACATGCGGTTCGGCCAGCCAGCCGGCGATCATCGGCAGGTCCTTCTTGGTCACCGGCCGAAAATCATAGCCATGGTCTTGTTTGATCATGATCTTGTCCGAAAACCGGTTGCCACTTTTCGCTTACGTGGTCCTGCGGTTCGGGGATCATGGCCCGCCTTCTTAGGCGGCGTCGAGCGTTTCGACAACGAAATTGTTGTTGGTGTAGACGCAGATGTCGGAGGCGATCTGCATCGCCTTGCGGGCGATCTCCTCGGGGTCCTTGTCGGTGTCCATCAGGGCGCGTGCAGCCGCCAACGCGTAGTTGCCGCCCGAACCGATTGCCATGACGCCAAATTCGGGCTCCAGCACGTCGCCCGTGCCGGTCAGCGCCAGCGAGACCGACTTGTCGGCCACCAGCATCATCGCCTCCAGCCGGCGCAGATAGCGGTCGGTGCGCCAGTCCTTGGCGAGCTCGACGCAGGCGCGCGTCAGCTGGTCGGGATATTGTTCAAGTTTGGCTTCCAGCCGTTCCAGAAGCGTGAAGGCATCGGCCGTGGCGCCTGCGAAACCGGCAATCACATTGCCGCCCTTGCCAATGCGGCGCACCTTGCGGGCATTGCCCTTCATGATGGTCTGGCCGAGGCTGACCTGGCCGTCGCCGGCGATCACCACCTTGTTGCCCTTGCGCACCGTCACGATGGTCGTGGCGTGCATGGTCAGATTATCAGACATGTCCTGGCTCCGATTCGCGCGATCCCAAAAAGGCGATTGGCGCGGTACGAGTAACTTTGATCGGCCATATGTATGCATAGGGCGAACGATTGCAAATCGCCTCTCCGGCAGGGCCGATACCTCTACGCAAGGCAACTGGCAATCGCCGGATCATGCTGGTAGAAGGCTTTCGTTTTCAAGCCCGCGAGCGCTTGAGGCCCGTGAACCGGTCACGATGTGCACCGCTGGGACAAGGATAGAGTGATGGCACCCCGATCCGCCGAAGCAAGCCGCAAGACCAGGGAAACCGACATCTCCGTGTCGGTCCATGTCGACGGTTCGGGCAAGGCGGACATTGCGACGGGCGTCGGCTTCTTCGACCACATGCTGGACCAGCTCTCGCGCCATTCCCTGATCGACATGACTGTCAGGACGAAGGGCGACCTGCACATCGACGATCACCACACGGTCGAGGATACCGGCATCGCGCTCGGCCAGGCCTTGACCAAGGCGCTGGGCGAGCGGCGCGGCATCATGCGCTATGCCTCGATCGACCTTGCCATGGACGAAACGCTGACGCGCGCGGCGATCGACGTGTCCGGCCGTCCGTTCCTGGTCTGGAATGTGTCGTTCTCGTCGCCGAAGATCGGCACCTTCGACACCGAACTGGTGCGGGAATTCTTCCAGGCGCTGGCGCAGAATGCAGGCGTCACGCTGCATGTCACCAATCATTATGGCGCCAACAACCACCATATCGCCGAGACCTGTTTCAAGGCGGTGGCGCGTGCGTTGCGCGCGGCACTGGAGCGCGACCCGCGCCAGCCGGACGCGGTTCCCTCCACCAAGGGATCTTTGAAGGGATAGCCTCATGGCCACCTATGTCGTGATGGAACCGCCCAGCCGCGGCGAAAAGGTCGACACAACGGCCTTCATCCGCGATGGCTTCACCTGGCTCGGTCTCCTGGTGCCACCGCTGTGGTTTGCCTGGAACCGGCTGTGGATCGAAGCGACGCTCACTTTCGTCGTCATGGCTGTGCTTTCGATGCTTGGCCAAGGACTTGGCCTTGGATGGGCCGGCTCGCTGCTGTCGCTGCTCGTCTCGCTCTATGTCGGCCTGGAGGGGCAGGAACTGCGCATTGCGGCACTCCGCCGGCGCGGCTGGCACGAATGGGGCGTCGTTGAGGCCGGCTGGTTGGACGACGCCGACACGCGTTATGCGCTGGAGGTCGAGAAGCATCCGGAGGAAGCACCACCAGCACCGCGAATGATTCCGGATGCCGCCCTGGCGCGCCCGGCGCAGCCCGGGATGGCACTGGGGCTGACCCATATTCCGGGACGGCGCTGACATGCGCGTTGCGATCATCGATTATGGTTCGGGCAATCTGCGCTCGGCCACCAAGGCCTTCGAGCGTGCCGCGCGTGAAGCTGGCATTGCGACTGAGATCGGCCTGACGGCCGATGCCGAACGGGTGCGCAGCGCCGACCGCATCGTCCTGCCCGGCGTCGGCGCCTATGCCGACTGCGCGGCTGGCTTGCGTGCTGTCCCCGGCATGTGGGAAGCGGTGGAAGAGGTGGCGATTGCCAAGGGGCGGCCGTTCCTTGGCATCTGCGTCGGCATGCAATTGATGTCGGAGCGCGGCCTGGAAAAGACCGTGACGAACGGCTTTGGCTGGATATCGGGCGATGTCAAGGAAATCACGCCGGCCGATCCGGCGCTGAAGATCCCGCAGATCGGCTGGAACACGATCGAACTCACGCGCCAGCATCCGCTGTTTGCCGGCATTCCAACAGGGCCGCACGGGCTGCATGCCTATTTCGTCCATTCCTATCATCTCGATGCACAAAAGCCGGACGAAGTGCTGGCTGTGGCCGACTATGGTGGCCCGGTGACAGCGACAGTCGCCCGCGACAATCTCGTCGGCACGCAGTTCCATCCTGAAAAGAGCCAGGCGCTCGGCCTGGCGCTGATCGCCAATTTCCTGCGCTGGAGGCCCTAGACCATGAGCAAGAAGGGCTATTGGATGGCGATGATCGATGTTCGCGATCCCGAATTGTACAAACAGTACATCGAGGCCAATGCCGCGGCCTTTGCGAAATATGGCGCGAAATTCGCTGTGCGGGCCGGCCGCCATGAAAATCCGGAAGGGCCGACCGGCAACCGCCATGTACTGGTCGAGTTCGATTCCTTCGACAAGGCGGTCGAATGCTATCATTCGCCCGAATATCAGCATGCTTCGAAGTTCCGGCTTACCGCCTCGACCGGTCCTTTCGTCATCGTTGAAGGCGCTTGAACGGATGATCCTGTTTCCAGCCATCGACCTCAAGGACGGCCAATGCGTGCGCCTCAAGCACGGCGACATGGCGACCGCGACCATCTACAACGATGATCCTGCCGCGCAGGCGAGAGCCTTCGAGGAACAGGGCTTCGAATGGCTGCACGTCGTCGACCTCAACGGCGCTTTCAAGGGCCAGAGCGTCAACAGCGCCGCTGTCGGCGCCATTCTCAAGGCGACGAAGAACCCGGTGCAGCTTGGCGGCGGCATCCGCACGCTGGACCAGATCGAGGACTGGCTCGATCGTGGCCTTGCCCGCGTCATCCTTGGCACGGTCGCCGTGCGCGATCCCGATCTGGTCAAGCAGGCCTGCAAAGCCTTTCCGGGCAAGATCGCCGTCGGCATCGACGCCAAGGGCGGCAAGGTTGCGGTCGAGGGCTGGGCGGAAGCCTCCAGCCTCGGCGTCATCGAACTTGCCAGGAAATTCGAGGGTGTGGGTGTGGCCGCCATCATCTACACCGATATCGACCGCGACGGCGTGCTCACCGGCATCAACTGGAACGCCACCATCGACCTCGCCGAAGCCGTGTCGATCCCGATCATCGCTTCGGGTGGCCTGGCCTCGATCGCCGACATCGTGCGCATGACCATGCCGGATGCGCAGAAGCTCGAGGGCGCCATTTCCGGGCGCGCGCTCTATGACGGCCGTATCGACCCGGCCGAGGCGCTGGCGATCCTGCAAGGCAAGGCGGCGGTGGAGACGCGGTTGTGAAAATCTCCATCATTCTCGCCTCTTATGATAGCGGGCACTATCACGGCGGCATGGGCCAAGGGCCGGATGCGCTGATATCGGGCGGGTTGGTCGACGCGCTGACCATGGCCGGCCACGACGTCGTCGTCGAGGATATCGGCAAGGTCGGCGATGACCAGGAACGCGAGATCGCCACCGGCTTTGCCGTCTGCAACGCCGTCTCCGGCGAGGTCCGCATTGCCATCGACAGGGGACGGTTTCCCATCGTGCTCGCCGGAAACTGCCTGACATCAGCCGGTGCCGTAGCCGGCGAAGGCGCCGATGCGATCATCTGGGCCGACCAGCATGGCGACCTCAACACGCCCGAAACCTCCATGTACGGCTTTCTCGACGGCATGGCGCTGGCGACCGTGCTTGGCCTGTGCTGGCGCCCGATGGCGGGGTCCATCCCAGGCTTCAAGCCGATCGATCCCCAGCGTTGCGTGCTCGTCAACGCGCGCGATCTCGATCCGGCGGAGAAAAAACTTCTCGAGACTTTGCCCGTCATCCAGACGGAATGTCCTGGCTGGGCGCACGCGACGGAAAAGCTGAAGGCCGCTGGCGCCGAAAGGGTGCACATGCATATCGATCTCGACGTGCATGACCCGAAGGATCTGCAGGTAAACCGCTACGTCACCCCCGGCGGTCCGAACCCGGAACAGTTGCGCGACGCGACCTGTGCCATGGCGCTTTCGGTGCCGGTCGTTGGCATCACCGTTTCCGCTTACGATCCGGCCTTCGATGCCCAGGGCGATGTGCCGCCGATGGTCGGCCAGTTGCTCAACGATCTCATCGCCACGATAGAGGGCCGCTGATGCTGAAAGCCCGCGTCATCCCTTGCCTCGACGTCAAGGACGGCCGTGTCGTCAAGGGCGTCAACTTCGTCGATCTCGTCGACGCCGGCGATCCGGTCGAGGCGGCCAAGGCCTATGACGCCGCCGGCGCCGACGAGCTGTGCTTTCTCGACATCACGGCGTCGTCGGACAATCGCGAGACCATCTTCGATGTCGTTGCCCGCACCGCCGAGCAATGCTTCATGCCGCTGACCGTCGGCGGGGGCGTGCGCCAGGTCGCCGATATCAGGAAACTGCTTCTGGCCGGCGCCGACAAGGTGTCGATCAACACGGCCGCAGTGAAAAATCCGGATTTCGTCGCCGAGGCCGCCGACAAGTTCGGCAACCAGTGCATCGTCGTCGCCATCGACGCCAAGAAAGTGTCCGGCCCCGGCGAGATCGACCGCTGGGAGATATTCACCCATGGCGGGCGTGAGAAGACCGGCATCGATGCGGTGGAATTCGCCCGGCAAATGGTCGATCGCGGCGCCGGCGAGATCCTGCTGACCTCCATGGACCGCGACGGCACCAAGGCCGGCTATGATATTGCGCTCACCCGCGCGATTGCGGACGCGGTGCGCGCGCCGGTCATCGCGTCCGGCGGTGTCGGCACGCTCGATCACATGGTCGAAGGCATTCGCGATGGTCATGCCGGTGCCGTGCTCGCCGCATCCATCTTCCATTTCGGCACCTATACGATCGCCGAAGCCAAGGCGCATATGGCTGAGGCCGGCCTGCCGATGCGGCTGGACTCCCTCGGCAACAGGTCCTAGAGCATGATCCCGAAGCCGGCTTTCGGGAAAGATCAGGCCTAAACAAGAAGATAGGCAGCCATGGCCGAGTTTTCTCTGTCCGATCTGGAAAAAATCGTCCGGGAGCGCGCCGAATCCGGCGATCCCGACTCGTGGACGGCAAAACTGTTCGCGCGCGGCATCGACAAGGCGGCACAGAAGCTCGGCGAGGAGGCGGTCGAGACGGTGATCGCCGCTGTTCACGGCGACAAGCCGGCTCTCGTTTCGGAAAGTGCCGATCTCATATATCATTGGCTTGTCGTTCTCGGCATTTCGGGTGTGCCATTGGGCGACGTGCTCAAGGAGCTTGAGAGCCGCACCGGGCGCTCGGGCATCGCCGAGAAGGCGTCGCGGCCCAAGGGCTGATCGCGAGGAAGGGACAGGAAACTCGATGGATCAGCTCGCGCAAACCGAGAAATATTCCCCCTTTCGTTTCTTCTCGGCCGAGCAATGGTCGCAATTCCGCGCCGACACGCCGCTGACGCTGAGCGAGGACGAGTTCCGCCGCCTGCGTTCGCTCAACGATCCGGTTGACCTCGAAGAGGTCAAGCGCATCTATCTGTCGCTGTCGCGGCTCCTGTCCGCCCATGTCGAGGCGAGTCAGCTTCTGTTCCGGCAGCGCCAGGCCTTCTTCAACGCCGTCGACGTGGTCAAGACGCCGTTCATCATTGGCGTCGCCGGTTCCGTTGCGGTCGGCAAATCGACCACGGCGCGCGTGCTGAAGGAACTCCTGGCACGCTGGCCGTCGAGTCCCAAGGTCGATCTCATCACCACCGACGGCTTCCTGCTGCCCAATGAGGTGCTGCGCCGCGAAAACCTGATGGAACGCAAGGGTTTTCCCGACAGCTACGATGTCGGCGCGCTGCTGCGCTTCCTCTCGGGCATCAAATCGGCGCAGAGCAGCGTCCAGGCGCCGGTTTATTCGCATCTCACCTATGACGTCATTCCCGGCGAGTTCGTCACCATCGACCGCCCGGATATCCTGATCTTCGAGGGTATCAATGTCCTGCAACCGGGCAAGCTGCCGCAGGACGGCAAGATCGTGCCTTTTCTGTCGGACTTCTTCGATTTCGCCATCTACATCGATGCCGACGAGAAGCTGATCCATCAGTGGTACATCTCGCGCTTCATGCGGCTGCGCGAGACCGCTTTCCGCAATCCGGACTCCTTCTTCCATCGCTATTCGCAGCTGTCGGAGGATTCGGCCCGCGCGATCGCGGAGGGCCTGTGGACCAACATCAATCTGAAGAACCTGCGCGAAAACATCCTGCCGACGCGCGCCCGCGCCGACCTGATCCTGCGCAAGGGCGCCGACCATCTGGTCGAGGAAGTGGCGCTGCGCAAACTGTAACGGCGGGCTCGTCGCCGACGAGCCCGCCACGCCGCTGTTCAAATCAGCGCCACGGCTCAGCCATTGGCGAATGGCACGGCGACGTAGATCTGGCCACCGTCGCGTTCCACCAGCAGCAACACCGATTTGCGGCCTGATTTGCTGGCCTGGGCGATCGCCTGTGTCACTTGTCTGACGCTCTTCACCGGCGCCTGATTGACGGCGACGATGATATCGCCAGGCTGGATGCCGGCGGCGGCCGCCGGCTTGTCAGGATTGACGCTCGCAACCACCGCCCCATGCTCATTCTCGGCGAGGTTCATCTGCTGGCGGATATCGGGTGTGATGTCCATCAGGCCGAGGCCGATCGCCGGCGCGCGCGTGCCCTGCTCGGCGCTCGGCGCGCCGGAATTGCCAGTCGATGCCGTCTTCACCTCGTCCTGGTTGCGCCCGACATCGACGGAAATCTGCATGGCCTTGCCCTTGCGCCAGACCTGAAGCGTTTCCTTGACGCCCGGCGCGACGTCGGCGACGGCCCGCGACAGGTCCTTGGGGTCTTTCACGTCCTGTCCGGCGAAGCCGGTGATGACATCGCCACTCTCGACGCCTGCCTTGGCCGCGGGCGAGCCATCATTGACCTGAGAGACCAGAGCGCCGCCGGGATGATCGAGCCCGATGGCGCTGGCTACATCCGGGGTCACAGGCTGGATCTCGACGCCAAGATAGCCGTATTCGATGTTGCCGCCCTTCATCAGCTTGGCGACCACCTTCTGGGCCTGGTCGGACGGAATGGCGAAACCGACGCCGACGCTGCCGCCGTTGGGTGAGTAGATCGCCGTGTTGATGCCGACGACATTGCCGTTCACGTCGACCAGTGGACCACCGGAATTGCCGTGGTTGATCGGAGCATCGATCTGGATGAAATCGTCGAACGGTCCGCTGTGCAGGTCGCGGCCTCGCGCCGAGACGATGCCGGAGGTGACGGTGGTGCCGATGCCGAACGGATTGCCGATCGCCAGCACCTGGTCGCCGGTCATCAGCTTGTCGGAATCGCCCCATTTTATGGTGGGCAGCGGCTTGTCGGTCTTAATCTTGAGCACCGCCAGATCGTTCTTGGCATCGTGCCCGACCAGCGTGGCGGGAAGCTCGGTGCCGTCGTCGAGCGTGACCTTGATCGAAGTGGCGCCGTCGACGACGTGGTTGTTGGTCACGATGGTGCCATCCGCGCCCACGATGAAGCCGGATCCGAGGGCTTCCTGGCGCGGTACCTGCTGGGGCGGCGTTCTGGGCATCGGAGCGCCCTGATCACCGAAGAACTGGCGGAAATAGTCATCGAAAGGCGAATTGCCGCCGAAGGGCGAGGGTTCGCCCATGGTTTGTGCCTGTGCCTTCATGACCGTTGTGACCGTCACGACGGCCGGCTTGGTGGTGGCCACGACCGGCGCC
Source organism: Mesorhizobium sp. B4-1-4 (assembly GCF_006439395.2). NCBI lineage: Bacteria > Pseudomonadati > Pseudomonadota > Alphaproteobacteria > Hyphomicrobiales > Phyllobacteriaceae > Mesorhizobium > Mesorhizobium sp. B4-1-4. The sequence goes on from NZ_CP083950.1 coordinate 5,377,801, forward strand.
AGCGAACCATTAGGGGCCTTGGTCCCCACGACGGGAGTCTGGGTCGTCGCAGCGACGGTGCTCAAGCCGGTGTTGCCGGTGTTCTGGGCGAATGAGACGACGACGGGGGAGATGATCAGCGCAGCGCCCAGCAGGGCCGCGACGCGATGTCTGCGAAGAATGCTCATGGGTGACATGGTCGTTCTGTCCGGGCGAGCGTTGAACCGGCGCCGCAGGCGCACTTGGGAGCCGCGCCTGTCGGCGTGTCGACCACCGGGATCGCCTGCCTCGCCGTACATGGCGGCCGGCCGGATCGACAACCAGTTATCTAGGGCGTGGATCGGCCTGATTTAGGGTTTTGGGCCGACCTTACGAAGATTTAATTCAGCACGGGCTCACGGACCCGTCATGGCGATTAAGATAGGCCGACGCGATCTCGCGCATGCGTTTGCCGTCGAAGCTCGGGCCATGGCCGCCATGGCCGATACGGATCGGCAGGTCGAGCAGGCGCCGCATGGTGCTGATATAGGCGGCGCGGTCGGAATCCGGCAGATCGTCGATCAGCGTGTCGTCGTAGATGGCATCGCCACTGAAGAACAGGCCGTCGGCCTCGTCGAACAGCGCGATCGAATCCGGCGAATGTCCAGGCAGATGTAGGACGCGGAAGTGCCGGTCGCCGAGATCGACGACGTCGCCTTCGCCAAGCGTCCGCGTCAATGGCGCCGGTGGTATCTTGTAATCAGCCGACCTCCAGCCTGGCGCCGGCAGTTTCGAGACGGCGCCTTCGAGGTTGTGGAACATGTAGGCGTAGGTCGCCGCCTCATCCATGGTTTCGAACTGCGCCGCACTCATGCTTGGCCCGGCCCGCAGCGGAAATTCGTGCAGCGAGCCGACATGGTCGAGATGGATGTGCGTCGCGACCACCAGAAGCGGCTTGCCATTTGGCGTCTCGATCTCCGGCGCCAGCGGACAGATGCCCATGCCGGTGTCGACCAGAAGGTCGGCGTCGCGGCCGTGCAGATGCCAGATATTGGCGCGCACATAGCCATGCACGAACGGTTCGGTCAGCATCGTCGTCTTGTCGTCGACGATACTCTTGCTGAACCAGTCCGGCATTGCCGGCATCATGATGTGTGAGCCGGACATCAAGTGTGAGCCGGGCATTAGACGAACGGTTTCCCGACCTTGTATTTTTCCGGCACCAGCCGCTTGAGGTAGGCCATGCCGGCATCGGACAGCTGGTTGACGTCGGCCTTCATGAAATTATCCGGCATGTGGCGGGTCTTGCCGGCGACATTCTTCAGCGGCACCTTCTTCAACACCGTTTTGGTGCCGTCATATTGCAGCGCCACGGAGCCGCCGCCCTGTTCGGCGACAGAGACGGCGAAGGCTCCGGCATCGAAAGCCTCCTGCGCATCGACCGCGCTGATAGCGCCGACATAGCCGCGCGGCATGTAGCCAAGGGCATCGACGCGGGCACGCTTGCCTGGCAGTCCGTCGGCCAGGGCCCTTTCAAGCGCCGCCGGCAGGTCGCTGCCCGACAGCTTGACGTTGCCATGCTGGTCGCGTTCCAGTTTCTCCGGGGGCACCAGGCTTTCGACCAATGCCTTGCCGTCGGCTGTGCTGACGCCTTCCGACACGGCGACGATACAGCGCTTGTAGCGGTCGAGCGTGGCCCGCACGTCTTCGATGAAGCCGGCCGCCGAGAACGCCCGCTCCGGCACGTAGACAAGGTGCGGGCCGCTGTCGGGATCAAGCTGCCAGGCGGCGGCCGCCGCGGTCAGGAAGCCGGCATGCCGGCCCATGACGATGCCGACATAGATGCCGGGCAGGGCGCGAAAATCGAGGTCCACGGACAGGAAGGCGCCGGCAACGAATTCGGCCGCCGAGATGAAGCCCGGCGTATGGTCGTTCTCCTCGAGATCATTGTCGATGGTCTTGGGCGCATGGACAAAGGCGATCTTGCCGCCGGCGGCGTCGGTCAGGATCTGTTGCGTGCCCGACGTGTCGTTGCCGCCGATATAGATGAAGGCGTCGGCGCCGGCCTTCTGCAGGCCCTCGAGGATGACCTCGCAGTAGGCGGCATCCGGCTTGTCGCGCGTCGAGCCCAGCGCCGCGCTTGGCGTTCCGGCAATCAGCCGCAGCCGGTCCTCCGGGATGGCGGAGAGGTCCACATAATTGCCGTCTCGGATGCCGCGCACGCCGTGGATGGAGCCCAGCACCTTGGCGCCGGGGTGCTTTTTGCGGATCTCCAGCGTGGCGCCCACAACCGTCTGGTTGATGACGGCGGTCGGGCCGCCGCCCTGCGCGATGACGAAGGTTCCGGCCATGCTTGATCTCTCCCTAGAGCATGATGCCGAAAAGTGTGAAGCGGATTTCGGACGACATCATGTTCTATTTCCTGGATTTGAAGACGGATTCAGATTCCAGGTCGAATGGACCTGAAATCATCCGGCTCCAGGCGATGATTTTCAGCCCACCTTCGCCTGTCTTGCGGCGTCGCGCAACGGCAGAATCCGGAGCATGATCCCGAAAAGCGGGGATCGGTTTTCGGAAAAGATCATGCTCAAACCAGAACAGAAGGCGGCCGCCGGCGGCCTGAAACGATCAGACGACGACGACCGGGTTTTTCTTCGAAACGCGGCTGTAGAGGTCGATGATGTCCTGGTTGATCAGGCGCACGCAGCCCGACGACATCGCTTGGCCGATGCTCCACCACTCGGGCGAGCCGTAGATGCGGTAGCCCGTATCCTTGCCGTTCTGGTAGATGTAGAGCGCGCGGGCGCCGAGCGGATTGGTGAGGCCGCCGGGCTGGCCGCCCTGCCATTTCACCAGTTCAGGCTTGCGGGCGATCATTTCGGGCGGCGGCGTCCAGGTCGGCCATTCCCGGCCGTACTGGATGTTGGCGCGGCCCGACCAGGGAAAACCGTCCTTGCCGATGCCGACGCCGTAGCGGATGGCGTCGCCGCCAGTCTGGACGAGATAGAGCTTGCGCTCCTGCAGGCGCACGACGATGGTGCCGGGTGCCTCGCCGGTAGGATCGACGACGATCTGGCGGTGGAATTCCGGCTTGACCTTCAGGTAAGGCACCTCAGGCACGTTGAAGCCGCCATCGGTCAAACCGGCATACATGACGTCGGGGCTGGTGATGTTCTTGTCGACGCTGATCGCGGGGCGGATCGGCCGCACCGAGCCGGTGACCGTGTCGTCGAGCTGAAGTGCCGGCAGGTCGCCGCCCGACGTCGAGCATCCGGCGACGCCGAGCAAAGCCAATGCGCCTGCGCCAGACAAAATGGCGCGGCGGGAGAGAAGAATATCGGTTTCGATCGCGTCGCCGTTTCGTGATGGCGTCGGACCTTGCGGCAACTCACGCATATACCCAACCCTACGCTGTCGGCGGGAAGCACGGTCCGGCCAATGTCAGGCATTTTCGTCATTCATGGTTGATAAAGCGTGAATGCCTTGCACCGCCTGCATTTGCGCGCTGCCCAGCGGCGTATGGCTAGCCCCGGCGGGCCACCAACCGAGAGGTCCTGCACGAAAAGACCTGGGTGGGTCATAATCAAGACGCCGGCCGTTCCTAGGTATCCAGGCGATTAGTGAGGGACCTCCATGTGCAAGACGTTAAAAGCCGACATCAAGCTTTTTGCCGCTGCCATTGTCGCGGCGGCCATGGTTCTCGGTGCCAATGTCAGCCTGGCCGATATCGTGAGCAGGCTGGGCGTCGCGAACTGACGCCGACCTGCCGTTGGCGCAATTGATGGCGCGGCAATCCCAGGAAAACCGCATGGCGGTTTTGCGCGCGTATTTTGCGTAAAACAAAAACCAGGCCCCTTTACATTCTCCCAGGGCTCAGGATTTATCCTTTTCCTTAACCCAAGGGAGACAGACATGTCCTTCGAAAACTGGGCCGCTTTCGCCGCCGCGTCGACGATCCTTCTCATCATTCCGGGCCCGACCATCCTGCTGGTCGTGTCCTATGCGCTGGGCCAGGGCTGGCGCACCGCCCTGCCGATGGCCGTTGGCGTCGCGCTGGGCGACTTCACCGCCATGACCCTGTCGATGCTGGGCATTGGCGCCCTGCTGGCCGCTTCGGCTGGTGTCTTCACCATCCTGAAGCTGATCGGCGCCGGCTATCTGATCTATCTCGGCGTGAAACTGTTCCGCGCCGGCGGCGCGCTCAAGGCCGAGCCGCGCACGGATGCGGTTTCCTCCGCGAGGATGATGGCGCATGCCTGGCTGGTCACCGCGCTCAATCCGAAAAGCATCACCTTCTTCGTCGCCTTCCTGCCGCAGTTCCTCGACCGGCATGCCGACTTCTGGCCGCAGATGCTGATCTTCGAGTCGACCTTCCTGGCGCTGGCCTTCACCAATGCGTTCGGCTACGCGCTGGTCGCTTCGCGGGCACATGCCGTTGTGCGCAATCCCAAAGCGATCCGCATCTTCAATCGCACCGGCGGCACGCTGCTGGTCGGCGCCGGCATCGCCACGGCGGCGATGCGTTCGGGCAATTAGAGGTTCAAGCAACCGGGTGACCGCTTGCCGCGACGCTGGGCTTGGCGTGGCCGCTGATCATGCTCTAGGATCGGACCTTACACGGCCCTTGGAAGACGAGGCATGCCAATCAAGGATGCATTCGGCCTGGCATTTTCAGGCGCGACGGAAGCGGGGTTCGCACCCTACAGCCAGGCGGTGCGCCAATTGCAATGCTTTATCGGCGATCCGGTGGCTGCCGTCGACCGCGCTATCACGCAGGATCCCGGTTTTGTGATGGCGCATGTCTTCAAGGGCTATCTCTTTGGCCTTGCCACCGAGCGCGAGGCAATGGCGGTGGCAAGGGCCTGCCATGAGGCGGCGCTGCCACTTGCCGCGACAAAGCGCGAGCAGGCGCATGTCTCGGCCCTCGGCCGCCTCGCCAACGGGCGCTGGCACGAGGCCGCGGGCATTCTTGATGACATCGCCATCGACTTCCCGCTCGACGCGGTGGCGCTGCAGGTCGGGCACCAGATCGACTTCTTCACCGGCAACGCCCGTATGCTGCATGATCGCATCGCGCGCGCCTCGCCGTCATGGCAAAGCGACATGCCAGGTTACCATGCCATTCTCGGCATGCAGGCCTTCGGGCTGGAGGAGATGGGCGAGTACATACGGGCCGAAAAGCTCGGCCGCACGGCGGTCGAGATCGAGCCGCGCGACGGCTGGGCGCAGCACGCCGTGGCGCATGTCATGGAAATGCAAAGCCGGCAAAGGGATGGCATCGCCTGGATGCGCGCCAATCCGGAAGCATGGACAAGGGAGAGCTTCCTCAAGGTGCACAATTGGTGGCACCTGGCGCTGTTCCACTATGACCTCGGCGATACCGATGAGGTGCTGGCGCTCTATGACGGTCCTATCTACGGCGCGCGATCGATGCTGGCGCTCAACATGGTCGATGCCTCGGCGATCCTGTGGCGGCTTTATCTCGGCGGCGCCGATGTCGGTGACCGCTGGGCAGCGCTGGCCGCCAATTGGGCTCCCAAGGCCGGCGCCGCCAACTACGCCTTCAACGACGCGCATGCGATGATGGCCTTTGTCGGCGCCGGGCTCGACGCGCCGGTCCGGACCCTGCTCGAGGCGCAGCGCGAGGCCATGGCCGGTAATGACGACAATGCCACGTTCACCCGGGATGTCGGCCATCCCTTGACGCTGGGAATCAAGGCGTTCGGCGAAGGCAATTACCCTGAGGCCATAGGCCTGATCCGGCCGATTCGGGCGATCGCCAACCGTTTCGGCGGCAGCCACGCACAGCGCGACGTCATCGACCTGACGCTGATCGAAGCGGCGCTAAGGGCCGGTGACGGCGCGCTCGCCACGGCGCTCACGGCCGAGCGTTCGATGGCGCGGCCGGACAGTCCGCTGGCGGCGTTGTTTTCGCGGCGCGCGGCCGATTTGTCAGAGAATTGACCCGGAGCTTATCTTGCCTTAGAAACTGGCTCGGCCGGGATTTTTTCGAGTTCCGAAAAAATGATAGTGGGAGGAAAACATGTTTCTCGGCATCGATCTGGGCACGTCGGGCGTCAAGGCGCTGCTGATCGATGCCGGACAGACCGTCATCGGCTCCGGCCATGGTTCACTTGACGTCTCGCGGCCGCATCCCGGCTGGTCCGAGCAGGACCCGTCGCACTGGATACGCGCCTGCGAGGACGCGATCGCCGAACTGAAGGCATCCCATCCCGAGCAGTTGGCGGCGGTGAAAGGCATCGGCCTGTCGGGCCAGATGCATGGCGCGACCTTGCTCGATGCGGCCGACAAGGTGCTGCGCCCCTGCATTCTGTGGAACGACACGCGCAGCCATGTCGAGGCGGCAGCGCTCGACGCCGATCCGCGCTTCCGCAAACTCACCGGCAACATCGTTTTCCCTGGCTTCACCGCGCCGAAACTCGCCTGGGTGGAAAACAATGAGCCCGCCGTCTTTGCCAAGGTGGCGAAGGTGTTGCTGCCAAAGGATTTCCTGCGGCTTTGGCTCACTGGCGAACATATTTCGGAAATGTCGGATTCTGCCGGTACCTCCTGGCTCGATGTCGGCAAGCGCCGCTGGTCCGCGGACCTGCTCGCGGCCACCTCTCTTGACGAGAAGCACATGCCGTCTCTGGTCGAGGGCACCGGAAAGGCCGGCGCGTTGCGCGCCGAACTCGCATCGAAATGGGGCGTGGAGGCCGGCATCCCCATTGCCGGAGGCGCCGGCGACAATGCTGCTTCCGCTTGCGGCATGGGCACGGTCGGCGCCGGCCATGCTTTCGTCTCGCTCGGCACGTCTGGGGTGCTGTTCGCCGCCAACGCATCCTATCTGCCGAACCCGGCAAGCGCGGTCCACACCTTCTGCCATGCCCTGCCAAACACCTGGCATCAGATGGGTGTCATCCTGTCGGCGACCGATTCGCTCAACTGGCTGTCGGAAATTACCGGCAAAGGGGCGGGCGAGTTGACATCGGAACTCGGCGACGTGCTGAAGGCGCCGAGCGGCGTGTCCTTCCTGCCCTACCTCTCGGGCGAGCGCACACCGCACAATGATTCCGCCATTCGTGGTTCCTTCACCGGGTTGGCCCATGAATCGAGCCGCGCCGTGCTGACGCAAGCCGTGCTCGAAGGCGTCGCCTTTGCCTTCCGCGACAGCCTCGAAGCCCTGAAGAAAGCCGGCACCACGCTCACGCGGGTGACGGCGATCGGCGGCGGCTCGCGCTCGCGCTACTGGCTGAAGGCGATCGCCACCGCGCTGCAGATGCCGGTCGATATTCCCGCCGACGGCGATTTCGGCGCCGCCTTCGGTGCGGCGCGCCTCGGCCTGATCGCCGCGACCGGCGCCGATCCGCTGGCCGTTTGCGCCGCGCCGAGGACAGATGCCATGATCGAGCCGGATGCCGCGCTCGGCGGCGCTTACGCGGATGCCTATCACCGCTACCGCGCGCTCTATCCGGCAATCAAGGCCGTAACCGCGTGAGCTGGCGCGAGGCACCCCCCTCTGCCCTGCCGGGCATCTCCCCCGCAAGGGGGGAGATTGGCAGCTTCGGCGCTGCCGCGCTTTTTTCAATGCGGGCGATTGGCGAAGGTCCGCGTGACAGTCAATCTCCCCCCTTGCGGGGGAGATGGCCAGCAGGCCAGAGGGGGGTGCCTCGCGCCCCTCTTACCCAGTTAGCCTCACTGCGCCGGCACCTTGTCGAGGAAGCCGGTAACGCTCCTCAGCCGACCGTTCTCGATGACGCCGATATCGGTACCCTCGACGACGGAGTCCGTGCCTTCGGGGCCAAGGTTCCAGGAGAAGCGGATCTTGTCGGCATAGCCGTCCGGCATGCCCTTCAGCGAGAACCGGAAGCCGGCAAAACGATGCTGCACCCCGTCGATCAGGGCCGCGACGCCGTCATGGCCGTCGCCCTGCATGATCGGATCGCGATAGCTGACATCTTCGGTGAAGGTCGCCTTGAGCAATTCGGCGCGGCGGCCGGCGTCGCTTTCATTCCAGGCGGTGATGTAGCCCTCGGCTATTCTGTTGAGGTCGGTCATGGTCTGTCTCCTTTGTCTGACGGTTTTGACACCAGCCTTTTCGACCAGCCCAGGACCGAAACCAATTACGCCTGAGGTAATCAGGGCGAACTATTCGAGAGAGGACAGGAATTATGAGCAGCGGATTTTTCGGCGACATCCAGAAGATCAAATATGAGGGACCGGATTCGACCAATCCGCTGGCCTACCGGTTCTACAACCCGGACGAAATGGTGGCCGGCAAGCGGCTGGAGGATCATCTGCGCTTTGCCGTCGCCTATTGGCATTCCTTCGCCTGGCCGGGCGGCGATCCGTTCGGCGGCCAGACCTTCGATCGCCCCTGGTTCCCCAAGGCCGGCGGCATCGACACGATGGAATTGGCAAAACTGAAGGCGGACGTCGCCTTCGAGATGTTCTCGCTGCTCGGCACCCCCTATTTCTGCTTCCACGACGCCGATGTGCGGCCGGAGGGCAAGGATTTTTCCGAGAGCGCCGCCCGCCTGGACGAGATCGCCGATTATTTCGCCACCAAGATGAAGCAGACTGGCGTCAAGCTCTTGTGGGGTACGGCGAACCTGTTTTCCAACCGCCGCTTCATGTCTGGTGCCGCCACCAATCCCGATCCGGATGTGTTTGCCTATGCGGCCGCGACGGTGAAAAGCTGCATCGACATCACCAAGCGGCTGAAGGGCGAGAATTATGTGCTGTGGGGCGGCCGCGAAGGCTATGAGACGCTGCTCAACACCGACCTTGCCCGCGAGCAGGAACAGGCCGGCCGCTTCCTCAACCTCGTTGTCGACTACAAGCACAAGATCGGTTTCAAGGGCACCATCCTGATCGAGCCGAAGCCGCAGGAGCCGACCAAACATCAGTATGATTACGATGTCGCGACCGTCTATGGCTTCCTCAAGCGCTTCGGTCTGGAGAAGGAAGTCAAGGTCAATATCGAGCAAGGCCATGCCATCCTTGCCGGCCATTCCTTCGAGCACGAACTGGCGCTGGCCAACGCGCTCGGCATTTTCGGCTCGATCGACATGAACCGCAACGACTACCAGTCCGGCTGGGACACCGACCAGTTCCCCAACAACGTGCCGGAGATGGCGCTTGCCTACTACCAGGTTCTGCAAGGCGGCGGCTTCAAGACCGGCGGCACCAATTTCGACGCCAAGCTGCGTCGCCAGTCGCTCGAGCCGCAGGACCTGCTGATCGCTCATATTGGCGGCATGGACGCCTGCGCGCGCGGCCTCAAGGCGGCGGCGCGCATGGTCGAGGACAAGGCATTGTCGGGACCGTTGGCCGAACGCTACGCCGGCTGGAACAGCGCCGAGGCCAAGGCGATGCTGTCGGGAAAGCGCACGCTTGAGGACATCGCCGAGCGTGTGATGAAGAAAAAGATCGAGCCGCAGCCGCGCTCAGGCCGCCAGGAGCTGCTGGAGAACATCGTCAACCGCTACGTTTGAGACGTTTGCCAGCCAGCAATCCAGGCCGGCAACCGGTCCGTTCGAAAAGTTGGCGCGCGGAAATCTTCTGCGCGCCATGCCGAAATCAGGGACAATCTTTTGCCCCGCACCGCCCCTTAATCGCCCCGCTCCTGCCTTCAAATGGTCGTCACGAATCTCGTATAAGAGTGGCTCGTGGCGGGAAGGAAAGGAGGCGAAACGATATGCAGCACGAACGTGAAATCGACGCCCTACTCTCACCTGGCGAGGCTGGTTCGATCATCGATCGGCTGATGGCGCTGCCGCATTCGAAAGACAGCGCCCGCAAGACAAATGAATGGGATCGCGCGGTCGCCGCGCGGCTCGAAACGGCACTGGCCAAGAGCATGCGCTCGCGCATCGTCGGCGACGGCCGCGACGCCGCCTGATTCTTCCGTGATTTCAGTGGTCTGATTGTTCCGCGGTTTGACGAATGGAGACGCTTTCTCCATCCTGCGTCGATGATACGCGCGGTGCTCCTGGATCTTCTGGGTGTCGTCTACGATGGCGACACCCAGATCGCGGGCGCCGTGGCCGCCGTCGAACACCTGCGCGAAGCTGGCCTGCCGCTTCGCTTCGTCAGCAACACGACACGTTCGCCGCGCGACAGAATCCTCGCACAGCTTGCCGCTCTGGGCGTCCGCGTGACGGACGAGGAACTGCTGACGCCGGCGCGCGCCGCGGTCGAATGGTTGCGCAGGCACGGCCGCCAGCCTCATCTGCTCGTCCATCCAGACCTCGAGGCCGAGTTTTCAAGCCTGGACGGCCGCAATGGCCGCGCTGTCGTTGTCGGTGACGCTGGCGATGCCTTCGACCATGCAAGCCTCAACCGGGCGTTTCGCGAACTCATCGCCGGCGCCGATTTTCTGGCGCTTGCCACCAACCGCACCTTCAAGGATGCCGACGGCCTGCTCAGCCTCGATGCCGGTGCCTTCGTCGCGGCCCTCGAATTCGCCAGTGGGCGAAGTCCTGTCGTGCTCGGCAAACCGTCACCCGATTTCTTCCTCTCGGCGCTTGCCGGCTTGAATTGCCCGGCCGCCGATGCGGTCATGATTGGCGACGATGCGGAGAGTGATGTCGCCGGCGCCCTGCGCGCCGGGCTTGGCGCGGCGCTGCTCGTGCGAACGGGCAAGTACCGTCCTGGCGACGAAACGCGCTTCGACCCGGCGCCCACGGCGCTGGTCGACGACCTCGCCGCCGCGACAGACTGGATACTTGAAGCGCGCCGCGCTGAAACGGATTCAGGCGACGCCCTTTAAGTCTTTGTTTTGATGGATATCATGGTCCCAAAACCGCTGCGCACTTGGAGCGACATGCATTGTCAGCCGCGCCGCAGCCTGACCGGCGCTTCGCCGAAAGCCCTGGAAAACGCCCTGGAAAATGCGGCTGCGGACGAAAAGCCCGTCCGCCCGGCAATGTCCGCCATCGCGATCCGCGTGTCGACCACCAGCCGTCGCGCGGCACCCAGGCGCAGCCTGAGATAATAAGCGCCCGGCGTTTCGCCGATCGACTTGCGAAAGATGCTTTCCAGTGTCCGTGCGGTCACCCCGGCGCGCTTGGCGACCGCCTCTATGGTCAGCGGCTGGTCGACATGCGCTTCCATCAGCCGGATGGCTTGCGCCAGGCGCGGATCGTAGCCGTCGAGCCGGCCGAGCGAGACCAGCGGTTGCGCATCTGTCGCGGCGCGCGCCTGGTCGTAGATGAAGACGCTGGCGACATCGAGCGCCACGGCCATGCCGAGACGCGTGCGAATGAGATGCAGCATCAGGTCGAAGGTGGGCGAGGCACCGCCCGAGGTGAAGACCGGTCCGTCGATGACATAGCGGTCCGGACGGACATCGACGCCGGGGAAGGCCGATGAAAAATCTTCCATGTCCTCCCAATGGGTGGTGGCGCTACGCCCCTCCAGCAGGCCGGCGCGGGCCACCAGCCATGTGCCTGCCTCGACGCCGCCGCAGGCGCGCGCCGTCCGTGCCGCGCGGCGCAAGCCTGCGAGCAGGGCCGATGTCGCGTAGTTCTGGGTGCCGAAACCGGCGACGACGACAAGAACGTCGGTTGGTTCGCTTGCATCGAAGCGGCCGCTGACCGCCACCGGCAGGCCGCAGGTGGTGACCGGAGGCTCTCCCGTCACCGAGACCAGCTTGAAGTCGAACAGAGTCTCGCCTGAGATGCGGTTTGCGGCGCGCAGCGGATCGACAGCCGACGCCACGCACATGATGGACGAGCCGGAAAACACCAGCAACGTCACCTTGAGCGGCGACCGTTCGGCGCGAAAGATATCAGGTTTTTCGCTTTTGATCATGGAAGCTTCGTAAAACGCAAAACAGTTTCCTGCAAGTCGGTCATTGTTGCGGTCTGTTTCTATGGGAGGAGAAATTCCATGCCGCTCGCGATGAACCGTGAGGTCTTCATTACCTGTGCCGTGACCGGGTCCGGCGGTTCGCAGGATCGCAGCCCGCATGTGCCGCGTTCGCCAAAGCAGATCGCCGATTCGGCCATCGACGCGGCCAAGGCGGGTGCTGCCATCGTCCATTGCCATGTCCGCGATCCCGAAACCGGCAAGCCGCGTCGTGATATCCACCTCTATCGTGAAGTAACGGAACGCATCCGCGAGGCCAATGTCGACGTGGTGCTGAACCTCACCGCCGGAATGGGCGGCGACATGGTGTTCGGCTCGCCGGAAGCGCCGCTGCCGCTCAACGAAAAGGGCACCGACATGGGCGGCGCCACCAACCGCATGGAACATGTGCGCCAGTGCCTGCCGGAAATCTGCACGCTCGACTGCGGCACCATGAACTTCGCCGAGGCCGACTATGTCATGACCAACACGCCCGGCATGCTGCGCGCCATGGGCGGCATGATGACGGCGCTCGGCGTCAAGCCCGAGATCGAGGCATTCGACACCGGCCATCTTTGGTTCGCCAAGCAACTGGTCGAGGAGAAGGTGCTGAACCCCGACGCGCTGGTGCAGCTCTGCATGGGCGTGCCATGGGGCGCGCCAGACGACCTCAACACTTTCATGGCGATGGTCAACAACGTGCCGTCGACCTGGACCTGGTCGGCCTTTTCCATCGGCCGCAACCAGATGGCCTATGCCGCCGCCGCCGTGCTGGCCGGCGGCAACGTCCGCGTCGGCCTGGAAGACAATCTGTGGCTCGATAAGGGTGTTCTGGCGACCAATGCTCAACTGGTCGAGCGCGCCGCCAGCATCGTCACCAATCTCGGCGCCACGATTCTCGGGCCCGAGGACGTGCGCAAGAAGCTCAACCTGACCAAGCGGGCGCCGATCGCGGCGTGAGCCAGAGCCTGATCCCGAAAAGCCGTAGCCGGTTTTCGGAAAAGACCATGCTCCCAGCAAGCCAACCGGGGAGGCGCAGATGACGACCGTTAAATTCACCGCGATGAAGGATGGCGACAGGGACGACTACGAGTTCCTGACCGCGCATGAAATCGACTATGCAGCCAAGACCGGCGAGCGGCTGCTCGACGCGCTGGTGCAACTCGATGAGGGCCTTTCGGGCTACAAGATCACCCGGCTCGGCCATTCGCTGCAGGCGGCGACACGCGCCTGGCGCGACGGCGCCGACACTGATTGGATCACTTGCGCGCTGCTGCACGACATCGGCGACATCTATGCGCCCTACAATCATGACGAATATGCCGCGTCGATCCTGAAACCCTTCGTGCGCGAGCAATGCACCTGGGTGGTGGAAAAGCACGGCGATTTCCAGCGGCTCTATTATGCCCATCATCTTGGCGGCAACCGCCATGCCCGCGACCGTTTCGCCGGCCATGCCTATTTCGACGACTGCGACCAGTTCTGCGAGCGCTGGGACCAGTCGAGCTTCGACCCCGATTACGAGACGCTGCCGATCGACTTCTTCCGGCCCTTCGTGCTCGAAGTCTTCGCCCGCAAGGCCTACGCCCCATCAGTGATACGCGCCGGCGAGCGCGTGCCGCTCATCGATCCCGAAACAGCCAGGACAAGAACCGGAGCCTCCCTATGAGCATCATCAACAAGGCGGCCGCCATCGGTGGCGGTGTCATCGGCGCCGGCTGGGTCGCGCGCCTGCTGCTCAACGGCATCGACGTGTCGATCTTCGATCCGGATCCCGAGGCATCGCGCAAGGTCAGCGAAGTGATGAAGGGCGCGCGCCGCGCCTACAAGCAGATGGTGCCGGGTGGCCTGCCGAAAGAAGGCAAGCTGACCTTCGCCAAGACCATCGCCGAGGCGGTCGCCGACGCCGATTTCATCCAGGAAAGCGTGCCGGAACGGCTCGACCTCAAGCACAAGGTGCTGGCCGAGATCGACACCCATGCGCCGGCCAATGCTATTGTCGGCTCCTCCACCTCCGGCATCAAGCCGACCGACATGCAGGTGGCGATGAAGAAGCATCCGGAACGGCTGGTCGTCGGCCACCCGTTCAACCCGGTCTACCTCCTGCCGCTGGTCGAGATCGTCGGCGGCGACCAGACCTTTCCCGAGGCGATCGAGGTCGCCAAGGAGATCTATGCTTCGATCGGCATGAAGCCTGTCGTCATACGCAAGGAGATTGAGGCCTTCGTCGGCGACCGCCTGCTCGAGGCCGCCTGGCGCGAGGCGCTGTGGCTGATCAAGGATGGCATCTGCACCGTCGAGGAACTCGATGACATCATGCGCTACGGCTTCGGCCTGCGCTGGGCGCAGATGGGCATGTTCCAGGTCTACCGTGTCGCCGGCGGCGAAGCCGGCATGCGCCACTTCATGGCCCAGTTCGGGCCCTGCCTGAAATGGCCATGGACCAAGCTGATGGACGTGCCGGAGTTCAACGACGAGCTGGTCGATCTGATCGCCACCCAGTCGGACGACCAGGCGCATGGCCTCTCGATCCGCGAGCTGGAAAAGATTCGCGACGACAATCTGGTCGCCATCATGGATGCGCTGTCGAAGCAGAACAAGGGCAAGGGCTGGGGCGCCGGCGCGTTGCACAAGGACTACACCACGCAGCTCGCCAAGCTGGCGGCGAAGAAGCCGACCGCTTCAAAGGCGGCCGAGAAGGCCAAGGCCTCCAAGCCGGTGAAGACGGCGGATAAGCCGAAGAACAAGAAGAAAGGCTGAGAACCATGGATTTCGGTCTTTCGGAAGAGCAGAAGCTCATCGTCGAGACGACGCGTGCCTTCGTCGAGAATGAGCTTTACCCGCATGAGCGCGAGGTCGAGCGCACCGGCGTGCTGCGCCGCGAGCTCATAGAGGAGCTGAAGGCCAAGGCGATCGAGGCCGGCCTCTATGCCGCCAACATGCCAGCCGATGTCGGCGGCGCGGGGCTCGATACGGTGACCTGGCTGCTCTACGAGAAAGAGCTCGGCCGTGCCAACTATGCGCTGCACTGGACCTGCGTGGCGCGCCCCTCCAACATCCTGCTCGCCGGCACGCCCGAACAGCGCGAAAAATATCTCTTCCCTTGCATCCGTGGCGAGAAATGGGACTGTCTGGCGATGACCGAGCCCGGCGCCGGCTCGGATTTGCGCGGGATGAAGGCGACTGCGGTGCAGGATGGCGACGACTGGGTGCTGAACGGCACTAAGCACTTTATCTCCCACGCCGATCTTGCCGATTTCGCCATCGTCTTCATGGCTTCGGGTGAAGAGGACTCGCCGCGCGGCAAGCGCAAGAAGATCACCGCTTTCTTCGTCGACAAGGGCACCAAGGGTTTCACGGTGCGTGACGGCTACCGCAACGTCTCGCATCGCGGCTACACCAACGCCATTCTCGAATTCGACGACTGCCGTCTGCCGGCAAGCCAGGTTCTCGGTGAGGTGCATAAAGGCTTCGACGTCGCCAATTCCTGGCTGGGCGCCACACGTTTGCAGGTCGGCGCCACATGTCTCGGCCGCGCCGAGCGGGCGCTTGGCCATGCGGTCGAATACGCCGCGCAGCGCCAGCAGTTCGGTCAGCAGATTGGCAAGTTCCAGGGCGTGTCGTTCAAGCTCGCCGACATGGCGACTGAACTGAAGGCCGCCGACCTTATGGTGTTCGAGGCTGGCTGGAAGTACGATCAGGGCACTGTCACCGATCAGGACATGGCCATGGCCAAACTGAAAGCCACTGAAATGCTGGCCTATGTTGCCGACGAGGCGATCCAGATCCATGGTGGCATGGGGCTGATGGACGATTTGCCGCTGGAACGCATCTGGCGCGATGCCCGCGTCGAGCGCATCTGGGAAGGCACGTCGGAGATTCAGCGACATATTATTTCGCGGGCGCTGCTGCGTCCGTTCGAAGCTTAGAGCATGATCGTCCAAAGCCGAGATTCGGTTTTGGCGGACAAACGAGATCGTTTGTCCTGGGATCGCGCTCAAACGAAAAGATGACCATGCATAAACTCGAACGTCTCCTGCGCCCAAAATCGATCGCCGTGTTCGGCGGCGTGCAGGCCGCCGCCGTCGTGGCGCAATCGATCAAGATGGGTTTTGCCGGCGAAATCTGGCCGGTGCACCCGACCAAGGACGAGGTTGCCGGACGCAAGGCATATCGTTCGGTGGCGGACCTGCCCGGCGCGCCGGACGCCGCCTTTGTCGGCGTCAACCGGCACCTGACCATCGAGGTGGTCAAGGCACTGGCCGAGCGCGGCGCTGGCGGCGCCGTCTGCTTTGCCGCCGGCTTCCTCGAAACCGAGGCCTATGACGAGGACGGCGAGCGGCTGCAGGCCGAACTGGTCGCCGCAGCAGGCCACATGCCGATCATCGGCCCGAATTGCTATGGCCTGATTAATTATGCCGACGGCGCACTGCTGTGGCCCGACCAGCATGGCGGCATCAGGCTGGCCGAGGGTGGCAAGGGCGTCGCCATCATCACCCAGTCGTCCAACATCGCCATCAACATGACGATGCAGAAGCGCGGCCTGCCGATCGCTTTCCTGATGACAGCCGGCAACCAGGCGCAGACAGGCCTTTCGGAAATGGCGCTCGGCCTGATCGAGGACGAGCGCGTCACCTCGCTCGGCCTGCACATCGAGGCTTTCGATTCGGTAGCCGGCTTCGAGAAGCTGGCCGCCCGGGCGCGGGAATTGAAAAAACCGATCATCGCCATGAAGGTCGGCCGCTCCGAACAGGCGCGGCAGGCAACCGTGTCGCACACCGCGTCGCTGGCCGGCTCGGATGCGGCATCCGGCGCCTTCCTGAAGCGCCTCGGCATCGCCCGCGTCGATTCCATCCCCGCCTTCATCGAGGCGCTGAAGCTGCTGCACATCACCGGGCCGCTGCCCGGTTATCGTCTGTCGTCAATGAGCTGCTCGGGCGGCGAGGCGTCGGTCATGGCCGACAGCGCCGAAGGGCGCTGGGTCAACTTTCCGGTTCTGACGGAGCAGCATCGGGCCCATGTCAAATCGACGCTCGGGCCGTTGGTCGCGGTCGCCAATCCGTTGGATTATCACACCTTCATCTGGAATAACGAGCCGGCGATGACCGCCACCTTCACCGCCATGGTGTCGGGCGGTTTCGACTTGAACATGCTGGTGCTGGACTTCCCGCGCCCCGACCGCTGCTCGGTTACGGACTGGTGGGCGACGCTGCGCGCCTTCGAATCGGCGCTGAAGACCAACAAGGCGCATGGCGCGATCGTTTCCTCGCTGCCGGAAAATCTGCCGGAGGAATACACCGCCGAGCTGATGGCGCGCGGCATGGTGCCGTTGTTCGGTATTTCCGAAGCCATGGATGCCGCTCAGGCGGCGGCCTTCATTGGCTGGGCATGGCGGGAGCCGCAGGCGCAGCCGGTCGACACATCGGCGGCGGGCGCTTCCGAGGGCGAGCATGTTACGCCGGACGAGGCCGAGGCGAAGGCGAGGCTGATCAGGGCCGGGCTTCCAGTGCCCAAGGGCGAACGCGCCGGCAATGCCGTCGAGGCGGTGATTTCCTCCATGGCGCTCGGCTTCCCCGTGGCGCTGAAGGCGCTTGGCGTCACCCACAAATCTGAAGTGGGTGCGGTCCGCCTCAACCTCAGGGACGCCGAATCCGTCAGCACGGCGGCGCACGACCTGCTGCCGCTCGGCACCGGCCTCTATGTCGAGCGCATGGTGCGCGACGGCGTCGCCGAACTGATCGTCGGCTTCACCCGCGATCCGATGTTCGGCGCCGTGATGACGCTGGGCACCGGCGGCGTGCTGGTCGAATTGTTGCGCGACAGCGTCACGCTGATGCTGCCGGCAACCCGCGACGATATCGAGGCGGCGTTGCGCGGCCTCAAACTGTTCCCGCTGCTCGAAGGCTATCGCGGCCGGCCGAAGGCCGATGTCGCGGCTGCCATCGATGCCATCGCGGGTATCGCCGACTTCGTGCAGAAGAATGCCGGCGAGATCGAGGAACTCGATATCAACCCGCTGATTGTCTGCGTCGAGGGCAAGGGCGCCTGGATCGCCGACGCGCTGCTGGTACTGGGAGAGAGCAGGAATGTCTGACGTCATTTCGACCCGCCGCGAAGGCTCGATCCTCGAGGTCACGCTTGACCGGCCCAAGGCCAACGCCATCGACCTGAAAACCTCGCGGCTGATGGGCGAGACCTTCAAGGCGTTCCGCGACGATCCCAGCTTGCGCGTCGCCATCGTCAAGACCGCCGGCGACAAGTTCTTTTGCGCCGGCTGGGATCTGAAGGCGGCTGCCGGCGGCGATGCGGTCGACGGCGATTATGGCGTCGGCGGCTTTGCCGGCTTGCAGGAATTGCGCGACCTCAACAAGCCGGTCATCGCCTGCGTCAACGGCATGGCGGTGGGCGGCGGCTTCGAACTGGCGCTGTCCTGCGACCTCATCTATGCCTCCGATCACTCCTCCTTCGCGCTGCCCGAAATCCGCGCCGGCACGCTCGCCGACGCGGCGACGATCAAGCTGCCCAAGCGCATCCCCTATCATGTCGCCATGGACCTGCTGCTCACCGGTCGCTGGATGGATGTCGCCGAGGCGCATCGCTGGGGTCTGGTCAACGAGGTGCTGCCCAAGGAGAAGCTCGAGGATCGCGTCTGGGAGATCGCGCGGCTGCTGGCCAGCGGCCCGCCGCTGGTCTTCGCCGCGATCAAGGAAACGGCACGGGTGGCGGAAGCCCTGACCTTCCAGGACGCGATGAACAAAGTGACGCGTCGGCAATTGGCGACGGTCGACGCGCTCTATGGTTCGGAAGACAATATGGAAGGTTTCCGCGCTTTTGCCGAGAAGCGGGAGCCGGTGTGGAAGGGGAGGTAGTTGAAATGGCGCCCGGTCGTACCCCCCTCTGCCCTACCGGGCATCTCCCCCTCAAGGGGGGAGATTGGCAGCTTCGGGCTCAGCACTCTTTCGGCAACGTAGAAAACTGGCAAAAGCCGTCGCGTCATCTGATCTCCCCCCTGGGGGAGATGTCCGGCAGGACAGAGGCGGGTGTCTGGGCTCGACCTTCGAAGTCGGTTGAGCTGACATGACCGATTACAAAGCCCTCATCGACGCCGAGACCTGGGGCTTCATCGAGCGGACCAATTCCTACTACCCGCCCGATACGATCGACTACACTATCGCGCAGCAGCGCGAGATCTATGATCGCATGTGCCGGGAATTCTTTGCCGGCTATCCAGAGGGCGTCACGGCCGAAACATTGGCCATTGCAACGCCCGAGCACAATATCCCGATCCGCATCTATCGCAATGGAGCCCCGCAGAAGACAGCGACGGTGCTCTACATCCATGGCGGCGGCTTCATCCTCGGCGGGCTGGACAGCCATGACGATGTCTGCGCCGAGCTTTGCGCCCGCACCGGCTACGAGGTTGTCTCCGTCGATTACCGGCTGGCGCCGGAGCACCTGCATCCGGCTGCCTTCGACGACGCCATGAGTGCCTTCGAATGGGCTGCCGCCACCTATGTCAGTCCTATCCTGCTTTGCGGCGACAGCGCCGGTGGCAATCTCTGTGCCGCGGTCAGCCATGCCACGCGCGGCCACGCGAAAAGGCCGGTCGGCCAGGTGCTGATCTATCCCGGGCTCGGCGGCGACCGCTCGCACGGTTCCTATGTCACGCACGCAGAAGCGCCGATGCTGACCATGCGCGATCTCGAATTCTACAAGCATATCCGCACCGGCGGCACGGACCAGACCGGCGACATAACGCTGTCGCCGCTGGCAGACGCCGACTTCGCCAACCTGCCGCCGACGGTGCTGATTACCGCTGAGTGCGACCCGCTGTCGTCGGACGGCGAGGCCTATCGCGACCGGGTCATCGCAGCAGGCGGACGGGCCGTCTGGATCGAGGAAAAGGGTCTGGTACACGGCTATCTCAGAGCCCGGCACACGGTGGGGCGCGCCCGCGCCAGCTTCACCCGCATTGTCGACGCGGCAGCTGCCCTCGGGGAGGGTGCCTGGCCCTGGTGAGCGATTTTCGTCCGCCGAGGCATTGTCCGGCAGGACATATGCGCCAGGCCGCCATCGCCCCGCCCTACGCCACCGAACGTCCCGCCGCCCGGCCAGCACTGCGGCCGGAAAAGATGCAGCCGCCGAGAAATGTGCCTTCGAGCGCCGCATAGCCATGCACGCCGCCGCCGCCGAAGCCGGCGGCCTCGCCCACGGCATAAAGTCCCACAACTGGCTGGCCGTCGGCGCCGAGCACCCGGCTGTCGAGATCGGTCTGCAGGCCGCCAAGCGTCTTGCGGGTCAGGATGTTGAGACGCACCGCGATCAGCGGGCCATTCGCCGGGTCGAGCATCTTGTGCGGCTTGGCCGTGCGGATCAGCCGGTCGCCGAGATAGGCGCGGGCGCCGCGCAAGGCGGTGACCTGCATGTCCTTGGAGAACGGATTGTCGAGCTGCCGGTCACGGGCGCGGATCTCGCGCTCGACTTGCGCGACGTCCAGCAGCGGCTCGCCGCCGGCCAGCACATTCATGCGCGCCACCAGCTTCGAAAGGTCGGTCTCGACGATGAAATCCTCACCCTTCTCCATGAAGGCTTTCACCGGCCCCGGAATGCCTGAGGTCGCGCGGCCAAGCACCTGGCGCCAACTTTTTCCGGTCAGGTCCGGGTTCTGTTCGGAACCCGACAGCGCGAATTCCTTCTGGATGATCTTCCTGGTCAGTATGAACCAGGAATAGTCGAAGCCGGTGCCCATGATGTGGCTGAGCGTGCCCAGCGTATCGAAGCCGGGATAGAGCGGCACCGGCAGGCGCTTGCCGCGCGCATCGAGCCACAGCGAGGACGGGCCGGGCAGGATGCGGATCGCATGATCGGTCCAGATCGGCGCCCAGTTCCTGATGCCCTCGACATAGTGCCACATACGGTCGGGATTGATGATCGAGCCGCCGGCCTGTTCCGTGATCGCCAGCATGCGGCCATCGACATGGTCGGGGACGCCGGTGATCATGCGCTTCGGCGCCGAGCCCAGCCGCTGCGGCCAGTTTTCCCGCACCAGCTGATGGTTACCGCCGATGCCGCCGGAAGCGACGATCACCGCTTGCGCGTGAAGCTCGAAATCGCCTGATATTTCGCGCGAACTCTTGTGGCCGCGCTCGACGGTGCTCGGCTCGAGGATGTCGCCGCGCACGCCGTCGACAACCGCGCCGGTGCGGGTCAGTTCGTTGACCCGGTGACGGAAGTTGAGGCCGATCAATCCATGCTTCTGCGCCTCGCGCACGCGCTGTACGAAGGGTTCGAGCACGCCGGGGCCGGTGCCCCAGGTGATGTGAAAGCGCGGCACGGAATTGCCGTGGCCGATAGCATTGCCGCCGCCGCGTTCGGCCCAGCCAACCACGGGAAAAAACTTCAGACCGCGCTCAATCAGCCAGGAGCGCTTTTCACCAGCAGCGAAGCCAACATAGGCCTCGGCCCATTTGCGCGGCCAGAAATCTTCCGGCCGGTCGAAAGCGGCGGTGCCCATCCAGTCCTCGAGCGCGAGGTCATGGGAATCACGGATGCGCATGCGCCGCTGTTCGGGCGAGTCGACCAGGAAAAGCCCGCCGAAAGACCAGAATGCCTGCCCGCCCAGTGACTGCTCCGGCTCCTGGTCGACGATGATGACTTTCTTGCCGGCCTCGGCAAGCTCGGCGGCGGCAACCAGCCCGGCAAGGCCGGCGCCGACAATGATCACGTCCGCGTCGTCAGCCATTTTCCCTCCCGGAATTAGCCGGCTAACGCAATTCCAGGAAAAGTGTAAGCGGTTTTCCGTCCGGAATTGCGTCGAACAAAGCGTCAGACGGTCTCCCAGCCATCCTTGCCGCCGGCGCGGAAGATGGCGTCAATGACCTTCTGATTGAGCACCGATTCCTCCAGCGTGAAGACACGCTCCTTGCCGCCAAGCGCTGCGCGCGCGAAGGTCTCGACCTCCAGCCTGTACTGCTGCGTGCCTGGGAAGCGGAACACCTGTGCCTCGGTGTGGTTCTGGTTGTGCAGCTCGACGCGGTGATGGTCGTAGAGCCCGGCGTTGAACGGGGAAAACACCTCGATGAAGCCTTTCTCGCCGTGAAATACCATTACCTGGCGTGCCGCCATCTGCGTCGACAGATAGAAGGACAGTTCGAAGTCACCGAAATCGGCACGGATCGAGGAATAGATGTCGGTGCCGAATTTTTTGTCGCGTTCGATCGTCGCCTGCACGCGCAGCGGCTCCTTGCCGGTCGAAAAGCGCGTCGACACCGTCGGATAGACGCCGATATCGGGCAGCGCGCCGCCGCCGAGGTCGAGCTGGTTGCGCATGTTGTTGGGGTCGACATTGTAATAGGAAAACGCGCCCTGCACGTGGCGCAGCCGACCGATGGCACCGCCGGCGATGAGATCGCGAACCTTGATCCACTGCGGATGGTAGATGACCATGAAGGCCTCGCAGACCAGCACCTTCTTCTGGTCGCGCAGCTTGATCAGCGGCAGGATGTCCTTGGCGTCGAGTGCCAGCGGCTTTTCGACCAGCACATGCTTGCCGGCTTCGATGGCCTTGGCCGTCCATTCGACATGCTGCGATGTCGGCAGCGGGATGTAGACGCCGTCGACCTCATTGGAGGCGAGCAGTTCCTCATAGGAGCCAAACGCATGCCGCGCGCCGAAACGCTCGCCCAATGCCTTGGCCTTCGACGGGTCGCGGCTGGCAATCGCCGACAGCACGCCATTCTCCGCCTCGACGATTGCCGGCAACAACTGCTCGCGGCCGATCTTGGCCGTCGACAACACACCCCATCGGAACATCGCGCTTCTCCCTGTCGGTTACTCGATGGAGGTGTGCCCCAATTCCGGAGAAAAGCCAATCGCAGACGCGGGTCAAAAAGCGCCTTCGCCATCCTCGGGTCTGCGCCGCGTCGCTTCGCTCCTTGCTTCGCCCTAGGATGACGAACCCGAGCAGGCGGGCTTGGAACTAGCCTCTCTTGCCCGTCAGCGTCATGTTGAAATCGACGACGTTGGAGTAGAGCGGCGTGCCGATATCCATGCCGTAGCGCGACCTCAGCACCTTGCCGGTGACATGGAATTTTATCGTGCCGGCCTTCAACCCATCGAGTTCGGCGGTGAACTTTTCCGGAAACGTCTTGCCGCGCGCCGTCAGCCTGCCTGTGACAAGGGCCGATGTGTCGCCGGTGCGGGTCACGCTGGTCGAGTGGAACTGGATCTCCGGGCTGTTGGCCGCATCGAACACCGCGTCGGAGCGCAGGAAGGCATCGATGCGGCCCTGGCCGGTGCCGACGCTTTCCGGATAGATGGTGAGGTCGACTTTCGAGTGCCCGACGTCACCATTGTCGATGCGGATCGTGCCTTTGAAGCGGGCGAAGGCGCCATCGAAGCCGCCGCCACCGGCCTTGCCTATGGTGAAACGGATGCTGGAGCCTGCCGGAACGATCGTGTAGCTGCCCGCGGCGTCGCTCAGCGCCACCGCGGCAGTGGCGGGCACGGCTAGGCATGCGGCAAAAGCCGCGAATCCAAGGATGCGCGCATGCATGGGATTGATCCTTTCCTGGAGGTAACGCGTTTTCGCGGCCTCACCCCACAAACGCGCGAACCGCCCGCACTATTCCCTGCCTGACGAAGGTGTGATCATGCGCGTGAGCACACTGTCGCGCAGAAGGAAGTGGTGGCGCAGGGCGGCGGCGACATGCAGTGCCACCAGCGCGATGCCGGCATAGGCGAGATACCAGTGCGTTGCCGCCCAGAAGCTCTCCGCAGCGTCGGACTCCGCCAAAGGCAGGTCGGGCATCACGAACAGGTTGAACGGCATGGTCGGGATTTCCAGCGTCGAGACCGAAACCAGCGCCCAGCCCGACAGGGGCAAGGCGATCTGGAAGGCATAGAGCGCGAAATGCGCGAGCGGCGCCGTGCGCCGCTCCAGGGCGCCGACCGAAGGCGGCAAGGGCGTTGCCGCATTGCCGAGCCGCCAGCCGATGCGCAGGATGACGAGGCCCAGCAACAGGAAGCCCAGGGATTTGTGCAACTGAATGAGTTCGAAGGCCGTTCGCTGGCTCCCGATCCTCACCATCACGAAGCCGAGCACGAACTGGCCGATGAAGATGATCCCGATCAGCCAGTGGAGGATGATCGTTGCCCAGCCATATCGGGTCGCGCTGTTGGTGATTGAAAACTGCATGGGACATAAACGAATAGCAGTGTGCCTTTCTTCCAGCCCGCCCTTCACCGTCCCCACAAGGGGCCTACAAGGGGGAAGGGTGGTCACCACGGCACCACCTCAATCTCCGGCCACATCTCCCGCGCCCGTTTGCCCTTAGCCTCATGCGTTCGCTGGTTGTCCATCACCTTGTTCGGTGTGATGCGGAACGAGAAGATGTCGTCGAGACCGAATGGCGCCACGAGATCGAGTTGCCCGTCCGCATCAAAGCGCACACCCACCGCATGCGTCTTCGAGGCGAAGTAGCTGACCGATTCACTTGAGCTCGTGTAGCGCGGGCAAAGCTGGCCGAATTTCTGCGGATACCACAGATGCACCCGCGCCTGATTGCGCACCTCCACCGGCAGCGCCAGCCCTTCGAAATGCCGTGCCGCTCGGCGAATGACCGCGTCCTCGGCTTCGTAGGACAGGTCGCTGTCTTCGAAATAGAACAGGTCGACATCCCTTATCCCGTAGCCGGACGGCATGCCGGTCAGATGGTTCCAGACGCTGTTGTAAAGCGCCCCAGAAACCACCAGCCAGTCCGGCAGCGCAAGCGTGCGCACCTGCGCCAGCGTTTTGGCCAGCAGCGGATCAGCCGCTACTATGGCGAAAAAAGCCGCGCGTTGTTTCTCGAACGGCAGCCCGGAATAGCGCAGATGGTCCATCGCCCTTTGGAGGGCGATTCGCCATCTGCCCGCAAGTCTCACCCCCGCAGCACGCCGCCCGTCTGCTTGCCGACATTCTCGACGATGCGCTTGGCCAGCGTCTCGAAATCCTCGTCGGTCAGCGTCTTTTCGACCGGCTGGATCGACACCTCGATGGCAATCGACTTCTTGCCCTCGCCGAGCGACGCGCCTTCGAAGATATCGAAGACCGAAACGCCTGTGATCAGCTTCTTGTCGGCGGCGAGGGCCGCGCGCACCAGCGTGCCGGCCTCTACTCCTCTGTCGACGACAAACGCGAAATCGCGCTTCACCGCCTGGAAGGCGGAAAGATCGAGCTTCGGCTTGGTCTTCGTCGGCTTGGCCTTGGGCTCGGGAACGGCGTCGACGAACACTTCGAAGCCGCAGAGCGGCCCGGAGACATCCAGCCCTTCCATCGTCTTGGGATGGAACTCGCCGAACGTGCCGAGCACGGTCTTCGGTCCGAGCTTGATCGTGCCGGAGCGGCCGGGATGGTACCAGGCCGGACCGCCGGGCTCGATCTGCAGCCGCTCGATCGGCGCACCGCAGGCTTCGAGTGCCGCGATCGCATCGGCCTTGGCGTCGAACACGCCGACCGGGCCGGAATTGCCGGCCCAGTTGCGGCCCGAGCCGTCGAGCTTGGCGGTGCCGCGCCGCACGCCGGCGGCCACGCGCCGCTGCTGTTCGGCGCCGTCGCCCTCATAGGTGCCCGACACCTCGAACAGCGCCACGTCGCCAATGCCCCTGTCGGCGTTGCGCTGTGCGGCCGTGATCAGTCCCGGCAGCAGCGACGGCCGCATGTCGGACATGTCGGCGGCGATCGGATTGGCGAGTTTCAGCGCCGTCTGGCCACCGCCGAACAGCTCGGCATGCTTGGCCGGAATGAACGACCAGGTGACGGCCTCCATCATGCCGCGCACGGCGAGCGCCCGCTTGGCCGTGCGGGTGCGGACCTGCAGTGGGGTCAGGATCTTGCCGTTGACGACGTCATGCGCGCCGAGCGGCTGCGGCGCGATGTTGTCGACACCGTGGATGCGCATCACTTCCTCGACAAGATCGGCGTTGCCGTCGACATCCGGCCGCCAGGACGGCACTTTGACCTTGACGACGTCGCCCGAGCCCTGCGGCTGGAAACCAAGGCGGGTCAGGATGTCGAGGCTTTCCGCCTTCGGCACCTCGATGCCCGTCAGGCGCTTCACTTCCGACAGCGGGAACGACAGGATCTTCGGCTTGTGCCCGGCATAGCCGGCCACTTCCATTTCCGTCGGCGTGCCGCCACAGAAATCGAGCACCAGCCTGGTCGCCAGCTCGATGCCAGGCACCATGAATTCGGGATCGACGCCGCGCTCGAACCGGTAGCGGGCGTCGGAGATGATGCCGAGCGTGCGGCCGGTGCGGGCGGTGGCGATCGGGTCCCAGAGCGCGGACTCGATCAGCACGTCGGTGGTGTTCTCGTCGCAGCCGGAATGCTCGCCGCCCATGATGCCGGCGATCGATTCGACGCCATTGTCGTCGGCGATCACGCACATCTCCGGCGTCAGCGTGTATTCGCGCCCGTCGAGCGCCAGCACCTTTTCGCCCTTCCTGGCGCGGCGCACGACGAGATTGCCAGCAACCTTCGCGGCGTCGAACACATGCAGCGGCCGGCCGCGGTCGAAAGTGACGTAGTTGGTGATATCGACCAGCGCGCTGATCGGTCGGAGGCCAATGGCGATCAGGCGCTGCTGCAGCCATTTCGGCGACGGGCCGTTCTTGACGCCCCTTACCATCGTCAGTGCGAAGCCGGGGCAGAGTTCCGGCGCTTCGATCGTCACCTTCACCGGACACAGCCCCTCGCCGACATGCGGCATGATCGCGCCACCCACGAGCCGTCCGAGCCCGCTCGCGGCGAGATCGCGCGCGATGCCGTAGACGCTGGTGGCGTCCGGCCGGTTCGGCGTCAGGTTGATCTCGATGACCGGATCATCGAGATGCGCATAGGCGGCGAAGCTGGTGCCGACCGGCGCATCCCCGGGAAGGTCGATGATGCCGTTGTGCTCGTCGGACAGTTCCAGCTCGCGTTCGGAACACATCATGCCATGGCTTTCGACGCCTCTGATCTTGCCGACGGTCAGCGTCACGTCGATGCCGGGCACATAGGTGCCGGGCGCGGCGAAGGCGCCGATCAGGCCCGCGCGCGCATTGGGCGCGCCACAGACCACTTGGACAGGGGCCTTGCCGTCGCCCGTATCGACGGTCAGCACCCGCAGCCGGTCGGCGTCGGGATGCTGCACCGCGCTCAACACCCTGGCGATGACGAATGGCTTCAGGCTGGATTTGTCGTCGACATGCTCGACTTCGAGGCCGATCGACGTCAGCCGCTCGACGATCTCATTGAGCGAGGCGTCGGTCTCGAGGTGATCCTTGAGCCAGGAGAGGGTGAATTTCATTGTACTGTTCCGTAAGCTTTGGCAGCAGGGATTTCTTGGCTCGTCACGGGCTCAGGCCCC